>NZ_CP045415.1:0-4597 GCF_009363735.1 Roseovarius sp. THAF8 | reverse complement strand
GATAGCTTGCGTTAGCCGGGTCTAGCCCTGCTTCGATCAGGTTCCCTTGGCGTTGCGCCGCGCAACGCGATACCCTGTTGCGCAACAGGCAAAAGCAACGAGGCGCAACGGCATGAAATATTCACTCTCAGAGGCCGCAAAGGCCACCGGAAAGAACAAGACAACAATCCAGAGGGCAATCAAAAGCGGAAAGATATCAGCTAGTAAGGGCGATGGCGGCTCATACGAGATTGATCCGTCAGAGTTGCACCGGATTTTTCCGCCCACTGTTGCGCAACGCGATGCGCAACACATGCAAAGCAACGATACGCAACAGGCAAAATTTACCCCTGAGGGCAATCACATAGACCGTGTTGTTGAGCTGGAAAAAGAACTGGCAGTCGCCCGCGAGCGAGCCAACGGGCTGGAAGCCCAGAAGGATCAGATGGCCGACACGATCAACGATCTACGGAAGCGCCTGGACAGCTCCGAAACCCGCGTGACGGCGCTTCTGGCCGACAACAGCCCAAAGCGCAGCTCTTGGTGGCCTTGGAAGCGATCCTGACCAATGGCAGCTTTGCCGAACACATCGACAAAGCTCAAAGAATTACATTTACCAGGTTTGTTAGCGCAGCCTTGATCGCACGACGTTCCCGAGAACTGACACAATCCCAGCGGCTAACGCCAGCTTGAGTATGTCAGATACAATGAACGGCCCGATGCCATACTCGATACCTTGAGCAAAGCCGAACAGATACATTAGCCAGAGAGTGCCCAGCATCAGCAGAACTGCCTCACCAACAAGCATTGCTGCTCCGATCTTGAAGGGGCTTCTCCACCATCCGCGATCAGCCGCCCATCCAGTAACTACCGTCATGGCTACAAAGCCAAGCAGGTAGCCTCCGGTTGAACCCATCATATATGCGATGCCGATGCCCCGCTCCGGTGTTCCTTGAAACACGGGAAGCCCCATTGCCCCTTCGGCCAGATAGAGAAGAATAGTGGCCATCCCTAGCTTCAAACCGAACACTGCGGCGATGGTGAAGATCGCCAACGTTTGGAGTGACATATCGACAGGCCACATGGGAACTTTAACCTTGGCCGATATGGCAATCACAATCGACCCTGTGATCGCCAACATGGCAAACCAAAGAGCACGATTGACTTTGTTACTCTGCAAGAGTGAGGGGAAAAGTGCATCTGATCGGTTCATGTCGTCCTCGCTGTAACTAAAAAAGATGTCTCTAGGTTAACCTGTTGGTTACTCGGTGAAAAGCTGCCGTTGATAGCCTCCGCAGCATCAAGCACATCGGGCTGAAAACGGTCATTAGGGGGCGGACCGCAGGCACTCATCGCTAAATTCGATGAACCTACTGGAGCCGTTCGGCAATCCATAGCTTGATCAGCGATTGCCGCGTCACGCCCAGATGCCGAGCCTGCTTGTCCAGGCCCTCCACGACCCACGCCGGGAAATCCACGTTCACGCGCTTGGGTTGGTCGTTCGGGCGCCGCGCCTGGGACCAGTCGATTGCATCGCTCACGTCCTCACCGGCGTCGAATTTCTTGTCGAACTCAGTTGCCTTCATAGTAGCTGATCTCCTCTTTTCGGGCGCGGCGCACCGAGATGATCCGCACCGCATCACCTCGCGGTGTCCAGACGGCCGCCCAATGCTTGCCCTCAATCTTCCCAATCGAGATGAAGCGCGGTTCATCCTCGGTCTTGGCGGGCGCTTCGAGCATCCACGGGTCATCCCAAAGGGCCTGTGCCTGATCGAAGTCGATGCCATGCTTCGACAGATTCGAGGCACTTTTGGCGGGGTCATACTCAAAATTCATGCGTAAATATGGTATAGTAATTATCCATTTTCAAGCATGGTTTTACGTGATCTCCGCCGCCAGCCCGGCCCTCCGATATTCGGAGGTCTCCGGTCCGAGCTGGCTCCGCGCACCATTCCGACCGGCCCCACATGGCAGGGGCGGGATGGTGCGCAGCCGCCCCCTGGGCGGCTTCCGGCGGGAGGTCCAGGAGGGCGCAGCGCCTCCGGCCCAACGGCAATTAGCGGAGCGGCTCGAAGAGAATTGCCTAGTGGGTTGTCATTTTAAATGACAATTCTGTCGCTCTCCGCTATCACCGTCCCATGTTCAAGGCAGCGATCCGCGTCAACAAGTTCACCAGTATCGCCCAGCTTCGCGGGGCGTCCCTCCATGCGCAGCGTCACGACGAGACCGGCAAGGCCCGGGTCCGGGACGATGCGGAACCCGGCTTCGGTCTTGCCTGGTCAAAGGCCGAGAACGACCGGGACTATCTCGCCGCCTTCAAGGCCCACAAGTCCGAGCTGGGGGCCGGCGAACGGAAAGGCTCGCCGCTCTGCTTGCAGGCCATCTGCGTGGTCTCGCCGGAATGGGTGGAAAAGGCCGGCAACCTGCACGACCCCGACAACCCGCATAACCGCCAGCTCTTCGACCAGGCGAAGGCATGGGCCGAGAGCTGGGGCGGCGAGGGATCGGTGATCGCCACACGCCTCGATCTCGATGAGAAGGGCGGGGCCGTGGTCGATGTTCTGGTCTCCCCCGTTCGGGAAAGCCGGGGCAAGCCGGTGATCTCGACCAACAAGGCCCTGCGCGAGCTGAAGGAGGCCACGGGCGAGCGGAACGAATACTCCGCCTTGCAGACGTCCTGGGCCGACTGGTGCCGCACGAATCTGGACAGCGAAATCGTGCGCGGCACCCGCAAGGAAATCACGCAGCGCCAGCACCTGTCCCCGGAAACCTATGGTGCGGTCATGGACAAGGCCCGTGAGAGCGTCAGAGCGCCCTCTGAGGGCCTGTGGGACGCCATCAGGGACACAGACCTCTCAGAGGGCCAGACAGAGGCCCTGAGCGGCCTTCTGGCGCTCAAGGGGGAGATTACCCGCCACAGGGCCGAAGGAAGCTCCTACGAGCCTCCCAGGGGCGCTCTGACGCTGGATCGGGTTGGTGGAGACGCCAGCACCGATCCCTGGCCCTTCATCGAGGCAATCAGATCCGGGGCAGAACGGATCTATGACACGGCTCATCGTTGCGGTGTGGGACTCCGGGAAAATATGGGTGATCGGTATGAGGCCGGGCGCGATCTCTTCCCCAGCCTGTCCGACCGGATGCACTTAGCGGCAGTGGTGGCGAAGTGCGGGGCGTTCATGGCGAGGATGGAAGCTGCGGTGAAGAACATGCTGCGGCCTGATGTTCCCCAGATCGAAGATCGGACCTGCTGGCCGCAGGAAGCCCCGGCAGAGGTGGAGCGTCACGAGATGAACCTTGGCCTGACAGCCCCCGCGGTTCGGGAAGAAACCCGGCCAGAACGGGAAGGCGATCTTACCGACCGTGCGAGCCGGGAACGGGATCGAGGTTCCAGCCACGGTCTCTGACCCTAGTGTTAATAGTGTTACCTACGGAGTATGTTACGGGTCCGAAAATCACCCCTAACCTACTGTCACCATATAAGGAAACTATCCACAGGGTTCCGAAAGGTGCGAACCTGGGTTCCGAAAGGTGCGAATTTTGGTTCCGAAAGGTGCGAACGCCTGAGGGTTCCCGATAGTGCGAATTTTTGGTTCCTGATAGTGCGAATATCCGCTATGAAGATTCCATGGCGTTGTTACCTGATAGACATCCTCAAAAAGACTTCTTCATCCTCGATATTTCCGATGTCGTGGCGAAGGATGACATGGCTTCGATGGAGCATCCTCTGTTCTCTCTCGCCACCAAGCCAGACATGCGCCATCTGGTGTACAAAAGCGGGACCAGCAAGCTTGAGATCATTCCCTCGGGCAAGGGCCTGCCCACGATCTTCGACAAGGACATCCTGATCTTCTGCATTAGCCAGCTGATGGACATGAAGAACCGGGGCGAGAAGATTGGAAAACGCGTCCGCTTCTCAGCTCGTGAATTGCTCATCGCGACCAACCGGCCAACGAATAACTTGGGCTACAACCGCCTTGAACATGCATTTCAGCGCCTGCGCGGCACCACCTTCACCACCAACATTGCCACGGGAAACAAGATCGAAACCCGCATCTTCGGCTTGATTGACGAGGGCGGTTTTGTCCGCACAGCGGACGAACGTTTCCGCCTCGACTACTGCGAAATTGTTCTCTCTGACTGGCTAATGCGTGCGATCGAGGCCAACGAGGTCGTGACGATCTCAAATGACTATTTCCGCCTGCGCCGCCCGTTGGAACGTCGCCTGTATGAGATCGGCCGCAAGCATTGCGGGGGCCAGCCGAAATGGCAGATCGGCCTCGCCAAGCTTCAGGAAAAGACCGGCAGCAATGCCCCTCTGAAGAAGTTCCGACTGAACATCCGCCAGATCATCGAGGACGATCACACGCCGTTCTATCGCATGGAGCTGACCGCCGAAGACCTGGTGATCTTTCGCCCGCGCTCACCGCAGAACGAACTCTTGCCCGAGATCAGGCTTCCGGGGTGGGCCGAGGACAAGGCGAGAACCATCGCCAGGGAGAAGGGCCGGGACTACTACGCCCTGCGTTCGGACTGGCTGGCATTCGCCAAGAGCGAAGCAGCCAAGGGCAACCCACCGAAGAACGCGGGCGCTGCTTTTGTGGCCTATTGCGGGAAGCAG
>NZ_CP045414.1:0-51921 GCF_009363735.1 Roseovarius sp. THAF8 | reverse complement strand
CTGGGTCAGAGATGAATACCGCTCTGTGATTGTCTCTGGCGATGGAAGAGCCTTTGGAGCTGCAGCTAACTACGGCCCTCATTATCTGGGCGAACAGGTCCTGTAGAGAGGGGGGTCAAAAATCTGACCCCCTTACTGTAATCCTTCCTTAGAGTTCCCCCTCCCGGTCTTTGCCGTTCCAGGTTTTAGGGACCTTGCGTCAAGGGCGGCAGGGGTGAGGAGGAGAACCGGCCCTGAAAAGTCCAGCAGGAATCCCATACAGCATTTCTGAGTTCTCTTACTCGCTTGAGAATGGTCCCTTTTTACCTGTCTTGGTGATGAATCCTTCTTAAGATTGCTTTGAGCGCCTTGGAGGCACCCTTTCAGGGTAGGGCAGGGAGGTTGTCTGTCAGATCTCATTAAAGCCATTTGGGGCCTGCTTCCAGGCCTTCAAAGGGCGTCACAGTAGAGTTGTGTAAATGAAAAGACGGACATCGCCGTCAGAGCAATTGGTCGAAACCAGATTCAGAAAGGGCAACCAGTGGTCGCCATTTTTTCCATCGGAGAGCCGAAGGCAGGATCTGGAACCAGAGGATCGTCAAGTGGCTCAGCTCGTCTGAACTCGATAACGCCCGGACCACTATCGTTTGCTGGGGCAGGGTGCCCGAGGGCTGCTTCTCTGTTCGCTTTCTTGGTCTTTGCAAGCATTGGGCTCTTGATCTTGCGAACAGGCTTCTGAGCGAACTCCTGACGCTTCTCCTGAGCCTGTTCAGGTGCTACTTTAAGCTCCAACTCAGGATTTTCGTGGATATCTGTGAGGACAGGCTTCTCTTGGTTGATGTAGCTTTTCACCGTGTTCCGAGCTTTCCCCGTTTCGCGAACGATCTGCTTGATGCTCATGCCACCAGCACTGAGTTCCTGGATTTCGATAATCAGAAGCTTCTTCCTGCGTTGCTCGGGTGTTTCCTGCTGTGCCCGTTGTGCGTTCTTCCGAGTGTTTTTCGCTTTATCATTTTCCGCTCTTCGCGCACCGTTGATGATCGCTCTGAGATCATATGCCTGCATCTCTTCCAGACTCACATTCAAGAACTCGGCGAAGTTATTTGAATTGTACCAATAGCGAGGGTCCACTTCTCTGCCGTTCAACAATCGCGTTTTGCCATTGGCAGCCTCTTCAGCGCGTTTAAGGACAGAACTGATCGAGTTATGCGTCTCTTCGGGGGTCCAGTCATCGCCGCAGAGATCCTGAGCCAGCTCGTGTGTCCTCTTTTCCAAGGCCGCAGGCGGTGCCAAGAAGGCGAACAGGGACGCGATTGAGTAAATGTACGAATTCCTGAAGCCCCGCGGTATCTGTCCGCCATGACGGCCTTCGATAAGCTTGAAAATATCAGTCAGGCGATTTCGGGCCTGCGTGCCGTAACCGTAATCCAAAAGTTCCTTGTGACAGTGCTCCTCGCGCTCTCTGACTGATTGGAGGTTAATGACGTTATTGCGGGCCTGGAAGCTCTCACGCACCGGCTGAGGCGCTCTTGGATCATCTGCGACTTCACCCTTTGCCACAGGTGATGGCTTCTTCCGTTTCCCGCGCTTGCGCTCATCGTTGCCGTCATGATCGATGTTTTCGAAATTTTCCTCGATGCCCTGCTGCACGGCGCTTTCGAGCTCATTGAAGGTTCCGCGACCAGCTCCAGGGTCCATCAGGTACGGCTCTAGGTGAACGATCCTCACGATGTTGCCGTTTCGTGCCGACTTCGAACCCACCAAACGGGTCAGGCGCACGACATTGTTCCCATCATAGTCCGCTCCGAGCGGGGCAAACACCTGCCAGAGTTGGCGTACAACGGTGAGCCAGCGGTCGGAATTGATTTCTCTTTGGTCCCTGCTGTCATCAGCTTTTGGAAACCTTTTCGAAAAGCTCATCGGCTCGAAAATCCAATACAGTTGAAGACCGCCGCCTGAGAACACGATCATGTCGGGACTGGGCAGGTTGAAATCTCGACAAATCCTGAAGATGACGTGGACCATCTGTTCTGGTGTGCGTTCTCCATATTTCGTGGTCTTGTGAAAATCGAGATCGAGCATGAGCGCCGGGATCGCACAGATGTTTGTCTTCCAGCGGCAACGCTTGTTTTCACCACCTCCCTGGGGGAACATCCCTGCGGACAGGTAGATCTCGCGGTCTTGATGCTTCAGCAAATTCGAGGCGCACTCTTTCATATCCGTAATTTTCGGCATGTCGTACCGGGAGTTACGCGATACTGACTGGTCATGAAGGCATGCAGTGAACGGTGAAGTCTCGATAACAGGTCCGAAAAGCGCTTGGATCTGGGTGCGTGGATCTTCGTAAGAAACGCTGTTGAAGTCATAACACAGGTCAAAAGAGAGCCGGTTCGGCCCTTCTTTTCTTGCTGTACTTCCTGCCCGTCTCGACATCCTTAAATAGCCTTCAATTCGAAGGGTTCAGAAGGTGCCTTTCTATTTATTCTCGTGAGATTTTATTGACTTATCGTCGCTCGAAGCCTATATTACTCTCACATCATCATGATTATAGGGTCGGGGAGCTCGCACCTTCCTGGCCCTTTTATATTTTAAGTATATTGTATTTAATATAATATAAAGTTAAATGCAAATTATTTAATTTATCAAAATGATAAAGTATACTTGTCTGCCGATTATTTGTTCGGTTCACATTGTGCTTTTTTTACCATCGATGATCTGCAGAAGTGCACGTAAGTTGCGCAAATTGAGAAAATTATACTTATCGAGCACTCTTAATATAATTTTGCGCATTAGTTGCAATAAAGAGCCCCACCAGCTTTAGCTAGTGGGGCTCGGTTCCACCCATTGGGTGGGTCAGATGAAAATATAATGTCATTAGCTACCTATGGGGTAGGTAAGGCCCGCTTGTCCAGCGTCTCATCTTTCATCTTAAGCCGCCTATCCGGCGTCTCACAAGGAGATATATACTAATAAAATAATACCGCGTCAATATAGTTTTTATAAAATTCTGCCTCTGGTAAATTAAGTTTATCTTTCTATCTATTCGCAAGGCAAAAGCTTATCAGAAAAAGGTAGAATAAAGGCCTATGGCCTCTTCCAGGTCCAGGTTTGGTTGTGGAATTCGCATCCATGCGTTGAATGCGAGCGATGTCGATAGATCGAAAGCTCATAAAAGAACGCGATAGGAAGCACTACGAGCAAGCTCTAAAGGCATGGGAGAGTCTTCACTAACTACTGCAAGACGTAAACATTGAACATGTTCTCTTTGGATTCCTGGAGAACGGAGACTTCAAAGCGCACTCGGACATCGATGTCATGATCTTTGGTGACCTCAGCGCACAGGAAATGACGATTGCCGAACGAGCGATCTCTGCAGTTTACCAGGAATTTGGAGTGAAGATCGACTACCTCTACGCGATGTATTATACTGAGAAGAACCTCCATGAAATCCTGGAATAGGGGCCCTATCGGGATGGCAATTCCAAGTTTCGACACTCTTGGGGTGGAGCAGGCTATCCAGCGGCTTGCTGTATGTGCCAGCCAACTCAAATATCCAGATATAGACTGCGCAGGGCGTTAATTCTGATTCAAGCACTGGCCTTGTGGCAGCCCCACAGTCTTCTTTTAACTTTGTATGTTTGCGTCGCTAAACGCTTGCTCATACTTTATAAGCAAGGAGCTCGTGTAAATGTATAATCCGGATGACGAAGACCTTGGCCCGCCATCCATTTACGATGGAGATGATCCAGACCAACAGAATCTGTGGTTCCTGCCTCCTGGCCCCGAGGATGATGTTGATCCGGAGTCAAAAAAGAGCTTCATATTCTATCACAACGACTGGCGTGAGGCAGAGCGGAATCTTTCAGGTTCACTTGCGGATGCTACGTACATGTCCGGTTGCCTGGATGAGCGGATCCGTCTCAACCCAGCCATGCATGATCGCATTGCTCGCATCGAGGCTGTCGAACTTGCTTGGCTTGCCGGTTACAGGCTCGGACATGATGCGCTGCATAAACACCTCGTATTGGCGGACTACCAGCATGAGAGAGACCAGGAGGCAGTGGTTGAAACTCGCTGGGCGCATTCAAGGTATATGAGCCCCCTTCACCCCCTGAACGATGACATACGGGACGTTCTGGGGCGTCATGCAGTCGAAGAGGGAACCGACGAGGAGCTGATCAGGCAGACTGGCGGTAGGACTTTCGATGATCTCTATGAAGAATGGAAAGAATACATCGAGGACGCTGAGGGCCTGCATAGGTTCACGCTTGGTGCCTTGGCATTCTTCTCATGGCAAAGCATCCAAGTCTCTGGCGATAGTGACTTCATGGAAGCCGCAGTCGTGTCACAGAAACTCTGTGCGCCGCGTGGACGACGGGGAGGGCTCGGTTTCGTTCCGCTGGCGCTTGGCGGTCATGGAGCCTTTATGAGAGCGGGTACAATCGAGCAGCGCTTGGCGACATGGTATCGCTTGGTCGAGAACGCCTGCCATCGAGCCTTGCTTAATTTGAACGCAGTGGAGCTGTTTAAACAAAAATCTGAAGAAGTGGAGTTTAAGCAGACCGCAACGTACCAGTGTATCTCCAAGGCATTTGTCGATTATCCTATTCTGAATATTGAAACGCTCTTGAAGACCTCAGGAACCGGGAAAGATGCTGCACTGAAATATATCGACCTGCTTGAAGAGGCGGGGTTGATCGCCGAGATAACCGGTCAGAAAAGGTACCGGTTCTGGCGGATCTCTAGCACTTTCTAATTCGGGGCCAGCGAAAAGCACGGAAATCAGCTTCCATGCTTCGCTGGCACCGTTCTCAGGAAACGTCCATCTTTCCTGAAAAGACTTCCTCATCAGTAAACATCACGTCGCAATTGGGCTCGATCTCTTTCCAATGCCTGTTGACTGGAAGCGACGCTGACCGTTGCTCGATTTCATTGAAGCAAACCGGGTAAAAATCGAAGACATCAACCCCGACATTTACGCAGTTTCGCGACCCGAGCCAGTTATCATGCACGTGCCCAAAAAGTTGAAATGCGCCCCTGCGAGCGTGGTTCCACGTATGCATCGGGTAGTGAAACAAAGTATTAAATTGCTTCAGACTACCATCCCGAATCTCCGCGATGTGGCTGACCGTAGTCCACGGTAGGCTTTGGATGATCTCGTCATCATGGTTGCCGACCACAAGGTGCTGTTCAGCTCCCGGCAAGCGGTCAAACATCTCTCGCAGCCATTTCTTGTCCAGCTTCCGTTTCCCCATTGCGAAGTCTCCCAACATCCAGAGATGATCTCCAGGACCGACCTTCGCATGAAGATTCCGCAGGATTGTTTCGTCAGCTTGCTCGGCATCCTTAAAGGGCCGATTGCAGAAGTGAATCATGGCTTCGTGGCCGAGGTGAAGGTCCGCGGTGTACCAGTTCCTAATGTTTAGGTTGTTTTGTCTCATCATGTCGAATTCTCCTTGGAAACAAGGCGAGCGACAACATGAGCAGCTTTTGAGAATGGGTATAAGCGGACGATCATGCGTCGCCCGCAGTAAAGGGGCGATTACCAGGTAGCTGTTGGTATGAGCGTCAAATAAGCCATGCGCAGGAGATACTTTGGCAGCCAATTCATTGCAAGGCCGAGGAATGCTCTGCCGCCAGTCAGTGTGACATTCCCCACATTTTTCTGGGCTACTTCATTTCTGTCGCTTTTAACAGACAGATGCTTGCCATTCCGGTCATTCGAAGATGTCGAGGATCTCGTCCAGGATCATCGAGCTCTCAGGCATAAACGTCAGCGTCGCCTCGAGCTTCTGAATGCTATCCGGCCAACCCAACTTTAATTCTTTGTAGGCCTTATAGAGGTCAAAAGGGCACTCATCTGAAATGACACCGATCAACCATTCTGCTTGGCTCCAGCATCCTTGGTCGGAAGCAAGCAGACAGTGCAGCGCGTACCTAGCAGGGTCTGGGATGCTGACCAAGACGCCGCTCCGATAAAGAGCGACCGCGCTTTTTCTGTTCTCCAGCAAGAAGGTTTCTTTGCCTTCAACATGTACGAACTCAACCTCGATCTTGCCTTCCGCAATCCATTTGCGTCCATTGTCAGAGCCTTCACCTGCTGAAGGTTTGAGATCGATCCCTTGCGCTACAAGGTGACTGACCACCTCGTTCCCACAGGTGGTCGAGACAAGGCTGAGAAGTGCTTTCTGCGTGCATTCTGGATTAAGACGTCCAAACATCAGCGGATACTGATTGAACGCTTGTACGCCACTTACAAGACCCTTCTGATCGAAAAAACCTATTTCTCGGAGAGCGCTTAGAACACGTGCGGAGGTAGTATCAGTTGCGGCGCACCCAGACGCCCGCAGAGCAGCTACAAGCGTCGTGCAGCCTTGTGACCATTCCTTAGTCGTAATCTGCTCCTGGCGTGCTGTGTCTACCTTTGCACGGGTTTCTTCATTATCGACGCCAAGATAGATCTCCCCAACCTTCTTGCCGCGCCTTTTTCGGGCAACCCAGACACTGCTGCCGCCACGCTGCGTTAGCATCAGGCTGCCTTCGACTGATACTGATGGCCTCCTGAAATGGCGTTGTAAGAGCTCTGGGTAAATTGCGATGATCGGGCCCGAGAGATGCATGCAGCAACTTTATACACGTCTCGATAGTTTGTGTATAACATAATGTCTGGCCGACATCGTCCTTGCGCCATGGTGCCTCGATCTCAACGTCTTGGGAAGTAACCTACGGTAAAGCTGGAGGCGCATCACTCTGAAAATGGAGTCTTTAGAGCTTTGATATCATGTATGTTTTTCTTCTTGAGGGAGTAGATTACGACAAGTCCGCAGACGTCTGCGCCCCTCGGACGAGTTTATGGAAAAGCACTCTCCAGTACTGATCCGAGCACCGTATTTCTGGGAACCTGGAGAGAGCGCAAGCTGCTGATCCATTGCTCCTTGGGGAGTAATCTACAGTAAAACTGGAGGTACATCACACTGTGAACGTAATCTTAGGGCACTGATATCATGGATATTTTTCTTCTTGGGGGAGTGGATTATGAAAAGCTCACATGCTTCAGTATCCGCCAAACCGCCGCAGGGAAAAGAGACTTCCGAGAACGCTCAGTGCACCGTATTTCTGGGAACCTAGAGAGATCGAAAGCCGCCGCTGCATTGCTCCTGGGGGAGTAACCTACGACAAAAAAGAGATGTATCGCTCCGCGAAATCAATCGTAACACACTGTTATTAAATATTTAATCCGTCTTGGGGAGTAAATTACGAGAAGTTCACAAGCTTGCGTATTGCCAAACTGCCGCAGGGAAACGAGACTGCCGGGAACGCCCCGGGGCACCGTATTTCTGGGAACCTGCAGAGAGCGCAAGCCGCCGCTTCATTACTCCTCGGGGAGTAATCTACGACAACAAAGGAGGTGTATCGCTCCGCAAAGGCGAGCGTAACACACTGATATTAAATATTTAGTCTGGTTTGGGAAGTAAATTACGAAGTAATTCGAGGCGTCTGATCAAATCAATTCGGGGACACGCGCCCTCTGGAAGAGTTCTGGGCACAGGAACTGTAGGAACTTGAAGAGAGCGCAAGTCAGTGTCGCGATGGACCTTGTGGAGTGAACTGCAAAATACCCCTCTGTCCACAGGATCAGGCAAATCGTCCTTCAAATAGGGCAGAACCTAGCTTTCGATGGGCAATCTTGGATGACTCTTTCCAGAGCCCGAAAGCGAGCGGTGCCTTCTCCGGCTGATCCACCGTTGGGGTCTGAGTAGTTGCGTCGCAACTGTTTTTGGGCGTGACCTTCGGGACAGATGTATTTGTCGTTTTCGACATCCAACACGAAGTCGGCGCGAGACCACGTGCCATCGAACTGGCCCGCCTGGTCGAAGACCGGAATGAGTGGTGCGATCTTGCGGTCTACGCGCCGGCCTAGAAGTGGGTCGGCGTCATAGGTGGTTTTGGCGATCAGACGTTCCGGGCGCAGACCGAAATTGAACTTCAAGCAGTTAAACATCGCCTTGGTTGATCCGAGCTCAGCCTGCTTGAACGAGCGAGACGCTTCTAACCCGACGATGATACCATGGTTCATATCGATCAACGCACTAGCTAAACGCGGCGAGGAGTATCTTTAGATTACTCTCTTGAGTAGCTTCCATATCATCGACGGGATACAGGAGATGAATAATGGGAAGCTGTAGGTCTACGAACATTTCGGCATCCTTGATGGCGTGTTCTGCAGTTTCGCGCCAGATCATGCTATATTCATCCCATTCAAATTTTCCGGACTGGCTATATTGTAGAGTAGTGATGAAGTCCTCAGTGGGGGTTTTAAATACAGCAGCCTTCCATGATCTATCATTTTCTCCTTTTGAATACTTTTCGGCAATACGGTTACCGCTGATCCTAAGATCGGGAAGCTGCCCGCACAGCTCAACGGAAAAGTCCTCTTCTGCCTTGTCAGCATGAATTGATCCGTACCAATGCAGAATATTCATGTCTGCATTGCGATAGAGTGATTTTGTCAACCACAAGTCTTTCTTGTCGTACGACCTGAAGAAACAGAACACTTCCTGTTCGGTGACTGCTCTCACTCGATCCTTAATTGTTCCGTCAATAATTACTTCACAAATGAATTCGTTACTTATTTTATATAGGTTGAAAACCATTTGAGCGACGCTATCTTCCATATTTTTCTTGTAAGCGGCGTTGCTTGCTGAGCCAATTTTATTCATGATTTGCTCCTGTAATAAACAAGAATTATTAATAACTTGCAGAAATTAACATGGAATTAAAATATAAGATCCAATGAAATTTATTCGGATTTACCAATCTTGTTTATGAATACTCATCGTATTCGAAATTTCATTAATTGCATTTTTGCGTCTTGGGGGCGCTTTTCCAGCGCTTAAGATAAGGCGTAAGATCGCTCCGGTAAGAAGCACGTTGCCACGCAGTCTCCATATCTGTGTGGCAACGTAGTACAAGTTTGAAAAGCGTGAACAGAAATCCTGCATACTGAGCTTTACGTAGAGCTTTCTCCTCGCGACCGGATTGCGACAAGTTCGACGACAATGGCTGCGATGACTGCCGGTACTAAGCGGTTCACCGTAGGAAATCGTTTGGTAACTCTTTCGGCGCGAACGATCAGCAGTGCGTTTAGAACCGCTCGAAGACATGCCGTTCTGCAAGAAGTGTCTCGTGAACTCGGTGAGCAGTGTGAAATAGGTTTGGTACGGAACAATCGCGTTGTCTATGTTGATAGCGTTCGCGTCTCCACGGTCCATGGGCTTCAATTTGACCCAGGAACCGATGCTCCGATCCACTGTACATCCACCGGAAAGATCTACCTCAGCCTCTTGGCGCTTCAAGCGCGTGAAAAGCTCGTAAATTCGCTTGAGCTCACGCCGTTCACCCCGAACACGATAACCGATCCGACCAGCTTCATGAAGGTTTTGGAACAAACTAGAAAACAGGGATGGGCGACTTCCAACGAAGAGTATGTCCGAGGTGTCGTTGGTTGTGCTGTACCAATAATGACGCCTGAAAACGATTTGATTGCTTGCTTGGGTGTGTCAGTTCCAACGGCAAGGGTCACTTACGACGAAGTTTCCGCGTTTATACCGCACCTGCTAGCGGCTGCAAAAACTCTATCCGAAACCATCTTGGGAGACGAAGATTTGGTGTCATCGTAAGATCTAGGAAGTCTCTGAACGCGATTGTAGGTATTTCAAGAGCTGGGGCTACTAACATCCATTTACACACACCGCCGCTAATCGAGTAAATCCTAGCTTATCTATCAAGTTTTTCAGTGAAGATTTCGCTGTGCGAATGCATGATGTCGCAACCATATTCAATTTCCTTCCAGTGCTTGTTAACCGGAAGCGGATCACCACCAGCACAAAGGCCGTAGTGGGATAACGCATATCTTACGATCCAAAGGCATCTACACTCTCAAAGGAATATTTCCGCTATACGCAATCGAAGGTGAAAATTCCCCATTTGCCATGATTTCAAGTTAGCATCCAGACGCATCGATAAAATCGAGGTCTACACATGCGTCATATTTTTTCTGCATTCTTGTTTTGCACATGCGTTACTTTCTTTCCGTTCCCGGCTTCGTCTGAAGCACGATCTGCCAAACTTCCGGAGAACTGCATCACCGGACCGAGAGAAGAAATTGAACTCCACCTGGAACAGCATAAGGCGAAGATATTTTCCACCGCCGAGGAAGATGGCATTAAGATAATTACGCTCATTACACCATCGACGGACCACATTTACATCTACTTGCTTGGTCAATCGAACGAGAATCTCTTCCACCTTTGTCCGGTTGGAGGCGGTCGGGAGCCGGATGTCGTCATGTCTCGGAGTATAGACTGGCTCGCCAAGGAATGGCCTCGAAATCGCAATCGCTACCATCCGGAACATTTTGAGAGAAGGCACGGCTTCAAATTCCCTGCATCGAAGCTGAATGATAAGATCGACTTCTCGAAAACCGTTTTCGCATTGTCGTTTTTTAGCACTGGAGCTGATTTCGCCTCAGACGCATACGATGAAGAATGGGAAATCGACTTTCTGGACGGGGCCAAGCTATCGCGTGGCGAGATCCTAACGATCCTCATTAAGGGCTACGCCACTAAAAAGGGAGTGGAGGGAAATGATCTCTCAAACGAAACCCTTGAGAAATACCGCAAGGTCCTCGACGGAACCGATCATCAGCTTCCGATTTTCTATCTGTTCTTCAATACAGAGACCAGGGATTGGTACATGGTTGCATGGCACCCAAAGGAAGAGCGTCCTATGATCTTCTCTCAGGGAACCAAAATTCGGTTCACAGGAGAATAGGAATTCCAATATTTTCAACCCTTTAGGAATCTATCATTAACATAATCTATGTTATGCAACAAAACCCGCCGGTCTGGAACGCGCTACCCTGAAGTGCGACTCCTATTAGAAAACAATGAGTTATCTAATGGGAGATCATGGCATGGGAGCCGTTTACACCCAACTATCACTACAAGAACGCCGTAAGATTGAGAGCTGGTGGCATGCAAAGGTGCCCGTCAGAGAGATGGCACGCGTTCTGAAACGCCACAAATCGACGATCTTTCGCGAGATCAAACGCAACTTCTGGGCCGATGATGCCTTCCCGAAGAAATACGCGGGCTACTTCGGCCACGCGGCGCAATTGCAGACGAACAAGCGTCGATCTGTGGAGCGCAAGCTGATCCGGCATCCTGAGCTGTGCAAGACGGTTGTGCAGCGGATCAAACAAGGTTGGACGCCCGAGCAGATTGGCAACCGTATGATCTATGAAGGCGCAAAACTGCGCGTCTGTCAGGAGACGATCTATCGCTATATCTATTCCAAAGAAGGCATGGCGCAGGAACTCTGGTGGTACCTGCCCTAGCACCGGAAAGCCCGTCGGCCCCGCCGTGCCAGAAAGCGCCAGAAACCCAAGTTCGACCGTGATGTCGGTATCCTGTTCCGCCCGGACGATGTGGCGCATCGGCGTCAGTTCGGGCACTGGGAGGCCGATCTTGTCTTGTTCAAACAACGCTTCGGTCAGTCAAACGTGACCTCCCTCGTGGAGCGCTTGAGCCGCTTCACAGTTCTGCTGAAGAACCCGAACAAGCGCACGAAACCAGTCATGGGCAAGATCATGAAAGCCGTGCGGGATCTGCCCTACGTCGCGCGTCGTTCCATCACCTTCGACCGCGGCACCGAGTTCGTCAGCTGGCCCCACCTTCAGGCCGAGATCGGCACGCAAACCTGGTTCTGCGATCCATCTAGCCCGTGGCAAAAAGGCACCGTGGAAAACACCAATCGCCGCGCCCGAAGATGGCTGCCAAGGAAGCGCGACATCACGGCGGTCTCAGATCATGAATTGAAAATGATCTGCGACCACCTCAACGCGACACCTCGAAAGTGCCTCGGGTGGAAGACACCCGCAGAGGTCTTCCGGGAAAAGATGATGGAAGAGATGGGACGATCCCCCTACCCTCAGAAGCAATAGGAGTCGCGGTTCAGGTATCGCTCACACTATCAGATTGATGAGGTGGCCCAGTCATCTCCCTCTGGGCGACCACTTGGCTGCACCGGTATTCCTGGTGCAGCCTTTTTGTAAGGTCTCTTTGGCTGACCGTCAGCGTTCCAAATAATGGATCCGCCCAAGCAACTGATAAATAATCATAAAGTTCAGGTGCGCCAAAATTTTACATCATTTTAAGGTGCTCTCTGTATGTGTTTTTGAAACGGTACAGGAGAGCAGAATGGCCGACGATTACACTCAATTCTCGTGCAGTCTGAAACTTAAATCAGTCGAAGACGCCTTGTTCGCAATAGATCTTTTGGAGGCCATGCGCACTGAAGATGATACTTTTCTAGACATGCGCAGCTTTCAAGTTTCGATCCTTGATGGTGATAAGTCGTCCGCTGAACTTTGGTTGCGCGATGCATACGGGGCGGCAGATATTATGGCTGTCATTGGATTTGTAGCCAGGCTTGCGCGTGAAGTTGGTTCCACCGGTTAATGGGGATTTCAGTACAGCCTCAGTTGCAGCAAGCCGCGTCTCAACGAATTTGGCGGGGGAGCAATTATAATTAATCTTGAAAACGGCGATATAGAGTCTGCGACTTCAACCGAGGACTGGTTTTGGACGAACCTCCGGAATATGGAGGAAAACCTTTGTTCACCATAAGCTGGAGAATGGATATTAGACAAACCAGCCGAACTTAAACGTGCAAATGCCAGATCGTAACGCAGACTAGCCATGTCAGGCCTATCCCGGCGAACAAACGAAGCGCGAAGTCGGCAATTTTCTCCCAAGTAGGTGAACCTGCCGCATAAAGTACGTCTCCCCTGCCCCTTTGCTCGATCACGAGACTGACAAAAAAAGGAATGGGCGCACCTATCACACTTGGTTCCCCCCAAAGTGCCCGATGCTACGCCTTACGCGAACGCCAGCTTTCGTTCAGTTCTACTTCACATCCGGCCAAGTATCGCTCAGCCGGTAGCCCTCGGGCCACGGGTCGGCAGGATCGAGCATGTGCTGATGCGTGCCAGTGATCCAGCCGCGACCGGATATTTCGGGGATGATCGCCTTGGTCTCACCCACCCGGGTTGGGGTAGTGTCGGGCATTTTGGAGGCTATTGCGAGTCTGGCGGATGCCGCGAAATAGAAGATCAGCGTTGGCGAGAGCCAAAGCAGACCTCGCTCGGGAACAATTGGAAGTCAGCCTTGTCTGAATAGCAAACGCTGCTCTGAATATTCACAAATGTTCGCTTCCGGCCCATGGCTGACCTTCGATTGCTCAGCGACGAATGTCTGCTTCGCCGATGACGTTAGAAGACTCAGAGCGTCAACTCCGGCATTGAATGCAAATGCCACGAAACGGGCTGCCGTCTTGGTCCTGAACCGAGAAAATGCACATCCCTGCCGCTTGATAGGCAGGGATGTGGTATCTTGATCAGGTGTTGTCTTTTACTTCGGCATAGTCGCCGCGCACTTGGATCGTGACGGTCAGTGGCGCGTCGTCGCGGTTCCGCCAGAACCAACCGTGCTCACCGTCGAACGCGGCCACTATCTCGCCCTCGCTCCCGGTAGAGCCGCGACCCTTTTCATAGGTCACCGATTGGCCGGAGCCGTGGCCGTGAAGGTCGAAGTTGACCCTGCCTCCTTGAACCACCATGCGGTAGTCGGCGGTCTGGTCCTTGGTCATGACCAGCTTCCACTCGGCGGACGCGTCGGGCTCGAGTGTGAAGGTGATTTGATCGCGCCACTCTTCGCTTTCTTCGGCTGTGGCATCCTGTGCGTACGCGCTACCGACGAATAGCCCGAAGATTTCTTTCAGCAGGCTTGACTGATCTTCGGCTTCGATATCCATCAACCGGTCGGCCTCGGCTTCCTCTGCGAGTTGTGTCTTGATCTCGCCCATCTCCGCGAGACCAATGGCACCACCCACGCCCGTAGGATCGATCCCGTATTCCGCGGGCAGGACGACCGTTACCAGGATCGCGGCTGCAGAAGCGGCGGCAATGGCCGTTGAACGCAAAAGCTGCTTGGTAGTCGGCAGATCTTCGAGGTTCGGTTTCTCTGAGTTGAACATGTAAGTCTCCTGTAAGTTACGCGGCAACGAAGTAGCCGGTGATTTGAAGGCCCATGAGGATGAACCCCATGGACATCATGACGACATTCGCGGTGTAGGCCTGCCGATAGAACTTCGGGGATTTCCGCCAGAACCCCATAACGATGAGGATCACGGCGAGCGCCATGATTTGACCAATCTCGACACCGACGTTGAAGGCCAGCAGGTTCGGCAACAGACCCTCCGACGCGATATTGTAGTCGAGGATCTTGGTAGCCAGACCTGTGCCGTGGAAGAAGCCAAAGATCAGAGTTGCGGCTTTTGTATTCGGCTGAAACCCGAACCAGCGTTGGTAGGCTCCGAGGTTGTCGAGCGCCTTGTAGACGACCGACAAGCCGATAATTGCATCGACGATATAGGCGTTCACGCCCCAGCCGAACCAGACGCCCGCAAGCATCGTGGTTGAGTGACCGAGTGCGAAGAGGCTCACGTAGATACCTACGTCCTTCATCTTGTAGAGGAAGAAGACGACGCCAAGCAGGAACAGGATATGGTCGTATCCCGTGACCATGTGCTTGGCTCCGAGATAGGCGAAGGGGATGAGATTCACCCCCCAGATTTCCTGTATGTAGCCAGCGTCACCCTCGGTAACGTTGTGCGCTGCGGCAGCCGTGGCATAGAGCATCACTGCCAGGAGCGCGATTAGGATGGCAGCGACGCGAGATGTGCGCCAAGACCTGCGATCCGCGATAACGGAGTGCATGTGTTTTCTCCTTGGATTTTCCGTTTTGCGTGTATGTTTCGCCCAAGATGGGCGTGCTCACACGCCTGGTGGGCGCTCCAGGAGGAATAATGGTGCCGACCAGTATGCAAGGGCACGCCCATGCCAGGTAGTGCTGGTCTCAACCGCCGTCGCGTCAGGCCGAGCCTGTGTCAAAACCGCCTGACTATGGTCATGATCCGCCACGTCGTGGCTGTGGCCATGCATGGACCAAATCAGGTCTTCTTCAAATCCATGGGAGTGGCCATGCGAGGCGATCATCTCGGCATGCTCCTGCAAGGTCTCGACAACTTTGGGGATATGAGACGCGCTTGGCGATATGGTCCAGAGGCATAGGGCGATACAAGTAAGACCAGCGACAACCCTCGCTGTGACCGATGTTCTGATCCGGCTTCTCATCACCAGCCCCACTGCTCTCGTCCCTTTTGATGCATCTTGCGTGACATCTTGCGGTATCCCCACGGGGAGGATAGCCCTTGCATATGACAAAAGACCATCTTCATGCAAGTCACCCCAAAATCATCTCCCGGCTGAAACGTGCCGAAGGGCATCTTCGCTCCGTCATTGCCATGATAGAGGATGGCAAACCATGCCTCGAAGTGGCTCAACAGATGCAAGCCGTAGAGCGCGCGGTTCGAAATGCAAAACAGACGCTGATCCACGATCACATGGATCATTGTCTCGACAGTGATGAGGCAGGCGACAGGTCTGAAATGAAAGCCATCGCCCGTTACCTTTGAGATGATCATGTTCAAAATTCTTGCCGACCGCACCTATCGCCATCTTTTCCTGGCCCAGGTGGTCGCGCTACTCGGCACTGGCCTCGCTACCGTCGCGCTTGGGCTCCTGGCCTATGATATTGCCGGAGATGGAGCCGCGATGGTTCTGGGCATGGTCTTCACGATCAAGATGATCGCCTATGTTGGGATCGCGCCCATCGCGGGAGCATTCGCGGATCGAGTGAACCGCAGAGCATTATTGGTGACGTTGGACGTGATCCGCGCCGGGGTTGCGCTGTGTTTGCCTTTCGTTACCGAGGTCTGGCAGGTCTACGTCCTGATTTTCCTTTTGCAATCAGCGTCAGCCGCTTTCACGCCGACCTTCCAGGCCACGATCCCGGATGTCTTGCCAGAGGAGCGCCAGTATACCCGTGCGCTGTCGCTCTCGCGGCTGGCATATGATTTGGAGAATATTGTCAGCCCGACCCTTGCGGCCTTGCTGCTCGCGGTGATGAGCTACAATACTCTGTTCTTGGGGACCGTGGCCGGTTTCACAGCATCGGCAATTCTGGTTTTCTCGGTGCTTCTGCCCAGCCCGAAGCCGTCAGAACCGCATGGGATCTATGACCGAACGACCCGCGGTATTCGAATTTATCTTGCCACGCCAAGACTGCGCGGACTTCTGGCTCTGAACCTGGCGGCGTCGTCGGCGGGCGCGATGGTTCTGGTGAACACGGTGGTGATGGTACGAGGCACACTGAGCCTGCCGGAAAGCGCGCTGGCGTGGACGCTGTTTGCTTTCGGGGCAGGATCCATGCTGGCCGCACTCGTCTTGCCGCGCATACTTGACCGCCTCACTGACCGACCCGTCATGTTGAGCGGTGCAGCGTTGACGGTTTTGACACTCCTGGCACTTGCTTTGTGCGTTATTGCGTCCGACCTGACCTGGCCAGCTTTGCTCGTTGCCTGGCTGTTTGTCGGCTTGGGGTATTCCGCTGTCCTGACGCCCTCTGGACGCCTTCTCCGCCGCTCTGCGCACCCGGAAGACAGACCGGCAGTATTCGCGGCGCAATTCGCCCTTTCTCACGCCTGCTGGCTTCTGACCTATCCCCTATCGGGGTGGCTCATGACTCAGTTCGGAGTGGTTGCCGCACTTGTTGTCCTTGCCGTGCTCGCTACTGCGGGCATCATTATGGCATTGGCTTTATGGCCTGCCGGTGATCCTGACGTGGTCGAGCACCGCCATGACAATCTGCCAGCTGACCATCCCCACGTTCGCGATGGCACAAGGCACGCTCATGCTCTTGTCATAGACGACAGTCATCCGAGGTGGGCCACGCATTTTTGATCGCTATCGGCCTGACCACGATGGAACGGTTAGAACCAGGCCAGCGTCAATCCAGCGACAACGAGATATCGACTAAGTTTAGCAATCGTCACGATAACCACGAAGCCCGCCAGAGGCTCCCGCATGACACCTGCAACCACGGTCAGTGGATCGCCAATAACCGGCATCCAGCTGGCAAGCAGGCTCCATCTCCCGTAGCGATGATAATGACCCTCGGCGCGAGCCAGTACATCGGCCGAAATCGGGAACCATCGCCTGTTCTGAAAACCGCGAAAAAACCTACCGCAGACCCAGTTCACGGTGGATCCGAGCACGTTGCCAAATGTCGCTACCGTAAGCACCATCCCGATCGAGATTTTTGGGTCCGTCAATAGGTAGGCCAACACAGCCTCTGACTGCATCGGCATGAGCGTCGCGGCGACAAGTGCCGAAAGAAACAGAGTGAGATAGGCCAACAAGCCGCATTCCTTTGAAGAGCACCCATGCTGCACGCTAATTTGATATGTGCTCTCGCCTGATAGCTGACCTTGAGACCAAATGCAGCGAAAGACGGCTTCCCGCCCTTTCCTCAATCAAGTTCGCAGTCGCAGCGAAGGTTTGAAAAGTTCGCCTTGCGTAAATTCATCCACTTCGTGTCAAACGTACGCCAATCAGAACTACTAGTCATGAGCCCTTTTCAATCAGCAGTTCATCTAACTTCTTCTGGTGGCTAGGGTTCTTTTTGTCCAAGCTTTCAACCCCGACATACGCCAGAACCCATGCAGGTGCGTGGCCGCGGCCCGTCCATTCGTTGCCGTTCGCATCACGGTACTTCGGCTTCACATTTGAACGTTTGTCCGATGCCTTGCCCAGAACTGCCTTTGACTTCTTCGGATTGATAATCTCGTCGAATGGGATTCCGGCTTTTTCTGCCTCTTCTTCCATTCGCTTCATGAATTCTTCACGCTTCTGCTCTTTCAAGGTATGTATTTGAGTATCGATCCGGCTCTTAAGGGCCTGAAGGTCGTCGAGGTCCAGGTCGTCGAGTTTGATTTTTTCTGCCTTTTCAGTGCCCATATTACTTCTCCCGCAGCTTGCGAATTCCTTGCTATTCTTAATATTGCTTACTTTTTATATTTACAGCTCTCAAACAGTTTATGCTTTAGGCCTAAGCTATTTTTATTAAGTGCTGCCAAACATTATATTTCTGTTTTTCGCCTGAGAATATTATTTCTGATCGTTGAAACCCTTCTTCGCCAGCCGCCAAAACTTCCGGCGTGTGTCGATGTCTTTATAAGGCTCAGGAAGCATCAATGGCGTCATGCTTCGCAGCCTCCTCCACTCCTCGGACCTGACCACGATCTGCCGGGCTACATCATCCGGATCCTGGTCCAGGACTCTTGCCCAGGCGGCCCTGTCCTCTGGATGATATCGCGGGTTCTCCGCCAGGCGGCGCTTGGCTCCCTCGATCAGCGAGGCGTCCTGTCTGATCAGACGCGCATGGATCCGGTGGATGAGAAGCTTCGCGCGGTCGTTTACCATCTCGACATTCGGCTGCTGGCCCTGCCCTGCTTCAAGCTCTCTCTTCAAGTCCCTGTGATAGCGGCCCGCAACCTCCCGAGCGGCGTAGTCATGGAAGCCGTAGGCAAGACGCCTGATGACTTCACATGCTCGATCTCTCGGATCCGTCGGCAGGTTGTCATCTCCAATTCCCAAAATACGACACCCCTCGCCCCGTTCGAAAAGATCTCTTTCACCAGGAATGATCGTGTACCGAACACCAATATTTCCGGTCACGACGTTCCGCATGCCAGCAGCCTCCACCGTGTTGGCAAAATCGATCTCTTCCCCATCAGGCATGCAATCGACTTCCATTGGTGGCTCAATAGGATCGAGATCCAAAATATCTGGGTGAAGGCGTCTCATAGCGTGATTATACGGGCTTCTCTGACGGAAGCAAAACGGCAGCGGTCGGTATACGAATTCCTAATTTCCGTTAAATCTCTATAGTTGCCATCATCTGCGAAGATGGTAGGGGCAGTTGATTGCTGCGGGTGTTTC
The DNA here is from genome assembly GCF_009363735.1 of Roseovarius sp. THAF8. Classification (NCBI taxonomy): domain Bacteria; kingdom Pseudomonadati; phylum Pseudomonadota; class Alphaproteobacteria; order Rhodobacterales; family Roseobacteraceae; genus Roseovarius; species Roseovarius sp. THAF8. Next base: position 32,978 of record NZ_CP045414.1, on the reverse strand, counting down.
GGTTCCAATGTTCGTGATGGATCTAGTTTTTTATTGGAAGATGGGATGGTGAACGGCTTGAAGGTTCGAGGACTTCGAATAGTGTCGGTCGGTCTCGTTGCCTTGCTCCCGTGTGGAGTGATGGCTCAGGACTTCGGCGGCGCGTTGATCGGGGGGATGGCACAGCAAGGAGCCGATCGCGCCCAGGAGTTCAGGCGGAATGCTCCCGGCATGATCGAGGATATGCTAAATACCAGTAAGCAGGCGTTCCAAAGCGAGCAGAGATGTCTCGCACAATTGCAGCTGTCGGTGAACGCAGGAGTATCCATCGGGAATTCCATACCGTCTCCAATGTCTGGATATTTGAGACCGAACAGGGTCCGACAGCGCGGTTCCATCTTCTGATCTACGGAACAAAAACGCTCACCGAGATCCTTTGCAGATATGCCGTTTCTCGCGGGACAGTTTCTTTAAACTCCCAGGTTTGGGAAGAAGGAGATGTTTATGACCTAGGATCAACGCGAGATCCAACGCATGGACCTGTCGCGGGATTGTGCCGCTCCTTTGACCACGTATCGTGTCGCAAAGGAGAACACAGATGGCATCACGACCGACCGAGGAATTCCGTGCCGAAGCAGTGCGGGTAGCGTTGACCAGCGGCTTGCCGCGTAAGCAGGTGGCGGCTGATTTCGGGATCGGTTTCTCGACGCTGAGCCGTTGGATACAGCAAGATCGGCGCAACCCTGAGAGGCCGACCGCCCAGTCTGATCTTGAGCGCGAGATCGCCGAGCTGCGGAAAGAAAACCGCATGCTTCGGGAGGAGAGGGACGTGCTAAAAAAGGCCACCCAGTTCTTTGCGGAGCAAAGCAAATGAGGTTCGCTTTCATCGCAAAGAACGCCGACATGTTGCCCGTCGAACGGCTGTGCCAGATCATGGATGTCAGCCCGCGAGGGTATCGCGCCTTCCGAAGCCGCCCCCTCAGCCAGAGCCAACGCAAGGACATGGTTGTGCTGGCTCACATCCGTGAACAGTTCGCCCTGTCTCTTGGCAGCTATGGCCGGCCACGCATGACCGAGGAATTGAAAGAGTTGGGCCTGCAAGTCGGCCACCGCCGCATCGGGCGCTTGATGCGTGACAACGGCATTGCGGTGAGGAGAAACAGGAAGTTCAAGGCGACCACGGACAGCAACCACAGCTTCAACATCGCACCGAACCTGCTGAACCGGGACTTCTCGGCAGCTCGTCCGAACCGGAAATGGGCGGGTGACATCAGCTATGTCTGGACCCAAGAGGGCTGGCTGTATTTGGCGGTCATCCTCGACCTGCACTCCCGGCGCGTGATCGGCTGGGCCGTCAGTAACCGGATGAAGCGTGACCTGGCGATCCGGGCGTTGAACATGGCCATTGCGTTGCGACGACCACCGAAGGGCTGCATCCATCACACGGACCGCGGCAGCCAATACTGCTCTCACGATTACCAGAAGATCCTGCGCCAGAACGGCTTCAAGGTGTCGATGAGCGGCACGGGAAATTGCTACGACAATGCGGCTGTTGAGACCTTCTTCAAGACGATCAAGGCCGATTTGCTGTGGCAGCGGTCGTGGTCGACGCGTCGCGACGCAGAGTTGGCTATCTTCGAATACATCAATGGCTTCTACAATCCACGCCGACGCCACTCAGCCCTGGGCTGGAAAAGCCCCTTGGCCTTCGAGGCGAAGGCCGCGTAAATGAGAACCTGGAGCGGCACAATCCCGCGACAGGTCCAGCAAGTTACGGATACTGCGACATGCGGAGAAGATCGGTCACGTCGCGACGGCTTTCCGCTATTTCGGATAGGTCGATCCAGCTTCTACCGTTGGCGTCAAGCCTATGCGGAGCGTGGCGAAGCTGGCCTGATCAACGCGCCGCCCATCCCCAAGTAGCATGCCAATCGGACGCCGCGTTAGCGCGAGGACAAGGTCCTTTACCTTCGACGCAAGTATCACCTCGGCCCGATGCGGATCGTCTGGTACTTGGAGCGCTATCACGACATCAAACTTTCTGACGCCACGGTTTCGCGCATCCTGCGCCGCAATGGGCTGAACCGCCTCCCTCGCGGCACTCGCATGCGCAAGGTTCAAACCAAACGTTATCAGAAGCAGCTACCCGGACATCACATCCAGATGGATGTTAAGTTCCTGACCTTTATTGACAAGAAAGGCGAGAAGGTGCGCCGGTTCCAATACACCGCCATCGATGACGCAACGCGGGTTCGGGCGCTGAAGGTTTCACGAAAAGCACACCCAAGCCAATGCGATCAACTTTATTTACCACGTCGTTGAAAAGTTCCCGTTTCGCATCCCCGAAATCAGGGCGGATAATGGCCATGAGTTCCAGGCCAAATTCCATTGGCATGTCGAGGATCTTGGCATCCGCCATTCTTACATCAAGCGCGGGACGCCGCAGCTGAACGGTAAGGTGGAACGGTCACATAGGTCGGATGGGCTGAACTTCCTCCTCCAAAAACCCCCGAAGACTACGACATGAAAGTTCAATTTTCCCAGGTTTTTCCATTGCCTTACATGGGGAAATTGGTAGCGGAGGCGGTCATTCCGGTGACAGGTGTTTTCGCCTCGAAGAAATCCACGGACGGACGATCATGAAGAAGAAAAACACCGCAATTAGTCCAAGAAAGAAAAGACTATCCGGACTGGTGAAGAAAATGGAGGGGCTTCCGTCAGTAATGGCAAGACTACGCCTCATGTATACCTCGAGGTCTGGCCCGAGAATGAAACCCAGCAGAAAGGAGACCATTGGATACCCACCGCGCTGCATGAAATAGGCACCAACCCCGATGGCAAGCGCGGCTCCCATCTGAAACACTGAAAAAGTTGATACATATGCACCGACCATGGCAACAACTGCAATGCTCGAAAAAAGCACCGCCTTGTTGATTGAAACAAGCCGCATATACCAGGGGCCCAAAACCAGAAGAGTGATCGGGATCAGTAGTGCTGCGATGAGCAAAGCTGCCATCATTGGTGTTATCACTGCGAATTGCTCAGTCATCATCTGTGGACCCGGTTGCAGGCCGTTAATGATAAGGACGCCGAGTATCACCGCGGATGTAGTATCTCCCGGTATGCCAAAAGTTAACATCGGAACGAGAGAACCACCGCACATCGCGTTATTAGCGCTTTCGGAGGCAGATATTCCTTCTATGGAACCATTGTTGTATTCCTCAGGATGTGAGGAACTGCGTTTCGCCTCTGCATATGAAACAAACGCTGCACTGCTTCCCCCTGCTCCCGGCAAGACGCCAACGAAGTAGCCAATCATCGCGAACTTTATGTAGCGGTAGGTGCCGATGAAGCTATAGTCGGAACGGCGTGGCAGGAAGTCACGCCAACTCCACTTCACCGTCTCGGTTGAGTTGTAATTCGAAGTATTCTTATCCCGAGAGCTTGCCGTAACCTGAACCAATAACTCGCTAATTGCAAAAGCCCCGATGATGACGGCCATCAAATCGATACCCTCGACTAAGGAGGGCAGTCCGAAGGTTTGACGAGCCTTGGAACTTGCCACATCAATTCCAATCGTGGCGACCATGAGGCCAAGCAGCGTAGCGACGATGCCCTTTGCAATGGACTGATCGTTCGAAATAATGATTACGAAAAAGGCGAAGAGGATCAGAGAGAATTTCCCGGGAGTTTGTACATACAATGCCGCTTGAGCTATTACAGGTGCTAGTGTCATTAGTAGTACGGCACCAACCACGCCTCCCATCATCGACGCTAGGCCCGCACTGCGCAACGCGCGAGCACCCTCCCCCCGACGCATTAATATGTTGCCTTCATATGCAGTCATAACAGCGCAAGGTGCGCCAGGAATGTTTACAGTAATAGCGGTGATGCTGCCGCCATACTGAGCTCCCATGAAAATAGCGGCGCACATGACAAGCGACGGGGTAATGTCCATCGAATAGGTAATCGGCAAGATCAATGCTATCGCCAATGTGCCTGTCAACCCAGGGATCGCCGCAAAAAGAGTCCCGATCAGGAAGCCGGCTACCAAATACCCGAACACCGCCGGCTCCGCGATTGTTTCGAAGCCCCCAAGAACGTGCAGCAACTGTTCCATCATGTCAGCAATTCCATTTTTGGGAGTTGAATGCCGAAAAGAACGGCAAAGAACAAATATGCGAATAGACTTATTGCCGCGGCCACTACGATATTCAGTGCAATCCCGAGAAAGCCTTTCGACCATCCGAACCGGAAAGTAGACAGCAATCCCAGTGAGAATAAGAAGGTGGCCACTGCAAACCCAAGCTTTCGAAACAACAATACGTACAAGAGGGAAATCAATATAACAGCGGCCAGCGAAACATATGCACTGCTACCAATGGGACGAACGGAAGGCTCGAGATCATGCATCTCTTCTAAGGATCTAGGGGCAGACTCCTTGTCATGTCTGACCTTGTGCCGCCTAATTTGCCCGGCGATAACTGCCAATAGCGAGAGGTACATTGCAACACTAAGAGCGATTGGCATGAATCCCGCACTAGGTAGCCCGTAACGAAAAAAGGAACCGTTCTGCAAAGCCTCACCAAGATAGACTGTAGTAGAGATGAAAATAACTAATGGCAGGATCCAGTCACCAGACCGGAAATACGAGAGCTTTTCAGGCATTAAAGTTCCCCTCATCGCGAAGTTGAGTATTACGGGCAACGGTGTTACCGCCGCCCGCCTCCAATTTTGAAAATTGGGGTGAGTTTCTGACATTGAGGAATGCCGCTATTCGAGGATACCACGTTCAGTCAGATCTTCGAGAATTTCGAAAACCTGAGCCTGAAAGCTAGTAGCGAATTCCGTAACCTCATCACTCCCCATCCAAGTGGCCGTCACACCGACCTTTGTCGCCCAATCCTGAAACTCGTCGCTGTCCCAAGCGGTCTTGATCGCCTCTTCCAGAACCCGTTTCGCCGCATCAGGCGTTCCGGCCGGAGTAGCAAACAACAAGAAGCTCCCCGTCTGAAGGTTCAGCCCTACCTCTTCGCTTGTAGGTACATCAGGAAACCCCGGATTTTCGGTCGCGCTGAACTCGACAAGTCCACGCGCGTCCCCGGATGCCAGCAAGGGTGCAAAATCCCCAAGACTGGTGACCGCCGCGTCGACCTCGCCGGATAGGACGCCTTCTTTCTGACCTGCGCTACCGTCGGGAAATGAAACCACGCGAAATCTAGTATTGGTCATTTCCTGAAGCTGCAAAAGTGTCAGATGTGTCATGGACCCTAGGCCCATAATGCCGACGTTGATTTCTCCTTCCGCTTCCTTTGCCGCTGCAACAAGTTCGTCGAAGGAAGTATAATCTGTATCGCTACCAACGATCATCGCATTAGGTTCGGTGGTGACCAAAGCTATCATATCAAGCTTGTCGAGACTGTAGCCGGGTAGAATTTTTTCCCATGGCACAGTCACGATGCTATCGTAGGTTAAAGCACCAATGGTGTAACCGTCAGCAGACGAGTTCATGAGTCGATTTATTCCGATAGAGGTGACGCCCCCATCCAGATTCTCGACAAAGATGGACACTGGCAGATCACGTTCAGCGATGCTCATGATTTTCCGAACAACACCGTCGGCACCGCCCCCCGCTCCCCAGGGCACAATAGCTTGAATGGCGCGTTCTGGGTATTCTGCAACAGCTCCAGTGGCAGTTGCTAAAGTAAAAGCACTCACCATGAATGCCGCACTCAGCTTCAACTTCGACCTCATCAGTCTTCCTCCCTTTTGGCTAGCAACATACTAGCTCTCTCTCTTCGACCATTTCCGTGGCAAGCACCTGCGTAGACTTCACCGAATTGCGTTGAAAACTTTCGTCAACCGATCACAAAGCGTTCCACAGGGACAAAAGAACTTCGCGTGACATTGAATCATTTGCCAATCTTAGTTACTTTCCCGACCCTCCTGTTTGGGTTAGCCGCCCCCTCGGCGTGTCTTTCCAGAAGTTTCAGGTAGAGTAAGATTGCCGCATTTATATCGCCCCATTCTCCCGTAGCTTTGCAATTTTAGTGGGCTCATACTCGAGCATCTCGGATAAGATTTCATTAGTGTGCTCGCCCAACATAGGAGGTGGCAGACGAACATCGAGTTCGTGACCCTCCATCCGAATGGGGGTACGCATTATCTTGGCCTTCACATCTGGTGCGGCGCTATGTTCGACCTCTTGAACGATGCCGCGTGCCTGAATGTGAGGATCATCAAAAACTTGGGCAAGGGTGTTGATCGGCCCGCAAGGTATTCCAGCCGTTTGCAGATCGGCCAGCCACTTGGACGAAGAACGCTTAGTAAACTCTGAGCGGATTTCGATTAGTATCGCATTGCGATTGACAAGTCGTTGGGTGTTTGTTGCTGACCTTGAAATGTCCACCAGATCAGGTCGCTCGATAGCCTGACAAAGGCGCTCAAACTGATTGTCGTTTCCGACGGCAAGGTTGATGTGTCCATCAGCTGTCGCAAACGTTTCATACGGAACGATGTTGGGATGCGCATTGCCCAACCGTTGTGGCTCCGTACCCCCGATCAAGTAGTTTGAGGCCTGATTGTACAACCATCCGACCTGACAATCGAGCAGCGATATATCGATGTGCCGCCCGGAACCTGTTTGATCACGCTCCCTCAGAGCCGCTAAGATAGAAACTGTCGCATACATTCCCGCCATGATGTCGGAAATCGGCACCCCCACCTTCATCGGCATCCCTTCAGTCTCGCCGGTGATGCTCATTAGCCCGCCCATACCCTGAACGACGAAGTCGTAGCCGGGCCGTGTGGCATAAGGTCCTGACTGCCCGAACCCTGTGATGGAGCAATAGACAATATTTGGGTTGCGGGCGTGGACCGTATCCCAGTCCAAGCCGCGGCGCTTAAGATCACCTACCTTAAAATTCTCGATCAGAACGTCGCTCTTGTCGATGAGGTCATTAATGATCTCGAGACCATCCTGAGAAGAAATGTCGATGGTCAGGGACCGCTTGTTGCGATTGGTCGACATGAAATAGGCGCTTTCGAGCGTGTCGTTACCGTCACGATCTTTTAGAAAGGGCGGGCCCCAGCCGCGAGTATCATCACCCTTATCCGGTCTTTCGATTTTGATGACATCAGCTCCCAGATCTCCCAATGTCTGGGCGCAGCTTGGCCCAGCAAGAATGCGCGACAGATCGAGGACCCGCAAACCTTCAAGTGGCGAATTCATCTAATCCCCACCTGTTCAGAAATGATCACACCAGGGTTCATGATCGACTTGGGATCAAACGCTTGTTTTGCCGCCGAGAATGCTGCGCCAATCGGTGCAGGACGCTGTTCTTCGTACCATGGCATGTGCAGTCTACCGACAGCGTGGTGGTGTGTTATCGTTCCCCCCGCCTTCATCACGGCATCATAGGCTGCAATCTTGATCTCCATGCATTGCTCACCCATCCGTTCGCGATCCGGCAGGCAATGGAAGGTGAAATACGGTGCGGGACCATTGGGGTAGACATGAGTAAAGCGACAGGTAACAGTGCCTGCCCGGCCGGTCACACGCTTGATCGCTGCATTCACTGTTTCGATGACCGTGCTATGCAGCTCTTTGAAATCTTTCCAGCACACAGCCGTTTCGAAGGTCTCACGACATATACCGCGTGCGGTCATGTGCTCGCGATAGTATGGCCCTCGAATAAAGGCGTTACGCCATTGACCAGCTACGCTGTTGCGTCCCTGTTCTGTCTCATCTATTGGCGTGCCTCCGAACTCGCGGCACAAGTCAACTGTTAGATCCATGATTTGATCGACGGGGTAATGTGAGCTTTCATATCCAAGAACCAGAATTGGACGGCTTCCATCAAATGATCCGGTCAGCTTAGCTTCAAGCGCATCGATCAGCCGGCAGTTATCTGGGTAAAGCCCAGATTGCGAGATCGCACGTACCGCTTCAACGCCTTGATCATACTCGGCAAAAGTCACTGTCTTGGTCGCCTTGTGCTTGACCCGGGAAAGAACCCTAATCCAAGCTTCGGTGATAATGCCCACTGACCCTTCAGTACCCATCACGTATCGGTCGGGCGACGGACCCGCACCAGAAGCAGGCAAGCGGCGGCTTTCGCTAATTCCACTTGGCGATACCATCCGAATGTTCTCGACGTAGTCATCAATATAAGTGCCGTGTGTCGCGTAGTGCCCGGCAGCCCGCGTCGCGATCCAGCCACCAAGCGTCGAAAGCTCAAAACTTTGAGGATAATGCCGCAGTGTAGCGTTGTGATCTTTCAACTGTGTTTCCAGATCGGGCCCATACACCCCGGCCTGCACACGCGCCGAACGGGACACTGGGTCGAATTCCAAAACTTTATTTAGATACCACATGTCGATGGTCACGACACCGGCATAGCTTCCCTCAATTTCAGGGTTCACTCCGCCGACTACACTCGACCCACCGCCAAATGGAATAACCGCAGCACCAATGTCACCCGCCCAGTCAATGATTGCACGGACGTCATCTTCAGTGCGCGGATAAGCAACCACGTCGGGGGCGTTTCTAAAATCACCACGGAACATCTTAGCGCTGTCCAGGAATGATCGGCCATAGCTGTGCAAGGCGCGCTCATACCGATCAGTGCGACAAATATCCTTAATTGCCTCCGGGAAAACGTTTATTCTGCTTTCAGGCATGTCGATGCTGTCAAGGGTTGGTGCAGCCATTACATCGAAAGAGTCGACGCCAAAGGTGCGATGCCAAGTATCTAGAACCGGGGCCATCTCTTCGGCCGTTGCGCTCTGATCCTCAAAGCCCCATGCATAAAATTTTCTACGTCTCTCGCTCACAACAAGCCTCCTCAGCAAATTTGCGCTAACGAACAATCATCCATTAGTTATTCGTTGTGCGCTGAATGTCCGAAAACAACCATTGACTTACAACATACTTAATCTTAGCAATTAGTTGAGTTTTTGTTACCTGAAGGCTGCGTATGGATCCGGGACTCCCACCGCTTAATGGGCTGCGAACCTTCGTTAAGGTGGGACGCATAGGCAGCTTTGCTAAAGCTGCTAATGAACTGAGTGTGACGCCAGCGGCTGTCAGTCGCTCCATACATTCTTTGGAAGCTTATCTGGGCTGCAAATTATTCCACCGCATGCACCGGCATATTTCTCTGACTCGCGAAGGGCAGATCTATTTTGACAACCTTAACGATATCTTTGACCGAATAAGGTTAGCTACGCTGGACCTAAATCAGCAACGCACTGATCGCCCGCTTATAATAAGCGCTTATCCTAGTTTTATTGTCAGCTGGCTTGTCCCGCGTTGGTCGCACTACGTACAATCGCATCCTGACGCTCAGCTTCGGATTGTCACAACACTCAGCCATGACATCCCATTTGAAGAAAAAGGCATTGATCTGGCGATCCTTTCGGGCCGCGCGGGTGATCCTCGTTATATTTCGACACGGCTGCTGGACACGACCCTGGTTCCAGTGTGCCGTCCAGATTACCTTCCACCTGAGACATTGCTCGGTGACACTGAAGACTGGCAAGACGCATTACTGCATTGCGACACTAGACCCAACGATTGGGATCAATGGTCAGAGGCAAATGGTGTGCCATTAGACACGTCGCGTGGCCAATGGTTTGAAAATGCATCAATGATGTATGAAGCCGCGATGAGCGGGCTGGGTATCGCAATTGGAATTGAAGAGCTGTTAAGCCGCGAATTCGCATCAAACCGACTCGCAGTCGCATTTCGTGACAACGTTGAGATCGTCTGCCCATTTTATGTCATCCGCCCCAAAAAGACGGAAGGTCATCCGTTTTTTCGGACCTTCTTGGATTGGTTACAAGACGAGGTAAGAAAAAGCTCTAAAACATAGTGATCAGCGGCAAATTCATCCGTAAATATAGGTAATCCGCATCCAGCCACTACTTTTGGAAAACCTATACTTCCACTGCTTAGCAGCAAAAATTCGTTCCTGGATCTTTTTTGCGGAATTCAGTCTGGTACAAATTTCAAAGGTCTTTCGAAGTGGTAATTCCTACGGGCAAAGCGGCACGTTCGAGTCCTTTGGCAAATCGTCTCCAGCGGAGCTGATAAAGCTCTGCGGATTTTGTTAACTCAGCCACGCCTGCAGCGTCGATACTACGCACTGCACGGGCTGGGCTTCCGACCACTAGTGTATTGTCGGGAATTTCCTTGCCCTCGGTGACCAGCGCACCCGCGCCAATCAAACAGTTTTTGCCTATCTTGGCTCCATTTAGAATAGTGGCCCCCATACCGATCAAAGTGTTATCACCAATGCAACAGCCGTGGATCATCGCACGATGGCCAATCGTGCAGTTTGCCCCGATGTGTATGGGAAACCCGGGGTCAACATGCAGCACGCTGTTATCTTGAATATTTGACCCTACTCCTAAATATATAGTATCATCATCAGCTCGAAGCACCGCTCCAAACCAAACGCTAGCGTCAAAATCAATCTGCACGTCTCCAATCAAAACTGCAGTTGGCGCAACAAAAGCTTCTCCTTCAGTGGGTCCACGAGGTCCGACGTCTTCCAAAGCGAAGAGATGTGTAGTCACGGGTATTGCTCCTTAGCTGAACGGCATCACAACACTCTGTGCTGAATCTTATCAGAGAATGCCAGCTGCATATTGAGTAACTCCAGTCTGGATATTGGCCGCTTTAAAATTGTTAATTTCAAGTTGTCAATCGTTTTACAATTCACGCCAGCGACAAGCGTTAAGTCAGGTTCAACGGAGGCTTAAGCTAACTCCGATTGGTCTGATACAGTTATCGGTACTATTGCTGGTTTAGGGAGAGCGTTAATGAATGAGAATAACGACGACCGAACGACCTGGGAACGTCACGAGCTTTTGCAGTGGAGTAACCATCGTGACTGGTCACGCGATTTCTTGAATGAGTTCGCAAAGAATGTTCCGCTCTCTCGACTAAAGGAAATTATCGACGAACGGTTCGAGAGGCTTGGCAAACAGGTCCGTTATCATAGCGAAGTGGATCGCCAAGCCTGCTACGACGACTTGGTAGCCTATTTTGAGTACGAGGAGATCAGGGATTACTTCCCAATTCCGTTCCCCCTGCCCCGTCGCCTGGCGGCCATCCTTAAGTCTCTCGATGGTGACTTCCTAGCCGAGAACAGTTGTTACCTGGGCGGCGAAGCAGCAGTCTACATGCAGCATGGTAACTATGTGGACTCAGATCACTTGGTTTTCTATTGCGGATCCAGAAACGGATTCCGTGAGGTACTCACGGGGCTTTTGGGAGACGCCCCCTACCCGGTCTTTAAGGGCGACCTGAAAGTGATCCGGGAGCCTAAGGCCGGTATGCACGACGTCAGTCTAGCTCTGGGCGATCCGAACCAGCAAATTACCTTGGAATTCCGGCGCGAAGATCGGATCGAGATCTCGGGGGAACGTGACATGGAATTCGGGCTCCCGGTCCTCTGCGTCGAAGATCTCTATTCTGAGAAGCTGTTGGAGGCGCTCGAAGCCCACCGGCCAGGTGAGCGAACCAATGTAGACAAGAAATTGGACGTGATGATAGGGGACTGGGGCCCGATCCCTGAGGCCGCTATGGACAAGGCCAAGTCAGTCTACGGCGATCTGATCGACGAAATCATGAAATCCTCTGGCTAGCACTGATGACAGTAGGGCAGAGTCGCAGCATGCGACAAAATCATTGGGTTTCGGTCCTTTGGTGCTGGCGCAAGCTTCCCGGCCAAAAGGGCAACAAGCGGAACTTAAGCACCTTCGCGAGGGCGTCTGAAGGTGTTAATTCGAATTTCATCCAGAATTGTGGTGCTCCAAGAGGATATTACGCCACGGTGTTGCAACCAGTCAGCAAGAATTTTGTTTTGCTCGGTGTTCTTCAATTTCGGATACACCCAATAGCCCGCAATTGATGCATATGGGGTTGGTAATCCGGCCAGGATCTGCCTTATTTGATCCTCGCTCATTTTTTGATGGCATTTATTCAAAAGAGAGATCTGGCGTTCTGTGGGGCTGCTGTTCTGGACAATTGCATAAAGGTAGCTGAAGTCAAAATCTGTAAGGTCAACTTCGGACCGATCCAGTATCGGACCCACCGAGGCAGCCAATTCTGCGTCCGCTGCAACGCTAGAGCTGTTAAGATCAAGTACTATGGCAAGCTTTTGATCATCGGTCAGGCGCGCGTCTAGTAACGACTTCAGGGTACGCTCTTCGACTGCGAAGCTGTCCTTGTCTCTTAGATATTCGGTGATCCGACTTACGAGCAAGGCGGCCAAAGTCTGGTCATTTTCTGCCGCCGTGCTTACGCTGTTTGCATTGAGCGCGATAACACCTGACGCCGCTAAAATCTGACGGCGTTCTAGGTTCACATCATTCGGGAAGTCTTTGAAGCTGGTGGGCACTATCTCAAGATATGCTTTCAACTCAGCATCGGAGAGACCTTCATTCCTTACAATGAAGCAGCTAATGGCTAAACTCTCATCGCTGCGGCTGTATTTATCGGCAAGGAGCGCTTTGGAGTTGGCATTGTCCTGTAGAAACGCCGTTAACACTTCGCCGTTGTAACCTTTGATACCCACATAGCGGATTACGTTGCTCCACTTCGGCTTTATGAGGTTGTATTCGAAAAGAAGTGAAAAGAATCTTTCGGGCACGTCTTCCAGGTCTTCGAAGACTGCAACTTGCTTGATGACGAAGGCGGCCAGGCTTTCGTCCGCAACGTCGCTGTGGTTAAGGGCGACCCGAATGGCGTCAAGATCTTCTTCTGTGTTGTTTTCAAGCGGCAACAGCACGTCGTCTAGGTACGTTTGAAAATTGCTCCAGATATGCTGACTCAGATACTCCGGCGAGTATGAGCGGATCGTTGAGAAATTCCGCGTTTCGAGAGGTTCCAGAGCTTGTGCCTGCCAACTCGCCTGCATGACTCGATGGATGTTTTCGAATGTGATGCTATACAGAGAGTTCTCGATTACATAATTTGACGCCGCTGTATGTTGAGCAATCTCTTTTAGGCTAAGCACTTCAACGCCAAGGGCTTTCAATTTTCCCAGCTCAAAATCGAGTCCTGTATTCAATACATCGACTAGTCGATCACTTAAATATTCTCGCAGGGCGCGGTTTTGAGCGCATTTCTCCTTGAACGAGGTTGCAGGGAGAGAGCTCAGTAGAAGAGCCACATGGTTGGGCGCATTTCTCGTTTCCACAGCCGCTTCCACGAAACCAGCCCACCCGCCGGACAGAGCCTTCACTAACGCATGAACATTCTTACCGCTTGTATAGTAGCTCTCCAGAAAGTCCTGAGCAGTCGTAAAATTCTCTGCAATGTATTGCATTGCATGATCAATACGCGCCTTATGCTTCGTTGAGTTTTCCAGCAGGTGATCCATCAGGTGACGGTTGAGCACGTAGCTTCTTTGAAAGTCCTCGCCCCGCATCTCAACGATGACCTCTTCAGGGTTGTCGATATGGAAGTCTGGATCAGGGTTCTTAAAGCCTCGAATTTGCTTGAGGAAATTATTGTCAGCCGGGGAAAGTCGGCCAGAGTGAAAAAGAGAGATGTATTGATAGTAGGTATCGTCGAGAAAACCTTCGAAGAGTAGGTACTCCATCAAGTTTCTATTCTCACCAAGCTCTGCGAGATCACTCTCCAGTGTTATCGCGTTAGCTTGCATCACATCGCTGAATCTCAAGCGTCGTAGAGACGAAATTTGATCCTTTAGGTCTTTCACTTTCTTGGCAGCATCAGCCTTGCCTTCGGATGAACGTCTCTCGATAAGTTCTTTTCGCTCAGAATAGCTCAGATTTGGATCGACCTCAGATTGGACACTAGAGAGATCCAATGCCCGGTTCACGTTTGGCCCCCGCTGCTGGAGGTTTGTCGAGGATAAGATTTCTTCAAACAGCTCATGATCCGTGAGCTGACTGATATGAACGGCAGCATTTCTTATGCGTATGCTGGAGCAGTTGTTGTCCAATCGCTCCACGATTGCCATCGCATAGGTTCGGCGCAACTCCTTAAGATTGCGTGGATGCTGTGCCTCGGCGTCAGCGAGACCTTCATTGATTGTTCGGATGGCATCCCTTTTCTCAGTTTCAACAACGGCAATGCATTCTTCGTAGCGCTGAAGGATCGTGGCGATCTTACCCTTCTGTTGATGAAGTAATTCAAAATCATCAGGCATGATGTTCTTGTAGATGAGGATTGCTAAGAGCTTGTTCGGATCAAGAACGTCCTGTTCATCTTGCTTAAGGTTGTCGGTGTAGGTTGCGTATTCATTAAAGATGTTTTTGATAAGCCTGAGATCGTCGAGATACCGTGAAACCTCACGCAGAAAACGGGGATTTAAACTCTCCTCGAGCTGCAATCGTTGACCTTCTTCGAGAACCTTATCAATTGAATTCGATGTGTTAATGATTGGGACAACAGGTATAATGAACTCGAAAAACTTCGTGCGATCTTTGTTGGCGAACATGTCGTCGCGAAGAGCGTATAGAAACCGTACTTTCTGCGAAACGCCGTTGTTCGCATTGATTAGGCCGTTGATTTCGCGAAGGGTGACAAAGATTTCGGAACGCTCGAAGCGGTCTAGGTCCTCTATAACGACGAGATCATATTGCGTGCACTGGAAAAAATAGATGATCTCGTCCAGGTGCCTATTGAGAATGGATTCCTTGTCTAAAGCATCTGTCGACATCTCGACATCCCTTAGCGAGATACTCTTAACGGAAATGCCGAGACTTTTGACGTAGAGCTGGTGCAACAATCGCCACAAAAACAGTAGGCCGATGCCGAAGGTCGCATAATTGAGCCAGTTCTTTAACTCGAAAGGGTTGAAGAACTCCCTGGATGCGATGTCACTTCGGTTTTGGAATAGATGCCAGACCGAGAAACACCCGAGTAGGACGAGCAACGACATAAGGGGTGCTTGCTTGCTGGGCCTTTGAATTCTCTTGAAACGCGACAACGGAAGCTTGTCGGCATCTGGTCCATAGAGCATCTGCTGGAGGATGCTGCGTTCGATTTCTTGCGGATCAATTGCCAGCTTCTTTCCTTCTGCATCTGGAAGGAAAGAAGCCAAAGAGATCGATAAATAGTTGCCGTCATAACGTTTTAGGAATGTGTTGATGATGCTGCTCTTTCCGGAGCCGTAGGGACCGGTGAGGGCGATATTATAGACTTTGTTGTTGGTCGTTGCGAAAGCCAACGCGTTTGAATAGACGCCCTTCGGATCTGCGTTGCTTGTTGGTGCTAGATCGACATAGCGTGATCTTCCATCTTCTTTTTTTGATGATTTCCTGAAGAGATCGGAGATTAGCTTCTTGATGGTTCTGAAACTCAGCACTGAAATAATCTATGGCTCAAATTGTTGTGGTGGGGGAGAGCATACCATCAACAACTTGCTGCCGAAACCCACATCGAAACGCCTCGATTTTGTCCCCGAAGAAGAGATCGAACGGACTCAACATGACGAGCGCCAGGCCCGTACGGCTCATCCGGTCACCAAACCCGCCCCTCGGCAGACTCAGATCTCGAAGGAAAAGGAGTTTAAAGTCCTCTTCGCCTCTTCGGAAAAAGGTTTTCGTCCGGCCCGGATGCAAGATGACACTGAGGCGACCATCCAGGTTTCCCACCTGCCCGTCGATGATGGCTATCTCGTGGTGATCCTTGAAGACGGCAAGCCTCTTTCTCTCGCGAAGGAATTCACGCTTTGCTTTACGAGGAAACTGATTGGCTCCAAACAGGTTTCTCGGAACTGCTTCATCGACAAGGAAATCGGTAAGGAAGCATTCGAGCAGCTGATAGGAAATGCCATCGCGCAGTTCACCAGCGCCGCAACCGCTGTTGCCTAACGAAAAAACACCCCCGTCTTCATCAGGCGGAGGCTCCCCCTGATCTCAACGCGATAAATCGATGAACAAGGAGCTCACATGAGAATTCTCTCTACGTCCTTTTCTGTCAGATGCTTTGCGAACAGATAATCGGGCTTCACGCCATATTCCCTGAAAACGGCTGAAAATACATCTTCCGTGGACAGGATTTCAGCATCACTTAGATCACCAAAGACCATCACATCGATGTCGGAATGCGCCCGGAAGTCACCGGTCTTCAAGGACCCGAACAGGACATGTTCGATGCCCGCTTCCTTTAGCTTCTGGTGCAGGCTTTCCCAGGCCTTGAGGGCCTTCTCGTGCCTCTCAAAGTCGCGAGCAGACGGCTTTCGCTTTGCAACTATGCGTCCCCAACGTTTCATCGCTTCGGATCTTGCACTTTCAGGGTATCATGATGCATCACAATATAGGTTCGCAACTTCATGCCCAATAGTTTTCGATCAGAACTCCACGAACTGAGACCGGACGTAGAAGAAGCCGCGCACAAGAACCGTGAAAACCGCAGGATAGCCCTGGCGCTGCGGAGCGTTCGCAAAGATAACGGGCTGACACAGCACGACCTGGCGTCGTCTTCTGACCTGACTATGGACGAGATCGAGCGCATAGAAGCGGCCAGTGGAGACCTACCGAAGCTAGAGGATGTGATCCGTTACATGGAGGCCTGTGGTGGGCATCTTGTGCTGGCTGTATCAGGTTCCGAAATCTATGCAGATGCCTTTCCTGACGCCAGGGTGGCACTGGCTGTCTAATAGACGGCAACAAGAAGAAACCCCGCCGGTGCAAGCGACGAGGTTTCAAAAACTACCCATGGGGCAGATAACTAAGGTAAACTGCCATTGGGGCAGGTCAGGAACTCTACGTAAGCCGCCTGTCCGGCGGATCATTCTGAGTTAGCCGCTTATCCAGCGTATCAACAAGAAACATTTAGCTGATCACCGTTAAACTCGGGTTAAAGGATCGGGGACAAAACCATTCCGGTCAGCACAATTGAAGTAACCAGAAAAACCCCTGCGCCGGGAAGGTTCTCTACAAGGAGCGCAATCGAACCCGCAAGCGGGACGATGGCGGACGGAGTATGGATCACTGACCTACTTCTTGCCCAAGCTATCCAAGTAAGACGCCAAGACTCGGGCGACGAAAATGCTTCTCCGTTCACTATCGCCTCCACACCCTCTACTACGGGAACACCAAAGCGACAGTCATATTCCAGTCTGGCCGACAGGATCGCTCAAACGGAGTTGGGTTGGTTCATTCGGAACTTACTTAAATATCACTAAGGTTGGGCGCTTTTCGGCCCACTTTTCCGGCTTTAGATTTTTAGAGGCTTGTTACACTTGCTTTTTTCGATGCCAGTAACAAGCCCCCTGCCCCGCTCCTGCGCTTTCCAGACTACCTCTTCTATTAGGTCTGATAATGCACCCTATCAGACCTAATAGCTTATCGAAGGTTCAATCGTACGAAACCTCGGTTGGCTTCGGCAAACCGTTCTTTTCACACCAAGCATCGATGCACTCCTCAACGATCACGCGCTTTGTCTGGCTGCGCTCGTTACAGAGTCGATTGATGAACTCCAGGTACTCGGGCCCTACCCTCGCACCGAGATGCTCGGAGCCAGCCGTTTTGTTACGCTTGATGTGCGTACGAGTCTTTTCACTGGCCCTCCGCTCATCGTAGCTGGCATATCCCGTCCTCAGGGCGACCTCATCAGTACGCTTGATCATCCTCTCATCAACGTCATCCTTACGACGCGACCGAAGTGGAACCGGAGTGGCTCCCTGCGTCTCCGAGTCTTCGGCCTCCGGTTTTGTTTTGATCGACGATTTGACGCCAAACGGGTTATTTTCTTCTGCTTTTTCGGCCATTTAAGCTGCCTCCTCATTCAGAATTCTTGTCAGCCGCTCCAAGACTGCATCTCGGAACAATGCCGCCTGCATCTGCGCCTTCTCGGTGCCACTGTGCGGGGGCATGGTCCGCAGGTCGCCTCCAAATGTGAACAGCCAGCTGTATGGCACACGCTTCGTGAGATCTGGTTTGATTAGATCGATACCCTGTGCAACCAGCCCCTGCTCTACCCCTTTCGCTTCCTTCGACGCCACATACGACGTCTCATTAAGGACAAAGGAATGATGGACTTTGCGTCCAAGAACCTCTTCCTCTTCACGGATGAGTTCGGTGGTCTCATATCCGATTTCTGAATCGACCTTCTGTGGCTTTGTCGGCGTGATCACCAGGTCGGCCATGGAGATGGCACGCGACATCAGTTGCGATGAAGCACCAGGAAGGTCAACGATAACGATTGTTCCATCTCTATCGAGGTCACGGATCGTCTTAACAATCGTGCTTTTATCTTGTTCTTCAACGAGTTCCAGGCGTTCTGGACGGTTTCCATTCTCATTGCATGCCCGAAAATATCTCGTCGCGGATCTGTTCGGGTCACAATCGATGACCTTTACTTCGTAGCCCGCATGGGCGAACTCCGTTCCGAGAATTAGCGATGCGGTCGTTTTTCCAACCCCACCCTTCGCGGATGTTACTACTAAACATGGCATAATACTGCTCCTCTCGCTCTGCTTATTGTTACCATCGGCCCCGAGTGCTTACATGTGTTAACACCTGCACCTGTGTCACATGTTAACATCTGCGAACTTCTGCCCCACTCGTTACACACATGATATACGTTCCCAAATCCCTTTATAGCAAGGGTTTTTGAAAATATTATTTTTAGGTGCAGCACATGGCTCACTTATTACCTGCTGTTCGCGACTGCGCACACATGTTACCACCTGCATCTACTGCCCCTATCGCTACCCTTGGTCACGGTTATTGCCACTTGGTTCTAACGTTACCATCTGTACCAACCGCTTCCACGTGGTTCTGATGCTACCTGTTGGTGCGATTGGAAACAAGCGCCTCATATGATGCCAGTTGGTTCTAATGGTTACGCCTGGTGCTGTCGTGACCACATGGTTCTGCTGCAACCAGTCGGTTCCACTGGGAGCAATCGCTGTCAGACCCCGAAACCCAGCTTAGGTACCTCGCATCCCTCAAAATGGCATGAAATGCTTGTACGGCAACTTTTTCCGGCAAAACGACAGATAGACTGAAAACTAGAGAAAAGATTGCGTGTTCAAACGCCTACAACCATGAATTAAGGTGCTGGTTGAACTAAAAGGGCAGGGGACTTTTACACAAGGTTCTGAATATTAAAATATTCACTTCTAATATTATATTTTACGAACGACAGTACATCCTCGTGAGATGGTTCTAATATCTGGATTACGTCATTTTCTTAACGAGGCAAGGTTCCACAATATAGGTTATGAAGGGAGAAGGTATTTTGGACGAAATAAAGAATACGCATAATGAAGAACATGTAGACTTCGTTCAAAAATACCTACCAAGGGCCGTCCAGGTCTGAAGAGGGCTACTTCGAAAGTTCGGCAATGTCCTTTTGTTATTTGCCACCTACGGGTTTATCCCAAGCCAGTGAGGTTCGCCTATTCCTCAAGCACCAGCGTCTCGATTTCCCTCTCCAAGGCATGTAGCGCAGTATTCGCCTTATCCCAAAGCTACTGGCGGACCGTTCCGTGTAGGAATCGAAAACTCTTCCTCATTTGCGTCGAGCCTTTTCGGAGGGTGCGATAGGATCAAAGTCGGTCCCAGTTTCTTCCTCAGCTTCCGGGGCAGGGGTCTCTTGGCTCGCTACCTTTACCCGCTCGAGAGCGGCTTCAAGCCGCCTCTCAAGCTCATTCAGTTCGAAAATGTTGGCTTTCTGCTCCCGATAATCTAGCAAGAATTCTTGGGCATCCTTGGAAACAAAAAAGCCTTCCTCGTTCGGATCGCCACCGCGTTTTCTGCACTCGATGCGGGCATCGCGGACCCTTTTGATCTCATGAAGAACAGACGGGCGGGCACGCGGTAGAACTTTTAGCCGGTCTTCTTTCTTCTCATGGGAAACGCGAAGATCGATCCCGTTCTTGTCGAAGAAGTCATTCATCTTCTCCGCCATGGTACGCCTGAAGAAATGGCCATCCTCGGACCTCATGGTCTGATTAAATCCGAGGTCCTTCTTGTCGGCAAAACCGATCTCGCTCACATGCCGCATGGTCACCAATGCATGAAAGTGAGGGTTCTTTTCTGCCCGGTTTTTGCCGTCCGCCTCATGGATCATGTACTCGACCGCAAAGCCGCGCTCGATAAAGAATTCCATCAACTCCTCGGTGAACTCCTTCCACTTCTCACGAGGGACTTCATCAGGAATAGAGATCTCGAAGGCACGGGCCAGTTGCGCATCACATCTCTTTTCCGCTTGTTCGGCGGTCTTCCACAATACTTCAGGATTCCGATAGTAGCCCTTTGCGCCTGGTGGCAGGAGAACTCCGCCACCTACCAGATCTTCTGCTTTCTTTGACCAGTCTTTGGAACCGTCAGGCATAGAAGTTCGACGCTGATAAGCCGACTTCTCAAGAGCTGATTGGCCCTTGGAGCGTTGAATAACACCCATTTGAACGCGGTAAAGTCCAGCCATAACCGGGGCTCCCATTTAAATAATAAGACAGTTTATTTAATAGGTATGTTCACAAGCTAGATGAAAGATAGGCCCAAGTCTAGAGAGTATTTAATTCGAGGAACTTATAGGGGTCCTTCCAAATATTTTACATTCACTGCAAATTAAAATATCGAGGCCATTTGACATGCGCCATGGGATGACAATGTAAATAATATACATATTTTCGAGGAGGCGCATAATTTGACGAAACGAGAAAACCTTTCAGAATCAGAATGTCTGGAAAAGCAGATCCAAGAACTCAGAGAAAAACAAAAGCGAGCCAAACAGGAAGAACGCCGACGCTTCAAGAACCAAGTAAGGATCGCCCATGAAGCCATCGGAGAATGCTTTCATGAGCTCATGGACAGCACTTCTAACAACGAACAGGTAGCCATCACTATCTGGCGAGATGCATTCAAGATCATTGCCCAAGAGCGATATTCCAAGACCTCCAAGAAAGCGAAATCTCGCGCCGAGGCACTCGTCGAAGTTTTCGGCTTCCAGATAGCAGAAGACGACCGCACCAATGTTGACAACGACACCCCCGCTCAACCCGAGCAGGATCGCAGTCCCTTCGGGTTCCTTGGCAACCGGGGCAACTCCCATGAGCGTTCCAATGTTGACAATTCCGGCGGCGAACACTGACACGGACTAAGAATGCCTTTCCCCACGAAGGGGAGGGGCTCCTTCCCAACAACTTTTCGAAAGAGAGCAGTTACATGATGAAGAGAGAAAGCATTATCCCCGTAATCCTGATCGCCCTGCTTTTTGGGCCAGGATTACTGAGCTTCATTGGAGTGATTGAGAACCCTGCAGAGCGGGAAGATAGAGCCGAGCCTGAGAAGGCATCTTACCAAAGTGCAGGATAGACCCGACTCCAAGGTTAATTCACGGGTCTAGCGGAAGAATGATGGAGGACAATTCTATTTGTATGCTGTCTGTTCGCCATGCCGCAATTTGTGATAACGACATGATGTGCCCGAAGCTTGTCTACCAGCGGGATGCCGACGGCTCTCTGCCTACCGGACCCTTCAAGGAAATCTGGAGGTGTTAGTGGAGAGAGATCTTGCAGAAGGGAAGATGGAAATCTCAGTTTTGAATATGACGGTGGCCCTCACATGCTTCGCTGGAACATGTCATCGGGTGAATACGAGCTCTATGAACTCTGCTAATCCGCATTTTAGCTAACAGGTTTGCTAGCTAACTCTATTCAACCTCCTGGCCCAGCGCCGGGGGGTTTTTCTTCGCGAACCTCCCCAAGAGAGTTCTGGAACGCTTCAGGCATCAGCTCTGAGGCGTCCGCCTATTCTCAAAGCGTTGTCTTCGACGAGTTCTGCAACATGATCGACGATCTCGGGCGTTGCTCCTGGAAGTGAGGCGACGCGCTTAGTTGCCTCGACGCGATGCGCCACCATAGCATCGATGAGCTCGGCGACACGACGGCGTAGGGAAGGGGCGTTCAATCCGGCACTCTCGGCAATCGCATCCCAGTGACGCGGCGCGATATCGACGGGCTTGCGTTTCTTGCCAGCGATCTTCTGTGCATGATACTGATTTACATGATCCCATGAGAGTACTGTTGAGACGTCATAAAGCGGGGCCATCGATGTCCCGCTGCGCAGGAGAATTGAATAGTTCTTGGCATGCGCATCAGTATTCGCACAAAGAATATTGAAGATCAGCTGATCATGAAGGGCGAGAGCGTCCGCTGGCGGCAGGTGATCACCGGTCAGCAGGAGGCGCGTCATATCGAGGCCCGTAACGGTCCCCTGTTCATATTTCTGGCCAGGATAGATACCGTTCGCTTGCGCGAAATCTTCCTGGTGTAGACGGCGAAGAGTGCCGTCTTTGCGCTGAGTACGATCATACCGCGCGACGGCCAGGGCGGTCCGGTCTTCCGCTTCCATGATGGTACATTCGGCAACTGGTAACCCGATCAGGCCCGCAAGCGTCAGGCAATATGCCTCATTCTCAACGATGCCGGGCAAGCGAGGATTGTCAGGCTTTATGATGATGGTAGAAGGCGCACCGTTCTTCGGAACAGCGAGCCGATCACCTGTTTGTGGTAACCCAAGCCTTGGCCTCCCTTCCTCGTCGATAACGGCCAGCGCGGTCTTCTTCTGACCACCTGCAAGCGATAGCCGCACCCCGTCTTCACCAACCAGGAAGGGCCGCTTGCCAAGGTCGTCAAAATGTCGGGCCAGAGCCGCGCTCTCAGACGCCTTACCATAGTAATCCTGCAAACTTTCGTAGCTCCAGTCATCCCGGATGCTGGGCTCACCAATCGAGATTGCGCCTGCGGTATCTCCGCCGATTTCGCGCAGGATGGCGAGCGCATCGGAACTCGAAAGCCCGAGAGCACGTGACAAAGAGATCAGTTGATCTTCTTCGGGAAGCAGGTTCGAAAGCCAAGGTGTGATGATTTCGTCAGGGAATGAGCCACGCTGAAGGGGGAGTGTTAAAGAGAGCGGGAAGTTGTTTCGTGTCCCGAGCCACTTTGGATCGTACTCGAAGGAAAGATCGCCGCCTGGGGACAGATGAAGGTTCCCGACGGCAAACTTTCCGTAGAAGACCGTAATTGTTTCGCCTTCGGCCATCAATCATCATCCAGGTCGTAGCCGTCCTGCTCCGTGTCAGGAAAGGTCTCAGAGGAGAGAGTTTGAGTCTGGAAAAGAGATGGAAGCTCGGTTCTCAGAGCGCGCGACAAGGACACAAGAGTAGACAGCTTGAGATCCCGTGTACCGCGCTCGATGTGCGATAGGGTCGGAATCGTTGACCCGGACAGGCGCGACAGGTCTTCCAGGCTGAGACCCAGATCCTTTCGCCGGATTCGGATACTTGCTCCGATCTTTTCTGCCCATTTCAGTGTTTCCGCCGACTGTTTCACGCCGCTCTCCTTTATCATGCAGGATAAATAAGGGCTCATTCGGGCAAAATCAATCATATTTTATCGCGCAGGATAAAAAGGCCCTGTTTCCTTGCCTAAACAGGCAAAATTTATCTTACAGGATAAAACTTTTCAATTTGCTCTCTACCCAGGAGGCGTCTCTTAAGGAGGCCTCACCAAGAACCAACCGGTTCAGTACTTCGCCACGGCAGAGATTATTGGAGAGCTCGAAGTTCGAGGACTGACGCGAAAGGAAATCCAGGCAGCGTGGGGATTATCGAAGGAAACCTACTTTCGCAGGACCGCAGAATTCCGCAGCATGCGCGATTAATCACTCAATAAGGTTGAAAGTGAAGAGGACCTGCCAAGAACGGGGCTTTTCCTATGAACGGTTACTGTTGCTCTTCGCCCGCTTCGGCTGGTCTTCGAAAGCCACGGATGATCCAGAGCCCGGCCAAGCCGAGAAGCAGGCTGCCGAAAATTGGTATGCCCGTTGCCGCGAAAAAGATTACGAGCTTGTTCTCAGCCTTCTCCCAAGTCGCTTTCTTTTCAGCCCAGACCCTTACGTGATCTCCTCGAACCTTTTCCCGGCTGTAGGTCGTATCCTTGCTCGGGATGTAGATCCTGTCGCCATCCGTTGACTTCAGCAAGTCCGTCATCTGTGCCGTCGCTTTATCGAGGCGGAACCAGAGGACAACTTCCTTGTCAGGACGCTCCATTACGAAGACGAACACTAGCCAGATCGCAGATGCCACGATCCAGAGCCTTAAAAAACCAGTCTTCCAGTTCATTGTGGACGACCTCCTCTTCGCGACATGATGGATCATCATTCCTGATGTCTAAGCCGGGTCCGGACGAACCATGTTCGAGGCCTTGCCAAGACAGTAGGGACACCCGTTGGGCCAGTCTTCAAAAGTGCACATAATGCAGTCCTCGTCTGTTTTCTGTCTGCATCCCTCGCAAACGAGATCCTGCTTCAGCGTTTCCAAGTCTTTGCCTGACTGGAGGATCCGCCTTAGGCGGGCCTTGGTGATCGTTCCAGTTCGCTTGCACTGGGCGCAGAACGCCATCATGTTCATGCCAGAGGTAACCCAGTCGTCCAGCGAAGAGCTAACGCTGCTGAGGTGATCCAAGAGCGTCTCGATGTGAATAAGGTCCGAGGCCGCATTCTCTCCAAGACGTTTTTCGATTTCGTCGTGATAGAAGCCGGATGCGCCTAAAAAGGTCTTCCTTGTCCCAACCTTACTAGGGCTCTTGTAAGCTGTTGCCTTGATGACGTCGCTCACCCGAACGAAGTCCGCACTCAACTCGTCCGTCTCATGATACCTGACTATGAGATCCCATACAGGCTGGCCTTCTAACTTCATTGACGCCTGATAGACGGCTAAGCGAGGATTTTCATCCAACTCCTCATAATAACGGATCTTCAATCCCCGCAGCTTAGGGTCCGGAAATCTTGGCATGCCTCTAGACCCATGAAGCATTTTCATAAGTTTTTCGAGGAGATTACCAAGGCTACTAAGGGACATTTCGCCGAGAACGACATCCTCAGGTCGCCGGGGTTCAATCAACTTTAGAATTTCCCGACTGTTACGCGTTGAAATTGTCTCGATTGCCATTGTTCCTCAATCTACCTAAAGCGATGGCGGCTCCATCCCGCTTCCGCAACGGTCTTCTACGTAAATAAATTTAATCCAGGAGAAGCTCGGGCCTGCTTTTTTCGTAGTCTTCACGCCAGAGCTGGAGCTTGTGGAACCTTCCATCGACGGCAGCGATCAGAACCTGGTCGCCAGCTGGACCATCAAGGATATAGCTGCCTGAGATCTCATCGGCCCAATTGATTTCCAATTGCCTGGTCTCCATGAGCTTCTCCATGATCTCTTTCGGACTGTAGTCGCAGCCTCAGATCATGTGACAATTGAAGAGAATCCCGGAGATCTGGCCATTCTCTTCGATCTTGTACCCGCCAGAGGGGACACCATCCTTCTCACAGCCGATTTCTCCCGGTTTATCGATCTCGCTGCACATCCCGAGGATCGCTTCGATTTCCCGAGGAGTGGAATCCATGTTCAACCCTCGCACCGTGATCGGCACTGGATCCGCCAGCGCAGGGAGCCCGATAAAACACATACTCGCCACCAAAAAAACTTCTCACAGAGCATTCCCCTTCATTCATGATATCACCCCGATTTGTCATCCAACCAGCTCACAAAACTCACAACATTTCCGCCACCGATTCTACCTCAAACGCAGGTTCGAATAAGGCCTATTTCGGTGATCGCATCTGAAGACTGCTCCGGAAGCCATTGTAATCACAGTATTTACCGGACTGCATTTAGTCTAAACCGTGCCGTGAGAGACCACCACAGCTTCGGCATGTAAGTCTCTGGAAAATTTGACTTAAGAAAGAGCAATCTCTGTAAGTTACGGGAATCTCTTGCAGAAATGCGTCAACTTCGTGATTATCACTTCCAACGAGAACAAATAAATGGAGGTGGTAACGAGCAGCTTCCCAAAACGAAGAAAGCCCAGGAGCTGGAACTCCCGAGCTTCCATGAGATCTACAGTGAAGTAGTCCTGCGGTTTCCCAATCAGGATACTCACCGGAAAAGACAAAGCAAGCGAAAACTGCTGTTTTCGTCACAGGTATCCTTTGTTTTTCTTCCTGAGTGTTCGGGCGGCAAGAATACCAGAAATGGTGTTCGGCCAGGCGAAAATCACCAGATTTCAACGAAAGCACAGGACGGCCCTTGGCCTGAGCACACCGGCAAGCGACAATGCCAAGATACCGAGCGCCAGAATCGGAGAGGATCGAGCGATGACATAAGCCTGAAACGAGAAGGACCCCCAGAGCGCCAACTCTGAAGGTCCTTAGAAGATGTTCCCGGTGGGAAGCCCTCAACAACAATTCCCGAGAAGCTTCCCACCTACAAAGACCGGAATCAAGCGAAAAGTCATTTTTTCGCTCCGAAAGGTGTGACCTGTAGAAATCTGAGAAAATACAGAAAACATACTATTGATGGTGTTCAGGCATTCAAAATCACCAAAATAGGCCGGTTTGGGACAGATAAGGGGCTTTGCAGGAAAGCTGGCACAAGCGACAATGCAGGAAGTCGAATCTAGAGTCGGAAAGGCAGACTACATGGCAGTCAAATACCACGACATCACAGACCAGAGCCTGATCGCGAGGATCTCTACGACAAAGATGTCCGTGGTAGGAGACAAAAGCTTGCCGGTACATGTGCGCGGAAGCTTCATATTTATGATTGGAGCTTCTCAGCACGATGCAGACCGAGATGTGATGAAGCACAGCCTGTCGCTCGGCGAGTTCAAGAAGGTAGCGAAGATAAAGTCTTCTGAAGACGCGATGAAGCAATTGAGCCTGTTGAAAGACTCTGGCTGGATCGAGGTCACGATTAACGATGACCAGGTGTCATACAGAATTCCACTAAAACAGGAGAAGGAGGTAACCCAGACAGACGCCTAGAATAAGAGAAGCCCCCGGAGAAACTCCGAGGGCCTTAATCAACCCAGCGGGCCGATAAATCTCATCTGTCGCAAGTTGAGATTACCAGCCTCCCAGAATCAGAACAAGCGAAAAAATACAATTTTCGCATCGAGGGAGGCTTGCCTGCTCATAATATAAATGAGGACAGAGCAGTGAGCAGTATTCAAGAACCGGCGAAAAGGCCGACAACATACTTAATCAGAAGGAAGCTGAGGAGAGACGAGCGCCTAACAGAGCAGGGCCCGATTACTCTTTTCTTTATCCTTCTGGAGTTTATCAACAACCAGACGGGTGAATGCTTCCCGTCTCTTGAGACGCTTTCGAAAGAAACTCGTATCAAATCTCGGACCACGCTGCTGAAGCATTTAAATACCTTGGAACGCCTCGGGTACATCCGAATTCACTCGGGAAAGACCAGAAAATCGGTGAATACGTATACTGTTCTCTTGGGCAATGCCGAGCAGGGCAACCCGCAAGACCAGGTGTCCAGTAAATGGACATCAAAGGCATCTTCAGGTGTTCAGCAATTGGACACGTCGGCAGATCAGGTGTCCAATCATTGTGATCCAGGTGTTCAATCAATGGACAGAGAACTTACCCAAGTTAACTTAGATTCCCCCTCTATCCCCCAGACCGGCGATCTCGATGCCGAGCAGGGAGAGAGAGAAATCGATATTTTCTCAGAAGATCAGGAAGCCAAGCCCGAGCCGGTTCACCAGCAATCCGACACGGCAGGGCAGGGGGCAACAGTCCACCACCTACCTCTCACCAGGAAAAGATGGATCCCTTCAAAGCCGAGGATCGAGGAGATCTCGAAGGAAGATCGTGAGATGATCTCCTTGTTGAACCATCATTTTGGAGGAAATATCCAAAACCCGGATCGGCAGGCCATTCATGTGGCGAAGGAGCTGCTAGCGAAGTACGCGGGCTTGGATACGACACCTGAGAAGTTGGATGCAGATGACGTCGAGGCCTGGATCGAACGGTTCTGGTCGGAGAAGGGCCTTCGCAAGCTATCACCGGAAGCAGCTCACGGGTTGGCCAATGGCCTGGTCGAGAAGCTTACCCCTGCGCAGTTCCAGGTAGCTTGCCAGAAGATCAAAGCGGGCTGGCAGCCCTACTGGCGAAACGCGCCTTCGCTTCAAAGCATCATCGATGCAGGGACCAATTCCCCCGCTGCTCAGGGGAGCTCAGATGCTGGGCGAATCCGGATGCTCCAGGGGCTGCTCGATGTCTGTCTTCGTCGGAGGCCGGATCTGGCAGGCGCAGAGCAGAGGGAGGTGGTGGCGGTATGAACCAGCTGATCGAGAAACCTCTTCACTCGGTGATATTCAAGTCATTCAGAACTAATATTTTTCTGTTTGACGCTCCTGACGAACACAGTCAGAAGGCCGGTTCGCCGGGAATGAGCCCGGAAGTGAGTGGATTGAGTGGCCCGTCGGTCCTAAGGGTCGGCGGACCACACCTTCACCCGAACCAAGACAAGAACCTTTCTCCATCCGGTGCCGCCCTTAACCTCTTCGAGAGGTGTCATGCCTGAATTCTGTAGTTTCTTTGTGTTTCCGCCGGAGGAGATCGAACTTGTCCAAGCCATTTGCCGAAAGGCGAACTGGTCTGCCAGTGCTATTACCGACCCTTCGCACAGGTATAAATTCACGGAAACTGGAATGTCCGAAGTTTCTCGCGCTAATGCGCTTCAGGACTTTGAATACTTGCGTGACGGAGAGGAATACGGGCAGTTACTCGTTCTTGAAACCGAAGAGCAGGAGCAGGCAAAAAATATCGTTCAATTGATCAGTGCAGCCTGCATTGTCCTAGAAGGCTGCCTTGATCAGAAGGGCCTGCCAACACACGCTTTTCCTCTTTCAAGCGATCCTTCCACACGCGGAGAAGTTTTCGAGTCTGTCTTCCAAAAAGATCCCTATTTTAAGCAATTTACGCATCGCGATCCCCTTCCAATTGCTGTCGCGATGGCGGCAGCGGCGTGGGACGATAGGGCGCTTGTGTACGCAATCCATAAGCTTGCAATGAGTTACGAAATCGAGCATGTGACACCCTGGTCAATGCACCCCTGGAAGGGGCAAGTGTTCGAGAAACACACCGAAGATTTCGCATCCCATGTCGGAACATCAGTAGCGATCAACCTCGCATACTCGTCCATCGAAGAACTCCGCCTCACAGTCCAAGCAAGCAGCGAGAAACCGCGATCTCTCAAGGGATCGGGAAAATATAGATTTGCCTGGAATCCGGAAGTCTTGGAGCCCTTTAAGGAGCGATTGGAACAAGCAGGAATAAGCCGCTCAGCGACCGTCGATTGGGTGACACGAGGTGATAAGACCGAAGTCCCGATCTATGAAATAATCGACACTCTGTGCGAATATTCGGATGGTCTCGAAATCCGCGACCGGGAAGTTCCCGTACCTGATGCCATTAATTTCTGTGAGTACCTACGCAACACGATGACCGCACATGCGTTCTCTAGTTCGACGTCGCGTCTTGGTCCTTACGAAGTCTATAATACACAGCACGTCGCAAGGTTCTTGATCCTGTCCAAGTGTAATCTTTGGAGAGTTCGAGCGGATGATCTGAGGAAACGGTATCAGCAAGATGACTGATTATTCCGAGTGCCAGCCCCTTCTCGATCTCGTCGTGCAGGAGCTGGATGTGGCGGAGATCTGGCTCTTCGGCAGCCGTGCCCGAGGCGATCACCGGGAGAATTCAGATTGGGATCTCCTCATCGTGCTGAATGATGACGCTCAGGCAGAGCATGAAAACCTGAAGACTCTCTGGGAGCTTAAACGGAGATCAGGCGTTCCTGGTGATCTCTTTCCATGCAGAAAGAGCGATTTCGACGGCTGCAAGGGTGTTGTGAACACCTTGAGTTATATCGCCTGGAGGGAGGGCGTTCGGTTGGTTTGAGGGTTCTCTCAAGATCAGAGCTTTGTCTTGAGAAATTGACAAAGTAAGATTTCAGCCTTACTTCTAGGAGCACTGATGTTCCACACTCGCTATCGGGAGAGCGCGAGCTATGGCTGATATTGAGAAAATTACGACAGCCTCCTCAAAGGGGCAAATCACCGTGCCTCAAGAGTTTCGCGACGCGCTGGGTATTGCGAAAGGGACCAAGCTCGTCTGCAAAATCAAAGGCGGTGAGCTCCGTGTGAAGGTCGTGGAAGCCCACCTGCAAGCAATGGGTGATGATCCTGTTCTTGGTCAGTTCCTGGGACTTGTCAGCAAGGACATCACATCGAACGGCACTCTCTTCGACATGCCGAGGGGTATCGCATCTCGAATGGAGGCCGCTGCCCAGGAAGACGTTGATCTGGATGAGGAAATCGAAGGCGACGTCGCAATTTGAGTAAGCCGACCATCGTGAACGGATGGCGGCTGCTCTTCCATCCGCTCTTCATCGGTCAGATGATCACGCTCGATGCAGCGGCTCAGAAGGCGCTTCCAGACAATCCAGGCAACACGAACGTCAAACTTTTCAACCAGGTCTCGAAGCTGATCATGGAGAGGATCCCTACCGATCCAGCTGGCCCAGAGTTCCGCCAGGGAAAGACTATGGGTCCTCTCTACAAGCACTGGAGACGGGCCAAATTCGGCGGCAATCGCTTCCGCCTCTATTTCCGGTACTCCGAGAAGGACAAGCTGATCGCAATCGTCTGGATGAATGACGAGAAAGGCATGCGCAAAAGGGGCGACAGGAACGATCCATACGTTGTCTTCCGAAAGATGCTTGAATCAGAAGAGCCACCTGACAGCTTGGACGACCTGTTTAAGGCGTGCAAGGACGGCTGGAAACCTCCTGAGTGAACCCCTGATCAGCAATGACTGACTGCATCTGATCTACGAGCTCCTGGCTATCGATCTTCTGTAGAAGACTGCACTGACGTCGGAGGTGAACGTTGTCTTGATGCTCCTTGGGGAGGTTTTTGATGCGCATGCCTGCTTTCCCAGGGGTCCGGCTCGGATCGGAGACGAATTTGCCAAAGCGGGGCAGGATATCCAGGGTTCTAACGCCCTCGGCCAAATCGCATGCGACATGGAAGGTAAATGCCAGGCGACACATCAGAACCGGGAACATCTCCCGGTCAGGATCTTCGGGAAAAGCTTCCTCGGCCAAAGCATCGAGCTCCTGGAAACCCGAAGACGTTGAGATATCGATCCGGTTGAGCTTAAAGACGGAAATAGACAACTAAATCTCTTTGGTTACGGTTGTTAACAAGTGACACACTTCACGGAATAAAAGGGCCAGGCAAGAACCTGACCCTTTTGTGCAAACGTCTTTTAAACCTGAGCGCCTACGCTCATTGGGTAGATCATATATTGTATATTGCAAGCCCAAGTCAATACTATATTTTTTCTCATTTTTCACTCGAAAAATAATATTTCTCTGAGAAATTATCGCTTTGAAATAATTCAAAGTGTATTTTACTTCAGCTTCGGGATAAGGGAAGATTTAACCGGTGTCTCGGATTCCGTTGGATAGTTCTGCGGCTTGAAGTTCTTCGCGTCATCGAAGACTGCCATGCGTCGATCATAAGCCTGTTTCACCTGACTGAGGCGAGGAAGCGCAAGTTCATCGAGATCCGGGTTTGCCGAATGAAAATGCGGATAGTTCTGAAAATTATGGTCTTGCAGTACAACGTGCTCACGCAGCGCCTTCGCGCTCCGTGAAACAAGCTTCTCGCAGATCAAGGCGGTGTTGACCTGAGCGTTAAAGGAAGACTTCCACGTTGGTGATGGTTTCTGCGTAAAAAAACCGGTCTTCCGATGCGAAATAACATACATATTATACATTATATTTTCCAAAAAAAGAATAATAAATAAAAACTGAGCTTTTTAGGCTCTCCTTATAGAAAGCTTGATCCCGCGTGGTTCTTAAATTTCTCATGATCAGCGAAGTATTCACGAACGGTATTCACGTCTTTGTGCCGGGTTTGGTCCATAATCGAGTTGATAGGCGCATCGTTCATACCTGCTGTCGTGACAAAACCGCTCCTCAGGGAATGGCCGGAAAACAGCTTTGGATCGAGCTGTGCATCACACGCTCGGTTCTTGATGATCCGAGCCATCGCATCGCCCGAAAGCTTCATCTCGCGGCAGCGCTTCGCTCCTTTGACGATTGGGCGAAAGACCGGTCCCTCCTCGATACCCGCAGCTTCTAGCCAATCGGTTAAAGCCCTGACTGGTTTAATGATACGACCTTTCGGAACGGTAATTGTCTGACCTGCGCCATCCTGATCGCCTTTTGACTTCCGGATCCGTACGACGACGCCTTTGTCGTTGAACTCTAGGTCATTGAAGGTGAGGTCGGAAAGCTCCGAGCGCCTCATTGCAGAGGCAAAACCGAAGCTGATCAGGGCTCGGTCGCGAATGTCTATGAGATTGACACCTGGGATCTTCGAGAGCATTTGGAGAATGAGATCATCGGTGGCAGGGTGCTTCTTCTCTACCGCCACGCCGAGAGTGCGTTTTATCCCTTTCATTGCTGCCTGCAGTGCACGCGCGTCTTTCTGGCGGGTCGGCGGTATTTCTGACATCTTCAGGTGATAATCCGAGATAGCAGACAGCCGCCTTTCTATAGTCTTTACCTTGCGACCGGACTGGGCTTCGTGGGTGATAAAATATACTACCGTGTCAACCGAAGCAGGCATGCTCTTAAGCTTCCTGGCAGCGCAAAACTGCTCGAAAATCCTCCAGTCAGACGCGTATGCGCGGATCGTTGAGGGAGATTGAGAGGAGGCAACATATTCCGTTGCCTGTACATGAAGATCTGCAAGGTGTGCGGGAGCCGCCGGGATGATTTCGTTTTTTGTATCGCTGATCGTGGTCATGCTGCCTCTATTTTTTATATTGAGTGTACACAACATCCGGTAAAACTCAAATATCTTGTCTCTTAGGTAATATGTAGATTGAAAAACGAAGTTTACTTTATTTATCAGAACAATTTTATACTTCTGAGATTTAAGTTCTCATGTATGCAGAAACCCCCGAGATTCAGTAGGGCAGGGGGCTTTTCAAGCTCTCTGAAGTCTCGTCAGACGGAAATGGCCTCTGAATCTTGGACCTGGGGCGGATGCAGGAATTCGACGTTTGTTTGATGACGTGTTCTTCTCGCCGTTGGCCGGCCTCGCCGTTCCTGCGCCCTCTGG
>NZ_CP045413.1:0-60595 GCF_009363735.1 Roseovarius sp. THAF8 | reverse complement strand
ATCCCGCACCCGAAGGCTTCAGCACCGACTCGCAGATCGAAGCCTACGGACCGGCGAAGATCAACCTCATCCACCTCAACGCCGAATCCACCCCGCTCGCCTATGCCTACCAGCCCGACGTCTTCTCGGGGGCCTACAACATCGGCTACTTCTTCTGGGAACTCGACACGCCCGCCTATTGCCACTACCTCGGCATGGACCTGCTCGACGAGATCTGGGTATCGACCGAATACGGCGTCGAGATCTACCAGCCCGACGCGAACGGCAAGCCGGTGGTCAACGTAGGCATGTGCTTCGAAGAGATGTCGGACATCTCGCGGGCCGATGCCCGCGACTTCGTCGAGCGCCGCTTCCGCCTGGATGACAGCCATTATGTCTGCCTCGTGGCCTTCGACAGCTTTTCCTTCGTGCAGCGCAAGAACCCGGTCTCGGTGCTGCGCGCCTTCCAGAAGGCTTTCGAAAGCGTGCCGCAGGCCCGCCTGGTGGTCAAGACCCAGAACCGCGACAGCGTTTTCGATCCCGTCCAGATGCGGCTGTGGGACCGGGTGGATGCGATCATCGCCTCGGACCCGCGCATCGTGGTGATGAACGAAACGCTCAGCTACCGCGATCTTCTGCGGCTCAAGGCGGGATCGGACTGCTACATCTCGCTGCACAAGTCCGAAGGCTGGGGCTTCGGCATGATCGAGGCCATGGCCCTCGGCGTGCCGGTGCTGGCCACCGCCTATTCCGGCAACATGGATTTCTGCACCGAGGACACCACCTGGCTGGTCGATTACGAGATCGTGGACCTGCGGCAGGGCGACTACATCTTCGTGCGCCCGAATTCGCAATGGGCCGAACCCTCGGTCGATCATGCCGCCGCACAGCTGCGCGCCGCCTTCGACAACCCACAGATGCGGCAGGCCAAGGCGAATGCGGCCCTTGCCCATATCCGGGAAAAGTTCTCACGCAAGGCCATCGCCGGACGCTATGGCAGCAGGCTGCGCGAGATCCTGAAGGATCTTTAGGCATGAACGAGCGCCCTCCCCTGCGGCATGCCTTGTATCATTACACCTGCGAATATGACGCCTGGGGGGTGATGGAAAGCTTCGCGGTCCCGGACCGCAAACCGGAACCCGGTATCGTGAAGAACTTTCTTGACGTGCGCGTGCCGCCCAAGATCCTGCCGCGGGCGCTGAACGGTCTCGCGGGACAGCTGGAGCCGCTGCCCGATCCCGGCAACTGGCATGCCGACATCGCCGAATGGGCGGCGGCGCTTCTGTCGGTGGTGCGCGCGTCGGGCACCTACCGCATCGTGGAACTGGGCTGCGGCTGGGGCTGCTGGATGGTCAACATGGGGGCGGCAGCCCGCGCCCGGGGGCTGGCGGTCGATCTGATCGGCATCGAGGGCGACCGCGGCCATCTAGCGAACGCGCGCGAGGTGCTGGAGCTGAACGGGTTCGGCGACAGCCAGTTCAGCCTGCACCACGGCATTGCCGGACCGAAACCGGGCAAGGCGATCTTTCCCGATCCCGAGACCGGCACCGCCCAGTGGGGCGGCGAGGCGATCTTCTATCCCGACGACAGGACTCTGCGGCAGGCTGAAGAGGACAGGACCGTGCAGGTACTCGACTGCAAGACCCTGTCGGAACTGTCCAACAATCAGGTCATCGACCTGCTGCACATCGACATCCAGGGCGCCGAGGCGGATTTCGTCGTCGGCAACATGGACAAGATCGAGACCTACGTGCGCCGGGTGCTGATCGGCACCCACAGCCGAGCCATCGAAGGGCGGCTGTGCGATCACTTCATCGACCACGGCTGGATCATGGAAATGGAACGCCCGGCCATCGCCCCGCTCAAGGCCGGCCGGCCGGTCATCCGCATCGACGGCGTACAGATGTGGTCCAACCCGGCGCTGACAGGGGCCAAAGCAGCGGACAATGCACACAAGGGAGAAGCCTGAGATGGAACGTGTCATCGGTGTCAGCTGGCCGCGGTCGGGGCATCACCTTCTGGTGCGGCTCCTGACCCTCTATTTCGGGGAGGGGTTTCTCTACTGCGACTTCTACGGCGGCATCGAGAACTGCTGCAAGAAGACCCCCTGCAAGCGCCGCGATGTCCACCTGAGCAAGAGCCATGACTTCGACCTCGGCATGCCGCAGATCGCCCGGCGGAAATACCTCATCCAGTACCGCGATTTCATCCCCTCCGTGGTGTCCAACTTCGAGCTGCACGTGCGCAACGGCGGTGCCGACACGCTGGAGAACTTCCGCGTCTTCGCCGGCACGCAATTCGATTCCTACCGCGCCTTCAGCGAGAAATGGGTGCAGTCGGATTTCGCCGCGCGCCAGCTGGTGATCGAATACGACACGCTGCAGAGCGATCCCGCGACCACCCTGGCCCGCGCGGTCGGCTGGTTCCAGCCCGACCGGGACCCCGATGCCGCGCGCATCGACCAGGCGGTCGCCCGGGTCGACGGCGAGCGGGTCGAACGCGGCCGCGTGACCCCGCTCAAGGGGGCGGGCGTGCACAGCGCCCGGCGCATCGAGGATTTCCGCCACTACCGGCCCGCGCTCTTTGCGACGCTCGCGGCTATGCGGCTCACCCGGCCGGAGGTGAAGGCCGTGTTCCGCGAGGAGCTGGGCCGCGATCCCTCGCCCGAGAACCTCGTGAACTTCCAGGCTTCCGCATCCATCGACACCCTGCGGCGCGATCTGCGCGCTTCGCAGGAATATATCGACCGTCAGGGGGCCAGGGACCCGGACGACGACAAGGGCGGCACATGACGCTCGATGCCGACACCATCCGGCTGGGCTACCAGCTTATTCTCGCCCGCCATCCCAGCGATGCCGAGATAGAGAGCGGGCAGAAAACCTTCGAAACCCTGCCGGCCATGCGTCAGGCCTTTCTGAAGTCGCGCGAATTCCGCCGCAAGTACGACCGTCTTGCCGCCGAATTCGCACAGGCCCAGCACCCCACGCTGGTGCATCTGCGCATCCCCGCTGCGGAACCCGAAGGACTGCACGACACTCTGCTGGCGGAGGAGTTTCTCGACCCGGCGCTGTCGGCCCGGCCCGACACGCTGGAAGACCTGCGCCAGATGACCTCGGCCGAACAGCGCGCGCTGCGGTATCTGCACGGCGATCTGGACTATGGGGCGGGCGAAGCACTGGAAGGGCCGCATTACTATCTCACCACGCTCGCCGAACCCGGACCGCGCCTGCACGCGCTCTGGCGGGCCTGGGGGGACGGCGCGGGCTTCGGCGCGTTTCTGCAGGCCGGGCTCGACGACATCGCCCTGCGCCCCGAGATCGACAACGGCCAGATCCGCCGCCTCGCCGGGGACCGGTCCGTGGAGTCCATCGGTGAAGAGGCCGCCCTGCTGCGCCGCGCCCTGCACAACGCGCTGGGACCGCGGATTTTCCTCGGCATCGCCGAGGCACCTCAAGCCGTACTGGCACATCTGGCCGAAAACGGCCTGTTTGCCCCAGGCCTCCCGTCGGTGGCTCCCGTTACGCCGCATCCCGATTACACGACCGATCTGGCCGGGCTTTCCCCGGAGGAGCGCCACCTGTTCGACGCCTTCACCGCCTGGGACGGCTACGCCTACGATATCTGCCGCCAGCTGCCCGCCCCGACCGGCACTCCCGCCTCCTGACACACGCTTAAAAACCAAAGGAACCCCGCATGCCCCAGACCCCCGACAAGGCCGCCATACTGGCCAAGGCCAAGGCCCACAACTGGTTCCACGCGATCCGGCTTTACGATGATTTCGTCACCGGAGGTCCCGACCGCACCGCCGAAAAACTCACCGTGCTCGACACCATCGGTCTGCCCCGCGACATGACCGGCATGCGGGTGCTGGACATCGGCGCCTGGGACGGGTTCTTTTCCTTCGAGGCCGAACGGCGTGGCGCCGCCGAAGTGATCTCGCTCGACCACGTGGCCGAAGAGGCCACCGGCTTTCCGATCGCCGCCGAGGCGCTGCAGAGCAAGGTCTCCTGGCGCCAGCGCAACATCTACCACCTCGACCCCAAGGACATCGGCACTTTCGACATCGTGCTGTGCCTGGGCGTCATCTATCACCTGCGCCACATCCTGCTCGGGCTCGACCGGGTGCGCGGGGTGATGAACCAGGGCGGGCTGCTGTTTGTCGAAACCGCCTCCATCGACGGGCATGTGATGCGCAACTCCGGCGGCTTCGGCAAGCTGGCCGATGCCGCGCCCGACGCCGATCAGACCCCCTTGCTGCAACTTTACCCCGGCAAGGAGCTGGGCAAGGATCCTACCAACTTCTTCGCTCCCAACCGGGCGGGGCTGGACGGGCTGCTGAAAGCGGCGGAATTCAGCGTGGTGAATTCCACCGCCCTGACCAAGGCCTTCCCGAGCCGGGCCTTCGCCCAGGCCCGCGCCGTCAGCGATCCCGAAACTGCCTTCTACCGCGACCGCGACGAAGCCGTCCTGTCGCGCCGCAAGACATTCTGATATCGTCGGACGTATCGTGGCGGCGGCGCTGACCGCTTCCGCCCCGGCATGCTCCGGCCCGGACATTAAAAGGCCTCTAACCATGATCACTCCTGTCCTTCTGTGCGGCGGTTCCGGCACCCGGCTCTGGCCGCTGTCCCGCAAGAGCTTTCCTAAGCAGTTCGCCGATATCATGGGCGACGAGAGCCTGTTCCAGGCCTCGGCCCGGCGGTTCTCGGGTACGGGCTTTGCCGATCCGCTGCTGGTGACGGGCGACAGCTTCCGCTTCATCGTGGGCGAACAGCTCGAGGCCTGCGGCATCGCCGCCCAGGCCACGCTGATCGAACCCGACGGGCGCAACACCGCCCCCGCCGCCGCCACGGCGGCGCTGAAACTGGCGCAGACCGATTCGCGGGCGCTGATGCTGCTGGTGCCGTCGGATCATGCCATCGCCGATCCGCAGGCCTTTCGCGATGCCGTCGGCGCCGGGGCGGTCGCGGCCCGCGAGGGGCAGATCGTCACCTTCGGCATCGCGCCCACCCGCCCCGAAACCGGCTTTGGCTGGCTCGAAAGCGGGGCCGAGAGCCATCCGCAGGTCATGCGGCTCGAAAGCTTCATCGAGAAACCCGACCAGGCCCGCGCCGAGACCCTGCTGCAGGACCCCCGCTACCTGTGGAACGCCGGCGTCTTCCTGGTCCGCGCCGACGTGCTGCTCGACGCTTTCCGCGCTCATGCGCCCGAGGTGCTGGCGCCGGTCGAGGCGGCGATGGAAAACGCCGTCCAGGATCTCGGCTTCACCCGTATCGACCCCGAACTCTGGGCGGCGGTGCCTGACATCTCCATCGACTACGCGGTGATGGAAAAGGCCGCCAACGTCAGCGTCGTGCGGTTCACCGGCAAGTGGTCGGACCTGGGCAGCTGGGAAGCGGTCTGGCAGGAAAGCCACCGCGACGCGTCGGGCAATGCGCTGACCGCCCACACGACCGCCTTCGATTGCGAGAACACGCTGCTGCGCTCTGAAACCGACGAGATCGAGCTGGTGGGCATCGGCCTGAAGAACATCGTCGCCGTGGCCATGCGCGACGCGGTGATGGTCGCGGACATGTCCGACAGCCAGAACGTCAAGAAAGCAGTCTCTACACTGAAGACTCGCAAGGCCAAGCAGGCGGTGCAGTTTCCCGTCGATCACCGCCCCTGGGGCTGGTTCGAGACGCTGATCCTCTCCGACCGCTTCCAGGTCAAGCGCATCCATGTGCATCCGGGCGCCGCGCTGAGCCTGCAAAGCCATCACCACCGCTCCGAACACTGGATCGTGGTGCAGGGCACGGCGCGGGTCACCGTGAACGACGACGTCCAGCTGCTGACCGAGAACCAGTCGGTCTATATTCCGCTGGGCGCCGTGCACCGGATGGAAAACCCCGGCAAGGTGCCGATGGTCCTGATCGAGGTGCAGACCGGCAGCTACCTGGGCGAGGACGACATCCTGCGCTACGAGGATGTCTACGCCCGAACCTGACGGGCTGGCGCCCGCCGCGCGTCAGAACCAGCGCCCGGTCGCGACCATGCGCGCCGAGGACGCGACCCGGCTGCCGTTGTGCGCCCAGCCGTTGACGGTGACGCCGCTGCCGCTGCCGGTGCCGCTGGTCGAGATGAAATGCGCTGCCGTCACCGCGATGCTGCCGGTGACATGGGGCGGGTCGGCAAAGGGGACGGGATAGGTCCACAACACGCCGGCTGCCGCCGAGGTCTCCAGGTCGCCGGTGCAGATCTGCGTCCCGTCGGCAAAGCGCACATATCTGCCCGAAGCGGCTTGGCCCTGCTCGATCACGGCGCCGGTGGGCTGACCCGCGCTCTGGCTCACCGGACCCAGCAGGGTGTCGCGGGCATAGGCCGGTTGTCCGCCGATCATGGTGCCCGCGGCCAGGTCCGGCACCCCGGTGCCCGCGGCGACCGACAGGGCCGTGTGCCAGGCCGCCCCGTCGGCGCTGACCTTGATGGCGAAATCGTCCGACCCGGCAGTGCCCACCTCGGCGCGGCCGGAAAAGCCGGTCTGGAACAGCAGGCTGGCCGTGTCCGGCGCATCCGCCTTGTTGACCTTGACCTGATGGCCGGCGCCGACGTTGTCGAACAGGCTCGCCTCAGAGGCCACGGTCAGGCGGTTGACCGCATCCGCCACGGCATTCACACCGAACTGCAGAAGGCTGTCGACGACCGGCCCGCCATGGGGAACCCAGTCCGCGCCGTCGAAGACGACAAGACCGGCCGTGTCCTGCCGCCAGGCCAGCCAGCCTTCCTGCGGAACCTGGAAATACCAGCTCGTAGCTTCCCGGACTGCAATGGACCCCGCCTGCCCGGCCCACGCCCCGGTGGCCCCGGTGCCCACGATGTGCCGGTCCCCCACGGTCGGTGTCGCGGGCGGGGTGTCGCCCGCACTTTGCACACTCAACTGCACGATGGCATCGAGCACCCGCAGCGCCTCGTTGTGG
Organism: Roseovarius sp. THAF8; assembly: GCF_009363735.1. Taxonomy (NCBI): domain Bacteria; kingdom Pseudomonadati; phylum Pseudomonadota; class Alphaproteobacteria; order Rhodobacterales; family Roseobacteraceae; genus Roseovarius; species Roseovarius sp. THAF8. Next base: position 53,660 of record NZ_CP045413.1, on the reverse strand, counting down.
GTGACGTGTTTCTGCGCTTGGGCGGGTTGGATATAGGGTAGCGCGTGAACGGCTGAGGTATCGGACATCTGGTTCTCCTGCAAAGTCGATCCGGAACAGGCGGCATCAAGCGCGATCATTGCGCTTCCCGGTAAAGACTTCCTGAGACCACCGTGCGGTGACACCTTGCAACCCCGTACGACGCCCGGCCCGGCATGTCGGCGTGATCGATCAAAAATAGAGACAAGACATGATTGAAAAGATATGATTTCGCATATGGACGACCGATGCATTTCGAAGCGCAGCTTCGAATGATTCGGTCTGAATCCGCCCCGGTTACTCATTAATATGAGCGCAAACCAGCGATTGTTTCCAACTAAGTATAGCGAGTGCGGGTATTTTTCCGAAATTTCCGGATATTCCGGTTTTTACTTCATGTGGTGCAGCTTTGTGTGTTTATATTATGCAACGCATGCGTGTCTGACATCCGCTATCGTCAACCATGTGACGCCATGTTTCGAATTGAATTGTAATTGACCGTCTGTGACCTGCCGTGCCTGAAGGGGGGACGAACCTAGTCCACATGCTGGCAGGAGCCTTCTTGGCTTTGCATTCGGTCAATCGTGCCCCCGGCCCGTCAGGGTCGGGGGTATTCGTCAGACGATCAGGACAAACCGCCGCTCTATCCCCGTTCGTCCTGCGTGCGCACCCAGCCCAGAAACGCGGCCTGAGGGTCCGACAGGCGCTTGCGGCCCGATGACGCCCACCAGGCCTGCCATTGCGCGGCCAGCGCATGGACGTCCGCCCCCGGCATGATCTCGCGGACCACATCGAGCGTCCGGGGATCGAGCAGCGGGGCGCCCGCCACCTCGATCATGGTTTCACGTGTCACGACGATCAGATCGCCCGGCGCCTCGCGCAGCGTGTAATCCGGCAGGTTTCCCGCCTCGATCATCCGGCGCAGAGCTGCGCGAAACACGCGCAGGGGGGCCGCGGAGCCCGCCTTCTTGTGCAGGGTCGCGACGCTGACGGTCCATTCCGCCTGCCGCCCGCAATGCTTGCGCGCCAACTCGTAGATCCGCCGCTCCAGCGGCTTGCGCAGGCGGAAATAGTCGCGGTTCAGCGTCAGCACCGAGCGCGACAGCACCGCCCGGAACAGCCAGTCCGACAGCGTGATCGTCACATGCATCATCCGCCCCCCCCTGGAGCGGCGCACGATCTCCCAGGCCTCGATCAGACCAAAGCCGCTGGTGGTCTCCACACCGCCGGTCGCGAGGTTCGTGGTGATCCGTGTCCCGGCAAGCCGCTCGAAGGCCTCCTTGAGGCGGGCATAGGCATCGCCGGATGTATCACGGTTGGTCGCCACCAGCAGATCATGCGCCTTGAGATGCAGCGTGCGGCTGATCTCCCGCCCGGCATTGAGCGCCGCCATCAGCTGGCTCACGCAGTAGATCAGGATGTCCTTGTCATGGATCGTCGCCCGGCCCCGGACACTGGGCGTGACCTGCACCTGCACATCGTTATGCGCATAGGACAGCACCCGCCGGTCGGGCCGCGTGGCCAGCGAAAAGATCGGGTGCTCCATCGTGCCCAGATCGTCCTTGAGGCTGACGTCAAGGAAATCGCAGACGAAGAAATCCGCCGTGGGGTGGCGGTCGGGCAGCAGGCCTCCGCCGGTCCGGGATGTCGCACTCACTGCTCGTGCCCTCGTTCACGTCCTTTATGGACGTTTCTTCTTATCGGGGTTTCAGTGACACCAACCCTAAAGTTATCCACCGAGTCCGTCCAGCATAGTATCGGCGGATCGGAGTCGCACAAGCGGCGGATCGGAATCGCCTTATCGGGGGATCGGAGTCACACGGTTCCCGGATGAGAGCGAATTTGCCTTTTCTCATAATGGCTTCGCTGGAACCCCATGATCCCGTAACGTATATCTAACAAAAAAATAACTGGATATTGCGGGGCCACCCTCCGAAAATGCGATGCAGATACAGAACCTGACCCCCTGCATTGCATAGAAAAAACAAGGATGTGGCGAATAAGGTTCCATGTTGCGCTTTTTGTGATATCTTCGCAGATAATGCTAACATGAACGGATATCACGATGCCCGGCGACACACAGGCAGGCTTGCCGCCCTACTTCACCATCACCCCCGATGCGGCGCTCTCCCAGCTGGGGGACCCCGCGGACACCGCCAGCTTCCAGGCCATCGCCAAGGCCTGTGCCGCGGGGCGCAGCGACCTTGCGTCGCGCGGACTGGAGAAGGACGGCCTGCGCACCCTGCGCCGGTTCTCGACCTGGGAGATCACCCGCTATCTAATTCCCGTGGCCACCGGCCATTTTCGCCGCGTCCTCAAGCAGAACCCGCATTTGCCCCAAGGCCGGTCGGAAAGCGCGGGTGCCGCGAAGTGGTTCACCCTCGATGAAGTTCTGCGGCTCAGAGCGCATTTCGCCGCCGAAGGGTCGAAGGCCAAGAACTACCTGCCCTACCGTCCTGCGAATCTGCCCGCCAAGATCACCGCCGTGGCCAACTTCAAGGGCGGTGTCGGCAAGACCTCCACCGCCGCGCACCTGGCGATGTCGGCGGCACTGGACGGCTACCGGGTGCTGGTCATCGACCTGGACAGCCAGGGGTCGATGACCTCGATCTTCGGCGGCAAGGTGGCAGATGAATGGGGCACCGTCTTTCCGCTGATCGCGCGCCACTATGCGCGCCACCAGCAGGCCGAGAACCAGCGCCGGCTGGACCGTGGCGAGACACCGCAGCCCCTGGACGACACGCTGGTCGAAGCCCTGAAAACGAAGGCGGGCGACCTGGTGCAGAAAACCCACTGGTCCAACATCGACCTGATCGGCGCGCAGTTGAACCTCTACTGGGCGGAGTTCCAGATTCCGGTCTGGCGCATGGCCGGGCGCGGCTGGAAGCTCTGGGACGCGCTGACCGACAGCCTGGCCGAGGACGGGCTGCTCGATGCCTATGACGTCGTGTTCCTCGATACGCCCCCGGCCCTGGGGTACCTGACGATCAACGGGCTGGCGGCGGCGGACATCCTGCTGGTCCCGCTCGGCGCCTCGTTCCTCGAATTCGATTCCACGGGGCGGTTCTTCGACATGCTGCAGGCCACCTTCGGCTCCATCGAGGAGGCCGAGAACATGGCAGCCCGCGCCCTGGGCCGCGACGGGCTGGCCTTTGAATGGGACGCGGTGCGCGCGGTCCTGACCCGCTACGACGCGACCCAGCAGGGCGAGCTTGCCAGCCTGATGCAGACCTACCTGGGGCAGGTGCTGTCGCCGCACCGGCAGGATTACACCGCGCTGATCGGCCAGGCCGGCGAACAGGTACAGGGCATCTACGAGGCCGATTACCGCGATTTCAACCGCGAAACCTACGTCCGTGGCCGTGAAACCTTCGATGCCACATATGCCGCCTTCAAGGCGCTGCTGGTCGGAGCCTGGCGGCGCGATGAACTGAACCTGCTCGAGGTCGCGGAATGAGCGTGCGCAGGAACGGCATTTTGGTTACGGCTGCCGGTGAACATTGCGCTTTGTCTTCAGCAAAGGAGTGCCTGACATGAGCAAACGCAAGCGCCTGACCGCCGCCAACCCCGAATATCGGGAGGAGCCGTTGGAAACCAAGGCATATTTCATGGGCGTTGCCCCCACCCAGACGCGCCGGGCCCCGGTGGCGCAGGTGGCTGGCGACAGCTCCTTGGTCGCCGCGCTCGAGGAAGTGTCCGAAACACTGCGGCGCGCCCGGGAGGACGGTCGCATGGTGCTGTCGCTGTCCCTGGACGCGATCGAAACGGATTACCTGGTCCGCGACCGCATCCGTGTCGATGATGACGAGCTGAACACGCTTTGCGCCTCCATTGCGGCGCGCGGACAGCAGATGCCGATCGAGGTCGCGGCCCTGCCGGGGGACCGCTACGGGCTGATTTCCGGCTGGCGCCGTCTGACGGCGCTGAAGCGGCTTGCGGCGGAACGGCCCGACGCAGGGTTCGACACGGTGCTCGCGCTGCTGCGGCGGCCCGAAGACAGCGCCGAGAGTTATCTCGCCATGGTCGAGGAAAACGAAATCCGTGTCGGGCTGAGCCATTACGAACGCGCCCGCATCGCCGCCCGGGCGGTGGACATGAATGTCTTTGAAGATACGGGCGTCGCCCTGCGCAGTCTCTATGCCAATGCGTCTCGGGCCAAACGCTCCAAGATAGGTTCTTTTCTCCGGCTGGTCTCGGCGCTGGACACGGTCCTGCGGTTCCCCGAGGACATCGGTGAAAGGCTCGGCCTGAAGCTTTCCACCGCGCTGGAGGAAGACCCGCGGCGCGGTCCCCGGCTGGCCCGGGACCTGCAGGAGGCCGACGCCCGCGACCCGCAGGCGGAAAAGGCCTGTCTGGAGCGGTTCCTCAAGCGTCTGAAGACCGCCGAGGCACCCCCGGCCGCGCCGCGGGAGGAACCCCGCAAGGGGGTATTCATGCAGCATGACGGCAAGGACCGTCTGGTCCTGTCCGGACCGGGCGTGACCCCGGATTTCATCGACGCCCTGCGGCGCCATCTGCAGGATTCCGACTGACCACAGCCTCCTGCGGGAAATGTTTCGCGCGCGAAACATTTCCTCTCGCGGAGTTCTTGCATCCGCCCGGTGAGGTCACTATCCGGAGCCGATCGGGGTAAGAGGGAAAATCCTTGCTGTTCATCCGCACCTACCGCGTCTTCCAGTACTACGCTGCCGAAACCGCCAAGCTCGACCGTCCCGGTCCGCTCCTGCAGGATCCGGCCGGGCATCCGGTTGGCGCAATCGAACGTATCTCGGTCGAGGCCGGGCGTTTGACGGTAAGGGGGCGGGCGGCGACCGTCCGCGTCATCCTGCGCCAGGGGGCTGCCGAAAGCAGCGCGCTGCCCGGACCGCGCGATCCGGACGGACAGGCGCCGTTCGTTCTCGACCTGCCCTATGCCCCCGGCCCCGCGCAGCTTGTGGTGGAACATGCCGACGGCACATTTGTCCAGCCGTTTTCGGGGTTCAGCGACCGTCAGATCAGGCTGGCACGGGCCCGGAGGTTCATACCCTTCTGCGTCAGGCTGATACGCCTTGCTCCGGTGATCTGGCGCTGGAAGCGCACCGGGGATCTGGGTGCGCGCGAGCGGGTCAAGGAAGCGCTGAGCTTGGTGCCACCCTCCCCGGCCGGTGCGCTGGACCCAGCGGTCCTTGACCCCGCGGGGGCACCGCCCCCCTCGGGCTCCGATGCCTTCATCATCGTGATGCCGGTCTACAATGCCCTGGAGCTGCTGCGCGAGGCGCTGGAGCGGGTCGCACGGCACAGCCCGCCGGGCTGGCACCTCATAGCGGTCGAGGACCAGTCCTCCGATCCCGAACTGCGGCCCTGGCTGCAGGGCTGGGCGCAGGCCAGAAAGGATAGGGTGACGTTGATCCTGAACGAGACCAACCTGGGCTTCGTGGGCGCGGCAAACCGCGGGCTGGCGGCGGCCCGTGCACGCGACCCTGGGGCGCCGGTGGTGCTGCTCAACTCCGACGCGCTTGTGCCTGCGGGTTGGGCGGCGCGACTGCTTGCGCCGCTGGAGGATCCGACGGTCGCTTCCGTCACGCCATTTTCCAACGATGCGGAGATCTTCACGGTGCCGGTGATTTCCCGCCGGGTCGATCTGCGGCCGGGGGAAGGCTATGACCTTGCCCAGGAGGCGGCCCGGATCAATGCAGCCGCCGCAAGGGTGGACCTGCCGACCGGCGTGGGGTTTTGCATGGCGCTGTCGCCGCGCTACCTTGCCCGGATACCGCAGTTCGATACGGCGTTCGGCCGCGGCTACGGCGAGGAGGTGGATTGGTGCCGCAAGGCCCTCCTCGCGGGCGGGCGGCATGTGGCGGCGGCGGATCTCTTTGTGGAACATCGCGGCGGGGCCTCCTTCGGATCCGCCGCGAAAAAGGCTCTGATACAGCGGAATGCGGACGTGATCTCGAATCGCTATCCCGGTTTCGATGCCGAGGTGCGCAGCTTCGTGGCCGCCGATCCGCTGGTCACGGCGCGGCTGGCGCTCGGGCTGTCGCTGGCGGCCGCCAGGGCGCGGGATCCGGTCCCGGTCTGGCTGGCCCATGCCATGGGCGGCGGGGCCGAAAGCGACCTGCAAACCCGGATCGCCGCGCGGACCGGGGCGGGGGAAAGTGCGGTGGTCTTGCGTGTCGGGCGGGGCTGGCGGTGGACGCTGGAATTGCACGGGCCCGAGGGTATGACCGCAGGTATTTCCGACGGATTAGAGACTGTGGAGGCCCTGGTAAGCCGTCTGCCCCGGCGCCGCATCATCTATTCCTGCGGCGTGGGCGACGCCGACCCCGCCGGCCTGCCGCGCGTGCTGCTGTCACTGGCAGGCAGGGGACCCCGGGCGGTCGGGCCGGAACCGCAACCCGTCGAGGTGCTGCTGCATGATTATTTTCCCATCAGCCCCAGCTATACCCTGCTTGGTGCCGACGGTGTCTGGCGCGGTGTGCCCCTGCCTGAAAACACCGCGGGCCGCGATCCGGCACATCACTGGCGCGGCCCCGACGGCACGCGGACCGGCCTGGCCGCCTGGCAGGCGGAATGGGGCGCACTGCTGGCGGCGGCCGCCCGGATCGAGGTCTTTTCCGAGGCCAGCCGCGATATCCTGTGCATGGCCTATCCGTCCTGTCGCGCTGCGATCACCACCCGCCCCCACGCCTTGCCCGTGGTGCCGCCCCGGCTGCGCCCCGGCGCGCGGGCGGACGGCGTGCCGATCATCGGCGTGCTGGGCAACATCGGCCCGCACAAGGGGGCGGATGTGCTCGTGCAGCTCAGCCAGTCGCTGGCCCGTTCGGGGGCGGCGCGGCTGGTGGTGATCGGGCGGCTGGCGCCGGAATACACGCTAGCCGCGCCCGCCCGCGTGCATGGCCGGTACCGGATCGAGGATCTGCCGGGGCTGGTGGCCCGCTACGGCATCACGGCCTGGCTTGTGCCGTCGGTCTGGCCCGAGACCTTTTCCTTCACCACCCATGAGGCGCTGGCCACCGGCCTGCCCGTGCTGGCCTTTGACCTGGGGGCGCAGGGCGACGCGGTGCGCGCAGCCCCCAACGGCACCGCCCTGCCCTGCCCCGGCCCCGATGGCATGGATGTCGCGGCGCTGCTGGCGGTCCTGTCGGCTGATATGTCATGACCGATCCGCATCTCATCCTGCACCTCGGGGCGCCGAAATGCGCGAGTTCGGCTCTGCAGGCGGCGCTGACCGCCCGGCCGGACCACTCCGCCAGCACCCTCGACAGGCCGCTGCGCTATGTTGGGTGCCGTCACGGCCGATCCGGACTGAGACCCTTTTACGGCGCCGCGGTCAGGGCCCTCGGGCAGCGGTCGGTCTACGGCTATCTCAACTGGCCGAATCTGTCCCCCGAGACCCGCCCTGCGGCGCTGGCGACGGGGCTGACCCGGGCCCTGGACCGGGCCCGCTCGCTCCGGCATGTGCCGATCCTGTCCAGCGAAGGTTGGCTTGCGCATCCCGGTTGGTTCGCTGAGGAATTGAAGGCGCGGGGCAACCCGCCGGTCGATGCGGTGGTCTACCTGCGTCCGCCGGTCGACTGGATCAACGCGGCCTGGTGGCAATGGGGGATCTGGGGCGCGCCGAGCCTGGATGCCTGGCTGGACCGCGGCACACCGCTCTACCGCTTCGGGCCGCTGCTGGAGGCCTGGGCGGCCATTCCCAACCTGCGCCTGCATATCCGTCCGACCCGGCCCGATGCGGTGGCCGACTTTGCGGCCCTTTATGGCATAACGCTGCCCGCTCCGTCCGTGCGCAACGCCGCGGCACCGCCGAGCCTGACCGGCTTTTTTCTGCGCAATCGACAATTCCGGAGGACGGCGCATGACACTGCGGCGGAGTTCGTCTTTCAGCGCTGGTGCCCGATGCCGGATGCGGCCCGGTCCTGGGCCGTCCTGCCGCGCCATGTGCACCGGTTGCGTCCCTTGGTGGCCGAAACGCACAAGCGCATCACTGCCCTGCTGCCGGAGGAGGAGGCTGCATTGCTGTTCGCGGACTCGCGCTGGCAATCCGAGGCGGGATATCACGACCGTATCATGTCGGGCCCAAGTCGCCCGCACGATCCCGCGGCGCTTCCGGATCTGCGGGCCGCCCTGTGCAGCGGGATTGAAAACGTGGCCTGCGAGCTTGGCAAGCAGGTTCCCGCCTTCCCGCCCGCCTTGGATGAAGGCGCGTCCGTACAGGCATGGGATGCGTCTCTGTCATCCATGTTTGAGACGCTTCTGGCGCTTGATGCCATCTGGCGTTCGGGAACCATACGTCGTCTGATCACCCCATTATGGCCAATCAGATCCCGTTGAGCAGGTCGCGGTGGTTGCGCCGCAGCAGCAGCAGCCCGGCCGCCAGACACACAAGCGACAGGCCGGTCACATAGGCGGGGGAGACGTAGGTGGCGTCGTAGGTGCCGTAGAACCCGCGGCGCATCAGGCCGATGACATGGACCAGCGGGTTGTACCACAGGAAGTCGGAATAGGTCTCGGGCAGGCTTTCGAACAGATAGAAGACCCCGGAGATGATGAACATCGGTCGCATCAGGATCGACCAGACCTTCTGCATGATGTCGAACCGGGTGAACAGGTAGCAGTTCAGGACACCGATCCCTAGGGACAGCAGCGCGGTCAGCGTAAAGGCTTCGACAATGACCGTCAGATCGGGCGTGACCCTTGTTTCGAACAGCAGCATGCAACCCATCAGGATGACGTATCCGACCATGAGTTGGGTCATGAGGTTGAGCACGAAACGCGCAATGATCGCATCCAGGAAAGTGACCGTGGGGTAGGCCAACAGCTGCCGTGAATAATGCAGTGACTGCGCTACCTTGTTGTGGATGTCGGTGAAGGTCAGGAAAAGCAGCATGCCGGTGGAGTAGAACATTGGAAAGCTGACCCCGAGGGGGGGGCTGCGAAAGGCCGCCGCAAAGACCAGCGACAGCAATCCGATGCCCGCCACAGGTTCGAGCACGGCCCAGAGGTATCCGCCGGGGGAACGGCCATTGGTGGTCGACATCTCGCGCAGGATCAACGCGCCGATGGCGCGCAGCGAGGCGAAACGTCGCCGGGGCTGGCGGGCGGGCAGGGGCAGGGCCGTATCGTATGTCATCGCGGCTGCATAACATCTTTATGATCCCTTGCCACGGGTATATGCAAGGTGGGACACCCGTTGCCCGGACTGAAAGAAAAGGCATATGCATGACCAAGCGTGAGAAGTTTTCACCTGTGCCCACGGCGCCCAGGATGCCGGATGTGTCGCCGTTGCCCCGGCCCGGATCCCCTGGTCCTGCAAAGCAGGCTGCCGAGGCGGTGCCGCCCTCCGGGTCGACCGCCCAGGCGCCGGATCAGGTCCCGCCGACTGTCGCGCGGGCGTTCATGCGACCGCGCCATGCGCTTCTGATCCTCAGCTTTGTTCTGGTCGTGCTTGTCCCCACTGGCGTCTCGGGGTGGTACCTGTGGACCCTGGCCGCGGATCAATATGTCTCTAAGGTGGGGTTTTCGGTGCGCCGCGAAGACAACAACTCCGCGATTGACCTGCTGGGTGGTCTGACCAGCTTTTCGGGATCCAGTTCGAGCGATACCGACATCCTTTACGAGTTCATCCAGAGCCAGCGCCTTGTCGTCGATATCGACAAGGCGCTCGATCTGCGCAGGATATGGTCGAAACCCGAAGGCGATCCGATCTTCTCGCTCGATCCGGACGCCTCGGTGGAGGATCTGGTTTCCTACTGGAACAATATGGTACGGCTGTCCTATGGCGCGGGCTCGGGGTTGCTGGAAGTGGAGGTGCGCGCCTTCGCCCCTGAGGACGCGACGAAGATTGCGGAGACCCTGTTCGACGAGAGCTCCGAGATGATCAACCAGCTCAGCGCGATCGCCCGGGCGGATGCCATCAGCTATGCCCGCGAGGAACTTGACGTGGCGCAGGAGCGGCTCAAGGAGGCGCGCGAGACCATCACCCGCTTCCGCAACGAAAACCAGATCATCAACCCCGAGAGCGACCTGCAAAGCCAGGCAGGCCTTCTGGGTTCGCTACACGTCCAGCAGGCCGAGGCGTTGATTGAAATCGATATGCTGAACGATACCGCACGGGCGGGCGATCCGCGGCTGGAACAGGCCGAGCGTCGGCTGGCGGTGATCGAGAAGCGCATCGGCGCCGAACGTCAGAAACTCGGTTTCCAGGGGGCAGAGGTGGGTGACAACGCCTTTTCCGAGATCGTCGGGGAATACGAGCGCCTTACCCTAGACCGCCAGTTTGCCGAGAAGACCTATGTGGGCGCGCTGGCAGCCTATGATTCCGCCCAGGCCGAAGCGCGGCGCAAGACCCGCTATCTGGCCGCCTACATGGAGCCGACACAGGCGCAGACCGCGAAATATCCCTCGCGTCCCACCCTTCTGATGCTGGTGGGGCTATTCCTCTTCCTGATCTGGTCGATCACGTCGTTGGTGATCTATTCGGTCAAGGACCGCCGCTGAGCGCGCAATGATCAGGTTCGATAACCTTACAAAGATCTATGCGCTGGACGGCCGCCGCAAGATCGTGGCCGACCGCATAAATGTCGTGTTTCCCACCGGGCGCGCAGTGGCGCTGCTGGGCCGCAACGGGGCGGGCAAATCGACCCTGTTGCGGATCATTGCGGGGACAGAGGCCCCCTCCGAGGGACGGATCGTGTCGAGCGGCACGATTTCCTGGCCGGTGGGGTTCGCCGGATCCTTTCACCCCGAGTTGAGCGGGGCGCAGAATGCGCGTTTCGTGGGGCGGATCTACGGGGTGGATACCGATGCGCTGATCGATTTCGTCGAGGATTTCGCCGGCCTTGGCGTGCATTTCCACCTGCCGTTCCGCACCTATTCCTCGGGGATGCGGTCGCGGCTTGCCTTCGGGGTGTCCATGGGGATCGGCTTCGACACCTATCTGGTCGACGAGATCACCGCGGTCGGAGATGCCGAATTCCGCAAGAAGAGCGACCGCGTCTTCAAGGCGCGGCTGCGCTCTGCCGGGGCGGTGATGGTGACCCATTCGATGGCCCAGGTTCGGACCCTGTGCGATGCCGCCGCGGTGCTCGAAGAGGGCGGACTCACCTACTACGACGACATCGAGGCGGCCATCGCCCATCACAACCGCAACATGGCCGGCGGCGGCTGATCGGGGAGCGTGTTTCGCGCGCGAAACACCACGTATTGTCCGCGACCGCCGGAGGAGAGGCGGCTCGGCTAGAGTGTCAGCCTTCCACCGACCGAAAGAAGCTCGGGTCCTCGTTTGCCAGTGCGGCATCGCAACCTTGCTCACAGGCGAGCGGACCTGACCTGCACGACACGGCCGTGCTGCAATAAGGCGATACTTTGTTGATCCGTATCAAAAACTTGTTACAGTCCTGCGCACTAATGCACTTGTATCGCCAAAGCGAACTTTGTGAACAATGTAACGCGTAACTTTCCGGAGCTGGGCGCTTCGGAGCAGATAAATGATAAACGAGGGTCGTACATTAAATGCCTGCCAACATCACCTTTTCCGGAACCACCAATGCATTTTTCGAAGACGCTTTTGCCGACGCTGATGTCGCTTCGCTGACGGCGACGCAAATTGACGTTATTGACCAGACCTCGGGATTCACCACGACGCTCATCGGTTCGAATTTCCAGTCGGGACCCGGCGGCGATCCGACCGGCACGCTGAACAGCATGACGATCAGGGACAACTCAGGAAATCTCGTCCTGTCGATTGCAGGGGTATCATGGAACCTGACGACCTTTATCGCGGCAATTGAGGACCAGATCGAAAATGACGGGGATGGCGGTGTCCTGGAAGGGCTGCTGAACCTGCAGCCGATCAACCTGGATGCGTCGGGTTCGGAAATCGGGGCTGAGTTTCTGTTCGATGGCGTCTCGCAGCCGGTCACGATTCTGGGCAGCGCCAACGAGGATTTTCTGGGCGGCGGTCACGGCAATGACCAGATCAACCCCGGTGCCGCACCGCAATTCGAGGGCGACGCGATCGTTGGCAGCGGCGGCAACGACACGATCGACCTGTCGGGATCCAGCGCCCAGACCTATGTCGACCTCACCTACGAAGAGATTGCAGGGCCCGTCAGCGTCAACCTCGACGGAAACGCGAACACGATGAGCGTGGTCAAGACGGGTCTTGGCACGGATACGGTCCTGTCGGTGAACAATGCCCTCCAGGAAGGTCTGAGCCTGTACGGCACCGGACAGAACGACACCTTCAACTTGACGGCGGGGTCGGCCCCGAACGCCTTTCTGCAGGCCGCTGGCATGGGCGGCAACGATATCTTCAACCTGACGTTGAGTGAGGGCAGCACCACGCGGCTCAACTACAGGGGCGGCTACGCGGACGGGCCATCCCAAGGGGTCACCGCGAACCTCGCCACCGGGGTGGTCAGCAACGACGGCTTCGGTGGCACCGACATGATCAACATCCTCGGCGGTACCGGCACGTTCGATTTCCGCGGCACCGACTTTGCCGACAATATCCTGGGATCCGCGCGCAGCGAACGCTTCATCCTCGAGCAGGGCAACGACACCGTGGACGGCGGTGGCAACTTCGATACCCTGCGCTATGACCGCGGCGGCGTCGGCGCGGTCAACGTCGATCTGCCGGGCGGCGTGGTCACCGGCACCTGGGACGGCAATGCCTTTACCCATACCGTCTCGAATATCGAACAATTCCGCGGCTCGCGGGACGGCAACGACTTCATGCTGGGCGACGGCGGCGACAATCTCTTCGACGCCTACAACGGCAACGACACGCTGGTCGGCAGTGCCGGCAACGACACGCTGCGCGGCCGCGACGGCAACGACAGCCTGGTGGGCGGTGCGGATGACGACCGGCTCGAGGGCGGCGAAGGCAACGACACGCTGATCGGCGGCGCGGGCAGCGACCAGCTGCGCGGCGGCAACGGAAACGACTTTCTTGATCCCGGGTCGAACACCGATTTCGACGACATCGACGCCGGCGCCGGGGTCGACACGATCCAGACCGCATCGCTGGGCGCGACCTCGTTCCTGAACGTGGCGCATTACAGCCTGAGCGACTCCGGCATCCCGCAGGTGATCACCGTCAACGCCACCGGCAACGCCACGATCGACAAGGGGTTCCAGGGCACCACGACGATCCTGAATGCCGAAATTCCCATGCTGGGCTACGGCCTTGGCATCGTCGGCTCGAACACCGGCGACATCTTCGACCTCGACGTCAGCGATGGCGGCTATCTCGAGGTGACCGGCGGCCGCGGCGACGACACCTTCGACCTGTCCGTCTCGACCGGAGAGGTGAAATTCCTGTTCCAGCGCGACGCCAACGGGGCGGAGGCGACCCAGGGCGCGGTCGTCAACCTGACCAGCGGGCTGGTCAGCAACGATGGCTTCGGCGGCACCGACACGATCACCGGTGGCGACCAGGTCGATTACCTGCAGGTGCGCGGCACCGCCTTCGCCGACATCCTGGCCGGATCCAACGGGGCCGACAGCTTCGACCTGCGTGACGGCGGCAACGACACCGTCGACGGGGGCGCCGGCGACCGCGACCAGATCCGCTATCACCGTCTGGATACCGGGGTGATGGTCGATCTGAGCGCCGGCACCGCCACGGCGGAGGGGCAGGACGGCTTCACCCACAGCCTGGCGAACATCGAATGGGTCCAGGGCTCGAATTTCGACGACCAGATCTTCGGCGACCTCGGCGACAACCGCCTGCGGGGCCAGGACGGCGACGACGCGCTCTGGGGCGACGGGCTGGACATCGGCGCCGTGCGCGAGGTCTCGTCGCAGGTCTACCGGCTCTATGACGCGCTGCTGGACCGGGCGCCGGATTACGTCAGCCACGGGCTCTGGACGCAGTGGATCGTCGACGGCAGCTTCTCGCTGGAAGAGGTCTCCGCGGGCTTCGTGAACTCCGCCGAATTCCAGCGCGTCTACGGCGGCGTGGACAACAGCGAATTCGTGGGACTGCTGTTCCAGAACGTGCTGGAGCGCGAGCCCGGCGCGGGCGCGCAGGGCTTCGTCGATGCGCTCGACAACGGCTCGCTGACGCGCCAGGAGGTGGCGCTACAATTCTCCGAGACGCAGGAATTCGTCAACCTGACTGCCAGCGCGGCCAATGCGTTCATCGACAAGGCCTCGAACGCGATCTGGATCGACGACGTCTACCGGCTCTACCAGGCGACGCTGGACCGGGCGCCGGACGAGGCCGGCCTGAAGGGCTGGGCCGAGATCCTCGGCAACGGGCAGAGCTTCCAGTCCGTGGTGTCGGGTTTCACGAATTCCTCGGAATTCCAGACCCGCTACGGCACCACCACGGACGAGGAGTTCGTCACGCTGCTCTACAACAACGTGCTGGACCGGGCGCCCTCGAACGCCGAACGGCAGGGCTGGATCGACCTGATCGACGGCGGTCTGAGCCGCGAAGAGGTCGTCACCGGCTTCTCGCAGAGCAACGAGTTCATCAACGGCACCTATCCGGACCTGATATCCTACGTGCGCAATCTGGGGGTCCAGGATCAACTCGAAGGCGGCAGCGGCGACAACGCCCTGGTGGGCGGCATGCTGTCGGATCGCTTCGTCTTCTCGGAGCAGGACGACGGAACCCACGAGGTCCTGGACATGGAAGTCTGGGATGTCCTGTCTTTCGAAGGCTTCGGCTACACCAGCGCCGCGGATGTCCGTGGGCGGATGAGCCAGGTGGACGAGGATGTCGTCTTTGCCGACCAGGGAGTCACTGTCGTCATCAACAATACGCTCGCAGCCAACATCAGTGACGACATGATCAGTTTCTAGGCTCTGAAAGCCGCTGGACATGCGGGACTGATGGGTCCTGCGTCCGGGCGCGGCTGCGGCATCCGGTGGATCGGATCGCGAAGACATCGTGCCGCGGCGCCTTTGAAAAAATATCGGATCAGGCCTGTCCCGGCAGGTGCGCCTCGTCGGGGAAGGGTTCCGTCGGGGCCCCGATGCCGGGTGGCTCCTGCGTCACCGGGGGTGCGGTAAAGGCTGAAACCGTCCCGGAGGGCCTTGCACCGGCAACCGTGTCAGAGACATAGGTAGAAGACACAGGACAAGGGGACGTTCAATGGCACCGAAATTTGGAACCAGCGGCCTGCGCGGGCTCGTATCGGAGCTTTCGGAGGATCTGGTGCGCCGCTACGTGCGGGCCTTCATCGCGGCTTGTCCGCAGGGCCGGGCCGTGCATGTGGGATGGGATCTGCGCCCCTCTTCCCCCGCCATCGCGGATGCGGTGATCGCGGCCATCCGGGCCGCAGGCCTGACGGCCGTCAGCCACGGCGCCGTGCCGACACCGGCTCTTGCGATGACCTGCATGGCGGCAGGGGACGGGGCGGTGATGATCACCGGCAGCCATATTCCCGCGGATCGCAACGGGCTGAAGTTCTATGTTCCGGACGGCGAGATTTCGAAGGACCACGAAACGGCGATCGTCGCGGCCTTGGAGGTGGAGGACCGCGATGCGCCTGGCAGGGGCGACCTGCGACAGAGTACACAGGTCCTGCCGGACTATGTCGACCGCTACCTGCGGGCGTTCGGGCCGGAGGCCCTGAGCGGGCTGCGCATAGGCGTTTACGAGCACAGTTCGGTTGCGCGCGATGTCATGACGCAGATCATGCGCGGACTGGGGGCGCGGACGGTGTCGCTGGCCCGCTCGGATGTGTTCATCCCCGTCGATACCGAAGCGGTCGATCCCGACACACGCCTTCTGCTGGCGGGCTGGGCCCGCGACCATGGGCTCGATGCGATCGTCTCGACGGATGGCGACGGGGACCGCCCGATGCTGGCGGGGTCGGACGGTGCCTTGCTTCAGGGGGATGTGCTCGGACCGGTCACCGCGCGTCTGCTGGGGGCCGATACGCTCGTGACGCCGGTGTCCTCCAATACGCTTGTGGACCGGATGGAAGAGTTCGACACCATCGTCCGCACCCGCATCGGGTCGCCCTTCGTCATTTCGGCGATGGAGCAGATGCTTGCGCAGGACCCGGCTTGCAAGGTCGTGGGATATGAGGCCAACGGAGGTTTCCTGCTGGGCTTTACGGCGCAGGCCGGTACGGGCACCCTGAAACCGCTGATGACCCGCGACAGCCTGCTGCCCCTCGTTGCACCGCTGGCCGCCGCGCGCGCGGCGGGGCAGGACCTGCGCGCGCTGGCGGCCGATCTGCCGGCCCGGTTCACAGCCTCTGACCGGGTCCAGGGCATCGCGTCCGATCGCTCGGCGGCCCTGATCGCCGCGCTGAGCGGTGACAAGGCGGCGCGGGCCGGGTTCTTCGAAGGGGTCGGCGCGGAGCAATCGGTGGACCTGACGGACGGTCTGCGCGTCCGTTTCGCCCAGGACGAGATCGTGCATCTGCGGGGGTCGGGAAATGCCCCTGAATGCCGCTGCTACGCGGAAGCTTCCGATGCACGACGCGCACAGGAACTGCTGGACATCCATCTGACCAGCCTGAAGGCCGCCTTTGCCCCGCAGCCGTGAGCGGGCGGGCTTTCCGACCGGTTGCAACAGGTGAAATACCCATCTAAGTGTGGCGGCCGCTACACTGTCCGCCCCCTTCATGGGGGTGCTTTTCTGGCGCGCTCCCCCCGAGGGCGGGCGGACGGAGCTACATACCGGAAGTGACCCAAGATGCATGAACCTGCTGCGCCCAGTGCCGATGTCGCCCGCCGCGTCCTGATGATCGAAGCCGATGCCCTGGCCTATCTCGCGGATCATCTGCCGCCGGATTTCCAGGCCGTCATCGACAAGGTGATCGACTGCAAGGGGCGGGTGATCGTGTCGGGCATCGGCAAGTCCGGGCATATCGGGCGCAAGCTGGCCGCGACGCTTGCCTCGACCGGCACGCCGTCGTATTTCGTGCACGCGACCGAGGCCAGCCATGGCGATCTGGGCATGATCGGATCGGACGACGTCTGCATCCTGATCTCGAATTCTGGCGAGACGACGGAGCTGCGCGATATCGTCTATCACACGCAGCGGTTCTGGATCCCGATGATCGGGATCTCCTCCAATCCCGACAGCACCCTGATGCGGGCGGCCGATTTCCGGCTGACCCTGCCGAAGCTGCCCGAGGCCTGTTCTATCGGGATGGCGCCGACGACCTCGACCACGCTGACGCTGGCCCTTGGCGATGCATTGGCCGTGGCGCTGATGGAGCAGCGCGGCTTCGTCGCCGAGGATTTCGGCATCTATCACCCGGGCGGCAAGCTGGGCGCGCAGATGCGCAGCGTGTCCGACCTGATGCATGGCGGCGACGCCATTCCCGTGCTGGACGAGACCGCACCGATGCCGGAGGTCCTGTTGGCCATGACCTCCAAGGGTTTCGGTGTCGGTGTTTTGATGAAGGACGGCAGGGTCAGCGGCATCATCACGGATGGTGATCTGAGGCGCAACATGGAGGGCCTGATGGAGCGCAGGGCATTGGATATCGCCAATCCCGATCCGCTGACCCTGGCGCCGGACTGCCGCGCGCCCGAGGCGCTTGCGCTGATGAACGCCCGGAAGGTGAATGTCGTCATCATCGTGGACGCGGCCAAAGTGCCCCTGGGCGTCCTGCACATCCACGACCTGCTGCGGGCGGGCGTGGTCTGAGCGCATGCCCCGCGCCGCTCAGACCCGCCCCAGGGCCGCGGCGAGATAGAGCATCGCGGTGGTCCGCCGTGTCTGGCGGTGCAGCCCCGCCCGGGCGAAGGCGAGCACCCGCCGCAGGGTATGGCCGCGCGGCACGGCGCGCACCGCCGCCAGCCGGGACCGCGCGTCCGGGGTGAGGAGGGCGTCGCAGGCCTCCAGCGCCGTCATGTTCGCGTCCAACCAGTCGCCGTAGCGCCGGTCCAGGACCATCCGCATCCGTCTCAGGGTCGCGGCCATGCCGTGATGGGCGCCCATCACGTTGTCGCCGTGCTGGCGGTAGAGCACGGCAGGCTCTGTGTCGATCGCGACCGTGCCGCCGGCCCCCGAGATCAGTTGGTAGAGCCACCAGTCGTGATAGGGCAGTGCCGCGGCGGGCACCCCGGCCCGGCGCGCCAGCGCCAGCGCGTCGTCGTTCAGCACCATGGTATACCCGCTGACGATGTTCTGCGTCAGCGCATTGGCAAAACTCGGGGCCCGCCGGGGCAGGGGGGATTTGCCAATCGGTTGCAGGGCCGCGTCCACGTAATGGCTTTGTGCGCCGTAAAGCGTCAAGGGGGCCGCCGCCGACAGCGCCGCTGCCGCGCGCTCGAGCTTGTGCGGCAGCCAGATGTCGTCCTGGTCCGACAGCGCCACGGGGCCGGGGGGAAGATCCGGATGGCACAGCAGCGACAGAAAGTTCCGGGTCGCTCCCTGCCCGGGCCCCGTGATGATCCGCACCGTCCGGTCCGGCCCGGCCTCGGCGCGGAAAGCCTCGATCAGGGCGCGTGTGGCATCGCGCGACCCGTCATCGCTGACCCACAGGTCCCAGGCCTTGTAGGTCTGTGCGAGGTAGCTCTCCAACTGCGCGGGCAGATGCCGTTCGCCCTGATAGGTGCAAAGCAGGATGGTAAAGCGCTGGCGGTCGGGCATGTGCGGATCACCGTTTGGGATCAATGCTGAGCCGTGTGATGCCGCAGATGCCCCGCCCCCGCAAGGGTGAGGCGCTCGGGATGGGTCCGATTTGAACCGCATTCTCGTCATGTTCCCAGATTTGGACAAGAATCCTGCCCGCTCCCGACAAGCCCGATGTCCAGTCTGCCCCCGGCGGTGAGACTGAGAATGGGCAGCAAGCGAAATGTTGATACGTCACGCAACAACGCGCAGCGACGGGCACGTCGATGCGCTGACCGGGTTGAGCGATCTTGTCGTATTGCCGGACCAGGGCATGCTTTACAGCGTGACCGGGCAGGGGGGGCGCGTACAGGCCTGGGACATGGCCACTCTCACCTGGCAGGATTCCCATTCCTTCGGGGTCTCGCACAGTCTCGAGCCGCCCTGGAGCTTGTTGGCGATGCAGTCGGACGGCAGCACCCAATTGCTGGCGGCCGGCGGGCAGACGCTGAGCGGTGTCCGGCTGGCGACGAATGGCGAGATCGCGGCGGACCTCGGCCTGTCGGTGTCGGGGGAAGGCGGGACGCAGGGCCTGACCGCGCTGACAATGCTGCAGTCGGGCGGGCGGGAGTTCCTGATCGGCGCGGGACGCCAGCACGAGAGCCTGAATATCTGGCAGCAGACGGGCGACAGCCGGTTCGCCGCAGTAGAACAGTCTCTGACACTCGGGTTAGTGCCGGGTGACGTCCCGGCCCTCGCTGACGTGGGGGACGGGACGGTGCTGGCGCTGTCGACCGCCGGAAACCGCCTGATGCGGATTCAGGTCGGTGCGGACGGGCAGATGTCGGTGCTGGGGCAGGTCGATGTGCGCGATGGTCTCTGGGTCAAGTCGCCGACGCATGTGCACGTTGTGGAGACGGCCGGACAGTCCTATGCGCTGGTCGGTGCCCAAGGGTCCAGTTCGGTTTCGGTGGTGGCGCTGGGGGCGGACGGTGGCATGGTCGTGACCGATCACGTCATCGACGAGCGCGACACGCGGTTCTCGGGGCTGTCGGTGCTCGAGACGGTGGCGGTCGGCAGCAGGGTCTTCGTCGTGGCGGGCGGCATGGACGACGGGCTCACGGTGATGACCCTGCTGCCGGGCGGGCGCCTGCTGCACCTGCAGAGCATTTCCGACGACAATGTCATGGCGCTGACCGATCCCTCCGCTCTGGCGCTGGCGGCGGGAGAGACCGGGTTCGGGATCGCCGTGGCGGGCCGCATGCCGCATCCCGAAGCGGAAACCAGCGGTCTGGGGCTCACCTGGCTGGATGTTGAGCTCGGGTCCGACGTGACCACGCAGCAGGGACAGGCGGGCGAGGACCGGCCAACCGGAGCGAGCGGGTCCGACCGGCCTGTCGGCAACGACACCCTGCCGGCGGAGGCTGGAGGCCGCATCCTGATCGACGGTGCCGGACGGGACGTGCTGACCGGCGAAGCGGGACGCGACATTTTCGTTCTGCAGGCAGACGGTGAACGGGATGTGATCACCGGTTTTCAACTGGGCGAGGATCGGCTCGACCTGTCGCAGATGGGCCGGTTCTACAGCGTGGAGGCGCTGGATATCCGGACGCGGTCCTGGGGGGCGGAGATTCACCTCGGCGACGAGATCACCGAGGTGCGCAGCGCGGACGGTCAGCGCCTGACGGCCGCGGATTTCAGCGTCTCCGACCTGCGCGACCTGTCGCATCTGCCGGTGGAACCGCTGGGTCTGGGCGACCAGAACATCGTCGGCAGTGCGGCGTCGAATTTTCTCGAAGGAGGAACGGGCGACGACACGCTGACCGGTGGCGCGGGCGCCGACATGCTGGTCGGGAATGCCGGGAACGACTGGCTGGCGGGGGGCAGTGTCGATGCCGAATTCGACCCTGTCGCGGGGCAGATATTCCGTCTCTACCAGGCGACGCTCGACCGCGCCCCGGACATGCCGGGGCTTTTCGGCTGGGCCGATCTGCTGATCGGGAACCGGCTCGACCTGACCGGGGCGGCCGAGGGTTTCGTGCAGAGCCGGGAGTTCGGGAGAATCTACGGTGCGCTGGACGCCGAGGATTTCGTCACGCTGCTCTATCACAACGTGCTGAACCGCGCTCCGGATGCCGCCGGGCTCACCGACTGGACCGCCTGGCTGGAGAGCGGCGCGATGAGCCGGGCGGCGGTCGTCGTCGGCTTTTCCGAAAGCGCGGAGTTCCGCGCGGCCACGGCCATCGACGTCCTGCAGGTGTCGCGGGCCGCTCTGCAGGCGTCCTGGTCGGAGGATGTGTTCCGGCTCTATCAGGCGACGCTCGACCGGGTGCCCGACCTTGGCGGGTTCACCTTCTGGACCGGGCAGCTGGCGCAGGGCATGCCTCTCGGGACCGTGGTGTCGGGCTTTACCGGCTCCGCGGAATTCCTGCGCACCTATGATGTGACCGAGGACAGCGCCTTCGTCACGCTGCTCTATGAGAACGTGCTGGGCCGTGCGCCGGACGCCGCCGGGCTGGCCGGCTGGACCGACGGGCTGGGCAGCGGCGCCCTGAGCCGCCAGGACGTGGTGATGGGCTTTACCGGCAGTCCGGAGTTCAAGCGGGCCATGGCCGAACCGATGATCGACTGGATCCGCGCCCAGGGGAGCGACGACCAGCTGGACGGGGGAGAGGGGGTGAACGTGCTTCAAGGCGGAATGATGTCCGACCGTTTCGTGTTTCACGCCGACACCCGGGCAAGCCATACCGTGGTGGACCCCGAAGCTTGGGATGTGCTGGTCTTCGAGGGGTTCGGCTATGACGACGCAGCGGATGTGTGGGACCATCTGGCGGTGCGGGGGGATGACCTGATCTTCTTCGATCAGCAGGTCTGCGTGACATTACGTGGCCTGACCCTGGACGATTTTCACCCCGGCATGTTCGCGTTCTGACGCATCGTCATATCCGCGTCCGGTTAAGGTCGCAAAAGGACCTTATCCGTATACCAAACAGATGCAGCCATATAGTTGACGGAGGGCGAGATGAGTGTGTCACATACACCGGATGCATTCGAGCAGTTGCTTCTGGAATATACCAACCGAGCCCGTCTGGACCCCGTCGGTGAATTCGATGAATTGATCTCCAACGCCGCCACGGCCACGGGTGTGCAAGGCAACATCACCTCGGCCATACGGTATTTCGGGGTCGACCTAGAGGCGCTGCGGGCGCAGCTCAAGGCGCTGGACCCGGTGGCCCCCGTGGCTTGGAACGGCGCGCTGGCCGATGCCGCCGAAGGCCATTCGCAACAGATGATCCAGCACGATGCGCAGTCCCACCAACTGCCGGGCGAAGCCTCGCTTGGCGACCGGATCCGAAATGCCGGCTATGACTTCAGCCGCGCGGGCGAAAACGTCTTCGCCTATACCCAGGACCCGCTGCAGGGGCATGCGGGGTTCTTCATCGACTGGGGCTATGACGATGCAGATTTCAGCGACGGCCGCCTGTTGCCGGATTGGCAGAGCATCGGGGACGGCATCCAGGATGCCGCGGGGCACCGGGTCTCGATCATGAACGGCGCCTTCACCGAGGTCGGCATGAGCGCCATCGACGACAGTGCCGACGATGCGACCGACAGCGTCGGCCCCTATGCCGTGACGCAGAACTTCGGCAGCCGCCGGGACTATCAGCCGCAGCTTCTGGGGGTGGTGATCGACGACAGCGACGGCGACCGGTTCTACGACATGGGTGAAGGGCTGGGCGGCCTGACCGTGACGGCGACGGGCGCCGGCGGCCGGTTCGAGACCACCACGTGGGCATCCGGCGGATACCAGATGGTGCTGCCGAACGGCCTGTATACGGTGACCGTCTCGGGCGCGACGCTGGCGGGCACGATTTCCTTTTCGGTGGAGATGGGAGACGAGAACCTCAAGCGCGATGCCTTTGCCGCCGATGCACAGGGTGAAACGCCCCTGCGCGACGTGGGCGGGGCGGGCGACGACCTGCTTCTGGGTGGCACCGGCGCGGATGTCCTGATCGGCAATTCGGGTGCCGACACGCTGCGGGGCGGGGCGGGTGACGATGTCCTTTACGGGGATGCCCTGCCGGTGTCCGCGGTGGCCGGGGTGGCGGGCCAGGTCTACCGGCTCTACCAGGCGACGCTGGACCGTGCGCCGGACGTGACGGGACACCAGGGCTGGACGGAGATGCTGTTCGAAGGTGCGCAGAACCTTGCGCAGGTGGCGGAGGGTTTCGTGGCCAGCGCCGAGTTCCAGCGCGTCTACGGCGCGCTTCAGGACGCCGATTTCGTCGAACTGATGTATCGCAACGTGCTGGACCGGCCAGCCGACGCGGCAGAGGTCGCGGCCTGGCTGGACCTGATCGAGAACGGCTTCAGCCGCCCGGAGGTGGTGCTGGGCTTTTCCGAGAGCGCGGAATTCCAGGTCCGTTCGGGCGTGCTGGCGGATGCGGCGGCGGCCGCCGCCAGCGCCCCGGACTGGCAGGACGAAGTCTACCGGCTCTACCAGGCGACGCTGGACCGCGCCCCGGACGCGGCCGGGTTCCTGGGCTGGACCAAGCTTCTGTCGGAGGGCCACGGCTATCTTGGCGTGGTGCAGGGATTCGTCGGCTCCGCCGAGTTCCAGTCGACCTATGGCGCGCTGTCGGACGGCGATTTCATCGAGCTGATGTACCGCAACGTGCTGGACCGGGCATCGGATGCGGCGGGCCGCGCGGGCTGGCTCGATGTGTTGGAGGCCGGCGGCACGCGGGCCGAGGTGGTGCGCGGCTTTGCCCAATCGTCCGAGTTCCGCAATGCCACGGCGGCGGATCTCGAAACCTGGGTGCGCGCCCAGGGGGTACAGGACGTGCTGGAGGGGGGCGCGGGCAACAACGTGCTGGCGGGCGGCGTGATGAGTGACGCGTTCGTCTTCTCGCCCGGCGACGGCGGTCGCCACGAGGTGCTCGACCTGGAGGCCTGGGACGTGATCGACCTCGCGGCCTTCGGCTATGCCTCCGCTGCCGAGGTCCGCAGCCACATGACGCAGGCCGGGGCCGATCTGGTCTTTGACGACCAGGGCACGCAGGTGGTCTTCCACGACAGCCAGTTGACGGATATCGGCGACCAGATGTTCCTGCTCTGACGGCGGTCTCCGGCAGCGGGCTCTGACACCGCAGTCCGGCGCCATCCGGCACCCGGACCCGACACGCGCGTCCAGGCCGGGACGGGCCGCCGTTCCCGGCGGTCCGCGGACGGCTCCGTCTCAGCGACGTGTCTCACTGACCTGTTCCACCGACCCGTCTCTGTGCGGGTCCCGTTCTTGCCGGTCCCGCCGTCCGGCGGGGGCCGTCCCAACACGCAGGTCGAGGCGGGCGATTTTTTGGCGGGCGGGGCGGCGGCGTGTCCGCTCGGGGCAGCGCCGTCCCGGCCCGGTCAGGGCGCGGGACGGCGGATGTCCGGTCAGCTTAGGTTGTATCTCACCCGCTGCATGTGCGCGAGGGGCGTGTCGGTGAAGGTGATCTGCTGGTCGCCCTGCGCAAAGATCACGTCCGACCCGTCCTGCCGCATCAGCGCGATGGCCTCGGACTTGTCCTGCAGGCCGAAGCCCGAAAGCTGCAGCTGGTCCCAGGGTTCGAAGCCGTTGATGACATCGGCCCCGCCTTCGCCGTTGCGGAACACGAAGATGTCGCTGCCCAGGCCGCCGTTCATGGTGTCGTCGCCGGCTCCGCCTTCGAGGACATCGTTCCATTCCGGCGGACCATCGCGCATGAAGGTGTCGAGGGCGGCGTTGGTGCGGTTCCGGTATTCGGCACTTTCGGAGAAGCCCAGGACCACATCGGCGCGGGTATTGTCCTCGCCGGCCAGGAAGTCGAGCCATCCGGCAAGCCCGGCCGGGTCGGCCGTGCGTCCCAGCACGTTCCGGTAGAGCAGCTGCACGAAGTCCGCATCCGACAGCGCACCGTAGGTAATATCGAATTCCGGCGACGCGATGAAGCCGCCCGCCGCCTGGTCGAGCGTGATGGCCTCTGAATTGATGCCGTTGAACCAGGCCTGGAAGCCCGAACCGCCCGGCTCGCGGCCAAGTGTGGCGCCGTAGAGGCGATAGACCTGGCCGGCGAGTTCGGTTTCGTTGAAGGCGCCGGTTTCCGCGACGCTGTCGCCATCGCGAAGGATCGAGTTGCCCGCACCGGCCCGCAGCATGTCGCTTTCGCCGGGGTCGCCCTGCAGCACTGCCGCGTCCGACCCCGCCGAAGTGGTGCTGTCCGCGCGGATGCCGTAGGTGTTGGCCAGGTTGGCGAATTCGCGCGAGCCGATGAAGCCTTCGAGCACATCCGCCCGGCTCATGCCATCGGCCAGCAGGGCGCTCCAGCCCGAAAATCCGCCCGGATCGGGCGCCCGGTCGAAGAAGGCGCTGTAGAGCACTGTCACATAGGCCGCATCGTCCAGACCCTGCCGGGCGAATTCGGGGCTGAAGATGAAGCCGCGCGCGACATCGGCACCGCTGCGGGTCCCGGTGTGGAGATAATCGCTCCACAGGTTGCCCCCCAGCGGATCGGCGTTGCGTCCGAGGATCTTCTCGTAGAACCGGTCCACGAAGGACTGGATGTCATGCAGCGACTGGATCTCTTGGTAGGCCGCGGTGCGGAACTCCGGCGCGGCCACGTCGGTCAGGTTCTCCCAGCGATAGACCACGGCCTGATCGGCGCTGCCGGTGGTGCCGCTGGAGACGATGTCGAGCAGGTTGTCGTTGTCGATGTCGCGGGCCGCCGGCGCGCCGGCATAGGTGTTGAAGAAATATTCCACCTGCGTGCGGCTGTTGATCTGGGTGCCGTCGGAATCGAGCACCACCGTCTGGGCGCCAATGGACAGCAGGATCTCCAGATCGCCATCGGAATTGTCGATATCCACCGCGATCGGGCGGCGGGCGATCGGCAGGCCGGTGCTGGCGGCATCGAACCCGTTGGTATAGAGATCGACCTGGGTGTCGAACAGCATCTCGCCGCTGGCCGAGAGGCCATAGACACGCCCCGCCAGGGTGGCCACGACGATTTCGGGGGTCCGGTCGCCGTCAAGGTCGGCGATCAGCGGGCTGGCCAGCACCCGGCCGTCGGTGTCGAACTGGAAGCGCAGGGAGCCGTCGGCGTTCCAGACCTTGACGTACTGGCCGCGGTCGTCCTGGAAGAAGTTGCCGGTGCCCTGCACGATTTCGGGCCGCCCGTCGCGGTCGAGGTCGACGATCTGCGGGCTCGACCAGAGCGACTGCGGCTCGAACTTGCCGCGGAAATCCGCCTCGGTGGTGGTGGCGACCTGATCGGTCCAGCCCGGCACGATCGGCTGGGCGTAATTGTTCAGCACATGCAGGATGCCGCCCTGATCGGGCAGGCCCGCGGCGTCGTTGTTGGTGATGTCCGCCGGCACCACCAGTTCGTAGATCCCGTCGCCGTCCAGATCGGCCACCGCCGGCGTCGCGCCCGCGGTGTCGTGGAGGTCGAATTTCAGCTCCACCGCGCCGTTGCGGCCGTCGAGCACGTAGAAATAGTGATCCCAGGAGGTGAAGATCACCTCGACCTGTCCGTCGGCGTCGATGTCGAAGATGCGCGGGGCGCCGTAGACCCCGTCGGGGCGGCCGTCGGGGCCGCTGGAATCGTTGCCGAAACTGTCGTTGGTGGTGAAGCGCCACAGCAGGTTGCCCTGGCCGTCGAGCGCGGCGACGCCGCCGCTGTCGCCGGGCTGGCCCGCGGCGCTGCCTTCCTCGCGGCTGTCCGCGCCCAGGCCCACCACCATGTCGATGTCGCCGTCGTGGTCGATGTCCGAGAACACCGGCGCAGTGGTCACCGACGTGGTCTGGTAGATCTTGCCGGTCACCGGGTCGGGGCCGGCGTGGGCGGCGAATGTCTGGCTCCATTTGACGGCGCCGTTGTCCTCCAGCACGATCAGCCCGGCGGGTCGGACCTCGTTCTGTTCGGCGTCCAGCGCCTTCGAGGTGCCGACGAAGATCTCGTCGCGGCCGTCGTTGTCGATGTCGTAGAGCGCCACCGAGGCATTGCGCGCCGGGCCGAAGTCCAGCGTGGTGGCCCAGGTCTTCTGCGGCAGGTCGACGTCGAGCGCGTAGTTGAGCGCGACCCCGTTGGGCGCCCCGTCGGGATAGGCTGCCCAGTAGACCTTGAGGTAATAGGTGCCGCCCGTGTGCGAGACGTAGCTGAGGCTTTCGTCGCCGTTCGCGACGAAGTTGCTGCGCAGCACCGTGCCGTTGGCGTCATAAAGCTCCATGTTGAGGTTCATTTCCGCGCCGCCTGGGGTGGTCGCCCCGGTATGGGTCATGTCGAAGCGCATCACGCCCGGCCTTGCGTCGACCCGGTACCAGTCCACGCCGGTGCCGCTGTCAACCTCGAGACGGCCGGACCCGAGGGGGGTCGCCGTGGCCCGGCTGTCGTTGCCGTCCGATGCGACCGGATCGGCAAGGTCGAGGCTCAGCTGATAGCTCAGCACCGTCCCGTCCGGCGCGCTGTCGCCGAATTGCGCGGTCATCACCTTGGCGTAATAGACGCCGTCCTCGGGGACCAGGTAGCTGATGGTTTCGGGGCCGGTGGCGGTGTCGAAGCTGCCGCCGGTCAGCACGTTGCCCTGGGCGTCGGTCAGCATCAGCCGCAGGTTGCGCGGATCGTCGCGGGTGTCGGCGGCATCGTCGAGCAGTTGCACCTCGCGCAGGACCAGGCTCATTTCCCCGGCGGTGGCGTCGATGCGGTGCCAGTCGACCTCGCGGCCGAGAACGTCATGCGTGCCCTCGGACAGGACTGCGGCCTGGGCGCGGGTGTTGTTGCCGTCGGCGGCCACGAATTGCGGCAGATCGAGATCGAGCGTGTAGTTCAGATCGACCCCGGGGACCGAGGCATAGCCGTGGACCGGGTCGTAGACGCGCAGATAGTAGGTGCCGTTTTCGGGCAGGGTGCGGATGATCGATTCCGGACCGCTGGACGTGATCGTGCGGCCCAGACCCAGCGAGTCGCCGTTTTCATTGAGCAGCTCGATGTTCAGGTTCTGGTTCGGGTCGTCCGGGGTCATCACGACCTCGAAGGGGCCGTTCTGCGCCTCGAAGCGGAAATAGTCGATGCCCGATCCGGTCACCGCATGGGTGCCTTCGACCAGGCTGGCGGCATCGTCGAGGCTGTCGTTGTTTTCGAAGGCCGTCGAGGAAGCCGGCATCGGCGGATAGAAATCGTCGAAAAGCTCAGTCATGTGGATCTGTCCATTTGTTAGTGTGCCTGGTGGGAGTGCGCCTTCCCGCGGCGCCTGAAATCTGGCGGTCCGCGGTTAACAGGGCGTTTCGAAGAGCGAGAAAGCAGGCGCGCGGCGTGCCGTTGGCGGTTTGTCGGGATGTCAGAATCATTGCAGCAGATCCAGCAGATGGGCGCCGTAGCCGTTCTTGCCGAACATCTCGGCGCGCGCGCAGCCTGTCGGCGTCGATCCAGTCCTGTTGCCAGGCGATCTCGTCGGAGCTGCCGATCTGCTGGCCCTGGCGTTGCGAGAGGGTGCGCACGAAATTGGAGGCATCCAGCAGCGAGCCATGTGTCCCGGTGTCGAGCCAGGCATAGCCCCGGCCCATGATTTCCACCGACAAGGCGTCCGCATCGAGATACATCTGCAGCAGGTCGGTGATTTCGAGCTCTCCGCGTGCGAATTTCTTGACCTGGGCGGCCCGGTCGGGTGCGGTGCCGTCCAGAAAGTAGAGGCCGGTCACGGCAAAGCGCGAGGGCGGTGTTTCGGGCTTTTCGACGATCTCGCGCACCCTGCCGGCCGCGTCGAACCGGACCACGCCGTAGCGTTCCGGATCGGCCACGCGGTAGCCAAAGACCGTGCCCCCGGCCTGGCGCGCGTCCGCCGTTCTGAGGATGTCCGGCAGGCCGTGACCGAAGAAGATGTTGTCGCCCAGAACCATCGCCGAGGGGCTGCCGTCCAGGAAACCGCGGGCCAGCAGATAGGCCTGGGCCAGCCCTTCGGGTTCGGGCTGCGCCACGTAGTGCAGCGCCAGGCCCCATTGCGACCCGTCGCCCAGCAGCCGGGGGAACTGGTCTTGGTCCTGCGGAGTGGTGATCAGGGCGATATCGCGGACCCCGGTCAGCATCAGCGCCAACAGCGGATAGTAGATCATCGGCTTGTCGTAGATCGGCAAAAGCTGTTTCGACAGCCCCATGGTGATCGGGTAGAGCCGCGTGCCCGAGCCCCCGGCCAGGATGATCCCCTTGCGTGAGGTCATGCGCGGTCCAACTCCTTGAGTAATTCTTGCAGGCCCTTTTTCCAATTCGGGGGTTAATGCCGAAATCTGTCTTCAGTTTGGCGCTATCGAGGCGGGAATTTCTGGGCCGGACCGCCGGGGTGGGCCAGCTTTCGGTCGGGATGTCCTCGATGGTCGTCGCTTGGGTCAACGTCGCGCGGGCGAAGTCGGCCCAGCCGACCCAGTGCTGGCCGCCGTAGTGATAGAACCCGCCGGGCTGCAGTTCGCAGGCGACCTGTCCGGCCTGGCCGAAGACGAGGATCATGTCCCCCGACCCAGCCGTCGGCCCACGCCCGCCCGGTCCTGCAGGGCGCGCCACCAGGCTTCGTTGTCGAGATACCACCGGACGGTCCGCTCCAGTCCCTCCTTGAGGGTCACCGACGGACGCCAGCCCAGTTCCGCGCGGATCCAATCCGGTGCGATGGTATAGCGCAGATCATGGCCCGGACGGTCGTCAGCAAAGGAAATCAGGCACGAATAAGGGGCATCGGCGGGTCTGAGCCGGTCGAGGATGCCGCAGATCGTCTCGACCAGGTCGATGTTGCGGGCCTCGTTCTCGCCGCCGATGTTGTAGGACCGTCCCACGGCGCCCTGCCGTACCACCAGCAGGAGCGCCTCGGCGTGATCCTCGACATAGAGCCAGTCGCGCACGTTCAGCCCCTGGCCGTAGACCGGGATCGGCTTGCCCGCCAGCGCGTTCAGGATCACCACAGGCACCAGCTTTTCGGGAAAATGATAGGGACCGTAATTGTTGGAGCAGTTGGTCAGCACCACGGGCAGCCCGTAGGCTTCGTGCCAGGCCCGGACCAGATGATCCGACGACGCCTTGGAGGCGGAATAGGGTGAGCGCGGATCGTAGGGCATGGTTTCGGTGAACTGCACGTCGGGGTCTGGGGGCAGGGAGCCGAAGAACTCCTCGGTGGAGATGTGATGGAACCGGAAGCCGTCGGGACGGCCGCGGGCGGTCCAGTAGGCCCGCGCCGCCTCGAGCAGGTGGCCGGGGCGTCGATGGACCGGTCGACATAGGATTCCGCGGCCAAGTGCATCACTGCGTCGGGGGCGTGATCTGCAAGAATTCGGTCCAGCGCCGCGCGGTCGCGGATGTCGGCATGTTCGAAGGTGTAGCCGGGATCGTCCGCCACCGGGGCCAGGTTGTCGAGGCAGGCCGCGTAGGTCAGCGCATCCAGGTTCACCACCTGGTGCCCGTCGGCAATGGCGCGGCGCACCACCGCGGAGCCGATGAACCCCGCGCCACCGGTGACCAGAAGCTTCATGTTGCGCGCTTCCAGACGAAGGGGGTGTCGAGATCGGCCAGCGCCGGGGCGGCAACCCCCTTTTCCGACAGCACCGGATCGGCGGTCAGGCCCCAGTCGATCCCGGCGCTATCCCCGCGGATCGCGCCGTCGCAGTCAGCGGCGTAGTAGTCTGTGCATTTGTAGACGATTTCGGTGTCCGGCTCGCGAGTGACGAAGCCATGGGCAAAGCCTCCGGAGATCAGCAGCTGGCGTCCGTTCTCGAAGGACAGCTCGACCCCGACCCAGTCCCCGTAGGTGGGTGAGCCGCGGCGGATGTCCACGGCCACGTCGTAGAGCCGCCCGCGCCCGCAGCGCACCAGCTTGGCCTGGGCATGCGGGGGTGACTGCAAGTGCAGGCCGCGGATGGTGCCCGCCGCCGCCGACAGCGAATGGTTGTCCTGCACGAAGTCGTGGACGAAGCCCGCGGCATCGAGCCGGGCCTTGTTCCAGCTTTCGCTGAAGAAGCCACGGGCGTCGCTATGGCGCACGGGGGTGAGGACGACCACCCCCGGAAGTGTTGTTCGTGTGACCTGCATCTTGCCTCGGTTCGCCAGTTTCTGGCGATTTTGTTTTGCTGCATGTCTACCGGCCGCGATGCCGGGGGGGCCAGTTTCACGGTTCCGTGTCCGGTTGGGACAGGCTTTTTTGTCCACGAGCGTTGCCGATCTGCCAATGTCGGGTGCCTGCACCGGGGCATATTGGGGGCGCGGTCCATCGTCATCCTGTCCGGCTGTTTCCAGACGAAGCTTGCAACGGCAATCCCCTACTGCCACAACGAATACCGGTTTCCGTCCCGGCGACCTCCCGGTTTTTTGCAAGGCTTTGACGCCAAGGGCCAAGATCCATCATGATATCCGTCTGGAAGAGTGCCTGAATGAAAATCCTTTTTGCACATCAGAACATGCCGGGGCAGTACCGCGAACTGGTGCAGTATCTGGCGGCGCAGGGCGGACATGAGCTTGTCTTTCTGACCCAGCGCATACCGTCGGTGCCGATCGCGGGCGTGAAGATTGTGCCCTACCGGCCCCATCACGTCCCCTCCAAGGAGGCCTACGGGCTGTCGAAACCTTGGGAAGAAGCCGCGGGTGCGGGGTTCGGCGCCATGATGGCGGCGCGCGAGCTGGAACGGACCGAGGGGTTCCGACCGGATCTGATCCTGGGCCATACCGGCTGGGGGGAGCTGTTGTTCTTCAAGCAGCTCTGGCCGGATGTGCCGGTTCTGGGGTTCTTCGAATATTACTACCGGATGCAGGGCGGGCTGGTGGGGTTCGACCCTGCGGAGAAGGTGTCCGAACACACCCCCTATTTCAACGTCGGCCGCAACGCGGTGCCCCTGGCCAGCATCGAGGCGGTGGACCAGGGCCATGTGCCGACGGTCTGGCAGCGCGACCGCTTTCCGGCAAGTTTCCGGGACCGCATGTATGTCTGCCACGACGGGATCCGCACCGACAGGCTGATGCCGGACCCGCAGGTGCGGCTGTCGCTGGGCCGGCTGGACCGGATGCTGACGCGCGAGGACGAGGTCTTTACGTACATGGCGCGTAACATGGAGAAGGCGCGGGGGTTTCCCACCTTCATGCGGGCGCTGCCGAAGATCCTGGCGGAGCGGCCCGCGGCGCGGGTTCTGGTGATCGGCGGCAACGAGACCTCCTACGGGCGCGAAAGCACGCATCCCGGCGGCCTGCGCGGCGAGATGGAGGCCGAGGTCGGTGACAGCATCGACTGGGACCGGGTGCATTTTCTGGGCCGGGTGCCCTACGAGGTCTATTGCCAGGTGATCCAGCTGAGCCGCTGCCACATCTACCTGACCATGCCCTTCGTGCTCAGCTGGTCGCTGCTCGAGGTCATGGCGATGCAGGCCACGGTGGTGGCCTCCGACGTGGCCCCGGTGCGCGAGGCGATCACCCACGGGCAGAACGGGCTGCTGGTGGATTTCTTCGACCCCGACAGACTGGCCGATCAGGTCGTGGATGTCCTGGCCAATCCCGGCGATCATGCCCATCTCGGTCCCGCCGCGCGCGCGCATGTGGTCGAGACCTACGATTTCCTCACCCGCTGCCTGCCGGTCCATGTGGCGCAGATGAACGCGCTGGTGCCGCAGGCGCGGCGGATCGTTCTGCCCTGACGGCGCACCCCGTGCCCGGTTCCGACCCCGCCCCGAGCCCGGCCGACGCGGCAGAGGCGCGATCCGCCGCCCGGTGCTGCCGGATATGGCCATCCCGGGGGGCGCGTGCTAGGCACTGCGGCGCACCGGACACCCTTTTCCGATCCGCGATTCCCAAGCGGTATCCGCCCATCCAGAAGGCTGGCCGCTAACCGGAGACGTCATGAAGACAGCGCTTTTCATTCCCGCACGCTACGCCTCGACCCGCTACCCGGCGAAACCTCTGGCCACCCTGCGCCAGCCCGACGGCAGCCGGAAGACCCTGATCCAGATGAACTGGGAAGCCGCCTGCGCCATCCGGGGCGTCGACGCCGTCTTTGTCGCCGCCGACGACACGCGCATCGCCGAGGCCGCCCGCGATTTCGGCGCCGAGGTAGTGATGACCGATCCCGCCTGCGAGAACGGGACCGCGCGGGTGGCCGAAGCGGTGAACACCCTGGCCACGGCCCCCGAGCTGGTGATCAACTTCCAGGACGATGCGCCGCTGACCCCGCCCTGGTTCGTCGAGGCGCTGATCGACGCGATGCGGGCCGAGCCGGGCATCGGCATGGCCACGCCGGTGCTGCGCTGCGACCGCGACACCTACGACGCCTTCCGCGAGGACCGCGCGCAGGGCCGTGTCGGCGGCACCACGGCGGTCTTCGACGCGCAGATGCGGGCGCTCTACTTCTCCAAGGAAGTGCTGCCCTATGTGGATCCGGGCAAGCTGCCCGATCCGATCCCCGTCTTCCACCACGTCGGCGTCTACGCCTACCGTCCCGATGCGCTCGCGGCCTATGCCGCGACACCGGTCTGCCAGCTGGAAACCCTTGAGGGGCTCGAACAGCTGCGCTTCCTGCACGCCGGCGTGCCGGTGCGCTGCGTCGAGGTCGAGGCCCGCGGCCGCGTGTTTTGGGAACTCAACAACCCCACCGATGTCCCGCGCATCGAACAAGCCCTAGAGAGCCTGCCATGATAGCCCCCCGTACCGTGACCGTCGGCGACATCGCCATCGGTGCCAAGACCCCCTTCGCGCTGATCACCGGACCGTGCCAGCTGGAAAGCCTCGACCATGCCCGCATGATGGCCGACAGGATCGCCGAGGCCTGTGCGCCCACCGGGACGCGGTTCATCTTCAAGGCGAGCTACGACAAGGCCAACCGGTCCTCCATCTCGACCCAGCGGGGGCTGGGGATGGAGGAGGGGCTCGCGATCCTCGCGAAGATCCGCGAGGAATTCGGCTGCCCGATCCTCACGGATGTGCATGCGGCGGACCAGTGCGCCCCCGCGGGCGAGGTCGTGGACGTGATCCAAATCCCCGCCTTCCTGTGCCGCCAGACCGACCTGCTGCTGGCCGCCGGGCGGACGGGCTGCGCGATCAACGTCAAGAAGGGGCAGTTCCTGGCCCCTTGGGAGATGGGCAACGTCGCCGAAAAGATCGCCTCCACCGGCAACGAGAACATCCTGCTGTGCGACCGCGGCACCTCGTTCGGCTACAACACGCTGGTCAGCGATTTCCGCGGCCTGCCGACCATGGCCGCGACCGGCTACCCGGTGGTGTTCGACGCGACGCATTCGGTGCAGCAGCCCGGCGGCCAGGGCGTCACCTCGGGCGGCCAGCGCGAATTCGCCCCCGTGCTGGCGCGCGCGGCCGTCGCGGTCGGCGTCTCGGCGCTGTTCATCGAGACGCATCAGGATCCGGACAATGCGCCCAGCGACGGGCCGAACATGATCCCGGTGTCGAAGATGGGCGCGCTGATCGGCCAGCTGCGCGAGATCGATGATCTGACCAAGAGCCAGCCGTCGCTGGACCTGAACGGCTAGGCCGGACCGGAGGCTTCGCTCTGCCGCCTGCGCACGCCGGCCCGGTCTACGGGCATTCCACTTCCGGTCGGAATTCACTAAGGCGGGCCAGGCCCACAGGCTTTGAGGCAAAGGAGACGTCCATGTCACTGAAGACCGTTGTCGTCGGTATCGGCTATGTCGGCATGTCGAACGCGGTGCTGCTTGCCCAGCACAACGACGTGACGGCCGTCGATGTGAGCGCTGAGCGGGTGGCCCAGGTCAACGCGCGCTAGAACCCGATCTTGGACGAGGATATCGAGCGCTACCTGCGCGACGAGACACTCAGCCTGCGGGCCACCACCGAGGCGGAGGCAGCCTATGCCGAGGCGGATTTCGTGATTGTGGCCACTCCGACCAACTACGATCCGGTGGTGAACTTCTTCGACACCTCCACCGTTGAGGCGGTGGCGCAGGCGGTCGTCGCGGCCAGCGACCGGGCGGTGATCGTCATCAAGTCTACGGTGCCGGTGGGCTTTACCGCCCGGTTGTCCGCCGAGCTGGGCGGCGACCGTGTGATCTTCAGCCCCGAGTTTCTGCGCGAGGGGCGCGCGCTCTACGACAGCCTGCACCCCAGCCGTATCATCGTGGGCGAACTGTCAGCACGGGCGGAAACCTTCGGCAACCTGTTGGCCAAAGTGCCGCATAACATGATCCGCGCCATCGTAGATGCCAACCGCACGCGCAAGGACTTCATCGCCGACCAGGTTCTGGCGCGCAAGCCCGGGCGGGTCGGGGTCTACCGGCTGGTGATGAAGTCGGGCTCCGACAACTTCCGCCAAAGCTCGATCCAGGATGTGATGAAACGCATCAAAGGCAAAGGGCATCGAAGTGGCGGCCTACGAACCTGAAATGTCGGATCTGGAGTTCTTCGGATCGAAGGTCATGCACGATCTGGCGGCGTTCAAGGCCGAGAGCGATATCATCCTGGCCAAACGCACCACCCCCGACCTGAAGGACGTGGCCGACAAGGTGTTCACGCGCGATCTGTTCGGATCCGACTGAGGTGTCGCCGGTAGATGCGCTTGACGTTCACGTCCGAAAGATGACGGGGCCGCGATCAAACGCATGAAAGAGCCGGCGTGTGAGAACCGGCGATACGACTACCCGCCACTCCCTGGCCCGCAGCTGCGCAACAACGCCTGTCGGGAACATGCTTTCGGGCACCGGTCGCCCGAACAGCTGACCGCAACGGTTTGCGAAGCATCTTTTTATACATAATATACATTACCAGACTTATCTCTGTGCCCGCAAAGTTAAAGTGTCCCACATCTGCAAAGTAGAAGTGTCACACTCTGCCCCAATGAGAACAGGCAGAGAGTGTGGGCTTGGGCCAGGTCAATGAGCTTACCACGTTCGGCACGGTTGGCTTTGGTGCCAGAGGCCGTTTCCTTGAACACACCGATTATCTCATAACCGCCGCGCTCAACGAATTCGGTCAACTCTGATACCTGCCGGTCACACGACTGATCAGACGTTGAAACTCTGGCATAGATGGCAGCGCGCTGTCCCAGTTGAACCTCCTCGGAATTTGGCCTCCTGCGGCGCGGCTCGAAATGGCATCGTCACCTGAATGCGCAGGAAGAAGATGGCCACAGGCTCTGGGAAGTGGCGGTGTTGTTCCATCTGCGAGATGCGTTCCGCTCCGGCGATATCTGGGTCCCTCACTCCCGGCGCTATGGGAATCTGAAACAAGCTCTGGTTCCCGCAGAGGCGGTGAAGGATGCGCCAAGACTGGCGGTGCCGCTCGATCCGAAGGCTTGGCTCGTTGACCGCAAGGCACGCATGACCGACGGGCTGGCGCGGCTGGCCAGGGCGGCGCGTGCAGGCGCAATCCCGGCTGCCCATGGCCAAGTTTTGGGGTGGCGGCCTCACCGCGTCCAGCGACGGCCAATTCTTCCCCACCGCCCGGCAGGGCGAAGCCATGAACCTCATCAACGCAAAATATGGCTCCGAGCCGGGCCTCAAGGCCTACACCCATGTCTCCGACCAGTTAGGCCCGTTCGCGACCCAGAACATTCCGGCCAT
Organism: Roseovarius sp. THAF8; assembly: GCF_009363735.1. Taxonomy (NCBI): domain Bacteria; kingdom Pseudomonadati; phylum Pseudomonadota; class Alphaproteobacteria; order Rhodobacterales; family Roseobacteraceae; genus Roseovarius; species Roseovarius sp. THAF8. The sequence goes on along the minus strand of NZ_CP045413.1, from coordinate 17,568 downwards.
CGTAAGCGAAGCGCCCTACATTCTGGACGGGTTGCTGATGAACGAGGCCGGGCGGAAAATCCGCGAGCAATATGCCGATACTGGCGGGTTTACCGATCACGTGTTTGCCGTGCCCTCACTGCTCAGGTTCTGGTTCATCCCACGTATCCGCGACCTGCCATCCAAACGGCTCTACCTGTTCGATCCCGCCTCAGCGCCGGGCGAATTGCGCGGTCAGATTGGAGGCATGATCCGCGAGGGGCTCATAGTCCAGAACTGGCCTGGCGTATTGTGGTCCGCCGCCACCATGGTGACGGGTGCGATGCCGCCCAGTCAGCTGCTCAAGAAGTTCGCGGCCTATCCGCGCCAACATGAATTGGCCGTGGCGCTCCGCGAAATCGGCCGCGTCGAGCGCACCCTCTTCATCATCGAGTGGCTCCTCGGCGCCGACATGCAGCGCCGGGCCTAGATCGGACTGAACAAAAGCGAGGCCCATCACGCCCTGAAAAACGCCCTGCGTATCGGGCGTCAGGGTGAAATCCGCGATCGCACCGCCGAGGGGCAGCACTACCGCATGGCCGGCCTCAACCTGCTCGCCGCCATCATCATCTACTGGAACACCAAGCACCTCGGTCAGGCCGTGGCGGCGCGGCAGCGGGCCGGCCTGAATTGCGACCCGGCTCTGCTGGCGCATATCTCCCCGCTCGGGCGGACCCACATCCTGCTAACCGGCGAGTATCGGTGACGGCGGCAGTAATCACCCCTATATCTTGCCACCTTCACAGCCACCAAACGGGCGCACCACGCTCATCGCCACCATGAAGACAGCCACAGGGCTCAAATTGAAGGGAAGGAGGGGGCCTCAGAGCCTTGTGATACGATCCTGCCCCCTACCGGAATCTACCCCTGCCTCGGGTATCACACCCCGGCGGAAATCTTCGAAACCAAGCTGTTGGAAATCCAGAACAGATTGGAATAAAAAGACATATCAGAAGTTGCGCTTCAGCGTGAGTTCACATTGGGGCGACAGTCCGCTGGCCCCGGAAACCATCGTTCCGCTGAACCAGAGGCCGACCCTGCACGGACACTCAACGCGGACCACTTAGATGGGCTGATCATTACGACGGACAATTCACCACGGCAATTGTTTCTGTTTTCGATAGAATAAATGGCTGGCAGTAATATTTATTATACTTGGGAAGTAACTTTGTCGGTAAAATGGAAGAACCGCCTTCATGTTGCCATAAAGCTTGCACGGTTTCCCCCCTACTTTACTGTTATGAAATTAACAATTTATTAAGAATCGGTTTTTCTGTGATGGTACAATTGAAACTGATCAAGCAATTTTCAGCGCGCGGAGAAGCGGCGCCCGACATGGTTCAGATCCGGCCTGCAGGTCCGCATGCGCGGCGCGTGACACGCTTGTCATTGCGGGGTGCGTTCGGGGTGTCGGACAGATGACTCACGCATCCGGCAGATACTGTGAGTTCGCCGACCAACTGGCCCTTTCGGCGAATGTCGACATGATCTACATGGGTGTCTACGACACGCATGGCGGGTTCTTCTTGGACCATTGGTCCGGGTACAGGAACCCTGCGGAACGGGGGGACCAAAACGAGATTCTGAGCCGGCTAACCCGGGTGATGCAGAAGATTGACCTGCGCGGCCAGACCCGGCGTCCCGCGGCTTCGGATGCCGCGCCGGATCCGGAAGAGGCCGTAGGGGTCGCCGCGCAGCATGAGTTCGCGACCGCCCCGTTCCAGATCATCGTCGGCAAGCCCACCGGTCACCTCTATCCTCTGGTTGCCGTCCAGGGGTGGAAAACATCCGGCGACAAGAGCCCTCCCGACACGTTCCTGTCCGTCGCTCTTTCCTTTGCGGCCGCGCAGCTCAGGAACATCATCGGCCAGAAAAGCCCCCGCACCAACCGCCTGATCGATACGGCGCTGCGTGTCCTGGCCGTTCATTTCGCGGTGGTCGACAGCACCGGCACGATCGAGTGCAGCGCCAATATCAGCAATGAATGGCTGGCCAGAAACGGCGATTTCGAGATCGACAAGGAACGTCTCGTGGCCCGCACCCACAAGGTCCAGGACGCTTTTCAGAAGGCGCTCGACCTGGCCACGGGACCCGAGGCGAAACCGTCGATCGTTTCGCTGCGCACCGAAAGCGGGCCTAACCGGATGGTCTGGATTTCCCGCCTCACCGAATTTTCCGAGCCCCGGGCCCTGGTCATCCTGGGGCGCGGCGAGGAAAACCCGATGGTACGGGACCATCTGTTGAAGCTTTCCGGACTGACTGCCTCAGAACGGCGCGTGGCACACCACGTCCTGCGCGGAAAATCCCTCGATGAAACCGCCAAAGCAACCGATTTGGCAGTGTCGACGGTCCGCAGCTACATGAAACGTATCTTGGCAAAGACCAGCACCCGTCGCCAGAGCGAGTTCGTCTCGCATTATCAGGGTGAGCTGATCCGCATGGCGATCGCCCCGAGCGAGGGTGGCAACGAAACCCCGCCCTGATCGGAGAGATGTTGCGGAGGCCGGGCGCATTGAATCCCGGCGCGCGGCGCCAAAGGCCGCCTGGCATGCCCCAACCGCGCCCAATCGGCAGATCCGCGCCGACCCCATCCCGTTTTCGGCTAAATTCCACCCGCCCTACATGCCCGGATTATACCCCATTCATATTTTATGATTAATCCTCTGCAGGCAGGAACAAACAGGGCAATCGGCATGGCAAACGCAAGTGCGTCCGAATACTACATGCTTACACTCATCAACGAAGAGCGCGCCCGGATCGGTGTCGTGCCGCTGCGGCTCGAGCAGCGCTTGAACGATGCCGCGGAGGATCACAGCAAGTGGATGCTGGCGGCGGATATCTTCTCGCATACCGGTCAGGGCGGCTCCAGCCCGCGTGATCGGATGATCGATGCGGGTTTCGACTTTTCGGGGGCCACCCGGTCGGGTGAGAACGTGGGCCTCCAGAGCGAGCGCGGGAGTCCCGGCATCCAGGACGATGTGGAGGACATCCACCAGAGCCTGATGAACAGTTCGGGCCACCGCGCCAACCTGCTGAACCCCAATTACGATTATATTGGACTGGGGATCGAGCAAGGCGACTACAAGGGCTACGACGTGGTGATGATTACCCAGACTTTCGCCTCCACGTCCGGATCGGCACTTTTGGATACTGGCGGCGGCACTCCGGTGCCCCCAGTGACACCCGAACCGGATCCCGAACCCCAAGGCCCCATCCTGCGACGCGGGGACAGCGCCGACAACCGTCTGGACGGTACGGCAGGGGCGGACACGATCCACGGTGGCGGGGGTGATGACACGCTGACCGGTCAGGGCGGCAACGACGAGATGCGCGGCAACTACGGCAATGACCTCATGAATGGCCAAGGCGGCGCGGACGTGCTGCGAGGCGGGCTGGGCGATGACACGGTATCGGGCAGTGGCGGCAACGACATGATCTGGGGCGAACCCGGCGACGACGACCTGTCCGGCGGCAACGGCCACGACACGATGATCGGTTCCTCCGGGGCGGACATCCTTCGCGGCGGTGACGGCAACGATTCCCTGAACGGAGGCAATCATGGCGACACGATGTACGGCGAAGAGGGGGCCGACACCTTGTCGGCGGGCAATGGAAATGACCTGCTGATCGATGCGCGGGGCGACAATGAACTGCGCGGCGGCTCGGGACGCGACACGGTCAATGCCGGCAGTGGCGACGACCGGATCTTTGGCGACGGCGGGGCCGACACGCTGCATGGCGGCGCCGGAAACGACACGATCAGGGGCGGCGGGGCCGCGGACACGATCAATGGCGGTCAGGGCGACGACCTGCTGATCGGGAACTGGGGAAAGGACCGTTTCGTCTTTGTCCCCGGCGGCGGCAACGATACGATCCGCGACTTCGAGGACGGCCGCGATATCATCGATCTCACGGCCTACGGCTTTGGCAGCGCGACCGAGATCGCGAACCGCGCCGACATGGTGGACGGCGACGTCGTCCTGTCGCTGACGGGCGGTGACAGCCTGACCGTCGAAAACACCCTTCTGTCCGAGATCATCGACGACCTGTCCTTCTGATCCGGTCGCAGAAACAAAAACACCGCCCCTTACGAAAAGGGGCGGTGCCGGGGGACGAACCCTGGTAAAACAACGCAAGGCCCGGTCCGCACTTCCGCAAACGCCGCTGCACTGAGGCAGCGGCGTGCCGGAGTCTACTTACGCCAGGATATCCAGGATCAGTTCGTTGCCCGAGATGTAGACGTTGTCGTCCTGATCGAGATAGGCGTTTGCAACCTTAAGCTCGTTCGAATTAATCGTGGTGTTGCCCACTTTCTCTTCCGACAGCTCTTTGGCTTCGGGACGAACGCCGCCAACTCCGGGAACATCGCAGTATTCCGCCTGATCGGCGTCACAATCGAAGAAGGTGACTTCCTTGTCGCGGAATTCGATGATGCCCTTGTCGTTCGCACCAACCACATCCGGCTGACCTTCCAGCAGGAACTGCATCAGCGCGTCGTCGTCGAAGAAGACGTCATCGGGGTCGATGCCTTCCATCTCTTCGACCAGACCTTCGACCAGGATGGTCCAGCCATCCGAGTGCGAGATCAGCACGTCTTCGTCGTTGTTGACGATCGTTGCCGACAGGTCGGCCGCGTCGATGCTGCTGTGCATCACGATCAGGTCGAACTGGTCATCGTCGAAGTCGGTGATGACGTTGTCGCCGCCCGGTCCAACATAGATCGAGTTGCCGTTCTGGTTGATTTCGAAGCCGAAGACGAATTCGTCGCCATCCGCGCCGCCGGTCATCGTGTCGTTGCCACCATCGTCGAACAGGCAGTCACCGTCCTTGCCACCGAAGAGCTGGTCATTGCCAGGCATCGAAGCCGGAACGGTACCGTCGACATCCCAACCGTCACCGATCAGCATGTCTGCACCGCCACCTTCGTTACCGGCATCACCGTAGATGATGTCGTTGCCACGGCCGCCCACGACAAGGTCGTCGTCCTGACCGCCATTCAGCGTGTCGTTGCCGTTCGCGCCGTAGATGCTGTCTTCGCCGGTGCCGCCGTTGACCACATCGTTGGAACCGCCAGCGTCGATGCAGTCGTCGCCGGAGTTGCCGTCGATGGTGTCTTCGCCGGTGCCGCCTTCGATGACATCATTGCCGGAGCCGCCGTCGATGTCGTCAGCGCCATTGCCACCCTTGATGTGGTCATCGCCCTGATCGCCATTGATGACGTCGTCGTCGTTGCCGCCGTCGATGGTGTCATCGCCGGTGCCACCGCTGATCCAGTCGTTGGCGTCGTCGCCGTTGATGTCATCGTCGTCTTCACCACCGTAGATGGTGTCACGGCCAACGCCACCGGAGATGGTGTCGGAGGCTTCGCCCTGGGCGATGTCACCGTCGGAGTTGTCACCCCAGATGATGTCGTGTCCACGGCCACCCTGGATACAGTCGGCGTTGTCGCCGCCTTCGAGGCGGTCACCGCCGTTGCCACCGCTGATGTGGTCGTTGTCGGCCCCACCATAGATGTTGTCCTGGCCACCGTTACCGTGCAGCACGTCGTCACCAATCTCGCCACGGATCACGTCGTCGCCGTGACCACCGGAGATGGAATCGTCACCGGTGAAGCCGTTCATCACGTCCGCACCTTCTTGGCCGAACATACGGTCGTCGCCAGCGCCACCATTCATGTAGTCGCGGCCTTCGTTACCAGACATGGAGTCGTTGCCGTCGCCACCGTAGAGGCTGTCGCTGCCGGTGCCGCCGGACATCAGGTCATGGCCTTCGCCACCGAACATGAGGTCTGCGCCGCCCTGGCCAGCCATGCAATCGTCGCCGGCACCGCCGTACATCGAATCGTTATGGTGACCACCGAACATGGCGTCGTTGCCGTCATTGCCTTCCATGTAATCGTTGCCGCGGTTACCGATCAACAGATCGCTACCTTCGTCGCCGAACATGTCGTCGTTGCCACCCTGGCCAACCAGAACGTCATCGCCGAGGCCACCTTCGAGGTAATCGTCGCCATTCACGTCTTCGTCGCCGTCGAGCGTGTTGCCACCGCCCAGCAGAATGTCGTCGCCGGCTTCGCCATAGAGGCTGTCGTCGCCGTCGTCACCACGCAGGAAGTCCTTGCCGGCACCGCCGAGCAGGGCGTTGTCGTTGTCATTGCCTTTCAGATGGTCGTCGCCACCAAAGGCATTGCCCTTGTCAACATTGCCTTCATCTTCCAGATCGCCGTTGTCCGTTCCGCCGGTACCGCCACCCCAAGGTGCAGTCAGCACGGAATCAAACGCGGTATCTTTGTCTATTCTGTGAGCCATTTCGTTTCCCCCGAAAAGGTTATGTAAAAATACTGACCATCATACCAGAATGGCATGCGATCTCGGATGGCGACAAATCTTCACCACACCGATGCCATAAAGAAGACACTTTTCGGAAAATCAAGATACCCCCAAATGGGGGTGGTCCGGCAATTAACTGCCGAGAAACATTTTGTTTCCCAACAGGCAACAAAGCGCAGAACGCCTGTCCCTGCTCTTCCAAAGCCATTTGGGCTTATGCGCCGACCGGGGGTGACGTAACATAAGCTATTCCAAACATGGCTTTAGAAGCCAGTAGACCAGTATGTGCCTAGGATAGCGGCCATAATGTGACCAACCGCGCCATACTTTCCTACCTTCCAAAACAATCGTTAAAGTTGAGTTAACGCAATCATTTTTTCAGCTACGCGGTTTTTTGCGAAAGATTGCTCATCGGCATCGCGCCGCGCCTCATTCCGAGGCACGGCGGTGCGGCCGCCCGGGGACATCGCGGACCTGTGTCAACCGTCGCGGAAGGCCTTGTCGAAGTAGCGTGTGATAGGCGACAGCAGATAGGCCGCCGGCGTCCTGTCCTGGGTGCGGATGAACGCGCTGACCGGCATGCCCGGTACAAGGACCTGTTCCCCCGACAGCTTGGCGGCTTCCTCTTCCGGAAGGTTGATCTCGACCCGGTAGAAGGTGGTCCCGGTTTGCTCATCCGTAAACGCATCCGGCGACAGCTGGACGACCGATCCGTACAGGTCGGGCGCGTCACGCATGTCGAAGGAGGCGAACTGCAGCAGCACCTCCTGTCCAAGATAGACCTCGTCGATATTGATCGGGTTGACCCGCGCCTCGATGATCAGGGGCCGGTCCTGGGGCACCAGGTACAGCACCGGTTCCGCGGGCCGGATCACCGAGCGGCGGCCGAAGACACGCAGGTCATAGACGATACCCGCCACCGGGGCGCGGATTTCCATGCGGTCGAGGCGCTGGATCAGGGATCGGCGCTGTTCGGACAGCTGGCGTTCGTTGATCTCGAGATCGCTCAGTCGGCTGATCGCATCCTCGCGGCGCTGTGCATAAAGCTGCAGCTCCTCGATCTTGAGTTCTGCACTGCTTTCCAGCGCCTGGGCCCGGCGGGCCGTAAGTTCGCCGACCTGCCCGGCAAGACGCGCACCTTCACGTTGCAGGTTGAGCACGCGGGAGGACTGCGCCAGTCCGCGTTCCAGCAGCATTTCCTGGTTTCCGGTCTCTTCGCCGACCAGGTCTTCCTGGCGCGCCAGCGCCGCCATCTGCGCATCGATCCCCGTGACTTGGTTTTCCAGCTGGACGCGCTGGTTGTTCAGCTGGTTGACCGCCTCTTCCAGCGTTGCTTTGCGGGCTTCGAAAAGCCGGCGCTGGCTGTCCACCACCCGTTTCACCTTCGGATCGGTCTCGGCTTTCTCGAGCAGCTCGGGGTCAAAGACGATTTCGTCCGCATCGGTCTGTTCGGCTTCCAGCCTGCCGCGCCGCGCGCCGATCTCGACCAGCTGCGATTCGATGATGGCCAGCTCGGACTCCTGCAGCGACGGGTCGATCCGGATCAGCACCTGATTTTCCTTCACGACATCGCCCTCGCGGACCAGGACCTCCGCCACCACCCCGCCATCGGGGTGCTGGACGACCTGTCGGTTCTTTTCGACGATGATCCGGCCCGAGGCGACCACGGCGCCGGCAATTTCCGTACGCATCGCCCAGGCGCCAAGCACGCCCACCAGTAGAAATATCGTTGTGAAGCCGACAAGCAGCGGTGTGAAAGCCTTGAACCTGGCGGAGGTTTTCTGAACGTCGCTCATACCATACCTGTTGAAGCGGCCTTCCTGACCTCTTTGTAATTAGCAACCGTCTCGGCCAGCACCTGTTCACGGGTGCCCCAGGCCTTGCGGGCGCCCTCTTCGAGCACCAGAAGCTTCTCGCATTCCTTGATGGCGGCCGGGCGGTGCGCCATGATCAACACCGCCCCCTTGCGCGCCTTGACCTGTTTGATGGCCGAATTGAGTGCATTCGACCCCTCGTTGTCGAGATTGGAGTTGGGTTCGTCCAGCACCAGAAGCACCGGCTCGTCATAGAGCGCGCGGGCCAGACCGATGCGCTGGATCTGACCGCCCGAAAGCTGCGTTCCGACGCTTTGTACCGGCGTATCATACCCCTGGGGCAATTTCAGGATCATCTCGTGGGCAGCCGCCTGCCGGGCGGCCGCCACGACCTTGTCGCTGTCGGACACCTTGGCCAGACGGGCGATGTTCTCGGCGATGGTGCCGTCGAACAGCGAAACCTTCTGCGGAAGATAACCGATATAACGCGCCAGGCTTTCGGGATGGTATTGGTTGAGCGCCGCCCCATCGAGCCGGATCTTGCCCCCTGCCGGCTGCCAGACCCCGGTCAGTGCACGTGCCAGCGTCGATTTACCCGACCCCGAAGAGCCGATCACCCCGACCGCCTCGCCCGGGACGACCGAAAAGCTCACCAGGCGCAGCGTCGCCTGCCGCCCGCCGGGCGGGATCACCGTCAGCTGCTGCACGTCGATCCGGGCGGACGGGCGCGGCAGTTCGATCTGGACGTCATCCTCGGGCACCTCCGACAGCAGTTCGGCCAGGTTGTCCCAGCCCCGGCGCGCGCGCTGGATCATGGCCCACTGGTTGACCACCTGCTCCACCGGTGCCAGGGCCCGCCCCAGCAGGATCGAGCCGGCAATCATCACGCCCGGGGTAACCTGGCCCAGCAGCACCAGATAGGCGCCGAGCGCCAGCATCATGGACTGCAAAAACAGCCGGAAGGTTTTGGTCGCGGTCGAAAAGGTGCCGCCCAGATCCTGCGTACGGACCCCCTGCTCCAGGGAGCGCGCGCGCATTTCGTGCCATTTCGCAAAAGCGTTGGCCTGCATCCCAAGGCTGCGGATCGTCTCGGCATCCGACTTGAGGTGGTCGGAATAGCGGTCCGACTGGTGGCTGGCCGCCGCCGACTTCACCGCCGCGGTGCGCGTGGAGAGCTGGTTGAAAACGGTCAGCAGAATGAGGACGGTGCCGCCGGCCACGGCCAGCGCGCCGAGCCAGGGGTGAAAGATCGAGATGCCGATCAGGAACACCGGGGTCCAGGGCACATCGAACAGCGCCGCGAAAACCGGCGAGGCGTAGAACCGCTGCACGGCTTCCAGATCCTTGAGCTGCTGACCGCTGGTGCCATGCATGTCGATCTTGCCCTCGTCGCGGTCGACGGCGGATTTCTTCAGCACCGCATCGAAGACGCGCCGGTCCAGCCGGGCTTGAAAACGCGCGCCGATGCGGGTCAGAAGCCACCCCCGCGCCCAGTCGATGATGCCCATGATCAGGAACAGGATGGCCACCAGGATGAACAGCGCGACCAGCGTTTCCTCGGACCTGGCCCCGAGAACCCGGTCATAGGTCTGCAACATGAACAGCGGTCCCGTGAGCATCAGCAGATTGACGAAGATACTGAAGAAGCCGGCCGCCCAGAGCAGCTTGCGGTTCTCCCTGCGCGCCTCGCGAAGCTCGGAAACACCTGCCATGTTATCTGACTTCTTCATTTCTTATCTCTCCATCCGGGCACAAAAATGGTATCGCTGTTGAAAATGACATTTGTGGCAATTCGGCATGTTCACATGCAGTGGCGACTATAGGCCCAGTTTTGAATGGCGTCATTCGAAGTTTTCAGAAATCTGTGGCGAAAATCCATATCCTGTCCAGCTTTGAAAAGCCGACGCAACATCTTGAAGGGCGCTGTGGAATGCCTTGTCCGAAATCGGCGCGCGGCTCGGCTTTCGTTTCCACTGGCGAAACAGACCCGCAATGACTAGACCATATGTGCCACTTCGTGGATGCGCCGGTGATCCGAAAGCCGCATGACCATAAATCGCTACACCCTCGAACCGGGGTACGCCGAGCAAAGAAAGCAGACATGACCACGAAACATCTGATCATTCCGGGCATGGCAAAGGCAGGGACCACCTTTCTGTTCGACCAGCTGGCCCGGGACACGGGGGTTTTCAACGTTCCGAAAATCAAGGAACTGACCTACCTGTCGAAAAACGCCGACCGGATTTCGCTCAAGGGCTATTACGAGCTGTTCCCGGAGCATCGGCCGGACCGCATCTTTCTGGATGCCTCCCCGGCCTACCTGCAGGCGCCCACGTCCGTTGCCGACAACATCAAGCGGATTCTGGCAGACCGCGATGTCAAATTCATCATTACGCTGCGCGATCCGGTCCGGACCATGTGGTCGCATTATCTTCACGATCTGAAATCCACGATCTGCCCGATCGCGCGCAAGCCCAGTCTGCGCAGCTTCTCACTGTTCGAACCCAGCGTTCTGAAACGCTACTTCAAGAACCGCAGCCGCCATGTGGCAGCCCTGTGCAAGGCCTTTCCCGGACAGGTGATGGGCCTGCACATGACATCACTCTTTCAGCCCGGCACGGCAGAGGCGATCGGCCGCTTCCTGGGGGAGACCCTCACGCCCTTCAGAAGCGAGAAGGTCTCCAACCCCGGGGGATGGCTTCCCTATTTCCGCTATGGCGGCAGACAGGGGCAGGAATTTGTCCAGGGCGATACGGTCTATGCGCTGCCGCCGCGGGCGTTGTTGCTGGTGTCCAACGACCGCAGCGAGCTAAGCTTGGATGTCTCCCCCGCCGAGGCCGGGCGCTGCATGGCCCTGCAGGCCACATTCGTGCGCAATCTTGACGTGCCGTTTTCCTTCTTCGAGCCGATCATAGAAGATTACCAGGCGACCTGTGCGGTGCTCGGCCTTGCGCCAGAACCGATCGAGGAACCCGACCGCGTCGTCTCCGAGGCGACGGTGCCGGTCGTGCCGGAGGCAATCTGCGCGCGGCTCGACAAGACCGGCACCCTGCAGAACAGGGCCCGGCAGGTCTTCGGGCAGGCGTCCTAAGGGCGCGCCATGAAGACTCTCTATCTGCACATCGGGCTGCACAAGACCGGCTCGACCTCGCTGCAATCAGCCCTCTTTGAGAACCTCGATCTCCTGAAGGCACGGGGCTATCTGCTGCCCGAAGCCGGGCGACGGCACAGGGCCTGACGGTCCGCTCGATGGACCTTGGCGGCGTGCACAGGGGCGACGGGCTGCTGCGGCAATCGACACGCCGCCCGAAAACCGGCGCGCCCTTGAACGCGGCGAGGCGGAAAAGATCGCCGAAGTGGTCAGGGCCATCGTTTCAGAGGCCCTGGACCTGCCGATACACACAGTGGAAAGCGCCGGCGAAGGATTGCTGGACAGCACGCCGATGCACAGGTTCCATCCTTTGCTTGTCCTGCCCGGCTGACCGGCTCCGCCGACCCCGGGGGCGCGCTTTCGCCGAAGGGTCTCAAACGGGAATTCGTGCGTTATTGCGGTTCTATTCCGGCTCAGGATTTTCTAATAAGGCGCGACAATTTGATAAAACCGCAAGGCCCGGTGCTGCCGCGACCTGCCTGAACGCCAGAGGTTTCCCAAATGCAAGACACACCCCAAGATCAACACGAACTCCGGGATGCGACCCCGCTCGGAGTGGACGACATCGCCCGCATCGCCGACCGCGTCGCGCAGGTGATGCAGCTCGACCGGATGCGCCACCATGTCAGCAGCGCCCCCGATCTCGAACCGCAGGTCAACATCCCTGCCTACATCGCACGTATCTTCGAGGCGGCCGGTGCGGCCAACGCCCCGATTTCCAACGAGGCGCTCTATGACCTGGTCAACAAGCGCATCGCGCGTCTGGAGGCGAGCCTTTATCTGATGCGTGTCGAACTCGAGAATCGCTCGGCCCACGACCCGGCCGAAATATACAACGACCCGATGGTCATCTCGGCTTACGGCGAACGGGTGGCACAGCTGGCCCCGCAGGCGCGCAGCTTCAGTTTCGAACCGACGATCCTGGCTCATGGCTGGTATCCGATAGAAAGCAGCCAGGACCATTTCCACCGCTGGATGCGACCCGCCGAGGACGGGGCGCTGGCCTGCCTGCCGCATCTGGGGGAGATCGACCAGAGCATCGAGATCGCGGGGCACGTGCTGCATCCGGACCAGTTCGACGGCCTGTCAATCCGCGTCGGCGACACAGGGGCCGAGATCGCGCCGGATCCCGAGGAGCCGACCCGCTTCACAGCCCGGTTGAACCTGGCCGCGGACGCGCTGGCACAGTCCAACTATGTCGCGATCGTGTTCGAGATGGAGGACTTCCGCCAGCCCAATGCGACCGATACCCGCCTGCTGGGCTGCAACATCAGGCGCTTCACCTGCCATCCGCAAAGCGATGCCCCATGAAGATCGCGGCACTGTGCGACTTTCCCTTCTGGGCCAGCAACCTCGGAACCGGGGTGCGCCACGACAGCCTGTGCCGCGCGCTGGCCGGCATCTGCGACCTGACGGTGATCTCGACGGTGACGCTGCACAAGAAGGATGAACATTTTCGTCAGACCGCCCCCTACCGGCTGCTGGACCGCGGCGATCTAAAGGATCTCGTCCAGCGTGTCGGCGGCCCTCCCATCTCGGGCCTGCTTCCCGATCGTGAAATGCCGGTGAGGGCCATCGCCTGCCTAGTGAGCGACGAAGGCTTCGACGCGGTGCTGACGCCCTATTTCAACCGCGACTGGATGGTCGAGCATCTGCCGCGCCACGTGGTGCGCATCATCGACACCCACGACTGCCAGTCCCAGCGCGCGACGTCACTGATGCGCCATGGCATCGTGCCGACCTTTTTCCTGGATGCCGCCCATGAGGGCGCCATGTTCAAGGACTATGACATCGCCCTGGCCATGTCGGTAGAAGACCGGGCCGAATTCGCCGGGATGACCGATATTCCCGTGATCACCGCGCCGTTCCGGGTGCGGTCGCGCGATCTGGCCCCGATGCGCCATGTCTACGGTCAGACCGGCAGCCGGAACCTGCTGTTCATCGCCGCGCAAAGCCCGGTCAATGACATGACACTGGACTATCTGCTGCGCCAGATCATGCCTCTGGTGCCGGGACAGTGCACGCTGACGGTGATCGGCAACGTCACCATGCCCCAGGACGTGGACCTGCCGCATGTGACGCTGCAGCACCTGCAGGACGTCGGCGACCTGGTGCCGCTCTACGCACAAGCCGATCTGGCGCTGAACCCCACCTTCGCCGGGGGCGGGGTCAAGACCAAGACGCTGGAGGCCATGGCCTTCGGGGTGCCGGTCGTGACATGCGACGAAGGCGCGCGCGGGCTGCGCCACCTGCTACCCGATGACTTGGTGGTCAACGACAAGGAAACCTTTGCCTATCGCGTCGGGGAATTGCTTGATGCGCCCGAACGCCGGGCGGCGCTGGCCCGACAGATACTCGACAATCTTTCCGCCGAAAACGCCGAGCAATGGCTGTCCCTGTTCGGCGCCGTCACCCGGGCGGCCATTTCGACCAAACGTGAGAGATACCTGCGATGACCACACCCATCGACCGCATCGTCTTTACCGGGGATTTCCTGCGGCCTTCCGTGGGCGGGCTGAAACCGACCCAGCATGAGAATATCCGCTGGCTGGCGCAGACCCTGGACGTTTCGATCCGGCGCGCCTGCGGGTTGACCGGCACGGTCGTGCATTGGGACAACCGATGGATCAACACGCCGCGGCTCGACCAGAACACGGTCGCTTCCATCTACCAGGCCTTCGGGCGCGCGCCGACGATCCAGAGCTGGCCCACCGTGTTCTCCGCCGAAACCCTGCCCGCGGCGGTGGAACACCTGTTCCTGCGCTATTTCGAGCGGTCCCTGGTGATCGGGTTCGAACTGCCGCCCTATCTGGCGCATTTCTGCCGTCGGCACGACATTCCCTTCCTCGACCTGTCGTTCTCGCCGATCCGCTTCATGGACGATCTGCTGCTCGATTTCAGCGCCTCGGATCCGGCCCTGAACGACGCGGCCCGCGCCTGGCAGGTGCCCGAGGGGCTGATCGAACTGCAATCCGGCGCGGTCTCGGCACATGCGGCCAAGGCCTTTGCCAATCCGCCGCGCCCGAACACGCTTCTGGTGATCCTGCAGACGCGTTTCGACAAGGTGGTGATCGACGGCGGACGCTTCGTCACCGTGCTCGATCATCTCGACCGGCTCTACAAGATCGCCCAGGACTATGACGCGGTGCTGATCCGCGAACATCCGCTGGAACGCCAGGAAGGGGTGGGCCAGACGCTTCAGCGCGTTCTGCCCCATGCCGTCGTGACCACCGAAAACGTCTACCGGCTGCTCGGCCATCACAACCTGCGCGGCGTCGCCGCGCTGTCGTCGAGCTGCGTGGCCGAGGCGCGCTGGTTCGGCAAGACCGGCCATTACCTGCTGCCCGGATTCTCGCCGGACCGCTTCACCCCTGGGGCCTCGACTGTCACGGTGGGCGATGCGCTGATTACGGCAGATTTCTGGCGCGACGTGCTGGCGGCCACAGGGCTGCCCGTGACGGACCCCGACGGGCTGAAATTGCCGTTCAAAACCAACCGGTTCCGCCAGCAACTGCGTAGTGCCTGGGGCTACAACCAAATCGATACGGACATCTTCGCACACTGGGCTGCAGGCAGATGATTTGCCCCGCGAACCCCTGCCCTAGAATGAGTTGCGCTTGGTAGGCCACACAGCTATCACCTGCCGAAAACGACATCGCGGCACTGAGAGAAACCCCTCAAGAAGAGAGCATATTGTAGAATGAAAACAGCATTCATTACGGGCATTACAGGCCAGGATGGTGCCTATCTGGCACAGCTGCTTCTCGAAAAGGGCTACGAGGTCCACGGCGGCGTGCGGCGCAGTTCGCACTCCGAAACGATGCGGCTGGCCGCCCTCGGCATTGCCGACAAGGTGCACATGCATGAATTCGACCTAGTCGAGCAGAACGCCATCTACCGGGTGATCCGCGATGTGAAGATGGACGAGTTCTATAACCTCGCCGCCCAGAGCTTCGTCGGCTCCTCCTGGGCGATGCCGGTCTATACCGCCGAGGCGGATGCGATTGGGCCGGTGCGCCTGCTCGACACGCTGCGGACCCTTCGCCCCGAGACCCGGTTCTATCAGGCCTCGACCTCCGAGATGTTCGGGCTGGTCCAGGAAGTGCCACAATCCGAGACCACCCGCCTCTATCCGCGCTCGCCCTACGGTGTCGCCAAGGTCTATGGCCATTACATCACCATGAACTACCGCGAGAGCTTCGGCATGCATGCCTCCTCGGGGATCCTGTTCAATCACGAAAGCCCTCTGCGCGGCAATGAATTCGTCACCCGCAAGATCACCCTCGGCCTCGCCGCGCTGGCCCATGGCGGCGACGCACCGGTCGAACTGGGCAACATGGACGCACAGCGCGACTGGGGCTTTGCCGGCGATTACGTCGAGGGCATGTGGCGGATGCTGCAGCAGGACACGGCGGACGATTACGTGCTGGCCACCGGCGTGACCACGACGATCCGTGATTTCTTCACCTATGCGGCAGAGGCCCTGGGGATGGATCTGGACTGGCAGGGCAGCGGCGAAAGCGAAAACGCAACCGACCGCAAGACCGGCAAGCTGGTGATGCGCGTTAACCCGAAATTCTATCGACCCGCCGAGGTCGATCTGCTGATCGGGGACGCGACGAAGGCCCGCGAAACGCTGGGTTGGGAGCCGAAAGTCGACATCCGCGAACTCGCGCAGATGATGGCCCGCGCCGATTATGACGCCTTGACATGATCCGGGGGTCCGAGCTGAAACGGCAGTTGCAGCGGCTGCGCACCTTCGCGATGCGGGCGGGCGACGCCCTGAGGCGCAAGCGTCTCCAGGGACCCTTCCGCGGCTATGTCGACACGCTGTCGGACGACAGCGCGATCCGCGGCTGGGTCGTGCACCGCAAGACCCGCAAGGGCAATCAGGCGGTAGGACTCTTTGCCGACGAGACCCTGCTCGAGACCTGCACCGCCAACATCATCCGCGAGGACGTCCGCGCCGCCACCGGTGCCGATCCTGATTGCGGCTTTCAGTTCGTCCTGACGGATTCCCTGTTCGAGCGGATCGCACAGACCGACGGGGTCCTCACGGTCCGCACCGTCGGCGCCGCCGAGAACGTGATCGGCACCGTGCGCATGACGATCGACCGCAGCGATCCGGCGCTGTCGCAGGACACGATGGCGCGCTGCGCCCATGTGCTCGCCGACGATCTCGACACGCTGGAGACGCTGCTAAGGCAATTGCCCGAAGACGGCCCGGTGCACGCCCCACATCGCACCGCGCCGCTGGAGCGGCACGCGCGCATGTTCACCACCGACCGCGTCATTCCCGAGATTCCGCTGAGCGGCCAGCCCGCCTATCTCGACTATGTCCGCTATCGCTACCGGATGGACGAGCATTACGCCGTCGAGCCGGAGCTCGACAGCTCCGAACGCTATCTCTACTGGTACCTCACCGCCTACCGCGCCCAGGAACGCCGGCGCATCCCGCTGGCGCGCGAAACAATCGACCATCTCAACCAGACGATCGTCATGGCCGGGCAGACCTACAGCCTCACTCGGATCATGTGGTGGCGCCTGGCCGGGCGGCCCGACATGATGTCGCGGTTCAACTTCAGCGACCGCGACAGCTATCTAGATGCGCTGTTCTGGTGGGTCCACCAAGATGCCACGCATATGTATTTCGAGGATGTGCTGGTCACCGACAGCCAGGCCGACATGCTGCGCGGCGTGCATCCCTCGCGGCGTCTCGATGCCTGGCCGCTGAGCTATTTCACCGAACGCTTCTTCAAGGACAGCCCGCAGCTGCATTTCCTGAAACCCGGAACCGCGGAAGGCCGCAAGCTTTTGCTGCTGGCGATGCTGGTGCGCGCGGCGCGGCGCCCCGACCTGCTGCGCTACGTGCCGCGCACCGCGATCCGGCGGCTGCTCGATCCCGGAGAGGACGGCATAAACGAACTGGAACGCTTTGTCGGCGCCCTGCGCGCGGCCCGAGCGGCGGATACAGACACGCCGCCCGACCCGCTGCCGCTGTCCTATGACCGCTACGCCGCGGCGCTGCGTCTGCAGTTCTTCGATCTCGACAGCTATTCGTTCCTGACCCGGTCCCCCGCCGGCCACCGGTTCGAGGCCGCGGCCCTGCCCCGTCCCGACCAGGGCGAAGAGGTCGATGTGCAGATCATCGGGCCCTTGGCCAAGGCCAGCGGCCTGGGTCAGGCCACGCGGCAGTCGGCGGATATCCTGCGGGCCACCGGGCTGCGCATCCGCGGCGTCGATTTCGACCTCGACA
>NZ_CP045412.1:0-115993 GCF_009363735.1 Roseovarius sp. THAF8 | reverse complement strand
CTGCCCTCTCATTCCCGAGCCACGGCTTCTTTGGCGTGTTCACGGAAACTGACGTTTTTTGCCTCGTTTCCGTGACTATTGGCGTAATAGTCGGATTCGCGCAAGGATTTTCCACATCTAGTGGACGAGTTCCGCCGAACCACAAGCTTGTTGCCCCCCTCTTCATGTGGCGACGGCGAACTCAAAGATAGGTTCCGACGCAGAGGGCAGCTCTGATACCACGATCCAAGCCGCTTAACATAGCCTCGACAGGCGGTTGCGAGGGGCACTCTAGCCTATCAGAGGCGTGGAAACGGGCCGTTTGCAATTTAAGGTATCGCAACTAAACGACCAATTAATCGCGCGATCAGAGCCCGGCGGCTTTAGTCAGGTTCACCCGGAACCGATCCCGGCGGCGTTGGTAGCGGCGGGTCATTTCGGCCGAGGCGTGGCCAAGCTGTTTCTGGACATAGCGCTCGTCGACCTCGGCCGAACTGGCGAGACCGGCGCGCAGGGAATGGCCGGAGAAGAGGGCCGGGCGGTCTTTCTCTGGAAGATCGGATCGGATGCCGGCATCGAGGACGCATCGCTTGATCAGCCGCGCGACATGCTTGTCGTTGAGCCGCGTTTCCGATGCGCGCTTGCCATCGCGTGAGGTCCCAACGAAGACCGGGCCGAAATCGATCCTGGCGAAGTGCAGCCATTGTTCGAGGGCGTGGACCGGGCAGCTCTGTTCCTTGGAGCCGCGGCCGATCTCGACCTCGCGCCAACCGGTCTTTGCATTGAGCGTCAGGAGGGCGCCTTTCTCCAGGATCTCGACCCATCCGCCACTGTCTGGCGTGTCGTCCTTACCCACATCGAGGCTCACGATTTCCGAGCGACGGAGGCCGCCAGCATAGCCAATCAAAAGGATCGCCCGATCTCGCAGTCCACGCAGATCGTAGGGCAGGGTGGCGACCATCGCGAGGATGTCTTCGGCGAGAATTGCGGCCTTCTGTACCTGCGGGCGCGCGTGCTTCCGCTTGATCCCGGCCAGGACTGTCGCGATGTGGCGGTTCTTGCGATCGAGAGTGAAGCCGCGCTGCGCGTAGTTCCAGGCCAGGCCCGACAGGCGGCGGTCAATCGTGCTGACCGCGAGGGCAGGGGAGGGGCCCGACCCGGCCGCCAGGTCCGCGAGATAGAGTCCGATCATCTCCGGGGACGGGGGCAGTGGCTCCGCGCCTTTCATGCGGCACCAGCGTGCGAAGTGGGCCCAGTCCTTGGCGTAGGCCTTGAGCGTGTTCTCGGACGCCGCAGCCCGGGCGTAATCGCGCGCGGTGTCGACCAGGTGATCCAGCGTGCCCGACCCGGCGACATGGGCGGGCAGGGCGATGCTATTGCCTGCCTCTTGCTCTCTCTCGTCGCCGCGCACATCATCGAGCGCACCGGAGGGCGCTGACGTCGATTTGTCGGTCTCTGAGTCCATCGCTTTCCCTGAAAATCCGCTGATTTTGAGGCTGTGCCGCAGCGTATCTATTCATGTCCGATAAGGCAAACTTATTGGACATGGATGAAAACTCCAGAGTGGGGCGGTTTGCACAACATATCGTGGACGAAAGCGCCGCGAGAGACTAATCTTGTGACATGACATATCATCACGCCACCATCTCAAATGACCTAGCCACACTACCGCAGCTTACCGGCTGGGTCTCTGCCGGGCGTGCCGAAACGCTTGAAACTGTGGTCTTTCGGTCGGGGGCGGCGCTCACGGTGCTCGATCAGCTGGTCGGCGATCCCAGGCATGGTGTGCCCATGAGACTGCTCGCCAATCGGCTGACTCTGAGAGCGACAACTGCGACTTCGAAACTGGAGGGTCGGCTGGCGCGAGAGGCGGATATCCGCGACGCCTACCATCTGACTGGACTTGCCCAAATTTTGTGGAGAGCGTTTAGCTCACTTCGCGGGCCCTTCGCTCGAAGGCGACGGGGCTTTGGAAGTCGAGCGATGAATGGCGTCTGACGAGATTGTAGAACCCGTCGATGTATCTGGCGATGGCGTTTTCCGCCTGCTGGCGTGAATGCCAGGCGACTGGCCACAACAGCTCCGACTTGTGGTCTTGAAGAAGGTCTCAACTGGGCACAAGAAGTGATAGTTCTGGATTCGTCGTGGCACTTTTTCTGCCTGTCCGCGCAAATGTGCCAAACGGCTGACATACTCCATTGATCGGACGGCTCCGTTTAGTAGGCATGCCTATTATTGTACTATTTCAAAGGAGGCTTATTTAGAGTCCGGACTTTCAGGAATTGATTCCCTATTATCCACCAGAAAAAGAATTTGGCGCGCCAAACTTGCATGCGACAGCTTGGCGAACGAAGCTACACTTGGCGGTTTGGCCTTGATGGGCCGCTTCTCACTATATTATCATGGATAGGGCGAAATAATGGAATTTCTCAACGAACATGCAGACCGCAGTGACGACTGTCCGTGGTCCGACAATTTCGTTCGGGTGAGAAGCGGCTGATCAATGGTTTGGGCTGGTTTTCCGCTCGATATCAATTAAGAGTGCAAGTCATTGCTATGTCAGCTGCAGGCCCTTGAAAGCCAGCCCGCGCGTTTGCGAGGGAGTTTCGCCATACTCCGCAAGGTACCATTTCTTAAGTAGAACGGTGTTTGTAAAACCGCTGGCAAGTGCCACAGTTCCTAGTGGCATGTTGGTCTGCGACAGCAGCTGCCTCGCATGTTCAAGTCGAAGGTTACGGTAAACCCTCAAAGGCGTGTTGAGCAGTTTGAAACGAAGCCTGCGTTCCAGTACGCGAGTGGATTTGCCCATCAGCCAGCAGATTTGCGATACGGTGAGAGTGTCTTCCAGATGTTCCTGCATCATGGAGAGTGCGTTCAGAACCAGCGGATCCCCGGCAGCCATTTGGGTATATCGCCAGTAGAGGCTGGTTCCTGAAGTTTCTGCAGTGTCATTCAAGCCAAGGTATTCAGCTATGGCGTGTGCGGTGTAATCACCTTCAGCCTCTCGGACTACATCAACTGTCATCCGAATTGCTGCGGCAAGCCCAATCGCACTGCTTAAATTCCGGTCGTGGAAGGTGGCGGTATTCTGGATATATGGGCCATGGACTTCTTCCGAGACGGCAAGGCGAAAATTAGGGTGTACTGCCACATTTCGGTCTCGCAACAACCTTGCGCACAATGGCAGAAAAACTGCCGCGCCGACAACACAAATGCGGGTCGCGCTGCGTATGGCTGATGTCAGTGGCTGCAAATTCTTGGCAGACGGCCACCACGGTAGTTCCGATCCACCGACCAATACAAGGATGTCCGAGCGCCCGAGTTTGCCGATCGTGTCGGCCCTTTCGATGGTCCAGTCATAGACGCGACATTCATTAAGTCTGTTTGCGACGTTCAGTACGTCTGCACAGGCTTGTGCGACATGCATGACGGTGCGGTCCTGCACAACTAGTTGAACGACCTTGGTGGAAACGGATCTTCCATCAGCAGTTTTAGCGCGAATTGGAGCAGATGCAATACTTTCCAGATACATGGCCTGTCTCCCTCAATATGATGTCATTAACCATTGGTGGCCTTATCAATTCCGATCAAAGCATCGATCAAGAACACAGCTCCGAAGGCTGCATACACCGTCACGGCAGAGATTGCGGCCACGAGCGGATCGATATTGTACTGGATATAGTTGAATAGCTTCACCGGGATCGGCACGAGTTCGGCAGTTGAATTGAATATGCTCACTTCGACATTGATCCAGGACATGATGAATGCGAAAAGGCTGCCCGCAATAACGCCGGGCTTGATCTGGGGCAGGGTAATCAAGAAAAACGTCTCGATCCTATTGGCACCAAGGTCTTGAGCTGCCTCCTCAATATTCATTGGCAGACCGCCCAGCGAGGCCATCGTGGTGCGGATGACATAGGGGACCATGATCACCACGTGGCCCACCAGCAGCGCCCAAAAGGTGCGGGCGAAACCAAGCATATGTGCATATTGCAATACCGCCACACCGATCACGATGGCCGGAAGCAGAAGTGGCGAAATGAAAATTGTGTTGATCGCAGCTTTGCCTGGAAAACGTTGTCGGGCCAGAACTAGTGCCGTGGGCACCCCTAAAACAATCGCGAGCGCCGTTGCCACGGCGGCAAGCTTGACGCTTGTCCAGGCGGCTTCAACGAAGCCCGCATTTTCGATGAGTCTAGCATACCAGCGCAGCGACAGTCCCTTTGGGGGGAAGGCTAGGAAATCCGTAGCTGTGAAAGAAGCCGCGATCAGCACCGCCAAGGGGAATAGCAGGTAGAGGATGACCAACCAGGCATAGAGGCCCAGCCCGATCCGGCTGATCAGGTTATGCAACATGGTAGCCTCGTCTCTTGCGGGATTGCTGGGCTGCGAGCCGCACCAGTTGATAGGCTCCCAGAAGGACGAACGCGGTAAACAAAAGCGTCACGGCCAAAGTCGCGCCGAAGCTGAAGTTCAGCACGGTGGCATATTGTTGGAAGACCAGCATCGACATCACGACTTCGCGGCCGCCACTGAGAATGCTCGGTGTCACATAGGCCGAGACGCAGAGGGTGAACACCATGAGTGCGCCGGAAATCACCCCCGGCAGGCTGAGCGGCAACGTGACCGCCGCGAAGGTGCGCAGCGGACCGGCCCCAAGATCCCGGGCCGCGTCCTTGAGACGGGCATCCGTGTTCTGCAGAACCGCTGCTACCGACAACACCATGAAGGGTAGCATGATATAGGACAGTCCGATGATGATCGACGTCTGGTTGAATAGCAGGGGCAGCGGCTTGTCGGTTAGGCGCAAAGTCAAGAGCAGATCGTTGATAAAGCCGTTGCGACCGAGCAGGATGATCCAGCTAAAGGCACGCACGACGTTGCTGGTGAACAGCGGCGTCACCACGATGATATAGATCAGGCGTTTAAGCCACCTATTTCGCACTCGGAAGGCCATGAAATAGGCGAGAGGATACCCCAGCAAAATCGTTATCAGCGTCACCCACAACGCTATGGATAGCGTGGTCCACATGGACCTAAGGTAATAAGGGTCGCTAACCACGCGGACGTAGTTCGCAAGTGTCCATGCGCCATCCGTGTCGCGAAAGCTGGTTAGCGCCACTGCCGCGAAGGGGGCCGCGAAAAACGCCAGCATGAATGCCACCGGCACTGCCAGCAACAGAACGATCGTCCAGTAACCCAGTCTCATCGATCCAGCACCCGTACCCGTTCGACGGGCCATCCGAAGTGCAACTCGGCGCCGCTGTACAATTTTGAGGCTTCAGGAATATTGGTGTCCATCACCACTTCTTGGCCGTCGGGCAGTTCCGCATAGAGCCGCCATGCTACGCCACGGAAGATCTTCTGACGCAGACGCCCTTCGCCCAGGACCCAGTGATCTGCCCTCGCAGGGGCCTTGTAGAGCAGGGCCACGTTTTCGGGACGCACCATCAGAGTGGCCCCGGGAGACACCGTCACGTCAGCGGGAATGGTAATTCCGGCAAGCGTACCCTGGTCGGTCAGAGTCAGAAGATTTGCCTCGCCGATGAAATCCGCCACGAAGCGGCTTTCAGGGGCATCGTATACCTCTTCGCCCCTGCCGATCTGGGCTATGCGACCATGGTCCATCACGACGATCCGGTCGGCGATGGTCAGCGCCTCTTCCTGGTCGTGCGTGACGAGGATGAAGGTCATCCCAAGCCTTTCATGCAGGCGTTTGAGTTCGATCTGCATGCGTTTGCGCAGCTTGAGGTCGAGCGCGGCCAGAGGTTCATCGAGCAGCAAGACCCGCGGCTGGTTAACAATGGCACGCGCGAGTGCGACGCGCTGTTGCTGACCACCGGAAAGCTCGGAGGGCCAGCGATTAGCAAAGTCGCCCATTCCCACCATTTCCAATGCTTCGGCGACGCGGGTACGGATCTCTGGTCGCCCTAGGCGCTTGCGCTTGAGTCCGAAGGCAATGTTTTCCGTCACGTCCATGTGGGGAAAAAGGGCATAATTCTGGAACACGGTATTCACGGGGCGCTGATCGGCGGGTACCTTGTTCATCCGGCGGCCGTCGATGCGAAGTTCGCCCTCGGACGGGTCGAGAAATCCCGCAATCATTCGCAGAAGCGTAGTCTTGCCGCAGCCGGAAGGCCCTAGAAGCGCGAGAAACTCACCGCTCCGCACTGCCAGGTTGATGTCATTCAGCGCCGTGACAGTTCCAAATTTGCGTGTCACGCCATCGAGACGAATAAGCTCCTGCCCCATACCAGTCCTCTTGCTTGGATGGCTCCGAAGCGCAGACCTTACGGCGATGCGCTTCAGGACCGTTTCTGTCACCCGCCGGTTGCGATCCGGGTCCAGGTTTCGGTCAGGGCGTCGCGATGGGCGTTGATCGCCGTCCAGTCCGCCACGTCCAGATCGTCCAAGGATCCACCCTCACCCCAAGGCATGCGCGCTGCCACGTCCTCGGGCAGCTCGATACCCATGGTCGCGGGTCCGACCTGAAGTTCCGCGGCTAGGCAGCCAGCCTGTGCGGGACGCACAGCGAAATCGACGAGCTTATGCGCCGCCTCCAACTGGTCGGTCCCTTTTACGATATGCACGCGGATATCCGAGGCCATCGCGCCTTCTTTGGGAATCGCGTAGGCGATCGGCAGGCCGCTGTCGGCCATGGTGAAGGCTTGGGTCGCGTAATGCGCTCCGATTACGCCCTCGCCGGTCTGGAAGCCACTGTTGGCGACGCCTGAGCTGTCAAAAAACAAGGCCACGTCCAGATCGGCCAGCTTCTCGGCTGCCGGGCTCAAATCGTCCAACGTCCCGCCGGCAAGATCGTTGAACACGGCCAGCATCGGCACGCCAATGGAATTGACAGCGCTCGGCAGGATCACGCGACCTGCATATTCGGGGTTCCACAGATCCTCCCACGAGGTGGGCGGGGTGGTGATCTCTTGGCTGTTGTAGACGATGCCCACGGCGAAATAACCGTTGCCAACGGCGTAAATCTCGCCGCTGTCGGTATTGTATTTCGCCTGATCGGCGACGTTCTCCAGAGCCGGGGCTTGGTCCGGGTTGATCGCCTGCACAACGCCGCTGTCACGAGCGAGCTCCGACACGCCGCCATCCATCCAGGCCACGTCGGTCACGGGCGCGGAAGCCTCAGCCTGCAGCTTCGACAAGGTCACGGTCGAGGCGCTGGGTTCTAGCACAACGGAAATGCCCGTTTCTTCCTCGAAAGGCTTGAACACGCAAGCGCTCAGCGCATCGCCCCAGCTCCCGCCATAGGCGGATACGTTCAGCGATTCCGCCTTTGCAGCGCCGGCCAATGCCATCAGCGAGGCAGAGGCCATTAGGATCGTCTTCTTCATGTGAAACTCCCTATGTTCACCAGGTTTAATCATTCATTCCGCCACGACGGCATCGGCCGCCTTGGCAATTGCGTGGTCCGTCCATTCGAAATCTGCCTCGGTCAAAGCGAGGCTGGGGTAGGTCTTGCCGGGGGATTTGAAGATGCCATTGGCGCGCAATGTATCGTTCCAAAGTTTGGCGCGGGCAGCATCGGCCCCCTGCACGGCGCGGTAATCCAGCGGGTCCTGCGCGGTGAAGACGACCTCGAAAAGGGTGGCGTCGCCGACGATGCGATAGGGCAAGCCCGTGGGTTCGAGCGCCTTGCGGATCATGCCCGCCACCCTGTCGCCCAGGTCGCGCAGACGCGGGTATTGTCCGTCGCGGCGCAGGATTTCGAGGCTTTTGAGCCCCGCTGCGGCCGCCACTGGATTGCCCGATAGCGTCCCGAGTTGCATCAGCCAGCGGTCATCGCCCACCGCTGCCTTGTCGAAATGCGCCAGGATGTCAGCCCGGCCCGCGGTGGCCGCCAAGGGAAAGCCGCCGCCGATCACCTTGCCCAGCGTGCAAAGGTCGGGCGTGACGCCATAAAGTTCCTGCGCCCCGCCATAGGAGAAGCGGAAGCCGGTGACGACCTCGTCGAAGATCAGCACGATGCCGTACCGGTCACATTCGTCGCGCAACAGTTGCAGGAAGCCCGGCGCGGGCGGGATGATGCGTTGCAGCGGCTCGACGATCAGGCCGGCGACCTGGCACTCGTATTCTGCCAGAAGCGAGCGGATGTAGTCGGGGTCGTTGAAGGGCGCGATCAGCATGTCGTCGGCCACGCTTCGGGGGATGCCGGCGCTGTCGGGAACGGCTTGCGGAAAGTTCACGCGACGCGTGGGCGCAAGGCTCATCTGTGCCTCGGCGGACATGCCGTGATAGCCGCCCTCGAACTTCACGATCTTGTCGCGTCCGGTGAAGGCACGGGCAAGGCGCATGGCGTACATGTCCGCCTCGCCGCCCGATGAGACGTAGCGCAGCTGTTCGGCGCAGGGAACGGCGCGGCAGATTTCCTCGGCCAGTTCGATACCGAGCGCGTTATTGGCAAAGAAGGTCTGCCCCCTGGGAAGTTGGTCATAGACCGCCTCGAGCACCTCTGGGTGGCCGTGGCCCAGAAGCATCGGTCCGGACCCGATCAGGTAGTCGACATATTCGCGGCCATCCTCGTCCCACACCCGTGCGCCGCGGCCTTCGCGGATCACCATCGAGGGGTCGAAATTGCCGAAGCCGCCGCCGGGCAGGACGGCGCGG
Organism: Roseovarius sp. THAF8; assembly: GCF_009363735.1. NCBI lineage: Bacteria > Pseudomonadati > Pseudomonadota > Alphaproteobacteria > Rhodobacterales > Roseobacteraceae > Roseovarius > Roseovarius sp. THAF8. The sequence goes on along the minus strand of NZ_CP045412.1, from coordinate 107,389 downwards.
GCACGCTCGGCCCAGTCGGCTTGGGTGTGATGTCTGTTCATCGCTTCAATCCAGTATCAGGTCAGGTTGGCCCAGCAGGTCGAGGTCGGGCGCTATGCCAAGGCCCGGCCCATCGGGCGGGGCGATGCGGCCATTGTTGCGCACCGGGGCACCCGGGGCCACGCGAGGCGAGACGTAGCCCGAGAGGTCGCAGACGTTCAGCAGGCGCGCCGGTGGGGTCGCGGCGCCGAGGTGCAGCGCGGCGGCGGTCACGATATCCGAGCCCCAAGTGCATTCGACGCACATCTTGGCACCGAGATGCAGGCAGAGGTCACGCGCCCGGCGCAGCGCGGACAGGCCGCCGAACTTCGACAGCTTCAGCGCCGCGGCGTCCATTGTGCCAAGGCCATGCGCCTGCAGGAGCGTGGGAGTGTCGTGGACCAGTTCGTCCAGCTTCATCGGCAGGCCGGTGGCCGCGCGGACCTGGGCGCATTCGGCCAGCGTGGCGCAGGGCTGTTCCAGCATCACGTCCAGATCGGCCGCGGCGCGCCCGACGCGCGTGGCCCAGAGGGTGGTCGCGCCGCAGTTCCAGTCGCCATAGACCAGCGGGCCGGGGCCGACGGCCTCGCGCACCTTGGCGAGGCGTTCGACGTCGGTCTGCCAGTCGCCGGACGCACCGAGCTTGGCCTGGAATTGCGTGATGCCGCTGGCCTGGGCGTCGCGGGCAACGCGGGCCATCTCGTCAGGGGCGACGCAGGTGATGGAGTGGTAGAGCGGAAGGTCCTCCGATTGCCGACCGCCGAGCAGGCTGTAGAGAGGCAGGTTTGCCGTCTTGCCGGTGATGTCCCAGAGCGCGATGTCGAGCGCCGACTTGGCGAAGGCGTGACCGGGTAGCCACGCGTCAGCCCGTGCCATCAGCGCCTCGGCCCCCAGCGGGTCGCCGCCCAAGATCACCGGCGCCAGTTCGGTCAGCGCGGGGGCGACGCCGCGCGTGTAGGCGGGCAGGTAGTGGGGGATCGGGCAAACCTCGCCCCAGCCGGTCAGGCCGGTGTCGGTCTCGAGCGCGATGACCACGCTTTCCACGGTGTCGCAGGTCTTGCCGTCGGCCATGTAATAGGCCGTGTGGCTGGTCAGCGGTACGTGCCAGAGCGACAGGCGGGTGATCTTCATTCCGCGGGTTCCGTCGCGGTCTCGGCGAGGGGCAGGAGGCTTTGCGGATCGTAGGCCGGTTCACTCAAGGTGCGCGCGGCGCGGGGCTGGCCGTGGATCACGACCTCCAGTTTCGTGCCGGGGGTGATGGCGTGTGGCTTGAGATAGGCGAAGGCGAGGATCTTGCCGATGCTGTGGCCATAGGCGACCGAGGCGGTGGAGCCGACGACCGTGCCGTCGAGCAAAACCGCCTCGCCGCCGTGGCCGTCGATTTCGCCGTCCGGCTCGATTTCCAAGTAGGCGCAGACCCAAGGCAGGTTGCCCTGTTTCGCCTGTTCGGCGCTGGCGCGGGTGGCGTCGGCACCGAGATAGTCCTTGTCCAGCCGGGCAAAGCGCATCACGTCGGCCTCTGGCAAAGTCACTTCGTTGGTAAGCTCGCCCGCGCCCTTGAACGCCTTTTCCATGCGAAGGGCGTTCATGGCGAAGCTGCCGTAGTCGGCGATGCCGTGCGCCTTGCCGGCGGTCCAGAGGGCGTCGTAGACCGCGAGGGCGTGCTCGCGCGGCATGTGCAGTTCCCACCCCAGCTCGCCCGCATAGGACATGCGGAACGCCCAGACGGGCGCGCCGGCCAAGTTTATCTGTTGCGCGGTCAGCCAGCGGAATCCGGCATTCGAGAGATCGGCGTCGGTGCATTGCGCCAGCACCTTGCGCGATGCTGGGCCGTTGAGCGTGAGCGCGGCCCAATCGTTAGAGCGCAGGATGACTTCGGCGTCCTCGCCTGCGCGGTTCTGGTCGATGTGATCGAGCAGGCGCTGTTCGAAGAAGGCGGCGCAGACGAGATAGAAGCGGTCCTCGGCCAGCTTGACCACGGTGGTTTCCAGTTCGATCCGGCCGCGGCGGTTGAGCATGTGGGTCAGCGCGATGCCCCCCACCTTTTGCGGCAGACGGTTGGCGGTCAGCCGGTCCAGAAGCGTGGCGGCGTCGGGGCCGGTGACCTCGACCTTGGTGAAGGCGGAGATGTCCATGATCCCGACGGCCTCGCGCACGGCCTTGCATTCGGCGGTGACGATGTCGTGCACGGCGTTGCGACGGAAAGAATACTGATCCTTTTGAGGCACGCCGTCCTTGGCAAACCAGCGGGGGCGTTCGTGGCCGTAGACCTCCTCGAAGACCGCTCCCTTGTCTTTCAGCCGGTCATAGAGCGGCGAGGGCTTCACCGGGCGCCCTGCCAGACGGTTGAAATGCGGGAAGGGGATTTCGTGGCGAAGGCAGTAGTCCTCCTTGGCCTTGACGATTTGCCAGTCCTTGGTGGCATAGGCGCCGAAACGGCGCGGATCGTAGTCGCGCATCGAGATGTCGGCGGCGCCGTGCACCATCCAGCGGGCCAGTTCACGGGTCAGGCCGGGGCCCCAACCGATTCCGATCTGCGTGCCGCAGCAGCACCAGTAGTTGCGCACGCCGGGCGCGGGGCCGATCAGCGGGTTGCCGTCGGGCGGATGGCTGATCGCGCCGTGCACGTCGCGGGTGATGCCCAGCTCGGCAAAGATCGGCATCCGTTCAAGCGCGTTTTCCAGCCAGGGCATGACGCGGTCATAATCGGGGTCGAACAGTTCGTTCTCGGCGTCCCATGGGCAGTGGTCTTCCCACACGGTGTTGGGGTTTTCCTTTTCGTAGATGCCGATCAGGCCTTTTTTCTGTTCCATCCGGATGTAGCCGGAGACCTTCCTGTCGTCGCGGATGACCGGCAGTTCGCGGTCGAGGTCCAGGAACTGGGGCACGGTGTCGGTGACGAAATAATGGTGGGTCATGGAGGTCATGGGCAGTTGCAGGCCCGACCATTCGCCCATTTGCCGCGCATAGGTCCCGCCCGCGTTGACCACGTGTTCGCAGCGGATGGGGCCCTGTTCGGTTTCCACCACCCAGTCGTCGCCCTGCCGGGTGATGTTGGTGGCGCGGCAGCGGCGGAAGATGCGCACGCCCTTCTGGCGCGCCCCGGCCGCCATCGCCATCGTGACGTTGGTGGGATCGACATGACCGTCGTCTGGGGTGTGCAACGCACCGAGCACGCCGTCGAGGTTATAAAAGGGGTGCAGTTCGGCGATCCTGTCCGTTCCGACAAGCTCGATGTTGAAGCCAAGCGCGCGGCCCACCGACAGGGTGTGGCGCAGCCAGTCCATCTCGTCCTCCGTATAGGCAAGGCGGAACGAGCCGCAGCCGTGCCATGTCACGGGCTGGCCGGTTTCGGCCTCGAGTCCCCCGGAATAGAGCCCGATGTTGTAGTCCACGCATTTTCCCAGGCTGAAGCTGGAGGTGGAGTGGGTGATTTGCCCCGCCGCGTGCCAGGTGCTGCCGCTGGTCAGCTCGGCCTTTTCCAGCAAGACGGTATCTGCGCCCCACCCTTCGTGCGCGAGGTGATAGGCAAGGCCCACCCCCATGACGCCGCCGCCGACGATGACGACGCGGGCATGGGACGGGAGTGTCGGTCCGGACATGGCGATTTTTCCTGTGAGCAGAGTCGCATTTTCGATGGACATGGTATTCGTACATTTGTACCATCGTCAATCATGAATCAAACAAACGTATCAAACACCATCCTTGACCGCCTGAGTGACGAGTGGGATCGCCTGACCCCCGAGGCGCAGAAGGCCGCACGCTATGTTCTGGAAAACCCCGCCGATGTGGGCGTCTCGACAGTGCGCGAAATCGCCGAGGCGGCGAACGTGAAGCCCAACACATTCGTGCGCATGGCGCGACAGGTGGGGTTCGAGGGCTATGACGATTTTCGCGCGCCCTTCCGAGAGGCCATCCGCAAGGGCGGAGTCAGTTTCCCGGACCGGGCGCGATGGTTGCAGGATATCCGCAAGTCCGGCGAAATCGGCGGGCTTTACGCCGACATGATCGATGCGGCGGCGCGCAACATCGAGGAAACCTTCGCCACGATTTCCGAGGATGCGCTGAAGGCCGCGGCCGAGGCGATCTGGGCCTCGCGGCAGGTGTTTACGCTGGGTGTGGGCGTCAACAACGCCAATGCCCGCAATTTCACCTATCTGGCGTCCACCGGCATGACGCAGTTTCACAGCATTCCGAAGCCCGGATCGACCGCGGCGGACGACCTGGCCTGGGCCGACGGGCGCGATGTGCTGATTGCCATGACGATGAAGCCCTACCGGACAGAGGTGATCGAAGCGGTGCGTATCGCCCGTGACCAGGGCATGACCGTCATCGGCATTTCCGACAGCCCGGCCAGCCCGATCATCCTGCACGCGCAGCACGGATTCACAGTGGCCGTGGACACGCCGCAGTTCTTTCCGTCCTCGGTCTCGACCATCGCGCTGCTGGAAACCCTGCTGAGTTTCGTGATCGCGGTGGCCAGCGACGAGATCGTGGAGCGTGTCGAGAAATTTCACCAACGCCGGCATCAGCTGGGTCTCTACCGGGAGGAGCCGGAATGACCATCGCACTGACCCATTCGCTGGAGGCGAGGTATTACACCGACCCCGCCATTTTCGAGGCCGAGCGCACGGGCCTTCTGTCGCGGACCTGGCAGTTTGCGGGCCACGGCAGCCAGCTTGAGAACCCCGGCGATTACTTCGCCTTCGAGATGGCCGGTGAGAGCCTGTTCTGCATCAAGGGGCGCGATGGCGAAATCCGCACCTTCTATAACGTCTGCCAGCACCGGGCGCACCAGCTGGTCAGTGGCGCTGGGTCGACCCGCGTGGTGGTCTGCCCGTATCATGCGTGGACCTACGAGCTGACGGGGGCGCTGCGGGCGGCCCCGAACACCAAGGCGGTGCCGGGATTCGACAAGTCCCGCGTCTGTCTGACCGAAGTGCGTACCGAGGTTTTCCTGGGCTTCATCTTCGTCAACCTCGACCCGGACGCGGCGCCGATGGACCAGTGGTTTCCCGGCGTGCGCGCCGAATTGATGGAATGGCTGCCGCACTGGGAGAGCCTGAAGCCGCTGGAATGGGTGGAGATCCCGGAGAACTGCAACTGGAAGGTTTCGGTCGAGAACTATTCCGAGTGCTATCACTGTTCGCTCAACCATCCGACCTTTTCCACCGGGGTGATCAAGCCGGAAACCTACGATATACAGCCGCAGGGCTATTGCCTGCGCCACACGACCGAGTGCCAGAGCCTCGAGAACATGAGCTACGAGATCGACGGCTCGAAGCCGCATGCGCAAGAGTATTCGAGCTGGTTCCTGTGGCCGATGTTCAGTTTCCAGGTCTACCCGGGCAACGTGCTGAACACCTATCACTGGCGCGCTGTCGGCCCGGATCATGTGATCGTCTGGAGGGGGTGGTACACGGAGGGTGGCTGGGACAGCGAGGTGATCCGCCGGCTAGCGGTACAGGACCGAGCCACCACCGTCGAAGAGGATATCCACCTGGTGGAATCGGTGCAGCGCGGGCTGAAGTCGCGCGGCTACGTGCCCGGGCCGCTGGTGGTCGATCCGGGGTGCGGCGTGAATTCCGAGCATTCGGTCATGATGCTTCAGAAGTGGATGCGCGAGGGTGTGGTAGATTGACATGAGTAACCAAGAGCAAAATTACATCGACGGCCTGTGGTGTGAAGGCGGAGCAGGCCGGATTGACGTGATCGATCCAGGAACGGGCAAAAAACTTTCCGAACATGCGATGGCCGATGCGGCTGATGTGGATCGCGCGGTCCAAGCCGCTGTCCGTGTGCACCGATCCGGAGTTCTGACCGATATGAGGCCGATTGAACGAGGTCGCATGGTCCAGGCGATGGGGCGGTACCTGATCGACCATATCGACGCGTTGGCCGACTTGCTTACCGCGGAACAGGGCAAGCCGCGCTGGGAAGCAGAGATGGAGGTCCGAGGCGCGGCACTCTACTTCGAATATTACGGCAATCAGGCGAGCACGGTTGAGGGGCGGTCGATCCCGTTGGGGTCGGGGTATTTCGATTTCACCCATTATGAGCCTTATGGCGTTTCTGCGCAAATCATTCCTTGGAACTACCCGCTGGAGATGACTGCGCGATCGCTGTCGGCCGCGCTGACCACGGGCAATGCCTGCGTGATCAAAACCCCCGAACTCACGCCACTGTCCAACTACATTTTTGCGCGTGCCGCGGAGGCCGCGGGCTTTCCAAATGGCGCTGTCAACATCCTCTGCGGCTGGGGACACGAAGCGGGCGCGGCTTTGTCAGCTCATCCCGATATCGATCAGGTCGTGTTCACCGGCTCGGTGCGGACTGGCATCGCGATCGCCACCGCGGCGGCGCAAAATGTCGTCCCCTGCGTGCTGGAACTAGGCGGTAAGTCGGCCGCTATTGTGCATGAGGACGCCGACCTGGATGCGTTCGAGAACGATATCCGCTGGGGCATCTATTTTAACGCCGGCCAGATTTGCAGTGCCATGAGCCGTGTCATCGTTCATGAAAGCCGGCATGACGAACTGATCGAGCGCGCGGTAAATGTGGCCAATTCGCTTTCAGTCGGGCCGGGCAGGGAGCGCGGCGCGGTCGGCGCCAATATGGGCGCGATGGTGAGCGAGTCACAACGTGACCGAGCGGCTGATTTTGTGTCTCAGGCCGAGGGGCAGGGCGCCCACGTAGTAACCGGCGGGCACAAGATGAACATTCCAGGCGCCTTTCTGGAACCCACTGTGCTGAAGGATGTGAAGCCGGACATGACAATTGCTCAGGAAGAGATTTTTGGGCCCGTCCTGTCGGTGCTGTCATTTCGCGATGAGGCCGAGGCGATCAAGATTGCCAACGGCACGCAATTTGGGCTTGTGGGCGGCGTCTTTACCCGCGATCTCGATCGCGCGACTCGCGCGGCACAGAAGGTTCGGGCTGGGCAAGTTTTCGTAAACGCATGGTTCGCGGGAGGCGTAGAAACCCCGTTCGGCGGCTACGGCAAATCCGGCTACGGTCGCGAAAAGGGGCGCGAGGCGCTCTGGAATTACGTTCAGACCAAGAACGTAGCCATAAAAGTGAGGTGATAGGGCAATGATTACAATCGACAAAGATCTTTTTCAGATCGGTCTTGAGCAGCGCAAGGCCACACTGGGCGCACACTACGTTGAGAAGAACCTGGCAGCAGCTGATGATTTCACGCGCCCTTTCCAAGAAGCGATGACGGCGTGGTGCTGGGGCTTCGGCTGGGGGGACGACGTAATCGATGCCAAGACCCGATCAATGATGAACTTGTCGATGATCGGCGCTCTCGGAAAGATGCATGAATGGGAAATCCACTGCCGGGGCGCAATCAACAATGGCGTCACCCGCGAGGAAATCCGCGGCATCATCCACGTGATCGGAATCTATTGCGGTGTTCCACAAGCCCTGGAGTGCTTTCGGACGGCGCGCAAGGTGCTGGAAGAGTCCTGATCAGACGTCTTCGCTTGCGTAAGCGTCTTGATCGCCGGAAAGTGCCGGTTGTAAGGTGCGGTTACTCGTGGGACATCCCGTTTGTTGATTATAGCTTCTCTCTGAGCGCTTCGTAAGGCGTCTTTCCGTTATGTGCGCCATGCGGCCTGTGGAAGTTGTAGAAGCGCTCCCATTCGCCCAACTTTGCTTCAAGATCGACATCGCCTTTGTAGCTCAGCAACTGGTAGAATTCCTGCCCATCCGACCTGTGTGACCGTTCCACCTTACCGTTCAGCTGCGGCGTCCCGCGCCTGATGTAGGCATGGCGGATGCCAAGATCCTCGACATGCCAATGGAATTTGGCCTGGAACTCATGGCCGTTATCCGTCCTGATTTCGCGGATGCGGAACGGGAACTTTTCAACGACGTGGTCAACGAAGTTGATTGCATTGGCTACGCGAGTTCGATGTGCCGCAGGATGTTCTTGACATACGCAACGGCGGCTGGATCGAGAGCGGCCCACCGTCGGAGGAGACCGCCGTCACAACGCTGCACCTCGACGGTGACGGTGCGCTGGCCGGCAAGCCTTCCGACAACGAGATCGGCTGGCATGTTCCGGCGAACCTCTTGCACGGGCTGGCCTCGGGCGATACCGGGTATTTCGGTCGCTACGGGGGCCTGCCGCTCGAGCAAAGCGAAGATGATGCGCGTGCTTTGTGTTTCGAAACCGGGCCATTGTCAGCGGATTTCATTCTTTACGGCAACGCCGAAGTGACGCTTGTGGTTTTGGCGGAAGAGGAACTAAGTCAGATCAGCCTGCGTATTTGTGACGTTTCGCCAACCGGCATCTCATCGCGCGTCGGGCTCGCGGTCCGCAATCTCGCGCTTGACGACACGCTCGACGCGCCTGAGTGCGATCTCGGCCCGGGCCCAAGGCGCATCCGCGTGCGGTTCCACAGTAATGCGTATCGCTTCCGGGCGGGCCATCGCATCCGCTTTTCCGTAGGAACCTCCTACTGGCCTTTAGTATGGACAGCCCCTCGGCTGGCGGCTTTGCGTTTAGAAAGTGGGATGATCGAGTTGCCCTCCTTTCAAGGCGAGCCTATCGTCCTGCAAACAGAGTTTCCGAAGCCGCAAGCAGCGGCAAACATCCCCAATGACGAAACTGTATCAGCGCCGAAATTGTCCCGTACCCACACAACGAGCGCAGACGGCACCACGGCGGTAGGCTGGCGCCAACCTATTACAACAATGCGACTTAACGACATTGATACAGTCTTTTCGTTTGAAACGTCATTCGATCATCGCATTCATCCAAATGTCCCAACATCGGCTCAAAACGCGTTTCGGCATTGGATGGAAGTAGTGCGCCCCGATGGAATTGCTCAGGTTACCTCATCGGTAGAAACTGCCTGCACGGAAGACGAGGTTCTGCTTGACGGAGAAATAACTGTCCGTTGGAACGATGAGCAGATTCTTTCAAATTCGTGGACCCGGCGCATTCAACGACGGTTTACCTGAATTTCTGGACGGTTAAAAGAGCCTCACGTAGCCAGGCGACGAAGTTGGCGAGCGGCGGCTTGAGCGGCGTGTCATTGGGCCAGACCAGACAACACGCGCCGTCGATGACACGCGGGATGCGCCGAATGCCACCGCCATTGTAATGCGTGTGTTTTCGGTTTCGGCGAGATCGCTCGGCAACCAACGCAACACGCAAGCGACCATCTAAGATGCGCACAGCCTTATAAAGTATATCTGAGCCAAAGTGCTGTTTGCCGCGTTACCGGAAAACCTGCTCAAGGCTTAGGAACAGGCCCGTCAGCGTACAGATGCGCAAATCATCACGGCATAACTGCAGCAGCCTCGATCAGGCCCGCGCCACCCTTGCTCATCAATGGCATACCGATGAAAAGAGAAACTCCGGGTGACGACCCAACGCTTTCTGGATCAGGCATTTGTCACTGAAACGGCGAGATCGGTAATCATTTCAGCCGTGTCTTCTACGGGCATAGGAAGCGATCTGGCTGTGATTGAGTACCCTTCGAAGTAAGGCACTAGCAAGGCGCGCAGACGGTCGCGCGCAGCCGTGTCGAAGCCGTCTGGCAATGCGAAGTCCACGACTACCTTCGAGAACTGGCTGTAGTAATCCATTAGGCGCAGGTCGATTTCCTTGTTTCGGCTGGAGATCGCCCAGATTTCCCGGAAGGCGCGGCACATATCGGAAACCTCTTGTCCATGTGACAAGCCCACGCTGACAAGAAACTTTATCCGCTCTCGCGTAGTCCCGAACTGGTGGCGATCCGTCATGTGGACCAGGTTTGCGGAACACTCCTCGAAGTACCGACCGACCATGGCGGCAAGCACGTCGTCGCGCGAATTGAAATAGTACTGCACGTTGCTAAGGCGCATCCCGGCGCAGTCCGCAAGTTTGCGCAAAGTCAGGCCAGCATCGCCGGTGTCGGTCATAAGCTTCAGCGCGCAATCCAGAATCAGCTTTTCCTTTGGAGATCTGGCTTCTGAGGTAGGCTCGGGTTTCACTTGTTGGCTCTCTGCGCTTCCTGAGTGTCGGTGCGACTGCACAATACTCACGATCGGCACTTGACGCACTTGGTCAATTGACCTAATTTTTTGGTCAAGCGACCAACATAACGAGAGTAATCAGAATGATCAATGCGTTACGAACCCCCGATGAGCGATTTCAGGGACTCAAGGATTTTCCTTTTGCACCGCATTACGTCGAAAACCTCAGGGGATACGAGGGGTTGCGAGGTCACTACCTTGATGAAGGTGACGCACGATCAAATGATGTGTTCCTGACGCTTCACGGCGAACCGAGCTGGAGCTACCTCTACCGAAAGATGATCCCGGCGTTCGTTGCCGCAGGCGGGCGTGTAATTGCGCCGGACTGGCTTGGCTTCGGAAGGTCGGACAAGCCGGTGGACGAGGCAGTCTACACGTTCGACTTCCATCGAAATTACATGCTGGCGCTTATTGAGCATCTGGACCTGACGAATATCACGCTAGTCGTGCAGGACTGGGGAGGTGTTCTCGGCCTGACAATCCCGATGGAGATGCCCGAGCGGTTCAAGCGACTGATCATCATGAATACCGGCCTGATGATGGGGCCGGTCGACAGCCCGGCCTTCGAAGTTTGGAAAGCGGATATCGATTCGAGCGATGACGTGCCGGTCAGTGCGATCATGCAGAAGAACGAACCGGTCATTTCCGAAGTCGAAGCCCTGGCATATGAAGCGCCCTTTCCCGACAAGACTTACAAGGCCGGGGTGCGCCGGTTTCCCCATCTGCTGGCGACCACAGATGAGGCGCCGGGTGTCGCGACCTCTCGGCGAGCGGCTGAATTCTGGTCCAATGAATGGGTCGGCGAGAGCTTCATGGCGGTCGGCATGATGGACAAAATGTTGGGCCCGGATGTGATGGCTGTCATGCGCAAGATAATCAAGGGCTGTCCGCCTCCGCTGGAAATCGCCGATGGCGGGCATTTCGTTCAGGAATCCGGCGGGCGTCTGATTGCGGAAAAGGCAATGTCGCATTTTGGCCTGCGCAAGGACTAGCGTGCGTCAAGAAACCGAAATTAGATTAGAGGAAACGAAAAATGCACAACGAAGTTCTTGTCATCGGCGCAACGGGTAAGACCGGCAGGCGCGTTGCTGACCGACTGAAGGCACGCGGCGTGCCGGTCCGGGAAGCCACGCGGCGCAGCGCGATCCCTTTTGACTGGGAAGATCCCGACACATGGGGCGAAGCGCTGAGCGATATTGACGCGGCCTATGTGGCCTATTCACCGGACCTTGCAGTGCCTTCGGCACAAGGCGTCATTCGCGACTTTGTTGCGGCGGCTGAAAAAGCCGGTTTGCGCCGGATCGTTCTCTTGTCGGAACGTAATGAGGCCCGCGCACAAGCCTGTGAAAAGCTGCTAATGGAGTCGTCTCTGGAATGGACGATCCTGCGGCCAAGCTGGTTCATGCAGAATTTCAGTGAAGGCGGCTTTCTGGACAGTGTGATGAGCGGCGAGGTCTCTGCACCGGATTCCGGCGCGCCCGAACCTTGGGTCGATCTCGAAGACGTTGCCGACGTTGCTGTCGCAGCACTGCTTGAGGACGGGCATAAAGGTGAAATCTACGAGATAACCGGACCTGAACTTCTGACTTGGCCGCAAGCGGTAGCCCGAATCGCGAAGGCCAGCGGGCTGGATGTGCGGTACCGGACGATCACGCCTGCCAAATTCGAAAGTACCTTGGTCGAGGCCGGCTTCCCGGCGCAAGATGCCAGTTTTGTCGCATCACTTGTAGCCGAAATACTTGATGGGAAGAACGCGAGCACCGCTGACGGTTTGCAACGCGCGATTGGCCGAAGTCCACGAAATTTTGCGGAGTTTGCCCGGGACGCTCAAGCCCGCGGGTGTTGGACCTAGGCGACACAACTTTATATGGTTGTGTCAATCGGCGGTGGTTGCGTTTCCGGTCGGAATTGAGATCAGATCGCGGTCTGTCAGGGTAAGGATATGACATCCTTGCTCTTCCACCACGATCATGTCTTCCAGCTTGATCATTCCGATCTCGGTGTCGCAGAGGTGAAGTTCTATTGCGAGGACCATGCCCGCGCGGATTTGGTCTTCGCCACCGCGTGACAGAAATGGCGGTTCGTTGAGATCGAGACCCACTCCGTGGCCGACAAAATGCGCCGTCCTTCCGTCTGCAAATCGTAGAAACGTCTCGGCGATCCCAGCAGCTTTCGCGTGAATGCAAGCGCGCTCGAAAACTTCTCCTGAACTCATACCCGGCGAGATATTGGCGATTAGATTGTCGGACACCGCACGGAGACATCGGTGCAGTTTCTGAGCCTTGATGTCTGGCCAGCCTATGCAATACGTACGCGACTGATCACCATGATATCCGTTCAAACAGGTCGGTATGTCCACGATGATCAGCTCTCCGCGCTGTATCGTCCTGCGCGACGCTCCGGCGGGGATCGCCGCACTCAGTCCACGCCCCGATATCGTGAATACAACACCGCTTTGTGCTTGGCGGTTTTCTCCGGAAGTGAGCGGCCCGCGTCCCATTGTAAAGTCGGGCTGCCTGACGAAATACACACCTTCGTGGCCGGCCCTGCGGTGTCCATCTTCGACAATCGCAGAAGCTTCAAGCTCAGTCATACCGGCCCGCCAGAACCGCATTGCCGCCTCGTGACCTTTATCGAGCGCCCGAGCGGCGTTCTTGATCGACTCTATCTCACTCAGGTCTTTGATCATTCGTTGTTCGAGTATGTCGCGTGAAACATCTACTAGTTTGGCAGATCCCAAGACATCACGTAACCGCTGGTATTGAGGGACAGTCATCACGTCCTTCTCGACGCCGATCACCATGCCTTTGGTTTTTTTGCCGACACAGTTCGCCACAATTTCGGCAATTTTGCTTTCTTGTGAAATGCTATCTTTCGGAAGCGTGCTTTGTTCCAAAGCAAAGTCCAAGCCTGAACGAACAAAAAGGCGCGCATCGTAAGGGGAGATGAATAACCAGCCCGGTTGTGATGTTGCCGTGTAGTAGAAAATATCTCTGCTAATATGCAGTAAGGCGCCTGTAAGTTCTCTTTGCCGAAGCCGCTTCTGCAAAGCTTCAATTCTTAACTTCTGAGCGGTCATCGATAACTCCCTCATAATAAGTATGAAAACAAAAACTTGCTAGGAAGTTGTCGCAACTTTTGGCGGGAAGGTTCGAGCTGGGCTCAATTGAGCCACTTGGTAACATTTCGGGTCGTTCTTTTGCATAAACGCTTTCGGTAGCCACTGCATTTAACACTTTCCCTTTCTCGTTTTTGTCGCTGCTCATCACAACAAGCTCAATTTCAATGACGGAGGACCATTGACTCGCATCGGTCATTTAACTAAACAAACATATGTTTGGTGAATGAGATATGTCAAATGGCGACTGCTATACGTTCAAATAATCGGCTGGATGTTCTGCTCGATAGTTCGGCGGAGCTTTTTTCAACCCGAGGGTATCAGGCGACAACCATGCGAGACATCGCACGGAAGTGCGGAATGCTTCCAGGGTCGATCTATTATCATTATCCGAACAAGGAAGCGTTACTCGTCGGCGTCTACGAAGAAGGCGTCCGGCATCTGAGTGAGCGTGTCGAGCGCGAGGTCGCCAAGGCGATGAATCCTTGGACCCGTCTGGAAAACATGCTTGCCGCCCATATCGAGATGATCGTTGAGCCAACTGCCTATGCGAGCGTGATCATACGGATCTTTCCCGATGACGTGCCCTCTGCGCGCAATGAGCTCGTGCGCCTGCGAGACAGTTACGAAACTTATCTGCGCGATCTGGTTGCAGCGCTTCCGCTGGCGGAAGATGTCGACCGCCGTCTGCTGCGCCTCTTCCTGATCGGGTCGCTCAACCATATCCCGGTCTGGCATCAGCCCGGAAAGGAGAGCCCCCGGAAACTCGCCCGTCAGTTGATGCGGGTGTTTCGCGGACCTTTGGACTGCCCTTCGAAAGGAGTTGGATCATGAACTATCCGGAACGCGTTCTAGTGACGAAAATAGGGTTCGACGGGCATGATCGGGGGAGCCGCGTTGTGGCGGCATATCTGCGGGATGCTGGCATGGAGGTGATCTATACACCGCCCTGGCAGCAAATTGGCGCGGTGGTCAAGCTCGCGATGCAGGAAGACGTAGATGTTATTGGAGTAAGTTCGCTTGCAACAGATCACCTCATCATGCCGGAGCTGATTGGCGCTCTTCGAGAAGCAGAGATGGGACACGTTCGCCTAATTGTAGGGGGCATAATTCCTCAAAAAGAGCAGCCTGAACTTATCGAAGCGGGCGTCAGCGCCATTTTCGGCCCTGGCGCCACAAGTGAAGAAATTGTCGAAGTCGTGAGAGGGCTGGCACGAGAGGCTCGCAAAATGCGCGAAGATACGGAGGTATTGGATGTCCAGTAAAACTTTGAAAGATAACGGTTCAGACTTGGCAGCAAAGCAGGCTGATTGGCAAAATCGTTACGACAAGGAAATTGGCGAGCACCGGACCGTTGTAAATCGCTCAGGGATCGAGGTTCGTCCACTTTATACGCCGCTGGACTGGTCGGAGAACAGGTATGAAGAAGACGTAGGTCTGCCGGGAGAGCCGCCCTATACGCGCGGCATCTACAGTACTATGCACCGAGGTCGGACTTGGACCCAAAGGCAACTCATTGGCCTGGGCACGCCTCAGGACTATAACAAGCGGGTCCGTATGTTGTTGCAGCAAGGCGCTTCAGCAATCAGCCTGTTGCCATGCAATTCAGGCTTTCGAGGAATTGATTGCGACGAGAGTCCCGTTCCACTGCTTGGTACTTGCGGCACTGTAATAAACACAGTCGAGCACATGGAAGCGGCACTTGATGGGGTGCCAATTGATGAGATCTCCACTGCGATGAACGATCCCACACCGTTCACTCTTTTTGCCTTCTTGATTGGTGTGGCCAAACGGAGAGGCGTGCCTCTAGACAAGATTACCGGCACGGCAAACCAATCGGATTACATCTCTCATTTTGTCGCAAATCACATGTTCTACCGGCTAAGTCAGCCGGGGGCCAGACGCGTGTTTGTTGACCATGTTAGGTTCTGCCGGGAAAATGTGCCGAACTGGAACCCGGTATCGATTGTTGGCCAGCATATGCAGCAGGCCGGTGCAACCCCTGCAGAAACCGTGGGACTTACGCTTTCTACCGCGATCCAGTACGCGGAGGATTGCATTGCAGCAGGTATGCACCCTGACAACATCCTCCCGCGCTTTACCTATTTCTTCGACATCTCGATCAGTTTTTTCGAGGAGGTGGCGAAGTTTCGAGCCGGTCGGAGAATATGGGCGCACATCGCCCGTGACCGTTTGGGTGCAAAAGATCCCCGGTCATGGCGGTTCAAATTCCATGGTCAAACATCTGGCGTAGACTTAACGCAGCAACAACCTCTCAACAACATCGCTCGGGTGACGGCACAAGCAATTGCTGGAATTTTTGGCGGTCTGCAGTCTATGCATACTGACGGATTTGATGAGGCTATGGCCTGCCCGACAGAAGATGCTGCCAGGATCGCAGTTGCAACTCAGAACATCCTCCGGGAAGAAGCCCATTTGTGTGACGTAATCGATCCATTGGGCGGCTCGTACTACGTAGAATCTCTGACGAACGAGATGGAAGAAGAAATTCTCAAGGTCATGGGCGTGATCGAAAATGCAGGCGGTATGTACAAAGCCGCAGATGCTGGAATCGTGCAGCGCATGATCGGGAAATCCGCGCTCAGCTACCAAAATCGCATCGAAAGTGGAACTGAGAAGGTTGTGGGAGTAAACTGTTATAAATCTGAGATTGAGGACGGAGAAGTTGAAACCTATCGTCCAAATCGTTCGGCAATGGAGGCACAAGTTGCAGCGTTCAAGGCCTTCAAAGCCAGCCGGAGTCAGCGCGCAGTCGACAAGTCACTTAATGAGCTGGCCAGAGCGGCGAATGGTTCCGAGAACGTTTACGAGAAAGTGGTCGAAGCAGTCGACTGCGGCGTAACCCACGGTGAAATTATCTCGTGTTTGCGGGGTGAGCTGGGATTTGGCCATCCTTTGATGGTGGCGTAATGTCGATCAATGATCAGACGGCAAAAATCTTAGCGCTCGCAAATCGTCTTCGTCAGGGCGACACACGTGCGCTCGGCCGCGCGCTTACCTTGATTGAAAATGGCGGGTCCGAAGCAAGAGAATTGATTACTTTGCTTTCGGACAGTTTCGGTGAGGCGCAAATCATTGGGTTTACTGGGCCTCCTGGTGCTGGAAAATCCACTCTTGTCGATGCGCTAATCCACGAATGGCGACGGGCTGGCCGTCGCGTTGCCGTGCTCGCCGTTGACCCTGTGAGCCCAATCACCGGAGGTGCGATGTTGGGTGACCGTACTCGCATGGGCGCGCACAGCCTCGACGATGATGTTTTCATACGGTCGGTATCGGCAAGGGGTCATCTAGGCGGCTTGTGCGCGGCCGCGCTGGATATGGCTGATGTTATGGATGCTGCCGGTTGGCCGCTGATTTTGATTGAAACGGTCGGGGCTGGGCAGTCGGAAACCGAGATAGCTCAAGTGGCTGATTTCAGCGTTGTTGTATCTGCGCCTGGGCTCGGCGACGAGGTTCAAGCGCTCAAAGCCGGAATCCTAGAGATAGGAGATCTGCTTGTTGTCAATAAGGCCGACCGAGACGACGCCGATGAAACGAGTAAGCAACTGGAAGCGATGCTTGCGCTGCGAGCCGGTCCGAAACGCGATGTGCCGGTGATGAAAGTTTCTGCTTCAACAGGCAGTGGCGTTACGGAGCTGAAAGACGCGCTGGATTATCTGCTCGAAACTTCAGGAGCAAGCACCCGCGAAGACCGCAAGCGCAAGCGCGATGCACGTAAACTTGCGATCACTGTACTTCGGATTGCCGGCCGCGTTTCGGCGGGGATTCCGGAAGTAGACGTGGATGCTATGAGGCCGGAAGATCTGGATCGTGCCATTAGGCGTTCGCTTGCCGCCCTTTCTACGGAAGGCAAGAATTAATGTACCTGGCTAGACGTCCGCTCGTCTTGGCAACGCTCCGTCGTGCTTGCTTGGTTGACGTTGTTCTCGGCTTAGAGGTTCGGGCGCTTCTGAAGTCCGACACTTTTCGTCGATTAGCGCCACGAACCCAGCGAGGATTTGATTCCCGTAGTCCGAAGGGATGCCTGTTGCAAGCGATAGGTGGCGACCAGAGGTGTCAACAGGGTCAAACGACTAACTATTCACGTTCTACTAGGTTGACCCAAGCTCGGCCCAGCAGGCCGTGCACATTAAGTGAGGCGCGATCTATAGCGGCCCACTTCCAACGCAAAGAGCATTGAACTCTGGACGGGCGCTGAAAAATGTGGACAAAGGGAGGACACAATTTGGCACAGTCGTCGAGAGGCGCGGATGGGCTTGCGTCCATTCCGGCGCTTTTGCAGCGCAACGCCGCGCAGTTCGGAGCCAGGCCCGCCTATCGGGAGAAGGAATACGGGATCTGGCAGAGCTGGACCTGGGCCGAGGCGGAGCAGGAAATCGAGGCGCTGGCGCTGGGGCTGTTGAAGCTTGGCGTCGATAAAGGCGACTTCATTGCCATCATCGGGCGTAACCGGCCCTATTTCTACTGGTCGATGGTCGCGGCGCAATCGGTGGGGGCGATCCCGGTGCCGGTCTATCAGGACAGCGCCAGCGACGAGATGGCCTATGTGCTGGACCATTGCGGCGCGCGGTTTGCCATTGTCGAGGACCAGGAACAGGTCGACAAGATCATCGACATCCAGGAGGGCCTGCACCAGTTCGAGCACATGATATACGTGGATCCGCGCGGCCTGCGGAAATACGATCATGGCAAGCTGCACCAGTTCAGCGATATGCAGGCGCAGGGGCGTGAGGCGAAAGACACGTTGATGTCCGAGCTGAAGGCGCGGCGCGAGGCCCTAGAATATGACAGCACCTGTGTGATGCTGTATACCTCGGGCACGACCGGCAAGCCCAAGGGCGTGGTGCTGTCGAACCGAAACATCATCGAAGCGTCGAAATCCTCGTCGGAGTTTGATCACCTGACGCGGAATGAGGAAGTGCTGGCTTACCTGCCGATGGCGTGGGTGGGGGATTTCATCTTTTCCATCGGACAGGCGTACTGGTGCGGGTTCTGCGTGA
This sequence comes from Roseovarius sp. THAF8, assembly GCF_009363735.1. Classification (NCBI taxonomy): domain Bacteria; kingdom Pseudomonadati; phylum Pseudomonadota; class Alphaproteobacteria; order Rhodobacterales; family Roseobacteraceae; genus Roseovarius; species Roseovarius sp. THAF8. The sequence goes on along the minus strand of NZ_CP045412.1, from coordinate 89,200 downwards.
ACTGCCCGGAAAGCCCGGACACGATGCAGGTGGACCTGCGCGAGATCGGGCCGACGTATTATTTCGCCCCGCCGCGGGTGTTCGAGGGCCAGCTGACCAACGTGATGATCCGGATGGAGGATGCCAGCCAGATGAAGCAATGGCTGTTCCGTACCTTCATGGCGCATGCGCGGAAGGTGGGGCCGGCGATCCTGGACGGCAAGAGCGTCAGCGGGTGGGACCGGCTGAAATACAAGCTTGGCGGGCTGCTGGTGTACGGGCCTTTGAAGGATACGCTGGGGTTCGGGCGCGTGCGCGTGGGGTATACGGCGGGCGAGGCGATCGGGCCGGAGATTTTTGATTTCTACCGGAGCCTGGGCATCAACCTGAAGCAGCTTTACGGGCAGACCGAAGCATCGGTGTTCATCACCTTGCAGCCCGATGGCGAGGTTTATAGCGACACGGTGGGCGTGGCCGCGCCGGGCGTCGAGCTGCGCATCGCCGAGAGCGGCGAGGTCTACTATCGCGGCGATGGCGTGTTCGAGGAATACTACAAGAACGCCGAAAGCACGGCGAGCACCAAGGACGCCGAGGGCTGGGTCGCGACGGGCGATGCCGGGTTCATCGACGAGGCGACCGGGCACCTGAAGATCATCGACCGGGCCAAGGATGTGGGCAAGATGGCCGATGGCAGCCTGTTTGCCCCGAAATACGTGGAAAACAAGCTGAAATTCTATCCCAACATCCTGGAGGCCGTGGTGTTCGGCAACCAGAGGGAGCAGTGCACGGCCTTCATCAACATCGACCTGAATGCCGTGGGCAACTGGGCCGAGCGGAACAATATCGGTTATGCCTCCTACCAGGAGCTGGCGGGGCATCCGCGCGTGCTGGAGACGGTGAAGGAGCACGTCGAAGAGGTGAACCGGAGCCTGGCCGAGGACCCGATGCTGGCGCATTGCCAGGTGCATCGCTTCCTGGTGCTGCACAAAGAACTGGATGCGGATGACGGCGAGATGACCCGAACGCGGAAGGTGCGGCGGGGCGTGATCTCGGAGAAGTTCGAGGAGCTCTTGGGGGCCTTGTATGACGGCTCGACGGAGAAGTTCACCACGACGGAAGTGACCTATGAGGATGGGCGCAAGGGCAGCATCTCGGCCACTCTGAAGATCGTGGAGGCCGAGGTGGTGCCGGTGGCGCAGGAGAAGGTGGCGGCGGAATGATGGGACGACGCTCAGCTTTGCTTTCGCCCCGCCCGCCATCCCGTTTCGCGTTGGGAGAGTTTTAATGCTTGATCAGACCGAAGGTTTCACCACCGAGGATGGCCGCAAGATCGGCGGCGTGGTGATGGAGATGAAGAACATCACGCTGCGTTTCGGCGGGGTGGTCGCGATCCAGGATATCAGCTTTGACGTGCGGGAAGGCGAGATCCGGGCGATCATCGGGCCGAATGGTGCGGGCAAATCCTCGATGCTGAACGTGATTTCCGGCTTCTACAATCCGCAGGAAGGCGAGGTTTGGTACAAGGGCGAAAAGCGCCCGCAGATGAAGCCCTACCAGGTGGCGCAACAGGGGATAGCGCGGACGTTCCAGAACATCGCCCTCTTCGAGGGGATGAGCGTGCTGGACAACGTGATGACGGGGCGCATCCGGCAGATGAAATCGGGGCTGTTTTCGCAATCTCTGTGGAAGGGCAAGGCCGAGCGCGAGGAGGTCGAGAACCGGGCTTTCGTGGAGCGGATCATCGACTTTCTGGAAATCCAGCATATCCGCAAGACGCCGGTGGGGCGACTGCCCTACGGCCTCAAGAAACGCGTGGAACTGGCGCGGGCCCTGGCGGCAGAGCCGTCGATCCTGCTGCTTGATGAGCCGATGGCGGGGATGAACGTGGAGGAGAAGGAGGACATGAGCCGCTTTGTCCTCGACGTGAATGACGAGTTCGGGACCACGATTGTTCTTATCGAGCATGACATGGGGGTGGTTATGGATTTGTCCGACCGTGTCGTGGTGATGGATTACGGCAAGAAGATCGGGGATGGCACGCCGGACGAGGTGCGCAGCAACCAGGCGGTGATCGATGCCTATTTGGGGGTGGCGCATGATTGATGTGGGGCGGTCTGCGTGGGTTTTCACCCACCGAAGATGGGTTTTCACCCATCCTACGACGCCCCAGATTGATGCGGGCAGGTCGCCCGTCCCGGCCTTGAGCCGGGACCTCGGCAGCCGGGAGGCCCCGGATCAGGTCCGGGGCGGGAATGCGAAGGAGGTACGTGATGCCTGATCAGCTGATTTTCGGAATGGAAGTGTTCCTGAACGGCCTTATGGCCGGGGTTCTTTACGCGCTGGTCGCGCTGGGCTTCGTGCTGATTTACAAGGCGTCGGGGATCTTCAATTACGCGCAAGGCGTGATGGCGCTGTTTGCCGCGCTGACGCTGGTGGGGATCATGGAAGGGCAGGTGCCGTTTTCGCACCTGATCAACGCGATCTTCGGCACGGAGATCCACCATTTCGGCTGGCACGTGCCGGCGCTGGCAGCGATTTTGCTGACGATGGTGGTGATGGTGGCGCTGGCCTGGGTCGTGAATGTGCTGATCTTCAAGCACCTGGTGAACCAGGAGCCGATCATCCTGTTCATGGCCACGATCGGCCTTGCCTATTTCCTCGAAGGGTTCGGGGACATGATGTGGGGGTCGGACATCAAGACGATGGATGTGGGCCTGCCGCAGGGGATCAACGAGGTGATCGACACGACCACGGCGGGGTGGTTCGGATACGGCTTTTTCATCGACAACCTGGACATCGTGGCGACGGTGATTGCCGCCGCGCTGGTCTTCACGCTGATCGTGTTCGCGCAATACACCAAACAGGGGCGCGCGATGCGGGCGGTGGCGGACGATCACCAGGCGGCGCTGTCGGTGGGCATTTCGCTGAACTTCATCTGGGTGATGGTGTGGTCGCTGGCCGGGTTCGTGGCGCTGGTCGCGGGGATCATGTGGGGCACGAAATCGGGCGTGCAGTTCTCGCTGAGCCTGATCGCACTGAAGGCGTTGCCGGTGCTGATGCTGGGCGGTTTCACCTCGATCCCCGGGGCCATCGTGGGGGGCTTGCTGATCGGCGTGGGCGAGAAGCTCTTTGAGTTCGCCATCGGCGCGCCCTACCTGGGCGGGGCGACGGAGATCTGGTTTGCCTATGTGCTGGCGCTGATTTTCCTGGTGTTCCGGCCGCAGGGCCTGTTCGGCGAGAAGATCATTGAGCGGGTGTGAGCGGTGCCGATGGATCAAACCCTACCCTGCCCGGATTGCGGTACGGCGATACATTTCGAGACAAGTGCGCTGTTCCAGGGGCGGCATTACACCTGCCCTGCGTGCAAGGCCGATATTGCGCTTGCGCAGTCGGGACGCGCCACTTTTCAGGACGCGGCCACACAGTTGGCCAAGCTGAGGACGCAGCTGAAGAAAGACGGGGGTGCGGCGTGAACTGCCGGATTGCCATTGCGGACGATGCCGTTTGGCCGGTCAGGCTTGCGCCGCCCTGCGCGCGGGAGCTTCGTTTCGGGCCTGTGACGTATGTGGAGGAGAGATCTGATGTTTTATCGTGAGGCGGGCGACTTCAAGACGTCCTACGTGGCGGACAGCCAGACCTTTCCGATCAAGTTCGACAGGTATCGGTATTATGCGGTGCTGCTGGCGGCGTTCGCCGTCGTGCCCTTCGTGATCAACGATTACTGGGTGAACGCGGTCTTCCTGCCGTTCCTGATCTATTCGATTGCCGCGATCGGGCTGAACATCCTGGTGGGCTATTGCGGGCAGGTGAGCCTGGGCACCGGGGGGTTTATGGCCGTGGGGGCCTATGCCTGTTACAAGCTGATGACGGGTTTCCCGGAGGTGAGCATCTTTTTCCATGTGATCCTGTCGGGCGGGATCACGGCGGGGGTCTGCGTGCTGTTTGGCTTGCCCAGCTTGCGGATCAAGGGGTTCTACCTGGCTGTGGCGACGCTGGCGGCGCAGTTCTTTCTTGTCTGGCTCTTCAACCGGGTGGGGTGGTTCTACAACTACTCGGCCTCGGGCCAGATCAACGCGCCGGAGCGCACGGTGCTGGGCGTGCCGATCACCGGGGCCGAGACCGCGCCCTGGGCCGCGTATCTTTTCTGCCTGGTATTCACCGTGGTTTGCGCGCTGGTGGCGCGGAACCTGACGCGCGGGATGCAGGGGCGGCAGTGGATGGCGATCCGGGACATGGACATTGCCGCCGAGATCATCGGGGTCAATCCGCTGAAGGCCAAGCTGAGCGCCTTTGCCGTGTCGGGCTTTTTCGTCGGGATTGCGGGGGCGTTGTTCTTTGCTGCTTACCTTGGATCTGTGGATGCGGGAGAGTCCTTCGGGATAAGCAAATCGTTCCTTGTGCTGTTCATGGTGATCATCGGCGGGCTGGGATCGATCTTCGGTTCGTTCGCGGGCGCGGCGTTCCTAGTGCTGTTACCGGTTTTGCTGAAGAACGTGCTGGTGGGCGGGTTGGGATGGCCTGCAGATCTAGCAGCACACTTCGAGTTCATCATACTCGGCGCCTTGATCATCATTTTCCTAATCGCAGAACCGCATGGGCTGGCACAACTTTGGCGTCTCACAAAAGAGAAGCTGAGATTGTGGCCCTTCCCTCATTGAAGCAACCGGTACGGAAGGTTGGGCCGGCCCCTAGCTTTACAACGTCAGAAAAACCAAGGGAGGTAACTGACCAATGAAGAGTAAAATCATAACATTCGCGCTTGTAATAGCAATGTTCGCAGGCCCTGCTATGGCAGATCTTACAATACCTTTAATTAGTTTTAGAACCGGACCATATGCCGCGAACGGAATTCCGATCGCTGATGGATACACAGACTACTTCACATTAATCAACGAGCGTGACGGCGGTGTTGGCGGACAAAAGATCGTTATGCCTGAGTGTGAAACTGGTTATAATACTGAGAAAGGTGTCGAGTGCTACGAAGCGACCAAGCAGAAAGCAGTTCTTTATCAACCGGTTTCAACCGGACTGAACTATCAGCTTATCCCTAAGGCCAGTGCAGACCAAATCCCAATTCATTCGATAGGACATGGCCGGACTTCGGCTGCTAACGGCGCAGTTTTCAAATGGATTTTCAATTATCCGACGAATTATTGGGCAGGTGCCAGTGTCGCTGTCAAATACTTGCTCAAGGAGAATAATGGCGATCTGACCGGTAAATCGATCGCGCTGGTTCACCATAATTCTGCATTCGGCAAAGAACCAATTCCGACCTTGGAAATCTTGGCAGATAAGCACGGGTTCAACTTCACTGCTCTTGCAGTTGACCACCCTGGACAGGAGCAAAAGTCGCAGTGGTTGCAAATCCGGCGTGAACAGCCGGACTACGTGTTGTTGTGGGGCTGGGGCGTAATGAACCCTGTTGCTATCAACGAAGCGGTTAACGTGCGCTTTCCGCTGGAAAACATGATTGGCGTTTGGTGGTCGGGCTCTGAGTCAGATGTGCTGCCCGGTGGAAAAAACTCCGATGGATACAAGGCTTTGGCTATGCATGCGTCGGGCGCAAACTTCGGCGTATACGGCGACCTTAAGACGTTCGTTTATGACAAAGGGCTCGCAGCAGGAAATGGCGATCAGATGGGTACAGTGCTTTACAATCGTGGCCTCTATTCCGCCATGCTAGCGGTTGAGGCGATTAAAACTGCGCAAGAAATTCATGGAGTGTCACAAGTTACAGCACCGATGGTCCGAGACGGTATGGAAACTCTAGTAGTTACAGAAGAGCTAATGGCCAATCTTGGCTTCGAAAACTTCGCTCCGGAAATTGAGGCGACATGTGACAATCATGGCGGCCAGGGCTTGGCCGCTGTGCGTCAATGGGATGCAGAGACAAAGAGCTGGACAATGTTGACTGATTTCATTGCTCCCGACAACGACGTGATTAACCCATTAATTACTGCAGATTCCGAGGCATATGCAGCCGAAGTAGGCATCGAGCTTCGCTGCGAGTAACTTCGGCAAAATAGCCTCTCGAAGCGGGGGCCAAGCTGCCGCTTCGAGATCACAACTCTGACCCGCCTTCGAGTGATCAAAAAAGATTAGGAATAATGATGAACTCAGGACGAACCGAAGAGAACCTGCTTGAGGTGAACAATATCGAGGTGATCTACAACCACGTGATCCTCGTGCTGAAGGGCGTGAGCCTGAGCGTGCCCAAGGGCGGGATAACCGCGCTTTTGGGCGGCAACGGGGCGGGCAAGACCACCACGCTGAAGGCGGTTTCCAACCTGCTGAAATCCGAGCGGGGCGAGGTGACCAAGGGCAACATCCGGTACCGCGGGGAGCGGGTGCAGGACCTTGTGCCGTCGGAGCTGGTGAAGAAGGGCGTGATCCAGGTGATGGAGGGGCGCCATTGCTTCGAGCACCTGACGGTGGAGGAGAACCTGCTGACCGGGGCCTATACGCGCGGGTCGAGCAAGGGGGAGATCGAGAAGGATCTGGACCTTGTCTACGAATATTTTCCGCGCCTGAAGGAGCGGCGGAAGAGCCAGGCGGGCTATACCTCGGGTGGGGAGCAGCAGATGTGCGCGATCGGGCGGGCGCTGATGTCGCGGCCCGAGACGATCCTGCTGGACGAGCCCAGCATGGGGCTGGCGCCGCAGCTGGTGGAGCAGATTTTCGGGATTGTGAAGTCGCTGAACGAGGAGGAGGGCTATACCTTCCTGCTGGCCGAGCAGAACACCAACGTGGCGCTGCGGTTCGCGCAGTATGGATATATCCTGGAGAGCGGGCGCGTAGTGATGGACGGGCCCGCGAAGGAATTGCGCGAGAACCCGGATGTGAAGGAATTCTACCTGGGCATGTCGGACGAGGGGCGCAAATCGTTCCGCGACGTGCGCAGCTATCGCCGCCGCAAGCGGTGGCTGAGTTGAGGCGCAGGTCGGGAAGGGCCCGAAGCGGCCGGTGGAGAGCAAGGAGATGAGCCAGTTTTACGACGACCTTAAGACGCGGAGTCCCGATGCGCGGGCGGCGGCCATATCCGAAGCGCTGGGCGCGCAGATCGAACGGGCGCAAGGATTGCCGGGTTACGGCGACACGCTGGCGGGGGTCGCGCCGGGGGATATCAAGAGCGTGGCCGATCTGGCCGGGTTGCCGGTGCTGCGCAAGGCGGACCTGGGACAGGCGCAGAAGGCCGCGCCGCCCTTTGGCGGGCTGACGGCGGGGCCGGTCTCGGGCTTTGCGCATGTGTTCCAGAGCCCCGGGCCGATCTATGAGCCGGGCGGCACGGGGAATGACTGGTGGCGGATGGGGCGGTTCCTGCATGCGTGCGGGGTGGGCGCGGGCGATATCGTGCAGAACTGTTTCGGCTATCACCTGACGCCCGCCGGCATGATGTTCGAGAACGGCGCGCGGGCCGTGGGGGCCACGGTGCTGCCCGCCGGGACGGGGCAGACCGAGCTTCAGGTGCAGGCGGCGCATGACATCGGGACCACGGCCTATGCCGGGACGCCGGATTACCTGAAGGTGATCCTGGACAAGGCGGACGAGATGGGATTGCGCCTGAGCATCACCAAGGCCGCCGTGGGGGGCGGGGCGCTGTTTCCGTCGCTGCGGCAGGAGTACGCGGACCGGGGCATCACCTGCCTGCAATGCTATGCCACCGCCGATCTGGGCAACATCGCCTATGAAAGCGCGGCGCAGGAGGGGATGATCGTCGACGAAGGCGTGATCGTTGAGATCGTGACGCCCGGCACTGGCACGCCGGTGGCGCCCGGAGAGGTTGGCGAGGTGGTGGTGACCACGCTGAACCCGGATTATCCGCTGATCCGTTTTGCCACTGGCGACCTGAGCGCTGTGATGGAAGGGGAAAGCCCCTGCGGACGGACCAACATGCGCATCAAGGGCTGGATGGGACGGGCCGACCAGACCACCAAGATCAAGGGCATGTTCGTGCGCCCCGAGCAGGTAGCTGCATTGGTGGCCAAGCACGCCGAGATCGCGCGGGCAAGGGTGGTGGCCAGCCGCGAGGGCGAGATGGACGTGATGACCGTGCAGATCGAGGCCGAGGGCGGCGGGCCCGAGGCCTATGCGGCGACGGTTACGGATGTGCTGAAGCTGAAGGGCCGGATCGAGGTGGTGGCCAAGGGAAGCCTGCCCAACGATGGCAAGGTGATCGAGGACCTGCGCAGCTATGACTAAGTCTCAAATGACGGCCTCATCAACGTTGCGATCGGCTTTTTGGCCCGCTTCAATCGCGGCCCAGCAATTTTAATACTGCTATGCGCTGAAAGCTGAATAAGTCTCGAAATACAACTGTTCGCAAAAATGGTGTTGTCACAGTAACTCAAGCAGCCTTCAGGTTGGCGTGCCGATTTTACATCAAGCGACGTTGGCCGCGATTTTCCATGCCTCGAAAGCTTCTGACCTGCACCCCTGAAAAGTCCTCGACTTGAGATTAGCCTGTTCTCCAACTGATGTGCTACCCAACGCGCCCTCGGCCGTTGTCAGATGTCATGGTGCTGTTATTTCTCGGACTCTTGCCTCAAAAAGCTGAGCAAAATCAGTTACTGGTTGTGCCTGTCCGGGATCAGCGCCCATGGTACAGATCGGCGTGATTGCATAACGGAGGATTTCTGGCTCATCTGAACCGTCAAGGAGTGAAGATGAGACACAAATCCGGAACACCAAAAGGGTCGACCGAAAAGGTCGTCAAGGACATCCGACGCAAGACGCGGCGCCAGTTCAGCGCGGAGGAGAAGATCCGCATCGTGCTGGAAGGTCTGCGCGGCGAAATCAGTATCGCGGAACTCTGTCGTCGCGAGGGGATTGCTACGAGCCTTTACTACAGTTGGTCGAAGGAGTTCCTCGAGGCCGGCAAGAAGCAGCTCGCTGGCGATACGACACGTCAGGCCACAGCGCCGGAGGTGAAGGAGTTGCGCTCGGAGTCGGCGGCGCTCAAGGAGGCGGTCGCCGATCTGATGCTCGAGAACCGATTGCTCAAAAAAAGCATGCTCGGGGATGGGGACGACGACGCATGAGGGCATTGCCAAGTTGATCACGTGGTTCCGTCGGGATAGGCGGTCATCATGAAAACCGTGCCGACAATGCGACGCCTGAAGGGCTTTCGTTTTCCCCGCGAGATCATCTCCTATGCCGTCTGGGCTTACCATCGGTTTGCGCTGAGCACGGCAGATGTCGAGGATCTGCTGGCCGAACGCGGCGTGATGGTCAGCCGGGAAACCGTCCGGAACTGGGTGAACCGGTTTGGCCGCCATTTCACCGATTGCATCAAGCGCGACAGGCCGGGCGCCAGTGACAAATGGGACTTGGATGAAGTCGTTATTCCGATCAATGGCGTGAAGTTATGGCTTTGGCGGGCAGTCGACGCGAATGGAAATGTGCTCGACATCCTTGTGCAAAAGCAACGTAATGCAAAGGTCGCCAGCCGGTTCCTGAAGCAGCTGATCGACCGGTTCGGTGCACCGCGGATCGTGATCACCGACAAGCTGCGCAGTTACATCAGGCCGATCCGCAACCTCGTGGCGAATGCTGATCATCGGGCGCACAAGAGCTTGAACAACCGGATCGAAGGATCCCATCGGCCAACTCGAAAACGAGAGAAACTCATGGGGCGGTTCAAATCACCCGGACAGGCTCAGAGGTTTCTGATCGCACATGACCAGATCAACACGATCTTCTGTCCCCGCCGCTATCGTCTTACCGCCAAATCGTACCGCCACGCCCGATCCGATGCCTTTGATCTTTGGAACAGCTACGCAATCGAGATGACCGCATGACGGGCGCGGAGCAGGCCGCTTTCAGCCGGGTGCAAATAAGTTGGCAATGCCCTTTCCGGAGCTTCGCAGGGTCGCGGATCACCAGTAGGAGGGGAAATGATCCTCTCCGTAAGCGGTCCGATCGCGACCAGCGTTTTCCCGGCGCCTGTTAGCGCGGCCGTGCCAGCCCAGCGGGGTCCCCGCAAGGCTGGCACCAATGTCGTATCAATCGAGTTGAGCGATCAGCAACTCGGCCACCGTGTCGGAGGACATCGGGTTCTGCCCGCTGATGAGGCGACCGTCCTGAACCGCCTTCGGTTTCATGTCAGGGCCCGGTTGGAAGTCCGCGCCAAGCTCGCGCAGGCGGGTCTCGAGGAGGAAAGGAACGACGGCCTCGAGGCCGGTGCCCTTCTCTTCGCTGTCGGTGAATGCCGAGACCTTGCGCCCCTTCACGAGCGGTTCGCCATTGACCTTGACACCGACGAAGGCCGCGGGACCATGGCACACCGAGGCGAGCACCTTGCCTTTCTCCCAGGCGGCCGACAGGAATTGCGCGACCTCGTCGGAAGAGGCGAGGTCCCAGACAGCACCGTGGCCACCGGGGATGAAGACTGCATCGAAATCGCCCGGCCGCTGGTCGGAAAGCGATGCGGGCGCCTCGAGCAGCGCCATGGCGGCCTTATCCTTCTTGAAACGGGCATCGGCGCCGTCGCCCTGCGGCTCCGAGTTCGGGTCCACGGGGATGGGTGCGCCGCCCAGCGTTGCGACGGTGATGTCGTGACCAGCATCCTTCAGCGCGAAATAAGGGGCGGCCAGTTCCTCGAGCCAGACGCCGGTCTTGTTGCCCGTCTCGCCGAGTTCGGCATGGGCGGTGGAGAGAATGAGGATCTTTGACATGTTTGTGTCTCCTTGTGTTCAGTGCTGAATGTCAGTCCCAATCGGGCGCGAGTGCGTCCGGCGAGACGATGCGCCCATCCGGGCGTGTGAGGGCATCAATGCGCGCGATCTCTTCGGCCGTGAGGTTGATCTCGGCGGCGGCAAGGTTGCCGGCAAGGCGTGACGTCTTTGCAGTTTTGGGAACAGCGACGCCGAGCGGTTTCGCGAGTAGCCAAGCCACCGAGATGGCCGCCGGTGTGGTGCCGTGCGCGGTTGCGATCTCCTTCAATGTCTTGTCTTCCATCACCGCCCCCTGGGCGAGCGGCGAATAGGCTTCGAACGGGATTTTGCGCGTGCCCATGTGCGCGAGCAGCCTGGACTGGTCCAGGAACGGGTGAAGCTCAATCTGGTTGGCGGCCAGCGGCGCTTCAAGGGTGGTCTCGCTCTCTTTCAGTTGCGCGATCGTGAAGTTCGACACGCCGCCAAAGCGAACCTTGCCCTCGGCGATGAGGGCGTCGAGCACGGGCAGAGTCTCCGACAGCGGCACCGTGCGCGAGGGCCAGTGAAGCAGGAGCAGGTCGATGTAATCCGTGCCGAGCGCGGCCAGCGAGCGCTCTGTGGCGGCGCGGAAATCACCGGCGGCGAAGTGCTCGGGCAGGATCTTGGTGGTCACGAAGACCTGGTTACGGGGCACGTCCGCGGCGCGGATCCCGGCTCCTACCTCTTCTTCGTTGCCATAGGCCTGCGCGGTGTCGATATGCCGGTAGCCCTCGGCAAGCGCGGCGGCGACGATGTCGCGTGTCTCGCCTTCGGGCATCTTGAACGTGCCTAGACCAAGGTTCGGGATGGCGGCGGGGCCGATGGGTTTGATCGTCATTGTATGGTGTCCTTTTCGATTTGGGTGGTCGGAACGGCGGTCAGGGCGGGATCGTTCCACGCCTCAAGGCACGTAATGCGCAGAACCTGTTTCATGAGGGTGCTCCTTTCATTTGCAATTTGTGGAACCGGACGCGGTCACTCGGCGGCGACCGGGTGGCTGCGCCTGGCCAGGCCGCCGGACAGCCGGACCAGCGCAATGCCGGCGAGGACGACTACGGCGCCGATGAAGGGCGTCGCGGCAAGGCCGATGCCATCGACCACGAGGCCACCGGCCCAGGCCCCCACGGCTATGCCGAGGTTGAACGCACCGATATTGAGGCCCGAGGCCACGTCGACCGCGCCGGGGGCGACCTCCCGCGCGATGGCGACGGTGTAGCTCTGCAGCGGCGGCACGTTGGCAAAGGCAAAGCCACCCCAGACCGCCACGACGGCGATCGCTGCGACCGGCGAGGCGAGCGCCACACCAAGTGCTGCGAGAGACGCGGCGAGCCCCGCGAAGATGAGCGTCAGTGCCGGAACCGGGCCGGTCCGGTCGGCCAGCTTGCCGCCAAGGATGTTGCCCGCCGCCACGGAGGCCCCGTAGAGCAGGATCACGAGGCTGACCGCTCCGGCCGACAGGCCCGTCACATCCGTCAGCATCGGCGCAAGATAGGTGAAGGCGATAAAGTTGCCGCCATAACCCACCGCCGTGATCAGGTAGACAAGCAGCAGTCGCGGCGAGGTCAGAACCTGCATCTGCGCCTTGAGCGACGGGGGCGCACCGCGGCGCAGATTGTTGGGCACCAGCACGGCGCTCGCGATCAGGCCGATCAGGCCGAGGGCGACAACCCCGAGGAAGGTCGACTGCCACCCGAAGGTCTGGCCGATCCAGGTGCCGAAGGGCACCCCGGTGACAAGCGCGACCGTCAGGCCGAGAAAGACCGTGGCGATGGCCGAACTCTCCTTCTCGCGCTCCACCAGATCGGTCGCGATGGTCGAGGCAATGGCAAAGAAGACACCGTGGGCTAGCCCGGTGACGAAACGCGCCGCGATCAGGCTGCCATAGCCCGGGGCGACCGCGGCAAAGGCATTGCCGGCGATGAACAGGGTCAGCAGCGCAAGCAGAAGCGTCTTGCGCGGCAGCTTGCCGGCCAGTGCGGTCAGGACCGGGGCGCCGATGGTGACGCCAAGCGCGTAGAGGCTGACAAGCAGCCCGGCAGAGGGCAGCGAGACGCCGAGGTCTGCGGCGATGGTGGGGATGAGGCCGACGATAACGAACTCGGTCGTCCCGACGGCAAAGGCGCTGATGGTGAGCGCCCAGAGGGCAAGTGGCATGGGTCTGATCTCCGGATTGGGAATTTTGTCTCGACCGGAGAGATGGCAGGCCGTAGCCTTTGCGGGAACAGAAGATGGCGGAAAGGGTCATTGCGCCAAATGCACGAATTACCTCAGACCCGGGACCTCGTGGCCTTTGTCGCGATCGTCGAGGATAACGGCTTTGCCGAGGCGTCCCGGCGCTTGGGGGTCGCGCCCTCGACCCTCAGCCGGACGGTGAGTCGGCTGGAACAGCAGCTGGGCGTGACGCTTCTGCGCCGCACGACGCGGATGATCGAAATGACGCCCGAGGGGCGCGATTTCCTGGACACTGCGCGCGACATCCTCGCCCGGGCTGAGGCGCTTGCGGAGCTGGGCACCAGCGGGCGCACCCCGCGCGGGCCGTTGCGTGTCAACGCACCGGTGCCCTTTTTGCTGCACGCCATCGCGCCACGCTTGCCCGAGTTCCGCGCCCGCTATCCCGAGATCCGCTTGCGGTTCGACATGACCGACGATGTGATTGACCTGATCGGCGCCCATGCCGATGTCGCCATCCGGTTCGGGCCGCTGGAAGACAGTGACCTGCTGAAGCGGCCTTTGGGTCGAACTCCGTGGAAACTCGTCGCGGCTCCGCACTACCTCGACGCGCAGGGATGGCCAGAGATGCCGGGTGATCTCGCGCGACTGGCGCAGGTGCGGTTCTCGGCGCCTGCCCATATCAACCTGCTGGAGTTTCGCGGCATGGACCACCCCGTCGAGGTTCCCGCCGCTGTAGAGGCCTCGAACGGGGAAGCGGTCCGGCGGCTTGTGGTCGCCGGCTGCGGTATCGCACGGTTCTCCGACTTCATGGTCGCCGAGGATCTGAAAGCGGGCCGGCTGGTCGAGCTTTTCCCCGGCGAGGTCACGGCCGAGCCGCTGGAGATGACCGCACTCTATCTCACGCGCGCATCGGGTTTGCGGCGGCTGGCCGTCTTTCTGGACTGGCTGAAAGAAATCGTGACGTAGCGCTGCGCGCGAGGGTCTCGGGGGCGCATGTCAGAACGACTGAACCTGACAAGCCCCGTTCATGTGCCGTGCGGGACAGCTACCCGAGCGCGGCCCGCAGCGCCTGCGCGAGACGCTTGGCGGCCTCGATCGCGGCGTCGTCGCGCAAAGGCCAGGCCTGGGTCAGGCCCTCGATGATCACGAACAGTTCGGTCTCGGCCGCACTAAGACCGGTCGCCGCGGCCGCGCAGGACGCGACCTCGGCTTTGTGGCGTTCCAGAAGGGCGCGCAGGGGCAGGCTGTTCGGGTCGGCAGCCACGGCGGCATGAAACAGGCAGCCATGCCAGGTTTCGGTCACCATCCATACTCAGTCCGGCAGGCCGATGCCCGCACAGGCGCTTTCATCGCCGCCGCAACAATCCTTTAGCAGGAACCGCACCAGCGCGTTCACCGCATCAAATCGCGGGGCATACTGAATCTCGCGGTGGTGGCGTTCAGTGCTGACCAAACCAGCGCGTTTCAGCGTGGCCAAGTGCCCCGACAGGGTCGAGGGCTTGATGTTCAGCAGGCGCCCCACCTCCATCGCTGGTGTACCCGCCGGGCCGCGCTGTACCAGCAGCCGAAAGATCTCGAGCCGGGTGTCATGGGCAAGGGCGCTGAAAGCGTCGATGGCGAAAGGTTGATCCATATTTCGTCATTACGCGAAATGAAGTGTGTTGACAAGCCAGCCCGTGCTGGCGTACCCATCAATCAATTCGTGAATACGCGAAGTGACGAAATTATGACACCGGAGCCTGCCATGTCTGACACCGCCGCCCCGGTCCCCATGGGCCGTTTTGAGCGCCTCCTGACCCTCTGGGTTGCGATCGCCATGATCGTAGGCATCGCCATCGGCACCGTGGCCCCCAGCATGATCAGCACCATTGCCGCGGCTGAGGTCGCGTCGATCAACCTTGTCGTTGCCGTGCTGATTTGGGCGATGGTCTATCCGATGATGGTCAGCGTAGATTTCGGGGCCATTGCCGGAGTCGCGCGCCAACCCAAGGGGTTGCTGGTCACGCTGGCGGTCAACTGGCTGATCAAGCCCTTCACCATGGCCTTATTGGCCGTGCTGTTCTTTGACTATGTCTTCGCGCCTTGGATCGCGCCCGAAGATGCGGCGCAATACATCGCCGGGCTGATCCTGCTGGGGGCGGCGCCCTGCACCGCGATGGTGTTCGTCTGGAGCCAGCTGACCCGGGGCGATGCCACCTATACGCTGGTGCAGGTGTCGGTGAACGACCTGATCATGGTGGTGGCTTTCGCGCCCATCGTCGCGTTGCTGCTCGGCGTGACCGAGATCGTGGTGCCTTGGAATACGCTGGTTCTGGCAACGGTGCTTTACGTGGTTCTGCCGCTCGTCGCGGGCCTGCTGACACGTCGCGCCCTGGGGACCGAGGCAGCCATTGGCGCCTTCACCGCGCGGATCAAGCCGCTGTCGATGATCGGACTGATCGCGACGGTTGCCATCCTTTTCGGCCTGCAGGGCGACACCATCCTGTCGCGCCCAGGTATCATAGCTCTGATCGCCGTTCCGATCCTGATCCAGAGCTACGGGATCTTCGCGCTGGCCTACGGCGCGGCCTACCTGCTAAAGGTGCCGCACCGGATCGCCGCGCCCTGCGCCATGATCGGCACGTCGAACTTCTTTGAACTGGCGGTGGCCGTGGCGATCAGCCTCTTCGGTCTGCACTCCGGCGCGGCGCTGGCCACGGTCGTGGGGGTGCTGGTCGAAGTGCCGGTCATGCTTTCGCTGGTTGCTTTCGCGAACCGCACCCGGGCGCGCTTTCCTGAAGCCGCAGGTGGAGTCTGATCCATGATCGTCATCCACCACAACCCCGACTGCGGGACCTCGCGCAATGTGCTGGCCTTCATTCGCGCCGCCGGGGTGGAGCCGGTCGTCATCGACTACCTGTTCGAGGGCTGGACCCGCCCGCAGCTTCTGGCGCTGTTTGCCGCCGCCGATCTGACCCCGCGCGAGGCGTTGCGCGAAACGAGATCCCCGGCGCAGGAACTGGGGTTGCTGGCAGATGGCATTTCGGACGAGACGATCTTGAACGCGATGCTGGAGCATCCGATCCTCGTGAACCGTCCGATCGTCTGCAGCCCGAAGGGAGTGCGTCTGTGCCGCCCGTCCGAAACCGTTTTCGACCTGCTCGATCACTTGCCACCCGGGCCGCTCCATAAGGAAGACGGCCAGATGGTGATCGACAAGACCGGAGCCCGCCCATGACCCGGGCCGATGTTTACTGCGGCCGGGCAGAAACCATCCTCGCACGATGAAAGGAGATTAAGGAAAAGACAATCGGGAAACGCCGCTTGCTGCACCGACAGACAGCGGCATAGACTGAAGCCACAACGAGCCAGATCCTCCGCTACCGATTAGGCAGCACTGTTCCAAATCATCTGACGACGGACAAGACCCAGACTGCATAGGCGATGATCTCGCGCATATAACGAAACCCCAAGAGGCGAGGCATCTTGGAAGGTATCTTCATGCGTGAGGCCTAACTAGTTCAGTACACGCAAACAAGTTGGCTATGCCATATCGAGGCATGCGCTTTCGCCAACCTCGGGTAACAGATTGCGACACCTTTTCCCCAGGCTGGCTGAGTTGCACCATCATTGCTAACCTACTGGAACTCTTCAAACTGCAGGTTGATCCAAATCATGCGTATTTGAAAGCTTGTTTCCCGCCGTGTCGAAAGGGTCATCCACGAACGGCCAGCATTCGGAGCCAGGGCCAAGGTATCTGAATGTCGTGAAGTCAGGCGACGCGCCGCCGGGCGTCGCGGCCTGGATGACGCGTGTGGTGATGGCCCGGAACGGAGCATAGAAATGAAAGGTTGACTTCACCACCACCAGCTTTTTTGTGGCAAGCCGAATGCCCATCTGTTCGAACGCCTCGGGGTGATAAACCTGCGTGCGCAGATCATTGACCAGCAGGTCGACGCCGTTTGCGAGGCGCAGCCAGACCATTGTACCCAGCGGCTCCAGACCTTCGCCAAGGTGCTGACCAAGGCCTGACGCGACATGCACCACCTCGGCGTCTATATCGACTGGATCGCCCGAATCCGGCCCGACCTTGCCGCCGAGCCGAAGCGACAACCGTGCGCCACGACCCGCATCCTTGCAGATGCGCAGCACGACCGGATCCCAGTAGAACCCTGCCGCCACGTCCGAAAGTCCGCGCTTCAGAACCTCACGCAGTACGAAGGTCGCGTCGCCGGGCGCGCCCGCGCCCGAATTGTCGCCCATGTCGGCCAGAACGATTGGTCCGTCAGTCGACGTCATCGCGCGGTCTAATGCCGTGTCGAGATCCGGGTATGAAGCGTTGACAGCATCGCGCCGGGCAAAGAATGCCTTGCCGAAATTCTCGGCCGTCCGCGCAGCAAGCTCGGCATCATTATCCGTGATGACCAGAACACGGGTCCCGACATCGGCTACGTCAGCCCAGGGAAAGCCGTGGGCCAAAGAGACAGACAGAATGCCCGGCTGCGCTTCAAGAGCGTGCATTTCGCGTACGACCTCTTGCATCTCGCCTTCCTTGGTCAGGTAAAGGCCCAGCATACGGCAATCGAACATGCCGCTGACGGGGCGGATTTCCTCGCGCGTCATCCGAAGCGCCAGATCGAAAAGCTCCCGCGCACGCGGGGCCGCGTCGTCGTGCGGGTATTCCTTGAACGTCACGATCAAGTCCGCTGCCGAGAGCATGTCTTCGGTCAGGTGACAATGCAGGTCGAGGCTGACGCCGATGATGGCATCAGGGCAAAGGCTGCGTACGGCCTGCAGGATGTCGCCCTCGCAATCCTCGACGTGTTGGGCAACCATCGCGCCATGCAGTTGCAGCAGGATCACGTCGGCCCCGCTGGCTTGCTCAAGATCCGACAGGATCTCGCCCCGCAGCGCATCATAGGTGGAGGCGATGGTGGGCCCGGCGGGCTCGGCAATCGCGGCGAGGCTTTCTGTCACCTCCCACCCCATGGCTTCGGCGCGCCTGCGCCACAGGTGCAGCGCTTCGGTCATCAGGTTGGGCGAATCTTGCGTCGCCGTGCCGTGGCGCAGGTAAAACTCCTCGAAGCCGGACATGGCCGTCGGCATGGGCGAGAACGTGTTCGTCTCGGTCGATAGCGTCGCCATGAAGAGCTTCATCGCCGGCCCCTGTTCTGTCTTGTCTCATGTCTTGCGACCCAACTTGTCAGGGCCGCACCGGCCGGGTTTGCTACCGGCCGGTCACTTTGTTCAAAACGTGGCCGATCTTCAGACCTTCCACCACCGCTCCATGAACTTCGCACCGTCGAGGTCTTGGTTCGAGGCGAATGTGTCGGGCGTTCTGACCGCGTCGCTGGTGGCAAATACGTATGAGGCGAACATCGGTATGGCGACGCCGCCCTTGTTGGCTACGATGTCCTGCATTTCGAAATACATCTCGCGGCGCTTGGCCTCATCAAGCTCGGCCCGGGCCTCGACCAACAGAGAATCGAACCGCTCGTTGGACCAGAAACTCTCGTTCCACGACACCCCGGACTTGAAGGCGAGAGAGAACATCAGATCCTCCACTGGACGGCCGGCCCAGTAACTCGCGCACCAGGGAGCTTTCTTCCAAATGTCGCTCCAGTAGCCGTCGTTGGGCTCGCGCGAGACCTCGACGTTGATGCCACATTCCTTGGCCGAGTTCTGGATCAGGAGTGCTGCATCAATCGCCCCGGGGAAGGCAGCATCGGAGGCGGAAAGCCGGACATCCAGACTGTCGAGGCCGGCCTGTTTCAGGAAGTGCTTTGCCTTGTCGGGGTCATAGGCTTTCTGTCTTAGCTCGGTGTTGAAGAACCGCTGGCCCGAGCCGATGGGGTGGTCATTGCCCACGCTACCGTAGCCGAAGAGAATTTTTTCGACCAGTTCCTCGCGGTCGATGCCCCACTTTATCGCCTGGTGGACGTTGTTGTCGTCGAAGGGCGATGTGTTGGTCAACATCGGGAAGGAATAATGCTGGGTGCCCGCGACAGAGTGAAGGTTGATCCCCGGTTTCCTGGCGAAGAGTGTTGCTGTCTTCAGGTCGACCTTGTTGATGATATCCACGTCGCCAGAGACTGCGGCGGTCATTCGGGCGTTGGTGTCCAGCAGGGTCAGCAGGCGCCAGTTTTCGACGTGTCCGACGGCATCTGTCCAATGATTTTCGAAACGGGACAGGTCCGCCGAGACGCCCGGATCGAAATTGTCCAGACGGTACGCGCCGCAGCCGATGCCGGACTGCCAGTCGATCTCGCCGTCCGCAGACGGCAGGATCGGGAAGTGGTAATCGCTGAGCGCTGCCGGAAAATCCGCGTTGCCGGCGTCGAGTTCGAAAATGACTGTATCTGACCCATCGGCGCGGATTTCCGTGACGTTGGCCACCAGAGGCGCACCCGCGGACTCGGACTGCTCGCCACGATGGTAGTTGATGGAGGCGATGACATCTTCGACGGTAACCGGCTTGCCGTTATGGAATTCGACCCCTTGGCGGAGTTTGAAAGTCCATACCTTTGCATCCGGCGACGCTTCCCAGGATTCGGCGATGGAGGGTCGCACGGCACTGTTGGCATCGATCTCGGTCAGATAACCGTTTACACCGAGAGCCAGAGGAATAAGGAATCCTGCCTCGAGCCTACCTGGGTCCAGCGTGTCGGTCGTAGCTCCGTGGCCGATGCCGACGGTTAGCATGCCACCCTTTTGTGGCGTGGCGGCGGCAGCGCGGTCTGCGAGGCCGGTTGCGGCAGCCACACCAAGCCCAATGGCCAATGCACCGCGCATGAAGTCGCGACGTCCGATCTGGCGCGAATTCAGGCGGGTCTGGAGTAGGCTGAGATACTGTTGCTTGTTCATGTCGAGGTCTCCCATTGCGTTCTCGTTTGCCAAGGGATCGGCCGAATCCTTTTGCAAAACAACTAAGCGGCTTTATGCTTTCTTGAGCGACTTTAAGCGACTTGCGGAAGAAGTTTCATGACAGAGCATCTTGCCGAGAACCTGAGATATCTTTGTGCCGAGAAACCCTCGGTCGCTCAGGTCTGTCGCGAGATCGGGATCAATCACCAACAATTCAGCAAGTATCTGGCGGGGCGCGCACGACCTTCGGCGCATAACCTGCGCAGGATCAGCACGTATTTTGGCCTGGACGATGCGCAGTTGTTGGGCCCCCATGACAGGCTGGTCGACGCGGTCACAAGGCGGCAGCGATCCCTTTCGGACAGGCGCAAGGACCCGTTCGCCGTGGCCTTTCCCGGCGATCTTGCAAAGCTGCGTCCGCTCCTGGGCACGTATCAAGTGCATTTCCTTTCCCCTGCAGCACCGGGCAGCATCGTGGTGAATGCCGCATTTCTTGATGAACGCGATGGGCTCGTGCACACACGGCTTATCGAAACCATGCCAGACACGGCCGCCAGCGCCCGCCGCTGGACTCGGTGCGACGGCAAGGCGGCCTATCATAGTGGGCGGATCTTCGTGATCGATTACGAGGAAAAGAACGAAGGCGCGTTCACGATGTCGATCCTGATCCCGCCCCACCGGCACAATAAACAGTTGTTGTTCGGAAAGATGTCCTTCCTGGCGTCCTTGCCTCGCCGGACGCCCTTTGCCTCGGACGTTGTGTGGAAGCGAGTGGGCGACTACAGATCCACACGCGACGTTTTGCGGTCCTGCGGGATCTACGAGGAGAATAGCCGCAAGATCGACCCGGTTATCAGAAAGTACCTGGCGACAGGACGTGAAGATATATCATTGTAGCGCAAGTCGACCGCGCTCGAAGCCCAAATAGTTTCCCTATTACCCACGAGAAAAAGTAGGAGGCGTGCCAAGTTCGAGTGCGACAGCTTCGCGGGACCTTCCTAATGTTCGCTGCGAGTGCTCGATTCTCCCCGCGACTGCGCGGGACGTCGGGAGGAAGGGCTGAGAACCGATATTCGTCGTGGCGGAGATGAACGGCTACTCAATGCAAATGACGGCAAAACCTGTACTGAACTCATATCAAAGCAGAGTCCAATGTCGAACGAACACATTGAAGACGCGGCGCTGGAAGTTCTTTACCGCGCCGTGTTCTGTTGAGTGGGGCTTGCCTCTTGAAGCTTGTCAATCTTTGAAAATTTCGTCCGGTTATTTGGACAAGGTAAAGCTTCGGTCGATCAAGCGTTTGATTTCATCCAGTTCAACGGTGCCATCGAGGATCACAGTCAACCAGTGTTCCTTATTCATGTGATATGCTGGAAAAAACCCGACCTTCTTTCGCAACGCGCCGATTTCATCGGG
Organism: Roseovarius sp. THAF8; assembly: GCF_009363735.1. Lineage (NCBI taxonomy): Bacteria > Pseudomonadati > Pseudomonadota > Alphaproteobacteria > Rhodobacterales > Roseobacteraceae > Roseovarius > Roseovarius sp. THAF8. The sequence continues at coordinate 68,099 of NZ_CP045412.1, read as the reverse complement.
ATCGGCCTTGATGTCGAGAATGTCTATGCTCCTGTCACCCTCCAGGCCAATCCTGTGCGCGGGCACGTCCATGACGAGCGCGAACCATTTGTCATTCTCCTTGTGTCGCAGGACGAAGTAGCTGGGATACTTCTCGAAGGGCCGATCGGGCTCGACGTCATATTCCTCTTTCCCGTATGCGATGACATCATTTCTGACACTCTTCATATCCGCCTCCTCTTTCATTGGTCGGTATTTCGCTTTTGATTTTCAATCGACGACTCGCCGGTGTCGCTGGGCCGCCCGATCATGGCTGCCAGCGGGCCCGCGCTTATTCCGTGCAGAACGATGCTTGCCGCGATTGTCAGCACAGTAACCTCGAAGATCGGCCCGTCGGTTGTGATGACGCCTTCGTCAAGAAGCAGCATCAGGAAGGCAATGCTGGCCAACCCCCTCGGCCCGAACCACCCGACGAAAGCGCGTTGGCTGGCTGGAAGCCCCGATGCGATCAGCGCGACCATGGCTGGTCCCATGCGCACCGCCGTCAGAAACAGGATGGAAAGCACCGCCATTGACCATGTTGCCGACGCCCAAACAATCGGGATGCAGAAGACGCCGAAGGCAATCCATGTGAGTGCCGACACAACATTTGCCAGACCTTCCGAGGTTTCGATCAGCTTGAACCGCCGCTTCTGGTTGTCGAAGGACACAACGACACCGGACACGAAGGCCGCGATGAACCCGCTGCCGCCCAGGGACTGGGCCAGGGCAAAGGAGGATATCGCAAGGGCGACAAAAGGCACGAGAAGCCATGATCCAACCACGAAAAAGCGGCCCTTGGTCGTGTTGGCAAACCAGATAAAGGCGAAGCCGACCGCGGCCCCGACCCCTGTGCCTATCCCAAGCTCCTCGGAGAGAAATCGCAATAACATGGGCGCGGCGGCCTCATCCGATTGCGCCCCCACCGCCAGGGCGCCCAGAGTTAGCAGAAGCGGCACGCAAATCCCGTCATTCAGACCGCTTTCAACCTCGATCCCAAGGGCAACCTCCTCAGGCACATCGGGGTTGGTGGCGACAGGCCGGGCGAGATCAGCATCAGTTGGCGCCAGCACCACTGCCAACAAAGCGGCCTCGACCCAGCCGATACCGGGCAGCATTAGCCAAGCGGCAATCCCCCCAAGGACGATCGACGCAGGCAATGCAATTGCGATGAGACGGACAGGCGTGCCGAGGTCCCGTCGCAGGGCGCGGAAATCCATCCTGGCGCTTTCCGTGCACAAGACGATGGCGAGGGTTACCTCTGCATAGATCCGAAGCAGCAGGCCTGCCGCCTCGGCGGATATCGTGCCTAACCCGACGGTGCTGGCCGCAACGCCCACGAGCAGGAAGAACATGGCACTGCTGAAGGACAGGCGGTTCAGCAGGCGACCCAGTCCACCATAGACCAGGAAAGCGACGCCGACAGTGGCCAGCGCCACATAGGTCGATGGGGTGACGGTATAGCTGTCTATCACGGCATCAGGTCATCAGGGATCGAGAGATACGACTTGCCTTCGATCAGGTGGCCGGTTCGGCTTTTCCCCTGGCGTGCGCCATCCGGTCCGTAGGTTCCCCATTGCTTCCAGTAGAAATGCACATTCTGTGTCAGGCATTGGTCCCGCAAGGAGGCGACCCAACCGGGCATACACCGCCGCGCCTTGGGGCCGCTCTCACCACCGCCCACGACAAGCCGAATGCCGTCAAGATCCAGGGGGCCGAGGTCTTCGAGCAAGGGTTCGCAACAGATGTGCTTGTTGCGTCCGTCGATCGCCTGCAAATCCTTCAACCGGGGCAGGCCGTATGCCCGATCATCCACCGTGACCCCGAACCACAGATTGTCGGGGACGCGGCGCTTGTCGAAATAGGCGCGCATCCGGTCGGCACGTTTGGTCAGGATGTAGAAATTGTGCCAATGCCCCCGCTCGACAATATCCATGATCCGGTCGATGTCTGCGTCGGTCGCATCCTCGTGGAAGGTGTCGCTCATCGAGTTGATGAACCAGAAAGTCGGTTTCCTGCGCTTCAGCGGGTCTGCCCGTTCCAATCGATCATGCTGCACCGTGAACCGGAAACCGTTTGCGTAGCCCGCCGTCCCCCACTTCTGGAGTTTCTTGGCCATGGTTTCCGCGTAACAATGCTTGCAACCAGGAGAGATCTTGGTGCAGCCGGTAAAGGCGTTCCAGGTCTTCGCATCGATCTTCATGTCCTGATCGTAGGAAATCTGCCCGGTCTTCATTGTGGTCATCGTTACGCGGGCCTCTGCTCACCGGCCTTTTCATAGTCCCAGTAGGCGGCTTCGATGTTGTGGCCGTCGGGGTCGATGACAAAGGCAGCATAGTATCCGGCCCAATAGGCTTCCCGATAGCCGGGGCCACCGTTGTCGGTCGCCCCTTCGGCCAGCGCAGTCTGGTAGAAGGCGTGAACCTCGTCCTTGGTTTTGGCCTCAAACGCCAGGTGTGTTGGAACGACATCCTCTTTCAGAACCCAGAAATCGGTGTTCTTGCCATCGTGAAAGCCGGCCGCTTGGCCGACTTCCATGTTGTTAGTGTACCCAAGGGTGGCGAGCACCTTCGTGTAGAAGGCCTTTGACTTCTGATAATCGCTAACGTGAAGATGGGCGTGGGCAATCATGTATCGCTATTTCCATTTCCTGTTTCGTCAGTGAACGATGCGTCCGACATGGAATCATGCCGCCTGATGTTCTGTCAGGCGGCGCAGAATCCGGGCATAGGCATCCGCCCCTTGCGCCCCGCTGACCATGTGATTGTGTTCGAAAATCATGCTGGGAACGCCCGAGACACCGCGCGATTTTGCGAACGCTCCCTTGGCCCTGACGCTTTCGGCGTGGCTTTCCGACTGTAGAGCCGCACGGGCCGCGTCCGGATCAAGACCGGCTTTCGCCGCTGCCGCCACCAAAACATCGTGATCTTCGATGTTTTCGCCATTGGTGAAATATGCCTTGAAGATTTCCAAGGTCACTTCCTGACCGAGGTCCTGATCCGACGCCCAGTCGATCAGTTGATGCGCCTTGAACGTGTTGATCACCCTTGTCTCTTCCGTGAAGTTGAAGGTGAACCCGAGGTCGGCGCCAACTTCGGTCAGCTGGCGGCGCATCTGCCAGGTTTTTTCTGCCGGGACACCGTATCGCGTGGCCATGTATTCGATATGGTTCTCACCGCCCGGTTCCATCCAGGGGTTGAGCTCGAATGGGTGCCACTGGATCTGGAGCGGAATTCCGGTATCTTTGGAGGCGCGCGCCAGTTGGTGATACCCGATCACGCAAAACACACACACCATGTCGGATACGATATCCACATGAACGGCCTTGGTCATGTTGAGCCTTTCGTATTTCATGGGTTATTGGCCTTTCAAAAGCGGCTCAATCGCGTTGTCCGCTGTGATGCCCTTCATCCAGTTGAACGTGCCCTTTTCCTTCATCTCGCGGGCGCCATCGATCAGCGTGCCGTAGACGGCCATGGCCATTCCCCCGCCGATGCTGACCCTGCGGGCGCCTGCCTCGGTCAGGTCGGCAAGGGTCATTTCCGGCGACATCGCGACGACGCTAAGGGGCTTGGTGATCTCGCGGACAACGGTTCGGACCTCATCGGGGGTTCTCAGCCCTGGCGCAAAGAGCACATCGGCACCGGCAGCCTCATAGGCCTTCAATCGGCGAATCGTGTCGTCCATGTCGTTCTTCTTGCGCAGGAGATTTTCGCAGCGGCCAATGACCGCGAACGGAAAATCGAGAGATCGCGCTGCTTCGACTGCCGCCTCCATCCGTTCGACCGCGTGGTTGAAGTCGTAGATGTCCTCGCCGCTCCAATCCTCGATCGAACCGCCAGCCACGCCGGTTTCGGCAATGCGGCGAATGGTATTCGCCACGCCTTCTGGATCATCATCATAGCCGTTTTCAAGATCCGTCGTAATCGGGATGTTGGTGGCCTCGCTCAGTGCGCGGCAGTGGGCAACCTTCTCTTCAAGGGTCACTTGCCCGTCGAGCTTTCCCAACGCATAGGCCAGACCGCCACTTGTGGTCGCCAGAGCCTTGAACCCGAGCGCCTCGAACACCTTGGCTGAGGCCACGTCCCACGGGCCCGGTATCAGGAACGTCTCGGACCCTTCATGAAGAGCTTTCATCGTTTCCGCTTTTTGCAGTTGTGTCGGCATTGTGGGCCTCCTTTGTCAGTTACTCCTCCGATGTGGGTTCTTCGGATTGTGGCGCAATGACATATAGAATAAGGATCGTGCCAAACTTCTTAATTTGCCAAACAGGGGCCAGAAGGATGCCAACCTACAAAGTACCAAGACTGCGGCGCCAACCTTGCACGGCCGCCGGCCCAAAGCGCGTCGTTATCGCGACGAATGCGGCCGCTGACTCGCTGGAATACATAGGCTTGCTACAAGTCTTTGCCGAAGTTCGGTTCTTTCTTCGGGAGGCTGGTTATCCGCAAGCTTACACTGTCGAAATCGTGTCGCGCGGGACCGGGCAGATCTATGCCTGCCAAGGCCTCTCTATTTCCGCGACCACCGGCTATGCCGATCTCGAAGGCCCGGTCGACACACTTATCTTTCAGGCTGCCGACGATCGCGACGAATGTCTGTTGGATAGCGAATTCATCGCCTGGGTCGCGCGTATGTCCAAACAGGTTCGGCGTATCGTCAGCGTCTGCACCGGCGCCTTCATCTTGGCAGAGGCCAAGGTGCTCGATGGTCGTCAAGCCACAACGCATTGGGCCGCCGCGCAGGATTTTCGCAGTCGCTATCCCAATGTGCGCCTGACAGAAGACAGGATCTTCGTCAAAGACGGTCACGTCTATACTTCGGGCGGTGCGACTGCGGGCATGGATCTTGCCATCGCCCTTGTCGAAGAAGATCTCGGCACAGAACTCGCCCGCAAGGTCGCGCAGGCCATGGTCGTGTTCTTCAGGCGCCCGGGAGATCAGGCGCAGTTCAACGCTGCGCCAAACCCCGACCATGATGAGGCGCGATTGCATCCCATCGAGAGTCACATCAGAAAAAATCTGGACAAGGATCTTCGGCTTGAGACCCTTGCGCGGCAGTTCGGCTACAGCCTGCGCAGCTTCAATCGCACGTTTTCAAAGCTATTCGGCTTGCCTCCGGGCCAGTTCATCGAGCAATGCCGTCTTGACAATGCGCGCTACCTGCTCGAAGAAACAGACAAATCCATCTCATGTATTGCTGCCGAATGTGGCTACGCCTCGTCTGAAGGGCTGTATCTGGCCTTCGACAGGCGTCTCGGTGTCGGTCCACGAGATTATCGAAACCGTTTCGGCCAAGACCTGCGGGGACAGAACCGATCATCGGCCCATATGGTGCTCTCGAGGAAAAGCCGCGCTTGACGTTCAGTCGGCATCTTCGTCCAGACATCGCAGACGGACTTCAGTTCGGTGATCATGGTTCGGTCTCGCTTCGGAGGTAACCGAAAAGATTGGCCGATTTCTTCCAACCGAAAGCAGCTACGTTAATGGCTTAGCCGGGGCCTTTGCGAGGCAAGCAGGCTTAGCATTTCCAAAAAGCCTGCTTTTTCTTGTCGATAATTGGGAATAGTTTTGTTGGTCGAAGTCGTGGTTGGGTCACTGATGGCGCTGATCGCAACCCAAGTGAATGGCAACGCGGGAATATTTTACATGGAAATTCAGGCATCCTACACAAGCGTCTACCGGCTATCTTTCACACCTGTTCCTCATACCAAACAACTAGGTACACACGTGCGATGTGGCATCTGATACTTGATGCAGGGTCGTCCATTTGCGACTGGGCATTCACTTCACTCTTCTCAAAAAACGCTTCAACCGCTCATCTCTTGGCTGACCCAGCACTTTCTCGGGCGGACCTTGCTCTACAATACGCCCCCCATCCATGAATATGACGCGATCCGCAATCTCGCGCGCGAACTGCATTTCGTGGGTTACAATCAGCATGGTCTGACGACGCTCGGCCACCCGTCGAATGAGGTCGAGGACTTCTCCCACCCATTCGGGGTCAAGCGCAGAGGTAGGCTCGTCAAACAGCATCAAACACGCATCAAGTGCCATGGCGCGGCCGATCCCGACGCGTTGCTGTTGCCCGCCTGAAAGGGCCGCCGGGTAGCTGTCTGCCTTCTCGGCCAGCCCTGTTTCGGCCAGCACCTCCATTGCGCGACGCTCGGCCTCGTCTCGGGGACGCTTCTGGACGGTTATCAGCGCCTCCATGATATTCTGCTTGGCGGTCTTGTTGGCAAAGAGGGCATAGTTCTGGAACACGAATGCCGTGCAGCGCCGAAGGGTAAGGATATCGGCGCGCGATGCACGTGCCGTATCCACCGTGAGGCCGCCGATCGAGATGGTGCCGGATTGCGGCCGGTCGAGAAAGTTGACGCAGCGCAACAATGTGGATTTGCCCGTGCCCGATGGTCCGATCACGACGACGCGCTCACCCTCTTCAATCGTCAAGTCGATGTTGTCCAGCACTGGTGTGCCATCGAAGCGCTTGGTCAGTCCCTCGATCTTGATCATCGCACGTATCCTTTGTTCAACCAGATCTCGAGCCGTTGCTGACCCTGATTCAGTATCTCGACGATGATCCAATAGATGATTGCCACCACGAGGAAGGCTTCGAAATAGAGGAAGCTCCCGGCCGCCTCCTTCTGTGCTGCGCCCATCATCTCGGTCACGCCCAGAGTGAAGGCAAGCGAGGTGCCCTTGATCATGTCGATGAAGTAGTTGACCAGCGTCGGCGCGGCGATCCGTGTTGCTTGCGGAAGGACAATTCTGCGCATCATCTGGCCCTGAGTCATACCGATGGATTGCGCGGCCTCCCATTGGCTGCGGTCGACGCCTGCAATGGCCGCGCGGATGCTCTCTGCCATGTAGGCGGAGAAGTGGAGCGTCAGCCCCATGATCGCCGCGGTCACGCCATTGATCTGGGTCAGGAAGGACAACACCTGAGGCAGCCCGTAATAGAACAGGAAGAGTTGAACGAGCAGCGGTGTGCCGCGAAAAAAGCTGATGAAAAGCATCACCAGCCAGTCCAGAACCGGCACCTTAAATACCCGTTCAACCGCCAGAAGCGACCCGAGGATGAGCGCCAGCACCATGCCGGCCCCGGCCATAAACAAGGTGAGCGGTACGTAGCCCAGAATAACGGGCACCAGCCCGAGCATGTAGTCGAGGTCAAGTGCCCGCATGTCTCAGTTCACTCCGCCGGTTTCGTGATATCGCTGTCGAACCACTTGCGCGAAATCTCGGCCAGCGTGCCGTCCTCCTGCAAACTGGTCAGCGCGGCATCGACTCGGTCGCGCATGGCTTGACCCGCCTCGTCGCTGCGAAAGGGGAGCGCATTGCGGATTTCGGAAAATGGCGCGCCCGCCAGTTCCAGCGGGAGAGGGCTCTCCGCGATCACTTGCGCCGAGGAAACGCGGTCCATCACAAAGGCATCAACACGACCGAGCGCCGTATCCTGCTCTATGTTGGACTCATACGTCCGTATGTCGATTTCATCGGCGTTCGGCAGATCGCGCAGCAATTGCTCGAAGTTCGAGCCGAGGTTGACGGCAACGGTCTTTCCAGAAAGGTCCTCGACGCCTTCGATCTCCGAGTTGCCCTCACGCGTCACGACCTGAGCGCCATCAATCACGTAGGGCTGCGTGAAGGCGAACTTGGCCTCTCGCTCGGGTGTGATCGTGATCTGGTTTGCGATCGTGTCGATCCGCTCTGCTTCAAGCGCTCCAATGAGGCCCGAAAAGGACATCGTCTCGAACTCGATCTCGAGTCCAGCTTCTTCTCCGACGGCATTCATCACATCGACTTCGAACCCTTGCAATTCGTCCTGGCGCACGAAGGTGAAGGGGAAGTAACCGCCGGACATGCCAACGCGCAGGGTTTCGGTGTCTTGCGCCAAGACCGGCGCACCAGCGATGGCGGCTGCGACGGAGATGGCGGGGAGAATCTGTTTCAGCATTTTCTGGCTCCTTGTGGCCGTTTGAAGGGCATACGTGCCCATGCAATTGTCGACCCACAACCAACCTGGTGGAAAAAGGATGCTGTCCACGCGATAAATACCTCCGGCGCACTTTGGTTCCCTGAAAGATCTTAGGTAGGGTGTAATGTTCCATGCCCTTCGGAAAACCCAGAACGGAACAAGTGCTGCATACCTGAAGTTCACGTACCACTTAATTGAGCGTGAGCTGGTCCAGCGCACCTCGGCATTGGCAATGACCAGTAAGCCCGGCCCTCGCGCTGTTCATCTGGTTCACGCGAAGCATTGATCTCGTAGGCGTGATTGAGCAAATTGCAGCGCGGCGAGCCTGTTGGGGGTGCTCAATCTAACGTGGGTGCGCGAAGAGCGCCGAAAGACTGGAAGCCTGCGAAAAGCGATCATCTTCCAGATAACGACGTATAATTGCCGTTGACCGATTTCATCTACGCTTGCAATCGCGGAACCGAAGCTGTTGGGTGCGCTCGCGGATGCCTGGCCCAAGGGTCCGTGAACAGCCGCCCGAATGCCGCGAGGTCCGGAAATGACAGTCATCCTGCACGTCTGGGCCCTGCTTTTCGGCGTGTTTCTCATCATGATCGGCAATGGCATGCAATCCACACTGATGGGCGTGCGCGGCGGGCTGGAAGGGTTCTCGACATTCGAGCTGTCGATCGTGACCTCTGCCTATTTTGCCGGCTTCCTGATCGGCTCTCGGATAGCGTCGAGCTTCATCCGCAGTGTCGGTCACGTGCGGGTCTTCGCGGCTTTGGGCTCCTTCATGTCCGCGGGCCTGATTGCCTTTCCGATAATTGTGGAACCCTGGGCCTGGGCGCTCATACGCCTGTTGCTGGGCTTCTGTCTGTCGGGGGTCTACGTATCTGCCGAAAGCTGGCTGAACGACAAGGCGACGAACACGACGCGCGGGACCATCCTGTCGGCTTATATGCTGGCGCAGACTTTTGGCATGGTCGGCGCGCAGGTGTTGGTCGGCGTGATACCCGTCGAGACCTTCACGGTGTTCGCGGTCGCCTCTATCCTGGTGTCTCTCTCCTTCGCGCCGATCCTGCTGTCGGCCAGCCCCGTGCCCTTTGCGGAAAACATCAAGCCGATGAGCCTGAAGCGGCTCTACCGCACTTCGCCTCTCGCGACGGTAGGAACACTGCTGCTGGGTGGCGTGTTCGCGGCACAGCTCGGCATGGCCTCGGTCTATGGCAGCGAGATCGGACTTTCGACAGGCCGGATCACGCTTTTTGTGGCCTCCATCTTCGTTGGCTCCATTCTGTTCCAGGTGCCCGTGGGCTGGCTGTCGGACATCTTCGACCGGCGTCTGCTGATCCTCGGAGTCGCCGTGGTGGGCGGCGTCGCCAGCCTGATCCCCTGGCTCTTTGGTCCGAGTTTTCCGGTCCTGCTGGGCACGGGGGTCATCATGGGCGGCATGGCCTCGCCGCTCTATTCGCTGCTGATCGCCTATTGCAATGACTATCTGGAGCTCGAGGACATGCCCGCGGCGTCGGGCGGAATGATCTTCATTTATGGCCTCGGCGCCATTGCCGGGCCACTTATCACGGGCCAGATGATGGATCTCATGGGCGATGATGGGTTCTGGCTGTTCATCGCCGGCACCTTCCTCGCGATCGCCGCCTGGTGCGCCTATCGCATGACGGTCCGCTCAGCGCCCCCTGCGGACGAGGCGGGAGACTATGTTTCGCTTTCGCCGAACGCGTCGCAGGTGGCCGTGACCGCCGTAACCGAGTGGACGACCGAGCAAGATGCGGAGGATGAGAACGATCAATGATCCCTCGCGCAACTGGTCTATAATCAGCCATGACGTCCGTCTGGCGTTTGGAACGCGATCTCCGCGCTTCGTTGTGAGGGTGTAAATCATGCTGTGAGCTCAACGAATGCCTGAGATCTCGATAATTCAGTAAAGCGATATCTGTGTCCATCAACGGCCGGATCGGGCCGAGACCTTCACAACGGAGAGCGCGCTTCACCCTTCCGAATATTCCTTCAAGGCGCTACGCAAGACCGATTGTCGAGGATGCACCGCAGCGTTGGCAATTTGAAGGTTCGTTAGTTGTTAGAAGAATTGCGCCTCAGGATGCAGAGTAGTCCTGCGGGGAAACGCCGAAAATGTCTTTGAACCTTCTTGAAAAATGGGATGCGGAACTGAACCCGCAAGCGGCCGCTGCGTCGGCGACATTTATGTTTGTCTCGGACATGAGCGACCGTGCGCGATAGAGCCGTGACAGAATCACGAATTTCTTCGGCGTAGTCGCCATATACTTTCGGAAAAGCCTTTCCATCTGGCGGCGAGATATTCCGAAACGATAAGCAACATCGTCCAGGCTTCCCAATTCGTCCAGATGCGTTTCCATAAACTCGGCGATCTCAATCAGCTTGCGGCTCTTAACGTTGAATGTAGCAGCCAAGCTGGATTTTTGCCTTTGCTGGTGGTGCCTGGCAACGTCGTGCAAACACATGCTGGAAATGGTGCCCGCTAGCAGGCTGCCGTAGCACCGGCGTATACGGCAAATCATCATATCCGTAGGGGCGCTGCCTCCGGCACATGTCCAAATCCGTCGGTCAAAGGTATAGATTTGATCTGACGCTTCGAGCTGGGGATACCGCTCCTGAAACGCGAGAAGGTTTTCCCAATGCAGTGTGAACGCGCTGCCTTGCAGGATGCCTGCTTGCGCCAATGTATAGGCGCCCGTGCATATGCCGCCAACTGTTTGGCCTTGCCGCCACAGGCGTCGGATTTGGTCGGCGACCTTTCTCGAAGCATTTTTTTCCGGGTTCACGCCCGAGCATACGAGAACGGCATCGGTGGTGGAAATATCGTCCATGGTTCCGTTCACTCCGACGGTAACGCCATTGGAACATTCTACCGGTTGTCCGTCCTCCGATACGCAACGCCAATGAAATATTTCCTTGCCCGTCAGCTGATTGGCGAGACGCAGTGGTTCGACGGCGGAACTGAAGGCATTCATCGAGAATTCGGGCAGCAACACGAAGGTGAAGCTTTCCGTTTGGAACTCCTGATCGAATTCGCAGAATGCGATCCCGCGCGGTATCCAGTTCTTTATCATATCATGCTGCTGCTATTGACTGCCTATTTTATTCAAAGCCCGAGGGCGCGACGTTTTTCCGTTGCGAACCCCTGAACGAGCCTATCGGCCACCATCGCAAGTACAGCCATCGCGGCACCGGCAGTAATACCGAGACCGACATCCGCCTGACCAAGCGCCAAGTAGATCGACTGGCCAAGACCAGTCGTACCGATAAGGGCTGCTATTACGAGCATTGCGAATGCGTAAAGGATTGTCTGGTTCAGCCCCAAGAGGATTGTCGGGACAGCGTAGGGGAGGCGGATTTCAAAGAGTGTCTGCCATTGCGTTGCGCCAGAGGAAACGGCTGCCTCGACGAGTTCGTCCGGGGTGCTGATCAAGCCGTGCCGCGTGTAGCGGATCATCGGAACAATCGCGTAAAGGCAGATCGCAAGGAATGCCGAAAACTCGCCAATCTGGAAGAACATGAGAACCGGAATGAGAAAAACGAAGAGCGGAATGGTCTGAAGCATGTCGCAGACAGGTCGCATCACGCGCCATGCAAAGGGACTGACCGCGCAGATCAGGCCGATTCCGCCGCCGAGCAGGGCGCACGTGAAAACGGACGCGCCCGAGAGGTAGATCGAAAGCAGAGCCTGGTCCCAAAGCCCGCTGAATAGGATGGACGCAAGCATAAGTGCCGAGAATACCGAGAGGCTTCGTCCGCCCGCGACCCAACCGATCATGGCCGCGGCGATCAGGACGAACGGCCAAGGGAGGTCGGTGATGCCGGTTTCCAAGACGCCTGCCAGGATGAAGATCACAAGACCGAGCGTTATTTTTCCGCGTAGGATGCCAAGGATCGCGAGGATGACTGCGCCGGCAAAAAATGCCGCGCTCAACGGGGATGTCCATTGAAAGCCCCATGTAAATGGCAGGACAGCGCCGTCGAACCCGATACGTAGAGGAAGCAGGACGTAGTACATCGCCCCGTTCTTGATGGTGTCGAGTGTCGCTGCATTTGCAGCGAGGACTTTCGACAGCGTGCTGTCAAGCCAGCCCGCAACTGGTTGCAGAAGATTGATCGTGCCGCTTTCCGGAATGATCCCGCCGAATACAAGCGCGGCGCCGACGCCGAGCAGGAATAGCGCGAGGGCGACACGGATGTCGTGGCGTTGCTGGTCCTCGGCAAGCTTGCCGCTCATCCGGTCGATGATCACCGCGAAGACGACAATCACGAACCCGGCCAAAAGGCTGGGGCCAAACTGCGCTTTGCGCATGGTCAGCAGAACTTCCCAGCCGATATCGTCGAAGCCGCCAATGACTGCCGCGATGATGACCATGCTAAGGGCTGCCATGAGGCATTGGTTCACGCCCACCATGATCTGTGCTTTTGCCGAAGGGAGTTCGACGAGAAACAGTTGCTGAATGCGGTTGCCACCGCTCATGACTGCCGCTTCCTTGATGTCGGGCTCGACCCGCTCAAGGCCGAGTAGCACGTTTCGCGCCATGGGCGGTGCGGCATAGATTGCCGATGCGATCAGGCCGACGACCGGGCCGAAGCCGAAAAGAACGAGGAGCGGTGTGAGGTAGGCGAATGTCGGGACTGTCTGCATAACGTCGAGGGTCGCCTGAACCGCTGGTTTCAAACGGGGAATTTCGTTCGCCAAGATGCCGGTGGCCGCGCCGGCGATAAGCGCCAGTGGGACGGAAACAGTGACGAGTGCCAGCGTACGCATACCCTCGACCCAATAACCAGTCGCCAATACGAAGATCATTCCGATCAGGCCAAGGACGGCGTAGCCGGTGCCGCCAATGAACCATCCCAGGGCGGTGATCCCCGCCACGATGGTGAGCCAATGAGTCTGGGTCCAGAACGCGTTTGCCCAGTCCATCGGATAGGTCAAAAGTGATGTGAACACCCTGGCGAGTGGCTTGATCAGGTTGAGGAACCACCCGACGCCAGCATCCACCCATTCGGTGACGGGGAGTGTCCATGCCTCGGGAAACTTCACGAGCCACGGAAGGTAAGGTGTCAGCGCCATGCAAATCGCTCCGGTTGCAAGAACGATAAGCGCTGCAAGGGCACCACGACTGAGGCGTCGCGGACCATCGGGCACTGTGGCGATATCACTCTGGATTGTCATGGATCCTCGGCTTGAAGTGCAGATGCCAGATCGCTGGGATCGACCGTGCCAATAAGGTTGCCACCGGCATCGTGGACCGGAACGGGCGCATACTTGGCGATACAGGTTGCGAGTGCCGCTTCGAGTGTCATGTCCTGCCGCAGGGCCGGACCATCCGGAATGACTCCGTTGACGGGTCGCATGACCGATTGGACCCGGGCGTGCCGCCCCTTGGCCACATCCTTGGAGAATTCTCGGACGTAATCATCAACCGGGTTGAGCACGATTTCAGCGGGCGTACCGATCTGCACGATTTTGCCGTCGCGCATGATCGCGATCCGGTCGGCGATCTTGAGCGCTTCGGCAATATCGTGTGTGATAAACACGATGGATTTTTTCAGCCTGGCCTGGATTTCGACGAATTCGTCTTGAAGCTGACGGCGGATAAGCGGGTCGAGCGCGGAAAATGGCTCGTCCAAGAACCAGATATCGGGGTTGGCGGCGAGGGACCGCGCGATCCCGACACGCTGGCGCTGACCGCCCGAGAGCTCGCGGGGGTATGCTTTCTCGCGTCCGGCCAGTCCCACGAGCTCCAGGACTTCGTGGGCGCGCTCGACGCGGTCCGCCTTGGCGCGGCCCTGCATCTTGAGCGGAAACGCAACATTTTCGGCGACTGTCATGTGCGGGAACAGGCCGAAATGCTGGAACACCATACCAAGCTTGCCCCGGCGCAGCTCGGTCATGCGGGATTTGCTGGCTTCCAAGATGTTGTCGCCGTCTATGAGGATTTCTCCGCCCGTCGCTTCAATCAGGCGGGAGATACAGCGTATCAATGTTGACTTTCCCGACCCCGAAAGCCCCATGATGACGAACAATTCACCACTCTGGACGTCGAAGGTTGCATCTTGTACGGCTGGAACGAGGCGCAGGCCGCGCAGGGACTGCGCGGCAGCTTCGGGATCATGACCGGTTTGGGCCAGTGCCTTGTCCAGATGGTCTCGGGCTCCGGATCCGAAGACCTGCCAGACGGAGTTGCACCGAATGGCAGGCCGGGTGGCATCATTTTGGGTCATCACCACGTCCGAACGTTCAAGGTGTGGCCGCGTCGACGACGGGGCGCCATTGGTCTTCGTTGTCGGCCATCCATTTTGCAACGACTTCTTCGACGGCGACACCGTCGACGTCCACCTCTCCCATCAGCGGTTGCTGCACTTCGACCGAAAGCTGGAACTCGCTGAGAATTTCGTAGGCGGCGGGCCACTTGTCCTCGAAGCCCGCCCAGGTGGCCTTGAATATACGTGTCGGCGCGAAATCGCAGTCATGAGTGGCATTGGGGTTCACTCCCCAGGATGCATCTTCAAAACACTGCTCGTTGCCTTCGGGCAATTCAACGAATTCCACGTCGTAGGCGGCCATGGCCCAGTGCGGTTGCCAGAACGTAATCAGCAGTGGCGACTGTTTTTCGGTGGATGCGCGAAGTTCTGCAATGAGGGCACCTTCTGACCCTGCAGGCACGGCCTTGAACGGAAGACCAAAGCCGCTCATTCTGTCTGCGCCAGGTGTGCCCCAATCGGCAGGGTAGTCCACGAGGCGACCATTTGGAATGGTTTCGGCAGTCGCAAACTGCTGCGCACAGTCTTTCAGAGCTTCCCAAGCTGGAAGGCCGGGACACAGCTCCGCCACATGCGATGGGTATGCAATACCTTCTTTTGCTTCCAGGCCGAGATCGCCAATCTCGGTCAGGGTATTTGCCTCCAGCTGTTTGGCATAGTCATCAGATACGTTCGAAGACCAAATCTCGAGCGCTGCGTGGATCTCGCCATCGGCCATTGCCTGGTACATGTTCATGTACCCCGCGGTTGTGTATTCGACCTCGTAGCCTGCTTCCTTCAGCATCTCACCGGCGATATGGGTCGTGATATGCTGTCCGGTCCACTCATTGATTGCCAGCTTGATCGGTTCGTCGGTTGCGCCAAGTTCGGCGGCGTTCGCCACGCCGGCGGCGGTCGAAAGGACGATACCCAGTGTCGTCGCGCGCATTGTTTTCTCCCTGTCGTGATGTTTTTGATTAATTGATTGTGGCGACGAACACCTTTTGGGTTTATGTATTTTCGACTGATTTTTAACATGAGTCGTCGTATGAAGCTGCTCTCCGACACGATGCTGAATGTGATTGTGGTCACGACTCCGCATTTTAACATGTCGGCGACCGCCGGTTTTCTAGACCCGTTTCGCGCCGCGAATTATTTGGAGGGAAAGGCGCTGGTCCGGTGGTCGATCCTGTCCGAACAGGGCGGTGCATGTACCGCCAGTAACGGGATGACGATCAATACGCAGAAGTTATCGGACGCGAGAGAAAGCCGGCCAGATATCGCGATTATATCGAGTAGTTGGACTCCGGAAGCCAACCGCAGCACGCAACTTCATACCATGCTCTGGCGATGGGAACGCCAAGGTGCAACGCTGGGAGCCCTAGACACAGGTGCGTTCATTCTTGCCGAAGCCGGGCTTCTCGAGGGGCGGCGCGCCACGGTTCACTACGAACATATTGATGCGTTTGGCGAGATGTATCCCGACTGCGAGATATCGGAGGAACTTTTTGTATACGACGGTAATCGAGTCTCGTGCTGTGGAGGTAGCGCATCGGTAGATTTTGCTCTCAATCTACTGCGCGGCACACATGGCGACGAGATCGCAAATGCGACCGCGCGATATATTTTTCATCAAAGTGTGCGGCCCGTGGGGACAAAGCAGCATGCCGGGGATCTTGAGCCGCTGGGCAATACCGCACCCTCGACAGTGAAGCGGGCCATTGCCTTGATGGAGAATCACCTCGAGACGCCTTTGTCTATCGAAAATATCAGCAAGCAACTTGGTGTCTCTCAACGTCAGCTAGAGCGGCTGTTTCGCGAGTATGTCCGTAAGACGCCATCTCTCTATTACAGAGACATCCGGCTGGATCGAGCGCGTGGACTTGTCACGCAGACGGAAATGCCGCTGTCGCAGGTGGCACTTGCGTCGGGCTTTGCCAGCCAGGTTCACTTCAGCCGGGCGTACCGTGAACGTTTCGGGCTGCCGCCGCGCACGGACCGAGTAGAGGGTCGTGTGCCGTTCGAATTCCGGGCTTGGCCGATGCACCGGCGCAGCGAATAGCAACACTGCTGCGCCACGGCGAATCGAGTTTTGTCTGTGTCGATCTGCGCACATTTCAATGCATTTTCTCGGGCGATGCTTCTACGCATATCACGTAACGCACGCCGTCCGCGCAGCGGACCTCGCTAGGGAGCACAAAGATGACGGAACTGCCTTCGAAAGCCGATTTCTCTCTCATCCAGCTGGGCTACTCGCAAGACTCCAGCCGGTCGATGTCGTTGCATGCTGATTGCTATACCAAGCCAGCCTGGTACGAAGCAGATTTGCAGGCGGTAATCGCCAAGACCTGGCAGTGGGTTTGCCATGTCGAGAAGCTACGCGAGCCGGGATCCTATGTGACGGTGACCATAGCGGAGCGGCCTATTGCCGTGGTGCGCGACCGCGAGGGTGTCTTGCGCGCTTTCTACAATGTCTGCAAGCACCGGGCACATGAACTGCTGCGGGGCGAGGGCCTGACAAGCCGGATCATGTGTCCTTATCACGCTTGGGTCTATAAGTTGGACGGGCAACTGGTGCGCGCACCGGAGACTGATCACCTGGAGGGTTTCCAACCGAAAGAGATTTGCCTGGACACAGTGCAGGTGGAGGAGTTTTGTGGTTTCATCTTCGTTAGTCTGGATCCGGAAGCAGCCTCGCTGCGGGAACAGTCGGGCAACCTGGAAACCGAAATCCGCCACTGGGCACCTGGTCTGGAGGACCTTACTTTCGGGCACCGGCTGACCTACGACATCAAGTCCAACTGGAAAAACGTGGTCGATAATTTTTTGGAGTGTTATCACTGCCCCACGGCCCACAAAGATTTCTGCGACCTGGTGGACATGGACACCTACAAGGTCACCACGCATGGGATCTATTCCAGCCACATGGCGGATGCGGGCCAAGGGGCGAACTCGGCTTATGACGTGTCCAATGCAACGGTTCGGACACACGCCGTCTGGTGGCTTTGGCCGACGACCTGCCTCATGCGATATCCGGGTAGGTCGAGCATGATCGTTCTAAACATTATTCCCGCCGGGCCGGACCGGACGCTGGAAACCTACGACTTCTTTCTGGAAACGCCAGAGCCGGATCCGATGGAATTGGATGCGATCCGCTACCTCGACGAGGTGTTGCAAGTCGAGGACATCAGTCTTGTGGAAAGCGTGCAGAGGGGGATGAGCACCCCCGCCTTCACGCAGGGGCGTATCGTCAACGATCCGACGGGTTCAGGCAAGTCTGAGCATGCTGTTCACCATTTTCACGGACTTATGCTGGATGGCTATGAAAAGGCATTTGGAGGATGATGCGAAAAATGAGCCGACCCAATATCGTCATCGTTATGGCGGATCAGTTGGCGCCACAGTTCACAGGCGCCTATGGTCACAAGGTGGCGAAAACCCCGCATATGGACGCGCTGGCAGCACGGGGCATGAGGTTTGACGCAGCCTACTGCAACTCGCCGCTCTGCGCACCTTCGCGATTTTCCTTTATGTCAGGGCAGCTTATCAGCCGGATTGCCGCATATGATAACGGGTCCGAGTTTCGCGCCTCGGTGCCGACTTTCGCGCATTACCTGGGAAGCCTTGGCTATCGGACTTGTCTATCGGGCAAGATGCACTTCGTCGGGCCGGACCAGAAGCACGGGTTTCGCGACCGGATCACGACGGATGTTTATCCGGCCGATTTTGCCTGGACACCGGATTGGGAAGCCGCGGACGAGCGCATCGATAAGTGGTACCATAACATGCAGACCGTGAAAGAAAGCGGGGTCGCTCAGGCCACTTTCCAAATCGACTATGACGAGGAGGTCGGTTTTGCCGCGCGGCGGTGGCTCTATGACCGCGCGCGGGACAAGGCGACAGGTGAAGATCAGCCATTCCTGATGATGGCGAGCTTCATTCATCCGCATGATCCCTATGTGGCGCGGCCAGAGTGGTGGAACCTTTATTCCGACGACGAGATCGACCTGCCGGCGCCTTTTGCAAAGGAAGACCACGACCCCTTCGCGCAGAGGTTGATGGACGGGATCGAGGCATCGACCGTGATGCTGACTGAGGAAGAAACGCGCCGGGCGCGGAGGGCTTATCTGGCCAATGTCAGTTATTTCGACAGCAAGTTGGGTGAGGTGGTGCGGACCCTGGAGGAGATCGGTTTGCTGGAAGATACCATCGTGATCGTCACTTCCGACCACGGCGACATGCAGGGTGAGCGTGGCCTATGGTACAAGATGAATTTCTTCGAGCATTCCTCAAGAGTTCCGCTTATCGCCGCCGGGCCGGGCGTGTCGACGGGGAGTGCGCAGAAGGCTTGCTCGCTCGTGGACATGCTGCCGACGCTGGTGGAGCTGGCGGGCGGCGACGAAAGTATTCTGGGTGAGCCACTGGATGGTCGCAGCCTAGTGCCGATGATGCGGGGGCAGGCAGATGAGATCGACGAGGCGATTGGAGAATACTGCGCCGAAATGACACCGGCGCCGGTCTTTATGATCCGGCGAGGGGATCTGAAATACATTCATTGCGACATCGACCCACCGCAACTGTATGACCTTGCGAAAGATCCCGGTGAACGGGTGAATCGCGCAAGCGACCCCGATTACCGCGAGCGCGCGGCGAACTTTGCCGAAGAGGTCGCGCGCCGATGGGATGGCGAGGCCCTTCGGCAAAACGTCATCGCCACCCAGCGCGCTCGCCTTGCGCTCCATCGCGCGATGGAAGTGGTGCCCCAGGAAGGCTGGGACTACGCGCCGCGCCGCGATGCCACGCAGGAGTATGTGCGCAACCACATGGATTGGACGGTGGCTGCAGCACGTTACCGGTTCCCGCCGTTTGAGGAAGATATGCAATGAGAGCGGGAAGGTTTTGCT
The DNA here is from genome assembly GCF_009363735.1 of Roseovarius sp. THAF8. Taxonomy (NCBI): domain Bacteria; kingdom Pseudomonadati; phylum Pseudomonadota; class Alphaproteobacteria; order Rhodobacterales; family Roseobacteraceae; genus Roseovarius; species Roseovarius sp. THAF8. The sequence goes on along the minus strand of NZ_CP045412.1, from coordinate 48,933 downwards.
CGGAAGATGCGGCCGTGATCTGGATCGGCAACCATTGCGCGAGCCGAAATGAAGTCAACAACCGTGGCAAATCCCCAAAAGACATCGAAAGTTAGACAACAGCATGAGCAAGCCCGTCATCATCACATGCGCGCCAACGGGCGGCATCCACACGCCGACCATGTCGGAGTATCTGCCGGTCACGCCAAACGAAATTGCCGAAGCAAGCATCGAGGCCGTCGAGGCAGGGGCCAGTATTGTGCATTTGCACGCGCGGAATCCCGAAGACGGGCGGCCCGATGCACGCCCTGAGACTTTCATGCAGTTTCTCCCACGCATCAAGCAGTCGACGGGTGCCGTGATGAACATCTCGACCGGTGGTGGGTTGGGAATGACCCGAGAAGAGCGGCTTCGGGCCGCGGTTCATGCGAGTCCGGAAATGGCCAGTATGAACATGGGAAGCATGAATTTCGGCATCTTCCCGATGAAGGACAAGTATTCCGACTGGAAGCATGAGTGGGAACCCGAGTTCCTCGACATGACGCGGGATTTCATTTTTCGCAACACGTTTGCCGACATCGAATACGCGATGAAGGAACTGGGTGAGGGGCACGGAACAAAATTCGAGTTTGAATGCTATGACGTGGGTCATCTCTACAATCTCGCCTGGGTCATTGACCAAGGATGGGTCAAGCCACCCTTCTTTGTACAGATGGTGTTCGGGATCCTCGGTGGGATCGGGGCGGAGTTGGACAACCTGATGCACATGCACCGGATCGCCGAGCGCCTGTTCGGCGACGACTACGAGTGGTCGGTACTAGCGGCGGGGCGCCACCAGATGCCCTTCGCGACACAGGCGGCTTTGCTGGGCGGCAACCTGCGGGTCGGGCTTGAAGACAGTCTTTACATCGGTCCGGGTCAGAAGGCCAAGTCGAGCGCCGAGCAGGTACGCAAGATCAGCAGTATCGTTGAAAACCTAGGTCTCGGTGTCGCTACGCCAGACGAGGCACGCAAAAGATTGGGACTTAAAGGCGGCGACAAGGTCGCGTTCTGAAATATGGGAGGGAGTACATGCAGACAAGCATGCTGATAAATGGTGAGCTTGTGCAGGGGGACGGCGAGGCCTTGCCGGTTCTGGACCCGGCCACAGGCGAGACTGTGACAAGCATCAAAGAGGCGAGCGCCGAACAGGTCGAGGCCGCGACACGCGCATCGGAAGAGGCCTTCGAGACCTATCGATTGACACCTCCGGGCGAACGCGCAGCGTACCTTCTGGCCATCGCCGACCTTATCGAAACCAATATCGAGGAGTTGGCCGAGCTTGAGACACTGGACGTGGGCAAGCCTTGGCCCATGGCGCGGGACGAGGAAATGCCATTGGTCATCGACGTCTTTCGCTTCATGGCAGCGGCGGCGCGAACGCAGACAGGATCGGCTGCCGGCGAATACGTTCGGGATCACACATCAATGATCCGCAAGGATCCGATTGGGCCGGTGGCGTCGATAGCGCCCTGGAATTATCCGTTGATGATGGCCTCTTGGAAAATCGCAGCACCACTGGCCGCCGGTTGCTCGATGGTATTGAAGCCTTCGGAGATCACGCCGCTGGCCACCCTGCGGCTGGCGGAGCTGATGCAGGATGTTCTGCCGAAAGGCGTGTTCAACGTGATCCACGGGCGTGGACCGACAATTGGTGATCAACTCATCAATGATCCTCGCATGGAGGGCATTTCGATAACTGGTTCGCCGGCGACGGGCATGGCCGCGTTCAGAGCCGCGTCCAACCAAGTGCGACACGTGCACCTTGAGCTTGGCGGCAAGGCACCTGTCATCGTGTTCGATGATGCCGATGTGGAGGCTTTGGCCGAGACCATTCGTTTCGGTAGCTTCTTCAATGCCGGTCAGGATTGTGCCCAACCCTGCCGGATCATGGTTCAAGAAGGTGTATATGACGCGGTGGTCAAGGCGATCGCGGACCAGGTCGGCAAAATTCAAATTGGCGCGCCGCGTGGGGAAGGGACTGAAATGGGTCCCGTCGTTTCGGCAGCGCAACGGGAGCGCGTAGCGAGCTTCGTTGATCGCGCCCGTGACAGCGCCGAGGTTTGTGTCGGAGGTGCCGCCGGCGACGGGGCAGGTTTCTTCTACCAGCCGACGGTAGTAGCCAACGTCGAAAACGATGCGGAAATCGCGTGCAACGAGGTATTTGGGCCCGTTGTAACACTGTCGCGTTATTCGGACGCGGAGGAGGCGCTGCGGGTTGCGAATGCAGGGCGGTACGGGTTGGCCTCGTCCGTCTGGACGCGAGATGTGTCTACAGCCATGAAGCTTTCCTCGCAGTTGCGCTATGGCATGACGTGGGTGAACACGCATGGGATGCCCACGGCGGAGATGCCTTGGGCAGCGATGAAGGGATCCGGGACGGGCTGTGACATGAGCGTCTATGCGCTCGACCCGTACACCTCGATACGGCATGTGATGGTAGCACACTGATGGCGGGTACATCTCATGCTGCGGTCCTGGGAGCGGGCGTTATCGGTGCAAGCTGGGCCGCGCTGTTCTTGGCCTCCGGGCGCTCTGTCACGGTTTACGATCCGGCGACCGACGTCGAGGAGATGGTGCAGGATTATATTGAAACCGCGTGGCCCGCAATGACCGAGCTTGGTCTTACCTCACGCGGTGTGCCTGACAATCTGAGTTTTGCCGCGTCGGCCGCGGACGCGGTTGCAGGGGCTGGTTTCGTTCAGGAAAACGTGCCGGAACGCCTGCAGGTAAAACATGTGATCTTTTCCGAGATCGAACCGGTTCTCGAGAAGGGCACGGTTGTCGCAAGCTCTGCCTCGGGGTTGACGCTAGGGCAGATGCAGGAGGGTTGGTGCGATCCGTCGCCCTTGGTGTTGGGACACCCGTTCAATCCTCCGCACCTTATTCCGTTGGTTGAGATTATGGGGAACGAGAGGACCGGCGACGGCGTTCTGGCCGCTGCGGACGCATTCTATTCGGACCTCGGAAAGACAACGATCCGGCTACACAAGGAAGTGCCCGGTCACGTGGCCAACAGGTTGCAGGCGGCAGTCTGGCGCGAGGCAATTCACCTGGCCGCCTCGGGGGTGGCCAGCGTTGGTGATATCGACAAAGCGATGTCGGCGGGACCGGGTCTCAGGTGGGCTGCGATGGGTCCGACCACACTGTTCGGACTTGGCGCCGGCGCGGGCGGGCTTGCCGCGTTCTGCGATCACTTTACGGACACGTTTCACGGCTGGTGGGAAGACCTGGGCAAACCTCAGCTCGATGATGACACCAGAAGAATACTGGTCGAAGGCCTGTCGGAGGCAACAAATGGCCAGTCTTTAAAGCAGTTGGCCCGCGAAAGGGACGCAATGATAGTCGCCATGCAGAAGGCGTTGCTTGGAACTCGGAAAGGCTAGGCAACGGACGGTTAGGACGGGGCACGAGTGGCGGCGCAGAACAGGGTTTTGACGCTTCTCATGCTGACACCTCTCGAGAGAAGGACCATTCAAATGATGCTTGAAGGAAAAGTGGCTCTGATTACGGGCGGGCGCGGCGGTATCGGTCGCGCGATTGTGGCCCGGTTCCTGCGAGAGGGCGCAAGGGTCTATGCTGCCGATCTGTCCGAGGAAGGATCTTTAAAGACGCATGATGACGATGGCAGCGTTTTCGTAAAGTTGGACGTGAGCCAGGAGGCCGATGCCGTTGCCGCAATGGAGCGGGTCGGCGAAGAGGCGGGACGCCTCGATATCCTTGTTAATGCGGCGGGAATCGAGATCGAAAAAACCATCGAGCATACCACGCTGGAGGAATGGAACCGGTCCTTTGCGGTGAACGCGACCGGCACGTTCCTCACATCGAAATACGCGCTGCCGCTGCTGCGAAAATCGGCGGAAAGTGGCACGAGCGCCAGCATCATCAATTTCGGATCCTATGACGGGTTCATCGCCGATCCGGGGCTTGCGGCCTATTGCGCCACGAAGGGCGCGGTGCACGCGCTGACCCGCGCCATGGCCTGCGATCATGGACCGGAGGGAATTCGGGTCAACGCGATATGTCCCGGATACATAGACACGCCCATGTTGCAGAGCTTCTTTTCCGGGGACGGTTCTGGCGGGGGCGGCAAGACAATAGATCAGTTGCAGCAGGCGGTGCGTGATGTGCATCCGATCCGACGCTACGGCACGCCGGACGACATCGCGAACCTCGTGAACTGGCTGGCGTCCGACGAAGCACGCTATGCCAGCGGTCAGCTTTGGGTGCTGGACGGAGGGCTGTCCGCGCAGGTGCAGCAGATGAAACTGTGAGCAAACCGATGCGACTTGAGAACAAGACGGCGTTGGTCACCGGGGGGCGTCAGGGCATCGGCCTTGGCATCGTGCAGGCCTTTCTCTCGGAGGGGGCGAAGGTTACGACCTGCGGACGCGGGCCACGGCCCGACGGTTTGCCGGACGCTTGCAATTGGGTTCAGTCGGATGTCTCCGATACCGAGCAGGTGGTGAAACTGGCAGACGCTTGCTCGACGTTGGACATCCTGGTGAACAACGCAGGAGTGCAGGTTGAAAAGACTGTCGTCGACAGCACGGACGCGGACTGGGACCTTGTGATCGGAGCCAATTGCCGGGGGGTGTTCAATCTTTGCCGTGCCTTTATCCCGCGCATGTCCGAAGGCGGATCGATCATCAATGTCGGATCGATTTCCGGCCATGTCGCCGACCCATCGATGGCGTTGTACAATGCATCCAAGGCATTCGTGCATGGGCTTACCCGCTCGGTTGCGGTGGATCACGGTCCAAAGGTCAGGTGCAACGCGATCTGCCCCGGCTGGATAGAAACCGGCATGCTGGATGCCGGTTTCGAACTGTCGAAGGATCCTGATGCGGCACGGCTCGACGCGCTGTCCCGCCACGCGGCACGTCGTTTCGGAAAGCCTTCGGACATTGCCGCAATGGCGGTATGGCTTGCTTCGGATGAAGCGAGCTACGCCACCGGCCAGATGTTCACGATTGACGGGGGCATGACAGCCGCATCGCCAGTAAATCCAGGTTTGTATTAGTGGCGACACGTTATGCCTCGTCGCCAAAATTCAAGGCGGAGTACTATGCAAAAGCGCCGGGCCAAGGCTATCAACATTAACATAAGAAACATTATGCGCTGATGGATTGTGCCCGGGGCACGTTCTAAACTGGGTTGCGACAAATCCCGTATCTTGCTGAAAAGCAGGGAGAACGGACATGGCTCACATAGAGCTGGATTTGCGCGAACGACGCACGATTGAGGACATGCTGAATGAAAAGCGCTCAATTGATGAGATCGCGGCCGAGATCGGCAGGCATCTCTCAACTGTATATCGCGAGATCAACCGCAATCGTTTTGAAGACACCGAACTGCCGGATCTAAACGGTTACTACGGCATTCATGCTCAGCACATCGCCACGGCCGTCGTACACGCCTTCGCAAGTTGGTGCGCTTGTCCGCTCTGCGAAAAGCTGTGACCAACCGCCTCAAGGAAGGCTGGTCTCCTGAGCAGATCGCGGGCCGCCTTTGATTCGAAGGTCGGCCAGTCCGCATCAGTCACGAGACCATCTACGCGCATGTCTACAGTCGTGTAAGCCAACCCGACGCGCTGGCGCGGTATCTTCCCAGCCGCCGCAAGAAACGCAAGCCGCGATACGCTAGACGGCCACGGGGCCTTGTGTTTTCGCCGGATCGCTCCATCCATTCACGCCCAGAACACGTGAACACGCGTGAGATATTTGGTGACTGGGAGGGCGATTTGATGATCCTCGGGCGCTCGAAGGATAATGCGAACGTCGCCTCTCTGGTCGAGCGCAAGAACCGCTTCGCCATCCTGTTCCGCGACAATGATCGCAGCACGACGCATCTGATGAACCGGCTAATGGAAGTCATGGCACCCCTGCCCCAGTTCGCGCGCCGCTCGATCACCTTTGACAGAGGCGTCGAGTTTAGGAACTGGCGCAAACTGAAGCCGGAGATCGGCACCGAAGCCTGGTTTTGCGATCCGCAGGCGCCCTGGCAGAAAGGATCGGTCGAGAATCTGAACAAACGTGCGCGTACCCGAACCATGCCTCCGCTCCTACCCTGTCATAAGCAATCATTGGTTTGAAGAGACGGCTTGCGCCTGAGGTGGAGCGTTCCTTTGGTTTTATTCAACCCTGGAACTAGGAAGCGGAGCGCGACAGTTCGGACTACTCAATGCAGAAAGCTCTACGGCGACGTGATCGGTGGCGGTTTCCGGCGCTTGCCCGAGATTGCATTGCCGGCAATCGCCACTAGCAGCACGGCACCACCGACCAGGGTATTGATGCTCGCCGTCTCGTCGAGAAACAACCAGACCCAAACCGGCCCCAACAGCAACTCGGCCAACGAAAGTAAGGCCAACTCCGCGGCCGGAAAGCTACGAGACCCCAGCGTGTAGAGGATCAGGCCCGCACCGCCCTGGAACAGCCCCATCCCCATTGCGACCCCGCCATCGTTCCAAGTCACTACAAGTTAATGCCCTAGTATAGGGAATATGGACGACGTGATGATGATTGCAAAAATGCCTGACAGGAAATCAGCCAGAAACATCTCTCTGGTCCACCCCCAGCGCAGCGCGACAGTAAACACCGCAAACCCGAACGCCGATCCGAGAGCTGCAAGGCTGCCTGCGACAACCACACCGCGGAATTTTTCGGCGACCGTTGTCGCTCACGGTCCATACCGGAACTTCATTGTCGGAGCGGCAAAGGACCGCTCTTCGGCCCTCTTGCGCTGATACCATCTGGTGAAGGTCGGTGAATATTCGTAGCTGAGCCTTGGGCTCGGTCACTTCACTACCAGCTCCGGACCCATCAGCAGCGTCGGCAGCCAGGTGCTCAGAAGCGGGATGTAGGTGACCATGATCAGAAAGACGAAGAGCACGCCGAGGAACGGCAGCGCGGCCTTCACTACCCGAATCATCGACATACCAGCGACACCAGAGGTCACAAAGAGGTTCAGACCCACCGGCGGCGTGATCATCCCGATCTCCATGTTCACCACCATAATGATCCCGAGGTGAATTGGGTCGATCCCGAGCTCGATAGCGATTGGGAAGACCAGTGGCGCAACGATAACCAGCAGCCCCGAGGGCTCCATGAACTGGCCGCCGATCAGCAGGATCACGTTGACCACAATCAAAAAGGTCACCGGCCCGAGCCCGGCCGAAAGCATCGCCTCGGCCACGTGTTGCGGCACCTGTTCGTCGGTCAGCACGTGCTTGAGCATTAGCGCGTTGGCGATCACGAACATCAGTGTGACTGTCAGCTTGCCGGCCTCGAACAAAGTCCTGCGGGTGTCGGGGTGCCAGATCGCGGTGACCAGCGCCTGCGGCTTCTGCCAGAGCGGGATGTTGCGGTCCTCGCCCGGGCAGCTGAGTGGGCCCATGTCGCGGTAGATGAAGACCGCCGCGATGAATGCGTAGACCGAGGCGACGGCGGCGGCTTCGGTCGGCGTGAAGATCGCTCCGGCGATGCCGGGAATGCCATAGATGCCAACCATGATGATGAAGATCAGCATCAGCCCCCAGAAAGCGTCGCGGAAGCTGTCCCAGATCTCGCCCCAGCCCAGCCAGTCGCCGGCGGGCATGCCGCGGACCCGCGCCATGATCCAGATCGCGACCATCAGCATCGCGCCCGCCATCAGACCGGGAATTACGCCGCCTAGGAACATCCGCCCGACAGAGACGTCGGTGGCGGTGGCATAGACCACCATCACGATCGACGGCGGGATCAGTATGCCGAGCGTGCCCGCGTTGCAGATCACGCCGGCCGCGAATTCCTTCGTGTAGCCCGCCTGGGTCATCGCCGCGATGACGATGGAGCCGATGGCGACCACGGTTGCGGGCGAGGAGCCCGAGAGCGCGGCGAAGATCATGCAAGCGAAGACGCCGGCTATGGCCAGCCCGCCGCGCAGATGTCCGACACAGGCGATGGAAAAGCGGATGATCCGCTTGGCCACGCCGCCGGTCGACATAAAGGACGAGGCGAGGATAAAGAACGGGATGGCGAGCAGCGTATAGTGGCCCACGAAGGCCTGCATCAGCGTCTGCGCTATAGAGGCCAGAGAAGTTTCCGAGAACCACAACAGGAACAGAATCGACGAGAAGCCGAGCGAGACAGCGATCGGCACGCCGATCAGCATTAAGCCCACGACCATGACGAAGAGGATTGCGACGTCCATGGCTCAGCCTTCCCCGCGCCGTTCTCGCACTTCGGCGAGTTCGTCCTCGACCTCGTGGCTTGCTACCATTCGATCGCGCGCGCCGCGCCAGATCGCGATCGCTGCCTGCAAGAAGCGGAAGAGCAGCAGCGCCATAGAGAAGGGCAGCACCGCGTAGGGGACGAAGCGCGGCAGCTTCTCGTATTCGTCGCCGTCGTTCATCGCGTCCTCGAGGAACTTGAGGAACGGCGGGTTGGGGATGTCGTTCACCTCGTACCAGGCCTGCGGGCGGAAGCTCTCTTCGAACCCGGTGGGGAACCAGCGACCGGTCGTTTGCGGCAAGTTGGCGAAGTTGGCCCAGTAATCCCAGGAGCCCTTCAGCAGCAGGAAGGCATAGGCGATGCAGACCGCGACCGCCAGCAGAGCCATGACCTGGCGCAGCGTGGGTCCGACCATCTCGATGGTTGCGTCGACGCCGAGGTGCGCGCTCTTCTTGACGGCATACGAGGCGCCCAGCAGCACCATCCATCCGAACAGTAAGACGGTGCTTTCGAGCGCCCAGAAGATGTTGGCATTAAGGATGTAGCGTGCGATCACGTTCGAGAAGGTGATCAGCGTCATCACGCCGAGGATGCCGCCGATCAGCGTCTCCTCGATGCGGTCGACAGACGAGCGGCCGGGTGCGGGTTGCATGGCTTCTCCGAAAAGATATTGAGTTCTGTGAGGCGCAAAGAGCGGCGCGGGCCGGTGACCCGCACCACGTTCATCATCGTGTGGTCTGTCGTAGCCCGATCAGAGCCCGGCGTTGATTTCCTGGGCCGCGTCGATGTTCTCCTGGCCGACGTCGCCTTCAAACTGCGACCAGACGGGCTTCATCGCCTCGACCCATTCCGTGCGCTGCGCTTCCGTCAGCGACCGCACCTCGCCCCCGGCATCCAGGATCGCCTGCCGTGCCTCCTGGTTCACTTTCTCGCTCTCGGCGTTACGCACGTCTGTCACCTCGGCCAGGATCGTCACGAACTGGTCGCGGGTCGCCGGGTCGAGGCCGTCCAGCCAATCTACCGAGGCAACCACGAGGTAGTCGATCACGCCGTGATTCGTTTCGGTGACGCCATCCTGCACCTCAAAGAACTTCTGGCCGTAGATGTTCGACCAGGTGTTCTCGCCACCGTCGACCACACCCTGCTGCAGCGCTCCGTAGACCTCCGAAAGAGCCATCTTCTGCGGCGAGCCGCCGATCGCTTCCATCTGGGCGGCCAGGACATCAGATTGCTGCACCCGAAACTTCAGTCCGACGGCATCCGTCGGCATGTTAAGCGGCCGGTTCGCATGCATCTGCTTCATACCGTTGTGCCAGAAGGCCAGCCCCTGCAGTCCGCGCTTCTGCATGGAGTCGAGCATCTCCTGCCCGGTCTCCGACTTCTGGAACGCGTCGACGGCCTCGATGTTCTTGAAGAGGAAGGGCAGATCGAAGACCCGGTACTTCTTGGTGAAGCTTTCGAACTTCGACAACGACGGTGCGGCCAGCTGGACGTCGCCCTGAAGCATCGCCTCGAGCACCTGATCGTCGTTGTAGAGGGTAGAGTTCGGGTAGACCTCCATACAGACACGGCCGTCCATCTCGGCATTTACGCGATCCTTCAGCAGATCGGCGGCGATGCCCTTGGGGTGCTTGTCGGTATTGGTAACGTGCGCGAACTTGATTACCACCTCTCCGGTATCGCAACCGGTGGTGTCCGCAGCGGCTGCTTGAACACAGATGGCCATGGCGAGCGCACAGCTCTTTGTGGCAAGGTGTCTCATATGTCTTCCTCCCTGGTGATAAGTAAACTCCCGCAACCTGCGGGATGTTTGGTCGTTCAATTTCAGATGACGCCTCTTTGCCTGAGCGCGCCGATCTCCTCTTCGGTCAGGCCCAAGGTTGTGTGCAGCACCGTCTCCGTGTCCTGCCCAAGAGCAGGCGGCGGCAGATCGGAGGCGTTCGGCGTGCGCGAGAACCGGATCGGCGTCGCGACAGTCCGGATCGGCGCGCCGGCTGTGGCGAATTCAAGCACCATCCCGCGCGCCAGCGTGTGCGGCTCGGCAAGAGCATCGCGGATGGAATTGATAGGCCCGCAGGGAATGCCCTCGGCGCGGATCGCGTCGATCCAGGCAACGGTACCCCGCGTCAAGAACCGATCGACCAGGATCGGGAGCAGTGCCGCGCGATGGATAACGCGCGCTTCGTTGGTGGCGAAGCGTGGGTCAGCGGCAAGCTCCGGCATTGAACAAACGTGCGCGAGACGGCGAAACTGGCCGTCATTGCCGACCGCGACGACCATTCGGCCATCCGAGGTCTCGAAGGACTGGTAGGGCACAATCGTAGGGTGGGCATTCCCGGTCCGTGCTGGAGACCGACCCGTTCCGAGGCAGTTGGTGGCCAAGTGGGCGAGGGCCGCAAGTTGGGACTCGAACAAGCTGACATCGACATGCTGGCCGCGGCCGCTAACCGACGCCTCGCGCAGTGCACCGAGGATCCCGACGGTGGCGTAGAGCCCCGCGACGACATCCGCGATGGCTGGGCCGGCTTTGTAGGGTTCACCCGCCGGATCGCCAGTGACACTCATCATGCCGCCCATTGCTTGGGCGAGCAGGTCGTAGCCTGCGAGATCCTTCTTTGGTCCCGTCTGGCCGAACCCCGAGATTGAACAGTAGACGAGGCGCGGATTGATTTCGCTCAGCGAGGAATAGTCGAGGCTATATTTCTCCAGCCCTCCGACCTTGAAGTTCTCGACCACGACGTCTGCTTTTGCCGCCAGTTTCTGGACGAGAACCGCGCCTTCCGGCTTGGCGATGTCGATAGCGACGGACCGTTTGCCTCGGTTGGCCGAAACGAAATAGGTGCTGAGCGGCGGCATGCCGTCACCACACTTGAGGAACGGCGGGCCCCAGTCACGGGTGTCGTCACCGGTCCCGGGCCGTTCGACCTTGAGAATCTCCGCTCCCATGTCGGCCATGATCTGAGTGGACCAGGGCCCGGCCAGGATACGGCTGAGATCGAGAACCTTTACGCCCTCAAGCGGTTTCGTCAAGGCGTTTCCTCCCTGCCTGGCCTTTCCCGAATGCGCTCGAGGCGCGAGTTCGAAGCGGTCAAGATCAAGTTGGCAGGAGAGCGGCTCTCATAACAATTCGTAAATCATATCGACTTTTATTCCTTTTTTGGTATAGATCTTGGCATGAGCATCCCGCACATCCCTGACATCAGCGCACGCCAATTGGCCGCCGTTCTTGCTGTGGCGGAGTATCGCAGCTTTATCGCGGCTGCCTCGGCGCTGCGAACCTCGCAGCCTGCGCTGACAAGAACGATTAAGCGGATCGAGGACGTACTAGGTGTCAAGCTTTTCGAACGGTCGACGCGGCATGTCAACCTGACCCACGCGGGGCTGGAATTCGTCGCTGTGGCTCAGCGCATCACCAACGACCTGCGCATCACTGCGACCAGCATGCGTGAGCTGGCCGACCAAGAGCGCGGGCAAGTCATCGTCACCTGCATCATGTCCGTCGCCAACAGCAAGCTTCCGAAGATCGTCGCCGGCTACAAGGACCTCTACCCCGGTATCGAGGTCCACGTGCGCGACGGCATCCATGGAGCAGTGAACGAGGACGTTCGCAGCGGGGTAGCGGATTTCGGAATCAACTACCTCAAGGATACCTCCGGTTCGATCACCGCCGAGCGGCTCGGCAGTGAAGAGTTCGAGCTCGTAGCTCCGGAAGACCATCCGTTGGCCCGAGACCATGCCGGGGTCGTGCCCTTTGCCGCACTGGCAGGACATCGGCTGGTCTCGATGCCGCCGGATTCGCAGACTCGCCGCATAGTCGATGCAGCCGCGGTCGCGAGCGGCGTGCACCTCCGCCATGCAGTGATAGTAGCCCAAATCCCGACCCTTATGAGTTTCGTCCGCGCGGGTGCCGGCGTGGGCGTCGTGCCGTCCACCTCGACCCGCAGCGATCTCACGAGAGGGCTGGAGGTGCGGAGTATCTCGGACCCGGCCATCGCTCTCGACACCGGAATTGTCACCCTGCGTGACCGGGAATTGACTCCAGCGGCATCCGGCCTTCTGGCAGCAATCCGGGAGCACTGGAGCGATTGATGCAATATGTGGAATAATAATAGAAAATCAAACGCAATCGGCATAGAGGATGGGCCGCGCTAAACTTCTCCCAAGCTGCTTCACACGGATGAGAGGAGAAGATCATGAATATAGCTCAGGACCTCGGAACCGCCGCGGCGGTCGAAATGGCCGGCGATGACCTTGTCGAGTTCTACTTTGAACAGGGATGGACAGACGGCCTGCCCGTCGTGCCGCCCACCCGAGAGAAGATCGACCAAGTGATCGCGGTTCTCGGCGGCAGTCCCGACTTCGTCGAATGCAAGGTTCCTCCCCGCTGGGGCGCGCTGAATCGTGAAGTTCTTGCCGCAAATGTCGTAATGGCGGGGTGCAAGCCCGAATACGCCATCGTGGTTCGTGCGGCCCTGCTAGCGATGACCGAGAGGCCCTTCAACCTGAACGGAGTGCAGGCGACGACCCACATGGCCTCGCCCCTTGTTATCGTCAACGGGCCCATAGCTGCGGAGCTTGAGATGAACGGCGGCGCCAATGCCTTCGGATCGGGCAATCGGGCCAATGCGACGATCGGCCGGGCGATTCGCCTGATCATGCTAAACGTCGGCGGTGGCCGAGCGCCGGACCTCGACAAGTGCACGCTCGGGAACCCGGCAAAATACACCTACTGCATCTGCGAGAATGAGGCGGACAGCCCCTACGCCCCCTACCATGTCGAACAGGGCTACAAGCCCGAGGACTCAACCGTCTTCGCCATCGCCGCAGAGGCTCCCCACAGCGTGTCCGACCACCACTGCAATGATCCTGAGGGCATCCTGGATACGATCTGCTCGGCGATGAGCACCGTCGCGTCGAATACTGCCGTGCTCAACGGACACTGCACCGTGGCCCTGGGGCTGGAGCATGCCAAAACCATCTCGAAGTTTGGCTGGTCACGGCACGACATCCGGAACTATCTCTGGATGCATTCCGGTAACCGCTTCGAGGCCCATTCGCGCAGCCACCGCTACGGCACGGTCTACAACCGCAACCTGCCCAAGTGGTACAAGCGTGAGCCCGACAGTTGGATTCCGATTGTCGAAAGCCCCGACCGCATCCACCTGTTCGTTATCGGCGGCCACGCCGGCCGGTTCTCGGCCTTCATCCCAGGATGGGGCCTGATGAACACCCCCGTTCTGCGGCCGATCGACAGCTCCGTGACCCAGATCGCCGAAGATTGCGCCGACGGCGTCTGCGCCCTGTAAGAAAGGAGAAATCACATGTTGGACAACAATCGCAAATCGAGCGCCGAGATTTTTGACCCCCGTGGTGTCGTCGGCCTCGAGTCGCGCCCGACCGCTGCCCGTAAGACTTCGCTTGAGGGGCTGCGGCTTGGCATTCTCGACAATTCGAAGTGGAACGCGAACAAGCTCCTGCGCGGCGCCGCCGCCGCGCTGGCGGAAGAGGTCGATTTTGCGGCCGTCAATTACTACGTCAAGCAACACGGGTTTTCGACCGATGCGCCGCCTGAGCTGATTGAACAGATCGCGGTCGAGAACGACATCGTGCTCACCGCGATAGGCGATTGTGGCTCGTGCTGCTCATGCTGCATCCGTGATTCCATCGCGCTCGAGGACCGGGGCATTCCCGCCGCCCCGATCATCACGACAGAGTTCGTGCACGAGACCCGTCTGACGCGGATGGCCGTCGGGATGCCGGAATTGCGCGCAGTGGTCATCGATCACCCCGTCAGCTCGATCTCCGCAGAGGAGGTCGCAGTCCGGGTCGAGATGATCCGCGAGCAGGCACAGCAGGTCTGGCTCGGAACGCGCGAGGATATCTGATCTCTCACCCTCCCGGAGGGATCAGTACGGCGCCGCATTCCACGCGGCGCCGCTCCCAATGAGCCATTCGGCCTTTTGACCGGTCCAGCCGGTCAACGAGAAAATTCCCGCCGCAAGACCCCATCCGAAAGGTCCCGAAATGTCCCAACTTGCACAACGCCGTACCAAAGTCCTTGTTATCGGCTCCGGCCCCGCAGGCTACACCGCCGGCATCTACGCCTCGCGTGCTATGCTCGAACCGATCCTGGTGCAGGGGATCGAACCCGGCGGCCAGCTCACCACGACCAACGAAGTCGAGAACTGGCCCGGCGATACTGAGGTGCAGGGCCCCGACCTCATGGTCCGGATGGAGACCCATGCCAAGGCCATGGGCTGCGAGGTGATCTCGGATTACATCTCGTCGCTCGATCTCTCGAAGCGGCCGTTCGTGGCAAAAGCTGACAGTGGCACCACCTTCGTCACCGACGCGGTGATCCTCGCCACAGGGGCGCGGGCGAAGTGGCTGGGTCTCGACAGCGAGGAGGCCTTCAAGGGCTTCGGCGTCTCTGCCTGCGCGACCTGTGACGGCTTTTTCTACCGCGGACAGGAGATCGTGGTGATCGGCGGCGGTAACACCGCCGTGGAAGAGGCACTGTTCCTGACCAACTTTGCCTCCAAGGTCACGCTGATCCACCGCCGCGACGAGTTGCGCGCCGAAAAGATCCTGATCGACCGGATGATGAAGAACCCCAAAATCGAGCCGCTCTGGCATCACATTCTGGACGAGGTCGTGGGCGAAGACAGGCCGAAGGGTGTCACCGCAGTCCGCGTGAAACATGTCGACTCCGGCGAGATCACCGAGATCCCCGCCAAGGGCGTCTTCATCGCCATCGGCCATGCCCCCGCCTCGGAACTCGTGAAGGAACAACTCGAGCTGCACCACGGCGGCTACGTGAAGGTGATGCAAGGCTCGACCGAGACCTCGATCCCCGGCGTCTTTGCGGCCGGGGATCTGACCGACCACAATTATCGCCAGGCGGTGACCTCGGCTGGGATGGGCTGCATGGCGGCGCTGGATGCGGAGCGCTTCCTGGCCGAGCATAACGCGGCCGCACTCTTGGAAATCGAACCAGTGCTCTAAAGGACAGTAAACCTAGCATCTGCCCATGCCGCAGGTCGCCTTGCCTATTAAAGTTTCAGCAATATCGCCTGCCATATCTCCCCAACACGGGGAGAAAGATATGGACGATACCCAGAACTCGAAAACCTGCATGTGGCGCTCTTCAGCCGAAGAAATGAGGAGAGACTACAACACCATTGCTCTGGCCGGGTTAAGGGCCCAGCACTATGCAGGCGTGTTTCACAAAGTCGAGCGCGCCAAGAACCCAACATTTCTGGCCACCATCGAACTTGATGGGTTCGAGCGAAGGCTCGAGGTCAAATTCACCTCTATCCGTAAGCCCAATGGGCAATCTGAATTCAAAGGCATGCTTTCGGGATTACGCGTTTCCAAGGCCCATCGACACTTCGAACTTTTTCGCAAACTGGAAGGATCCTACCTGCTTCAAGGCACCATCGATCTGCCTGGCGCGTGCCTGATCATCGGCGTTCTACCGTCGATCTCGGCAAACGAGATAAAAGTATATATTTGCCACATCGAGGTCGTTCGAGACCATGAATGATCTAAAGGAAAACCCTAGATGGAAAACTCAACAATTCCGTTACCAGGCCGCGCATTTCTGCGACCAAAGGCTACGGCTGCGTTATCGCGATATCGGACACGGGGCTTCGGACGCCTTCGGTTTTTCATTCAACTTTCACGTTCTGAATAACCATCCTCCCCCTCAAGTCCAAGGGGATCACTATGGACAGCGGCGGACTCTCAAGAAACGCTCCCTTTTTCCAGCACAAATTTCAGATCACCAAATTTTCAATTTCAGGAGACATCACAAATGACCAAACATGATCGCGATCTCACACGCTCTTCGCAGAGCAGTTCTACAGCACTAGGTAATCCTTCAGACAACTTCGAAAGCTACAGCACGGACCTGTTAGAAGCCTCTTTGCAAGCACACGAACTCGCAGTCAGAGCCCAAAAGAACGTTTCGATGGCAGAGCTCTATGCAAGCGGCAGCTGGGAAAAATACGAACATCGCGCCAAGTCTCTTGCGAGAAAGCATCCCTCACGCGATCCATTTCTGGCATACCTATCGAATGATGAGCACGGCACGTGGCCCAGCCCGAACAGTCGGCAGAGCTACAGGTCGGCCCTGGTGCGCCTTGCGGCGCGCGACATTCTCGAACTTGCGCCTTCGTTCTGGCTTCAAACGGTCGGCCTTGCAGTCAGCGAAGAAGAGAAATCCGATCTGGTTCAAATGATCTCGGCACGCCTTGAGCCGGAAACTCAGGATCGAATTCGTCAAGCAAGTAAAACCATCTCCATTTTCCAGATCCGCAAGCTCGAACGCGCGGTCGAGTTCATCATCGCAGTTCAACCCGATCCCGACCACACCGCTTTGCGTCGAGAATTTCGCGCACCGTCGCCGACGGCGACAAACCCGGATACTTCCACCGCAAAGAAGAGTACTCTCTACAAGCTGAACCAACATCAGCGACGCAGGGCCAAGGTGCTTCCCGCATACGATTGGCGCAGCCATTTCTGGACTGCGGCAGTCATGTCCGACACACATCTCGACGATCACAGGCGTGCGTGTATTGCGACCTTGATACTCACCGGCTGCCGACCTTCAGAGCTCTGCGATGACCTTGGAGTGACGGTCGATGCCGTTGGCTTGGAAGACAATCAACGCCTTGCGTTCGAGATCGCCGGGTCAAAGTGCATAGAAAGCGGCGCAATTCTTCCGGGCAAAGGTCAGGAGCGGCGGTACATAGAGATCGTATGCAAAACACCGGAAGCTGCATGGCTTTTCGACCATGTTGCCGCACAGCCTGATCGTGCGGTCCGGTTGTTTCTCGGTGCCCCGACATATGACCGGAAAGGCATTGCATTGATGCCGACAGAGCGTCGGCGTCGGGTGTCGAACAAGCTCGGCAAACTGATCTGCAGGCCTGGGAAAGTTGCGTTCCCAAGGCTGCGGAGCAACCTGTCACCGTATTTATTCCGGCATGCTCTATCTTCTGATCTCCGAGCGTCAGATCATCAATTTAACCGCGGCGATATCGCATCAGCACTCGGGCATCAGAGCGAACGGACACAAAATCAATACGGAAGCCCGAATACTTCGAGAGGTTTGAATGGGAGCCGGGTCGAGCAAATCATCCATGTATCAGCGACCTCGCCTGTTCGAACATTTAAGCGCTCACGGTTTGGGCGAAATCTCGACGTCACCCCAGAGTAATCTTCTGGGATTTCGAGTGAGACACGTGAAAGTTTGGAGTCAGATTACTCATAGCCGGTATCGCCTGCCCTCTCGACATGCGGACTCAATCGCTGCCGGCCACGTCACTCCTCGGAATCTTGTATTTTTTTCTCCGCCCATTCGGCGAGCACCCGTCGGATCATTTCCGGTCGCGATGGCATGTCCGGCCGCTTTTCGCGCTCCTCGTCGATAATGCGAAGCATGTCCTCATGGAGACGTAACATCACGCCGGTCGTGTCAGATTTCGGTCGCCCGCGGTGAGTCATATGCAGAAATCCAGAATCAGGGTTGACATTAGTATTATTTAATATCATAATGTAGCGAGCAAAGCAAGAGTTGCACCTCCTGCCTCGCTCTAAACACAAAGATCTGGATTGGAGATCCCCATGCCTAAAAATATTAATATCACTTCGCCATTCACTGCGAAAGCCGGCGCTCAATCAGAAAAATATTTGTTTGACGGTTTCTGCGAACTTTTGACCCGGGTGTTGTTTGCGCTCGAAGAAGAAGAATGGGCCCAGGAGGCCGGGTGGGATATCGCGTTTCGCACATCCGTCGCAGACGCAGATGCGGCCTGGAAACTGGTCGCTCTTCAAGCCGACGAGCTGATCCGTGTCTCACCACTTTCATCGAGTGATCTTCTGCTGCGCCGGATGGCAGGTTTGATTAAACGTGCCGTCTCGGCGGCAACGGTAGGCGCGATCTGCGATATCCATGCCAAGGCCATGGAATGCCGGTTGCAGGCGTCGCAAGCGCTTCCAGCTGCAGTCCATGATCTGGCCTTCGAGGCTGAGGCCTGTCTCGAACAGATGTTCGAGCATGCACATGCCTGTGAAGCACGCGGGATTGATGACAGCATTCTGCCGCTCGCCGCGTAACCGTCACCACAATTGAAGTCAGCCGCTTTGCCCGGTCGGTGTTTCCGCCGACCGGCAGCTCAGACTTATTCACAAGGATTTTAAAAATGAAGAAACAACCACCATTGCGCGGCTTTGAAGAGCTGTTCGCTTCCGAGGAGCCGTCGTCTTGCAGCGAAGACCTGCGAAACTTCCCTAATTTGTCACGAGATACCCTCACCAGAAACGCGAAGTTTTTTGGTTTAGCCGGAGAGTACTTTGTAGACAGTATTCTGTTCCGGTTCGGACATCACACCTCAGGTCTTGCCGAAATGCTTCCCGTAGACCGAATGGTATACTGCTCAAACAATGTTCTGCGCCTCCAGGTCAAGACCGCTTGCCGACCGCGAAACGGATATTTCCATTTCAATTTGAAGAAAGGCTATCACGGGTCACCAAGCGGCGTCCGAAACTATGAGCCGGGCGATTTCGATCTCGTCGCGCTTGTCGCGTTGTCGGAGAATGTCGTGAAGTTCACTGCCGACCGGCACCAATCGCACCGGATTGCGCTCTCTGAGATCGAGAAATTGCGTGCCAGACCGTGTGCGAGCTTCGAGCATGCCGTGGCGGATCTGGGATTGTTGGACGCCTCGGCCGCAACCAACACGCTTGGAGGTCAAAGATGAAGGAGCAGCATATGAAAACACCCTCAGACTGCACGTCTGAGACCTCATCGGAATTCGCAAAACGCCTCGCGCGGTCAACTGTCCTGAGTCTCTTTGAGACCGAATGGCTCGGGTTCGTCTCCGTCGACCACGCCCCTGATCCCGATGAATTTGAGGATGATGAGGATCCTGAATTCATCGCGAACCTGCCTGACGATGTGACGGAGGCTGCCGCGAAACGGTCTTGGGAGAGCCCCAAGACTCCGCTTGCTCAGGCTATGAGCGAGGCTGAAATCGCGGCATCCATCGGCAACGGTTGCGATCCTTGGGCACAGTCTTCGCCCGCTGAAGGTAGGATGCAGCAAAAAGACGATCCGCCCGCGTCCATCATTTCGTCAGCGTTAGGTCTGAGCATGCTTGTGGACAGCGATGAGCATTTGCATGAACTTTTTGCGCCCGGAAGCGTGACGAATTTCGTGTGTCCGAAACAGTTTTTGTGGCAAATGAAGCAGATTCTCGAGCGCGCGGAAAGGCGCTGGAAAAGCCATTTGCGCAATCCGGAAGGCGCCGAATTACGTCATTTCGTGCAGGACGAAGACGACAAACGCGGCCTCAGGCTGAGTCCTCTCAAACAGGACATGTGGGGGGCTCGGCTTGAGCGAAGCCTCTCGCAAGGCGGGGCGGTCCTTCTTGTGACAACGGATGCTGGGCAACTCGATGATGCAATGAATGCACTCGTCACGCGGCAAGTGACCTGGCGGGGCATCTCATCCAACGTCGTTCTGGAGACGTTGCGGTTGACGCATTCTGCAACGGGCCAGCTGTCCGAGTCTGAAATCCGCAGCCGCATGCCGGGAGACGGGAAGCTGGCGATGTTTCAACCGGCGCAGATCGACGCGGCTTTCGCCGCGCCGACCACATTGAAAGTTGCCGATGCCCTTACGAAGATCTCAGGTAAGCTTTCGCGCCAAGTGCCGGCGGTCACGCTCGATTCCGTGTTCGGCCTCGCTGAAGTGCGGAAGTCGCTTGATCGCATGTTGAACGATCTCAGTCTTTGGCAACACGGTGATCTCGCTTGGGCAGACGTCGCGTCGAGCGCGGTGTTCCATGGGCCTCCAGGCACTGGCAAAACGACACTGGCGAAAGCATTCGCAGGGTCTGCCGGCATTCCGATTATCGCGACATCGTATAGCGATTGTCAGAAATACGGACATCAAGGTGACATGCTTGGAGCTCTCGACCGCGCTTTTGTTGAGGCAAAGCAATCTGCACCTGCGGTACTATTCATCGATGAGCTCGACAGCTTCTCGCAGCGAGACGCAAGGGCTCACAACGTCGACTACCTCCGAGGCGTCGTGAATGGTCTCCTGGAGCAGATTAATCGGACGAAAGATGTTGGCGGCCTGGTACTGTTCGGCGCAACCAATTACCTTGACACCGTTGACCCGGCAGTCGTTCGCAGCGGCCGCTTCGATCTCAAGATTCATGTTCCGTATCCGGACAAAACCGGACTCGAGGCAATCCTGAAAGCAAAGATTGGGTCCGCAATCGCAGAAGATGTGGATACTGGTGCGATTGCAGACCGCCTGGTTGGGCTGTCCGGCGCAGACGCCGAGGCTGTTGCGCGCGATGCGCTCGGACGCGCGCGGGCCGATGCCGTCCTTGTGACCCAGCACCACCTCGAGATTGCTGCAGATCAGGTTGCACCTCAGCTCGACGACGACACCTTCAGGAGGGCAGCGGTGCATGAAGCCGGTCATGTCGTGGTCATTTCGCAGCTTGGATTGCCGCTTCCAAAACGGGTCTCCCTCTCGTCTCAAGGGGGCCGAGTTGAACACATCCCTGTCAATTCCCTGACGCCGGCGACAGCCCAAATGCGACTTCAAGTCCTGCTCGCGGGTCGCGCTGCGGAGATCTGCACCTTCGGAGATGCGAGTTCCGGTGCTGGCGCTGGAGAGCAAAGCGACTTGGCAAAAGCGACGAGCCTGGCGTTGGCTATCGAACGACAATGGGGGTTCGGCGACAGCGGACTACTCTGGGACGGCATTGCAGCTGCAGACGTGTGGCGTGCGCCGTCAGATGTCCGGGATCGGGTCGAGACCCATTTGCGTCGCGCACAAGACCAAGCACTTGATCTGGTCGACAAAAACAAGGGCTTTCTTCTCCGCCTTACCGAGACACTGATCCAGCAGCGAGAGATCCATGGGGAAGAGATCGAAGCCGTCAAACGGGGGTGCACGCATTCCCCTGAAGCAGGCTATGCGATTTGAACCCAAGTTCGATTGCACTAGAGGCCGGGGCGCCAATCGCACCCGGCCTCTGGATGCTGCTCGCTAGACTGTAGCCGTCGTCGAAATCGAGGACGGATTCTGAAGTGCTTTCTCCATCAACTCGTCGGTCGAGTGCCATTCCACGACATCACCCGAACTGAGGTCGAAGAGCATGACGCCCCCTCCGAATTCAGGAACCAAGTTTGTGAAACTGTTGCAGCTATATTCAAAGCCCCAGATCCCAGTGAGGGTGATTTCGCCGCAAAGGCGCTCTATGAAATAACGTACTGCATCTATTTCAGCCTGTTCCTCCATGTCTCGCAACCAGATGACGGTTGAAGACTCTGATGGCTCGAGAACTGACACGCTGAAGCTGAACATGCAGATGGGTCGATGATGCTCATTGCGAAGAGTTTCATGCAATTCGAGGGCGGTTAAAACGTTTTCGCGTTCCTTGAGATCAAGGGTGCACGAGAATTGAATGGTATCTACAGACATATTTTATCCTTTCTTTGGAGTTCCTATTTACGCGAATATCCTTAAAGGAATGTTAAATCAGGGAAATTTCTTTGGTCTCTGTTAAATCTTGGTCTTCGCGGAGTTCATGTTGCCGACGATTAAATTCCGTTGGAGTGCGCCCCTCAGCGTGGCTCTTGGCTTTGCCTGTTGCGGAATTTAGGCAGAAGCGACTTTGTTGGGACCGGCATCGCAGACGCCACGAGTGGTATGCAACGGTAGCTGTTGGACAAGGCTAGAAAAGTCGATTTTGGAGTGCCGAGCAGAAAGCAAAGATCCGAACCGCCTGGCCAGTTCTACAATAGCGTCCCTTCCTCGCTGTATACGTGAGGAGATCACCATTTTGCGCATCAAGCGAACTGAACCGGTCATGGGCGTCAGCCCAAAGGCACACTCCAAACGGGCACGCGGATGACAGGAAGAAAGATTTCCTTTCGGCCTCGAGGAGGCCACATGATGCACCATGGCGCTTGCAGATCAAGGTTTACCCGCACCGCGTCCTGTAACTTCCATTTGAACACTTAGGTCGCGTCGCTTGCGGTCGTATCACGAACGGAATTGCAGAACGACATTTCGGTCTTCGTCATGTCTACCTGTTCACCAGTTGCCATGTCGAACGAGTAGCTGCCTCCGCCGCATTGAACAAAGATTCCGTCTTGCCAGATCTGGTGGTAGTTAAATCCCCATTTCCCGTCGAGATTGGCCTCTTCGCAATATCGCTTTATGAAAGCTACGGCTCCCTCGCAATCGCCCTTCCCCCCGATATCGCGGATACAGAAACCAGACAGACCGTGCACAATTTTGAAACTGCGCAGATTGTGCTTCGATTTACTTTCTTTCCGCATTCTCCTCAGCAATTTGATGGGACACGACCTACGGTCGCCGTCAGAGGGGAGAGGCATTGCAAAATACGTTTTGATTTCAGGCATTCTTTTTTCCGTGTTGTCTACAGAGGACACTACGGTAGCGCAGTTAAGATGACGTAAATCCAGGTGGAATCCCCAAAAAATATAGATAGATCGATGCCCTTTATTCGGATCGCCGATCGACACCATATGCGCTAGGTCAAGAACAACCATTCTCGTGGCAATGCCGGATCCATAGGAATTCCTGTACACGAAATCTTTCAAGAGCTGACGCCGGCGACATGGCTCGACTGTGCCGACCGGTTTTGCGCCTGCTTGGAAAGGCCGCATTAAACTCACGCATGGAGTTACAGTCCCAATTAACGTTCCTTTAACATTCGCACCCATGTTTCGAATGAGAAAGGAAGATCAATGCAAAGCGAAATTCATAAACAATTGACGCCACCATACCTGAGCTGTCGAAGCTTGGCAAAGTCGAAAGATGCCGACCAAGGCCGACTGGCCAACTTGAGCAAGCTCTATATCGGAGGAAACCTATGACGAAATACCTTGATGTTAATGACGTTCTTTTAGCGTTATCCGCCTCAGAACACCCACGCTATGATGTGCATCGGAACCGGCTCGAGCATGCGGTCAATCTTGCCGCGAAAGACCTTGCCAGTCATTTTGGACTGACCGCCGAAAAGGCAGAAACCGTTCTGGATTTTGGCGGCCTTTGTGTTGCCATGCGGCCCGTGCACGACAGGCAAACGTGGCCAAAGCAACTGGCAGAGCTCGATCCCGGCGGATCTTTTGATTAAGTTGTGATGTCGTTTTTCGAGATTTGGTGTTTACGGAGATTTCGCTATGCCCCTGAAGGCGGATTAAGCCTGTTCATGCATGCTCTGGATATCGAAATCGTCTTATTGGCGAGGATCATTGGTACCAAAAGTTGCGACGCTTCGGTGGCAAGCCGGCAACGTGGACGCTCAGGTGTCCGCCGGGGCAGAGCGGTTCTTGCGATTTTCACAGTGCGGCGGTCTCATACCCTCGTTTAAGCTTTGAAGCTTCGAGTGACTGCATCGATGTTATGGCCGCAGCTTCGCCAGAATGCCGCTCGATGAGCACTTGGCCCCCACGCCCAATCCGGCCCCACTCCCGCACCAGGTCGACGCCGCCAAACAGATCAGGCTGCAGGCACATGCGGTAGAAACGTCGCATGTTGAGCGACGGATCGATGCGTTTGAGATCAATGTTGGTCGGAATCATGCAAGAACCTCCCGTTCAATCGCATATATATTGCGAGCTACCTTTTAGGTACCACAATATCAGGTGGACTCCTGCGCTTCCAGCATGTTCTACTTTGGTTCAAATCCTCTTTCGCTCGCAGCATTGGGTTCGCATTTGCTCATCTGCAGACGCGGGCAAATCAATTTAATTGCAGAATAGAAGGAGCATCCTATTGGCTAAGAACATCTGTATTTTTTCCGATGGTACCGGACAGATGGGCGGGGCCCGGCCGGATCAACACCTTTCGAACGTCTACAAGATGTACCGTGCGATGCGCCCAGGTCCGGACTCACCGATCAGTCCGAAGGATCAGGTCGCATTCTATGATCCCGGTCTCGGCGCGGGAGAACGCGGCGGCATCTTAAGTCGCATCAAGCCGATCCTCGAAAGTGCAGTCGGCACTGGTATCGATCACAACATCATCGATTGCTACGAACAGATCATTGCACATTACGAGCCGGGAGATCGGGTCCTGCTTTTCGGGTTCTCTCGCGGCGCATACACGGTTAGGGCCCTGGCCAATGTCATGAACCTGTGCGGAATCCCGACGCGCATGCCGGATGGAAGCCCCGTCCCACGCTATGGCCCGGGGCTCAGGAAAATCGCCAAGGATGCGGTGACGTTCGTTTACAACCACGGCGCGGGAAAGCCGAGAACCGAGCAGCCCTATTACGACCGTCGCGAAGAGCTGGGCCGCAGATTCCGGCAGAAATATTCCAGCGCCCCGATCGAGGGCGAGGATGTCCAGGGCAACGTACAGCCGCATTTCATCGGCGTGTTCGATACCGTCGCTTCGCTCAGAACCGCCGTCGTAAGAACGCTTGTATGGGGCGTGACCATTGCCGTTGGCGCCGCATTCGTCGCGTCCCTCGCGCGTGACTGGCCTTGGGTCGCAACTGCGCTGCTCGGTCTAACGGGAGCAGCTCTGACCTGGCAACTGGCCAAGCTTCTGGTCGACAACTTCAAGTTCTTTTCGGAGGATCCCAACCGCAAGCTGAAGCTCTGGCGTCCCTCGGATTGGGCGCAAATTCTGAGGACCGGCCATTTTGCAGCCTGGAACAAGAAAAACTATGACAAGTGGCTGGACCCGGATGTTCAGCATGCTCGGCACGCGATGGCCATTGACGAAGATCGCGCTGACTTTCCAAGGGTTGGATGGGCTTCGGTCGCTGCCGCGGTCGAAACCAAGGCGAGACGCCCCGAATGGCTCAAACAGGTCTGGTTCCCAGGATGTCATAGTGACATTGGTGGCAGCTACCCCGAAGCTGAATCGCGGCTCAGTGATATCGCTCTCGACTGGATGGTTAAGGAGCTCCAGGAGTGCGTGCCTTCTATCCAGATCAACGAGCACATGCTCAATCGCGCCCCTGATCCTCTCGGCCTGCAACACCGCGAAGATGCCATGGTCTCTTTCGGTGCGTTGCGAATCCCTTGGAAAAAGGGCGTCCGGGAAGTGGGAGACGACTTCCTTCTGCACCCGTCGGTAGAAACGCGTATGAAAGCCGCTGCAGTTGTGCAAAGCGGCGATGTGAAGCCGTATCGTCCCGAGCAACTTAGGTCGCGAACCGGTCTCAGTTCATTTTACGAACAGTGATGGTCAGCTCTGGTTACAGCAGAGGTTGCAGAAGTAATGGCCTTCTGATCAGGTTGCGACCGTTTGTTTCAAACTCGCGCCCTGAGCGGCTTCGCGCTTGTCAATCAGCACAGCTTTGGATGACCATCTCATATCACCGTGGTTGTTGCGGTATGAGATCGGGATGATCACCATGGCGATGATCGCCGCGCCAATGGCGTACGTAGATCGTCACTACGATGGTCGGCGTTAAAGTCTGCTCAGGATGGCACGCGTTTCCGGCATGCGGTCAAGTGATTTTGCAATATGTTCCCGCCAGCGCGGACCGACGTCCTGTGCCGTGGTATATGCTTGTGACAAATCGTCTGGCCGATCCTCGGCGAGCGTTTCTATGAGAAACGCAGCCTGTTCCCTATCCTTGACTGCCTTTAGGCTCCCTGCCCCGTCACGCCGGCGATCCGCGATAATCAACTTGTGAATTGCGTAGCGCTCCGGACGCGGCACCTGGACCAGTATCCCTGACCTATAAATGGCCGCTGCATAAATCGGCTCCGCAATAAGGAAATTGAGATAGTTCAATGCCTGCGCGTTGACGCCAAGCGCTGGTAAGTCGCGAATGGTTTCATCTCCAAAGGCGGGTGTAAGGAATTCGACCAACTGGCCGCTGCCGCCCTGCGCCCATCGCCAGGTGCGCCCCGGATCAAGACCAGGCAAGGGATCGAATTTGAGCACAGAGAACGTCTCCGCGAGGCCCGGGTCGACCTTATCTTGCAAGGCGACGCTGAGCTTTTGGAACTGTGCAATGTCGATATCGCCGGTGTTGGCCATGCCTCCTAAGGGCAGACGTACGCCGAGCTCACCTTCATAAAGTCGAAACGCGTTCGTGCCTACGATTGTACCGCCCAGTCGGAACGTTCCCGCCTCAGCCATCGCAGACAGGATTGAGCCCGTCGCCCGATCGGTCGGTGTCATGCCTTCGGCGCGCAGCAATCGGACCAGGCGAGATCGCTCGGCCTGCCGCTCTTTTCCAGTTTCTTGCAGATCTTCGATGCGGTCGATTCGTCCACGCGTTTCCTCGTTATCTTCCCCAATATAGAAGAAACGCGTGTCGTGTCCGACGCGGCGCGCAGCGTACCAATATGCTTTGTCGCCGCGCTGTTTCAGCGTTGGCTTGCCTTTCGCACCGGAGACTGCTTCATCCCTTAAGAGACGTACAAGATCGGTATATGCACTCATTGCGATGCTGCTGAGGGAAGTCATGCCTATCACTTTCGTGTTTTGCTTGGCACAGTATACCTAACAAAAATTAAAATTGCTAGGCATGATCTCGCGCGTAGCTTTCGAGCGGGCAAACACAGGCCGATCCAAGTTTTCCTCCAATCGCTGCACCCTTAGCGAAACGGCAGACTGGGTTACAAAGAGGCGGTCCGAGGCTTGAACAAAAGATCCCGTCGCAGCCACCTCCAGGAAAGTTTTGATAAGGGCAATATCCATCGGTCGAGCATGAGAAACCATTGCCGCAAAATCAATTTGAATATGCTTCACGCAAGCTGCCATCGAGGGCTGTCGAGCCGAGTTGCGGCGAAACCACCAAGTTAATAGCGTAATCCGCAGGTGGAAATCTTTGATCTTGTCGGAGCATGGGATGAGGATGTGCCGCACGACAAGCTTGCAGCATCATTCCGAATGCCTCGGCCCGTTGGAGCGTCCATAGATCTGTCGCTCAGATGGGCGCCCACCCTCCACCAGCAGACCCCTCGAACTGCCGATACTGGGCGACATAGAATCGTTGTTTTGCAAAGTCTCGCATTGCGCCTGCGAGCAACTTGAGTGCAAAGTATTCGAGCGGGCGTCCGCTCCCCGCGGTCTCTCGTGTGGTATTTTATCCCTGCCACCGTCGACTCGCTCGCCCAAAAGGGACGGGTCGGCGAAAAACTTGCCCCTGCTACCTTCCAGCCTGGGGCCGGGCGGCTGGGTGGTGAGTGGCCATGCAGCCGCCTGCATATGTTAGCTATCTCGCCTTTTGGTTGTGTTTGCTTGGCTGTTCTGGCAACATCGATATGTGGCGTATGAGTGATGGACGCAGGCGCGGTGTCCGTCCTGCATCCCACTAAATTGCGACCGCGTCAGCGTCCTTTTTCTACTCTCTGATCGATCCAGGCCTGCGCCATGTCTCGCGTCGTGAATAGAGGACGTTCGTCGAGACAGACTTCGACACCCCCGACGATGTCGACGACCTCGAACAGGGTGATCTCGCCCTGCTCAGGATGAACAACCTTCGTTTCGAGTATACGGCGTTCCATGAAGGTCACGGTAGCAGCGACGCGCTGCCCTGCAACCGCCTTGACGCAAGAAAAAGGTCCCAGACACTGCGTAGGATCGGACGCATATCAGTATTGATTGTATCGCAGCTCGCTCCTCTATTGATTGGCACGACAGGATCCCTGCTGTATTTCACGCTGAGCACGCAATTCAGCTCAGCATCGCGATGAAAACTCTCGACGGCTTCAATCCAATGACAAGGGATCAGGCCGCGGTCTGCTTGCGGCGCCCGACCAGCGGCAGGACGTTCGCCGTATCCACCTTGGCATCTGGAGTATCGGCTTCCTTGGCCATTGAAACCACCTCGTCGGTAACGTAGGCGATCAGTTGGTAGCGCGTTTCAAGCCCGAATTTTTGGTAAATGCGGCCCAGCTGCGATTTCACCGTGGTGATGGCACTGCCGCGCATTTCGGCGATCTCGCTGTTGAGAAGCCCTTGGCCACGAAAATTGCCACATCCGCTTCGGCCTGCGACAGACCCCAATCCGGTGCATGGCGCAGGATCACGGTTTCCTTGGCGATGGGCTCGCTGACTCCTGGCGCCAGTTTTTCACGACGCCGCCGCACCACGTGGCGGTTAAGCTGCGTGCAGGCGACATAGGCTACAATCGCGGTCAATGCGAAGAACAGCGCAAAAAGTCCGGAAAGGATGCCCATGCCCGGCCCGGCCTGCGGCTAGGCCAGCTCGGCAACAATTAGCGTCTTCAACGCCGCGACCACCGTGACGAGAACACAGCCGAAAATCCAAATGCGCGACATCTCAAAAATGCTCCAAGACTACCGACAGTGCTTAATTCAATAACCCAGTAATGCGGCAACAATAGGGTGATTGTTTCACCAACATGAAACAATTCCGGAAGGTACCGAAATCACGGATATTCAGTCTGGCATTTCCAGGCGATTGCACCAGATAGTTTCCCGTTTCGACAGAAGTGACAGTCACGCGTACCGGACCATAGCTCTCGGCCCGTCGGATCCAGAGTATGTCGCGTTGGTTTCGCCTACCTGACACCGGAGGTGCGCAAGCGCACGCTGCAAGCCGCCGTAGAGTGTGTGGCGGGACGAACGCCGCTCTTTTTCTGGGTCGGCGCTCTGGCGACCGATGTCGCCGAGGATCTCACGCGCGACGCAAGGCGCGTTTTCGTAGAAGGCCTGCTTCTTGCGCCCATGTACTACCAGACGCTAACAGACGAATAGGTCTTTCGCCATTTTGAAGCCGTCGCCGCGGCTGATGAAATGCTGCTTTGAATTTACAACAATTCTGGCACTACGAAATTCACCTTCGGCTTCGACCTGATCGCGCGCCTGGCCGAGCTGCCGAACGTGATGACCGCGGTGAAGATGCCCTTGCCTGCGGACGGTGATTGTGCCGGCGAGATGCGGCGCTTGCGGGCCGTGACACCGGAAAGGTTTGCCATCGGCCACAGCGGCGATTGGGGCGCGAAGGATGCGCTGCTCGCCGGTGCCGCATGCTGGTAAAGCTCCTGGCCGGTCTTTTGTCCCAACCCGCACTCGCCCTCACCCGCGCGGCCCAGGAGGGGAATGCAACCGAAGCCGAGCGCATCGATCAGGCCTTTGCTCCTCTGTGGGCCCTGTTCCGGGAATTCGGGAGCTTCCGGGTGATTTTCGCGATTGCGGAGATCCTCAGTTTCGGACGTATCACGTCGCCGCGCCCGATCCTGGCGCTTGAGCGAGCATACCGCGAAAGGATCGAGTCGGCGCTGCGTAAGCTGCTCCAAGTCGCTGGCTGACCAAACGATAATATTAGCACAAATTCTCGCCAGTGTTGGCCACGCTGCGGAACAAAAAGATCCGGAAAAGATCGAAGCGAGCGGCTTTTGAACATGTCGAAAGCAGTTACCCAAAAATGGTCAAACAAGGGGCCGCAATCAGAAAATCAGATTCTTTTACTTTTCTTAAACTGGAATTCTCTAAGTTCCAGTAAGCACAAGACAAGGAACAAAATATGAAGATTATTTTCAATAAGAAGATCTACGATACCGACCAGGCAAAAGAAATTACTTCTGTTCGCTATGCGACTCCGAATAACTTGGCGTGGTTTCGAGAGGACCTCTATCGCTCCAGGAATGGCGCTTGGTTCATCGTCGGGTACGGAGGCCCCCTTTCGCACTACGCGGTTGAACTCGAGGACGGCATCAGGGAAGGACGCCGCCGGCTTGCGCCGATGTCGTCCGACGAGACGATCGCCTGGCTCGAGAAGCATGGCAAATACTCGGTGATCGAGGACCATTTCGCTGATTGGTTGGAAATCGCCTGAAGTTCAGGTTCACGTCGATAACGACTCCAAAAGCAACAGACTCATATGCGAACGGGTGCGCGGGATGATCATCGCGCGCCCGTTTAACATTGTAGTGTCACATCCGATCCACCTGCCGCAAATCTTCCCATTTCGGAAAATATATTAATTTCCAAAATAATATTTTCTCATAATTATACAGAATAGAAGAAAATTGGAGATACGTGGTGATTAACCATCAATTGGAGAGCCTCGAATTAGCAGAGCTCAAAGACATCAAAGTCTATGTGGAAAGGTTAATTCGGGAAAAAGAAGAAGAGGCACGCCAACGGGCAAAGGCGGAGCTTGAGGAACGCGCTCGGGAGATGGGCTTCAATGCATCGGAACTGTTTGGTGCGGAACCCCGAAAATCAAAAAAGCAGCCCACGCACCAAAACCCTGAGAATCCGAAAGAGAAATGGATCTATGGCCCGGGCAGAAGACCGCACTGGATTGCCGAATACTTAAAGAAAGGTGGCAAACTGGAAGACCTAGAAATCAAAAGCTAGAAGACTTTCGATTGGCGACTTTCAGTCCCGCACGAGGATGTGCGAGATTCAGTGCCTCTCCGGCCTGCCGGTGTGAGATTTGACCTGCGGCGCATGTGACGCCGCAGATCTGTGTTCGAGTATTCCCGGACAAGCAACTTCCTAGCATAGGCTGCCCCAACCAAATTGGACGTGAGGGAAGTCCGATCCACAAGAGGCGTGATTCAATCGATGCCTGGCGTTCCGACACCAAGAGTTTCTAAAGTACCGCGTCGAATTCACCTATTGGATGGAGGCTTTTTTGTCCTGCCGGTGTATCTCGTTCCGGCTGGGACCTATTGAGCCACCTCAGGACTCAGACCGTGCCGGCCTGCCCCTCATGTCCTTGCCAATTGATTTGAATACCGTAGCAGCTTTTCCAGGTGGGAACAGCGGCACGAACATGCTCTTCCTCAAGGACGAGATCGTAAAGACGGCCTTGCGCTGGAGAGACGTCATCACGCACGACGTTCACCAAGAACCAGCCGGAAGGCCCACGTTTAATCACGACAATCGAAGCAACAGCATTATACTTGTAGCTCTTGGCAGGTCCTCGCATACGGGCAGTGAGACAGGCGCCAGGTCTATTGGATTTTGCCAAGCCAAACTTCGCGAGATCGGCTTCCGCCTCCTCGACGAGCTCTTTCAGGTCACTCGACGTGTGTACAAAACGTTTGGCTTTGCCCATTACTCGCCCAATACTGGCTTCAATCTTTTGACGGTTGTTTTCGTTAATTTTAATCTTCATATCAATTATCTCCTATAACTAAATTGATATAAAGTATTTAGGCTGCGCAATTAAACCGATCAATCGTTTTCTGGTTAACAAAATATTAAACGCGATTTTTCTTAATAGGTTTTAAATAATTCCTCCGGGAAAGTGGCGAATTCCAGAGGGTTCGGCCGCTGTCGTCAACGTTCCATTCAATTTAGGGCCTGCGTCTGGGCTTTCCGACCTGTCCACAATTTCTGGGGATAGATCTCCCACTCGGAATTCTATCCGCTGCTTTGATGTCATTGGCCTTCAATGACGCGCGCGACCCTATGTGTACACTTCGTTGACACGATCCTGAAGGTCTGAAAGCCGTTCCATTAGAGTTTCGAAATCAACGGCATCCGATTGAAGGAGACCGGCATCGAGCATTTGCCGGTAGTCGCGCGCCAGAGCTTCGAGTGCTTCTCCGGACGGTATGAGGCACAATGCTCCGGACACTGCTGCTTGGTAATCGATGACATCGCCGTCGCGATCGTTTTCCCGAAAGAAGTGCTGCTTGTGCTTCGCCACATCCTCGGCGAGGTCGCGATCAAGGATCGCATTTGAGGCTATGCTGGTGTGATCAAGGCAGTCGAGATCGTACCAGTGCCGAGCGTAGCGGTCGCCTCCGCGAAAAGCGCCCCTTAAGCAATAGGCATGGATGGCAGTCGCTTTCTCCCAGAAGGTACGTTCTGCGCGCATGACGCGCGGATTGGCGATCGGCGTCTGCAGGTCGTTGATCGCATCGGAAATATCGCAGGTAACCCTATGGCGCTCTGCGGGTTCACCTGTCGAGCGAGCACCGAATTCCAAGAGCACGGCGGGACGGACATAACCTGTTCCGCTGCGAACCGCTTCGTACTCCAGGACGATGTTGTCGTCGTTCACGACCGCCTTCGCGCCCACGCCTGACGTTTTTATTCTGTCAGTCAGAATCTGAAGGGGTTCGGCCTCGACCCACGTCGAAAGACGGGCCCTGACGGTTTCCGTCCATTTTCTGGCTTGTGAGCGGCTCGTCGGATAGGGACTGCCTGGGTCATCAATCAGGTCGGGGATGATTTGCCTGATGTCATAGGTGAGATCGACATCTTCTGAGAACCGATCGATTGCGCGGTATACTTTTGAGAGCGATGTTCCGCCTTTGAAGATGAGGTGATCTCCGACTGAGCTCTCACAGAGCGCGTCGAGTGCCCATACGACCCAGATATCTTTCTCAAGCAGATCGGCTGGCCGCCCCAGGATGGAAGCGGCCGTTTCTAGCGCATCGATTTTGTCAGCAGACGAGAGCCCGAAATAGTCCATCACCTCAAACTCACGATGCGCGAGAAGGAACTGCGAGGGCGCTCAGTTCTTTCGCCATCCAGGTCGGCGCATTGGCACGCAACCCGAAAAGTTCGCTCCGCTCTTCTTCATTGAGACTCGGCTTTATCTTGTTCAGGGTCTCGCGAGCTTCCGACTGGCCAAAGTAGGCAAGCGCACGAAACGCGTGGCCTGCCCGGCTGTTTGGCGCGCGAAGTTGCCAACTGGGAACGTGTTTGAGTTCGACCTCCTGGGCGCCCAGCTTCAAGTGACGACTGGGACCGGATGTCCAGAAGACCTGACGCGCCGGGTTCTGCGTTGACAGCCCAAGAATATTGGCGGCTGCAGCACCACTGATCGACACGCGCTCGCCGGTCGTACTGGCGATACTTTCAACCACTGTGCTGGCCGAAGGCGCACGCTCGCCGAAGCGAGTCTTGACCGGCAGGGCGAACAGACCACGCCGGACGCGCAGAAGCTCGCCGCGCTTAACCAGCCGCGACAGCGCCTGGTCGACGGCCGCCCGCTCGCCGAGATGCAACAACTCCTTCGCCGACAGGGTCGCCCCTTCCGGCAAAGCTTCTGCATAGGCCCTGATCGCTTGTGATGTGGTGGTCATGGTGTGCTCCTAATGTCAGATATATAGCTTGTTTTCTGACATTATGCAAGTTAGAAACAAGTTCATGTGCGCAGGAAAGAAGGCGTTAGAAGACGAAGCGACAAATTGATTTGAGGCGATTATCGACGCGATATGGACATCGAACCACTGCGAAAACGCAAAACCAGCGGCGAGATTTACACACGTCGACCGTTGATAACTGAATTCATCAAGAAAAGCCTGCAATGGCCTTTCGAGGATCTGCTTGAGCGGGCGTCGATACGGGATCGCCGACACAGTGATTATGTGCCGTCAGAAGTCCTTGTCTGCCATTTGCGCCGCACGAAGTCTGACAACTCGGACGGACGGTTCGTCGACCTCTACAATATCCTGCGCGATCGCGTTGAAGCTGCATGTCCACGCCCAGACAGACATGTTGGCGAAACCATTCATACAAATTCCCGTCTTGCGGAGATCCGAGATGCAACGGTGGACCATGTCACCGAACTCATGTTTACAGACCGGGAAGACTATGACGAGCAGCTCGATATCTACGAGGTTGTCTTCGACAAGGCTGTCCGATCGGCTCACATCACCAAACTGCGCAAGGTAAACCGCAAAGAAACTGCGAACGAAGAACTGGTGGACCCTGTCACCGGAAATGTTCGGGCTGTGGTTGAAGCCGCGCTCGATCGATACAGGAAGCATGGACTCACCGCCGAAGAAGATTTTGATTACCGGATTCACCTCCGCCGGGCGATTGACGCTCTACCGACAGTCGAACGAGAGGTGATTGATTTGTTGCTTGCAGATATTCCAATTGAGACAACGAAAGACGGTGAAACGTCGATGACGGAGCTTTTGGGCTGTGTCGAGAAAACCGTTCGCAATCGTCGGGACCGTGCGATCGAGAAGATCAGGCAGGCGCTGATGTTGGAGGTCGAAAATGGCAAATAGAGATGACGTTCTCAGCGATTTCACGATGGAAGAGGAACTCTCGCCTGCGGTGCTAAAGGCATACCTTCAGCGCTATCCCGAATATACTCGAGACCTCCTGGCGCTCTTCAATGAGTTATCGATGAGCGACCTTGAGGCAACAGAGGCCAGCCTGCCACTTGAAACTAAGGCGGTGAACGCCGAGACCCTACGTGTCCAACATGTCCGGCAATCACTGTTCGGCAGTGGTGTAAAGGAGTTTGCACATGAACTCGGCCTTCCTCGGGCTTTCTTCACTGGCCTAAACGCGGGCGTTGTCCATCTGGCCTCAATGCCTCCGGGATTGCTGAAAGCACTCGCGAGAAGGCTGGATGTGCACATCCAAGATGTGATCAGCGGAATGCAACAAGGCGACGCACAACCCGTTTCCATGAAGTCTGACGCCAAACCGGGCGGCGAGGCTCCAATTGAATTTGCCGACTATATTGCTCAAGCCGATCTTAGTGAGGAGGAGCAACGCGCGTTGCAGGCGTTGCTTGCAGGTGATGGATCGGATTGAGGTCATACGGGCACGCGCGACTGATCTTCATGCGCAGCGCATCGAAAGAGGTGGCGATCCGACCAAGCCTTATCAGTTCGCACTGCGAGAAGCGAAAGCTCGTGATCTGGAGGTCGGAAAACGCCCAGCTGGACATCCACAGCTCAAAGGTGGCCGCGCCATTCTCCAGAAGGCGTCAGCAACCATCTTGCACGAGGAAACTGGAAACGCGTTTCTCGACGCCTTTCTGGTCGCCCATGAGATCGGTCACCATGAATTTGGCGGCGAAGTCGAGATTCCGCCAACGATGGAAGTCGATCTGGCGCGCTCTGCGGACCCCTCATCTGTCGGCGCCGAACGCGTCATCGACTATAGCAATCGCGCCCGCCAAGAGGTTCAGATGGACCTTTTCGCGCGGGAATTCCTGTTTCCACGTACCTTGGCCTGGTCCTGGCATGTCGATGAAGGCCTGAGTGCAAGCGATATTGCCGACCGGCTTGGGGCACCCTACGCCATGGTCGCCGTTCAGCTGTTCGACGCATTGCTGTTGCCGCCTGTTGAACCCGAGGAAAAACAAGCATCGGCGCCCAAGCCGCTCAATGATGAGCAAAAGCGCGCGGCAGAACACGACGGAAAGGCCTTACTATTGAAGGCTGGGCCGGGGACCGGCAAGACGCAAACGCTTGTCGGAAGGTTGTCGGTTCTCAAGGACCGTGGTGTCGACCCGGAAGGCGTTCTGCTTCTGACCTTCTCCAATAAGGCCGCCGGCGAAATGACGGACCGCGCCATGATGGCCTGGCCGGAAGCAGCTGGGTCAGCGTGGATTGGAACTTTTCACTCCTTTGGGCTCGATCTGTTGCGCCGGTTTCACGATCGTGCAGGTTTGCCGCAGGATCCGCAGTTGATTGATGCAACAGAAGCCATCGCACTTCTTGAGGATGAGTTTCCGCGCCTGCGGCTGACACATTTCAATGATCTGTGGGATCCGACCGACAACCTACGGTCCATCTTGTCGGCTATATCGCGCGCGAAAGACGAAGTCGTCGATCGTCATCGCTACCGTGCGCTTGCTCAAGACATGGCTGACAATGCAGCCACCGAAGAGGACCGGATAGCGGCCGAAAAATGTTTCGAGATTGCTTCCGTGTATGATCTCTATGAGCAACTGAAAGCGGACCGAGGTGCTGTTGATTTTGGTGATCTCGTTGCCCGTCCAACCGCGTTGGTCGAAACCGACGAGGCGGTGCGAGCTGAGTTACAAGAGCGATATGAACACGTACTTGTGGACGAATATCAGGATGTGAACCGTGCTAGCGTGAGACTTCTGCGCGCCCTGAAACCGGATGGCGGAAACCTCTGGGTCGTGGGCGATGCGAAGCAATCCATCTACCGATTCCGCGGTGCCTCCTCCTACAATATTGACCGGTTCGAAACTGAGGACTTTCCAGGTGGAACGTCTCTGCAACTCAGCACCAACTATCGGTCGTCTCAGGAAATATGCGACGCGTTTGCCCAATTTGCCAGGACACGGATGGAGGCCGCAGCTTTCAAAGCGGAGGCAATCAATGGAAAGAACGGCATAGAACCATCGTTCGTTTCGGTTGAATCGAAAGATCATGAAATAGACGAGATCGCCGCCCGAATAAGGTCCGCTTGCGCCGACGGTGTCTCGTATCGCGATCAGGCTGTCATTTGTAAGGGGAATGCACGCTTGGCAGAGATTGCCTCAGGCTTGGAGGCTTGTGGCATACCGGTTTTGTTCCTCGGGCCGTTGTTCGATCGACCGGAGATCAAGGAAGCTTTGTCACTTTTGTCTCTCTTGGTTGATCCCCGGGCCATGGGCCTGACCTGCATTGCCACCTTGCCGCCCTTCCAGATGCCCATCGAGGACGTCAGCCGCGCCATAGAGGCAATCCGCGACATCAAGAAACCCCTTCCTCTCGACTGGCGGACGATTCTGCCCTCGGTGCCCGAGCTGACAGATCACGGTCAAGCGGCCGTCAAGGGACTCATTGATGCGTTTGATGGAATTGAACCGACGGCGAGTGCGTGGCAGGTCATCACGAGCATCTATCTCGATCGGACGCGTCTGGCGGCAGACATCGCTAGTTCGGCACGATCGGGAAACGCCAACCCCGCACTTGCTCTTTGGCAGTTTCAGAACTTCTTGCGGTCCGCTCTGCCGGAAAAATCCGGATACCCGATCCGCGATTTGCTTGAGCATATTCGGCGTCTCGTAATCCTGTCGGATGAGCGAGATTTGCGCGATCTTCCAAGCGCGGCTCAGAGCATCGACGCCGTGCGGCTGATGACCATACATGGAAGCAAGGGGCTCGAATTCAAGGTTCTTCACCTGCCGTCGTTGACGAGCGGATCCATCCCGCGCTCAGCCAATCAAAGCCGCAGCCTCGCGCCGCCGGACGGAATGATCGAGGGCGCGCCGTTTCGCGGAAGCGAGGCGATCAAGGCCGGGCATGATGAAGAACAACGATGCCTGTATTTTGTCGCTTTGTCTCGGGCAGAACAACACCTGACGCTTTATGCACCAAACAAGAAATCCAATGGTCATCGGCAAAGCAGGTCCAGCTTTGTTGACGATATTTCCGGTCAGCTCTCACAACCGCGGCCGATTGCTCCAGTCACAGATGCTGCTGCCGAAGTTGAATGCTTTACGTTGGAGCTTGATGGGATAGCCCGAGTCTCCCCGTCTCAACTTGCTACCTACGACAAATGCCCTCGGCGGTTCTTCTTCGCACATGTGCTGCAAGTCGGCGGTCGGCGGATGGAGTCTGCCCCCATGCGCATGCACAATGCGGTTCAAGCCGTTGTTGATGAGTTGACCGGTCGCCTCAATGATGTGCCGACCGAAGCTGAACTGCGAACGATCGTCGACGCGGCCTGGGCCGCACACGGACCGACTGATCACGGCTATGCCGAGGAGTACCGGCAGATATCGGAAGACTTGCTGCAGTTCTTCGTCCAGCTGCGGCAGGGTGAAACTCGACGCGCGCCACAATCGCTTTCACTGCGGTTCGACGATGCCGAGATCGTGGTAACAGCACATGAAGAGATCGATACCGGACGCTCGACCGTATTCCGGCGTATCCGCACGGGGCGCAAAACCAGCACTGCGGTCACTGCCCTTGACGCGGCGGCATTTCAGATTGCGGCGGACGGACGTGGTGAGGCGGAATTTGTTTATCTGACCGGCGGCGAGCGTGATCTTCTGAACATGTCAGATCGCCAATTGGAAACCAGAAAAAAGAAGATCGCAGATGCCGCGATCGCCATTGTCGAGGGGCGGTTTCCGCCCAATCGCAGCGATCGATGCGCGCGCTGCCCCTACTTTTTCATCTGCAATGCCCCGCCTGCCGGCACGCTCAGAAAAAAGATCGGATCCGGCTTACCGGATTCCTCCTGACATCGCGATTGTCCTTGTGAAGGCGCAGACATGGTGTCTGCGGCCTGTAACTGCATAAGGACGAAAACCATGAAATCGCAAGGAAATGATCCTCGCTTCCGTGTTCTCATCGCCGATGAGAACCTCAACTTCAAAAAGCACGTCTTCGATGATCCCAAGGTTTTGGGGCGTCAGTTGATCGAGGCCGTTGGCGGCCATCCCGTCGACGAGCATGTCGCCATCGCGATATTGCCCAATGGTGACTTCGAAGACATCCGCCTTGACGAAAGCTATGACCTGCGCGGTCGCGGTGCCGAGAAGGTGCTCGTTGCCCGCACGGATCGCAGCTTCAAATTCAAGATCGACGACGCTGACCTGGAATGGCCGCATGCCTGCATCAGCGGCTTCGTCTTGCGCAAACTGGCCAAGCTGCCTGCTAACTATAATCTGTGGCAAGAAATTCCCGGTCAGCACGACAAGAAAATCACCGATACGGACGTGATCAACCTGGCGGATGCCGGCGTTGAGCGGTTCGTGTCGTTGATTGACCAGACGACGGAGGGGGATGCCCTTCCGTCGAAAGATCAAACCTACCTCTCCGGTCACGGATACGCGTTTGAGGTTGTGACGGAAGGTGGCAACACCGGCGTCGTCCTGAAGGAGCTGCTGCTTCCGGCGGGCAAGTTCAATTGTGAGACAGCAGACGTCCTCATTCTGTTGCCCAGGGGGTATCCGGATTGTCCGCCTGACATGTTCTATGTCTCACCGAAACTCCTGCTTGCGGGCACTGGTCAGGTTCCAAAGGCCTGCACCGCAGAACACCGCTTTGGCGGACGCGTCTGGCAGCGTTGGTCGCGGCACAACAATGCCTGGCGCCCGGGCGTCGATGGCCTTCAGACCATGGTCGCTCGGGTCCAGACGGCCTTGGCGGGGGCGCGGGCTTGATGGGTACGCTGGATCTCATCCTCTCGGACCCGCACGAGGCAAAAATCCGGTCCCTGCTGACGCAAGGGGCCGGAGAAGAACGCTCTGCATATATGCTGTTCGGTATCGCCGATGTCAGCGTCGATCCATGGACAGACCAACCGCGGCGACGTCTGGTGTCGCATCGCTTCGATCCGGTCGGTGATGCTGAACTTGTGTCGGCTTCGGGGCGGCATATCACTTGGCAGACAGACGGTTTCATGCGGCTGCTGGGTGCAGCCAAGAAAGCAGGTCTTGTTCCCGCCCTTGTTCACACTCATCCGAAGGGCCAAGCGAAGTTTTCCGATCAGGACGATCGGAACGAAGCCGAACTCGCGCGGACCGCCCTGTTAAAAGGTGTGCCCGGTCTGGTCAGTATTCTCATCGCAGAGAACGGCGACATCGCAGCACGCTTGTGGACACAGACGGACAAGGCTATTGCCATTTCCCGCATCCTTCACTCGGGACCACGTCTGCGGATTTCCGGTCTCAGCGGAACTCCGGCGGATTTTCTGGATCGCCAAGTCAGGCTTTTCGGGCAGGAGGCATCTCGGCAGGTGTCCAGTTTTCGGTGCGGAATCGCAGGCGGCGGTGCAACGGGAAGTGCGCTTCTGCCACTCTTGTTGCGGCTCGGGGTTCAAGAGGCCATCCAATTCGACAAAGACATCGTGGACGAGACCAATCTCAACCGCCTGCATGGTGCACGGCGCTCGGACGTTGATGCAAAGATGCCAAAGACTGGAATTCACACGCGAACGGTCGAGGAATCAGGACTCGGCATGACGCTGGTGACGATGGATGCTTGGGCGGGACACCCTTCGACATGGGACGCGCTCAAGGCCTGTGACGTGATCTTCTGCTGTACGGATGATCATGCCGGCCGTCTGTTTCTGAACCGCTTTGCCCGCTTCTACGGCATTCCGATCATAGACGTCGGACTTGCCATGCAACGACGTACAGAAACGGCGTATGATCTCTTTGCACGAGTCTCGACACTCGTACCCGGCCATCCCTGCCTGTTGTGTGGTGGTTACGTCGATCCAAGGCGGGCGCGCGAGGAAGCTCTGCGGCGCGATGATCCCGATGCCTATAACCGACTGAAAGAGGAAGCCTACGTCCTCGGCGAGGGAGATCCATCCCCTGCGGTAGTCACCTTCACGACCGAAGCGGCGACCATGGCGGTCAATGAATGGCTCGCAGGCGTGACGGGGCTCGCTGGAGCGTCTGGAATGCTGCCGACCCGCATGCGGCGATTCCACGCGCGCGATGAGCGGAAGCCGATGGTGGAATCCCACGCGGGCTGCCCGTGTTGCAATCAGCCAGAGACCCTGGGCCGCGCGGACGTGCACCCTTTCCTGGACATGGTGACCTGACATGAAACCGGTAATCTCTCGTCTTCTTCGTCATTTGCGCCTTCTGCGTTTTGATTTCCTGACGACCAAGACTTCTTCCTTGCCAAACCCGACAACCGTCGTGCCGGAATCGCTTACTGTCGTCGAAAGCGGTAACGTCAAGAAGTGGGCCTGCCTCAAATGTCCTGGTGGCTGTGGGGAGGTTATCAGTCTATCCCTGAATCCCAACCAACGGCCTCGGTGGAGCGTTGCGGAAGATATTTGGTCACGGCCGACCGTTCATCCTTCTGTCCATCAAAAGAATAAGTGCGGGTGTCATTTCTGGATCAAGAAAGGGCAGGTGAACTGGTGCCGAGGGGGTCGTCCGAACCGGCCGGCAGATGATGCCGACGATGCTATGCCAACACGAGCTCAAGGATAGTAGTATGCGCTTCGCGGTACATGAAGGTCAGCGCATCGAAGCGACACCGGGCACAAAAGGCCAGTGCCCGGGTTGTGGCGCAGAACTGATCGCCAGGTGCGGAACCAGGAAAGTCTGGCACTGGGCACACAAGGGTCAGCGGCATTGCGACCACTGGTGGGAAAACGAAACCCAGTGGCATCGCGACTGGAAGAACCACTTCCCGACATATTGGCAGGAAGTCGCTGCCAGGGATGATCGTGGCGAGCTCCACATTGCCGACATCAAAACGCCCAAAGGCTTGGTCGTCGAATTCCAGCACTCATACCTAAGGCCCGAGGAAGCAAGGATACGAACTGAGTTTCATCAGCCGATGTTCTGGATTGTGAACGGATTACGGCGACAAACTGATCTCAAACAGTTTAGGGCAGCTATCCGCGATGGAGTAAAACACCCGACCAAAGACGGTATTGTCCATCAGGTTTGGGTCTTTGACTCCCGCTTGCTGAAAGAGTGGATTCACGTTGGGGTCATTGTCGCGTTCGATTTCGGAGAAGAGTATGTTTGGCTTCTCAGGCGCATCAAAGATGATTGGGTTTATGGTTTTGAGTATCCGAAGACCAAACTTGTGGAACACATCAAAGAAAGTACTGCTCTACCGGATGTGTTATTCGGTCGCCCAGCACTCAGGACCATTCGGTATCGGCGACGGCGCGCCCGTTTCTAATTTTTTGCGGACAGATGAACGCCGGAGTACTGGCAGTCGCGGCGAAGGTCTCAAGTGAGCGCAAGTTGGACGATGTCCGGAGCGCTCGAAATATTTCGGATATCAAGGCTGCGACAATTCCAGCTCCGGCAAGTCCCGCAGGCTCTGCAGATCGAACGTCATCAGAAACGTCTCGGTCGTCACGAAGGTATGCGGCGCACCCGGCCGCGGCGAGCGTGGCCCGCTGGCGATAAGGTCCTTGTAGCGCAGCCGGGCGAGTAGATCGCGGCTGACCTCTTTGCCGAAGATTTCCGCGAGCCCCGCACGGTCGATCGGCTGGTGATAGGCGATGGCGCAAAGCACGCCTATCTCCATCTCTGTGAAGGCAAGCGACTGGTCGCCCAGGTCGGCGGCGGCCTTGATCGCATCGGCGAACTGGGTCTTGGTGCGAAGTATCCAGCCCCCCGCCACGTGGGCCAACTCATATGGACGGCCCGTCAGCTCGGCCTGGATGTCGTCGATCAACATCTCGACCGAAGCCCCCTGCCCCACGACGCGCGCCAATTCCTCGCGGCGGACTGGCGAGGCACTCGCGAACAGTACCGCCTCGATCCGTCCCATCCATTCGCGCCAGCGCAGCTCCTGCGGCAAATCCTCTAGCTCCCGGTCAAAGACGGCGCCTCCCTCATCGACCGGTTTCCGTTTCTTCATCGCGGCCGTCATGGCGCGATCCCGTAAAGCCGGAAAGTCGGCCGCCCAGTCAGTTCCCGGGCCACCCCCAACTCGACCAGCCTGTCGCAGAACCGTCGCGCGGCGCGGTCGGTCATGGGGATCGAAGTCCCCCGAATGCGCGGCGAGAGCATCGACGCCGGTGCCACGGCATCCTCGGTCAGGAAAAGGTCGACCGCCGCGTCCGATCCTTTCGCGCGCAGCTTCGGGGCGACGGAGCTGAGGACTTCGGCCCGGCGAGCCAAATCCCGCGCCAGTCGGATCGTGTCTTCGATGGACTCGAGGATCCGCACTTGGATCACCAGCTCAGCCCCCTGCTCGTTTGCGGCCAGGTTCCGCAGCGCCGCCTTTGTTACCCGTCGCGCAGAGACAGGCAGCACAGTCTTCCAGTTCAGAGCGTGCGCCAGGACGACATCCGCCAGCAGAAAGGCGACCCGTTCCGCCTGGTCGTCGGCGTCGAGCACCGCCCGCAGGACGGAGAGGCAGCCTACCAGCGATCCGTGGGTCCTGGCCCGCTCAAATCCCGCATCGAGCCAGACGCCCACGTCGTCCGTGAACTCCGCCCCGACCAAGTCGGCGATCTCACCGGTCCCGCCTACCCGAGGCCGCCCTGCATCGCGCCAGAACGCCAGCAGAT
The DNA here is from genome assembly GCF_009363735.1 of Roseovarius sp. THAF8. Lineage (NCBI taxonomy): Bacteria > Pseudomonadati > Pseudomonadota > Alphaproteobacteria > Rhodobacterales > Roseobacteraceae > Roseovarius > Roseovarius sp. THAF8. The sequence goes on along the minus strand of NZ_CP045412.1, from coordinate 6,010 downwards.
CGCCATCGGGGCCCCTCGCCTCGCCCGCCGGTGTCAGATGAAAGGCGTCGCGGATATCCGCCTCCCGCGCCAGCCGTCCTTCCAGTTTCGATGTCGCAGTTGCTGCGTTCAGCGCAAGCCGATTGGCGAGCAGCTTCACCGGCACACCATGCCGGGGATCGCTAATGAGCTGGTCGAGCACCGTGAGCGCCGCCCCGGACCGAAAGGCCACAGTTTCAAGGGTTTCCGGACGCCCGGAGGTGACCCAGCCCGGCAGGTTCGGTAGGTTGGTGCGGTCGTCGGAGATGGCTGTGGACTGGTATGTCATGCCACAAGACTATCCCACGGCGGCGCTTTCGTCCACAATATGATGTGCAAACCGCCCCGCGTTGCAGGCCTCAGCTATGTCCAATAAGTTTGCCATATCGTGCCCTTCGTGAGACATAAAACATCCGCTACGTGCGACAGGTGCAGTAACATAGACAGTGTTTGGACTGCGCAGACAAGATTCCTTATCCTTAGCGCGTAGTTTTGCATCCATCATATTGATATTGTTAAATTTTATTTGACTGAGCGTTAGTTTCTCGCCCTCGAATGGTCTGGACCACTCGGACGCCATCCTCGATGCCTCATCGCTCGCCAAATCGGCGGTGAGGAAGGCGAGAAAATTGGCCTCTTCGGCCTGTTCGGTGTCGGAAACACCTTCTGAGGCCCCCTGCCCTTCCCCACTGTCGAGTGACGCCAGATCGCTACGGCCAAGCACCTCCAACAACCAGCTGCTGCTTTTCAACTGACGCTCGGCTTCAGTCGCCATCTCGCCCTTCTTCAGGTGATCAAGGAGTTGCCCGGTGCCCTCGCCTTTCGCCTCACGCACTGCTTCGTGGCGCCGACCCTTGCGCACACGGTTCAGGTAGGTATCGATCGTCGGCTCCCATCCCGCCTCGTCCATGTCGAGGTCGGCCGCCTGGGCAAGCAAGTGGGCTTGCGCCATCCGCCGTGTCAGAGCACTGGCGGGGATGCCGGCACCGTAGGCGTTTACCTTCTCGTGGAGTGCGTTGATCCCAAAACTGAGGCAATGCGCGAGCAAGGACAGCCGGCCCCTTTGATCAAGGGAGGTCAGGTAGTCCAAGAGGGCGGCATCGTCGCCAAGCGATAGGTCGGCCCCCCACCCCGCGTGGCGTTCGTCCACCAGCTTGGCCGCCACGCTGTCCTTTAGATCGCTCGCGTGCGCGGACATATAGACGTGAGGCACCGAAGCCTCGAGGCAGTTGCCCGCCGAACTGGACGTCCTGAAGGTGTCGTTGACGAGCTTCAGAAGCAGCAGTGTCAAGGCGCCGTCAGGCGAACGCCCGACAGCGTCGCGCAGTGCTAGTGTCCGGTACGCCGTCAACTCTATCCAGCCGCTCGGGCACCCTGCCCCGCCCCACATCTGTCGAGTTCCTGTCCTGAGTCCATAAGATCTTCTACGACGAGATGCTTGACGAGTCTCGGATCATCGAACATCTAGACAGCGCACACGAGCCCATCGTTCCAGGACGCATGCGTCAGGATGACGATCGGGAAGTTACTGTTGGGCGCCACCTACCTTTTTCACCGTCGCGCGTCGCGGCATTCATGGATCACTTTGACAAACGGTTTCAGATTGCGGCGCGGTCCTCGAGCGGACGGATCATCGCGATCGCGTCCGCCCATCGCCGGCTGAACTACATCCACCCTTTCCCAGGTGGCAACGGTCGTGTCAGCAGAATGATGTCTCATGCTATAGCCCTTACAGCTGGGATTGAAGGCTAGGGACTCTGGTCCTTTTCGGGTGGACTGCCCCGCGGGCTGACCGATTGGGGCGAGTATAAACGGATGATGGATTTTGCAGACAGTCCCCGACGAGGAGACCGTGACGGGCGCGGTAAATTGTCCGAGACAGCATTGAAGACGTTCAGCGAATGGTTCCCAAAGGTGACACTCGGCCAGATCAGCTTTTCGGCAAAACTCTTCGATCTTGGCGAACTGAATCAGCGGTATCGTCGTCCTGTTGCAGAAACCAGCGATGATATAACGAGCGCCAGAGCTGATCTCCGCCGTTCTTCGGTACGGCGCCCTAGATAGGGACGACGCGCAAATTGTGCTCAGGACGTCCGAGCGCACTGCCCGCAACATGTTGACCAAACTGACTGCCGCTGGATACCTCGTTTCCTCCTCGCCGAATACGCCTGTCAGATTGGCGCTTCCATTTGATTATCGAGAGCGACTTTTTCGGAAACTTCTTAGCAATGGTGACCTGCCCGTGTGACTTGCAATGGAAGCACCCGGTTTCTGGACAGGTCCGCGAGCGCAGCCTCTGACAGTGTCGGAAAAAGTTCACAGCTGTGAACCATCCCGAGCTATCCTCCTTGTCAGATGAGTTCACAACTGTGAACTCATCATGCAGCATCCCGCCGCATCAAGGCCATGATCATCGGACCACAGGAGAACTCGCCATTTGCCGCCTTTGAAGATAGGGCTCTCAGGTAGCCTCCAGGTGATCGAATGTCTGCAAACCGTTCAAGCATTGCAACAACGACAACAGACGCTTCTTCGGGGCCCATATTGCGCTTTGCCTCGTCCCAAGCGGAAGGCGAAATACCCATCATTGGCCTGACCACATCGGCCACCCGGACCAGATCGTGCCAATGGCGCACAGGCTTATCGGAATACGCCATGAATTCCTGACAAGAGGCTAGAACTAGACCGAGCGGTATGTTCGGCATCATTTGGTCGTCAGTAGCTGAGGTTGAGTTAGCCTCATCTTCAGAACACAGAGTGCTGTAGGCGACCTCTCGGTTTTTACGCACAACGCTTCTCCCGCGCGCTTTTCCTAAGCGAGGTTCAGAATCATAAGAGTCTTTATTTGAATTCTGATAGTGCTGCTCAAAAATAGCATCATTGGTGCTCGTATTTTCTGTTTCACGGCCATCCAAAAGGTTGCGGGCGTCATCCAAAGCCGACCCCAATGCGTCTTCGATGCGCCTAAGGTCTTCCATTTTTAGTTTTCTGCGAAGATCTCGGCCAGTTAGAGCCGCAAGGTCCGAGAATTGGTCCCAAACAGCCTGATCTGGACGAAGCGCGCGCCCGTACTCGGCCAGCCCCGCGAGGTCACGCCGCATGAGGCTCACAGCGGCACGTAGGCGCTTATAACGCTCCTCTGCGGCCCGAACGGCCTCAGCGGCCTCACAGACCTCCTGGAAGCGTCGAACAAGCGGAGATAGGTCGAACCCGAACGCAACCTTCTCTTCGCCGTAGCGGCGGGCGTAGCGCTTCCCATTGGGGCTATCGCGCCGGACGACAAAGCCAGTCTGGACAAGGTTGGAGAGGTGGCGCCGCATCGTCGAGCAGGGCATGCCGTTCAGGCGCTCGCAAATCGCCTTGTTGGACGGATGTACAATCGACTCGCTGTCATTGCCTCCGAGAATCGTCGCTTGGTGAAAGCTGACGAGTGCCTGAAGCACCGTCAAATCCCGATCGGACAAGCCGAACGCGACCCGAGCGGCAGCTAGTTCCCTCAGGACCTCCCACTTGTTGGCGCCGGCTGGGGGCAGGTCTTCCTGCGCCGCCGCCTGGTGTTTCAGAATGGCAGCATCTATCGTTCGCCGAAACGGCGTTACGGGCGTGTAGTCCATTTTATCATTCACGAAGACAAAAATTTCCCGGCCCGCGAATCACTTTGGACTTGCGGAAAAAGACTCCGGACACTACCTTGAAGGTGCTAGAAACAAGTTAGGGTCTCGTAGAGTGGTCGCTTTGCGGGACCTTTTCTTTTGCCTTTTCGTGCCTCCTTCTTTGATTTCTGCTCTTCCTCAGTCTTCCGACCGCTGCCTCCAGCGATCGTGAAGGTCTTCAATTATTTCATGCACTTGCGTCTCAACCCAATCGGCGAAGTCTCCGCTTGGCAGCTCGATCGACAGGCCCTTGCCAGTGCGTTTCACGCTCCCACTGCGTTTACCACCGATCTTCAGCGGGACGCTGGAGGACGGCGCAGGGGAGGGGGCCTTTGCAGGTTTGAGTGCATTCGCTACGGCTTTAGCCACCGCTTCAAACGCCTGGACGGATGGATCATCGGTGGATACGGAATCTTCCAAAACTTTGGAATCGACACCCTTTCCACGTGCCTCCTCAGCAATCTGACTGAGGCGCTCGCGATCAAGGCCGTTCTCGTCGATAGCGCGGCCCAGAGCGTCCCAGCGAGGCCGACCGATGCCATGGGCCGGCCCGATGGCGCGAACTAAATCAGAGCCGACGATGTCTACAATGGCGATTGCCATGGAGACCGCAGATTTCGTGACGGTTAATATTTCTGCAACCTGTGATTGTGTCCCGAAGCCGGATGCCACGAGATCCTTGGCGAAACGCGCCTTCTCAATGTAAGACAAATCACGTCGAGCCATATTCTCGGAAATTTGCGCGCGCAAAGCGCTGTCATCATCCAGATTGGCGACGAGAGCGCGGATCTTGGTCACCTTGTCAGACTGGCGGATCGCCTCCAACCGCCTACGCCCATAGACCAGCAAGTAGCGGTCGGGATCATCGGGAACGCGGCGCACAAGGATCGGAACGGCTTGACCATTCGCCTCGATCGCACCGCGCAGGTCCAGCACATCCTCCGGGTCGAGGCGATCCTCCATGCGATCATCCACGATTTTCGTCGGGTCCAACTCCCAAACGTGATGACCATCGACTGCATCGCGCGCGGACCGTAGGGCGCGATTAGAGCTCATCATAGGCGTGACAGCGCTGGACTTCGGGGCAGGGGAGGGAGCTCCGGCCGACGCGAGACTGTCCAGCATGGACATCCGTTTCTTCTTGCTGCTGCTCATGGGCGCCCCCAAGTCTTTTGGATCAGGTCGGCGATCTCGTCATTCAGAGTGTTAAGGCTCTCGAGTGCGCGATCATAGGTGGAACGGGTGAACGCGCTGCGTTCCACTTCGTAGAGCGTCTGCTTGGTCAGGCCCGCATCGGAGATCGCTGTGGATTTCAACATGGGCGAATTCAACACCGCTTCCCCGTACATCGTTCGCAGGAATGCCACGATCCGATTCTGTGGTGCGTCCTGCGGCTCGTAACGGGTCAAAACGTAGCGCATCCAGTCATGAGACATGTCGGCGCCGCTTTCGGCAATCACGTCCATAAGATCTGCGGTCATACGCAGAAACTGCGACATAGACATAACGTCAAGCATTTCGGGGTGAATCGTAACCAATACGCCGGTAGCCGCAGACAGTGCGGACATCGTCAGAAATCCCAACTGCGGTGGACAGTCGATGACCACAACATCGTAATCCTCATCCACTTGAGCCAAGGCTTCTTTCACGCGAAAAAAGAAAAGTCCTGCATTGCCCTGCGCCAAGGCCCGGGGAGTGTCGTGCTCAAACTCCATCAGTTCGAGATTGCCGGGAATAAGGTCGAGGTTGGGGATATAGGTTTTGCGGATGACCTTGCGGATTGGATCGGGGTTTTCGTAGCGGATCGCATCATAGAGCGTGCCGCCATCCTCAAGGTCCAACTCCGGCTGAACGCCGTGCAATGCCGTGAAGGAGGCTTGCGGATCTAGGTCGATGCCCAGCACTCGATACCCGCGCAGCGCAAGCCGTTGCGCGAGATGGGCAGAGGTTGTCGTTTTTCCAGAGCCACCTTTAAAGTTCATTACACCGATGACCTGAAGATGATCGCCCTCCCGTCGCCCAGGGACGTAATCTCCCTGCTTGCGGGCGGTTTTCTCAAGCAACACGCGCAGCGCCTGAATGTCCTGCGCAGAGTAGAGACGACGGTTGCCAGCGGTCAGCTCGGGAGAGGGCCCCTTGCCATCGAGGTTGAGCTTGCGAAGATAGGAATCGTTGACGCTGAGAAGCGCCGCAGCCTCACCGGAGGTGAATTTGCGCATGGTCTTCTCTGCATCCGGCGGAAACAGGCTCTCACGTTGCGAATGCAACTGGTTGGCCAGCCATTCCGAATGCTGGCGGATCACCGCGTTGAGATCCTCATGCGCAAAGGTCTTGTTCAT
>NZ_CP045411.1:0-170449 GCF_009363735.1 Roseovarius sp. THAF8 | reverse complement strand
GCCGCGCAACGATCTCTCCGTTCGCGTCGATGACCGCAGAGATGCCTGTATTCGCGGCTCGAATGACAGGAAGGCCTTCCTCTATGGCGCGCATGCGTGCGGAAGCCAGATGCTGCTCAGGTCCGATGCTGCTGCCAAACCAGGCATCGTTTGTCGCGTTGAAGATCCAGTCGGGTCGGAACAGGTCGTCGACTACATGACCTGGGAAGATGATCTCATAGCAGATCGCCACGGCGACCAGCGGCACACCCGGAAGCGCAAGCGTTCGCGGGCCCGGTCCGGGCGTAAAATCGCCCAGACCCGCCGTGAGCCGCTCGATGGGCAACCAGCCACGGAATGGCACATATTCGCCGAAGGGTACGAGATGGTGTTTCGCGTATCCGGTCAGGATTCTGCCGGTCGCGCCAAAAGCCTGGACCGTGTTGAAATATCGGGTGCCATCTTCGCTCGGTACACGGTCCGGCACACCGGTGAGCAGCACCCTGCCGTCTGGTAGCGCAGCGGCAATGCGATCCCGTGCCTCCGTATCCTCATCGAGGAAACCCGGAAAGGCGGTTTCCGGCCAAAGAAGAACGTCGAAATCGCCGGGCTGGGTTGAAAGCTCAAGATAGCGCGCGAAGGTCGCCTCGCGGTTCTCGGGCGCCCATTTCTCCTCTTGTGGAATGTTGCCCTGGACGATGCGCAGGTCGACACCGGGTGGCTGTTGTGCATCCGACTGGAGGCGAAGCGTGCCGACAGCCCACATCGTCGCGATGCCGGCCAGCGCCATGAGCGAAACGGTCAATCGTTGCCGCCCGGACGTCATGACAGCCGCGCCGGGAAGTGCCGCGACGAACACGGTGAGAAAGCTTAGCCCATAGCTTCCGACCCAGGCGGCGGTCTGGCGAAGGGCGGCGTAGTCTACAAGTGCGTAGCCGGCGAGGTTCCAGGGAAACCCCGTCAGAACGTGACCACGCAACCACTCTGCCACGGTCCAGGAGGTCGCGAACACGAGGCAGGCCAAGAGACTGCCCATGGCTCCGCGCCGCGCGATTTCGGCGAAGAGCGCTGCGGCAATGGCTGGGAAAATTGCGAGACCTGCGGACAATCCCGCGACGGCCGGGATCGCCATCGCCCCGAACCGCTCGCCCTCGACGTAGAAACTCTCTGCAATCCACGAAATCCCGAAACCGAACTGGCCAAGACCAAACGCCCAGCCGACGAGGAAAGCGCGCCCGAAGGAGAGACCGCGAAGACCGACAAACAACGCGGAATAGGCAACGGGAACAAGCAGGAGAAGCGAGAAAGGCGGGAAAGTCAGAACGGTCAGCGCCCCGGCGACGAAACCAAGCGTCATCCGCGAAAGCAAACGGTGGAGCAGTGCTATGCGGTTCAGAATTTCCGGCTTCACGATTTGATCGGACGCCGCACGCTGATCCATGGCGCAGCGAGCAAGAGCCCCACGCCACTGACGACAAATACATCGGCCATGTTGAAGGCAGGCCAATGTGTTGTGCCAATATAGAAATCGAGAAAGTCTGTTACGGCCCGATACCGCACACGATCGATGACATTACCCAAAGCTCCGCCAATGATCGCGCCATAGGCAAGTGTTTCGACCACATTGTCGGCGCGAAACAGCATAACCCCTAGCCAAACACAGATGGCAAGAGCGAGAGCGATGAGGCTCCACCACGGCGCGCCGCCCAGCATCCCGAAAGTCACGCCGTCATTACGATAAAAGACGAGGTTGAATCCCGGAAACACCGGGACCCCGGCGCTTAGAGTGGCGGCATTCGCAATGACAATGGCTTTTATGATCTGATCAATCGCGAACGCTGCAAGCGCCGCAAAGACGCCGATCACCGGAGATACTTTGTTTGTTGGCATTGGCTCACCCCAACCAGACATCGAGGAACAGCATCAGAACGAGCCCGACTGCGAGACCGAGCGTTGCCCTGTTCTGATGGCCGCTGCGATGGGTTTCGGGGATGATTTCGTGGCTGATAACGTAGAGCATTGCGCCCGCGGCAAAGGCCAGACCCCATGGAAGCAGCGGTTCCGACAGTGTGATGATCCCGGCCCCGAGCAGGCCGCCAATCGGCTCGACCATGCCCGTCAGCGCCGCGATGCCCCAGGCGCGCAGCTTCAGATATCCCTCGCCCAGCAGAGATACAGCGACGGCCAATCCTTCGGGCGCATTCTGAAGCCCGATTCCGACAGCAAGCGGCAGACCGCCCTCCATACCTCCGGATCCGAAGCCGACCCCAACCGCAAGGCCTTCGGGGAAGTTGTGGATCGTGATCGCGATGATGAACAGCCAGACCCGCCGCAAAGGCGCCGCTTCGGGCCCTTCGCGTCCTGTCTTGAAGTGCTCGTGCGGCAGCTTTTCGTTCATCAGGGCGACAGCCCCCATGCCCAGAAGGATCGAGACGCACACGATGGCCGCAGGCATCGCGCCGTTCTCGAACATTGGCTCTGCCGCATCCAATGCCGGGATGATCAGCGAAAAGAACGAGGCTGACAGCATGACACCGGCAGCGAAGCCGAGCGACAGATCGCGCGTGGCCCGGGACGGGATGCGCCCAAACAGCACGGGAGCTGCTCCGACTGCCGTGAGCGAACCGGCAGCGAGACTTCCGAGAAAGCCGAGCATTATCGGAGACAGATTATCCATGGGCGGGCCAGATTATCCTTCGGCGTAGCTCGAAAAGACTTCCGTCGACCCGTCCTTGCGGATGAGGAAGACATCATAGGCCTCGCGGTCGTCTTCTGGCCCCATGCCGGGCGAGCCATAGGGCATCCCCGGAACGGCGAGGCCGACGGCGTCCGGGCGCTCCTCGAGAATGCGGCGGATGTCAGCGGCCGGGACATGGCCTTCGATCACGTAGCCATCAATGAGCGAGGTGTGGCAGGAGACCATGCGCTGCGGCACGCCGTTGTCGAGCTTGAAGCGAACCAGCGACCCACCGAACATGTTCTCGCCCGTCGGCGCAAACCCGTTTTCTTCGAGATGGTTCATCCAAGACAGGCAACAGCCGCAACCGTTCGTCTTGCGGACCTCGATCGCCGTTGCCTCTGCGAGGACCTGGGCCGCTGGTAACAGGGCGAGGGTGATTGCCAGAGCTTGGGTCATGCGTTTCATGGGTCAGAGCCTTTCGGTTGTCGTTTCGGCAATCTCGCTGCCGAGGTTTTGATTCAGAAGCGCGCGCGCCTCGGCCAGACGCGAGAGCGCGGCGGTATCATCTGCTTCGCTCTCGGCTGCTTCGGCGAGCCGGTCGTCAGAGAGGGGGTCAGTCGGGCGCCCATCCACGAGGACTTCGTAGTGTAGGTTCGGACCTGTCGCCGTGCCAGTCGCGCCGACGCGGCCGATCACATCTCCCGCCGCAACGCGTTGGCCTTGTGCCAGGCCATCCGGCACGGCGCTCAGATGCGCATAGCGCGTCATGGTGTCGGAGCCGTGGGCGATTTCGACCACTCGACCATAGCCGCCTCGCCAGCCGATGAAACTGACCCGCCCCGGTGCCGTCGATTGAACCGGTGTCCCACGTGCCGCTGCGAAATCGACGCCGGTGTGCATCCGGACGTTGCCAAAGACCGGATGCGTGCGGCGTCCGAACACCGAGCTGAGGCGCGCACCCTCGACCGGCTGTGCGAAGACGCGCAGCACCTCGCCATCGACGTAGATCGTCGCCTGACCGCTGCCGTCGTCTGGCCATACGATCTCGTAAAGCGAACCGCCGATCTCCAGTGCGGCGAAGGCGAGATCGGGCTGTCCGATCCTGTCCTCGCCGACCCGCGCCTCGCGCCAGAGAAGCCTTAGTGTTTCGCCGCCGGCCATCTCGCGGCGGAAATCCACGGTCCCACCCAGCATCTGCGCAAGGTCCACGGAAAAACGGGCGGGTATGCCGGCTTCGTCGAGTGCCGCGAAGATCGAGCTGTCGATCACGGCTTCGCCGGCAAGGGTTACGATCTCCGGATCCGGAGCCACGACCTGCGCAGACAACTGCTCGCCGAAAACCACCTCGATCCGCACACCGTCCTCGACGGCGAGTGAGACGGTGCGGGGGCTGCCGTCCACGGTCGAAGCAACAGTGACCGAGTGCCCCGGCCGCAGCCGTCGCAGATCGTATTCCGCGCCAAGCGCGAGGGCAACTTCGGCTCTGTCAGGTGCTGCAAGACCAGCTTCAGACAGCAAGAAATCGAGCGTCTCGCCAGGTGCAATGTCGCGCGACCATGTCGACAGGGGTGGCTCGATCGCCTGCACGGGCCTGTCGGCAAACGCGACCTGCAGAAGGGGCAGGGGGCCGAGGTCGGGTGCATCTTCTGCCCATGCCGTCGCGGGCAGCGTCACGAGGATGTCAACGTTTTGGGGAGCTTCAGGACCTTGGGGCATCCATTTACCTGCCGAGGCAAGTTCCGGCGGCACGGGTTCTTTCGACATGAAATCAGAGAGGGCGATAGCCGCTCCCGAAACCATCCCCGCAATTGCGACACAAGCCGCCATAGTTCTGAGCCTCATGTCGCCCCCTCCGTTTCTTCTTCCAGCGCGCGGCGAATTTTCGGCACCGCGAATTCTCTGGGTTCGTGATAGTCGATCATGATGACAAACCGCCCAGAGGCTGCGAACAGGAAGACGCTCGCGCTGTGGTTCATCGTGTAATCGCCGCTCTCCGTCGGCACCCTTTCGTAGGTGGCGTGGAAGCCGTCCGCGACGCGCGCTATCTGCTCCTCCGGCCCCGTCCAGCCGCGAATCGCCGGATGGAAGTAGCCGACATATTCGGCCATCGTTTCGACAGTGTCGCGCTCGGGATCGACCGTGATGAAAACCACGTTCATCTCGTCGGCCTCGTCTCCCAGATCGTCGAGCCATCCCGAAATGTCCGAGAGCGTGGTCGGGCAGACATCGGGACAGTAGGTGAAGCCGAAGAACGCCATCGTCGGTCGCCCGATCAGGGTTTCCGGCCCGACCGCGTTGCCCTCATGATCCGTCAGACGGAAATCCATCGCGGTCAGAGCCACTGGCCGCTGCCCGATAGGCTCAGGTCCACCGGGGCCATCGACCTGCCACCAACCGACGAAGAGCATCAGGGCGACCGCCCCGACACCAGGCGCACCATACCCCAGGATCGCCCGTCGCCGCATCAGTCCTCTGGCCCCCGCGCGGCGATGCCGAGGATCGGCACCTCGACCGTCACCTCGCCTCCGTCGTCGAAAAGCAGGGTCAGCGGAAAGGTGTCCCCTTCCGTCATCGGTTCTTGTAGCCGCATCAGCATTGCGTGCAGGCCCCCCGATTCGAGCGCGACGCTCTCGCCCGGGGCGATCGCGATCTCCCCCGCCGGGCTCATGGAACTCACACCTTCGGCATTTGTCTTCGTCTCGTGGATTTCGGGCATCATCGCGAGCGGTGTTGTAAGGCCGATCAGCGTCACTGGCTCGTCGCCAGTGTTGCGAATCGTCATGTAAGCGGCCCCGGGACGGTTCATCCCGATGGAGGCGCGGGACCACGCGTTCTCGACGACCACATCCTCGGGTCCGGCCAGCGCGGGCACCGAGAGCCCTCCAAGGGTCAAAAGCGCCGCCAGTGTGCTGGTCAAAATATACTTTTTCATAGTTCTGATCCTGCCCTTTCCATTCAGCTTTGCGCGGCAGCGACTTCGGCGGCCACTAGGCGACGCAATTCTGCCTCTCCGAATGGATCGAGCGGCGTGCCGTTCACGAAGAATGTGGGCGTCTGGCGAATTCCCACGGTCTCGACGTCGGCACGATCCTGGTTCAGAATTGCTACGACATCCGGTGCCAGCATTTGCGTGCGCGCGGCGTCTGCATCGAGCCCGGCCGTGGCGGCGATCTGAAGGATCAGGCCGGGTTCCGGGGCACCGTGCGACGCCCATCTCGGCTGCTCCCGCAGAACGGCCTCAAGCACCGGCTCGTAAACGTCCTGCATGCGCGCCGCCTCGAGCACACGGATGGCTTCCTCGGATGCCGCGCCGTGGAAGGGCGTGTAGCGGATCACGACGCGGACAGCATCCCCATGCTCGGCCATGATGTCCTTCACGATGGGATGAAAGGCGCGACAGGCCTCGCAGGCCGGATCGAAGAATTCGACGATCGTGACGGGCGCATCCGCAGGCCCGAGGATGGGCGAGTAGGGGCGGATCACCGCGTCCGCAAGTTCCGGAGCAACGGGCTCCGCTTCGGCCACCGGGCCGGGGCGGGTTGCAAACCAGGTGGCTCCGCCGAAACCGGCGACGCCGACAGCGAGAACGGACAGGATCAGGCCGCGTCGGTTCATGTTCGTGTGTCCTTCAATGAAAGGGCCGACAGCGCCCCGATCAGCGCGAAGGTGGCGAGCGCCATCAGCGGGATCGGGATGCCGAAGACCAGTTGGTTGTCATCGGTGCAAGAGGGGCCGGTGGCCGTGCAGGGCTGGATGCGTTCGGGAACAAGACCGACGTACAGCCCCATGTGCCAGAGGGCGATTGCGCCGCCGCCAAGCGCCAATGCGATGCCGTAGCGCCCCACGCGGCCGTCCCGCCACCAAAGGCCGAGCCCGAGGACAATGGCCAAGGGGAACATGAAGGCGCGCTGGAACCAGCACAGCACACAGGGCGTCTGCCCCAGCACCTCGCCGATGAAAAGCACGGCAAGCGAGGCGACGAGCGCGATGATCCACGCCAGCCCGAGGGCTGTTTCTCCGGAGATACGGTTCATTTCGGTCAGATCCTCTCTTCCAGGTCGACGAGGATCTCTTCGGCGGAGGTGCCGTAGGGCCACGAGTCGGCGAAGCCTGCCTCGGGGTCGAAGAGGAACAGATGCGACGTGTGGCCCATCGTGTAACCATCCGGCGCTGCGGCCTCTTCGACGCGCTCAAAGAAGATTGGAAACGTCTCGGACGTCGCGGCGATCTGTTCCGGCGTGCCCGTCAGCCCGATGATGCCCGCATCGAACAGCGGGACGTATTCGGCGAGTGCTGGGGGCGTGTCTCGTTCAGGGTCGATTGTTATGAAAATCGGCTGGACCTTGGCGGCATCGTCGCCCAGACCGTCCATCACCGCCGCGACCTCAGATAGGGTCGTCGGGCAGACGTCGGGGCAGTTGGTAAAGCCGAAAAAAACCAGCATCCAGCGCCCCGCAAAGTCCTCCTCGGTTTGAACCATACCCTGGTGGTCCGTCAGTTCGAACTCAGCGAAAAAAGGCGGCTCGGCGTCATTTCGGGCGCTATCGGCACGATAATCGGACCAAAGCAAAAGCCATACGAAGGCAAGCGCTGCCACGCCTGCCAAAACCCAAAGAAACTTCTGTGCCGATGTAAGGGACAATCCTGTTCGCCTGATTTTTATTCTTATTGCCTGTGCGGATACATCCTCTAGCCGCTAGAGGTTCAAGCACGAAATCATGGTATAGCTTGAACTCACGCGTCTGTGAATCCGACACTTGTTTATTCCGACGGCAAAACCTACACAAACTGTATCTTTTTCATGGAGGCGAAAATGCTCACGATCGGTACTCTGTCAAAGAAGACTGGCACAAAAGTGCAGACCATCCGGTACTACGAACAGATCGGACTCATGCCCGAACCTGGCAGGACCGAAGGCGGACAGAGGCGCTACGACAATGCACAGCTTGATCGACTGTCCTTCATCCGCCACTCGCGACAACTCGGTTTCTCGCTTGATGCGATCCGCGAGCTGCTCGACCTCAGCGACCATCCCAACCGGCCCTGTGATGAGGCTGATGCCATCGCGCGTCGCCAGCTCAAACAGGTGGAGCAGCGCATGGCCCGCCTGAAGGCGCTGCGCACGGAACTGAAACGCATGGTTCACGAATGCAGCGGCGGGCGGACGGGAGATTGCAAGGTGCTTGAGGTGTTGCGGGACCATTCGGAATGCTTGACCGAACACGAGGAAATCGGGGCCTGAAGGAGTTCAGCCAACATTCCGGCTGGAACGCAGATCAGCCGCAGAAGTTAATGTGTCGTACAACACAAGCTGGAACCACAAAATGGCCGCTAGACAAGATTTAATGGAGAGACGGACGCTTTGGATCGTTCTGGCGCTCAATATCGGTTTGGCCGTGGCCTTTTTCGCAACAGGCGCCTTCGGCGACTCAAGTGCCCTGATCGCCAACGGGCTCGATAACCTCTCCGACAGCTTCGTCTACGCGATCAGCCTTTTCGCTTTGTCCCGATCCGCCAAATGGAAACGCGGGGCGGCGAACGTTTCCGGCGGGCTGCTGATCCTGTTCGCTGCAGGCATCTTCTACGATGCGTGGCGCCGCTACATCGGTGGGTCAGATCCGCTCGGGACGATCATGATTGCAATGGCCCTGATCGCGGCGGCTATCAACGCAGTCTGCGTTTGGCTGCTCGCTAAGCTCAAAAATCCGGACGTCAACATCCGCGCGGCCAACACCTTCAGTTACAACGATTTCGCCGCGAACCTCGGGATCGTCGTGGCCGGTGGCCTCGTCGCCTGGCTAGGAACCAACTGGCCGGACCTTGTCGTCGGTGTGATCGTCGCCGGGATCGCGGCCTGGGGCGGTATCGACATCCTGCGCGACGCACACGGCGAACACTACAAAGCGGTTCACACGGACAAATAGTTGCGGGAGATTCTTTCTGAAAGAAAGGGTTGAAGCTATAGTGACTATAGCAATTAGTCTTGTTCCAAGACGATTCGAGGAGCGACCCGTTGCAGATGACCGACCCCCTACTTGTACCCACCAAACTACTGGATTTTGATGCCGCGCCTCTTGCGCATCTAATTGAGAACCGCAGCTGGCGCGGCTTATCCGAATACGATCGGATCGGAGCTGCCCATGATTTCGTTCGGAATGAAATCGCGTTCGGATACAATCGTGCTGACGACATCCCCGCATTCGAAGTGCTTTCCGACGGCTACGGGCAGTGCAATACCAAAGGCACGCTCTTGATGGCGCTGCTGCGTGGTGTCGGCATTCGTTGCCGGTTGCATGGGTTTACGATCCACAAAGGCTTGCAGCGCGGTGTTGTCCCTGAGCTGGTGTATCCGCTTGCTCCGCAGGAAATTCTCCACTCATGGGTCGAGATCGAATTTCAAGGTGCCTGGATCAACCTTGAAGGCTTCATCCTGGATGACGCTTTCCTCAAAGTCCTGCAAACGTCTTTCTCGGACACGGACAGTCTCTGCGGTTATGGCGCGGGCACGGATTGCCTTGGCGCGCCTCCCGTCGCCTGGAACGGAGAAGATACCTACATTCAGAAAACCGGCATCGTGCAGGATTTCGGCGTGTTTGATACGCCGGACGCCTTCTATTTGTCCCATGAGCAATCCTTTGGATGGCTGCGTGGTGCCCTTTACCGTCATATCATACGCCACTGGATGAATGCGCGCGTTCGTGGTTTCCGCAGCGACCGCCTCAAGACTGACCGACGCGCGACACACGCGCATGAGGAGCCTGCCAATGCCACATGACCACGGGCACGCGCATATCGATCCGGATTCTGGCGATCGGCGGGTTGCCATCGCGATCTGGGCGAACGGGCTTCTTACCGTTGCGCAAATCGTCGGGGGCATATTGTCGGGCAGCCTGGCACTGATCGCCGATGCGCTGCACAACTTTTCCGATATGGCCTCGCTTGTCATTGCCTTCGCCGCACGCAAGATCGCGCGCCGCCCAGCCGATGAGCGCATGACCTTCGGCTATGGTCGGGTCGAAATCGTCGCAGCCCTGGTTAACTACACCACCCTGATTTTGATCGGCTTCTACCTGATCTACGAAGGTGGCATGCGCATGATTGATCCACCCGAAGTCATGGGTTGGACCGTCGTCATTCTCGGTGGAATTGCGCTTGTGGTCGACACGCTGACCGCAATGCTGACCTATTCGATGCAGAAGGGCAGCGTGAACATCCGCGCGCTTTTCCTGCATAACCTGTCGGACGCGCTTGCTTCGGTCGCGGTTATCGTCGCTGGGTCGCTGATCATCCTTTACGACATGCGTTGGGTCGATCCTGCCATCACCATCGGCATCGCCATCTACATCCTGTATCTGTCTTTCACTGAAATAGGCGGCCCAATCCGAACCCTGATGCTCGGGAGCCCGCCGGACATCGACAACGAGGCCGTCGTCGAAGCGATGCGGAAAGTCGAAGGCGTCGCCGACGTCCACCACGTCCATCTCTGGCAAATGCAAGAGCACGAGGCTGCGCTCGACTGCCATGTCGTCGTGGCAGCCGAGGGGTGGTCGAAGATTGAAGAGATCAAGAGCGCGATCAAGAAGCGGCTGAAGGGAGAATTCGGCATCAGCCATTCCAGCCTCGAATTCGAGCACGAGGATCGCGCTCATCAGAACGCCGATCTCTATGGTCACGGTAATTCGAGAGATGGGGAGGAAACTCATACTCACGAAAAAAGCTGACCGAGCATGAGGATATCATTTCCTCATTTGCGACGGCAAGTTGACGTCGACCAACGTCAAGTGGACTGATGAACCTTTGCATGAGCAACTGGCTGCGAAGGGCAGTAGCGAAGGTCTGAGGCGGATACACTACAGGGGTATCACGTCCAAGTTACAGAATGTCACTTGACCTCCCCTTGCTGGAAGGTTGTAGCAGTAACTGTATGACCTGCGTTTTTCGCCTTGTTTTGATTCTCATGCTGACCTTCGGTGCAGTGACTGCGCCGGATATGTCGTCGGCCAGTATGTCAATCACGGCTATGGCGCAGATGGAACCCACCGAAAGCGCGGATGGCCGTTGCGGCGGGTGCGATCCCACCGGATTTGCTGAGGGCACTGCCTGTGAAGGTGGGTGTCCTGTTCCTTGCGGCTCCAGCGGTACTTCTGGCCTCCTTGCCAAGATGCCGTCAGCGCGGCTCACGAGGCCTTTTGGTACTGCCGTCCGGGGTGCCGAACCTCTGATCTCACTCGGCACGAATCCGTCGCTTGATCCATTCCCTCCCAAACTGCCTGTCTGAACCTGAAACCGGCCTCGCCTGCTGCGAGGCCTGATTCTTGCCTTGGCCGAAGCTGGCTGAGTGCGACCCTTTCAAATCAAGGCAGTTGCGATGATCCTCCACAGACCGATTTCACGAAGGCACGTGCTTCGCACAGGTGCCGCATTCACAGCCCTATCCGCTCTGTCACCTGCACGAATGGCGATGGCCGATCCAACTGGGGACCCATTTGTCCTACGCGCGGCATCCGGACAGGCCGCCCTGCGCCCGTCACCATACGGCCCGACTAATGTCTGGAGCTATGACGGATCCGTCCCCGGTCCTGAAATCAGGGTCCGGCAGGGCGACCGCG
Source organism: Roseovarius sp. THAF8 (assembly GCF_009363735.1). Lineage (NCBI taxonomy): Bacteria > Pseudomonadati > Pseudomonadota > Alphaproteobacteria > Rhodobacterales > Roseobacteraceae > Roseovarius > Roseovarius sp. THAF8. Next base: position 159,181 of record NZ_CP045411.1, on the reverse strand, counting down.
TGCGAGTTGTGGCTCAAAATGGGTTGGATGAAGGGACCACAATCCACTGGCATGGCATCCGCACGCCCAATGCGATGGACGGGGTGCCGTTCCTCACGCAGGACCCGATCCCCTTCGATGGCGAATTCCTGTACGAATTCGATGCGCTGGATGCGGGCACGTTCTGGTATCACCCGCACCAGCGCAGTTCGGAACAGGTCGGACGCGGGCTTTACGGGCCGCTGATCGTCGAGGAGGCGGACCCGATCCGCGTCGATCGCGACATGACCTGGATGTTGGACGACTGGCGCATGACCCGGGACGGACAGATTGCGGATGACTTCGGCAACCGCCATGACGCGATGCACGGCGGTCGTATTGGCAATTCCGTGACCATCAACGGTCAGATCCCCGAACGCATCTCGGTGCAATCCGGTGAGCGCATCCGCTTGCGGCTAGTCAACGCGGCGAACGCGCGGATATTCGGGCTGGATTTCGGGGGTCTTGCCCCCGTCGTGGTCGCGCTGGACGGTCAACCCGTGACGCCCCATGCCCCTGACGGCGGGGTCGTGGTGATCGGCCCGGCGATGCGTGTCGATCTGGTCATCGACTTGACCGGCAAGCCCGGAGATGCCGTGACCGTCATCGATGCCTTCTACGAGGGACTTGAATACCGTCTGGTCGATCTTGCCTACGCGCCGGACAGGCTGCGGGACACGGTGCCGGATTGGTCGATGGAGCTGCCGCCCAACCCGCTGGCCGAACCGGTCATGGCGTCGGCCGCGCGGCACCGGATCGTCTTCAACGGCGGAATGATGGGGCAGATGATGATGGGCGGCGGCATGGGGTCGATGATGGACCAGATGCGCGAGGGCAACATGTGGTTCATCAATGGAGAAGCCGCGACGGGTCATATGATGGACCCCTTGCTGGTCCTGCCGCAGGGCACGTCGCACATGTTCGAGATGGATAATCGCACCGCCTGGCACCATCCGATCCATTTTCATGGGCATTCGTTCCGTGTGATCGCCCGCAACGGACAACCGACTCGGTATCGCGAATGGCAGGACACCGTCCTGATGGCACCCGAAGAACGGGTCGAGATCGCCTTCGCCGCGGACAATCCCGGTGACTGGATGTTCCATTGCCACATTCTGGAACACCAGGCGGCGGGCATGATGGGCGTCATCCGTGTCGAACCCGGCACGATCAAAACCTGAAACTCACACACTTAGAACCATGAAAATGAATGAACCGATGAAGAAGATACTTGGATTTGCCAGCCTCGGCACGGCAGGTACCGTCGCCGTCCTTGCGATGAGCCTGAATGCCGCGCCTGCCGCGGCGCAGGAGGTCACGCTCTACAAGAACCCACAATGCGGATGTTGCGAGAGTTACGCGGACTATCTGCGCGAGAACGGTTTCACGGTGGAGGTGAAGCCGACCCACGATCTGGCGCAGATTAGCCGCGATGCGGGCATCCCGGATGACTTCCAAGGCTGCCATGCAGCCTCTTTGGACGAATACGTTGTCAGCGGCCACGTGCCGATCAATGTCGTCAACAGGCTGCTGGAAGAGCGCCCGGAAATTGCCGGTGTGACTCTTCCCAACATGCCATTGGGGTCGCCGGGTATGGGCGGCGCGAAACAGGAGCCCTTCAAGATTTACACCGTCGAGGAAGGTGTGAGCCCGACCGTATATGCGGTCGAATGATCAATCGCGCGGTCTAGTGCGAACCCGTGTCAGACCGGCTTCAAGGGAAAGCAAAGGATGGAATGCATGATGATGGACGGTGGAATGATGGGCGGCGGCATGATGATTGCGATGGGCCTCGTCTGGTTGCTGATCGTGGGTGTGCTGGTGCTCGCGGCGATCGCCTTGGTCAAATACATCCGCTCGGACAGCGGGAAATAGAAATGTGCCAGAATGCGGACTGAGGGTGCCAGCAGCGGCGACAGCCTGTTGTCGATGGGATTGGCCTGGGCGCTTTGCGTCCTACTTGTCCTGTCGTTGCTCGCGGCACTTTTCATTCTCTGTAGGTGGCTCGCAATAAGAAGGCGGAAACTTAGTGAAAAACACGATTAGGCTCTCGGCTGTCCTGCTCGCCACAACAGTTTTGCCCGTTGCGGCGCAGAGCGACGTGCGCATGGGTGAGCGCCTCTATCAAGAAAATTGTGCCAGTTGCCATGGGGCAAACCTGGAGGGGCAATCAGATTGGCGCACACGATTGCCGAACGGCAGGTTGCCTGCCCCGCCGCACGACGCCTCCGGCCATACCTGGCATCACCCCGACCGCGTATTGCTCGACATCGTGAAACGCGGACCGGCGGCGATTGTCGGGAACGGGTACGAAAGCGACATGCCCGGATATGAGGATGTGCTGACAGACGATGAGATCACGGCGATCATTGACTACATCAAGAGCACATGGCCCAACCGGATCCGCGCGTCGCAGGAAAGCCGATCCCTTGCCGATGAGCAGGCGCAGCCATGACGGAAGAGGTCGAGGGAAATGCCGACCCTGTGTCGCGACGCAGTATCTCCGGGTTCGTGCTGGTGCCGCTGATAGCTTTTGCCCTCATGGTCCTGTTCGGTTGGGGGCTTTTCAGGGGTGGCGACGACTTGCCGTCGGCACTTCTCGGCAATCCCGTGCCCGACTTCGCGCTGCCCCCGGTGCTCGGCCGCGAGGAAGGTCTTTCGACGCAGGACCTGATCGGACACGTGTCACTGGTGAACGCCTTTGCCTCGTGGTGTGTGCCCTGCCGTGCCGAACATCCGCTGTTCATGGAGTTGAACGCAACCGGTGAGGTGCCGCTCTACGGAATCAACTACAAGGACCCGCCCGATCAGGCGCGCGCCTGGCTCGACGAATTGGGCGATCCCTACGCGCGCATCGGGGCCGATATCAACGGACGTGCTGGCATCGAATGGGGCGTTTATGGCGTGCCCGAAACCTACGTCATCGCCGATGGCACCATCGCCTACCGCCATGTCGGTCCGATTACGCGGTCAATCCTGGAAGAAACCCTATTGCCGATCGTCCGTGATCTGAACACCCAATCCGCCAAGGAGACAACGCCATGAAACATCTGAAACCGGCGCTGATCGCTTGGGCACTGTCCGTCGGCACGGCGTTTGCCGGACCGCAGGGGTTCGCCCTGCACGATACCCCGCAGCCCGTCGCCAATGTGCGCTACGAGAAAGAAGACGGCAGCCGTGGGGACATGGAGGACTTTCGCGGCAAGGTGATCCTCGTGAACGTCTGGGCAACCTGGTGCGTCCCCTGCCGCGAAGAGATGCCGACGCTGGATGCGCTTCAGGCGGAACTTGGCGGCGACGACTTCGAAGTGGTTGCCCTTTCCATCGACCGGGCCGGATCACAAATCGTTCGGCGTTTCTACGACGAGATCGGTGTCACCAATCTCAATATGTATGTCGACCAGACCATGCTTTCGATGACCGCGCTGCGCACCGTTGGCCTGCCGACGACGATCCTGATCGACGCGCAGGGGCGGGAGCTCGGGCGACTGGTCGGACCAGCCGAATGGGACGACCCCGAAATGGTGTCCTTTCTGCGCGGATTTATCGAATGAGTTCCCCAGAAGACGTTCCCTCACCCTTGACCTTCCAGTTGCCGGAATGACTATCTCACCAACATCGAAAGGATTTTTCGGATGACCGACGTAATACCGTCCAGCGACGCAGCCACTTCAGGCATTTCCAGTGCTGGCAACAGGCCCCCGTGGTTGGCGCGCAGGCGATTGCTTTTCGTCGGTGCGGCAACGGTCATGGGGGGTGGCATGGCGCTGAACTGGGGATGGCTCACCGCGATCGGGCTCGCGCCTGTTCTGGTCTCGCTGGCCCCCTGCGCTGCGATGTGCGGTCTCGGTTTGTGCATGAAGGGCGGGTCCGGCGGACAATGTAAGGATGCGAAAACAGCCAATCCCATTCAAACTGAAAGAGGCGACACTTGAACAGTTTTCTGACCCGTCGCGCAGCCTTGGCGATACTTGCGACCACGATTTCGTCTCCGGCCTTCGCCAATCATCCGGGTGAAAACCTGGATGCACGTATGTTCGAGATGGAACCCTACTTCCAAGCCATCGATGCAGCGCAGGCTTCGGATTTCGAGTTGCGGGATTCCGAGGGGAATACTGTGCGCTTGTCAGACTTCGGCGACAAGGTGGTCATCCTGCACTTCATCTACGCCAATTGCCCGGATATCTGCCCGCTCCACTCCCAAAAGATCGGGGCCATTCAGGCCTCGATCAACGACGGGCCGATGAAAGATTTGGTACAGTTCATCTCGATCACGACCGATCCGGTGAATGACACGCCGGACCTGCTGCGCGATTACGCGGATCGGCATGGACTCGACACGAGCAACTGGGTCATTTTGACCAAGCAGCCTCATCAATCTGATGACGTAACGCGCCTTCTCGCGCGGGAATATGGGATGGAGTTCACGATGACTGCCGACAGCGACATGATGATGCACGGAGCGGTCACCCATGTCGTGGACATCGGCGGACGGTTCGCCGCAAAATTCCATGGCATGGACTTCAAGAACGTGAACCTGATCCTCTACGTCAGCGAGTTGATCAACAACGACCAACATCGACGCCGGGAGCCCAGCTGGTGGGACCAGCTGACAGGTGTGTTTCAATGAGTGTCGTCGCGACTGGCGTCAGGCTGTCCTCGACAGACGGAATCTCCCTGACAGCTCTGCGTCGGTATTTTTCGGTAATAATCCCGGCCAATCTGATCTGGGAGTTCGCACATATGCCGCTCTACACGATCTGGAAAGAGGGCACTTGGGGGGAGATTGTCTTCGCAGCCGTCCATTGCACGGGTGGCGATATCCTGATCGCCATGAGCACGCTGATGCTTGCGCTCATGCTGTCGGGTCGGGGCTGGCCCCTGGTTGCCTCCACGCGGCGGTCTGTGACTGTCCTTACGGTGGTATTCGGGCTGGGATACACGCTGTTCAGTGAATGGCTCAACATCGTGATCCGCGCGGCCTGGGCCTATTCGGACCTGATGCCGATCATTCCGATCCTTGATGCGGGCCTGTCACCTGTGCTGCAATGGATCGTGATCCCGCTGACCGCGTTCTGGTGGGCCTTGCGGCCCTTCAACGCCGATCGTGAAAAATGACGGATATCTCCGGCATCGGCATTTTCGCGGCCTTTCTGGCGGGGGCCATTTCGTTCCTGTCGCCCTGCGTCCTGCCGCTGGTGCCGGGCTATGTCTCCTATATTGCGGGCCAGCCGGATTTGCGCACGACGCGTTCGGTCGGCCTGCGGGCGCGCGCCGGGGCGCTCGGGTTGAGCGCCTGCTTTGTCTTGGGCTTTTCGACAGTCTTCGTCGCACTCGGGGCTGGGGCCAGTGCGCTTGGATCCCTGCTGCTGACATGGCGCACCGAACTGAACTATCTCGGCGGCGCGATCATCATTCTGTTCGGACTGGTCATGCTGGGTGTCTTTCGTCTCAATGCGTTCTCGCGCGATACCCGTTTCAATCTCGACATTCCCGGCGGTCGCCCGCTCGGGGCCTACGTGCTGGGACTGGCCTTCGCCTTTGGCTGGACACCTTGCATCGGACCGATCCTCGGCGCGATCCTGACACTCAGTTCGACCTCCGGCGGCATGTCGGACGGCATCTGGCTGCTGTCGATCTATTCCGCTGGTCTAGGGGTGCCCTTCCTGCTGGCGGCGCTCTTCACCGACGCCATCGCCGCGCGGGTTAGGCAGATCGGCAAGGCCGGCCGCTGGCTCTACAAGGGCGCGGGTATTGCCATGATCATCATGGGAGTTGCCATCATGACCGGGCAATTGTCACGGTTTGCCTATTGGCTGCTGGGGACGTTTCCTTTTCTCGCGACAATCGGCTGACGAACCTCGAACCAGCTCTTGGCGTGATGGTTGGTAAGTGGGGATCATCTCCACCACTCAAATAGGTCGTACACGCCGCGCCCCTGTAGAGGTCGCGGGGCCGTCAGCCGATCAGGTAGACCCGGATCGGCATCCAGATCCCCATCACCACCATCATGACGTTTTCGGTGAGCGAGACGAACCCCAGCGGCACGTTGCTGTCACCGCCGACGCAGGCGCATTTCAACTCGCGCTTGTCGATGTAGACCGCCTTGAAGACCGATACCGCACCTACGGTGCCGATGAACAAGGCCAGGGGTGCCGAAAGCCAGGTGAGCGCTCCGGCGACCATGAGGATACCCGCGAAGGCCTCTCCGAAGCGATAGATCTTGCCGTAACCTGCGGATTCTCCAAATGGTTGGAGGGGAGTCGGGGCTCAGGCCACAGTTTTCAAAGGATGGAAACGTTGACAGAATGCTTTCCATGATACATTTAACTTACTATGAGGATCGCACTCACCATTTCAAGATTGCGTCAGATGATGCTTGGTATCATCTGTGTGCTTGCTTTGGCTACAGTTCCGTCGTCTGCTCTACATGCTCAGATGGGCGGACATGGCGAGCCGGTTGGCACAGATCATAGCGCCGAAACGATGTCTGAATTAAACGATAGTGGTCACGGCCATTCCGCTGCAACTCATTGCGGGGAAAGCGAACGCGTTGCAAACGCGGATGGCGAACATGACGGCATTCAATGCTGCAACGGCTTCTGCTTTTCGGTTGTTCTCGATGAAAGAAACGTGATCCGGTCGCGCGACGAGCCAAGCGCGCGTCACGTGGCTGTCGACCGCCTGATCGTATCGTTCGAACCGGACAGCCCACAACGCCCACCACGAGTCTGACTTAGCCGCCGATCCGGTATGCGGATCTTCTGAGTGCGCCTGCAAAGCGTTCTCGAGTTTCTCAATAAGTCAGGTCTAAACTAATGAAAATTGCTATACTTCTGGGCGCATCTGCGCTCGTGCTTGGGGCGTGCACGTCAGAGCCCACGCCGCTTCCGAGCGTTGCCAGCCAAGAGGCTACGTTCAATGGTACGGTTTCATCCCCCTTGTCCTACAAAAACCCCCTGGCCGGGTACACGTATCGTGGCCCAACTGGCCCGCGCGACTGGCGCGAGGTCAACGAAGAGCAATCGGAGGCAAACTGATGATTTTGACGAGACCTTTACTTGCGCTTGGTCTGCCAATGACACTGGCAGCATGCGCGACGGCGGTTCCAGATGCCTACACGGACCAGAAAGCCGGGTTTTCGATTGTGTCAACCCAGACCGCGGCGGCCATCGGCAAAAGAACAGCTTTTGCGCAGACCCAAGCCGAGAACGCGGAATTGAAAAAACAAGTTCACGCAATGGTCCATCAACGAACGATCTCGGCAGACACGGCGGTGCAGGTCGCGCTCTTGAACAACAAGGGGCTGCAAGCCTCCTATGCCAATGTCGGACTTTCGGCTGCAGAGGCTTGGCAGGAATCAACGCCGGAGAATCCGATCGTTGCAATCGGAGTGCTTGGCATCGGAGCTGCGGAATTGGGCGCTTACCGGGCGATAGAAGGGTTGTTTCGAGCGAACATCCTTGACGCGCAAACGCGGAAGCAACGTGTTCTGCTGGCAGATGCGAATTTTCGGGCCGCACAGATGAATGCGGTGAATGACACGCTTGCGCTTGCCAACCAGACGCGAATGGCGTGGATCAACGCCGTGGCTGCGTTTGAAACTGTAACGTATCTCAAGCGTGCCAAGGCCACTTCCGACGCCGGGTCAGAACTTGCGGCCCGGCTGGGCGAGACCGGCGCGCTGAACAAGGCCGGTCAGGCGCGGGAACAAGCGTTCAATGCCGAGCTGGCTGGACAGCTGGCACAGGCCCGACTGAATGCAACCCAAGCCAAAGAAGATCTGACGCGGTTAATGGGGCTGTGGGGCACCGAAGTGAATTACTACGTGCCCGATGCTTTGCCAGCGCTCCCGAGGTCGGTTGGGCCAATCACTAACCTGGAAGCTAAAGCCCTTCGAAACCGGTTCGACCTGCGGGTCGCTAAACTCGGGCTTGAAGCGCAGGCGGCTGCATTCGGGCTGACCGATCAAACGCGGCTTGTGACCGATCTCGAGCTCATCGCTGGTTTCGAAGCAGAGCGGGAAAGAGAGGACGGTAACCTTGAAACTGAAACTACCCCGCAGATTGAGCTGGAGTTCGCCATCCCGATTTATGACACCGGCAAGGCGCGGATGCGCAAAGCGGAGCTGATGTATCTTCAGGCAGCAAATGTTCTGGCTGAGCGCGCGGTCAATGTGCGGTCCGAAGCACGTTCTGCTGAGACCGCTTATCACGCATCTTACAAGATTGCGCGTCACTACCGCGACGTTCTTGTGCCGCTGCGCAAGACCATCGAGGAAGAAGGCCTGCTGTCCTACAACGGCATGATTACCAACACCTTCGAATTGCTCACGGATGTGCGCGAAAAACTTGGTTCCTCGCTCGAGGCGGCCAATGCCAAGCGTGACTTCTACTTGGCCCAGGCGAACTTGACTGCCGCCATATACGGCGGTGGCGCAGGCGGAATGGGCGATGGAGAGGGCGTATCACTTGCCGCCGGTGGCGGCGCAGGACACTGAAAGGAATATGACATGCTGAATAGACGTCAATTACTCGGAGCCGGCGCCGCAGGTGCAACGCTGGTCTCTTCAAAAGCCTGGGGTCAAACCCTGAACATGGGGTTGCCAGAGGCTGCGCAGATGGACAGTGCGGCAACGGCGATCACGGCGCGTCCCAATTCTGGGCCGGACTACACGCCTGTGGTCACGCTGAACGGGTGGACCCTGCCGCACCGGATGAACAACGGGGTGAAGGAATTCCACCTCGTCGCCGAACCGGTCGAGCGCGAACTCGCTGATGGAATGATCGCGCATTTGTGGGGCTATAACGGCCAGTCCACGGGTCCAACGATCGAAGCGGTCGAAGGTGACCGGGTCCGCATCTACGTCACCAACAAGCTCCCCGAGGCGACGACGATTCATTGGCACGGGATGATCCTGCCTTCCGGCATGGACGGGGTCAGCGGACTGAGCCATCCCGGCATCCCGGCGGGCAAGACCTACGTCTACGAGTTTGACCTGATCAAATCCGGCACCTTCATGTATCACCCGCATGGCGATGAAATGGTGCAGATGGCGATGGGGATGATGGGCATGTTCGTGGTCCATCCCAAGGACCCAACGTTCATGCCGGTGGATCGTGACTTCCTGATCATGCTCAACGCCTTTGACATTGATCCCGGCACCTACGTGCCGCGCATCATGACCATGACCGACTTCAACTTGTGGACCTGGAACAGCCGGATCTTCCCCGACATCGATCCTCTGGTAGTCAACAAGGGAGACCGGGTGCGTGTGCGCGTCGGCAACCTGACGATGACAAACCATCCCATCCACATGCACGGCTATGACTTTAAGGTCACCTGCACGGATGGCGGCTGGGTGTCGCCTGAAGCGCAATGGCCAGAGGTGAGCATCGACATCCCCGTGGGCGCGATGCGCGCCTATGAGTTCGTCGCGGACCATCTGGGTGACTGGGCGATCCACTGTCACAAGTCACACCACACGATGAACGCCATGGGCCATGACGTGCCGACGTTCATCGGGGTCAACAAGAAGCCGCTGACGCAGAAGATCCGTCAGTTCCAGCCGGAATACATGCCTATGGGCACGAACGGGATGGGCGAGATGGCGAAAATGGAAATGCCGCTGCCCGACAATACCATCCCGATGATGACGGGTTGGGGCCCTTACGGCCCCATCGAGATGGGCGGCATGTTTTCGGTCGTAAAGGTGCGGGACGGCATCGACGCGGACGATTACTCCGATCCCGGCTGGTACGAGAACCCCCCGGGCGAGATGGCCTACGAATGGACCGGCGAGTTGCCTGAATTCGCCTCCAACAACAGCCCCAGGACCATTCTCACACAGAAACCAGCCTCGAAGGGCTGAGCAGCCCGTCGTCATCTCTAACCAAACCAACCTACAGGAAAATGAAATGAAAAACCTTCTTCTGACAACAAGCCTCGCGATCGCGCTTTCCACACAGGCCTATGCTACAGGCACGCACGGCGGTGGACATGATGAAAACCAGCCTACCGAACAGACAGAAATGATGGTCGGCATGCCGGGTGACCCCGCCAAGGTGGATCGCACAATCGACGTCACTTTGCTCGAAAACGATGAGGGCCAGATGCTGATCGAGAGCGAGCCGATGGATATCAAGGAGGGCGAAACCATTCGCTTCAACATCACCAACAAGGGTGAGTTGGAGCATGAGTTCGTACTCGACACGGTCGAGCGCAATGCCGAGCACAAGATCGAAATGGCCAAGATGGACATGGAACACGACGATCCGAACCGTATCCGTCTCGATGCGGGCGCGTCGGGTGAGGTTGTCTGGACTTTCGCGAATTCCGGTACGTTCGAAGCAGCATGCCTGATCCCGGGCCACTACGAAGCCGGCATGCACCGTGAGGTCGCGGTCGGTGACCAGATAGCTCAGGCTGACGTGGAGTACACGAGCGGGACCATCAAGAAAATCGACGCGGAGGCCGGCAAAGTCACAATCATTCACGGCCCTCTCGTCAACCTTGATATGCCCGCGATGACCATGGTGTTCCGCGCTGACGAAGCAATGATGGCCAAGATGGCGGAGGGTCAGGAAATCGAGTTCGTTGCCGACCGGGTTGAGGGAAAGCTTACTGTCACGCAGATGAAATAATCACTTAGATGTTCGGGTGGCGCGGTTGCCACCCGAACACTACTACCATCCGAGCGCGAACACTTTAATTGGCATCCAGATGCCCATGAGCATCATCATCAGGTTTTCAGTCAGAGAGATGAAACCCAGTGGCACATTGCTGTCACCGCCCACACAGGCACATTTAAGCTCGCGTTTATCGACATAGACCGCCTTAAAAACGCTTATAGCTCCCACCGTTCCAATGAACAGCGCAACCGGCGCCGACAGCCAAGTGAGAGCGCCAGTAACCATAAGGATACCAGCGAAAGCTTCCCCAAATGGATAGAGGTAGCCGTATCGGACCCAACGGCGAGCCAGTAGATCGTAATTCAGGAACATTGTAGAGAAGCTCTCGACATCCTGCAGCTTCTGCACGGCGAGAAAGCACATGGAAATGGCGATGAACCATTCCGCCGCGCGCAGCGTGAAGATGCTACCGAAGCTTGCCCAGCTGAGGCCGAGCGCTAAGAAAAACGCGACCGAGAAGATCGCAATGACTGGCCGATAACTGGTTTCGTCGCCTTCCGTATTGTCGTTGCCGAAGTGCACTCGCAAAGCCTCGTAACCACCGATCCGCTCACCGTCGATGAAAGTCTGTGGCGTGGTCTCGACGCTGTGCTGTTCCATGAAGGCATCGGTGTCCTCCCGGGTGGTGAGATGGTGGTCCTCGACCTCATACCCCTCCCTTTCAAGAAGATCCTTCGACTTCAGGCCATAGGGACAGAGATGACCCGGCATCACCATGCGATAGAGCTTCGCCGTGCTCGGAGTTGCCTGCTGGTCCATGTCAGCCCCCGCAGCTGTAGAAGCCGCGGTAGCCGGCGTAGAGACCGGCGTCGAGCTCCAGCGTCATCGTCGCCTCGACCGGCTTGCTGCCCACCGAGTCAAGCGCCGCTCCGTCCTCGGCGGCGGTGAGAAGGATCGCCAGACCCTCGGTGCCTAGTTCCCCGGCCGCACCTTGGTCGATCCGCACGAGGTCGCCGCTCAGCTTGACCAGCCCGACGGCCTCACCATTCACTTCGCCAAGTGCCAGAGAAGCCGGACTGCCAGTGGTGTAGTTGAAGGTGCAGGCCGCGCCATTGGGCAGAAGCTGAGCGATCTCCTCCTCGGTCAGGAAACCGGGATCGAGCACGGCTATGTTCGCGGTAGAAAGGGCTTCGTCGAGGTTCACGATGCGAGGGCTCACGGGTTTCTCAGGCTCGGATACGTCACCCGAGGCCTCCATCTCGTTGATGAGATAGCGCATTTCAGCGATTTCCTTGTCCTGCGCATAGATAATCTCGTCCGCCAGCTTGCGCACCCGGGGATCGGAGATGTTGGCCCTGCTCGACGTCATGATCGCGATCGAATGGTGCGGGATCATCGCGCGCATGAAACTGGTATCGCCAACCGTCGCCTGGCTGCGCACGAGCCAGAGCGACCCGGCGAAAGCGATGGCAGCTCCCGCGAAAATCGCCGTATTGATCGCCTTGCGTGAATACATCGAGAGCATGAAGGCCAGCATAATGAACGCCATCGTCGCGCCCATCAGCAGTGCCATGTAAGCCCGGGTTTCGGACCAGAAAACGTGGGAAATGAGGTAAGTATTCAAATACATAAGTCCGAACATTACAACCGTGGAGGTCGCAATCATGGCTGCAAATCTCCAATATGACATGTTGTACTCCTTCTGCTTTCACTGTCGTCGCGGACATAGCAACAACAACCATCCAGCGCTGGAGGGTTCCAGATTTTCCGGGCATTAAAGCGTTTCGAGATTAGTTTGAGACATATCCGGCGGCCTTGAAGTAGTTCCAGCACTCTTCTGGGTCGTAGAGATCGCAGATTTCTCGGATCGCCTCGAAGAGTTCGGTGAAGGTTCTTGCTCCGATCCGTCGCAAGTGGGCTTTCAGTTTCAAGAAGGCTTGTTCTATGGGATTCAAGTCGGGCGAGTATGGCGGCAGGTATAGAAACCAGCAGCCATGGTCGCGCAGGGCTTGTGCCGCCTCTTTGTTGCGATGTGTGGCCAGGTTGTCGAGGATGACCACGGTGCCGGGTGCGATTTCCTTGACGAGGACTTCTCGGATGTAGGCAGCGAAGGCCGGACCGTCCATTGCGCCCCTGATGACCCATGGCGCGATCAGCGCGTCGCTGGTCAGCCCCGCGATCAATGTTTGTGTTCCCCAATTTCCAAAAGGCGCGTCCATGGTCAGGCGTTCCCCTTGGGGTGCCCAGCCTCGGAGCCGGGTGAGGTTCGTCTTCACCGCTGTTTCGTCAATGAAAACCACGTGGTCTGGCATACGGGTGATGGCCGGAGAACGATAGGCGGCCCAGTCGTCGCGCCGGCGTCTTACCTTGGCGCGGCGGCGTTCGGTGGCCACCAGCGACTTTTTTTGTGCGTGAAGCCAAGGCGCTTCAGCAAACTGGCAACGGCTGAATGATGAACCGTGATCCCCTCGGCATCGGCAAGCGCATCGCGCAGCTCGAACAGGGTTATGTCAGGGTCTTGCGCCACCAACTCTCGGAAGAACTCAACATGGGGCGCCAACTTTCCGCCGCCACGTGGACGCCCCATCCGCGCAATGTGGACCGCGCCGGAGGCATGTATTTGCCGCCTCCAGCGTGCGCCAGTTGCCGCAGAAACCTGAAGACGGCGTGACGCCTCCCTGCCTGACAGCCCTTCTTCGATCAATCGCAAGAAACGATCTCGGAGTTCCTTTGGCAACGGTGCTGGCATGGTCCTGATCCTCCCACAAAGGGTGAATCACAAATCCGACCTCAGGGGAATCCCTCCGATTCAAACTTTGATCGAAAAGCTTTAAGTCATCTGAGGCTTCTAGTCCTTCCCTCTCGTAACCACGAGAAAGATGGTGGAGGCCGAGCAACTAATTAGGAGAAAGCCATTCAGGGCCTCGGCACCGGCCAGAAAACGCAGATGGTCCGTGGGATAGATATCGCCGAGGCCGAGGGACGAATAGTTGACCAGGGAAAAGTAGAAAACGTCCATAAACGTGTCGATGTTCTCCTGTTCAAAGCCGCCGATACCGATGAGTTCACCGAAACTGAAGCCGAGGGCATAAAGTCCGGCTTCAATGATGTGGGCAAGCGCAAGCGTATAAAGAGCAAAAAGGAGACGTGCGGACTGTGTGGACGGCGTCCCACGCGCCCGGTTCATCACAAGGGTCATCGCACGGACGTGCACCAGCCCGCTCGACCCGAATAGAACGACAACCAGAAGGATGGCCCAAACCACGTCTTCGGACCCAACTAAGTTGATTTGCGCCGGTCGTCCTCGTCGCGCCGTTTCATGGCCAGATCGGCCAGGATCGGGCAGTCCGGGCGATGATCTCCGGCACACTCCTCGACGAGATGCGCGAGTGTCGCTCGCATTTCCTTTAACTCGGCGATCTTGCCGTCGATTCGCTCAAGATGTTGCTTGGCGATCTCCTTCACCTCGGCGCTGGCACGTTTTTCGTCTTCGTAGAGCGCAAGAAGATTACGGCAATCTTCAATTGTGAAACCGAGCGCACGGGCGCGTCCCAGAAACGCCAGCTTGTGCGCGTCACTTTCACGGAACGTGCGATAACCGTTCGAACTGCGCAAGGGCTTGACCAGTCCGATATCTTCGTAATAGCGGATCGTCTTGGCGGGCAGCCCGGAAAGGTCGGCGACATCTCCGATATTCATTCCATGATCCTCCTTATTGAGCGGCGACAGGGGCAGGGGAAAGAGAATTCGCCCCTTCAGATTTCAAGCTGCTGGCTTCATCCATGGCCGGGCGGATCCGGCGCAAGCGCAGCGCGTTCGTCAGTACGAAGACCGAGCTCAGCGCCATTGCCCCGGCGGCCAGCACCGGCGACAGCAAAAGCCCGAAGGCCGGGTAGAGCACACCTGCCGCCACCGGGATCAGCGCGACATTGTAGCCGAAGGCCCAGAACAGGTTCTGGCGGATGTTGCGCATGGTCCGCCCGGACACATTGAGCGCGTTCACTACGCCGCGCAAATCACCCGACATCAGCACGACATCGGCAGATTCGATGGCAACATCGGTGCCGGTGCCAATGGCGATGCCTACATCCGCATGCGCCAGCGCGGGCGCGTCGTTGATGCCGTCCCCAACGAAGGCGATCTGTTGGCCGCCTTGCCGCAGTTCATCCAGCGCCGCCACCTTGCCATCGGGCAGGACGCCCGCGATCACGTGGTCGATGTCGATCTCCCGCGCGATGGCCTCGGCCGTTTCGCGCTTGTCGCCGGTGATCATCGCGACCTTCAGCCCGAGACCATGCAGCGCCTCGATGGCGGCGGCGCTGGCGGGCTTCACCGGGTCGGCCACGCCGATGACCGCCGCGACCTTTCCATCCACGGCCGCGAAAAGGGCCGTCCGGCCCTGCTCCGCGAGCCGGCGCTCGGTATCGGCCAGCGCCTCGATGCTCAGTTCCTCGCGGGTCATCAGGCGATCCGCGCCGACAAGCACGTCGTGCCCCGCGACCTTGGCGCGCACGCCGTAGCCGGTGATCGAGTCGCAGCTTTCGACGTCACGCCGTGCCGCGCCCTCGGCCTGAGCCGCGCGCATGATCGCCTCGGCAATGGGATGTTCGGACTGCGCCTCGACAGCCGCGACTAGCGCCAGAACCTCGGCCCGCTCAAATCCGTCGGCCAGAACGAGGTCGGTTAGTTCGGGGCGGCCCTCGGTCACGGTGCCGGTCTTGTCGAGCGCGACCATGTCCACGCCAGTCAGCTGTTGCAAAGCGTCGCCCTTGCGGAAGAGCACGCCCATTTCTGCGGCGCGCCCGGTGCCGACCATGATCGAAGTGGGCGTGGCCAGCCCCATCGCGCAGGGGCAGGCGATGATCAGCACCGACACGCCCGCCACCAGAGCGTAAGACAGCGCAGGCGACGGCCCCAACAGCAGCCAGACCAGCACAGCCAAGGCCGCCAAAGCCATGACCGCCGGCACGAACCAGAGCGTGATCCGGTCCACCATGCCCTGGATCGGCAGCTTGGCGCCCTGGGCTTGCTCGACCATGCGGATGATCTGCGCCAGCGTTGTGTCCGCCCCCACGCGGGTCGCGCGGAACCGGAAACTGCCCGTACCGTTGACGGTGCCGCCGGTCACCGGATCGCCCTCAGCCTTGACCACGGGGACCGGCTCACCGGTGATCATGCTCTCGTCGACATGCGCGCGGCCTTGCGTCACTTCGCCATCCACCGCGATGCGCTCACCCGGCCGCACGACGAGGGTGTCGCCCACGCGGATGCGCTCAATGGCCACGTCCTGCGCCTCGCCGTCCACCAGAACCCGCGCCGTGCGGGCCTGAAGGCCCAACAGCTTCTGGATCGCGGCCCCTGTACGCCCCTTGGCGCGCGCTTCCATCCAGCGGCCCAGCAGGATCAGCACCACAATGACCGCAGCAGCCTCGAAGTAAACGGCGCGAGCCGCCTCGGGCAGCACGGACGGCGCGAAAAGCGCGGTGATAGAATAGACATACGCGGCCCCGGTCCCCACCGCGACAAGGCTGTTCATGTCGGGCGCGCCTTTCACCAGAGCGGGGAACCCCTTGGTGTAAAATTGGAGACCGGGCCAGAAAAGCACGATGGTCGTCAGCACGAACTGGATCATCCAGCTGGCCTGATGGCCGATCGTGCGGCCGATCATCTCGTGCATGCCCGGCACGAGATGCGCCCCCATCTCAAGCAGGAACACGGGCAAGGCCAGCGCCGCTGCGAAAGCGGTCCGGCGGGCGAGCGCACGGGCCTCGCCTTCCTTGCGCGCGCCGCGATCCTCCGCAGTGCCGTCGTCGGCCAATTCGGCCGAATAGCCCGCCGCCTCGGCGGCCTTCAGAAGTTCGACCGGGTCGGTCGCGCCCTCGACATAGGTGACGGTCGCGGTTTCTGACGCGAGGTTGACATTGACCCCGCTCACCCCTGCCACTGCCGCGAGCGCCTTGTCGACGCGACCAACGCAGGAGGCGCAGGACATGGAAGAGACGTTCAGGCGCGCCGTTTGCGTTCGGGCGGGATAGCCGGCATGCTCCAGCGCCCCGATCACCTCGGGGATCCGGGCATCCGAGTTGATCCGGGCCTGCGCCGTTTCGGCGGCGAGGTTCACGTTCACCTCGTCGACCCCGGGTAATGCTAAAAGCGCACGCTCGACCCGACCGACGCAGGACGCGCAAGACATGTTTTGAACAGAAAAACGCAAATCTCTTGAGCCCGGCATGAACGTCTCCTTCATCTACTGAAAGATATCTAAGGCTTCCCCCCGCTGGAAGGTCAACAATGCCGGGATATTTTTTCGCCCTTGACCTTCCCATGCAGGAAGCAGGCATCTAATGCCGAGAACTGGAGAAAACAGATATGCGCAGCTTCAAGGTTCCGGATATGAGTTGCGGCCATTGCACCGCAACGATCGAAAAGGCGATCAAGGCGATAGACCCAACATCGTCCGTGACCTGCGATACGGGTACGCGGCAAGTCGAGGTTGATAGCGTGCTGAACGAGCACGTCCTGACGGAGGCGATCCGAAATGCCGGTTACGGTGTCACGGCTGCTTCGACGACCTGAAGATCACCGGTGCCGGGCAATTCTGGCGCCAGTTCTCCATCGTCGCATGAGGTTCATTCCCTTTCGCGGGCCTCATCGACCAAGGCTTCCAGTTGGTCTTGTTCGATCAAACCGGGAACCAGGTTGTCGCCGATCACGAAGGACGGTGTGCCGTTGAAACCCAACGCCTGCGCCAGCCGCATCGATTCGTCGATGTGCGCCTGGACTTCCGGCGCCTCCATGTCCGAACGCAGCTGGTCCACGTCAAGGCCGATTTCTTCGGCGATCCGCAGGACAGACGCCTCTTGCGCACGTTCCGCCATGCCCATCAACGCCCAGTGGAATTCCTCATACTTGTTCTGATTGCGTGCCGCCAAGGCCGCCTTCGCCGCAAAGACCGACCCGTCGCCGAGTATCGGCCATTCGCGAAAGACGAACCGCACATTCAGGTCCGCCTCGATCAAACCTTCAACCTCCGACATGGCCCTGCGGCAATAGGGACAGTTGTAGTCGAAAAACTCCACAACAGTGACGTCCCCGTCAGGATTGCCCAGCACCGGTGCGTTCGGATCCTGTTCCAAGAGCTGGCGTTGTTCCTTGAGCACGTCGGTCGTGGCCTCTGCCTGCGCGGTCGCTTCCTGCTGTTCGAGAAGCTGCACCGCTTCCATGATGATCTGGGGGTTTTCCAGAATCGCTTCCAAGGCCAGTTCCTTGACGCGTTCCTCGCTCAGCTCCTGTGCGAACGCGGAAAGCGGCAACAGGATGCTAATGGCGAGCACTGCCAGTCGAAGCGATTTCATTTTCAGTCTCCTCTTTTTTGCTGTTCCGCTTCGCTGCGGGCGGCCTGGACCTCCCGCTGACGGTCGGGCCATGTGGATTTGATGAAGGCGAGGATGTTCCAGATCTGCGCATCGGTCAGCTCATTGCCAAAACCGGGCATGCCGCTTTGGAAATCCACACCCTGCTTCGCGAGGGTCTTCTTTCCGCCGAGCTTGGTATAGTCGAACAGAATACTATCAGGATGATGCCAGGTGTGACCGGTTTCGTCATGCGGGGGTGCGGGCAGGATGCCATCCTCTCCGGCCGAGCGCCATCCGGCCTGTCCCTCGAGATCGGCGCCGTGGCAAGAGGCGCAATACTCCTGATAGAATTCTGCGCCCTCGGCGAGATCGACAGACTGCGGCGGTTCCGGCGTGGCGGAGGTGCCGGATGTCCCTCCCGCCATCATCCAGGCGCCGACTCCAGCCGCGCCGGCCATGAGCAGAAAGAGGATCAGCCAACGTCGCATCATGTCACCTTCATCCAGGTCATCATGCCCGAGGCCGCGTGGCTGAGCATGTGGCAGTGAAACAGCCAGTCGCCGGGATTGTCGGCCACGAAACCGATCGTGTGGGTCTGGCCGCCGAACATCAGGATCGTGTCGCGCAAGGGACCGAGCCCGCCATCCTCGCCGATCTCGCGGAAATGCAGCCCATGCAGGTGCATCGCGTGGGGAAAGGACGTGTCGTTGTAGATCTGCAGCTTGACCGTTTCGCCCTTCGCGACATCTACGAGCGGCGCATCGGTCATGCCGATCGTTCCATTGAACGACCAGAACTGGTTGGCGACCACCAACTCGCGAAAGCTTTTCTTCTCGCCATTCAGAAACGCGCTGTCGAGCGTGCCCATTGCGCCGCCCTGCATGTCGAGCCGCACGGTCCTGGCGTCATCGAGGCCGATCACCTCCATCCCCGGATTGGGTCGCAGCGCGTCCGGTGCATCCCGGGAGCGTGGTCGAGGCCTTTCCAGTCACGGTGAAAGCCACCTGCGAGGCCGCCTCCTGATCGTCGAGGCGAACGAGATGGGCGGTTTCCTCGGGCGCGGCGGTCACGTCGACGATCAGATCGGCCCGCTGACCGGGGCCGAGGATCAGCGCCTCAGCGAGCGGCTCGGGCCGGGGCAGTGGCATGCCGTCCAGTGCAACCGTCCAGCCCTCCATGCCATGAAGCGACAGCACGAAAATCCTGGCGTTGGCCGCGTTGACGAGGCGCAGGCGCAGACGTTCGTGTTGGCGCACCTCCAGGGAAAGGTCGTGCCGGCCGTTGGTGGCGATGAAATTGCCGCGCCGCCCGGCATGGCCGCGGTCATGGCGCGAGGTGAAGTCCGGGACGATCTGCGCCATTTCGGGGTCGAGCAGCCAGTCATCAAGGATCAGTACCTCTTCCCGATCCAGGTCCGGCGGCTCGGATTCCTCGACGATCAACGCGCCATAGAGCCCGCGCGCCACCTGTTCGGTCGAGCGGTTATGAGCGTGATACCAGTAGGTTCCGGCATCCGGCGCGATGAAATCATAATCAAAGCTCTGCCCCGGCTCGACCGCGGGCTGGGTCAGCCCGGCAACACCATCCATCGCATTGTCTATGCGAACCCCGTGCCAATGCACCGTGCTTGCCTGGGGCAGTGCGTTCATGAAGCGGCGTTGCAGCCGCGCACCCTGCTGAAGACGCATTTGAGGGCCGGGCATCGCGCCGCCATAGCCCCAGATTTCGGTCTTGGGATAGCCTTCCGGCGCCAATTGAACGCTGGCCGTGCGGGCGTCCAGGGATTGAAACTCTGACGTTGCGGCATAAAGCCGCTTTGGAAGGGCAAGCGCCGCGGTGATAGCCGCCCCCTGCATGAGAAAATCGCGTCGCGTCGGCATGGAGAATCCTGTGTTTCAATCGCGGCAATTATGGCGCCGGCAATCAGATCTGAAAATCGGAAGATCAGGCCGGATAGTGAGAGTGGGCACCCGGAACCTGCCCAAGGCTCAGTTGATCCCGTTCTCCCTTTGCAATTCACGTACATAGCGTGCGATCAACTTGACGTCGCCATCGGTCAAACCTTCGACCGGTGGCATGTTTCCGAATTTCCAGTGATGCGCGCGCACACCGTTTTTCGCGGCCATCACGAACGCCATGTCGGAATGGTGGTTCGGTTCGTAGATCTTGTGCACGAGTGGTGGTGCGACCCCGTTCTGGCCTGCGGCGTTCTTGCCGTGACATTCCGCACATGTCGCCTCGTAGGCCCGCTTGCCCATCTGCGCCTGGTCCGAAAGCTCCGCCGGCAGCGAAACTTCGACCATGGGGGCGCCCGATTCCAGATCACTGGTGTCGGGAGGTACCATCGAATGGCCCATCCCCTGCTGGGGTTGCTGCGCGATTTTCCAGTAGACTACCGCGCCGCCCAACACGAAGAAGGCCAGAATGGCTAGAACTGTCTTGTTCATTTGATCCTTACTTCAGATAAGTTTGACTTGGGTGCCGATTGGAGTCCTGTCGAACACTTCGATGATATCTTCGTTGTGGAGACCGATGCAGCCGCTGGAGGATTTGCGACCGATCTTGCGCGTGTCGCCGGTCCCATGGATGCGGTAGTACTGCCAGGTCAGATGCATGGCGCGCACGCCCAGCGGGTTCTCGGGGCCGGGGGCGACATATGCCGGCAAAGACGGATCGCGCTCGCGCATCGACGGGGTGGGCACCAAATCCGGCGCATCGTCCTTGTAGACGATTCGCTATAGCCACGCCGCGTGAGTTCGTCGCCCTTAGGAACCGATGTGGGGTAGATGCGCATCTCCCCATCCGCGGTCCAGTGCTGAAGAACTCTGGTGTTGGTATCGGAAAGCAGAATTCCTTTGCCGAGCGCGTCAAAGTGATCCTGCCAGCGATGCAACCGGAATGACGAAATATTCCGGCGAACTGAGTCCGAACTCTTGGGCACGCAACACCGATGGTGCCGCAAGAGCAACGAGCCCTCCAACCGAAAAGAATAGAAAGCCTCGGCGTCTTATTGCCCTGGGGGTCTTGTCTTCCATCGTCCGTCTCCGCGCATTCGATCCTTGAATGGGACTCTTGAACCGCCTTCCCGCACTGGAAGATCAAGAATGGTCGGGATGAAAACTCCGTGAAATACGTAACGGTTTGTATCGCTCACCTCCCTGCAGGATAAGCCTTTAGCAGGGTTTCGAATTACGGGGTCTCGACATTATGAAAATGGCCAAATCACGAGTAGAGCTTTCCAATTCAAGTAACATGATGAACTTTGGGATATGAGTCTGCTGTGCGGTCACACTTGCGCCGGTTTTGTTTTATGCTGTGGCAGGTCGCGTATCTGTTGGTTTCTCGAGCAACACGTTCATACTCGCGCCTTTGGCATGATGTCTGGGAGGTCATTTCGGCGAAGCGGGAAAGGGCATGATGGCTTAGCCTTGGAGTTCTTGCTTGCGGCGCCGAAACTCATCTTGGACCTGTCCCGGAATTGTTCCGCTCCTTTGACTTGGTAATTTGCCACAAAGGAGAGACATCATGGCACAAAAAACCAACCCCGGAATTCCGCGCCGAGGCAGTGGGGATAGCTTTGACCAGCGGACTGCCGCGTAAACAAGTGGCCGCCGATTTTGGCGTAGGCTTCTCCACGTTGAGCCGCTGGATTCAGAAGGATCGGCGCAATCCAGAGAAACCAACGGTCCAGTCTGATCTCGAACGCGAGATCACGGAGCTGCGGAAAGAGAACCGCATGCTCCGGGAGGAGAGGGAGGTGTTAAAAAAGGCCACGGTGTTCTTTGCGGAGAGAAGCAAATGAGGTTTGCCTTCGTTGAAGAACACCGAAACGACATCCCGGTGAACCGCTTGTGTGAGATTATGGACGTCAGCCCGCGAGGCTACCGCGCCTGGCTGTCCCGCCCTGCCAGTCGGCAGCAACGCACCGACATGGTGTTGCTCGCCCACATCCGCGAACAGTTCCGCTTGTCTCTGGGCAGCTACGGCAGGCCCCGCATGACCGAAGAGCTGAAGGAGCTGGGGTTTGATGTCGGGCATCGCCGCATTGGCCGTTTGATGCGACAGAACCGCATTACGGTGAAGAGGAACAAGAAGTTCAAGGCTACGACCGACAGCAATCACAGCTTCAACATCACGCCGAACCTGCTGAACCGGGACTTCTATGCGGATCGCCCCAACCAGAAATGGGCGGGCGACATCAGCTATGTCTGGACGCAGGAGGGGTGGCTCTATCTGGCTGTCATCCTCGACCTGCATTCTCGACGTGTCATTGGTAGGGCCGTCAGCAGCCGGATGAAACGCGATCTGGCGATCCGGGCACTGAACATGGCGATTGCGATGCGGCGGCCACACAAGGGCTGCATCCACCATACGGATCGCGGCTGCCAATACTGCTCTCACGACTACCAGAAAATCCTGCGCCAGGACGGCTTCAAGGCATCTATGAGTGGGACCGGGAACTGCTACGACAACGCTGCCGTCGAAACCTTTTTCAAGACCATCAAGGCGGAACTGCTGTGGCAGCGGTCTTGGCGGACACGTCGCGATGCTGAGATGGCCATCTTCGAATACATCAACGGCTTCTACAATCCGCCTCGAAGGCACTCAGCATTGGGCTGGAAAAGCCCCTTGGCCTTCGAAGCAAAGGCTGCATAAGTGAGCAATCGGAGCGGCACGAAAGCGTGACAGGTCCATCTTCGTCGATCTCACCGCGTGCATAGCGTTCCTTGAGGATCTCCATCGCATCGCGAGTTTCGCCCAAACGGTTGCTGGTGAGCATACGGAAGAAGAATACGGTAACCGCGATAATCACCCCCCAGAAAAGGATCATGCCGAAACCTCCCAACCAACCATGACCATCTCCCCACATCATGTGTCCAAAAGTGTTATCAGCAATGCCGCCTGGATCCGCGAGGGCCGAGACTGTGCCCGCAAACAGAGCGATTACGCTGGATTTGACCGTCAAATAGGCATTCATGATATTGTCTTTTCTTGCTGGTTGGAACTTTGTGAAAACGGCAAATCGAGTCGCGCAAGAAGCCCGCCGTCCGGGTGGTTCTGCAAAATTATATCGCCGCCATGCGAGCGCAGGATGGTGCGTGCGATTGACAGGCCGAGACCGGTGCCACCCGTCTCGCGTGAGCGTGACGTCTCGACCCGAAAAAATGGTTCGAAAACCTCTTCTAGCTGCGTCTCCGGGATGCCGGGACCATGATCACGAACCCAGATCGATGCCCTGTCATACTCGCGGCTATACGTGACCTCGACATCGTCGCCGTAACGTACTGCATTTTCTATGACGTTCCGCAAAGCTCGGCGCATGGATTGAGGCCGAAGCCTCACCCGAAGCGGTGTGTCCGTTTCGAGTCGGAATGCGTTGAGCATGTCACACTTCAGCTCAGTGAGAAATTCCCCCAATTCTATTGTTTCAGGAGGTTCACTTATTGCCATGCCTCGAGCAAAAGCCAGTGTGCGCTCGACCATATCCTGCATTTCCTCGATGGATTTCACCAAGGCGTCACGCGTCTCTTCCTCATCCACCATCTCTGCGTGAACCCGCAAAGCGGTCAGTGGCGAACGCAAATCGTGACCCAGAGCGGCCATTATACGCGTCTTGTCAGCGACCGTGCGCACCAGTCTCTCCTGCATGTGATTGAAGGTATCCGTCAGTTCTCTGACTTCGCTTGGTCCCGCGACTGGGAGTGGCTTGTTTTCCTCTCCCCTGCCAAGCCTGTCTGCGGCTTGCGCCAAGCGCCTTAACGGCCAGGTCAGGCGAGCAAGCAAGTACCAAAAAGCAACACCAATCAGGAACGCCGCCGTGAAACCAAAGCTCACCGCAGAAAAGATTGGCCACTGTAGCGGCGGTCGCTGAAAGCGCGTATCGACATTCAGCCATGTGCCATCTTCAAGCGCGATAGACAGTGTCAATTCAAGCCCCGAGATCTTGTCATGCATCATCTGCTTGTGCTCTGCGGCCATCTCCGGCGGCACTGACCTCATTGGCGGGAATGCGCGCTCAACCTCATGCAATTCTACTCGGATTTCGCGACTGTCTTCAGCGCCGAACAATGACCTGACGCGCGCTTCGACAGCTCCTCCCGCGCGGTGATCAAGATGATCCACAGCCGCCTGCGGGTCGGTCCGAAACCGTGCCAGCGGCGAATCTGCGGCGCGAAGAATCGAGGCTCGCAAGTCCGTTGGGGCCTGTTCTAGTAGCATGGCCACATTCGCCGCGCGCCCAGCCGCCTCGGCTCCTATTGCAGCACGTATCGCGAGACTGCGCTCGTCCACAAACAGCCAAATGCTAATCGCCTGAGCCACGGCGAGGCTACCAATGATGAGCAACAGAAGCTGGACGCGTAAACTATCCAGACGCTTGCGGATCACTGCTGCACCTCGACATCCGTTGCAAGGCAATAGCCCCCGTTTCGAACCGTTGTGATGATCTTCGGACGACCCGGGTTGTACTCGATCTTCCGCCTGAGGCGGCTGATCTGGTTGTCAATTGTCCGGTCGAAAGCGGCCGGTGTTCGTCCGACTGCCAGGTCTAAAAGCTGTTCTCGGCTAATCACGATACGCGGGCGTTCGAGCAGGATCGTAAGAAGTTTGAACTCTGATGTCGTCAGTACGTCCTCGCGGCCGTCCTCTGCGAAAAGGCGGCGCGTATCGGTTTCGAGCGTCCAGTCCGCGAACCTAACCCTGCTCCCCGTAAGACTCCCGGCAAGTGCTTCCGGTTTCTGCGCGCGGCGCAGAATTGCCTTTATCCGCGCCAGTAGCTCGCGAGGATTGAAGGGCTTGGGCAAATAGTCATCCGCACCGACTTCGAGGCCGATGATGCGGTCCATTTCCTCGCCAAGCGCTGTCAACATGAGGATGGGGGCCAGCCCTTTGGTGGACAGACGACGACAGACCGATATCCCGTCTTCGCCCGGCATCATCACGTCAAGGACAATAAGGTCATAGCGGCCAATCTTGAGTAGACTATCCATCTGGGAAGCGTCGACCGCCGTCGTCACGCGCATGTCATTCTTTTCCAGGTATCGCGCAACCGCTTTGCGAATTTCGGCGCTGTCGTCGACCAGAAGTATGTGCGGAGAGTTTGTCATCTTTTGTAACTAAGCGATGAAAGGATCGCTGCCGAGAAAATTTGTCGCGAAACGTAACAAAGCCGCACTTTGCGACAGATTGATACACACGTGCCGTCAGCAGCGTTCCAAAACCAAGTCATACTTCATCGGCAAACAATGCATGTAGGACAAAAGGAAAAAGTGAATGGGACGTAAACTGGCACTGATTTTTTGTACAACTGTCGCGGTGTCTGCTGGTGGTATTGTCTTGGCAGACAACGGCTACGGTACCGGGCATCACGAACTGCCCAAGCGAGGTGATGCCACCCATTCGGGAGATACAATGAAAGGCCACTTTCGGCACATAGACCGCAATCAGGACGGCATGGTGTCGCGCGAGGAGGTTGAAGCCCACGATGAACGTGACAAATGGTTCAAGCGAAACGCCCTGCTCGGGGAGTTTGCTGATCCAGGATTTTAGTTGTGAAGAACTCTCACAAAAGGGCAGGGTGGCTTGCTGAACAAGAGCGTGATCGAATTCTGCTCTCGCAGGCTTAGCTTTTGATTGAAGGAAGCTATCTCAAGCAGCTGAGCCGCTACAAGTTTTTCAGAGTTGACTAAATTGGCCACGTCGTGACGGCCCTTATTTCCGGAGCGGCGTGGTGATTTGCTTCAGCCTAGACTGCCAGCAGGGCCGTTGTACATACCGCAGCGTTGCTTATGCTGATTTGGCACTAACTAATCAGCTCAACTGCTTTGTCAGTAATCTTGCATAGCGGTGGACCTAAAACTGCAGTGTCCGATTGGGCTGAAATCGCCAGAACCTATGGTATTTGAACGAATTGATTCCCACGCGCCCACCTGTTGCGCGGTCAATGCGTACCACAAGGTTACGCTCGCGTGCACTCGACCAGATTGCATCTTTATCCGCTGCAACGCCGTGCAGGTTTCCTCCAAGTTCAAACGAATCAAGAGTTTCACCACTGTCGGCATTTTCAATTGAAACCTTGCCGACGTCAGACTCGCTGATAATCAATTGACGGGCCTCGGCATCCAGCATCATGTGCTTGGGTGGACCTTGCAGTTTGAAGTTGCGCGTAACTATCCCGTCTTCAGGATCGAGTTCGCTGATCGCGTCATTCCCGGCGTTGGAAACGAAGAAATAGCCCTTCTTTGGCTAGGCGATTACATATTCCGGGATCGGACCCGTGGCGACGATCGCAGTAACCTCACCGTGTTCCAGGTCGATCAGCGAAACAGCATCGAGTCCAGGATGCGTCACCGCGGCGAAGCGTTCATCCGACGAAACCCCGACATGGTGTATTATGCCGGGAACTTCGACGCGACGCAGGATTTCATGACTGTCCGCGTCGACCAAGGTGATCAGGCTCGAAGTGGTCGGGCCGGCATCTTCTCTGCCTCCATGGTGAGCTACGTGATCCTCCTCAGAAACTTCGGAAGGCTTGGGCACCATGCCGACTTCGGTTTCCGTAAGACTACCGGCAACCAGGATGCCGCGGTTTGTTGCGCCTGCCAGTTCGTGAACGTTGTCGAGACCCTCGATGCGGCCAACAGCCTCAAAGGCTTCATTCAGATGAAGTACTGTTCCGAGTTCTCCTTCCGGAATTTACACATCGGCTATTGCAGCGCTGCTAGTGAGTACTGTTGCACCGATTGCCAGTAACGGCATTCTCATAGGGTCGCTCCTTGTTTGCGCATAGCTTTCCGTGTTGATTTCCGAAGCTACCCGAAACGGGAATCGATGAACTGCGTCGACTGTGCGTTCTCTACCGCGAGGCGAAGCACGGATGAAAGGAAAGCCATAGCCGTTGACGAAACTTAAGCTGACTGCGGCGCATATTGAGCGCCACAGTCGTGATCAAGCTACAGAGAATTTGACTTTCCTTTGTCAGCAACAGCGCCTGCTGTATAGCCTCATTGGCCTCGCTGCGGATTGTCAAAGCGCTCTTCGAACATGCTCTTGAATTCTGATGCAGCCTGCATATGGGCCTCCATCTCCGCGCGCGTGACCTTGCCGTCCTTGTTTTGATCGGCGTGATCGAAATGGCCGCGCATCGTATCGTTCATGTGGATATTGTTATCGCGGTCGGGCAGATCATGATGCCCGGTTATATATCCCGTGTCCGCGAGCGCTGCGCCGCCGAGAGCCGTAGCAAATGCGGTTGCGAGAATGAGCGTGGTGTTACGTTTCATTGAAAGCCTCCATTTTGGCGTGTTGCAGGACCAAAGTGGCAAATGCGACGTGTCTTGCAACAGGCTCCGGGCGCTGTCGTGTAACGGTCTGTCGCAAAAGCCGACCTGGTTACATTTGGTGACAGATTCCCTCGGTATCTGACGCTTGATCCTGTCGATCCTAGACAGGATGAACGTGAGCCGGTTCGATGAAAGGACTGCCTATGACACCAGTAGCGGCCCTGAAGGTTGTGCTTGCGATGGTGCTCTGGGTCTTGTGCTTTCCGGTCATCGTGGTCGGGCTCAAATACTCGCCTCATCTCACTTTTGCCGCCATGAGGGCGCTCCTCGCAGGCGGCGTGCTTACAGTTTTGGCGCTGATGTTAGGGCGACCATTTCCGCGAGGGCACCGGGTTTGGTTGACGCTAGCGGGAGCTGGCTTCGGTGCGACGAGTCTTGGCTTTCTTGGGATGTTTCATGCGGCAGAGTTTGCCTCACCGGGCTTTGCGACAGTAATAGCGAATACGCAACCTCTTCTGGCCGCTGTCCTCGCGGCGTTCTGGCTCGGGGAAAAGCTGTCCTTGATTGGTAGCATAGGCTTGTTTGCCGGATTTGCAGGGATCGTGCTAATTGCTCTGCCCGATTTTCTGGCTGATGGAAACGAGAGTTATGTTATAGGCGTTCTGTAAATCATTCTTGCAGCCGCTGGCGTTATGCTTAGCAACGTCCTGATAAAATCCATTGCAGGAAAGGTGGACACCCTTTCGGCAATGGGCGTGCAGATGCTGTTAGGTAGCGTACCACTCGTCATTGCGGCGATATCCATGGAGGAGCCAACTACAATTAACTGGGCGCCCGCATTCATCGCGTCGCTTCTCGTCCTGGCGATGGCAGGATCGGCACTTGTCTATTGGCTGTGGTTCTCAGCGCTTGAAACAGTTCCATTGAATCGGGCCATTGCCTTCAGTTTTCTCATTCCGGTTTTTGGACTGACCTTGGGTATCGTTGTCTATGGCGAGTGACTCTCTGTCTTACAAATTGTAGGCATCGTTATGATATTTTTGGGAATAGGGATGGTTCAGCGCGGAAAGGAAAGGACACTCAATGAGGTTTGAATACGCATTCTTCCGAAACAACCGAGAACCGGTCGTTCATCCGTCACCTTCGATGAACGAACTTGAGTGCCACGTTATGTTGAACTTAATGCAATTTGCTCGCATCTAAATGAAATGGAGGGATGAGATATGACGGAGCCAGACACAAAAACACGGGAACCTGCCCACGACCGCGACCCGGCCGAGATCGCGCTTGCAGAGGGTCGGCAAGCCTTTCTGGGATTTCTGGTGCGCCGTTTGGGCAACAAGGCGGATGCGGACGATGTTTTGCAGGAATTCTGCGTTCGGGTGCTGACGCGCAAAGACCAGCTGCGAGACGTGGAGCGAATGGATTCCTGGCTCTATGCCATCTTGCGATCGACGATGAACGATCATTTCCGTAAGTTGGCTCGCCGGGGGCGCCTCGCCGAAGCGTATGGCAGCGAACCCGAGGCATTGGCTGATGATGCCCCCGCACAGATGGCGCAATTTTGCCGTTGCCTGGATGGTCTGGTTCCGGCGCAGCGGGCAGCAGATGCAGAATTGATTCGTCGGGTCGACTTCGGAGAGGAGGACCGTGCCGCGGTCGCCTTCGACATGGGCCTGACCCGCAACGCGCTTGGCGTGCGTCTGCATCGTGCCCGCGCGGCCTTGCGCGATGCGCTGACGGGTCAATGTGGCAAGTGCTGCAAGACAGGTTGGGATGACTGCTACTGCACTCCGATCGGCTGCGAAAACCCCGAAGATGAGACCCACTGTGCTCCCAAGGACGCATCGAACTGATGCTAGGTGAATAGGCCCAGCTTGTAATGGATTCCGCCAGGAAGCGTCGACTTACGGGAAAGCCCAGGTCCGGGCGTCATGGCAGGGACACCAAAATGATCAGCGGAAAAAAATATATCGGATCAGGCAATCCATGAGCGCCTCGCCTCCTCAACGGAGTTGTTTAGTCTCGTTCACCGGATAGGCTGCGCTTGCGCGTCGCATTCGCACCATGCCGATGCTCCGGTTTCCCAAGAACTCTTTCGGAGGATCGAAAGTGACGGCCAGAGTCTGGTTGAAGCGGCCAGAATTTTGGGTCTCGGACCCAAGGACTGCGCCTACCTCCTTGCCGGATTACGTCGCGATATGGCGACCGAACTCGTGGTTCTGCTGCTAGATACCGAAAGACCGTCTCCTGTTGTCTCAAATGAGACCAACAATTCAAAGCTACGGAAGTAGCGGCCTGATAGCAGCAAAAACCAAACGAACAGTGCTGCGGCTAATGGCCGTCGTGAACTCGACCAACAGCAAGCGACGGGGAGCAAGATGTCCGATTTAAAAACAGGCAATTGATGTCCCAGACGCAAACGCTCGCGAGACTTTCTCTACTGTGCCACTGGCGCCACCGGAGTAGTGGCAACGGGCCCCGCCGTCTGGCATTGATCAATTCCGTGAATTCTTCGGCCGATATCATCAGCCAATCGACTAGTGTCGTCGATTTAACGGACGCTACTACAAGACCCGGGAGCGCGTTTGACTGGGCGGGAGATCCTGTCTTTATATAGCGGCGTTAGCCCGCGATGATCGCTAAGGCGCGAGCGGCAGTTTTGGATCAGCTCGTTGACCCGATTGACGACGTGAAGGACCCCCCACCGTCGACTAGGAGTTGACAGCGATTGATCAGAACAGATCGGCTCTGGAGGGCGGTCAAGGGTTAATCGTGGTTCGAACGTGCACCACCTATTTGGGGGTCTGCCGGTGGGTCAGCGTTGGAGAGTTCGGCGAGTGGTTTTGCGCGTGCCACTGATAGCAGTGCGATCAGTCGGGCTGAATTGGAAAAGGTCCCGTACCCCGAAATCTCGGCATTACGCCCTATAGCCTCGAGTCCGATTTGTTGCTGTTGATCGGAGCGACGTGACTGGCGGATGGGTCGCGGAATTCACCGAATTTCCTGTAATGGAATGTAGTAGTGGGCGTCTCCAATATGAAACCATGATTGAAGGAGACCAAGATGGCTCAGAAATCCATCCAAAACGATGAATCTCAAACCAAAACCGCAAAGTCCGGTGGGTGCTGTGGCGGCAGTTCCGTCAACACAGCTACCGAAGTCCAACCCAAGGCCAGATCGTCTGCTGCACCGTTGGGGAAATGCTGCTGCAGCAAAAATTGAGATCAGTTGCGACACGGCCTCGCTTAGCGAGAAGGACAGATCAGTAGCTGTTCAACATACGTCAAGAGAAAGGTTTCATAGCCATGATTATAATAAGCGTTTTTGCGGGTTCCTGTGCCCTGCTTTTCGTCCATTCGTACTACTCATGGCGAAATCGCGCGGTAGCTATCCCGGTTGTCCTCGAACGAGATCACACATCGGACGCCATTTTTGGGCGCACATTGTGACAAAACGATACAGGAAGCTTCGTGACAGCCCTTCGGCTGTGGGTGCAGTCATCGCCACAACGAGGCAGCTCTGAAAGGTTTGGAAGGAGAAATCATGTCAGATTTTAAATCGGTTCGTATCTATCCCCTAGGGATGGCCCTTGGGACTCTGCTGGCGATCAGCTTCGTGCTGTGCGTTATCTCCGGCCTGACATTCCCGACCGCCACCATGTATCAGGCCTGGCTACCACTTCTGCCCGGCGTGACTTGGATCAGCTGGCCAAGCGTCTTTCTGGGGCTGATCGAGAGCTTCGCCTATGGCTGGTAAATTGCCGTGATTTTCGTACCGGCGTTCAACTTCTTTTCGCGCAAGGCGAAGGCATGACAAACCAACAAGAGTACCCCCAAAAACCACCTTGTGGCCATCGTCCCTGCGCGTTGGGGGCGTCGGTTACATCGATCCAATAGTGACGAGCCAATTGCGAACAGGAAAGGAAGCAGGATGAACGTGACGAAATGCCGGGGCGGCAGGCAAAGAGAGGGTGACGAGAGCTATGACATGGTACCAGACGGCTATACCGGCACGGTCTATACCTGCTCGATGCACCCCGAAGTGCGTAGCGCCGAGGAAGGGAAATGTCCCAAATGCGGCATGTTCCTAGTGCCCGAAGGTGACGTTGGGCAGCAATGGCATCATGACCATTCTGGGCACGCCCATGCGCATGGCGCTGCAACTGTCGGGGTGAAGAACGGCGACTATGACACCGTGCCGGAGGGCTTCAACGGCACTGTCTATACGTGCCCGATGCATGCGCAGGTACGCCATCCTGGCCCCGGATCCTGTCCGATCTGCGGCATGGGGTTGGAGCCTGAAACAGTCAGCCTTGAGGATGATGGTCCGAATCCCGAGCTGGTCGACTTTACCCGTCGATTCTGGGCTGGTGTCGTGCTGACAATGCCCGTTCTCGTTTTAGCGATGGGTCCTTTCGTAGGTTTCACATATTTCATGGAGCAACTGGGCGAACGCCCTTCGCTCTGGCTGGAGTTGGCGCTCTCGACGCCCGTGATCCTTTGGTCGGGTTGGCCATTCTTTGTGCGCGGCTATCAGTCGTTCCGGACGATGAATCTCAACATGTTCAGCCTGATTTCGATGGGTGTAGGTGCGGCGTATATCTTCAGTATCGTTGCGGTCATCGCGCCGCAGATTTTCCCGACCGGGTTCCGCGATGAGAACGGCAATGTCGGCGTCTATTTCGAGGCCGCCGCCGTGATCGTAACGCTGGTTCTGCTGGGCCAGGTGATGGAATTGCGCGCCCGCGAAGGCACCGGCAAGGCGATCCGGGCCTTGCTGGACATGGCAGCCAAGACAGCGCTCGTGATCCGCCCTGACGGCACCGAAGAGGAAATCGAGCTGGACCAGGTGCAGCTGGGCGATCACATTCGCGTGCGCCCCGGCGACAAGGTTCCGGTCGATGGTGTGGTGGTCGAAGGCCGCTCCTCGGTGGACGAGTCGATGATTTCCGGAGAACCCGTCCCCGTCGAGAAGGTCGCGGGCGAACCCGTTACCGGGGCCACGATCAACGGCACCGGCAGCCTGGTCATCGAGGCCACGCGCATCGGGGCGGATACAATGCTTTCCCAGATCGTGCAGATGGTTGCCAACGCACAGCGCAGCCGTGCGCCGATCCAGAAATACGCCGATCAGGTCGCGGGGATGTTCGTGCCAGCGGTGATCGCCGTCGCAATCGTGTCATTCATCGTCTGGTCGATCTGGGGGCCTGATCCCGCAATGGCCTATGGCCTCGTCTCGGCTGTGGCGGTGCTGATCATCGCCTGTCCCTGTGCGCTTGGTCTTGCCACGCCGATGTCGATCATGACCGCCACGGGCACAGGTGCGCAGATGGGCGTACTGATCAAGAACGCCGAAGCGCTGGAGCGGTTTGAAAAGATCGACACGCTGATAGTGGACAAGACTGGTACGCTGACCGAAGGGAAGCCCAAACTGGTCGCGGTGCTGACCGAGGAAGGACATGACGAGGCCGAAGTCTTGCGCTTGGCCGCATCGCTGGAGCGCGGCTCAGAACACCCGTTGGCCGAGGCCATCGTGCGCGGGGCAGAGGAGCGCGGTGTCGATTTCACCAAGACCGAGGACTTCGAGGCGGTGACCGGCAAGGGCGTCAAAGGCCGCGTCGACGGCAAGTCGGTTGCGCTTGGCAATGCAGCACTGATCCACGACATGGGACTGGACAGCGGCGCGCTGGTCGACACCGCCAACGCGCGGCGCGACGAAGGCGAGACCGTAATGTTCATCGTACTGGATGGCACGATTGCCGGATTGGTCAGCGTCGCTGACCCGGTCAAGGAAACTACTCCCGCGGCCCTCAAGGCGCTACATGAACAAGGATTTCGGATCATCATGGCGACCGGCGACAACGAGCGCACCGCGCAGGCCGTCGCTAGCCGCCTCGGCATTGATGAGATTCGCGCTGATGTACTGCCCGAGGACAAAGCGCATATTATCCGCGAGCTGCAAAAACAGAGCCGAAAGGTCGCCATGGCCGGCGATGGGGTCAATGACGCCCCCGCACTTGCCCAGGCAGATGTCGGCATCGCGATGGGCACGGGAGCGGATGTGGCCATCGAAAGCGCGGGGTTCACATTGGTTAAGGGCAATCTCGACGGCATCGTGCGAGCCCGCAAACTGAGCCACGCCACGATGCGCAATATCCGCCAGAACCTGTTCTTCGCGCTGATCTACAACGCGTCGGGTGTGCCTATAGCAGCCGGTATCCTCTATCCGTTCTTTGGTATCCTGATCGGCCCAATTTTTGCCGCCTTCGCCATGAGCGCATCTTCGCTGTCGGTGGTGTTGAATGCTCTTCGGCTGCGGCGACTGAAGTTCTGAACCAATAATGGCAGACGATTTCTCCATTCAACAGTAACAGGATCAAAGCAGATGACTGAGCATGATGATAATCACGACAATCACGAAAACGGCTTTTGGAAATCTCGCACAGGCGTCTTTCTTCTGATTGCTCTCGGGATTGGTGCGTTCCTCCTCGCATTCGAACATCGCGTCCACATTTTTGGCGGTAATGGGTTTCTCGCGCTGCTTCTTCTCGGATGCGTCGTGATGCATCTCTTCATGCATGCTGGGCACGGGGGTCATGGCGGAGGCGATAAGTCATGATGCACGATCCCGGTTATGGGCTGTGGTTCTTTACCCTGCTGAATGCCGCCATTTTCATCATGTTTGCATTCAGCTTCTTCAAGCCGCAAACGGCGCGAGACTGGCGTAGTTTCGGAGCCTTCAGCGCATTTTTAGTGGCCCTGTTCACCGAAATGTATGGCTTTCCTCTCACGATTTATCTGCTGTCCGGTTGGTTGCAGAGCACTTACCCAGGGATTGACTGGTTTTCGCACGATGCCGGCCACCTTCCGGAAATGCTCTTCGGCTGGCAAGCCAACCCGCATTTCGGCCCTTTCCACATCCTAAGCTTCGTTCTGATCGGACTTGGGTTCTGGATGATCTCGGCCGCATGGCGAGTGCTTTACCAAGCCCAACGGAACGGCACGCTGGCTACCAGTGGTCCCTATGCGCGTGTCCGACATCCGCAATACGTGGGTTTCATCCTCGTTTTGACCGGCTTTCTGGTCCAGTGGCCAACATTGCTGACACTGGCGATGTATCCGGCGTTGTTCTGGATGTACGTGCGGCTTGCTCGCGCAGAGGAGCGGGAAACCCGGGCCGCGTTCGGAGACAGGTTCGACGCGTATGCCGCGCGAGTTCCCGCCTTCTTGCCAAACTTCACGCAGGCACATGACGCAACTCAATGACAAGACGGTAGTGGATCCCTGAACGACAATCCAACCGATAGGGAAGCACACAGTAATGGCGTGTCGTCATGGTTTCCAACCGCGTACACGATCCTTTTTCCTTAATCATCATTGTCGCAGGCCTGACCTGGATCATCCCCGCAGGACAATATGATCGTGCGATGAACGAAGAGGTCGGGCGTGAAGTTGCCGTGCCGGGAACCTACCAGACCGTCGATCCCAATCCGCAGGGCTTTGTCGAAGTCATGCTAGCTCCCGTGGCAGGATTCTATGACCCGGACAGTTATGCGGCGAACGCAATTGATGTAGCGCTGTTTGTGCTCCTGCTGGATGGGTTTCTTGGCGTAGTCAACGCCACCAAAGCCATCGATACTGGCATCCAGACGGGCGATGGGCTGCATGAAAGGGCGCGAGATCTGGATGATACCGATCCTGATGTCGCTGTTCGCCTTGGGCGGCACGACCTACGGCATGGCATAGGAAAAACCGGCCTTTTATGCACTGCTGATCCCGGTTGTTGTCGCCGCGGGGTTTGATGCGGTCACCGGCGTCGCCATCATCCTGATCGGAGCTGGCATCGGCACCCTCGGCTCCACGATCACCCCTTTTACAACCGTCATCGCATCAAACGCGGCGGGGATACCCCTTACCCAGGGTATGGCATTGCGGCTAGTCATCCTGACCGGCAGACTCTTGACATGCATCGCCTACGTGATGCGCTACGCCGCTAAAGTAAAGGCCGATCCATCCCACTCGGTGGTCGCCAAGCAGCGCGATGCACATCGCCGGATATTCTTAAGCGCTGACGATGGCGAATTCACCGAACCGGAGCTGACCGGAACCCAGAAGCTGGTGCTGGTCCTGTTCTTCGCCACCTTCGCGGTGGTCAGGGCTTTGCTCAGGATCCGCGTGGATATTTCCGAGCTGACACCTGGCACGCAACTCACTGTCAAGTAGCGGGGAAAACCGGTGTTCATCCGCTATCGAACTGAAGAGGAAATTTCTGCGGCACGTTCCGAAAGTGTCGCCGACCTACCTGATGCGATCGCAAGAAACCCCAACTTCGACGGGGACGTGCCTGCGACCGATGAGCACCGGGCAGTTCCCGGCCGCGAAGAGTATTTGATCATGATTGGCGTTTGCACTCACTTGGGATGCGTTCCGCTTGGAAAAGGCTCCGGCGATTTTGGAGGTTGGTTTTGCCCTTGCCACGGCTCGCATTATGACCCCGCCGGGCGCATCAGAAAGGGACTCGCACCAGAGAACCTTCACATTCCGGACCTTTCGCTGTCGGATGACTTGATTCTCGTTTTGGGATAAACGGCGCGCAGCGTTTCATTGCATAGGTTCGAGCGGATCGAAACTTACACAGTCTCGGTTGTCTTCTGGTCGCGATCTCGCTGTTGCATGCGAAAAGCCCAACAGATCAATGCCAGTCCGGCAAAGATCATTGGAAGCGACAACGCCTGCCCCATCGTTAGTCCCCAGGTTCCGAAATGCAGGGCGTGTCCGATTGGGTTATCCTCACTCACGAATTGCAAATCCGGCTGCCTGAAGAACTCGACTAAGGCCCTGGACATGCCATAGCCCGCAAGAAACACTCCTGTCAGGGCACCGGGCCTTTTCAGCCATCCCTTTCGCCATGCCAGAACCAGCATAAGGATGCCCAGCACCACTCCTTCAAGCAACGCTTCGTAAAGCTGCGACGGGTGCCGCGCACATAGCCCCACCACGCCTGGGCAGGCTTGCGCGGCCTCTCCGGGGAAGATCACCGCCCATGGAACATCAGTCGGCCGTCCCCAGAGCTCGTTATTGGTGAAATTGGCGAGACGTCCGAGTAACAACCCGGGTGGCGTGGCCAGAGCCAAGATGTCCGCAGTTCCAAGAAACGACGCGCGCTGGCGGATACAGAAGACAAGCCCAGCGACCGTCACCCCGAGAAACCCACCATGGAAGGACATGCCGCCCTGCCAGACCATCAGGATTTCCAAAGGGTTTTTCAGGTAGTATTGCGGCTCGTAGAACAGGACAAAACCAAGACGCCCACCGATGATGACGCCGAGAATAATCCACGTGAGCAGTTCATCCAACTGCGCGGGTTTCATAGGTGGCCCAGCATCCGACCAGAGCGCAGGACGCCCGAAGGTCCGAACGCAAATTCGCCAACCTGTTACGATGCCGACGATGTACGCGAGCGCGTACCATCGGAGCGCGAGGTGAAAACCCCAAATATCAATCGAAAAGACTTCGTGGCCGATGTCTGGAAACGGAAGGGCGGCAGTTAGCATTGTCTATCGTCCTACATATGCGAGTGAGGCTCGGATTTATCCTCTTGTGGTGGACGATGGCGCAAGAATAGACCCACGAAGGCAAAGACAGCGACCATCATCCCGATCGAGACCAGCACGATCAACGGATCGCTCTGCCATTTCAGCGCGGTGAACGCCGCCAGCACGATGATGTCGAGCGCGATCGCGCCGAGCAGAATAGCCCCCACGGCACCAATCTCCTGTCGCAGGTGCCGAAACACGCCCCAGTGGATGATGATGTCCATCACCAGATAGAAGAACGCACCGAGCGAGGCGATCCGGCTGAGATCGAAGAACACCGCTAGGAAACTGGCGATTACCACGGTGTAGACCAAAGTATGGTCTCGGATCGCACCCGGCATGCCGAAGTGGCTGTGGGGGATCAGTTTCATGTCGGTCAGCATGGCAAGCATTCTAGAGACCGCGAAAATGCTCGCGATCAGTCCTGATGACGTGGCGACGATGGCCAATAGGACAGTCAGGTAGAAGCCCGTGCGGCCCAAGGTCGGCCCCGCGGCTTCAGCAAGGGCATAGTCTTTTGCAGCGATGATCTCTTCAAGGTTAAGACTGGAACCGACGGCGAAGGCGACGAGAAGATAAACGATAACGCAGATGCCGATGGACGCAACGATGGCCCGACCGATATTACGGTTCGGATTGTTCACTTCGGCACCGCTATTGGTGATCGTGGTGAACCCTTTGAAAGCCAGGATCGTAAGCGCAACGGAGGCCACGAAGCCGGTGATTTGCGTCGATTGCCCGTCCGTCGCCGCCTCGAACGAGATACCGCCTGCCCAGAGCGCCGCCGCCCCGAAAAGCGCGATACCTCCCACCTTTAGGATAGCCATGACGATCGAGAACAAGCCAACCGACCGGTTGCCGGCAGCGTTGATGAGATAGGCAAACACAATCAGACCCACACCGAGGGTAGAAACCAACCAGTTGGTCCGCTCGACGCCTAATCCCTCCAAAGAATATGTGGCGAAAGTCCGCGCAACGAGGCTTTCGTTGATGACCATCGATAGGGCCATGAGCAGCGCGGCCCCCGCGGCGACGGTCGTCGGGCCATAGGCCTTTTGCAGGATCACCGCGATGCCTCCCGCAGACGGGTAGGCGTTGGACATCTTGACGTAGGTATAGGCGCTGAACGCGGTGACGAGCGCGCCGGCGATGAAGGACAACGGGAAGAGTGGTCCGGCAAGCTGCGCGATCTGCCCGGTCAGTGCGAAGATACCGGCGCCGATCATCACGCCTGTCCCCATCGCAATCGCACCGGCGAGGCTGATGCTGTTCGCCTTGTATTCCGATTTCATCTAGACATTTTCCTTTCCGAATGCGCGTGCCTTCCCGGCAGAGAGCGTCTGCGGTCTGCGGTAATGGCCCCGCTTGCCATCCCCGGCGATGAGATTGGCGCCGGGCCAGTCGTAGAGGCACCAACTTTGGCGAAAGGCTTCCAGCAGTTCGGGCTCTGCGCGATGCCTCGCGACCGCCCGGGCGAATGTTTGCGGCGGACGATGTGTGAAATGCGTTTGCGGGTCGTCACCATCGCGAAAGACGCGCGCGGCATAGCCCGGGGCGCCGACCGGGTAGAAGAGAAACACTAGCAGTGCCCGGATCGTCCAGCGCAGCCTGCGCCCGGGATAGCGGCTGATGAGCCGCGCGGACAGCGACGACAGGCGCAGCATCCGGCGGTAGAGGTCCCAACCGACATCGGTGACGACCGCGTGCGCGCACCCCGTCTCGACCCCTGGGCGCCGCAGAGCGGTATCGGCGGCGACGGTGTAGATGTCAAGCTCCACCATCAGCCGGCTGCCGCCATCGGGCAGGGTCTGCAAACCGACAATCTCCCGCGTTTCTTCCGCTGCACGATCGAGCGTGACGAGAAAACGCTCGATGTCTTCAGGCGGCCAGCGCACCTCTTCGCCATCCGCAAGGTGCAATGCCCGATTGCCCAGTTGCCGGCGGCAAGTCCGCAACATCTCGCGGCGGATCAGCGCGCGAACGGCTCTCCAGTCCGGGGACGGGCGCGCGTCGGGCCTGGGGGTCGCGGTCATGAGCGTGCCTTCCTCCCGCGCTGCTCGCGGATCGCCACGGCGATAATGGGGGCCAGCGTCAGTGCCCCCAGCCCGACAGCGGCCCAGGCGGCTCGCCCGGGCTCCCCGCTCATCGCCTCGTTACCGAAATGCGCGAGAACGAAACTGGCGGGGATGATGCCGGCAAGCGTCGCTACAGCGAAACGCCAGAAATGCAGGCAGCTGAGACCGGCAGCGTAGCTGACGATGTCGAACGAGATAAACGGCATCAGCCGGCTGGCGAACACGGTCAGGGTCAGCGCGTTTTGCGATCCGAGCCAGCCCTTGTCCACCGTCTCGCCGAACCATCTGGTCAGCACATCGCGCCCTAGGAACCGTGCCAGAGCGAAGGCCGCCAGGGCGCCGAATTCGGCGCCGATGACGATGTAAATGGTGCCGATCGTATGTCCGTATGCGGCACCTGCCGCCAAGGCGATAGGTGCGCTTGGGATCGGCGTGGCGACGATGGCGATCGTCATGAGGGCGATGATGACGATCGGCCCCCATGCGCCGGCAGCGCTCACCCAGGCCGATATCCGCTCGCCGCTGAGGTCTTCCACGAAGCCTGACAAGGGCCCAAGGAACAGCGCCGCCGCAGCGGCCACGAGCGCGACCGCGAGGACGATTTTTGCGCCTGTTCCAACCGTGATGCCCTGTGCCACCTGACCGCCCTCACGGTAGATAAAGGATGAGGAGAAAACCGGCGGTCAGCAGATCGAAGACCACGCAGTAGGGAATGTACCATTTCGGCACCGGTGCACCGAAGGCGCCAATACGGTGCAGCAGGTCCCAGGCCGCATGCGCCGCCAGTCCCAGCGGCAACGCGAGCGGCGACCAGAGCAGACCAACAAGCGCCACAAACGCGTAGAAGGCAGCGGCCCCGAATTCCAACCAGAACAGCCGGGCCAAGCCAGAGGAGGCGCCGAAACCGATATAGGCGCCCCCTATCACGGCCAGTGTCAGGGCCGCGATTGCGACCGAGACCTGTTCGGGCACCCAAAGGTGAACGGGCGCAAATACGAGGAACAGCCCCGAACCGATGGCACTTGGACCCAGCGTATCTGTAGTGATCCAGCCGACTTGGCTTCTATCGTTCGACATCGAGCGGTGCGTCCTCGTATTTGGCGGGGTTGCGTCCGGGTCGCTACGACCCTAGGGCTTCCAGCTAATGGAAGCTCAAGACGTAATCGTAGAATCTCCATTTCACGCGGCGTCGACGGCCTGGCCCATCATCTCGCGCACTTCGACAGCGATCTCGTTAAGCTGACATTGCCATGCTGCGTCCGCTCTACCGCATGTGACCCGCGTGTCCCCGTCCACTCATCACGGTTTCGTTTCAAGTTTGGCTGTTAATCTCTCACGCTCCCTTTGGGAATTGCATAGTTTGAAGGTCGCCCGGGCTTGCAGCCGGGGCGACAAAATTTTCAGAACATTAGGCTCGTACCGAAGACGATCGAAAATGCATCAGTATCTTCACCATTTGCTTTGACGATGTCCTTCGTGTCGCCATAAGAGGCCTCGTAGTTAACGCCGACATAAGGAGAAAAAGCGCGGTCGATGACGTCATAGCTAAGCCGCGCTCCGATCTCCACTATAGCACCGCCAGCGCCGCGTTCGCGCGCCAGATCATCCTTCAGGGGCATATCAACTTCGATGCTCGGCGTGAAAATCAGGCGGTTGGTCAACAGTGCCTCATACTCTGCCTCGAAACGGAAGAATGGGTGATCAGACACGAAAAGATCGGCATCGATCTCGAACCACTGCGGCGCGAGGCCTTTGAGGCCGACCACACCAGCGTAGCGGTCAGGTGCCCCACCCGGCGTATCCGCATAAGCCCCCACTACGGCATCAAAGAAAGGCGAAACTGGAAACTGAAGTCGCGCCTGGTTTTCCAATTTTTCGAAATCATCCGATGTGAGGCCAAGCTCGGCTTCGCTTCTCCAGACGAATTTCAACTCATCCGATCCCGCGAGAGCATCAAAATCCCATACGAAGGCATCCTCACCATCCATCGCGCGATATTCGAACTGCTCCGCTTGGAAACCCCAGATAAGCGGCTCGGCGTATGTGACCTGAGCCCAGGGCAGAAAGAGGCCGGCAAGTCCGGCCAGTTTGAAACGTTTCATCTTGATTTTCCTTTTTTCTGACTGGTTCAGGCTGGGCGCCCTCTGACTACGACTTTGCGGAACATGCCACCGTCAGCGTGGTAAGAGAGGTGACAATGGAAAGCCCACTGTCCAGGGGCATCGACCTCGACCTCTATGTCGGTTGTCGTGCCGGGTTGGACGCTCACCGTGTGCTTGATGGGGTTACGCGCGCCCTGACCGGTATCGATGATCGACCACATCCCGTGCAGGTGCATTGGATGCGCCATCATTGTCTCATTGATGAAGCGGATGCGCACCCGTTCGCCATAATTCAGCACGATTGGGTCGGCATCCTCGTATTTTACTCCGTTGATCGACCAGATGTAACGCTCCATGTTGCCCGTCAGACGCAGTTCAATGGTGCGCGAGGCAGCGCGGTTCCGGTAAAGCGGCCGCGCAGCGCGCAGATCCGTGTAGGACAGGAACTTGCCGCCGTTATAGGCCTTGGGTGTCAGCCCGCTGCCTGGCGCATAGAATGGGTCGCCA
Source organism: Roseovarius sp. THAF8 (assembly GCF_009363735.1). NCBI lineage: Bacteria > Pseudomonadati > Pseudomonadota > Alphaproteobacteria > Rhodobacterales > Roseobacteraceae > Roseovarius > Roseovarius sp. THAF8. The sequence goes on along the minus strand of NZ_CP045411.1, from coordinate 117,614 downwards.
TTGCCTGACATATTCATGCCAGAGTGCTCCATGCCGTTCATGCCGGGCTTATTCATACCCTGCATTTTTGAGTGCTCCATTCCACTCATGGTCTGCATGCCACTTGCGTTCTGCATGACGTGGTCACCCATATCCATCCCCATCATGCCGCTCATGTCGGCCATTGTGAGCAATGGCTTGGACCTGAGCCGCGGCACGGCCCCGGCATAACCTTCTTTTGGCGATAGAGTCCCACGAACGAGCGCAGTGCGACCCATTGATTCGGCAATGATGCTATAAACTTTGTTTTCCCGCGGCTGGACGATGACGTCAAAAGTCTCCGCCACGGCAACACGCAGTTCATCCACCGTGACCGGCTTGACGTCGTTGCCGTCAGCCTGGACCACGCTCATCTTCAGGCCCGGGATACGCATGTCGAAATAGGTCATGGCCGAAGAATTGACTATTCGCAGGCGGACCTTCTCACCGGGCCGGAACAGCCCTGTCCAGTTTTGCGATGTGCTCCGCCCATTGATCAGAGCGGTAAATCCCTGCACATCCTCAATGTCCGTTGGCATCATCCGCATCCGCCCCCACATCCCGCGATCCTTTAGGGCTGCTTTCAGACTATCCTGGCGCGCGTCCTCGATCAGGGTTTGCAAGGTGCGTTGCGAGCGATTGTAGTAATCCGGCATCCTCTTGAGATTCCGCATAATCCGGCTGCCCGGATGCGGGTGCTTGTCGGCCAGTTGCACGACATAATCACGATCCGCCCGAATCCGTTCACCGTCGCGCGGCTCGATTATGATGGCCCCGTAGGCACCATCGGGTTCCTGAAAGCCCGAGTGGCTGTGGAACCAGTAAGTTCCCGCTTGCTGGATCGGAAACCGGTAGGTGAAGGTTTCACCCGGAGCGATACCGTTGAAGCTGATACCGGGGACGCCGTCCTGCTGGAAGGGCAGGATCAGCCCATGCCAATGAATTGAGGTGCTCTCGCGGAGGTTGTTGGTCACGTTTATGGTGACTTCCTCGCCTTCCTTGAACCGCAGGATCGTTGGAATCTGGCTCTTGTTGTAACCGACCCCCATTTTCCGAAAGTTCCCAGTGTCGATCCGAACCCGGTCGACAGTGATATCATAGGTCCCTTTCGATGTGATCTTTGGCGATCCGTGCGCGCGCAATGCCGTCGGCATGGCAAGCGCGGCAGCCGCAGTCAAACCGAACTGACGCCGGGACAGACCTTTTGCCAGATGTTCCGACGAACTGAGCGCTGTATCGGAAAGCGCGCACTGTTTTGCTTTGAAGAGTCGCATACTCTTCTCCTTTGCGATGATTGAGTCGAAGGTTCGCCCGATCACGGCAGACCTCGAGTAGCTTCTGAGAAGTGATCCCGCGAGTACCCGAGGTGTTTCAGGACCACCCGAACAGGGGAGCCCTTCACACGTTCACGCCGTTTCTTATTTGGACGAGACCGGAAACCTGAGCCGTAAGATGCAGGGATGAGAATCGAAGCGCGTTCAGACTCGCGGAGGGGGCGAAGACGCTTCCGGCTTCAAGCCTTCTGCGTCGACCGCGCGAGACCCATGATAAACGTGCACGACAAAGAGCTTCGGTTCGGGTAGTGCATGATCGGCGTTAGAAAAAGTGACGCAATGCACCATCATACCAGGGCAACCGGGGATAGTATCGTCCGACACAAGATGTGCGTCACAATCACGAACGTCCATCGCGGCAACGTGGCTCCAATCTTCTTGCGGCGAGCCAGCTTCAGGTCCGACAAACGGCATGGCCGCTACCATCAAGACGATGAGCGACAGAATATGAGCCATTCGTGTCAATCTGAAAAAACGCATACATCCCGAACCTTTCACAATTAAAAAAGCGCGATTGCCAACAAAGATCAAGGATACATTTCGTTACAAAAATTATGCTTCTAAAGCATTGGTTTTTCTTGACCTTCCAGCGCCGGAGCATAGCCTGCTCGATCAGGACCCACGCTTCAAAAGGCTGAATATGCTACTTTCACCAATGCTATTCTTTGAAAGGCACAGGTTTCATTCGGCCGCTAAGGCAGTCGCGGCGAGCCGCAAGTTTTTGCAAGCGCAGCCGGTGGAGAACATGCGGCAGGCGAAACCAGTCCGTCGCATAGATTTATCGTTCATACTGATCGACCGGGCTGCACAGGCGGTGGCTGGGTTCCACCTGAAGCCCAATGGCCGGAGGTCAGCATCGACATCCCCGTGGGCGCGATGCGCGCCTATGAGTTCGTCGCGGACCATCTGGGTGACTGGGCGATCCACTGTCACAAGTCACACCACACGATGAACGCCATGGGCCATGACGTGCCGACGTTCATCGGGGTCAACAAGAAGCCGCTGACGCAGAAGATCCGTCAGTTTCAGCCGGAATACATGCCTATGGGCACGAACGGGATGGGCGATATGGCGAAAATGGAAATGCCGCTGCCCGACAATACCATCCCGATGATGACGGGTTGGGGTCCTTACGGCCCCATCGAGATGGGCGGCATGTTTTCGGTCGTAAAGGTGCGGGACGGCATCGACGCGGACGATTACTCCGATCCCGGCTGGTACGAGAACCCCCCGGGCGAGATGGCCTACGAATGGACCGGCGAGTTGCCTGAATTCGCCTCCAACAACAGCCCCAGGACCATTCTCACACAGAAACCAGCCTCGAAGGGCTGAGCAGCCCTTCGTCATCTCTAACCAAACCAACCTACAGGAAAATGAAATGAAAAACCTTCTTCTGACATTAAGCCTCGCGATCGCGCTTTCCACACAGGCCTATGCTACAGGCACGCACGGCGGTGGACATGATGAAAACCAGCCTACCGAACAGACAGAAATGATGGTCGGCATGCCGGGTGACCCCGCCAAGGTGGATCGCACAATCGACGTCACTTTGCTCGAAAACGATGAGGGCCAGATGCTGATCGAGAGCGAAGAGATGACCATCAAGGAGGGTGAAACCATCCGCTTCAACATCACCAACAAGGGTGAGTTGGAGCATGAGTTCGTACTCGACACGGTCGAGCGCAATGCCGAGCACAAGATCGAAATGGCCAAGATGGACATGGAACACGACGATCCGAACCGTATCCGTCTCGATGCGGGCGCGTCGGGTGAGGTTGTCTGGACTTTCGCGAATTCTGGTACGTTCGAAGCAGCATGCCTGATCCCGGGCCACTACGAAGCCGGCATGCATCGTGAGGTAGCGGTCGGTGACCAGATAGCTCAGGCTGACGTGGAGTACACGAGCGGGACCATCAAGAAAATCGACGCGGAGGCCGGCAAAGTCACAATCATTCACGGCCCTCTCGTTAACCTTGATATGCCCGCGATGACCATGGTGTTCCGCGCTGACGAAGCAATGATGGCCAAGATGGCGGAGGGTCAGGAAATCGAGTTCGTTGCCGACCGGGTTGAGGGAAAGCTTACTGTCACGCAGATGAAGTGAAGATAGACAATGGGGCCGAGGCGAACACGCCCGGCCCCAACGATTTGAGGCAATAAAATCAAGCGCTACGGAGGTAGCCGAGCAATGTAGATATGCCGTTACTCGCGGGACATTTTCTTTAACCTCCGAGGTTTGGGAAGAAGGAGATGTTCATGACCAAGGACCAACGCAAGTTGAGGATACTTCGACATGCGGAGGAGATCGGTCACGTCGCGAGGACTTGCCGCTATTTCGGGATAGGTCGATCCAGCTTCTACCGTTGGCGTCAAGACGTCTTACGAAGCGCTCAGAGAGAAGCTATAATCAACAAACGGGATGTCCCACGAGTAACCGCACCTTACACCCTCCAACAGGCCGTTCTTCAGAGACAACCCGGATCAGGCCTGGTGCTTCACTCGGATCGCGGATCGCAATATCTGTCCATTCGCTATACCGAGTGACTCGCAGAGGCGGGGTAGAACCTTCCGTGGGAAGCGTTTGCGACAGTTATGACAATGCCCTGGCCGAGACGGCCAATGGCCTGTTCAATGCTGAGGTCATCCACCGACGCGGGCCATGGCGCAGTTTCGATGCAGTGGAATACGCGACCCTGTATTGGGTGAATTGGTTCAACAACCGTCGTCTTCTCGAACCCATCGTATACATTCCGCCAAGAGAGGTCGAAGCAAACTATTACGCGACCCTGGAAACATCAGACATGGCCGCGTAGCTAAGATCAATCAGCCTCCGGCAAACCCGGCGCGGCTCATATCACGCCTCCAAGAAAGTCGTGTGTTTACTGTTCTGCGGCAGGAGGAAGATCGAGGTTGCCAGGAGCGAGAAGACCAACTCGTAGACCTCCCATTTACGAGGAACGTCGATGACCGCAATCACCAGGCTTGCTGTAACGGCGAGCATTGCGTGACGTGTGCCGGGCACCGGGGCGGCAATGTGATTGGCGGCACGTTTGATCCAGCCGACGCGCAAGTAGAGCAGTGGCAGCACGGTAATGTAGACCAGCACGATTAACGTTAGGATCGGACCGAAGAGCGTCTTGGCGAGGTGGAAATCGCCCCAAGGCGTGGGCACAATCAGGTTGTGCAGGTTCGTTTCCTGCTGCTTATTCATCTCCTCGAAGGTCTCGCCGGTTTCCCAGCCGATTATACGTTGGCCCCAGGAAATCTCTTCGCCGGCGGCAAAGAAGAAGACAAGCGCATAGAACAGCGTGCAGGCGAAGGCGAGGCCCGCGCCGCGCGCCTTTAGCGACCGCGCGTTCATCACCAGGACGACGCTGGCCACGCAGAGAAAGAGAGCAGTGCTGTATTCCACCAAGCCGTCTTCACGCGCGTAGGTGAGCGAGAAATAGTCGGTGCTGTAGAAATAAATAACGACCGAAAGTAACAGCACGGCGGCGACAATGCCGAGCAGGATTTTGTCGATACGCAGGATTGTGGACAGAGTCATATAAGGCGTGCCTTTCTCAGCAGATTTGGCGCCGGAATATGCGAGGCGGGACCGCGCATCAAGCGCCAAGCTTTTTACTGAGTCGAACCTACGTTGGGCACAGGTGTGAAACCACATCTTGACGCTGGACTCACGATAGGTTGAAGCAATATCCAACCTTCGAAAAGTCATCGTTCACACGTAGTGGCCTTTCCAGTAGCTCTCGCTCGTGATTTGGATGCAAAATCAGGAGCAAGTTTACGAACACGTTTCTATCGAAGTACTTGAGCGTCTCGCCACTATCGCCCGTGACCGAATAGGCAAGATTGTATCACGCTGGAGAGCGGTGTTGAGGATTGCCACGCAGATATCCACTAAGTGCTCGGCATGCTTTGGGCAAATAACCCTTCCGAAAGTTCGGATCGTATCCTCGGAGCAACAGTCAAACAGCTCGCAGTTGTGAACACACGATCGTGTGTTCTACATATCGACGCAATGTGTTCGCAATTTCATGCAACGCAAACTAGTAGGGTACATCAAAATGAAAGGCTTTAGCAGGCGAGTGTTCGTATCTACCAGTGCAGCCAGCATGTTGGCTCCTACGATTGGTGCAGCAAGTCAACCCTCTTTTCCAGAGCGCTTTCTTCCTCAACTGGTAAACGCACGTCGGACGGATTGGCTGCCCGGAGATCTGCATTTAGTACCGGATGATTTTTTTTTGTATTTCATGCTCGAAGAAGGTATGGCGATCCGCTACGGAGTAGGAGTTGGACGCAAGGATTTGTACGAATCAGGCGTGTTCACAGTAGCGCGCAAAGCCAAATGGCCGTGGTGGCGGCCGACCAACGCCATGATCCAAAGAGAGCCGAATAAGTATGCACGATTTAGAAACGGTTTGAAGGGAGGACCGAATAATCCTCTCGGCGCGCGAGCGATCTATTTATACGATGATGACGGCCGAGACACCTATCTTCGAATCCATGGAACCAATGCACCAGAAACCATCGGGTCGGCCGTTTCAAACGGATGTGCCCGCCTCACCAATAAGCACGTAAAGGACCTGTACGATCGTGTTGCGATAGGTGCACGCGTTTATCTTTACCCCAAACTGAACGGCATTTGAAAAAGTCGTTTGCAACTTGAGGTCAGCGAAACGAAAGTACGCGGTGCATGTCTCACCCCGTGAGGTTTTGATACCCACATGAATGATGCAATCGTATCCTGTTCGCATGCAGAATTTGGACCAATTTTTCACGTCGAAGCCTACTTTCGCAAGGATCAACCAATCGCTAGCCTATCTGACCCTGACTAGAGGCTGTGGCTCGGAAATATGTTGAAAAGAGCTTCGTCAGCCCCTTGAGAAGTAATTGGATCAGCTGGTTTTTCACGCGACGAGGCTGGGTTAGTGGGAACCGTGTTCGCAGAACTTTTTTCTTGAACCTTTAGGAGCTTTAGGAGTTACGACGCAAATGTACCGAACTAGACCTTGGGAAGGTTGCTGACGATGCCTTATTCCTTACCTGGGTAAGTAGAGGCACGATAAGGATATATTTTATCCTTTAGTAAAATCTTGCGAAGGAAACAGAAAAATGCTGACGAGACGCCACTTCATCCAAACAACGACTGCGCTATTCTCGGCCTCAATCGGTCAGCCGCTCTTTGCCGATACGTGGCCAACAGAATCACAAAAGGCGGCTTGGGACAAGCAAGTCACACCGTTCGGCTACGAGCCAGCCACGACTAACCCATGGGGTCTGCATCCAAGGTTTTTGCCGCAGCGCGTCGTCGCGAAGCGCAATCTCGTGCCGGGCGACATCCACGTGGACGCAGTGGCGCGATACCTCTATCACATCGAAAAAGGTGGAACTGCAATGCGCTACGGCGTGGCCATTGCAAAGGGCGACCTTTATGAGCCGGGAACTTATACGATTAAGCGGAAGGTGAAATGGCCTCATTGGACGCCAACCAAAAACATGATTGAACGCAATCCGGAGTACGAGCAATACGCAGATGGTATGGAACCTGGCCCGACCAACGCACTTGGGTCACGTGCGCTTTATCTTTTTGTCGGCAGTAGGGATAGCTATCTACGTATCCATGGCACACCGTATCCAAAAAGCATCGGCGGTCGCGCAAGTTCTGGCTGCGTCCGGATGGTCATGGCTCACATCAACGAACTTTATCCCAACGTCAAGATAGGTTCGACAGCGTTTCTTTACTCGGCCGAGGATAGTGTGACAGCGCAAAGTTGAAGGCGTGCACTGAACTCGACGCATCCGCGACCCTCTGGACAAGCAAATCAAGACTGGAGAGACGTGCAGATTGGTCCGCCGCCGGCCGCGCGAAGAGGTACCAAAGTGGTCTCTACTGGTCCACTGTGCTGATACCAGTAGCACCCATCTTCCGGAAGTCGACGAGCCGACGTGAGATCCTGACCGGGTGCAGCAAGGGCCGCTACAGACGCGGGAACATTGCCAACCTTGTTCTGAGCGCCATCATCTGTCGGCGGCACCGCGCAGCCGGCGAGTACCAGAATTGCTGCAATGATAGGCGCTTGTCGTTTTTGCATTTTTAACCCGCTCTTTCTGATTTCATCGCGCCTTAGTGGTGCGGTGAACGTTCGGACGCTGCAATTTTCTGCATGAAACGTCCTATTCTAACTCTTGATGCTCTAGTTGCTTTAGGAGCTATAGCAATGTGGAATCAATGAATCCCGAGGTCAATCCATGTCTTTTGATGGCAACCGCAACGATCACAGCCACCGGAGTGATCAAAAGCAACCTCACGCAACAGGCAAATCCTGTTGCGATGCGAACAGTGATGTTGCGTCGGCTGGGCTAGCGCCGTCCGGCGGAAGGAGCTTTCAGGTCTCCGGGCTCGATTGCGCCGAAGAGGTGGCGATCCTGAACCGGGTTGTCGGGCCGAAAGTGGGCGGAACCGAACACCTGGCATTCGACGTTATCAACGGGCGAATGACCATCCTCGATAGCGCCAAGAGGATACCAGACGACGAGGTCACGCAGTTGGTCGCAACGACCGGCATGAGCGCGAAGCCTTGGGATGCCGACAACGCAGCAGAGGACCAGGCGGCGCATCTGGCACGTCAGAAGCGCTTTACCTCGTTGAGCGGCGGCTTCTGGGGGGCGGGATTCCTTTTTCACATGGTCGAGACCGGCATGGGTGGCGCGCTCGGGCTCTTTGCGGGCCATGGCGATGTGCCGATGCCCATGGCGGAAGCAGGGATCTTCGCCCTCGCGATTCTTTTCGGAGTTTGGCTTGTCGCGCCCAAGGCCTGGTCTTCGGCGCGGAGGCTTAGCCCCGACATGAACCTGCTCATGGTGCTGGCCGTCGCCGGCGCCATCAGCCTCGGAGAGTTTTTTGAGGCTGCGACGGTCGCCTTCTTTTTTTCGCTCTCTCTCTATCTTGAGAGCTGGAGCGTGGGGCGGGCGCGTAACGCGGTTTCCGCGCTCCTCGATCTGGCGCCGCCAACGGCGCGGGTCCTTTACGAAGACGGATCGGAATCCGACGTTCCGGCTGCGGCTGTGGCAGTCAATGCAAGGTTTATCGTGCGCGGCGGCGACCGTATCCCCCTCGACGGTGAGGTCGTGGACGGGGCAGGGGCCGTCGATCAGGCCCCAATTACTGGGGAAAGCGCGCTAGTACCCAAGGAACCCGGCGAAGAGGTCTATGCCGGCACGATCAACGGCGAGGGCACACTGACGGTGCGGGCGACGAAGGCCGCCTCGGATACGGTGCTCGCGAAAATCATTCGCATGGTAGGCGATGCCCATGCCCGCCGCGCGCCGGTCGAACAGTGGGTGGCCAAGTTCGCGCGCATCTACACACCAATCGTGATGGCTCTGGCGATCACCATCGCGCTGGTGCCACCACTCCTGCTCGGCGGCGCCTGGGACTACTGGTTCTACAATGCCCTGGTCCTTCTGGTCATCGCATGTCCTTGCGCGTTGGTCATTTCTACGCCGGTTTCCATCGTTGCGGCGCTGACCGCGTCGGCACGGGCGGGGGTGCTCATCAAGGGCGGCGCCTATGTCGAAGCGCCGGGGCGGACCACGGCACTGGCGATGGACAAGACCGGGACGATCACCATGGGAGAGCCTGAGGTGGCGGCGGTTCACCCACTGGTCGGTGTTTCCGCACGCGATCTCATGGCGCTGGCAGCAAGCCTGGAGGTGCGGTCTTCACACCCGCTGGCACGCGCCATACTCTCGCGCGCCAAAGCCGATGGTGTTTCCGTGTCTGCCGCAGAGGACACCCGCACCGTGCCCGGGCGCGGTCTGGAAGGACGCGCCGACGGGCGCGCTATCTGGCTCGGCTCGGATCGGTTCGCCGAAGAGAAAGGGTTCGGCAATGCCATTCCGGCGGATCTGCGGGATCAGATCGGGGAGACAGGGAGCACCCTCGTTGCCGTGGGTGACAAGGCCGGCGTGACCGGCGTACTGGAGCTTCGCGACCGCATCCGCCCAGATGCAAAGGGTATCGTTGCGCGCCTGCATGCGCAGGGTGTGGAGACCATCGTGATGTTGACGGGCGACAACGAACGCACCGCGCGCGCGGTGGCAGCCGAAGTCGGCATCGACGAGGTGCGCGCCGAACTTTTGCCGGAAGACAAGGTGACGGCCATTGAGGAACTCGTCGAAAGCCACGACATGGTAGCGATGATCGGCGACGGTGTGAATGACGCACCGGCCATGGCGCGTGCGCATTATGCCATCGCCATGGGCGCTGTCGGATCGGATGCCGCTATCGAGACGGCCGACATCGCGCTTATGACCGACGACATCGGCAAGGTACCTTGGCTTATTGGCCATTCGCGCCGGGCCATGACGATCATCCACCAGAATATCGGCATATCGCTGGCGACCAAGGCGCTGTTCGTCGGGCTGACCGCGTTCGGGATGGCCTCAATGTGGGGCGCCATTGCTGCGGATGTAGGCGTGTCTCTGCTTGTCGTGGCCAACGCGCTTCGGCTCCTGAACGGCCACCGGGTCGAAGCGGGGCCCTCGGGCGGTGAACCGATTGGCGAGCGGATGGCGAAGGGAGCACTCGCGCACGGTCATTGATCCGGCGGTTTCGGTAGGGTAACGTCTGACATCATCCAGACCTCGCAAAAGGGGCGTCGAGCAGTGATGAATACCAGAATTTCACGGCGGGTCTTGCTGTTGGGCGGTTTGGCCGCCTTCCTTTCAGGCTGTGCCAGCAAGTTCCGGTCGTACAACGGACCACAAGTGACCCGGTTACGCATGTACAAGGCGCAGCGGCTGTTAGTTCTTGACGGCGCGGATGACGTCTTGCGGACCTATCCCATCGGATTGGGCTTCGCGCCCGAAGGCCACAAGCAGTTTGAGGGGGACGGCCGCACGCCGGAGGGCTCCTACCTGATTGACCGGCGCAACCCAAACAGCCTCTTCCACCTCTCCATCGGCATTTCATATCCCAATGAAGCCGACATCGCGTTTGCAGAGGCGCAAGGAAAATCGCCGGGTGGCGACATCTTCATCCACGGGGGGCCCCGCAAGGGGATCGACCCGATGAACAAACGCGACTGGACCGCGGGCTGCATCTCCGTCACGGACCGGCAGATCGAGGATATCTACGCCATGGTCAGGGACGGGACACCGATCGACATCTATGCCTGAAGGTCAGGCAAAACGACGGCGCAGCGCGACGTTGATAGCTTCGATGGCGATGACCATGACGAAGACGGCAATCGTGACGCTGGCCGCCTTGTCATACTGGAAAGAGCGCACGTAGGTCTGGATGTAAAAGCCGATCCCGCCCGCGCCGACAATCCCGAGGATCAGCGACTCGCGCAGGTTCAACTCGAACCGGAAAATCGTGTCGCGGGCGACGACCGGCGCCATCTGCGGCCAGATCGCGTATCTGAGCCGCACGAGCGGCCCGGCGCCCGCGCTTTCCAGCGCGGCGATCGGCGCGCGGGACACGCCGTCGATCGCCTCGGCATAGAACTTGGCGAGCATCCCCGTTGCATGAAAGGCGACCGCGATGATGCCGGGCAGCGGCCCGAGCCCGACAGCGCCTACCATGAGCATGGCCACGAGGATCAGCGGAATCGCCCGGATGAAAGCAAGCAGCGTTCGGATCGGCCGGAACACCGCAGGCGATACCATCGTCTCAGACGCGAGAATGCCGAAGGGAACGGACAGGATCACAGCACCGAGGGAGCCGAGGATCGCTATTCTCAGCGTTTCCGCGCTGCCCTTCTTGATCTCGGCCATCACGGTCGGGTCAGGCGGAAACATGCGACCGAGGAAATCGGCAATGCGCGGGCCGGCCGACATGAGACGCGACAACTCGACATCGGTCGTCGCGAAGGACCACAGGATCGCAGCGCCAATCAGACCACTCGTCGCAAAGCCGCCAAACCCGCGGAACGCCATCAGGACACCGCCCTGAGGCCGATTCCGGGGATTGGCTCAACCTCCCGATAGAGCTCCGCTGTCGCATCCTCGTTCAACTCGGAGGTCGGCACATCAAAGGCGATCCGCCCGCCACGAATGCCGATGATGCGCTGCGCGAAATGCCGCGCCAGCTCGGGCTGGTGCGACGAAAACAGCGCCGTCGCGCCGCGCGCTTGCGCCGCCCCGGTCAGCAGCGCCAGGATCTCACCTGCACGCGCGGGGTCGAGGTTGCTCACCGGTTCATCGGCCAGAATAAGCCGTGGTTCCTGCGCCAGACCCCGCGCGATGGCGACGCGCTGCCGCTGCCCGCCGCTGAGGCTGTCGACTCTGCGTTCGGCAAGATCAGAAATGCCGCAATCGGCAAGTGCCGTGCGCGCAATCTCCAGATCGTGCTTGGTCGGTGATCCCATCAGGGCCCGCAGCGGCGACATGCGCCCCAGGCGGCCGTTCAGGACGTTACGCAGAACAGTGGAGCGTTCGACCAACGCGAACTCTTGAAAAACGAAACCGGTATCCGGGCGGCGCGCGCGCATTGGCGGATGATCGGGATCGAGCGGTGCGCCCAAGATCGAAACCTGCCCGCGCCAGCCAAACAGCCTGCCATCAAGCAGTGCCAGCAGGGTCGTCTTGCCCGCCCCGGACGGGCCGAGCAGAGCCACGCTTTCGCCCGTCGGAATCTTAAGCGAAACCCGCTCCAGCGCCGGGACGTCTGCGCCCGTATGGGCAAAACTCAGGTCGTCGATTTGGATAGCAGTGCTCATTCCAACAGCCCGTATCGCCGCGCCATATCGCGCACGCCGTCATAGGCGGCGCCGTCGGCCCTGATATAGCCGTCCGGTCCATAAAGATAGCGCAGCTTGTTGCGGTGCTCCGGCTCGTTGAGCCGCAGCATTGCGTCGACAAAACGGTCCCGCAGAGCGGCATCGAGCCCAGGGCGAGCGATCACCAAATGGCTCGGGATCGGTGCGCTTTCCGCGATCCAGGTTACCTCCGCCTGTTGCTGCGGTGTCAGAAGCAGGTCGGCATACTGGCTGGCGCCCGCGGCATCGACCAGGCCTTCGGCCATTGCCTGCATGGCTTGTTGGTAGCCCCCCGCGAAAAAGACGCGGCCGAAAAATTCCTCCGCTGCGCCGGGACCTTTAACCAGCCCGGCCTCTACGAATTCGGCGAGCGGATAGAGATAGCCCGATTCCGAGATCGGATCGGCAAAGGCGATGTCGCGTCCGCGCAGGTCTGCGAGCGCGCCGATACCGCTGTCGCGCCGCACGAAAATGCGGCCCGTATAATTCGGCGCGTCGCGGTAGACCTCGGACAGGAGCGGCACGGCACCGATCTCGGCCTCGGCCAGAACGAAGGGCAGGGCGCCCATGAAGGAGATATCCGCGTCGCCGTTTCGCAGCGCCTCAACCGCCGCTGCGTGGTCGATGGTAACGAACCCCTCGACCGGGACGCCGATCTCACTGGCCAGCCAGCCGGTGATGGCCTCAATATCGCCAAGCAGCTTCTCCGGGTTCTCCTGCGGGATGAAAGCCAGCCGCAACGCAGTGTCCTGCGCGGCGAGAGGTGTCGCCAACGACACCGCGCCCGCGCCGACCAAGGTCAGTATCGTTCTACGGGTCAGTTGAACTGGCATCAGAATGCCCTCTCTTCGATTGCGGCGGCTTCGGACTTGAACGCGGTCCAGCTTGCTTCGGCGGTCGCCCAGTCATCGGCACGGACGGCGGCGCCGACCGCGGCCAGCCGCTCAGCCAACGCGTAGACCTCGGGCCGCGCAGCAAGGTTCGACATGGTGCTGGCGTCCGCCGAGAGGTCCGCGGCCACGGTGTCAGTCAGCAGCAGGATGTGCTCTGCGTCCCGCCGCGGCAGTAGCGTGTCGAGTGTCGAGGCGAAGGTCGTCAATTCGGCGAATGCCAGCCGGAAAGCGGTATTCTCGGTGTCGAACGCCTCGTAGGGTTCGTCCGCCGCACCCACGGTCTCGAGATAGGCGGTCAGGGACGCGCGGTCTTCCTCGGTCAGCCCGAGCGCTTTCGTTTCGTCGAACCAGTCCACGACAGCGGCCAGCGTCGGCAGAGATCCGTCATGGAAGTAGGGCGCGGTATAGGCCGTGCCGAGCAGCGTGGGCGTGTCCAGCGCACCGGCACGGGCACCTTCATAGGCTGGCGCAACGGAGCCTATGTCGTGGGCCTGCCGGTCGAGGAAGTTCGCATCTGGCACATGGCAGCTGGCGCAGGAGCGATCGCCGAGCCCGGCAAAGGGCTGGTTGAAGATCTCCTCGCCACGCCGGGCGACTTCCGGGGCCGCGTCGGTCAGGCGGCCATCGGTCGTCAGCATGGAATTCGGCAGGAAGTCGAACTCGAGCATGTAGGCGACGAGAGCGTCCAGCATGAAGGGCGTCGGTTCATCCCCGCCGAACTCGTTGACGATCACGTTGCGGGTGAAATCGCGCAGGGAGGCGAAACGGCCATCGCGGCCGTAGGGACCTGTAAAACGCAAGCCGCGCAGGCTCGGAATGTCGAGCGGGTCGTCGCGCCGGTCGTTGAAGATCGGGTTGAAAAAGGCGCCGTCGACGTCGATCGCGCCTGGCTGGTGGCTTGCGCCCGGAACGAAAAGCCGCTGGTTGATGTCCGAGCGGTTGTGACACGTCGAGCAGGTGATCCCGAGATCGCGCGCGGGGCTTCCGAAGATCTGCGCGCTGTCGAACAGCATGTCGCCGAAAGCGACGAGCGGCAGGTCGGTCTCGTCGATGTCCTGCTCCTCAAAATTGAGGACGAGCAGTGGCAACGGGTCCTGATCGAAGATGTCGGAGCCCGGTGGCAGGCTTGGCGGCACCTCGATGGCGCGACCGCTGAGCACGGCGGTTTCCGGCAGGGCGCTTAACGCCCGACGCGGAGCGAAGCTGTCCAAAAGATAGTTTTCCGCAAGATAGCTGGAGATCACTGTGCGCGCCGCTTCCATGGTCTCGCGATCCGCAGATGTTGAGCCTGCGCCAAGTACGCCAGAGAACCCGGTGCTGCTATTGAGCTCCAGCCAAGCCAGGCCGATCCGTCTCGCAGCCTCCGAATCGGCGGCCGCGACGCCGTCCTCGAACGCGCGGTAGAGTTCGCGTGCCGTTCGTACGGCCTGCTGTGCTGTCGCCGATTCTTCGGCCGCGAGAGACCGGTCCAGTTCCTCTTCGATCCTGAGCGCGATGAGCCGCGTCGCCTCGGCAAAAACCGCCTGCCGGTCTTCGCGCATCATGGCGTCCATGAGAGCGTCAGGCTCGATTTTGCTTTCGCGGTCCAGCCACGCCAGCGCTCCGACAGAGAATTCCGAACCCCGGTAGGGTTCCGTCCAGGCGGTCCTGATGTCGTCCCAGGGCAGAGGCGCGAGGTTTCCAAGAAAGAGCGTCAGCCGATAGGCCGCTGCGTCGGGAAGCCAGGGCGCCTCCTTGGCCGGCGTCGCCGCGACAGGTCCGGACAGGAGGAGCGCACTTGCGAGTGTGGCGAGCAGCACTCTCATAATATTTAGCATCACCACGGTCTCCAAGGCAAAAGTTAGACATGGCTAAGTTTTCTACCCGAAGCAAACAAGTTGTCAATCCCGCTGTTTCGCCGCACAGTCCCAAGTATGACAAAGTTGCAATCACAAGAACGTGAAACGTTCGAAATTGTAGAAAGGGCTCCCGAATCACAGGCTGAGGGTTTCGCGACCGTGCGTCAGGCGCATGAGAGTGAAATGGCAGAAGATTACGTTGAACTGATTGCGGAACTGATCGAGTCGCGCGGTGAGGCAAGGCCGGTGGAAATTGCCGAACGGTTTGGAGTAAAGCCGCCGACCGTGACCAAGAACATATCGCGGCTCAAGGCTGCTGGCCTGGTGCGGCGGGAACCTTATCGCGCGATATTCCTCACCGATGCCGGGCAGGAGTTGGCCGAAGCCTGCCGTCGACGCCACAGGATCGTAGTCGCGTTTCTCCTGAGCCTCGGGATCGACGAGGAGACCGCGGAACGCGATGCGGAGGGTATTGAACACCACGTCAGCGAGACAACGCTGAAAGCATTCGAACAAGCGCTCGTGCCTTCCCAGAGTGATACTTAACGCCTCAATAGGTTCTGCGCGAAAATGAAACAACAACCTCAAAAATATTACACCAAAGATCGAGTTACGATCGCTGCAAGCGAAAACTTACGACCAACAACTCATATTACAGTGATCTGCAACTGGGACGGTGCGATAGCGACAGAGCTATGCGGAGGCTTGGCCGGCGGCTGATCATTGGCCGATCATCACCTCAGGCTCTGACAGGGCGGGCACACAAATTGCCACATACTTGTGTCTTGCGTTGCGTCTTCCAATCGATCAAAAGACCATCGCGACCATGACCATTCAGAAACTCGAAGCCAATGCCTTGCCAAGCGACACTTTGGCCTATGGCAGTATCGTTCTGCTTGGCGCGGCTCTCTGGGCGCTAACCACCTACTTTCCGGCGCAGATGCCGGCGATCCTGCCCTATCAATTCTCGTGGCTGATCTATCTCGCGGTGACGCTGTCGGGGCTCTGGTTCGCGCGCGGGCTCCGGCGGACCGCGCCGGGAGACCGCGTGAGCCGATTGCGGCAGGCGGCTTTCTGGACGGGGTTGGTGTTGTTGTGGGGCGTTACGCAGACCGGGTTCGAATATCTCGCACAGCGCATGTTCTTCACTAATCGGTTGCAGCACGTCGCCATGCATCATGTAGGCCCGGTCCTGCTGGCGCTCAGCGCGGGTGGCCCGGTGCTGCTGGCGGGAGCGCCGGAATGGTTGCGCGCGCTCTGTGCCAGCCGCTTGGTGATTGTTATCTATCGCACGATCCAGCAGCCCGTCATAGCGGTGATACTCTTCGTCGGACTGTTCTGGTTCTGGCTGATCCCGCCGGTGCATTTCGCCGCCATGCTTGACCCGGTGCTCTACCAGGTGATGAACTGGTCGATGGCGGTGGACGGCATCTTGTTCTGGGCGCTGGTACTGGACACTCGGCCCGCGCCGCCCGCGTGGTTGCGTTTCGGCTGGCGCGCTGCGCTGGCCGTGGGCGTCATGTTTCCGCAGATCATTCTAGGCGCGCTCATCTCCTTCGCCACGGTGGACTTGTTTCCCTATTACGCATTCTGCGGGCGGTATTTCCCTTCGATCTCTGCGGTAACGGATCAGCAGATCGGCGGCATCGTCATCTGGATTCCTCCCGCGATGATGAGCGTTCTGGGCCTCTTGGTGGTGGTGCGAAATATGCGCGCCGCCAACGCAGACCTTTAGCCTTCAGGCGCTCATCACGCGGCGGATGTCGCCGGTGGCCCCAGCGATGTCGGCCTGTAGCGTATCGAAACCGGGCCATATGACGCGCGCGTCGCCTTGCGCATCGAAAACATAGACAGACTTGCCGTGCGATACATCATAGGTCAAGTCGTCCGGCTGATGTGGTTCGATCTTGTAGGTGACTTTGAGGCGCCGGGCAAGACGGGCCAGTTGGTTGGGCGTGCCGATCAGCCCGTCAACGCACGGCGTGAAGGCGGCGGCGTATTCCGTCATCACCTCGGGCGTATCGCGCTCGGGGTCCACTGTAACGAAGAGTATCGACAGTTTCGCGGCGTCCTCGCCCAGCTGATCGACCACAGCGGACAGGTTGGAGAGTGTCATCGGGCAGATATCGGGGCAGAAGCTAAAGCCAAAGAACAGCGCGACGACCTGTCCTTCGTAATCGGCCTGTGTCACGCGCGTCCCGTCCTGAGCCCGGGTCATGGTGAAAGACAGGTCGGGTAAAAGCCCGCTTACATCCTCGCCATACCATCCAGCCTCGTTACAGGCGGCCAGCGGCACGACCAGTCCTGCGGACCCCATGCGCCGGAGCAGCGCTCGGCGGGTCATCGTCGCGTCAGTACGGGCCATATTTTACCAATATCGCCACGCCAAAGGCCGTTGCGAAAAAGAGACCGGCAACGCACAGCAAAATCCAGAGCACCATTCGATTGCTCGATCTGGTCGTTCGCTTGACATCGCTCGCCGTAGGGTCCGACGTCTCGGTTGCTTCGGTCCCCTCATCCATACCGGTTTGCTATATCATTTCGGCGCGTATCACAACGTGCCAAGCCGCAAGCGGGATGCGACAAGGTGCCTCGTGAACAGTTCTCGTCATGCCTGCGCATTGCGTGCTGGCGGGATGGCAACGATCACAGTGCATACACAATCGTCACCACCGTTATCATGACGATCAAGAACATGACCAACGCGCCTAGGGCGAGCGTCCGGCCCATGTCACGATTTGGCTTTGCAACCTTCAGACGCAACTCTTCGGCCGTTTCCGGAAATTCGAGCGCGGCGGAGTTCGAGGCGCGCGTCAGTTCGTATCGCGCATCCCAGCGACGCACTTCCGCAGCGTTCCAGCCGTTCATGACCAGAATGATCGCGGCGATCATCACCATCGAGGATGGGACCCAGATCACGTAGCCACCAATCGTTTCATCGGATAAAGTTGCAGATAAGCCGGTGCCTGTCGTTTGGTAGGAGGCATAAAGGGCCACCTCCTTAAGTGTCGTGAGGGAACCCAGAAAAATGTTTGAAACAATCACCACAAAACCGGAGATCAGCCTCGCTCCGCGTCGCGCACCGGCAGGGGGATCCCTCCAGTCGAAAAGCATGCCGAAATACCAGATCCCTGCCAGCACCATCGCCAGATGTGCGAGCAGCTCGACCGCCGCGATGCGCTGCGCAAGTCCGTAAAGGACCGGTATCTGCCAGACGAAGAGCGAAGCGATGAGCAAGGCAGTGGCGGTTGCCGGATGCGCCATGAACCGCACGAACCAGGCGTTCGCCAGCGCGCCGAGGTATCGACGCCACCGACTTTCCAAACCGGCTTGCAGGATGCGCCACGGCTGCGAAACAGCGATGAGCAGTGGTCCTGCAAGGCGAAGGAGAAGATGTTCCACCTGGTGCACCGAAAAGAGGCTGTGCCCCAATGAAGCCAGAGACGCATTCGTGGCCACGAAAATGCAGGTCAAGCCAGCGAAGAACATAGCCTGCCGCCAAAGAGAAACCGTCCCGCGAATACGAGCGGATCGCGCGAGGCCGCGCATGTAGTACCATGCGGCCAAGCTGACGGAAACAAGGGACACTGGCGAAATCGCATATCCAAACGGGTCGAAAAGGAGGAAATATGTGATTATCGGCTCCTCCCTTGTTTTACTGCCCGGCTGTAGGCGGATAAGGGTGAAAGTCGCGAAGTTCCTACTGCGCCACCCCGGGCCAAAGATAGATCGGTTGACATCACGAGGTATTTGCTCTGCATCCACCTAGGAAACAGGTTGTCGTAGAAACGTGACAGCGGATGGCCGGACTGACCGGCAGGCGTGATGAAATAGGAGAGGCTTTCATCCGAAAACGACATGACTGCCTGAAAATTAGTGCCGACGCTGGAGGCGACCGGGCGGTCATTGTCAGAAGCGATCAGTGTATAAGGGTCACCCGAGTATGGCGCTTCGAGAGACAACAAATCGCTGATAATCCCGTTCGACTGGATTGGCGACCACTGCATATTCAGTGTGTGTTCCGCGCCCCAGAACCAGACTGAAGGATCGCTTCCGTACCGGTCAACAAGCTTGGCAATGGCATCATCCAGAGCTGCACGAGCCTGATCCTGGCAGGTCTCAATGCGGGCGGACGGGCGGATGTCGCACCAGATTGCGCTCCCTCTTCGATCTGAAAGGACCGCGGATAGGAAATCAGGATTCGGTCTGGTCCAGACCGCAGTTGCAGATGGAAACTCATCTTGAAGTATGCGTCTTTGCAAAGCACGTACCCATGTCCAGAACACGAGCGGTTCCAGTGAGTAGCGACCCATCTCGCCATTCCATTGAGAAAGCTCGTCCAAAACTTCTTCGCGAAGCTTTCCGACTTTGTTCTCCTTGATGTCGCTTGCGGAACTCACGAACCAGAGCTCTTTTGCCATCAGCGGAAGAAGGGTACGCGCGACAGCGCTGACCGTGTCGCGTTGAACCGCAATCGCGCTCTCGACAGTGAATACGGGCCGGCGATCATCGAGAACTGCAAGTCTGGCGTCTTGAAATGATCCAGGACGCTTGACCTCGCTTTCAGGCCAAACCGCCAGAGTTGTCCGGTCGACCGCTAGGACCTCCAATCCATCTGGCACCTTGTTCATGGTTGCGTTCAGAGCATAGTTCACACCGGCGGACTTGGCCAGACGGTCGAGCATCATCAAGAAATCACTTGTCTGCGCAGCTTTGGAAACTTCTGGTTCTTCTATTTCATTTGGCGAAAAAGATCTGAACGCCCAGGCGACGCGCTCGTTGTGACCAACGACAATGAAAGGCACGCCTGGCATCGTAGCGCCAATCGCGACCCCTTCCGGCGTTTGAAGGTCTGCCAAGTACCATTCGGACGGCAGTGACAAAGGACCACTGATATCCGCCGCAAGCATCGGTGCTCCGGTAGTAGTCCGATCTTCGGGCAACGCCCACGCAGTCAGTTTGACCCTTGGAGAAGCGGCAAACAACTCGGGTGTCGCGGGTCGATCTGACGGAATCTGGTTATCTGGGAATCCAGACAGTTCGTTCTGAAGTTTATCGGGGCGAAGATCGTTCAGAAATGCGTTTGCGACATTGATGCTATCAACGGGCCTCCACGCCGCGATCGTTCTCTCATCCGCGATCAACAGTTCAGGTGCGCCTCTGCCGCGCCCGCCTTCGGACACCAGCCCAAGCCAGGCGTTGACACCTGCGGCATATGCTTCGAGTGCATCCGATGTCGACGGTTCAAGTTCAGCTATCTGCTCAAGTGGCAATAAACCTTGCGCTGTCCGCCTTGCCCTCAATAATTGCCCCAGCCGGTCTTGCGCGTGAACGAAACCGAGCGCGAAATAGCTGTCTGCAGCGGAGCCGGCGGAAATGTGTGGTATAGCTGAAGCATCTCTCAGGACGTTAACCGGGCCTTCTATACCCGCAACGCTAAAGTTCTCTTCATAGTCAGGAACGGAGGCATTGAGCAGAAAGTAGCCAGCACCCCAAACGAACAAGCCTGATGCAAAAATCGACAGGAACAAATATAGTGAAATGAGGATCAGCCGTCTCAATTCGTCGCCCGTACAAAACTAGTTTCAGGATATGATGCGCAAGAAGATCAACGAGGCGAAATAGGCGAGCAAGCCGAAGACAATGCCGGAGCTTGTCGCATATTGAAGCATATCCAGGCGGTCCCCTTTCCGTCGCCGCGCCAGATAGCCACCCCAAATCGTACCTCCGACAAATCCCGCGAGCACCAGCATCACAATTCCTCCGATCTTGTATTTTCGCGATTGAAACGTTGACATATGAATCCGACGGCAAAGGCTATGCCCCAGGCCGCACAGATGAGCGCTAGCGACGTCCAATCACCGAAACGTGCGTAAGGCGTGGGCGCATGCGCTGCCGGAAGCCTGGCATCTATGACACCAGTTTGCCCGATGTCGAGACGGGCGACGATCTCTCCGCTGGCATCGATAATCGCGGATATCCCAGTGTTGGCCGCGCGGACCACGGGAAGCCCTTCCTCGACCGCGCGCATGCGCGCGGAAGCGAGGTGTTGCTCAGGTCCAATGCTGGTTCCGAACCATGCATCATTTGTACCGTTGAATATCCAGTCAGGACGGAGAAGCTCATCGACCACCTGGCCCGGAAAAATGATCTCGTAACAGATCGCCACCCCGACCAGAGGTGCCCCAGGGATCGCCAGTGTGTGTGGCCCTGGTCCTGGCGTAAAATCGCCTAACCCTTCTGTCAGCCGCTCAAAGGGCAGCAAGCCTTTCAGGGGCACATATTCCCCGAACGGAACGAGATGATGTTTTGCATATCCCGCCAGAATCTCACCGTTGCCGTCATAGGCTTGTACAGTGTTGAAATATCTGGTTGCCCCATCTCCCTCTACGCGGTCCGGCGCACCTGTCAAAAGGACCCTGCCGTCTGGCAAAGCCGCAGATATTTGCGTGCGCGCAATGGCGTCCTCGTCCAGAAAACCGGGGAAAGCCGTTTCCGGCCAAAGCAGCAGATCGAAACGGCCGGGTCGCACAGACAATCTCAGGTATTTTTCCAAGGTTCGCTTGCGGCTGCCCGGTGCCCACTTCTCGACTTGCGGCACATTGCCTTGAACAATGCGCAATGTAATGTCTGTCGGCGGAACGTCTTGACTTGACCAAAGTGTACCGCCACCCCAGAGACCCGTCATCGCAACGGAAAAGAGCGCGAAAACGGACAGACGTCTCTTTGGCGCTACCGCAATCAAAACACTTGGCAAGGTGCCGATGAAGACCGTGAGAAAGCTCATGCCGTAGCTTCCAACCCAGGCCGCTGGCTGTCGCAGCGCGGCGTGATCGACCAAAGCATATGCAGCAAGGTTCCACGGAAATCCTGTCAGAACATGACCCCGCAGCCATTCCGTGGCCATCCAGCAGGTCGCAAGCAAAAGGCCCGCCTTAATACCATGGAGAACTCGATGCTGCATTATGGCGGCAAAAAGCATAGCTGCGCTGGCCGGGAAAATCGCTAGCCCGGCGGACAGTCCCACTACTGCTGGGATCGCCAGTGCGCCGAAACGTTCGGCATCGACGTAAAAGCTCTCGGCGATCCAGGAAATTCCAATCCCGAATTGGCCCAGTCCGAAAGCCCAACCGACAAGGAAAGCGCGCGAGGTTGAGATGTTCCGGAGAACAATAAAGAGCACGGAGAAGGAGACAGGGACCGCGATGAGCCAAGAAAACGGCGGAAGGGTCAAAACCGTCAATCCGCCGGCAACAAGGGCAAGACCTATGCGCGGGAAGAGGTTTGGGTCCTCACTAACGAACTGCGGCAAACCTGGCTTCATGAATCGGTCTGAAGTCGAGCGCCAACCCACGGCGCACTGAGCAGCACCACGCCGCCAACCACAAAAATATCGGCCATGTTGAAGGCAGGCCAATGCGCCGTCCCGATGTAGAAATCGAAGAAATCCGTCACTGCACGAAAGCGCAGGCGGTCCAGAATATTGCCAAGAGCACCGCCGATGATCGCACCATAGGCAATGGCCTCGACCCGGCTGCTGGAACGGATCAGCATGGCCGCCAACCAGACGCAGATGCCAAGCGCCAATACGACAAGGCTCCACCATGGCGCACCGCCGAGAAGCCCGAAGGTCACCCCGTCATTGCGCAGGTAGATGAGATTGAAGCCGGGAAAGACCGATACACCGGAACTAAGTACAGTCGCATTGGAAACAACGATTGCCTTCGTTGCCTGATCGACAAGAAAGGCGATTAGAGCAGCAAGCAGACCGACGAAGAGGCAAGTTCTCATACGCTTATCCCAGCCAGACGTCGAGGAACAACATGATCACAAGACCAACCGCGAGGCCGAGCGTCGCCCTGTTCTGATGGCCGGACCGGTGGGTTTCCGGAATGATCTCGTGGCTGATGACGTAGAGCATCGCACCTGCTGCGAAGGCGAGACCCCAAGGCAGCAGCGGTTGCGAAAGACTGATAATGCCCGCGCCGAGAAGCCCACCGAAAGGCTCGACGAGACCGGTCAGAGCGGCGATGCCCCAGGCGCGAAACCTGGAATAGCCCTCGCCGAGCAACGAAACCGCCACCGCCAGACCTTCGGGGGCATTCTGTAATCCAATACCGATAGCAAGTGGCAACCCGCCCGACAAACCGTCAGCCCCGAACCCGACGCCGACGGCAAGCCCTTCGGGAAAATTGTGGATCGTGATCGCGATGATGAAAAGCCAGACGCGGCGCAGCGATGCGGCGTCTGGGCCTTCCCGCCCCGACTTGAAATGCTCATGCGGTAGCCGTTCGTTCATCAGAGCAACGGCGCCCATGCCAAGCAGAATCGCAACGCAAACGATGGCCGCCGGGAGAGCACCGTTGTCGAACTGTCCTTCGGCTGCGTCGAGAGCTGGAATGATCAGCGAAAAAAACGAAGCAGCGAGCATGACACCCGCTGCGAAGCCAAGCAGCAGATCGCGCGTAGCCCGGGACGGGATGCGCCCAAAAAGAACTGGGACCGCCCCGACCGCAGTCAGCGATCCGGCGGCCAGGCTTCCAAGAAAGCCAAGGGTAATTGGAGAGAAGGGTTCCAAGCGCTGAAGTCTCGGCGATACGTCAGTCAGCGGCCGAATAGCTGCTAAAGATCTCGGTCGATCCATCGCCGCGGATCAGGAAGACGTCATAAGCCTCACGATCGTCTTCCGGTCCCATGCCCGGCGAGCCATAGGGCATTCCCGGCAACGCCAGCCCCACTGCATCAGGACGCTCATCCAGAAAACGCTGAATGTCTGATGCCGGCACATGACCTTCGATCACGTAGGCGTCGACCAAAGCCGTATGGCAGGACACCATGCGCTGAGGCACGCCATTGTCGAGTTTGAAGCGCACAAGAGATCCGCCGAACATGTCCTCGCCTGTCGGCGCGAATCCGCTTTCCTCCAGATGCTTCATCCAGGAGTGACAACAGCCGCAGCCGTTTGTCTTTCGGACGTCAATCTGGATCGCAACGGCGACAGCTTGCCCCGCGGGAAACAAGGCCAGCGTGACTGCAAGGGCGGGAGCCAATCGTTTCATGGATCAAAGCCTTTCGGTTGTCGTTTCGGCAAATTCGCTGGCGAGCCTCTCAGCCAGAAGTGAACGCGCCTCACTCAGTCGCTCAAGCGCGGCCGTGTCGTCCGCTTCACGCTCGGCCGCCTCTGCTAGTCGGTCGTCAGAGAGAGGATCGGTCGGGCGACCGTCGACCAGAACCTCATAATGCAGATTTGGGCCGGTTGCGGTGCCAGTTGCACCGACGCGGCCGATCAAATCTCCGGCCATCACTCGCTGCCCTTGTTCGAGTGTGTCCGGCACCTCGCTGAGATGTGCGTATCGTGTCAAGGTGTCGGATCCATGCGCTATCTCCACCACCCGGCCATATCCACCACGACGTCCGATAAAGCTCACGCGTCCGGGCGCCGTTGCTTTTACCGGCGTACCGCTTGCCGCGGCAAAGTCGACGCCGGTGTGCATGCGCACATTCCCATAGACTGGGTGTGTGCGACGGCCAAAGACGGAACTCAGCCGCGCTCCTTCCACCGGTTGCGCAAACACGCGCAGCACTTCTCCGTCGACATAGATCGTCGCTTGACCGCTGCCGTCGTCCGGCCAGACGATCTCGTAGACCGATCCACCAAGATCCAGCTCAGCGAAGGCAAGCTCAGGCTGACCAATCCTCTTGTTCCCGTCTCGGGCCTCGCGCCAAAGGAGGCGCATCGTCTCGCCACCCGCGAGATCACGACGGAAATCCACGGTGCCGCCCAGCATCTGCGCCAGGTCCACCGCAAAACGGGCGGGGATGTCTGCCGTGTCCAGGGCAGCGAAAATCGAGCTCTCGATCACCGCCTTGCCGGCGAAAGTCACCAATTCGGGGTCCGGCTCCAACACGCGAGCGGCAAGCAGTTCGCCGAAGACCGCCTCTATCCGGACACCGTCTTCGACGGCGAGTTCTACACGACGCGGGTTGTCGTCCGTTGTGGAAACCACGGTAACGATGTGACCCGGACGCAGACGGCGCAAATCGTATTCCGCGCCAATCGCCAAGGCGATTTCGGCGCGATCCGAAGCATCCAGCCCCGCATCGGAGAGGACCGCATCAAGCGTCTCGCCCGACGCAATCTCGCGCGACCAGGTGACCAGCGAGGGCTCGATAGATGGCAAGGAGGTATCTGTGGGGGAAACGGTCAGGAGGGGCACGGGTCTGAACTCGAATGCGATATCCGCCTGGGCGAGTGTAGGGCGGACCGAATTGATTTCGGCAATCCGGGGCGGCGTGAGCGGATCGGGAGTCCAGAGGGTCGCTTCAGCAATCGAAGGGGGCACCGGTTCTTTGGACAGAACGCCAGAGATGGCGATGCCGGCAACCGAAATCGCGCCTGCGACCGCCACGGCCGCCAAGACAGTTCCTATCTTCATTTTGCCCCCTCTACGTTTTCTGCCAGTGCGCGCCGGATCTTTGGCACCGCGAATTCTCTTGGTTCGTGATAGTCGATCATCGTGACGAGCTCACCCTCGGCATCGAACAGGAATACGCTTGCCGTATGGTTCATCGTATAGCCGCCGCCCTCAGTCGGGACGCGCTCAAATGAGGCACGAAACCCTTCTGTGACGCGGGCAATCTGGTCTTCCGGCCCCGTCCAGCCACGAATGACCGGATGAAAATAGCCGACATATTCGGCCATGGCCTCAACCGTGTCCCGCTCCGGATCGACCGTGATGAAGACAACGTTCATCTCTGATGCTTCGTCGCCCAGTTCCTCAAGCCAGCCGGAAATATCCGATAGGGTCGTCGGGCAGATGTCCGGGCAGTAGGTGAACCCGAAGAATACCATTGTCGGACGACCGATCAGGGTGCCAGGCCCTACCTCATTTCCCTCGTGGTCGGTCAGCCGAAACTCCATCGCCGATAGGGGCAGGGGCCGCTGCCCTTTTGGTTCAGGCGCACCAAGCCCGTCCACCCGCCACCAGCCCACGAAGAGCGTCATGCCAAGGACGCCGGCACCGGCTGCGCCGTATAGAAGGAGCTGCCGACGTTGCATCAGCCCTCTGGTCCACGCGCGGCGATCCCGAGGATTGGGACCTCGACCGTCACCTTGCCGCCATCCGAGAAGGTCAGTGTCAGCGGGAAAGTCTCGCCTTCGGCCATCGGCTCTTGCAGCTTCATGAGCATGGCGTGCAGCCCGCCCGGCTCCAATGCCACGCTTTGGCCGGGCTCAATCGTGATCTCGCCTGCAGGCGCCATGGAACTGAGGCCAGCGGAGTCGGTTTTCGTCTCATGGATCTGGGGCATCATTGCCAGCGGTGTCGCAATTTTGGTCAGGGTAACGACGTCGTCACCCCTGTTGCGCACGGTCATGTAGGCAGCCCCCGGACGGCTCGTGCCGATCGAGGCGCGGGACCACGCGCTCTCGACGACGACATCCTCCGAGCCGGCAAATCCCGGGGCCGACAGGCCCGTGAGCAGCAAGAGAAAGGCCAATCCCTTGATGTGTGGAAGTTTTTTCACGACAATTTCTCCTGCATCTGACCGCGTATCAACTTTGGCTGGCCGCAACTTCCGTCGCCACCAGCCGCCGTAGTTCCGCCTCACCGAACGGGTCTAGCGGTTTGGCATTTACGTAAAACGTGGGCGTTTGTCGCACGCGAAACGTTTTGACATCGGCACGGTCTTGGTTCAGCACCGCTACAACATCGGGGGCCAGCATCTGCGTCTGGGCAGCTTCGACATCCAGACCTCCGCTTGCGGCAATCTCAAGGAGCAAACCCGGCTCCGGCGCACCATGGGACGCCCATCGGGGCTGCTCTTGCAAGACCGCTTCGAGCACCGGTTCGAACACGTCCTGCATCCGCGCAGCTTCAAGAACACGGATCGCTTCCACCGAAGCGTCCCCGTGAAAGGCAGTGTATCTAATTACGACACGTACCGCATTACCGTGCCCAGCCATGATATCCTTGACCACGGGATAGAATGCGCGGCACGCCTCGCAAGCTGGATCGAAAAACTCGACAATCGTGACAGGCGCCGTCTCGGGGCCGAGGATCGGGGAATAGGGCCGGATCAGCCCATCGGCCAATTGCGGGTCGACGGGGGCGGCCTCGGCAATCGCCTCGGGGCGGGTTGCGTACCATGCGGCACCGCCGAAACCGGCGGCACCGAGAGCGAGAACGGACAGGATGAGGCCGCGTCGTTTCATTTTTGTGTTTCCTTCAGTGAGACAGCCGACAGCAGACCGATCATCGCGAAGGCGACGAGCGCCATCAGTGGGATAGGAATGCCGAAGAACAATTGATTGTCGTCGGTACAGGATGGGCCGCTCGCAGTGCAGGGCTGGATGCGTTCGGGAATCAGCCCGAAATAGAGGCCGAGGTGCCAAAGTGCTATGGCGGCGCCACCGATAGCCAGCGCGATCGCGTAGCGACCGACGCGCCGGTCCTGCCACCACAGCCCAAGCCCGAGAATTATGGCCAAGGGGAACATGAAAGTGCGTTGAACCCAGCAGAGTAAGCAAGGAGTCTGCCCCAGCACCTCCCCGATGAAGAGTACGGCGAGAGATGCGTTTAGCGCGATGAACCAAGCCAGGCCGAGAGCAGTCTCTCCGGAAAGTCGGGTCATAAAATCAGAGCCTCTCTCTTAGGTCGGCGAGGATATCTTGAGCGGGGGTGCCATAGGGCCAAGATTTTGCGAAGCCTGCTTGCGTGTCGAAAAGGAAAAGATGTGATGTATGCCCCATTGTATAGCCGTCTGGTGCTGCAGCTTCCTCGATCCGCTCGTAGAAGATTGGAAAGGTTTCGGATGTCTCATCGATCTGTTCCGGTGTGCCTGTGAGCCCGATGATGCCCGCGTCGAACTTTGGCACATACTGCGCCAGTGCGGTCGGGTTGTCTCGTTGGGGATCTATCGTGATGAAGATTGGTTGGACTTTTGACGCGTCATCTCCCAAACCCTCCATCACCGCTGCGACCTCTGAGAGCGTCGTTGGACAGATGTCAGGACAATTTGTGAAGCCGAAGAAAACCAGCATCCACTGGCCTTCGAAGTCCTCTTCTGTAAAAACCATTCCATTGTGCCCTGTTAGTTCGAACTCCGCAAAAAACGGCGGTTCACTTACATCTCGCCAGCTGGCGGCACGGTAGTCAGCCGATAACAAAAACCCGATAAAGGCGAACGATGCCGCACCCGCCAGCATCCACAATATCTTCTGAAGACCTGAAAGCACCACGCAGCTTTGCACAATTTCTGCTCCGATTTTTTCTTTCTCGTACATCCTGCAGCAGCTGTAGGTTCAAGCTCTTTTATCCTTCTGAGACGGGACGTCACGCGACTGTGAATGGGAAGTTGCCATCCGTTTTGAATGACTGCCCAGATTGTCATTTGTCGTATTGGTTAGGTTCGCGATCGACGTCACGCTGGTGACGATCTGCAAGCATCCACGGTGCCAAGGTCCGTGCAAAGCGTTTTAAATATTAAAAGATAGCAATCAGCGGATCTGAGAGCCAAAGCAAAAATTAAAACGTTTGAACCTACAGCTGCTTCAGGAACTACGATGAAGTCGAATCAACACAGTGGCTCCAATCGCGACTTGGACACAGAAAGTTTCCGGTTGGGTCGATGTCAATAATTCGCGAAACCGTTCTCGACTGGCCGAAGTAGATCGAAATGATAAGAAATCTCGTTGACCAATGCCATAGTGGAGAAGTCGTTCTCCGTGATCCGAGAGCGCTCGTCGGGAACATGCAACATGACGCCTGAGATTGGACAGTTTGCGCTAGTCTTGGCGCTTGCAGTCGCAATTGTTCAAAGTGTCCTGCCAATTGTAGGGGCGAACACGGGGCGCGTGCTTTGGATGGAAAGTGCGAAGACGACAGCCGCGATTCAGGTGACATTGGTTGCAATTGCGTTTGGCGCACTCATGCGCTCATTTGTTGTCAGTGATTTCACTGTTCAAAACGTAGTGGAAAATTCCCACTCGCTAAAGCCGATGATCTTCAAGGTTGCGGGCACTTGGGGCAGCCACGAAGGGTCCCTGCTTCTCTGGACCCTTATTCTCGTACTTTTCGGGGCTGGGGTCGCGCTGCTGGGCAGAAACATTCCGGTTGGTCTCAAAGCGCGAACGTTATCGGTTCAAGCCTGGATTAGTGTCGGTTTCCTGAGCTTCATGCTCTTTACATCCAATCCGTTCGAGCGGGTTTTCCCGCCGCCTCTGGATGGCACGGATCTTAACCCGCTTCTGCAGGACATCGGGTTGGCGATGCACCCCCCGCTCTTGTATTTTGGGTATGTCGGCTTCTCGATCGTCTTCTCCTTCGCGGTCGCGGCTCTGATAGAGGGCCGGGTGGATCCCGCATGGGCGCGTTGGGTGCGGCCATGGACTCTGACGGCCTGGATCAGCCTCACTGCGGGGATCGCACTCGGCTCTTGGTGGGCGTATTACGAACTTGGCTGGGGCGGCTGGTGGTTTTGGGACCCGGTTGAAAACGCATCCTTCATGCCTTGGCTTCTCGGCACGGCACTCCTGCACTCGGCTATTGTCACGGAAAAGCGGGATACGTTCAAAAGCTGGACCATTCTTTTAGCCATCCTGACCTTTTCTCTGTCACTTCTTGGGACATTTATCGTCAGATCCGGCATTTTGACATCCGTTCACGCGTTCGCGGTCGACCCAGCGCGCGGCGTGTACATTCTCGGCCTTCTTGGTGTGACAATTGTCGGCTCACTGACACTTTACGCATGGCGCGCGCCTCAGCTTGGATCGGTTGGCGTCTTTCGGCCAATCAGCCGCGAGGCTGGGCTTTTGCTCAATAATCTTCTGCTCGCGACCGCAACGGCGACCGTCCTTTTTGGAACACTCTATCCATTGTTTGTGGAAGCGGTGACTGAAGAAAAGATCTCTGTAGGACCACCGTATTTCAACGCGACTTTTATCCCTTTCATGCTGCCGCTCGTCATAATAATGGGAGTTGGCCCATTCCTGTCTTGGAAACGGGCCGATCTTCCCGGTATCTGGCAACGGCTGCGTTTGATTTTTGGTATCGCGATTGGTGTCGCGGGGATCGTTTGGTACCTTCAGACAAACGGGCCCCTGCTCGCTGTGGTCTCAATAGGGATTGCAGCCTGGGTTTTTTTTGCGACTTTGCGCGAATGGGCGCTGCGTATCAAGCTCTTTGATCTACCGCTTTCTCAGTCGCTGCGTCGCGCGCGGAACCTGCCGCGCTCCGCGCACGGTATGACGCTCGCGCATCTCGGCGTTGCAATGCTTGTGCTTGGATTCGTAGGTTCAACAGCCTGGAAGGAAGAACGTGTTCTTTTCGCAGAACCGGGGTCGACCGTGGACATCGCAGGTTTTGAGGTAATATTCGACGGCGTCGAACGGTTCCGTGGTCCAAACTACATCGCACAACAAGGCCAGCTTCGCGTCTTGAAAGATGGACGGGAGATTACGCTTCTTCGTCCGGAGCGCAGAAGCTATCCAGTTGCGGGGACGTCCACAACCGAATCTGCAATCCGATCAACGCTAAGCGGTGATCTCTACGTCACCATCAGTGAACCTGCGGCCGAAACGGCGTCGGGCCAGTGGAATTTGCGCATCCTCTACGAACCACTGGTTAATTGGATATGGATCGGAGCGACGATGCTGGTGCTTGGCGGGTCCCTCTCGCTATCGGACCGGAGATTGCGGGTGGGTGCGCCGTCGCCAAAGAGCCGGTCGTCAGCGCTTCAACCGGCGGAATGATACGATGAAGAAAATCATTCTCGCGCTGCCAGCGCTGATCGCAGTAGTCTTGGGTGGATTTTTGTTCTGGGGGCTCAACCCAGACCGTGATCCTAACGCAATCCCTTCCGCTTTGGTCTCCGAACCAGTTCCGGATTTTGAACTCCCACCGGTAGAGGGTACTCAGACACCCGGACTGTCGTCCGCAGCCCTTCGTAGCGTTGGCGAGCCGGTTTTGGTCAATGTATTCGCTTCATGGTGCGTGCCCTGTCGTGCTGAGCATGTGGTGCTCACAAGGCTTGTCGAACAGGACGGTGTTCGGCTGATGGGGATCAACTACATGGACAAATCAGCAGATGCGGCCAATTGGCTGGAGGAGCTTGGCAACCCCTATGAGAGGATCGGATCAGACAGCGAAGGCCGCGTCGGGATTGAGTGGGGTATCTCCGGCGTACCGGAGACTTTCGTGATCGATGGAACGGGGATCGTAGTCTATCGCTATGTTGGTCCCATTGTGACGCCAGAGGCACAGGATGAAATTCGTGCTGCGTTGGCCGCAGCAGGTGGTCAATCATGAAGGGTTGGCTCTATTTACTCGTACTGGTGCTTGCCGCGACAACCGCGGCCTGGGCTGTGGAGCCAGATGAGTTGCTGGATGATCCGGTGCTTGAGTCGCGCGCCCGGGAGCTTTCAAAGCAGTTACGCTGCGTTGTCTGCCAAAATCAGGATATCGATAGCTCGAATGCTGGTGTTGCCCGAACGATGCGCACCTTGCTGCGCGAACGTCTGATTGCAGGTGAAACAGATGACGAGATCATTGCGTTTTTCGTAGATCGCTACGGTGACTTCGTCCTTTTCAAGCCGCGACTGAAACCCGCCACATATTTGTTGTGGTTCGGACCTGCGGTTCTTCTTGCCGTTGGGATTAGCGTTGTCTTTGTCACAATCAGGCGCCGAAGCAGGGCGGTTCTTGATGGCACTGCTGATCCACTGAGCCCCGATGAAGAGCGTGAGTTCGAGGCCATTTTTAAGGAGAATGAAGGACGGAGAGGCCCATGATTTGGTTGGTGTTAGGCGCGATGGCATCCATCACCGCCCTCCTGTTCTTGTCCTGTCTCTATCGAACGGGTGAAGTCCTGAATAGAAAGGATGGAGCGTTGGTTATCCTCAAGGATCAGCTTTCCGAAATTGATATTGATCAAGAGCGGAATCTGATATCCGTTACCGAGGGG
The DNA here is from genome assembly GCF_009363735.1 of Roseovarius sp. THAF8. Taxonomy (NCBI): domain Bacteria; kingdom Pseudomonadati; phylum Pseudomonadota; class Alphaproteobacteria; order Rhodobacterales; family Roseobacteraceae; genus Roseovarius; species Roseovarius sp. THAF8. Next base: position 85,803 of record NZ_CP045411.1, on the reverse strand, counting down.
GACGCGGCCAGGGTTGAAATCAAACGCCGCATTCTGGCTGCCGGTCGGCTTGCGACACGTGAGTCGTCGCGCGCAAGTGGGCGAAGCATCATCTTCGCGTCCGCCATTGCTACGCCATTGGTAGCCTTTGCTTTGTATTCTCAAATCGGCTCGCCAAAGATCGAAAGCCAGCCTCTGGCGTCTCGCGCATCTGAAATCCAGAAAGCCGCAAACCTCTCAGAGTTAACCCAGAGATTAAAAACCCGGCTTGAAGCTGACCCGTCGGGTGGACCAAGTGATGGTTGGGTTCTGCTCGGTCAGACCTATATGCGTACAGCTCGTTACGATGATGCCGCCGATGCATTCGAACGCGTCACAGTTCGCGACAATGTAGATATCTCAACCCTACTGCTATTTGCCGAGGCCTTGATCGCAGCCGAGAACGGGATCGTGACGCCGCAAGCGGAAAGCGTGATCGAACGTGCATCAGAGATGGACCCTGATGATCCAGGCCCAATTTTCTATAGGGCCCGGATCCTCGAACAGGACGGGGTTCCAGAGGAAGCGAGGGCGCTTTTGATCGAGCGTCTCAAGAGAGCGGATCGCGCCTATCCGTGGATGGAACTTTTTCTGTCTGTCGCCAACCGATTGGGGGAACAGGTCGGAGAGACCCCTGTCACTCTAGCTGATTTAATTCCGGATCCACAGGACGCACGGGGCCCCCGTGCGGTCGATATCGAGGCCGCCCAAGATATGTCAGTCGAGGAGCGCAGCACTTTTGTCCGCTCCATGGTTGACCGCTTGGCGGCGCGATTGTTGAATGACCCAGCCAATCTTGAAGGATGGCTTCGGCTAGCGGAGGCGTACAGTGTGTTGGGTGACTTTGATGCTGCCCAGAACGCCGCCGGCAAAGCGCGCAGCTTGGCCGAAAGCCTTCCGGAAACCGACCCGACGCGTGCCGCCGCCACGGCCCGATTGGATCGGATCAAAAAATAAATTGAGGCTGCGAATTCTCAGATACATAACAGCTTCCCTTCACCTGAAACTGAACCATTGCAGGTTCTGCCTCTCTTGAGCGATGCAACGGCACTATTTCATCGTTTTCGGACAGCGCTGAGATCGGCAGCCGACAGCGCTTCGAGAACCGCATCCACGGATAGCAATTCAGATAGAATGATACCTTCAGGCGCATCTGGACCGTAGACGATGTTGAACGGAATTGCGTATCTGCCGTGTGTCTCGAGATAGGATTGGATTCTCGCGTCCGGTCGCGTCCAATCCGCGCGCATCGCAATCACCGCTTCCTCGCCAAGTGCTCCCAAAACTGGTTCACGATCTAGGACCAGGGTTTTGTTTGCTTTACAAGTGATGCACCAATCCGCAGTAACGTCCACGAATACGGTTTTGCCTTGCGACACTTCACGCGCGATCCGGGACCGGTCGAACTCGACCCAGTAAGAATTGATCGAGTCTGTTACATCATCGGAGCCTTTTGGCAGCAGTGCAGGGGCCGCCAACGTCATGCCCAAAACCGCAGTCATTCCCCACAGCAAACCGTTATTGGGCTGGGCCTGATAGGCTCTCGTAGCCAGTACGATGAACCCAAGACCCAGCAGCACCAAGCCTGTGAGGGTTGGCGACGTCACACCAATCAAGACCCAGCATAGCCATGCAACGGTTCCGGCAAGCAGCAATCCGAGAACAATTTTCAAGCTTATCATCCAAGGTCCCGGTTTGGGCAGTCGGGACAGAAAACCAGGCCAAGCGGCAACCAGAATATATGGCAGTGCAAGCCCAATCCCCATCGCTGTGAAAACCGCAAGTATATCGCCTGTCGTGCCGGAAAGCGCGAAGGCAATGGCTGTCCCCAGCAACGGGGCGGAACAAGGCGTTGCAAGTATCGCAGCCAGAGCGCCGGTGGAGAAGTCTTCGGCATACCCCCGCCCAAAGCGGCCAGATAGCCTCGCCATCCAACTGCTGGGCAAAGAAATTTCAAAAACTCCAAACAAATTAGTCGCGAAGAGTCCGACAACGAGAATGAGTGCTGTCAAGAAATATGCATTCTGAAATTGCATACCCCATCCAACGGCATATCCGAGCATCTGCAGCGCTATGACCGCAAAGGCCAGTACCCACATGAAAGCAACAGTTCCCCCAGCCGTAGCGACAAACCCCGCGCGCAATTGTGAAACGGAGCGATTCTTCATTCGAAGCGCCGATCCGAATTTGATCGATAGAACTGGCAAGACGCATGGCATTACGTTCACTATCAACCCTCCCAGGAAGGACAGCAAGAGAATCGGGAAAAACTGACCCCTATCTTGGCCGGTTTCGGATGCGTAAGGTGGAGCAGGTACAATGTCGGTGGTGTTCACATCATCGAATGTAACCGCGACATCGTCGTCCACGACAGTAATTCGAAGGGAGGATTGTTCCTCGCTTAACGCGAGAATCGGAATACTTGCCCAAAGACCGGTACGATCATTTGTAAGGCGGATATCGGGCGCACCGAATGCAGAGCCTGCATCAGACTCCGGAAAAATATCGGGATTGTTCCAGCCAGAAGGCCGCGTCATGTGAATAACCAAAGATTGACCCTGCTTCAGCGCTGCGCCCGAGATCGCTATTGCGCTTTCTGTTCCTACGACAGGTACGCGAGCGGCCCATGTCGCGATTTCGGTCGCGGCTCTAGCGTCGACGCCGGATCCCAATGGAACAGGGAGAGTCAGTTCAAACCTTTCCGGGACGCACACATTGGAGCAGATCAGCAGATTGACGATTGCCTTCAGCTCGGCTGACCTATCAGAATCCATAAGCTGCAATTGTAACGGAAATGTAACTTTCTTGCCGTAGCCAAAGTTTTCAATTCCGAAGGCGCGAAAACGCGTGGGTGCGGGCCAAAGCATGTCGACGGATTCAAGGTTTGTGGACCCTTCCCAGTCGATCTCCGGCGGCAGGCCAACCTCGCCGGGTGACCGCCAGTACGCTTTCCATCCTTCCTCCAATTCAATCTTCAAACCCGCCGAAAGAAACAGCGATCCCGGGGCGATTCCCGCTTCCGCGACGATCAAGCGCGCCGTCAGTGCTTCGGACCGATACGCATTGGACTCCAAGGCGCGAACAGGACTTGCCACTAAAACCAGAAAGATTGCAAAACTCACAAGCAACCCGCGATACCAAGCCAAGGCTATACGCATTCTCTGACCTCTTTATCTAAGCGTTCTGTCTGGGCAAGATGACGCACTGTGCAATGTCCTGACGCCTTGCGATGCCTTCAACCTGTCAAGCAGGGAGCATAGCCAATTGTCCAACCGACTGGTCAACAGCGATGCCTGTTCGGGCTTCGTGCAAAACAGCAGTTCTTTCGAATACAGATTTGGCCCGCGTCCCATGATGCCGCAGTTATTGGCTAGTGCCTTGCAAAAATTGATCCTGTTCCGGATCCTCACCACGCGCCAAGACCCCAAAATAAACTCTGAAGACTTGAAAATCTAGCGCTACTCCTTGAGTTCCGATTCTTGATATCTAACATGCGTACATCCTCTAGCCGCTGTAGGTGCAAGCATCATTGGCACTTCTCGATTGGTCACTCACCGGTCTGCGAGACCCAGTTGGAGCTTGCGATACGCGCCGCGTAAATCTACACTGACTGTAGGTAACATGGGGAACCTGCAATGCTGACAATAGGGACGCTCGCGAAGAAGACTGGAACGAAAGTGCAGACCATCAGATACTACGAGCAGATCGGCCTTATGCCTGAACCCGGCAGGTCCCAAGGCGGCCAACGGCGCTATGGCCTCGACGAACTCGACCGTCTATCTTTCGTCCGGCACGCACGGCAACTAGGATTTTCTCTGGACGCGATCCGTGAACTCCTCGATCTCAGCGATCATCCGGAAAAGTCCTGCGCGGAAGCCGATGCAATCGCCCGCCGGCAGCTAAAGCAAGTCGAGCAAAGATTAGCCCGTCTAGAGGCTCTTCGTACTGAATTAAAAAGAATGGTGCGCGAATGCAGCGGCGGGCAAATGTCGGATTGTCGCGTGCTGGAGGTGCTTCGAGACCATTCCGAGTGCTTAACCGATCACCAAGAAATTGGCGCTTGATATTCCCGCCGCAAAAGCCCATCCGCTAACGATTTTGGCCTGAATTTTAGGTTGTTTTACGACGTGCGCTTGAGTGCTACTTGGGGGTTCGACACTTGAAAATTTTACTGAGCGCGTGCAACACGCTAGTTGGATGGCAGCTAGCAAAGATGGTGTTCGGCGAGGAGCTATTTGACGCTCGATCTGCTGGTGCAGGAACCGCTGACACCCACGGCATCTGGAAGAACTGCTCCGCGACCTGTTGACCGTTATTTAGCATGCGGCTGACGCGAAAAAGGCCTGCAGGGGGGTATACTGTCCAGCCCTTGTGTGGGGCCGAGAAGTGGAAGACTTTGCAGCTGCACAGGCCAGCATCAATAGTTGAAAAAGTCGAACGGTCCTGAACCTCCCCCTCTAAATTGGTCCACCGTTATGTTTAGGAAACGGAGGACAGAGAATGGCAAACAAGTGACACAAGCCCGACGAAATAGTTCAGCTGTTGCGGCAGGTTGACGTTCTTGTCGGAAAAGGGATGCCGCGTGCGGATGCGATCCACGAGGTGCGCATAGGTTTGGGGTTGAAGCTATAGCCACTGTAGCAACTATTATTCCCGACATGTTAGTCTTGGAGAGATTCTATGACGAAGGTCGAGCCTTATCTAAAAAAAACGCGATTGCTGAATTATGACGCAACTTCAATTCGGCAGTTGACCAACGGCCGCCACTGGAAAGCTCTTGCAGAACATGATCGCATTGGCGCTGCCTACAACTTCGTCAGGGACGAAATTGCCTTTGGTTATAACCGTTCTGACGACATTCAAGCCTCCGAGGTGCTGGAGGATGGCTACGGTCAGTGCAACACCAAGGGTACACTCCTCATGGCTTTGCTTCGCAGTGTCGGCATACGTTGCAGGCTTCATGGGTTTACCATTCACAAGGCACTTCAGAGGGGCATCGTGCCAGAACTTGTCTACCCGCTCGCACCTTCTGAAATTTTACATTCTTGGGTCGAGGTCGAAACAGTTGAGGGTTGGGTAAATCTTGAGGGTTTCATTCTAGACACTTCTTTTTTGCAAACGCTTCAACGGAAATTCGGCGATGAGGAGGCGCTATGCGGTTTCGGTGTTGCGACGGAATGCCTGAGTGCACCGCCTATCGGTTGGAACGGTACCGACACTTACATCCAGGACAATGGTATTGTCCGTGATCTAGGCACGTTCGATGAGCCAGACGAGTTTTTCTCAGAGTATCGTCAAGACTTCGGTTTTTTGCGCAACTGGCTCTTTCGCCGCTTCATACGGCACTGGATGAACGCGCGAGTACGTGCGATTCGGAGCGGAAAACTACCAAGAGACTCCCAGTCCAGTCGACGAAATCACAGTCACGAGGAGGCAGACCGTGCCGCATGATCACGGCCACGCGCAAACTGACCCAGCAACAGGCGACCGACGCGTATTTATTGCCATCTGGGCTAATGGCCTTCTGACATTCGCGCAGATTATCGGCGGGATACTATCCGGAAGCCTCGCGTTGATTGCGGATGCGCTGCACAATTTCTCAGACATGGCATCGTTGGTTATTGCCTTCGCCGCGCGAAAGATTGCTCGTCGGCCCGCAGACGATCGCATGACATTCGGCTACGGAAGAGTCGAGATCGTCGCGGCTTTAATCAACTATACAACCCTTATCTTGATTGGATTGTATCTCATCTATGAAGGTGGCATACGTTTGATTGATCCCACAGAAGTCCAAGGCTGGACAGTGGTAGTTCTGGGTGGTGTGGCACTGGTGGTCGACACTTTGACAGCGCTGCTCACCTATTCGATGCAAAAGGGCAGCGTGAACATTCGTGCGCTCTTTTTGCACAACCTGTCCGACGCCTTGGCTTCTGTAGCGGTAGTCATTGGCGGCTCTTTAATCATTATTTACGACATGCGATGGGTCGATCCGGCGATCACCATCGGCATCGCTTTTTATATCCTCTATCTGGCTATTATCGAGATAGGCGAACCTATCCGGACATTGATGCTCGGTAGCCCACCCAGCATCGACAACAACGCTGTCCTCGAGGCTTTGCGGAGTGCGGAAGGTGTCGAGGACGTGCACCATGTTCATTTATGGCAGATGCAAGAGCACGAAGTGGCACTCGATTGTCACATCGTTTTGACGGCAGATGGATGGAGCAAGACAGAAAATGTCAAGGCCACACTCAAAAGCCTTCTGAGAGGTGATTTTGGCATTCGTCATTCTAGCCTGGAGTTCGAGCATGTGGATCGCGCACATAAAAACGCCGCCCTTTATGGCCACGGCAACGTCGCAGAAGCAGAGTAGATTAAGAGTCACCGAAACGCACGTAACTGGGACGGATTTCTTAGTTTCCGCCGAAGTTGGCACGCGGGTCAAAAACGAATTGTGCCGGTTCTTGTGACCTCAGACCCGACTCTCCCGCGTCTCTGTGAGACCCTTGATCCGCCTCTCGACGGCATCCAAATCCGTTCGCCGGGCACGTGTCAAAGCAGATGGCCCCTTCAGACTTCCGGATCGACACACTTCAAACTACGTACATCCCGGTAACAACCTCGCGTAAACAGCGAGGCTGCAAAGCTTTCGGCCAATGACATCCTGAAGCTTTTTCGATCCAGTGTCAGGTCCGTCACGATCTTCTTCAGGCGGGTGTTTTCGTGCTCAAGTGCCTTCAACCGGCGCATCTCTGTAACCGCCGGACGTAATTTGCCCAAAACCGCCGTTTGAATTTTCCCCGGACGTAAGGGTCAGGGCCAATTCCGAACCTCATATATTCGGAATTGGCGCTGACCCGGGACACAGGCCTGATGCTCCGAACAGAAAGCGCCGGGGGCAGGCAGGTGAAGGGACTGAGGGAGATCGTGGTGGCGTCGCCGTGCAGGCGCTCGGGCGCCAGAGAATGGGTCCGGATCAGGGCGTGGATCGGCTCGAGCGCGGCAGCACAGGCCCCGACCTTATCATCCAGGGTCGATAGACTGAGATCTACACCCTGCCAGGCGTAGCGCTCGGCCTAGCGGATGAGCGGTTGGTGCGGTCGGAACTTCTCGAACAGAACCATCGCCGGCAGGTTCGGCTCAGCCCATACCCATGGCGTCGGATGGAATGGGGCGGGTAGCTGATTGATCTTCTCGCGGACGGTCCGGGCCACCTTCCATTGCCGGGGGATGACCTCAAGCGTCTCGGTGATGCCTTCGCCCAATTTCACGATGCGGTCCGACCCGCAGAAGGAGCAGGTGGTAGGCGCTTCGATGACCATGCGCTCGCGCGGTAGATGGTTCAGTGAATGCTTGCGCGTCGGGCGTCGGCGTTCGAGGCCGTCGACGGTCGAGGTCTTCGCCACATTCAGGGCTTCAATCTCGTCTTCGGTGGTGGCCGCCTCGAGCTCTTCGAGCTGCAGCTCCAACTGGTCGATCAGCCGGGCTCGGCGTTCCGAGCTGTGGCCAAATTGCTCTCTCCTGAGTTTGGCGAGTCCAGCTTCAGATGCTTGATCATCGCTTTCGAGGTCGAGACCACGGCCCAGATCTACGCCAGCTCGCTCCCGGCAGCCTCGGCGCGGGGCTCCGAAGCGGCAAGCGCGGCGTACAGCCTGGCGATCTCGGTGGCGGCATCTGGCATGGCTAAAGCGTACCGTGCGAGCAAGTATACTCCCAAAAATATGGGTTTGGAGGCGGCCTATCCGGCTTTTTTCGTGCTCAAACTCACGTTTTCTTGAGTTGAACCTAAAGCAACTAGAGCATGCAAAACTGTCTTATGGAAGCGGCAAAGGAACGCTTAAGAAATGGTACGATTCCTCAATAGAAGAATGGCTTTGCGTTCGATCATGGGAGCTGGATTATCAATTTCGGCCGGCCCCGGCTTGTCTCAGAACAATGCAGAGCCGGATACAGTTAAACGGAATATCTCTTCATTTTCGATAGACGAGTGGCAAGATCACTTCGACAATCTTCAGAACGGAGCGATATTGTGCGATACGGTTTCCAGAGCGCTGCAGTTCTGGTCTGAAGACGAAAGCATTTACAAACTTTATCCAACGAGCGTACCCATGAGCGAAGAGCTCACACGCCGCGGGTATACTCGCGTAGTCTACAAGGATCCTGCGCCCGATTGGCGACCAACACCTTCAATGCTTGAGCGCGACCCAACCTTACCAAAATATGTGGCGCCAGGGCCAGAGAATCCGCTAGGTATCAGGGCGCTGCGTCTTAGTTGGCAATATTATAGAATCCATGGCACCCAAGACACACGAAAAATTGGCAGGAGGTCCTCCAGCGGATGCATTGGTCTTTATAACGAACATATCGTGGAATTGTTTGATTTAGCCAAAGTCGGCACGCAGGTAAAAATAATCTAACTTGCATCTCTGAAATTAACATAAGATACATTATGCGACTTTATACTTTGCGTTGCATAAGTATATTTTCGTATATATGCTGATTGGGACTTGTCGAGGTTCCCAGCATGCACAAACCTTTCCGGAAGATCCTGCCCCCTTTCGCAATCGCCTTAGCATTGACCAGTCTTTGGCTGCCCACCAAAACGCGCGCGCAAACGTATCCAATTGACTGCGCGATCCTCCTTTGTCTTTCCGGTGGCTGGCCGGCGTCGGCGCCTTGTTCTCTGGCACGCGCCGAATTTATCCGACGGATTACACCTTGGCCGGTCGAGCCGCCGCTGCAAATCTGGCGCTGTCCAATGGGTGCATCCCATGAGACCGACCGTCAGTCCAGCGGAGCGGAGCGCGTCATCGACGTCTTGTTCCCTGAGGGCGACTTTCGGCAAAGCCAGTCTTTGCCGGAGCTAGAGCGCAGCTTCGACACAAAATCATCAGACGCTATTCGGCACTCATGCAAAGCACAGACGGACCTTTTGCAGAAGGTTCTGATCCTGCGTCTCACAGCCGATCGCGCGGACATCGATATCAGCGGACCTGAGTTTAATTTTGTGCGCTCCATTCGAGTGTTCGACGTGCGATACGCATCCCAGAGAAAAGTCGGAGAAAACGAGCAATGCAGGCGCGATGCTCTGGTCTATTTGGGTACCTACGGTACGCAGGGTGAGTTTGCTTGGGCAATTTCTAAACCAACTGCCCTACCCGATGCACATGTTGGACTTGAAGGTTGGGGTTCGAATTGCCCAAGCCTTTATAATCGGTCGGTATTTGTCGATTGGCAAGACTATGATGGCAACTACGGCTTCGAGCAGATTAACTACTAGTTGGACGCTCAGACTGGGGCCCGGTGCAAGTACACCAGTCGATCAAATCCGCGCCCGAGTTCCTTTCCTGGCCTCTCTCTCGAACGCGTACAGCCCCGCCGAAACGATGAGCCCGATACCTAATAGCGTAGGCGCATCAACGCGCTCACCAAAGACAATGGCGCCAACCAAGATTGCGAACAGGATGCGGCTGTATCGGAAGGGTGCAACCACTGACGCTTCTCCTAAGCGCATACCATGAACGATGCAGTAGTAACCGATGGCGCCAAACACTACGCCCCCAAGTGTTAAGACTAGATGATATCGGGAAACTGGGACCAAAGCCTCCCCCGTCCCATAGTGCCAAAGTATTCCTGTAGGAATAAGTACAAGGAAGCCTTGAAACGATATCAGGATTGAAGAAAGGCGTTTCTGCACTTTCCGAGTAACCAAATCCCTGCCCGCTACAAACAGCATAGATACAACGGCCCAAAGTGAATTCGGATCGAACTCCGCGAGGCCAGGACGCGTTATGAGCATTACTCCAGCCAATCCGATTAGCACTGCGAACCATCTTCGCCAGCCGACCTGCTCCTGGAGAAACAGAAATGCCCCGAGTACGATCACAAGTGGGACAGCTTGATAAACGGCTGCCACAAGGGTCAGGTCAACCTTTGAAAGGGCCAAGTAAAATGTTGAAGCCGCTCCAGCCTCGCAGAGCGTTCGCGCAAGAGGTACTTTTTCCCAGGCGCCCGGTTCATCAATCCGAATTCCTCTGAACCACATAATGCCGGCAAATAGTGACGCTGTTCCAAGCCCAAACATGCAGAGCAATTGACCAACGGGTATATTGCTCGACAACAACTTAATGAACATGTCCTCAAGCGTGAACGCAGCCATAGACAGGATAACGAACGCAATGCCCTGCCTATTGCTCATGAAATCCACCGAATGAACACCTAATTCTCCACACTAGGTTGAAACTCAGGGTGTTTATCGGGCCAGCAGATGGCCACGATGGCGATGAGTAGTGATGCGCATAAAAAGAGCGTGAAACCTACAAACCGGCCGAGCAAGGCAAAGTTGAAACACAAAACTCCCAAGACGCAAAGCTGTGCGAGCGACGTGTTATGATGTGCTCGCCTACGCTCGCCACTCTCGTTGCCGACCAAGCGTTCTGCTCCAAGGTTTCGCATGTGCGATGCACGCACAGCTGACCGAACTTTCGTTGTGCAAATACCGTACAAAGCCACATGAAAAAGCAGCAGTATCGAACTGGTTAGCGAGGATACCGAAGACTGATCTAGTAGTGCCCAGTCTGCAGAATGCCAATCCAGTGCTCCAGTAAAGTCGTTGATCAGCCAGCCCACGCTGGTTGAGCCGTCAGACTTCAAATAGATCGCGTTGAGTTGGATGGCTGTGGCGGCCAAAATGCCAATGACAGTGCAGCGGAAGATGCCCCTCTGGAGTTTCTCACCAATGAATTCCGAAGAACCGTAGCTAAGTGCCGGATCAGATGCCGTGGTTCTCTTGTGGAAATCGTGGCAGACAGCAAACAATAAAAGAAGTCCTGTAAAATAGAACCAATAGATCAGACCAGAGTATGAGAATGCAAAAAAGGAGGCGACCAGCGCTTCCCAAAACGAAACGACGTCAGGGCGAACCTGGGCGACGAGCACCCAATCGATAAGGCCTGGCATGTCGCTTTGTGTAAGGCCGCGCAGGTAAACGCCGCTCCACTGAACCAAAAACACCAAGCCGAACGACACGAAGGCCACGATCCAAAAAGGCAATCGCAAGCTGATGATTAGTTCGTTCCAGTTGGAAATCTGTTCTTCATCATGTTTGTTGGCTCGGCACTCCCGTTTCCAGAAAGCCACAAGGTTCGCAATGAGCAAGAACGATGAGGGATATAGCAAAAGACATTCCACCGGCCAACTGAGAGACCAGAAAAAACCGACTTGTTTGATTAGGTCAGGTCGCGCGGCGTAGGTTACATCATGGTTGTCGAAGACAAACGACATTAAGCACAAAAGGAAGAAACCGGCCCAGACGACAATCGCGACGCCAAAGCCTTCTGTGTTTGTAAACATTCTTTCTGAAAATTCTGCGAAGCTTCCTCGTCGGCCCTGCGACTGATCGATCTCCCCTAACGTGGAATTGATGCCGTTAGGATCCTCGCTTGTCACCGAGATGTCGTGGCTACTGCGGCGCGCTCTGCGCTTCGAAGCCAGTCGCTTGTTGGCCGTTCTGAGCTCTGTTCTCCATGCTGCAACCGCGTCCGGATCGCCCTTGCCAAAAACGCGGGCCAGACAAGCAATGTTCTCGGAGCTGATCCCCCTATCATTGTCTTGAAACCAATTCTGCACCGTCCGCACATCCACTCCGCGACCTTCTGGATCTGCCTCCAAGATCGCATCCGCCAACATACTTGGTGTCCATTCAAGACTTGTTTCACCTGGTTTCGCTGGAGAAAGACCTGCGCGGGCAGATATTGCCGCCTGAAAAAGCTCCTTGAAATCAAGGGCACTGCCGACCGGCCTCGTCACGAAATTCTCGTCGATGTGAACCATCTCCGGACCTTCGTTTAGGTTTTCGCGAAACAGCTTTCAGTAAAACAGGCTACTGGGGGAAAATTTTAGCTCTCTATTTCAGTAGCTTATCGAGCTCGGATTCGCCTTGATCGTTTATTTCGCGCTTAGGGAGAAACCTATCGCTAGACTCCCTCTTAGCGGGATTTTGAGGGTCCAGCAAGGCATGCAGATCTTGAATAGCCGGGAGAAAATGATGCGCTCGTTTGACAATACGTCACTTGAAGCTGAAGCTGTCTGCCGATTGGTCTGCAGGCTGACAGGACGCACGGTCGGAATCGAATACTTGTGGGATACGGGCGACACGTCAACTTTGTGGTTTTACAGGGCCGGCACGGACATTGAGCGACACCCACTTACCACCAAGAGATCGAACAACGATTGAGCTCAATCTTCGCCTAGATCTCTCAAGAACTTTCCGTACTCCTGACTTACTTCCCGTGCCTCCTCAAATGCACGAGCTCGCTCCAATTCGAGGCAGCGAAAATACCCCTGAATGTCTGCGATATAGGTTTCGAAGTCCCGTTGAATTATGTCGGCGTAGTCGCGCGCTGCTTGCGAATCATTTGGAAGATAAGGGCGAACCGGAGCACTGCAGGTGGCCGCAGTACCTGCTCCAGGACAAAAAGCTACGAAGATAAGCGCTTTCGTCGAAAGTTTGACGTTCAACAGTCGGGTTCTCAAAGCTCTAGTTTCCTTGATACACGTATGGCGGCAGGCCTAGTGTCTGTGTAGGCGAGATACAGCCGTATCTACTGCAATATATCTTGCAGTCAATAATATACTATCGTAACTCTAGGCTTCAAGTAGGAATGCCGGGGGTTGCGCCTTTGTAGAGAGCGTGAGCCGGGCCATGGACTGGGACATAGAAGCACCAAATGTGGTTACGGAGGCACGTTTCCGCGAACTCGTGGAAAGTGGTTACAGCGCTGAACTCCTCTGCCAGGAGTCGGCACACAAGAAGGGCCCCAGCTACTATGGGGTCTGGATCATGCGCGTTGTGTCTGACGAGGGCGTTGAGAAGCTCTTGGTTACAGCTCGCACCCGGACGACCTATAACGACATCAAGATCCGCGAGTTCAAGACGATCACCGGTGTGGTCTCCTTCCTTATCGGCATCGGCTTCTCCCACGCCGATGTGCCACTCGAAAAAGGTCAGCGGACCACGCAAAAACTGGCTGCGACCGACAAGGGCGGCAGCTAGCAGCCTTCTCCTTTTCTGGTATCTCGCGGGTCCCGCCTCTGCCCAGATGGTGCTGGTCATGGAGAGCGATGGGTCTCTGTCCCCGTCGCGTTCCCAAGACAGCTTTGCCCGCAATTACAATGACGGCATCGGTCAGGGGTCAGCATCCGACGATCTGGCAATCTTTGGCGAACGGGACGCTGAGCCAGATGACGTTCAGCTAGCAGCCTTCTCGCGGCCTGCTCTCCTGCCCCGCGCCGATGTTCTCACGGCCATTGAGGTCACCGCCCTTCGCTACGCAGGGCATCCCGGGCTGCGCCGCGCGGAGCTCTCGATCCGAGCTTGGCTGACCCTCTACCGCGCCAATATCGAGGTCGAGAGCGCCTACCGGCAGAATGTGATCTCACATGCGGGTGCCATCGGCCTTGGTCAATTGATGCCCGCAACGGCGCGCGTTCTGAACGTTGACCCGCATGACCCGCTTCAGAATCTCGACGGGTCTGCCCGCTACCTCGCGATGATGCTGGAAACGTTCGGCGATCCTCGGCTCGCGCTCGCAGCCTACAACGCGGGCCCAGACGCGGTTCGCCAGCACGGCGGCATTCCCCCCTACCGAGAAACCCAGAACCACGTGGCCCGTGTCATGGCCGTCGTGGTCCGATTGGAAGGATCAAATTCATGAGACATACATCTAACGGGTTTATTGCCTCGCTTGCGCTCTTCCTGCTCATTGCAGAACCGGCCCTCGCGCAGAGCATCGATCTCTCCCCGATCCAGAGCCTCTTACAAGGTATCGTCGATGCGCTGACCGGGCCGCTCGGCGTTGTTATCGCCACGCTCGCCGTTCTAGGCGTCTTCCTAAGCTGGTTCTTCAACATCATCGATCTGCGCCAGGCGCTCTGGGTGCTTGTCGGGATCGCCGGTGTTGCCGCCGCTCCCACCATCGTTGCCGCGGTCTTTGGCGGTGGCTGAACGGTCACCCCTTTTTCTCGGCCTCGTGCGGCCGCCGAAGCTTCTGGGCCTGCCCATCATGTATGCGATGGTCTGGCTCTTCGGCTCGGTGCTCCTGTTCGTCTGGGTCCAGCATATCGCGATACTGGGCGTGGCCGCTCTGCTCTACCCGGTGCTCTGGAAGGCCGCCGATTGGGATCCGCGTTTTATCGACGTGATGATGACGGCACTGCAGGAGACGCCGCCGACGCGGAACCGCTCCATCCATGGCGGGGACAGCTATGCGCCATAGTGAAGTTCTCGACGAAGCCCTCGATACCCGGACCATGACGCCGGACTGGTATGCCCGCGAAACCCGCCTCGCGCATATGCTTCCTTACGTCAGTCTGGTCGATGACCGAACGGTGCGGACGCGGGTCAACGAGCTCTTCCAGTGCATCCGGCTCGATGGGGTCAACAGCTATACGACGGATGATGCCTATCTCGACAAGGTGACCGCGCTCTTTGCCCGGATCATCGCGCAGCTGGGGCCGGAGTTCAGCTACTATGTCCACAAGGTCTCCAAGGCGATCACGCCGGACCTCGAGCCAGTGCGCGAGGACAGTTTTGCTGGAGAAGTTGACCGCCTCTGGCACGCGAAACTCGAAACCAGCGGCCTGCGCGACAAGACCCTGACCCTCACGGTGATCCATCGCCCGCCTCCGAAAAGCGTCCTGCCATTCCTGAACCGCAGCGCGCCGGATCGCCTCAAGGAAGCAACCGAGAAGCGCCTGCGCCGTCTGGGCGAGGCCGTGAGTGTCTTCCTGGCAGGCCTGACGGAGCTGAATCCGCGCGTGCTAACCGCCAAAAGCGGCGAACTCATCGGCTTTCTGGGAGCCCTCAACACCGGCCAGGAACTGCCGCTTTATCCGGCGAACACCTTCGGCTTCCTGTCCTTCAACGTCGCCAATACCCGCGTGACGTTTCAAGGAGATCATTTCGAGCTTTCCGAAGGCGTCGTGGGGCATCGTTACGGCAAGAGTTTCACCATCGGGGAATATTCCGAGACCACCTCCTGCACCATGTTTGACATGCTGAACCTGCCGGTAGACATGATCGTCACCCATTCCTTCACACCGATCAATTCGAACCTCATGGCGGGTCGCATCAAGCGGCAAAAAAGGCAGATGCTGGCCAGCCAGGACGCCGCCCTCTCGCTGATGGAAGCGCTTGATATCGCCGCCGATGATCTGGAGGCCAAGCGGCAGAGCTTCGGCGAGCACCACATGGTCGTGACAATCTTCTGCGATACGCTCGACAAGCTACAAACCCTCAGCGCCGAGATCGTCAACGCGGCCGCCGCCGAGGGCGTGAAGATGATCGGGGAGCGCGTCGCCGCCAAGGCGCATTACCTGAGCCAGCATCCCGGCAACCAGACCAAGCGCGTGCGTGCCAGTGCCATCACCAACCGCAACTTCGCGGATTTCGCGGCGTTTCACCGGACGCAGCTCGGCAAACCAGCGGAGAAGACCCCCTGGGGCAAGGTCATCACCTATCTGCCCACTCCTGAGCAGAGCGCCTATCGATTTTCCTATCACGAGCAAGGCAGCCCCGAGAAAGAGCCGACCAGCGGGCATACACTGATCATGGGGCGACCCGGTTCGGGCAAATCGGTGCTTTCGGCATTCCTCATGACACAGGCCCGTCGAGCAGGGGCGCGGATCTTCGTCTTCGATTATCGTCTTGGTATGGAGATGGCGGTCCGCGCCAATGGCGGGCGCTATGCGTCTTTGAAAGCCGGCCAACCCACCGGTCTCAATCCGCTCTGGACCGAGACCGATGCGCGTGGCACGGCATGGCTCTCGGACTGGCTCGCCACCTTGCTCCATCGCGCCGACAAGCCGCTCACGCCTGCGCAGACCAACCGCATCCAGGAAGTCGTGCGCCAGAACGCGCAGGCCACGAACCCGGCCCTTAGGAACTGGCGGGATTTCGCATCGCTGTTCGTCTCCACCGACGATGGCGGCGATCTGTACCAGCGATTGCTCGAATGGACCGAAGAGGGCCGCTACGGCTGGATCTTCGGACAGACGCTGGAGGACACGTTTTCGCTGGAAGGCGATGTGGTGGGCTTCGATCTCACCGGCATTCTCGACAGCGAGGCCGAGAAGGAGCGCATGGCCGTCCTCTCCTATCTCTTCCGCCGGGTGGAGCGCGAGATCGAGGACCGTCGCCCCACTATCATCGTGATCGACGAGGCCTGGAAGGCCCTCGATAACGCGTATTTCGCCGAACGGCTGTCGAACTGGCTGGTCACCGCGCGCAAGCAGAACACCGTCGCGGTGATGATGACCCAATACGCCAGTCAGCTCGAGCGCACGCGCACCGGCAAGACCATCGTCGAGGCCGTGCCGACGCAAATCTTGCTCCCAAACATCAGGGCGCACGCCGCCGATTACGCGATGCTGAACCTCTATGAGAAGGAACTCGACGTGCTTCTCAACACCGGCAGCGACAGCCGCCTCGCGCTCATCCGCGATGATCAGGGCTCCATTGTCGTCGATGCCGATCTGAGCGCCCTCGGGCCCAATCTCACCATCCTCGGCGGCATGGAAAAAGGCGAGGCGCTCGTCGGCGCCGATTACCGCGACCGTCCTGACTTCTGGAGGCTTTCATGACACGCATTTTGTTGCTGCTCGCTGCGCTTGGCGCTCTCGCCTCCTGCGCCCAATACCAAGAACCGCAGGCCAATTGCTTCACCTTCCTGGCCTCGACGGCCCCCGTCGCGCCTGATTGCACCTTCACGCCGCTTGGCGCGCCGGAGGGCGACTTTGACGTCTAGCCTGCCTCATATCCTGGCGCTTTGCCTGCTGCCCGGTCTTGCCCTTGCCCAAGGCGTGCCGACCAATGACAGCGGGCTGACCGCGCGCGATATCATTGAGACCGGCGATCGCGGGGCCGACCTCGCCATCCAGTCCGACAAGCTGTCCGTGCGCGAACTCATCGCCGAGATCGAACGCGAGCAGCTGGATACCCTGCAGCGCATCCTCGATGCCCAGACCAGCTTTGGTGGTCAGGGCCTGCCGGCTATGGTCTCGGGGCTGGAGAACGGCAGCGGTGATCCCGCACGTTCTGTCGAAGCCGTCTATGGAAATGCCGAGATCGATCCCAATCCCGGCGGCGCGCAGATGTTCGGGGATGCCGCCGAGAATATCGAGCAGCTCATCATCCGCGTGGCCCAGGAGACCGGCGGATTTGCAGGCGTGGGGCGCGCGGGTCTATCGCCGGTCCAATGGCGCGCCCTGCTGCAGGCGTTGATCTGGCAGGAAAGCCGCTTCACCATCGGTGCCCGCTCGCCGGTCGGCGCCTTCGGCCTCACCCAGATCATGCCCGGCACCGCGAGCGATCTCGGCATCAACCCGGAATACTATGACAGCCCCTACCTGCAGGTGCATGGCGGCGCGCGGTACCTCGCAACGCAACTGAACACCTTCGACGGAAACATCATCAACGCGCTCGCGGCCTACAACGCCGGACCCGGCCGGGTGTTCGAATATGGTGGGGTGCCGCCTTTCACTGAGACCCAGCACTACGTCCAGGTCATCCCCGAACGCTACAATCTCTATCTGAGCCGCATCGGTGGGATCGAAGCGCTTGGCACGATCGACCCCGCACTTCTCGCCAATGCGAACCTCTCGATCACCGGGCATGGGGCCGCCTTTTATGGCAGCAACTCGCCCGCCGCGATCCGCCAAGCCGCCCTACGCATCCAAGAAATCGTCGAGCGGATTTCCGAAACCGAAGACGTTCAGGAAAGCATCGCGCTCAATACCTATGCCCGCGCCGAACTCGTACGTCTCGTTGCCGCCCGCATCAGACTTCAGGCAGCACGGACCCGAGTCCTTTCCGCCGAAGAGCTGGCGCAGGCCAGCGCCCACATGGCCGAAGGCGCCTTCATGGAATTCACGATCAGGGAGATTGACTGATGGGACGGATTTTTCTGAGAACGGCCTTGGCCACGACGCTTGGGATTGGCCTGCATCTCGGCACACCGTCCCCTGCCCTCGCGCAAGGCGTGCCCGTCGTCGACACCCAGAACATCGCGCAAAACATCCAGCAGCTGCGGCAGATGATCGAGGACGAGATCCTGCAAAACGAGCAGCTGACTCAGCTCCGTGAACACCTTGCAACGCTCACGGACCAACTTGGCGAATTGCAACGAACCTACGAGGCCCTGACGCGCCTCGCCGAACTGCCGGAAATCATCCGCACCGAGATGGAAGACGAGCTGAACGGTCTGCTCGACCAAGAGTTCGGCGACATCCTTGCGACGATTGAGGCCATCAAGACGGGGGATTTCTCGGGCCTGTCCGGCTCCGGCGCGGGAGAAATCGAAACCCAGATGGACCGGGTACTGGCCGATCTCGGCTTTGACGACGACACCCTCTCGGAAATGGCGACCAGCGGCAATCCCGGTGCCAATCGCGTGGCGACGCAAGCCACGACCGGCGCGCTCGTCGCGGCCGCCGCCCAGAACAGCTACGAAGACGCAGGCCAATCATTGGAACGGGTCGACCGGCTGGTCGCGCTGATCGATGACATGGACGAACTCAAGGAAAGCGTCGATCTCAACACGCGCGTGACGGCGGAACTTGCCATCGCACTGGTCGCCATGTGGCAGCTCGAAGCCGTGCAAACCGTGGGCGACGGCACCGGCGGCGTGATCGATGCGGCCACCATCGCCGAGGAGCAGCGCTTCATGGATTTTACCCTACCCGACCTGCGGGCTGATTAGGGCGTTTCGAAATTGACCCAGAATATCAAATATCGGTTTTCGCGTTCGAACGAAGCGAGAGGCAGCGAAGAACCGATTCAATCTATTTCGAAACGCCGAGCCGAGGTGTGACACGTGGCGAGTGAACAGGAAATCATCGAAGAAGAGCTGGTCTATGGCGCGCTACGCCGTGAACGGCTCTGGCAGCGCCTTGGGCTCATCGGCCTCATCTTCGGCATCCTCGGATGCCTGAGCGCGGCGGCCGTCGCGATCCTCGATGTCGATCCTCCCCCGGTCGTTGTGCCCTATGATCCTGAGACGGGCTTTGCCCTGCCCGAAGCCTCGGTGGAAGCGACGTCTGTCACCGCCAACCAGGCGATCATCGAGGCGGAGGTGTTCCGCTACGTGACCGACCGTGAGGTCTACAACCAGCTCGACAACGATCTGCGCATCCGAAGCGTTTTGCGCCGCTCAGATGGCGCTGCCGAGAGCGGGTTACGCCAGATCTGGAACAGCGCCAATGAGAACTACCCACCGACGGTCTATGGCCCCAATGCCCGGCTCGATGTGGAAATCCTTAGTATCAATCGCATCGGTTTGAGCCGCGCCACGGTCCGCCTGCGCAAACGCCTCACATCCATCAATGGCGTCCAGACCGGTCTTTTCACAGCCACCCTTCTTTTCGAGTTCCGCCCCGAGACTCGCCGCTCCATCGATGAGGTCTGGACCAATCCCTTCGGCTTCACCGTGCTCGAATATTCTATCCGCTCCGACAAATTGGAGAATTGACCGTGTTTCGCTTCAGCCTGTTCGCTTTCTGGATGGCCCTCCTGCCGGACCTCGCCTTCGCCGAAGCCATCCCGCGCGGCGGGCCCAATGACAACCGGGTGCGCTTGGCCACCTACCAGGAAGCCCAGGTTTACCGTCTGAGCGTTTCACTCACCCATGTCACCACGGTCGAGTTCGGCGAAGGCGAGAGCATCCGCTCGATCATCGCAGGCGACACGGAGGGCTTCGAGATTGACGGCGTCCCCGGCGGCCAGGCCTTCGCGATCAAGCCCATCGCGCGCGGTGTCCATACCAACGTGACCGTCTACACGAACAGGCGTAGCTATTATTTCAACGTCCAGGAAACCCGCAGCCCGACCTTCTACGTGGTGCAGTTCCGCTATCCAGACGACCACACGCGCAAGGGCCGCGCCGTCGCGGCACAAGCGCCGAACTACAACTACGGTGCCAGCGCGCGCACCGAGTTCACGCCGACCCGCGTCTGGGATGACGGGACCTTCACGTATTTTGAGTTCCCGCGGAACGCGCCGGTGCCCGCGATCTTCCGCTACGCAAAGGGCCGCGAGCGCACGGTGAACACGCAGGCCACCGAGGACGGCGTGATCCGGGTGTCCGGCGTGAACAGGCAATGGGTTCTGCGGGTCGGGGAAGAGGTGGTCTGTATCGAGGCCACACCGCTAGCGGGGGCAGGCTCATGAGCGACGCTGGAAACACGGATCTCGAAAAGCGCCTCGCCGCCCTTGAACGAGGCAAAGGAACAGGTCGACTCGCTGCCCCGCGGCGCTCTCCGCTGCTCGCACTGCTCGTCGTCCTCGTGATCGGAGCGGGCGGGGCATTGCTCTATCTGATGTCCCAACCAGAGGAAGAGGAAGCCCTGCCCACGGCCACGCCGGACGTGTTCCAAAACGAGGGCGACGGGTTCGGGACGATTGAAACCCTCCCTCCGCCTGATCCTGAGGTGGTGCTGGTCGCACCGGATCCGGTGGAACCCAACGCCGAGCTTCTGGCGCAGCTTGCCGCCCTTCAGGCCCAGATCGAGGAATTGCGCAACGCGCCAGAACCAGTGGTCGAAGAAGACACGACTGCCGCCGAAGCCATCGATGCGCTGACCGCCCAGATTGCCGCCCTGCAGTCCGCCTCGGAAGCCGCGCAACAGCAGTTTCGCGACGAGCTCACAGCGCGCGATCGCGAGCTGGAGCAACTCCGCATGGATCTCGAGCTGGCCCAGCTCGAAGCCAACCGCCCCCTTCCGGCACCCGTCGGTCCCACCGAGGACGAGTTGCGGGCGCGGGAAGAAGAACGCATGCTCCTCGAGGAGGAAGCAAGACGGCTTGCGGACCTCGAGCGCCGCGCAGCCGAGGAACGCGCATTTCAGCAAAGCCGCATCACCTCGCCCACCATCGCCTTTGGCGGTACTTCGGGCGCTAATGAGACGGCTCTGTCCGAACGCACTTTCGGAGAGGTGACGGATTTCGTGCTGAACGGCGCGCTGCCCACGTCGGTCACGCAGGCCGAGGTTATCGCCAATCCGTCGAACACCATTGTCCAGGGCACGATGATCCAGGCCGTCATGGAAACCGCTCTCGACAGCTCTCTGCCCGGCCAGACCCGCGCCGTGGTCTCCGAAGACGTCTTCAGCTTCGACGGTTCCCGGCTCCTGATCCCACGCGGCTCCCGTCTTATCGGGCGCTATCGATCCGGCGTTGATATCGCACAACGTCGGGTCACGATCGCCTGGGATCGGATCGTCCTGCCCGACAACCAGACCGTCCAGATCAGTTCCTTCGGAGGAGACGAACTTGGCCGCTCCGGTGTGACCGGCTTTGTCGATACCAGATTTGACGAGCGTTTTGGCTCTGCCGCGCTGATCTCTCTGATATCCGCCGCGCCGAACGCCGCCGCCTCCAATGTCGAAGGCGAGACTGCCGCCGACGTTCTCGAAGACTTGGGCGATGATCTCGCCGATGCCACCGACAGCGTCATTGGCGACTACCTTTCGATCGGACCCGTCATCTATGTCGACCAGGGGGCCCGCGTGACGGTGATGGTCGACCGCGATCTGGAGTTATTCTGAGCCCATGTCGCTGAGCTATCTCCAGACCTCGCTCGACCGGATCGACGCCGCCGCACGTGATGATGTCATCGAGATCTGCATCAATCCCGACGGCAGCTGCTGGGGAGAGTTCCAGGGGGATCATTTCATGCGGCAGTTGGACCAGGCGTTGACCGCGACAGAAGTGAAGGATCTCGGCAACCAGATCGCCTCCTCCGCCAATACCACGATGAGCAAGGACAGGCCCATCGTCTCGGTCTCGATCACCTACAAGGGCCGGCCGATCCGGGCACAGGTCATCACCCCGCCTGCCGTGCTGTCGGCGATGTCGATCAGCCTTCGGTTCTTCTCGAGCCTGCCACTCGACGGGATCGCGCTTGATTTCCTCTATGGAAAGGAACGAAAGCTTGAAGAACTCCGCCTAGAGAAAACCCGGGAACTGCGCGGGGTCGTCGCGTCTGGCGTCATCGACGATGCACTCGCGTTCTGCGTCGACAACAAGCTCAACATGATCGTCTCTGGTGGCACCTCCACCGGCAAGACCGTTGCCGCGCGGAAGATCCTCTCTCATGTGCCTACTGAGGAACGCATCGTCACCATCGAGGAAGCCGCCGAACTTCTGCCGACCCAGCCCAATGCCGTGACCCTCATCGCCAATCGCGATGTGGAATTCCAGACAGCCGATGTTCTGCTAACTGCCACGCTACGCATGCGCCCCGACCGGATCATTCTGGGCGAGGTGCGCGGAAAGGAAGCCATGACCTTCCTCGAGGCGATCAACACCGGTCATGGCGGATCCATGACCACGCTGCACGCCGAAACCCCGCAACTCGCCGTGCAGAGGCTCGCGATCGCGGCACTCAAGACCGAGATCCCAATGACCTATGCCGACATGATCCAATATATCGAGAATTCCATCGACGTGATCATCCAGGCCGGTCGCCATGACGGCAGGCGCGGCATCACAGAATTCTACCTCCCCGGCGCAACCGAGACTGGAGCTTCCCAATGAAGACCTTTGAATATGACATCCTGTTCTTCCAGGTGAAGAAGCAAAAGGACTACGACGCGATGCGAAGCGCCTTGAATGAGCGCGGCGCAGAGGGGTGGGAAGTCATTACAGCTGAAGCAGGTGATTACGGCTACACCACGTTCGTGAAGCGAGAATCTTTGGCGACGAAGGCGGCTTCAGAATGATGCGGGTCGTTGCGACGGCAGGCCTGCTCGTCGTTCTCTGCGCAACCGCTGGCGTCTCTGAACGGAACCTGATCCCAACGCTCGAAAACCAACCGGATGTCTGCCCTAATCAACCTCCAGAGCCAGAGTGGATGCAAAACATAGATGTGCGCGAGTCCCATAAACGGCTCCTGATCCAACAGATTTATCGGGCACAGAGCATGCAACGCATCGTTGAAGCCCAGAGCTGCGAATGTCCCACGCGGTATCCGTCTTGGGAGGCCGCTGAAGGCGTCTTCGGCGAGCAATTCGCCGCATCTGAATACTGGGACATCGTGGAAGCGACGTCAGAATTTCGACGCCAGGCAAATGAGCTTCGGCGTGAAGCCATGCCAATCTGCAAAGCCGCCGGAAACTGGTAGGATTCCATGAGCGTCGTCACCTACTTCGTGGAAACGGCTGAAGGCTATCTCAATACCGCTGCCGAGACGCAATTCGGCGCAGTCGCCGCAACAGTCGGAACGATGCTCGTCCTCGGCACCACACTCGTCGTCATTCTGGTTTTCATCAACACGATCTACCAGTATCGCGCCATGGACGGTCGCACCGCCTTTTGGCTCGCCGTGAAGATCGGGCTGATAGGCGCATTTGCAACCAACTGGGTACAGTTCAACATCCTTGCTGCGGCGATCCTGAACGGGATCGACAGCACTGCCGGGTCGCTTGTGGCCTCGGTCGGCGGCGGATCACCCGGACCGTCTGGCACCTTCGCAGAGGAGTTCGATGACCTGATCGCGGCGCTCGGGGACTATTTGAATGCCGCGGGGTCTGAACTGAACTGGATGGCCGGTGCCCTGTTGGACACCCTTGGGGTTTTGCTGCTCTCAATCCTCGGTGGCTTGGCTGCGTTCATCGTCGTTGCGTCCAGGCTCATGATCGCTCTGCTGATCGGGATTGCACCGATCATGATCTTCCTGACCCTCTTTGAAGTGACCAAGGATTATTTCGCACGCTGGCTTTCGGCGCTGATTTCCTTCGCGATGTACCCTATCGTCGTGGCTGGCGTGTTCGCGACGATCACGGGGGTCTCGCGTGCGCTTCTTGCTGAGTTGGGCGACCCGGAAGGCGCCTCCAACATCGGCGCGCTCATCCCCTTCTTCATGATGGTGCTGATGGCAAAGGGATTTATCATAGCAACGCCATTCCTGGTGCGGGCGATTTCTGGAAACATCATGATGCCAGCGCTCTCAGCCGGCTTCGGCGGCAGCTATGCCTTTGCCCGAGGGCTCGCAGGAAGCCAGCAAGTCTACAACCGATACGCCATCGGAGGTGCGACTGGCGCGGAGTACGCAGCTCTGCGTGCGCGCCAATTCTTTGGTGTGCAAGCGTTGCCAAGCCGACCCAATACTGCGGGTGGGCCAACCGCAGCTCCTTCCGGTGACGCAACCGGCACAGGAGCCCGAATGCTGGCGCAGCTTTCAAGGTTGGGTCGCCTCGGCAGGCGGTGACGGCCCATTCCTGCCGTTCACCAACGGGTCAAGATGCTGCATTCGCAGTCCGCATTGCTGCCATTCGGCGTAAAAGCGAAATCATGTCGGCAGCGAACTGATGGTACGTTTCGGTCTGATCAAGAAAGTCAACTACCTCGCCAATACGTTGCTTCGCTGAGCGCACGCACGTTAGAATATGCTAAGGTTGGGAGTCTGGCA
Source organism: Roseovarius sp. THAF8 (assembly GCF_009363735.1). Lineage (NCBI taxonomy): Bacteria > Pseudomonadati > Pseudomonadota > Alphaproteobacteria > Rhodobacterales > Roseobacteraceae > Roseovarius > Roseovarius sp. THAF8. Next base: position 61,321 of record NZ_CP045411.1, on the reverse strand, counting down.
GCATGAACCAGCAAGAACGCAAGCTCATTAGCTTGGTATTGAACGAGATGGCGTTCGAAGGGGCAATCAAGCACTTTCACGAGACCTCACCCGACCTTCCACGAGATCTCTTTGACGAGTTAAAGTCGATCGGGGTTCCTGGCCGCTACGACGGCAACATCGAAGACTACCGCTACGTGGACATCGAGTTCGACCAAGAGAAGTCGGTATTCGAGAATTGCTACAGACAGCTTAGAACGATCAGGAACAATATCGTCCACGCCAACCAAGCCTTTCGGCCAGATCCACCTGAGCGCCTGAATGAACTACTAGAATGGGCTCAAGGGTTCATTGATAGTGTTTATCACACCAATTCCCCGTTGGCGGAACGTGCGAAAGAAATCAAAGCGATACTGAGGATCGAGAACTTCTGACAGCAGCAATCTGCTACAACTATCACGCTCTACGAGGCTTACGGAAGGGAGGTTTCCTCCAGGTCAACCTCGCAACAGCGGATGTCCGTGTTCCGTGCTTTTCTTGTCCGTCAGGTTCTCGATTCAACCAACGGAACAACTTGCGTTGTCAGTTCCGACAACGTTTCAGAAGCGGCAAGCACTAAGTCGGCGGCTTCGCGCAACGTTATCGCCACGTCGGCCTCGACTGTGTGTCGCAAAGCGCGCTCCACGACCTTTGGGTCGTCTCCGCGTGCTACCGCACGCACGAAGGCAATTTGATCGGCAGCCTCCAAATGAATGTGGATAAGATCTGTTCCGAAGAACTTGCGCATCTCGTTCAGGATCGAAGTATGTCTCAAGCCTTCAACAACAAAGGAGTTTGCTTTGTCAACATCGTGATAATTGAGTGTCGCCAATAGGAACGCACTTGGGTCGTTATCGACCTGTCTTTCGCCCTCGTCTTGAAGTGATTTTCTGTCACTCTCGTCTCCGCCAGACTGTCGAACCAAATGCCTGACGTAGCCGCCAAAGCTTATTCGGGGAAAACCAAACTCGTCACTGATTGCTTTTGCCAGTGAACTTTTGCCACTGCCTATCTGCCCGGAAAAAGCGAGGACTACCTTGCCAGTCAAAAAGCAAACTCCAACTGGTCGTCATCCAGCGCGACCCATCCTCGTCTGTCAGTTTTCGCAAATTCGATCGGTGCAAACTCTGTGGTTTGCTCAACGTGAATAACGGAAGCAAACCTAGCGTACTGCTTTGATCGCCAGAAATCATCTCCAGCCAAGATCCTAGTGCCATAGTCGGCCCTAATTGCATCCAACGAGTGATGCGCAGTAGCAAAATACTCAGCATCGGAGACTCTTGTTACTGCAGTGATCGGCCCAGAGTTTTCTTTCACAAGAACGAGGTCACCCGAGGATACATGGCCGTAGGGAGCGCACCTCACCGAGGACAAGCGCGTATCTACTGTTTTCTGTCCAGCTTTGAGGAACGACAAAAATGGTTCTGAAAAGATCGCCACGTGCAACTTACTGTCCAAACGGCTGCAAAGGATCTCTGCGAGGAGCGGACCCCAAAAGTTGTGCGAACGCAACCTCGCGCTGAGTTCGTGAAGCAATTCTTCGCGCCGCGCCACTGTTCCCACCAAAGTGCTCCTTCTCTTCCTGCAGCTCTTTAGCGGAGAGCTTCTGAAGGTGGAACTTCAACGTAGCGTATCGTTGGAAATTTCTGTGGTAATAGGGTCGACATGGATCGCGATGGTAAAATTCTGGAAGCGCCAACAAGTCTCCTTCGAGTGCAGCAACTAACTCATTTGGCCTGTTGCACCGAAAGATGCGGTTGCCAGACGTCCAAACGTTTGCCCGCGTCCTCCGTCCGTCGCGCCTGCTCACTGTAGGCAATACGTCACCTGCAACGATGCTATTTAGTGTGACATCGCCTCCATGCTCATCTGGTTGAGACACGTCGATAAATAGACGCATCCGACCGACGGAGAGTTCGTGCCACGGGCGAGGCCTTGTTCGAGCCTTCAAAGGCAGGCTGCTCCCAACACCGGCTTTTCGGAACTCGAGCAAGTCGGCCGTCCTCCAATCTCCGGGTACCGCTAAGCCAGCGGCCTTAAGAGCATTGGCTTCAAAGAAAGGGGTCTGATACCTCGCGAATGCTGGAACTTGATTTGCCAGAACCAGACCGCACTGTTCAGCAATGGAAATCAGATTGGCGCGATGATCGATCGCCGATCTTCTCGAACCGAATGGGGCAGCGACCACGAACACGGTACCGTTGTGCTGGCAAGCAGAAGCCGCCAGCGGAATCATCTCGTGAAGACAATCATCATACCAAGGAGGATCTAGAACTACACTCGCATAGGACGCCGAAGAAGCCCGGCTCGAACCGAAATGTGTTGAGAGCGAGCTAGCCCTTCTTCGTGCATGTTCGCTTACAGCCGTTGAAATCTCGTTGGCTTCTCCCAAGAAGTCGGCGTGTTGACCCAAACCTAGCTTGATTGCGGCCAAGGCGACTGTCGGGACGCCAAGGCAAAGCGTCCTTCCAAAACGTCGTGCACTGGGAATCACAGCTCGAGAAGCGAGTGCTTCAGAAGTCTCCTGGTTGAATCTCCATTCGAAATCCAACGGATGCGGCGGTGGAAGTTCGGCATAAGTTGAAGTGGGGCTTGATGCGACACGTGCTTGGAGAGCTAGCTTTCGGCCCATCTCGACTGAAATGCGCCCACTTTTGACTAGACGACGAATTCCCGCCATTGCGGCAGTGGGGTACACTCCGGGGAGTTCTGCAAGCAGACTTGAGAAGCTAGTGACGCCCGCCGATAGCGACTTTAGAAGCCAGAACTCTACCCTGCTTTCGAACGACCAGAGATCGATCGGCGCGTGTTTCATACCTGAGACCTCCGCAAGCTCACGTCCGTGATTGGCCGTTGACGATCTTCGAGTGAGAACCTTTTTTCGATTTCCACGTTCCAGTGCTGGATTGCCACTTCTTGTATAGCAAGGCTGGCATCAAACTCGTCATTCATTCTCGGCTCCACTGGACCGTAGACGCCAATCTGCAGTGGGATTATGCGAAGGGGGAGGAATTCATGAATGGTCTGCAAACGGTCGAAGAAGGCGCTCATCCGAGAATCGATGTTGTCAGACGTTGGGTCGGTAAGCGTGATGTAGCCATAGACGTCGAGATCGAGGTCCAGCAGCCTATCCATTACTTGTAACTGGAACTCAAAGCCGCTTGGCTCTGCATTTGTGTTAAACGCAAATGACCTTTCATCGATACCTTTGAAGCAGCAAACCCGACCGTAATTCTTGTAAGACTGCATTCGCTCCAGCTGCGACTTCGACAGCTTAGTCATAAGCCAGTCAGTGCTGAGATTGTCGTCCGACCATAGAAACGTCTGATGATCGAGTCCTCTGGCCTCCAGCTCTTCCATCATCCAAACTGGCCATTCTGGGACCAAATCCGGCGACCCACCTGATAGATCGATGACTCTCGGACACCCATCTGCCTCATTCTCGAAGAGGTCTACTAGCTCCGATATCGTGAACCACTTCGACTTTTTTGGGTTGGCGCTCAGTAGTGGATAAGGAACGAAACAGTACCAGCATCGCCAAGGGCAAGCCGCGTTTTGATAGACTTGTGCTTCCATGGCAGTCTGGCCGTCCGGGAGCCCTAGAGCCTTCGCCGCCGGCAGGATTGGCAGTGGGTTGGACGGCCAGCTCGGAGCCGTTGAGGTTTTGAAGTGACGAACTCGACCGAAGCCTTCACAATTCGTCGGAACGCTTAGGTCAGCTTCTTGGTCGGAGCCGCTTAGCTTGGAAAGCAGCACACGCCGTTCAGATGCGCTGACCGATTTATTGCGCAGATGCTCTGCCTGTTGCTCCGTATTGATAACGCCTCTGAGCATCTCTCGACCCCCTACCCCATAATCTTTGACCGGATCGGGGGAACACGCTGTGGCCCGTCTTCAACGTCGTCCAGGCGCTCTCGAAGATACATCTCAATTAGGTCCGCGCAGTAGTCTACCTCCTCATCAGTCAAATCGTGGCCTTTGGAGATGTCATGCCAGTAGTTGAGGCAGGTTCGGCAGCATGTGGCGGTTGCGTGCTGTGCATAGAAGATTGGATTGTCTTCGAACGGTGTTTGCCGCCCATCACGCGGGTTCCCTGCCTTCGCCACGTACTTTCTGATCCTACTTTCGACTGCTTCTCGAAGCTTCAACCAACCCTTTCGCTTGGCGTAGTTCTTTGCACGCTGATCAATCTCAACGTGAAAGAAATGATGCCTAATTTTTTCATTTCGAAGCGCCTCGAAAGTGAATTCAGCATCTTCGATTGATCTTTTATGCAGCCGCGGCCAGTCGATAAGCTTGGCACCGCAAGACCGACAACTTCCACGCTCCTTACGCCCCATCTGTCGCGTCGTCTTGAAACAGTGAAGACCGTTATCGCAATCGCTATCCGTGCAGCTAATCTTGAGTGGTTTGAGTTCGACCAAGGGTTTCATCAATAATTCCTCTCAAGAGCTCGTTGCAAAATTGAACCATCGACGTCGTCTAGGCCATCAAAGGAAAACCGTTCGCAAAACACATCCCTCGCGACCATCCAAGGATCCCCGCCACCTCGCTGGAGGTTCGCCGCAGCTCCCCACCAGTTGATCCCTTGCATCTGAAGGCGAAATGCTAGGTAATTTGCGAGCAATCCAACGTCCACGCCCCTCTCCTCGGCCAAGCGCGCAACAACGGACTTGACCCTTTTGATGTCGCCGCGGCTTCTATCCACGACAATTGCCGTGAGCTCTTCCGCCTGGCCCGAGAGACCAACCTCGCCAGCGAATTGACTTGCTCTTACCTCTTCATCGGAGCTACGGCGCTCCTCGGAAGTTTCGGCAGCCTCCAAAATCACGAAGTCAGTTTCTTCGGGTCGTTGAGATGCGTGGTAAAGCTCATGCAGTAAGTCGAATATCCATCGACTTACATGTGGAGTCTTTTGTTTCATTACAATGACATTTCTGCCTGATATTCTCCAACATGCTCCGTGAAATTGCCCCCCGTCTCGCAATGGCACCACTGGGATACCCAAATCCCAAGAGAAGTTTAGCAAGTCTCGGAAACCAAACTCTTCATAGTTTTCGTGGAACAGTCTCAGAAATTCTTCCGGCTCATCAGGTACCGCTGGGCCTTCAATTACCGGCGTCGCATTCAACACAAGTCGGGCCAGATAATTGGCATATGTCGCATAAAGAGCTGTTTGATCAGCGTCTCGCTTTGCTGGCATTTTGAACCTTGCTTGCGCTCCAGCTATTGCTGGCACACTCAAGGGATGCGCCGAGAAAAGCTGGTCTTTGGCCCAACCATAGACTCTCGAAACCGCTTCTATCGAGCGGTCAACAACTGTTGGTGCCTCTTGCGGCGACCCATCGGAAAGAGCGCTAAACCTGCTTTCATCCGCTGAGCTCAGAAGTTTAGATCTTAGGAAAGCTGCGTCCAAGCCTACCTGAGATAGCTTCTGCAAAACTCCTTCGAAACCATCAGGTTGGTACGGGACCAGTATTTCGTTTCTAAGTTCAATATTGAGTGCTTCTGTTACTTGAATAATTCTGGCTAGACTTGCACTCGAGTACTTATCCGATTCATAGCGTTGGATCTGCTGAGGTTTGAGTCCCATCCTCTCCGCGAGTTCACGCTGAGAAAGTCCGGAAGCAATCCTTGCTGCAATCAAGCCCTCGGCTAGGTCTTCAATCCGCTCCACCGTAATAACGGGAGCTTGCATTGACTGCAGCTCCTCATATGCTCGGATTTCTTCTTCAAGGTCGACCAGTTGGCTATTCAAGCCACTAAGCTCGGCCTCAATAAAGGTCGGGTGTATGCCGGCCTTCTCTCTCTCTGCGACATCAAAGCCATCAATCGCAGCCTTAAACTTCTCGGCATTTGCTCGAGTAATTTTGTATTGGCGCTCATTGGTGATCATTTGATGCTCCCTAGGTCTAGAGACAGTATTCCTTTGGCGTTTCCACTTCTGTCGGATTGAAAAAAGTCACGAAAAAGTACACCGGGTGCGGCGACCGCGCTCTCTAGGAACAACTCTCCGCCGTACTTAGCTTTCATTGCCGCGCGTCCGGATGGCGAAAAATCGAGCAGCACCGGATCTACAAGGTAAGGGTTCATGCCAACTGGGCTCCAAGCGCCATCATAGTCGTTTGGTAGGTCCTTCTCAGACACGAAACTTCCATCCAAAAGCAACAACGTGCAGCCTGCTCCCCCGAGGTTAAGGGCGGCACTCTTGAGGCCGCCAACCAAGCGCGTTCGGTGCTGATTGACCGAACATAGAGCGACCAGTTCATCCCAGGTCACAATATGGACGCCGGGAGCAAGGTAGCCTGTGGACGAATCGTACACTAAAGTCATGACGCAACAAATATGTTGTGTTGAAATCTCGGTCAAGCGAAATCAGAACAATTTGCGAACACTGAATCAGTGATGGGCCTATGCAGGTCCATACAACGGTAGCGCCGTTGCTGAATGTCAGCTATCGCTGGTCTTGCCAGGCGCAAACGCTCACGCAGCGAAGGTCAGCTTCGCTAATTGGGTGTCTGGGTCAAGCTCGTTTCCTTTCGTTTTTCCGCTTTGGATCGCTTATCCGGGTCACGCTTCTCTTCGCAGTCTGGTTTGACGTTCGAAAGGCGCCGCTGCATGCATGTGTCCGATTGGTTGTGGAGAGCCCTGCTTCCCGGCGCGCTTCACATTGCGCAGCAGACATTTTCGTCTTCATCCACAGACCTCGTCCGGATTGGACGATCCCGTCAGGTTAGGTGTTCGGCTATTCAGGTCATGCCGTTCCTCCCACCTGTTCCTGACGGAATTCCGTGCCATCAACCCACATCCGGTGAAGAAGCACAGCGAGCTTACGTGCGACAGCAAAAACAGCGCGCCGTCGCCCCTTTGTGCGCATCAATCGCATTCCCCATGACTTGATCTGAGATTTAGCCATCGTACGCATAAGCAGAGCATTTGCGGCGGCGTAGAGAGTGGCTCGTACATCTTGATCGCCCGCTTTTGAGATGCGGCCTGGATTATCGTGCTCGCCCGACTGGTATCGCCTTGGCGCGAGGCCAAAGTGCGCAGCCACCGTGCAAGAACGTTTGAAACGGTTTGGGTCATCGACCGCCGCCTTGAATGTCAACGCAGCGATCGGGCCGACGCCAGGCACGGTCATCATCCGCATGCAAACTTCATCTTGCGACGCTGCGCGCTTCGCCCTGCGATCCAGTTCAAGATAGTTCTGGAAAAGCACAGCGCGCGCATCCAGCAGTGGAATGACCGCATGTGCGAGCACCTCGTCCAACTCGATCATTGGGCGGACAAGGGCGTCGAAGCTGCCATGTTTGACCGTTCTTGGCAGACGCACGCCAAATATCTTCAATAAGCCGCGAACCTCGTTGGCCAGATCAATAGTCTTCTTGAGCAATGCCTTTCTGGTGCTCAGCAACGCGCGCGCCATGCGCCTCGCGGCTCTTCATGTGCACGGGACTGAACCACCCCGTACGCAGTATATGTGCAATGCCTTTCGCATCCGTTTTGTCGGTTTTTTTCCGCATCGCTGATAGCGCCGCACTGACCTGCCGAGCTTCCATACAAACGATGTCGAACCCTTTTCTTGCAAACCAAAGAAAAGGTGCTAGCTGAACGCTCCAGCCTCGAAGCCGACACGCGCGATTGGATGTCCAAAACCATCCAGGCAATCTGCAATGTCGTCGACCTCGCAGTGCAGTTCCCGCTCCAAGCAGACCTTGCCACGTGCATCAACAATGCAGACCGCGCAAGATCGCAGCGAAATATCCGAACAAACAAAATAGTCCATTCTCTGTCTCCCATTCTCACAGCATTGCTGTGATCTTATCGGGAGCTCGACCTCAGAGCAGGGTCAGCCCAATTACGCATGCTTCCCGCCTCCCCAACATATAAACCATGCACGCCACCCTATCGAGCAACCCTCTTTTCGCCATCCCCTTTTCGCAGCATCGCTTCCATGTCGTCCAAGCCACCAACGGCAGAGCGCATCTGCGCCTCATCATCCACGCCCACTGTCTCGGCATCCGCAACCTGGTCCCCAAAATCCAACTCCATCTGTCGCTGTTCCTGGGCGATCACAGCTTGAACGACAGGCACGGTCTTCTTTGGGGCGACGTCGATTTGCCCTAACGTTTGACTGCCCGGAACTTGTCTTGCGCTCTCCACAACCGCGTCAGTTTCAGGTCCATGCCCTCCACTCGCAGGCGGTGTCATCGGCATCGCTTGAACACTCAGCGGCAGCGTGCCTTGCGCTCCCCCTCCCCCCGGCTCCGGAAACGGCAACTCCCCTGTCTGCGCCGCATGGATCGCCTTGAACAGCCGGTCGTCAAAATATTGGATCCGCTTTGCACGGACCGGCATTTGCGCATCGATCACCATGACGATCTCGTCGAGCGGCAGGCGGCGCGCCTCATCTTCAGGCAGCAAGGAGCTTTCTTCGGTCCGTGTGGATTGGCTGCGCCCTTCAAAGGGGTTCTTGCCGATTGATTGAGATCGCGTGACGACAGTCTTGGTGGTCTTGCCGACCGCCTTGCTCAGCTCCTCGACGGTTTTTTCATCTGACGGTGTCAGGTAGAGCTTCACCCCCGCGTTGCCCTGCAGGGCACGGCGGGTATTCTCGCCATAGATTTCATCGAGGGCGGGGATCGTCTGGGTGACCACGGCTAGGTGGCCGCGATAGGTCCGTAAGGTCTCGATGCTCTCGACCACGATGGGCATTTTGCCCAGGCGATTGAACTCATCGAGCATGATCATCACCGGCCAAGGCTCATCCGGCCCGGGGTCCTTTTCTTGCATGGCAGAGAGGAGATCAGAGAAGAAGAGACGGATCAACGGCGCGAGGGGCTTCACCATCAGCGGCTGGACCACGAGATAGACCGAGAAGGGCTTCTTGCGGATCGTCCGGAAATCAAAATCCGAGACCGCCGTCGCATCATCAATAGCCGGGTTCTGCCATTGGTCGAGCCCCGAGGTCATCAGGAGCGAGACATAGGAGGTCAGCGTGTCGTTATTGGTCGAAGCGAGCCGCGTGAAGATCAGTTTGGCCGCCCTGTTGTCGACCTCGTGACCCCGCGCGAAATACTCTTTCTGCTTGTTCCCGCCCGAGGCTGCGATGCGGTAGATCTCGCCCAAGGTGGGGCGCTTGCGCTGGAAGGCCAACAGGCCAGCCGCCACGAAGAGATCGATCCCGCCTTTGAGCAGGCCCTGCACCCGGTCGTTGTCACTTTGCAGGAAGAGCGTCGCCAGGAGCTGCAATTCCATCTGCTGGCGCGCGGGGTCTTTCAGTTGATAGATGCGCAGGAGCGGGTTGTAGCGATGCGTGCGCTTGCCCTCCCAATCGGTAGGGGCAAAGCGATAGACCTTGTCGCCTTGGGCCGCGCGGTGCCGGGCCGTGGCCTCGAAACACTCGCCCTTCACATCGAGCGTCACGGCGGAGCCTTGCCAGGTCAGCAGGTTCGGAATGACAAAGCCCGTGGTCTTGCCGCGGCCCGTGGGCGCCACGATCAGCGCATGGGGGAAAACTTTCGAGCAAATGTATTTCGCGCGGGACCTCGGAGAGCCGAGCTTGCCGAGGATAAATCCGGTGCCGGGTGCGCCAAAAAACCCATTGGCCTTCATCTCGCGCGCAGACTGCCAATGGGTCTGGCCAAAGCGTGTGAGGGCCGATCCCGAAAGAGCGAGGCTCAGCATCAGGCCGGCAGCGGCGAAGCTGCCGATGATCAGGTGAATAAGTTGCGCGTCCTCCGGGCGGCGATCGAGGATCGCCATATAGTTCTGCGCGATATAGGCAAAGTCGATCTCGGCCCCGAAGCCAAGGTCCTGGTAGGTCAGCACCGCCGAGGCGATGGTATAGCCCATGGCGGCGGTCACCAGTGTGACGAGAAGCACCCCGGTGGCGATCCGCGCTTTTCCCATGGCAGCGCTCAATGGACCTGACCCCGCTCGGTCTTGCCATCCACGTCCGTCGCGCGGTGTTTTTCATACTCAGCATCGGCCAGTTCATCGACCACCTGGCGCAAGGCCTCCGTATTGGCCGTCGCTGCATCAGATTGCAGGTAGACTTTGGCGACATAGAGCCGGTCGAGGCGGTCCTCGAGAACCTTGTCCAGCGCATCGGCATCGCCGGATGTGAGGCGCTCGAGTTGGCGAACGTCCAGCACCCGCGCGATCTCGCCGCGGAAAGCGTCCCGCTCCGCCTCGGTCTCGAAGGGCGCGGACAACTCCCCCGCCCGCTCATGGTCCAGGACACGCGCAATCTCGTCTGCGAGGCGGTCGGTTCGGTCAGACTGCATCGCAGTTTCATCGCGGGTCGCGAGGGTTTCGTCGCGCGTGCCAGACCCGAGCCCGTCGCGCAACTCCTTGTCGCGGCGGACCTGATTGATGGCTTCCGTGTCCCGGATCTCGACGACGGCCGCGTAGGTCGCGCCAAGCCCGCGGGCGAGGTGGGACGGCATGTCCGGATAGCGCGCGCGCAAGTCATCTGCGACAGCATCCGCAACGGGCGTGCGGAGGTCGCGTACCTCCATGACCCCTTCGACCTCGCGGGTGATTTCGCTGGCGCGAGCTGCATCGGTGATGGTCTCCCTGTAGGGCTGGGACCTGTCGAACACATCGCCCGGGCGTGCGAGCAGGTCCGGATGTGCCTCGAGATATGCGCGCTGCTCCGTCTCGATCCGGCGCTCCGCCCGCGAGACAACCTCCCAGTCCCGGTCCTCGATTTGCTGCGCGGTCAAACCCTCGGCGCGCATCTCCTGACGGATGGTCCCTTCCATCGCCTGCACTGCACCCTCGTGATAATGGAACCGCTCGCTGACCGCGTTCTCCTCCACGATGCCATCCCGGCGCAGCACGTTCTCCCGTTCCAGCAGCGTGCCGAGCGCGACATGCACATCGTTGAGAATGTCGCGCGCTTGTTCCAGATCGGCGCGGCGTTCGAGGTTCAGGTCCCGCGCCTCGGCCACTTTGGCAAGATCGTTGGCGATCCATTGGTGCTCGAGTGCTGCGTTTGACGCCCCGGTTTCGATCCGGGCCACCACTTCCGATGTGCTGATCCCGGTACCCCGCAGGGCCGCGTCAATGCGCGCCCGCAAGTCCGGCTCGGCAAGACGTTCTAGCTGTTTGGTGTCGATATTGGCCTCAGAATAGATCCCGCCCTCCGAGGGGGTCTCTGACAGCGTGGATGATCGCAAACCGAGAGGCTGCATGTGCTGGACCTGCGTCTGGATCTCGATGAGGCGTTTTTCCAACGCGGGACGTTCCGCGTCAGACTTCTCGGCGATCATGCCCTGCACCCGCGTGAGCTTCTCCGCATAGAGGCTTCTCAGGTCCTCGAAACTCTGATCCTCGGCCATATACACATCTCCTGTTCTATGCACCTGCCCGCCGCGCGCCAGCACCTCGCCCGCGCGGAAGAGGGCAGCGGCGATGTCTTCCCGCGCCTCGCGTGAAGCCTCCGCAGCAAGCGAATGGTAGACGGTTCTTGTGTTGGCGATCTCCGCCAGCGTCCGGGTCAGGTCGGTCCCCACACGTTCCCGCTCGCGGGGCGCGCGGCCCTCTTCCTTCGCCGCATAGACTTCGCGGGTAGGGGCGGGGTAATGCACAACCCCGCGATCGACCCGCCGCGTGGCTTCGAGGCGCACGCCATACTTCTCGGCCTCCTCGACCATGGCGAGACGGAAGTCGTCATAGTTGAAGCGGTGGTTGCGCCCCAGAAAGAAGAATTCGCCTTCCTGCGAGCGGCGGTTCAGCACCAGATGCGCATGGGGGTGATCGCGGTCCTCGTGCACCGCGATGATGTAGTCGAAATGCCTCGCGTCACTCTGGAAGAACCGCTCGGCCACATCCGTCGCGATGTCGCGCACATCCTCCCCGCGCGTTCCGATGGGGAAGGACATGAGCATATGGGTGGTCTGGCCCAGCTTGGGTTTGAAGCCCGCACCCCACCGCTTGGCAAAGCGCTCGGTCAGGTCCTTGATGTCACCCGCCTCGAGCTTCGCCTTTCCATCCAGAAATCCGCTCGAGTCCACGATATGGGTGGACTTGGTAGTGAGGTACTCGAGCTGGTTTGTGAGCTGTGATTTGGTATGCGTACCGCCGCCCCGGATCGCCTTGAAGACCGCTGGCCGATGCCCTGCCGCCGCGCGCACAAGCTGGCTCTGCTTGGCGACATTCAGCCCCTGCATCGAGCCCCGGATCCGGCTCCAGCCGTCCCGAAAGACCTCGCCGGTGACCGCGTCAACCGCATCATTCAGCCGCATGGGCAAACTCCCTCAGCGCGGCCGTGGCCTCGAGCTGCATCGCGTCGCGACGGCGGCGCAGGAGCAGATCGATCTCATCAGCGGAATCCAGGATGAACCGCGCCAGCCCGCGCATCTGCGCGAGGCGCAGTTCGGAGAACTCGGCACTCGTGCCCCCCACGGCCCCCTGCCCCATTCGATTGGCCCGCGTCATCTGCTTGGCGATCTGTGCGACACCATTGCCAACCTCGTTCAGAGAAGTGCGGTAGCGCGCCATCTCTGCTGCCATCTGCGCGTCCGGAACGAACACCCCGCCTGCCGCCTGAATGAGCCGCCGCAGCCCCTCGGCCCGGCTCTCGATCCCCGCCTTCGCCAACACCTCGTCGAGCGCCTCAAGCTCCGCAGCCGTGACCTTCACACTGACCGCCGAGACCGGGATAGCGGCATCCATCTGACGCTCGGCATCGGCTTTCAGGACGTAGCGCACGGCCCGCGAAGTGACTCCAAAGCGCCCAGCCAGCTCAGACGTCGACGCACCCTCCGCGGCCTCGCGAACGATCTGCATCTTCTCGATCTCTGTCAGGCGCTTCGTTCGAGACATGCGGAAGAAAGGCCCCCTATTTCCTGCCACCTTCCACCAAGGCTGCCCCTACATTACAATAATATACCTAGCTGTCAATTATATACTTACGTTGCATTCAGGCTCAGGCAGCCTTGGTGTCCGCTTCCCCCGCGGCCCGCAGGGGCGCGGAGCTGCCCCCTCACCATCAAGAACCCCACCTGTCCAATGGGTCCCCTTCCCCAGCACCGCCCGAGGTCTGGCCGAACACGCATGTGTTCGGACGGAACCGCGGGCGGGCGCAACCCCACCGACAGGGCGGACAGGCAGGGTCGAGGAGGGCCAGATTTGGTCACCAAATCTCTGCCGCAAAAACCGGGAGGCCCTGGCCGATAGGTTTTTGCGGATGGCCCCCTTGAGGCTGACTGGCCGGTCTGTCGCGGCCTGATCGTTCCGGGGGGAGTGGGTCCCTTGATCGCGCAGCGACCGGCATCCCTGGAACAGGGATCGGGCCGCCCCAAGATCGTCCTGGGGCGGCCCATCCTCGTCAGAGGATTTAACCCTGAGGGTCCTTTGCGCTCGGCGGGAACATCACCAGTTCCGAGACCGCGACCGGGAAGTCGAGCTTGAGGCTGAAGAACTCCGAGCCATCCCCGTTGCGGGTGTTGCGGAACATCGCGCCCACGCGTTGGAAGCGGGTGCGCTCCTGGCCATCGGTATCGGTGAACTTGACGGGGACGGTGGCGACGTAGTGGTTGGTCATTTGGGTTACTCCTTGTTGCGATGGGGATCACCCGGCACGGGGGCAAGAGGCCCGGTCGCAAGCGCAAATGCGGAGGGTCCGCGGCTCCGCCGTGGAAGCCGTATTTGTGCTTGCCGGAGCGTCAGCTGAGGGCACGATTGGGCCGACCCCGTGCGATCCACATCTATGAGCAAAAAGGAGTGATCCGGATGACCCTTGCCGTCACGCCGTCGCCACCATCCGCGTCCGCGTCCCGCCGATCCTGGCCGGGGTGCTGACGGAGCCCACCCGCGTGGGTGCCATGTTCCGAAACATCACGAAGGTCGTGCTGGTCTTCAACCTCAAGCGAAACGTCGCCACAGCCCGCGTCTTGAACTGTCGAGGATACCCACGAGGCGCGCTTAGCCACCTGTTAGACCCGATGCTAATGGGCCGCACGCTGACGGACCGATGGAAAGGGAATAACGGTCCTGGCGGCGGCAGATTGCTGAGCCCGCGTAGACGAGCGCGCCTACGCCTCGAGACACACGACGAAAAGGCCGCGCCAAACGTAACTCCCGGCGTGCCTTCTGGTCACGGACGACATTGCCGGGATGGTCCATCACCCGATGGTCCCGGCAATGCGGCGCGCGGGCAAAGGTCAAAGCGGCCGGGAGAATGGCAAGTTTTGTCATATTTATTGACAAAATATGGCATTTAATGATATGTCTGAATTAAGAAGGAGGATTACTATGGCCACCATGAATGTTTCTCTCCCCGATCCGATGAAGACCTGGGTTGAAGCACGCTTGAAAGATGGCAGCTTCAGCAATACGAGCGATTATGTGCGCCACCTTATCCGCCGCGACCAAGAGCGCGCTCAAGCGATCGAAGCTTTGCAGCAAGCCATCGATGAAGGTCTCAAGAGCGGCGACCCCGAGCCGTTCGACTTCAAGACGTTCAAGGCGCGGATGCGGGAGAAACATGCCCGCAAGTAATCCCATCGCCTATCGGCTGACGCCAACAGCCCAACGCGATCTGGAAGACATCTGGATTTACACGGCGCAGACGTGGTCAATGGCTCAGGCCGACAGATATACCGACATCATGGAAGATACCTTCGATCGTTTGCTCTTCATGCCGGAGATGGCCCGTGAACGCGCAGAATTCGATCCACCTGTTCGCATCCATCCCATCGCTGAGCATCTGATCATCTATCAGGTCGAGCGAGATCAGTTGGTTATCTTAAGAGTGCTGGGAGCAGGGCAGGATTGGCACGCGATCCTCAGAGCAGCGGATCAGTAGCTGGCCGCCTCGCCCTCGCCATCACGCGCTTAGGCTCTCGAGAATCGTCTGCGTCCCCGGCATCCGCTTCAGTGAGTTGCCAATATGCTCCCGCCAGCGCGGTCCGACCTCCATGGCAGTGGCATAGGCCCGAGCCAAATCATCGGGACGGTCCTCGGCCATCGCCTTGATCAGAAAGGCCGCCTGCTCCCTGTCCTTCGCAGATTTGATGCTGCCCGCCCCGTCCCGCCGCCGATCCGCAATGATCAATTTGTGGATCGCGTATCTCTCCGGGCGTGGCACCTGGACCAGAACGCCCGACCGGTAGAGCGCCGCCGTATGTATCGGTTCGGCGATCAGGAAATTGAGGTAGTTCAGCGCCTGCGCTCCCAGGCCCAGAGCTGGCAAGTCTCGGACGCTCTCATCCCCGAAGGCCGGGGTCAGGAACTCGACCAGCTGGCCACTGCCGCCCTGTGCCCATCGCCAGGTCCGCCCCTTGTCGAGCCCGGGAACCGGATCGAACTTCAGCGCTGAGAACGTCTCGGCGAGCCCCGGATCGACCTGATCCTGCAGGGCCACGCTGAGCTTTTCGAACTGCGCGATGTCAATGTCGCCGGTATTGTTCATGCCGCCCAGGGGAAGGCGAATGCCAAGCTCACCTTCATAGAGCCGGAACGCGTTTATCCCGACGATGGTGCCGACAAACCGGAATGTCCCCGCTGCGGCCATGGCTGACAGGATGGAACCGGTCGCCCGGTCGATGGGCGTCATGCCTTCGGCGCGCAAGAGCCGAACCAGCCGCGACCGTTCCGCCTGCCGCGCCTTGGCCGCCATGCGCTGCTCTTCGATCCGGTCGATGCGCGCGCGCGTCTGGTCGCTGTCTTCGCCGATATAGATGAACCGCATCTCGGTTCCGACGCGTCGCGCGGCGTACCAATAGGCCTTGTCACCGCGTTCCTTGAGCGTGGGCTTGCCCTCCACACCGGACAAGGCGTCATCCGTCAGAAGACGCACCAAGTCGGTATAGGCGCTCATCGCGATGCTGCTGAGTGGGGTCATGCCAATCATTTCCAAGTTTTGCTTGGCACGTATATACCTATCAGAAAATATTGCTTTGCAAAGCAATTTGGGGCACCGCCACGCGCATGAGTAACAACGAAAGGGCCGCCCGAAGGCGACCCTCTCAATTCACGTCTCCGCAGTCTTCTTCGCCGGGTCCGCAACCCGCATGACCGTCAGGCCTTTCGCTTCCGCCTTCTGCCCGAGGTTCAGAGCGACCCCGTTGCCACCGAAGAGCACAACCCCCGTTGCCGCGAACTTGTCGTCCAGCATCTCGTCGTTGCACTTGAACGGTGCCGCCCGTCCGTGCGCGGACCAGCGCGGATCGAAGCGCGCCTGCGCTATCCCGCGTGCCCGGGCCCACCGAGCCGCGATCATCTCGGCCCCGTGCTTGCCACCCTTGTGGCAGACGAAGATCTCCTGATTGCGGTTCTGCCTGATCCGCTCGCGAACCTTGTCGAGCGTGTTGAAGATCACATCGACATCGGTCCAGTCGGTGGCGCCTGAGACGATCAGGGGGACCCCCTCGACCTTCGATTTCTCGGCGGTTTCGCGATCATGCTGCTCCAGGAGCTGCCGCGCCTCGAAGACAGCACCCGTCTCTTGCGCCCGGACGCTTGCGCGCGACCCGGCTGCCGGGATGAAGGCGTGACCGGTCTCGATTTCGTAGCATTCCGCCGCCGCCTCGCTCATCACCTCGATGGCGCTGACAATCTCGCGCAGCTGCAGAAAGCGCGCCTGCGCTTCTTCGAGCGCGGTCTCGGCGATCTCCGATCCGTCGTGGGATTTTGCCAGCGCGCCGATCTTGTCGGCAGTGCGGTCAACCTCCTTGCCGAGTGCCACCTTGCGGCGCTGCAGGATCGTGGCGAGCCCATGGGCCAGCGGTTCGATTTCTGCCTCAAGGCCAGTATTGCGCAATTGACCAAGCAGAGCCTCGAAGCTTTCGCGGATGATGTGGTCGGTCAGGATGTGATCTTCCGGGATCGGCAGCTTTGCGTCCTTCTCAATCAGCCCGAAAAGTTCGATGGTCTCGTAGGTGTTTGCGGTGTCGTAAGCCATGTCTGGTCTCCAGTGTTCGGTTGAGGAGCCACCACGTGAGTGTGGTGGCATGGCCGAATGCCTGGTTTCCGAATCTGCCCGGGTCAGGGACGGCGCAGCCGCCGGCTTGCCGGGCGCAAAAGTTTTCTGCGCGCAACACCTGACACATGCGCGCCCTCACGCACGAAACCGCCCCGGGCCACAGGCCCTGCCCTCGCCGAAAAGTTTTGCGATCCTTGACGCGGGCTGATTTGGGGGCCATCCGGAGGATATGCTTCCGCACTCATGTGTGTGTGTTTTGACGGTAGGTTTGCCCGACACGAGCAGGCAAACGGCCCGACCGGACGCGGGAGACGGATGAAGCGGCGGGATCGTTTTGCCCCGCAAAACAGACCAGAGCGCAATCCGGCGGAGCGGCAGGGGAGGGACGTGCTCGCGAGGCGGGCAAACCGGGATGCCAAGCGCAACGCCGCGGTGAGGCCGCATGGCCGAATGCGCGACGGACCGAAGGGCCGTTCTACTCCTGCGACGTCGGTCACCTTATTGTAGCCGATTGGAAGATTATCGCCGAGCGCAGTCCAGACACACGTCAATTTGAACTTTACTGTTTCCTTGAGTGAATGACGCTCCAACTAGTCAAAAAAATGTGCGAGGGACCATGTCGGATTACGGTACATCAGACCCGTCACAAGAGTGGAGCGAGTTTCTGGGGCGTCATGACGACGCCTTGCGTCAATTGTTCACGGTGTCGCTCGATCCAGACCTCGACATGGACGAGAAAATCTCCCGGCTGTTAAAGTTGGGCTGTTACGTTCTGAACTTGCCTCTTGGAATCGTCAGCCGCATCGATGGTTCCGTCTACCGCGTCCACCATGTCACAGGGCCTGACTGGGCGCCGGACCCTGGAGCCGAATTCAACGTATCCGAGACATACTGCACGCACACGCTGGTTGCGGACGATGTCAGTTACTTTCACCATGCAGGTGAGTCCGAGATCGCCGACCACCCCTGCTATCTGAACTTTGGTTTGGAAAGTTATATTGGCGTACCATTGCGCGTGGGCACAACGCGTATCGGAACCTTGAATTTCTCCGGCCCGGACGAGCGCAAACCCTTCCGCGCAATGGAAACGGAACTGGTACGCCTGTTTGGACGGTGGCTTGGGCAGGAGTTACTCAAATCCGAACGCGCACGGGAGCTTGCCGAAAAAACTATGCTGCTGAATGCGATCATCGAGGCTGTACCTGACGCGATCATCGCTGCGGACGACGACAGGCGGATCCGGATGATCAATTCATCCGGAGAAATGCTCTTCGGCTTCGGCAAAGGCAATCTCATCGGTCAAAGCACGTCTGTTCTTTATCCCAGCGTGGATGCGTATGAACACCAGGGTGAGCGCATTTATAGCAAGGCCCGGGAAAAAGCTGTGAACCGGTTTGAGATGGATCTCCGGCGAAAGGACGGATCGACGTTTCCCGGCGAAGTGTTCATGGCGCCGCTCCGAAGCGAGATGGAGACCCGGTTGGGCATTGTGGGCGTCGTTCGCGATATCACCCAAGAGAAATCGCTTCGCATGGCAAAGGATGAGCTGATTTCAACGGTGTCTCACGAACTCCGCACCCCTATCACTTCGGTCAGTGGCGCCGTGAAGCTGCTTGCCCTGGAACGAGATAGGCTTTCTGAGAACATGCAGAAAGTCCTGGATACGGCAGCCCGGAACTCCGACCTCTTGAGTCACCTGGTCGAAGATATTCTCGATTTTGAACGGCTGAGCTCCGCTGGCTTTGTCGCCGATCAGAAGACTGTCGAACTGCCCTCCGTCGTAGAGCAAGCGGTAGATGACATCGGGCCATACGCGACCCAGCATGATGTGCAAGTCTCCCTGATTCCTCCGGAAGGGCAGCCGCAGTCGATCAAGGGCGACAAGCTTCGGCTGCTCCAAGTCTTGAGCAACTTGTTGTCCAACGCCATCAAGGCATCCTTGCCTGGCGGTAAAGTGGAAGCTGGGATAATCACGAATGGCGACGGTTTCTGGGTGCGCGACTACGGACACGGAATACCTCTAGCCTTGCAAAAGCGTCTGTTTGAACGGTTCACCCGCGCGCCAGAAAGCTACACGACATCCGTAAAAGGGACTGGCCTCGGCATGAGCATCGTTAAGGCCATTGTCGACCATCATGGGGGACGGATTGAGTTCGAAACAGAGGAGGGAAAAGGCACGACCTTCGTGGTCTCGCTCGATCCTCAAGCGTAATACACCAAAAATCCAGGCGACCCTCTTTCGGCCAGGCTTACGTGATGCCAGGGTTGTGGCGCGCGTGACGGACAAAATCGCCACAAAGTTATTGCTCGCTGCTCTCGTCCTGGCCCGGATCCCCAGTGCCCACGAAAGGCCGTCAAGTGCTCAACAGCTTTCAGCATCTCTAGAAGCGTCGGCGGCATCCGTGCAAAGGCCGTTGTTATAAGCTTGTGTCCTGACTAGGGTTTTTCTTCACGCTGAGGATTCTACATGAGGCAAGAAATAATGTACGATGTGCCGACCATCTGGATCGTAATCGCCCTTTTGGGCGGCATGTTTTTGACGATGTACCTGGGTCGCAGGCTGGGAAAGAGCCGCCCTCCGCGCGATGACGGGGAAACGGGTCAAGTGACCGCAACCCAGGCGTCCCTTCTCGGGATTCTCGGCCTGCTCTTGGGGTTTACCTTTAGCGTGGCGCTCGGCCGGCATGATGCGCGCTCGGCAGCGGTCGTGGCCGAAGCGAACGCTATAGGGACTGCCTGGCTGCGCACGGATTATCTTGAGGATGCAGACTTGGTGAAACCGGCGTTGCTGGCCTACGCTGCCGAACGTGTCGCGGCCTCGACTGTCCCGGTCACCGAAAAGGAAAAGCGGGATAACCTCATCGCGTCTGCCGAAGAGGCCTTCGCAAACCTGTGGGCCATCGCGTCCGAAATCACCAGGGAAAACTCTTCTCCCGCAACAGTGGCGTTTTCGAATTCGCTGAACGACGTAATCGATGAGTTGTCCGCAAGGGACGCCGCAATAGATCGGCACGTTCCTGAAATCGTATTGATCATGCTATATGCAACATTCCTTTTGTCCGGCGGCCTCCTCGGATACGCCTCGGGTGCGGGGCGCACAAGAATCACAGCCACCGCACTGATGATGCCTGTTCTCATTGTCGCTCTTGTTTTCGTGATCATCGATCTGGATCGGCCCCGACGTGGTTTGATTACCGTGGACCAATCGCCGATGAATGCCGTTCTGGACGCAATGCGAAAAGGCGGGCAAACATAAAGCGATGGCGCAATCCGTTGACCGGGAGCGGCCATCCTAACTCCCGGGTGAGTCCAGGCGAACGCGCGATTGCGCATGACGGACGCGGCAATAGGCATGTCCTTCACCACAACTGATTGATTTTGCGGACATCGCCCTCGTAAAGCGTGCAACAACGCCGAAACAGAATTGTCGATCTCGCGGTTGCAATCCGCGGCCTTCAAGGCTGCGGACCGGGTGGCGGTGAATGCTCCGAGCCAACGCTCGAGCGACATCGTGTTGCGCTCGCAGTCGGTTACGACCTCTCGTCAGGTTTGGCACTATGCTGCTTATCGTCGATGCGCGAGCGTACGAGGTCGACGTGCAGACGTGCAGTGTATGCAAGGTGGCGGTAAGCGATCGGCAAGCGCAGCTTGGCCAGTTCCACATCTATGGTTTCCAGCCGATTCCGCAAGATTGAGAGTCGTGAGCTGTCGGCGGTCTCTGGCACAGCGCTGTCTATCTCGCGGATCTCGCGGTAATGACGGAAGACTTGGGACCGCATCCGCCACCGATACAATCCAGGCAACGAACGTATTAGCGGAAACAGCAGTAACACGATCGGCAGGGCAAGCAATGCAATGCGGTTGACTTGCGCAGCGACCCAATACGGCAGGTACGATGCAAGCAGGCTTGGTCCGTCGGCAATGAGGTCGTACGCATTCACATTAATCGGCATCGTGATCCCGGAGGTGGCGGGAAACGCGCCCTCGGAGGAAATCTGGTCACGATCACCGTGAATCTCGCGGGCCGCCATCACCAATCGATTGACGAGTGCGGGATGGAGATCTCTGTGGCTCACGAGGCGTGCAACCATTGCCATCAGGTCGGTAGAGCGTTGCGGCAGTACCGGACGCAGTGAAATTGCGCCGGCATGGAGCGTGACGATCTCCGCATGATCCATGCTGCGTGCCAGCGCCTCGAGATGCCGCAGTCGCACCAGACGCGTATCCGGATCTTCCAATAGCGGCTGGAGATACGGGGCTGCGAGCGGCGCCACAAACAGCGCCAGATCGACTCTGCCTGCACGCAATGCCGTGACTGCCTCCGCCCCGCCAACGGGCAATAGTGTCACTTCATCTGGTGCGACACCGCTCGCTGATAGCAAAACACGAGCGGCAGCGCGCGTGCCCGATCCCTCCGGCCCGACGGCAAGCCTCAGGTCCGCCCAATCACCCGGATTCGCCGAAACTTCGGTGGCAGACTGCCCAAACACGAAGAGCGGCTCGTAGAACATTGCTCCAAGCGCTTCGACCTCACCCTTTGCAAAGACACCGCCCTGAAGAAGCGCCACATCGGCCTCACCCGATGTCAGCCTATCCACGTTCTCGACGGACCCGGCGGTATCGAGTACCCGCACCTCTATACCGTCGCGCGCTAGGATTTTTGCATAACGCGTCGCAATCGCATGGTATCCTCCGCCAACTTCGCCTGCAGCAAAGGTCAAGGATCGAGGCGGAACAAGATCGCGTCCAATCCACCAGATGACTGATACCGCGGCGAGCGAAAGGATGAGAACAAATGCGTGGCGCATCACGTGACTATGTCCGATGAGGCAGTGGTTGCGAAGGTGGCAAACTCGCGCGGATGGAAGATGGCGCTTCGATCCCACAACGAAGTAGTGATCAGGCGGGGACGAGGGCTAGGAATCACTCGTGGAAATACCGCAGCTAACGAGGGGAAATTTCGACTGAGGACCAATTTAGCCTTGCAACGTATGTTCAAAACGGAATTTCCGGCACGCCGCGACCCGAGATCATGCCCAAATCGGCGCACGTCCGCAGAGTCATAAAATAGCACCGCCGAATGTGCGCTTCATCAATTTCACGGATTTCGCACCACGGCAGAACGACCGTATGATCTATCTTTCCGCAGCCTGAATACGATGACAGGTCCTCGCTCAGGTCATCCAGGAGGTCCAAGCGAACGAGCAAAAGAGTGCCGCGCATCCAAGGCAGCGTTGGAATGGAAAGAATGCGTTGGAAACACTTGCTCTGCTGACGGGCAGAAGGCTGCAATCAAAACTTGAGGCCCTGCGGTCGCTCCGACCAAGCGATGCCCATAGACGGCACCGGTATGGTGCGTAGTCAGAACCTCTACATAGCCACAGTCGCTTTCCGAAGGCCTTTTCCAATCGGGCATTTTTCGCACCTCAATTTATTGCACATGAATAAGAAAGGGGGGACAGATTTCTCCGTCCCCCATCCATTTGCTTGAGGGATAACAAGCAGTCTTAGAAGCCGTAGACGAGCGACGCGCCGAACTTGTTGTCGAAGTCGTCGAAGCCAGGTGCCGGATCACTGTCCCACTCGGTGCGATAGGAAATCCGGGTGGACAATTTGTTGGTCACCTTGAAGTTCACACCAAAGTCGTTGGTGATAAGGGTGTTCTCTTCGGAGAAAAGCACGTCCGTATCGTTGGTCAGCGAAACCGTGTCGGTGAACTTGTAGAAGTAACGCGACGAGGCGATGCCGGCGACTTCGTGATCATCATTGCCGAACTGGTCTTCGGTGTAGCGATAGCCAGGTCCGCCTTGCAAACGCCAGGTCATGTTCTCCTGGTTGATCACCCGGACGCCGGGTCCCGCACCGAGGAAGGCGTCCCACTTCAGCGTGTCGAAGTTGTCGTAGTTCGCCGAACCGAGGCCGAAGATGTAGAAGCTGTCCGTCAGGTAGCGGTTCGCTTCATAGGTCGCGAAAACCTCTTCCTTGTTGGTGACATTGTTGTCTTCCGCCCATTCCACGGCAAAGCCGAACGAGTGGTTCCACGGGCCGCTGCCATACCGTAGACGACCGGCGACATCGAGGTCGGCAGTGTCGGTGTTGCCAGAGGTCGCCGAAAATCCAAGTGCGAAGCTACCGCTCCAGCCTTGTGCGAACTGGTTCGTTCCGTAGCGGCTCGCGTCATCGCCTTCGGCGAGGTCGTCTTGCACATCGTCTTCGATGTCTTCGATGCGATCATCCAGGTCTTCGATACCGACAATGCCGCTTTGTGCGAAGGCAGGTGCCGCCAAGACGAGAGCCAGAGCCGACATCGAGGCCAGTTTGCTTACATTATTCATGGGTCTTTCCTTTCCCAAAAGGTGACCCGTTCGGTTCATTCAGAACGGGAGCATCTCTGCTGGGATAGGAATTAGAAAGCGGTCATCGTAGAGTAAAATTCATTTTATTAACGTATAAAACGACTATTTGTTATATTTGAGGATCTCAGCCTCGCCTAGCACACCAATGTCTTGATTCTCACTGATTTCTTGCAGTTGTCGGATCACTCGGGATTGATCGGCATCCGTGTTGGCGACGACTGCGGCAAGCGCGGAACGTGATATTTCTGCAACTTCCGGGTCAACGTCTTCGCGCCAGACGACCCAGGCCGGAAACGGAAAGCGCGGTGCGTCCGGCACAAGGTGCAACTCGCCAGAATCGAGAAAGCGCTTGATGTAGCGCGCGGGCAGGTAAGCCGCGTAGTTTCGGGACCGAATGTACTCGGCGGTCAGGGCACCGAGGGAAAACGTCAGCCCTGGGTTTGTCAGTTCCGGCAACGCAATCGCGTGGGCCTGAACAAACTCAGGCCCCCAATCGGTGAATGCATAGCGCCCTTTCAGATCATTCAATTGGGGATCTTTCCAGGACGCCACGAGCACCAGGTCTTCATCCATCATTTTGGTTGCGATGAGACCGGGGCGTATCTGCGGAGAATAGACGAGTACGGCCTGCACAACGCCCTCTATGAGAAAGCGCGTCAGCCGGTCCGGCATGCCAAGTTCTGCCCTGATGCTCAGATCCGGCATGGCTGTGCGCAGTTGATCGATCCACCGGAACCCCAACCGGGGCCAGAGCGAGTATTGCGCCCCAATTGTCAGACTTTTCCGAAAACCTTCCGGTATGGCAATTTGCTGACGCGCTTCTTCCCAAATCTTGATCAGACTGAGTGCATAGCTTTCGAACTCGCGACCGGCTGGCGTGAGTTCAGCGCCTGCTTTCGAGCGGGTGAACAGAGGCCGACCCAAGCTTTCCTCCAATCGCTGCACCCTGAGCGAAACGGCAGACTGGGTTACAAAGAGGCGGTCCGAGGCTTGAACGAAAGATCCCGTCGCAGCCACCTCCAGAAAAGTTTTGATAAGGGCAATATCCATCGGTGGAACATGAGAAACCCTTGCCTCAAATTCAATCTGAATATGCTTCAGGAAAGCGGCCATCAAAGCTATCGAGCCGAGTTACGGCAAGACCACCGAACAAATAGCGTTCTACGCAGATAAAGATCTTTGATCTCGTTGCAGTATGGGATGAGGTTGTGCCGCACGACAAGCTTGCGGCATCATTTCGAATGCTCGGCACTTTGGATCGCCCCTAGGTCCGCGGTTTATACAGGCGTCTAGCCTCCACCGACACAGCTCTCAAACTGCCGATACAGGGCGACACAGCATCGTTGTTGTGTAAAGTCTCGCATTGCACCTGCGAGCAACTTGAGTGCAAAGTAGTCTAGCGGGCGTCCGCTCCCCGCGGTCTCTCGTGTGGTATTTTATCCCTGCCACCGTCGGCTCGCTCGCCCAAAAGGGACGGGTCGGCGAAAAACTTGCCCCTGCTACCTTCCAGCCTGGGGCCGGGCGGCTGGATGGTGAGTGGCCATGCAGCCGCCTGCATATGTTAGCTATATCGCCTTCTGGTTGTGTTTGCTTGGCTGTTCTGGCATCTTCGAACCGTGGCGTATGAGTGATGGACGCAGGCGCGGTGTCCGTCCTGCATCCCACTAGATAGAGACCGCGTCAGCGTCCTTTTTCTACTTTCTGATCAATCCAGGCCTGAGCCATTTCCCTCGTTGTAAATAGAGGTCGTTCGTCGGGGTAGACTTCGACACCCCCGACGATGTCAACGACCTCGAACAGGGTGATTTCACCATGCTCAGGATGAACAACCTTCGTTTCGAGTATACGGCGTTCCATGAAGGTCACGTTAGCAGCAACGCGCTGTCCTGCAATCGCGTTGGTGCAGTGAACGGATCCCAGAAACTGCGTGTAATTGAACGTGCGCCAGAGCTGGCTTTATCAAAGATAGTGCTTCGCTTTTGTGGCGGCGGGTGTCGCGATACAGAATGTTTGGTGTAAACCAAGCTCCGCACGGGTTTCAGAACCGACGCGTCCGAAAGAAACTCGGAGGCTTCAATCCGATGACCAGGGATCAGGCCGCTGTTTGCTTGCGGCGCCCGGTCAGCGGCAGCACAACCTTTGTCTCTACCTTGGCATCGGGACGATCGGCTTCCTTGGCCATTGATACCACCTCGTCGGTGACGAAGGCGATCAGTTGGTAACGCGTATCAAGCCCGGATTTTTGGTAGATACGGCCCAGCTGCGACTTCACCGTTGTGATGGCGCTGCCGCGCATTTCGGCGATCTCGCTGTTGGAAAATCCCTTGGCCACGAAAATAGCCACGTCCGCTTCTGCCTGCGACAGACCCCAATCCGATGCATGGCGCAGGATCACGGTTTCCTTGGCGATGGGCTCACTGGCCCCTGGCGCCAGCTTTTCACGACGCCGCTGCACCACGTGGCGATTGAGCTGCGTGCAGGCGACATAGGCCACAATCGCGGTCAATGCGAAGAACAGCGCAAAAAGTCCGGAAAGAATGCCCATGCCCGGCCCGGCCTGCGGATAGGCCAGCTCGGCAACAATCAGCGTCTTCAACGCCGCGATCGCCGTGACGAGAACGAGGCCGAATATCCAAATACGCGACATCTCGAAAATACTCCAAGTCTGCCGACAGTGCTTAATTCACTAACTCAGTAATGCGGCGACAATAGGAAGATTGTTTCACCATCATGAAACATTTTCGGGAGGGCTTGAAATCCTTGAAATCACGGACACTCAGTCTGGCCATTTCCAGGCGATCGCACCCAGATAGTTCCCCGTCTCGACAGAATTGACAGTCACGCGTGCCGGACCATAGCTGTCGGCGCGTCGGATCCGGAGTATGTCGCGGCGGTTGCGAGCAAGCCGAACTAAACCGGACATCGTCAAAGCCAGGAATTCTCCCTCACCTTTCAGTGGGACGCTTTCTACGTTTCGCCAACCGCCGTCCAAAGCCTCCCGTTGCATAGCAAAGGGGTTCCGCCGCCTAGGCACAGAATGTTTCAAAACACCTTCCCCGTTCTTCAACACAAATAGGATAGCAAATATAGGCGAACATATAGATATACCGACCTTGGTGGTACATTGGAAAAAATTTTTGAGCAAGCCCGAGGAAAATGCAGGGGTTTATCTTTGGAGTTGGCAACACTTCGTGCTGGCTCCTCTTACTTTGCGCCAGGTCGGGCGTAGCCCGACCTGCAAAATGTATCGGGTTATGCAGCCATAAGCCGGATTATAGTGTGTGCTTTCCACCAATCCACCACATCAAAAGGGGAGCCGCGAACTTGCGGCTCCCCAATCTGCTCGGATGTTTAGGATTCTTGCAATGGATCGTCAGGCGACCAGAATCAGCCCGGCATCTGCGTTCTGCGGCGGTTCACCGCTGTCGATGAACGGGATGATCGAAAAGGCCTGCCCGCCGCGCTGTTCTTCGTTCTGCACGGCGTTGACGCGCAGGTCGCCATCGGGCGTGTTGATCAGCAGCGACAGGTAGTCATTGCCCGTGCGGCTGCTTTTCGCCATCCAGGCCGAGCCAACGCGGATCGGCGTGCCCCGGGGCGAGCTGACCTCGATCCGGTAGTCGGGATGGGTCTCCTCGGTCTTGTAGCCATTCTCGATCAGCATGAACTCCAGATCGAACATCATGTTGGCGATGTAGCCGGTGAAGGCGTTGTCCGCGTCCATGGCGGTGAGCTCGCCCGAGATCGAGCCGGATTTCATCAGGCCGTTCGAGACCAGCGGGATGATCTCGAATTCGTCGCTTTTGGCCGCCCGCGCTTCCTTCGTCTGCACGGCATTGACGCGGAACGGGCCCAGGCCGACATCGATCTGCATCGAGATGTAGGGGTTGCCACTGGTATTGCCGGTCGCGCTCCAGGCTGTGCCGATGCGCACCTTGCGGCCCGACTTGTTGACCGCGGTCACATCAAAATCCGGGCTGCGTTCGGACATCTTCGGGCGGGTTTCGAGCTGGATGGCGATGTCAAAGCGCGTCGAATGAATCATGCCGGTGTACTCGGCGGCTGCGGTCTCGACATTGCGGTTCAGGGTTCCTGCGAACATGGGATGGTTCCTTCTTGGATTGGCCGGTGCCTGACGTCCTTGCCAGCACAACCGGGATTGCTTTTTCGACCCCTCGTGGGATCACAAACCAGAAAGCTCGCTTTCCTTTCTTCCCAACCTTCAGTTCAGCGCTGGCGCCTGAGAGTCTGTGCCACCTCCCCGCCGGGTACGACGCCCCTCCCCTGCCCGTCTGGTCTCAGTTGGCTGTCCTGGCTCTTCTCGTCGCCACACTTCGGTCCAGCGATAAAGAACTCTGCTTCCTCCCCGTTCAACCGCTGCCCGCTCCGGTCTGTCAGCCCGATGCAGCTGCCGTTCGGCACATAGGTGATCAGGTATTGGCCGAGCCTGTCCCTGTGGACAACGTAGCCGGTATTGGCCCAGTGCACGGTCTGACCGGCATCGACGGCCGCCTTGATGTCTTCGAGAGTCATGATCTCACCCTTCCCTATTCTGCTGCCACAGACGCGGCGTGTGGCAGCTGCCCCACGATCCGGGTCAGAATGCTGACCGTGTCGACACCGTCCCCATGCGGCAGAAATACCCGCAGCTGGAAGGCGATGATTTCGGTGAAACACCCCATGGCCTTGAGACCCTCGATCATGCCCCGATCCGCACCGCCCAGCTCGAGACGCATCTCGCCTGCGACCCGGCGGCGGGTCAGGGTGAGACCCCGGCCAAGATCGACCGGCGCTGTGGTGCCGAGGGCGGCGGTCAGCATTTCTTGCGGCGTCTACGGGTCGGAGACGAGGAAGCGGGCGCGCAGCGCGGCCGCCCCTTCCTCGCTCAGCGTGCGCCCGATCATGGCGGTCGCCCCGTCGGGCGTGACCCTATAGATGCGCTCATTGGTGGTCGGGATGTCCTTCCAGACCGGCAACAGCAGCCCAGTCAGCAGATAGAGCTTGGTCGTGGTGGTTTTCGGCAGGGACGCGGCCTCGGCATCCCAAAGCACTGCAAACTCAGGCTTGCCGATCTCTTCCCAGGCCGAGGCCTCGAACCTTGTCTCCTCAAGATAGCTCGACCCGTTGGGCCGCACGGCCTTGCGCATGAGGGTGACGATATCCTCGTCATACATCTGCATCGGGCGCGCCGAGATGAGCGCCGCGCGACCGGAGGCGCGATTGACCATGGGCAGCTTGTCCGGATTGCGCGCGAGGGCGTCATCAGCCGACAGCACATGAACCGGATCGGTGACCTCGAGCCCAATGATCCGCGTGACCGCACCGGATTTCGGGCAGGTCCAGAGATCCTCAGTGGAGACCTGTTCGATCCTTTCGCCGCGCAGGGTTTCGACGCCGAGATCGAGCGTGCCCGCCGCGCGCGCCCGTTCCGTCTGATCGGCGATCCGGCGCATGAACTCGGCAAAAAGCGCGTTCTGCATGTGGATGGGCAGCGCCAGCACCCGGTTGAGAAACCGCTGGATCGGGGGCAGCTCTTCGAGCAGCACCCCGTCCTTGTCGATCAGCCGCAAAGCTGTCCAATCGGTGAAACTCTCGTAGCTCATCGCCTCGGCGCGCCCGGCGGCAAGATCGGCGAAATAGCCACGCAGTGCGGCCCGTGCGATCGGGCTTTCGAGATTGTCCTCCTCCCGGAACATGCCTTGCGAGCCGGTCTCGCGTTGGCCCTTGGTTAGGGCCCCCAGCTGGTCGAGGCGTTTGGCTATCGTCGAGGTGAAGCGCTTCTCGCCATGCACATCGGAGGTGCAGACCCGGAAGAAGGGCGCGCTCACCTGGGCCGATCGATGCGTGCGGCCCAGCCCCTGGATGGCCGCATCGGCGCGCCAGCCGGGCTCCAGAAGATAGTGCCGGCGACGTTTCTGGTTCTTCGCCGTCTGCGCCGCATGATAAGATCGGCCCGTGCCGCCCGCGTCAGAAAAGATCAGGATATCCTTCTCGCCGTCCATGAAAGCTTGGGTCTCGGAGGAATTGCTGCTGGCCGAGCGTTTCTCGATGAAGAGGTGGCCATCGTCCGCCTTCAGAGGTCGGATCGACCTTCCGGTCACTTCGGCCACGGCCTCGTCGCCAAAGGCCCAGAGGATCTGGTCGAGCGCCGACGGGATCGGGGCCAGCGTCATCAACTCCATCATGGCCGCATCTCGTAGGGCGAGCGCCTCGCGCGAGACAACGAGTGCGCCGGTCTCGTCCCTGAGCGGCTCGGCCATCATATTGCCGTCGATCTCGACCAGCTTTTGCGCGTGGATCGGGAAGGCCTGTTCGAGGTAGCCCAGAACATAGTCGCGCGGCGTCAAGGCACCCTCGACGAGCTCGTCGTCGGACTCCATCGTCTCAAGCCGGCGTTTCAGCAGGATCTCACCTGTCGAGACCACCTGGATGACGCAAGCGTGGCCCGCCACTAGATCGTCCTTGATTGCGCGGATGATACTCGGGGCTTTCATGCCCATCAGGAGATGGTTGAAGAAGCGCTGTTTCGTGCTCTCGAAGCGGGACTTGGCCGAGGCGCGAGCGGCCGAGGCATTGGTCTCCCCCGAGGCGTCATTGACGCCAGTCGCGGTCAAAGCGGCTTCGAGATTGTGGTGGATCGTCCGAAACGCGCCCGCGTAAGCGTCGTAGATCTCGATCTGGGCCGGGATGAGCGCGTGTTCGAGCACGTCATACTCCACGCCATCGAAGCTGAGGGCGCGCGCCGTATAGAGCCCGAGCGTCTTGAGATCGCGGGCGACCACCTTCATAGCAGCGACACCACCCGCCTCCATCGCCGAGACAAAACTCTCGCGGTTCGGGAAGGGATATTCGGGGCCTTGCCCCCAGAGCCCCAGCCGCGCTGCATAGGCGAGATTGTGCACGCTCGTAGCACCCGTGGCCGAGATGTAGAAGACGCGGGCGCGGGGTGCTGCCAGTTGCAACCGGAGGCCAGCAAGGCCCTGCTGGGAGGGTTTGACCCCCCTGCCCTGCTCGGACCCTGCCGCGTTCTGCATGGCATGGGCCTCATCAAAAGCGAGGACGCCGTCGAAATCAGCGCCCATCCAGTCGAGGATCTGGCTCCGTCGCGTGGTGCCGCATTTGCCCGCGGACCGCAGCGTGGCGTAGGTCACGAAGAGGATACCGTCGCCCATCGGGATGGGCTGGTCCGGTTTCCATTTGGAGAGCGGCTGGATGTCGGCGGGCGAGCCGCCGAGATCGGTCCAGTCGCGTATCGCGTCCTCGATGAGCGTCGCGGATTTGGAGACCCAGATCGCCTTCCTGGTGCCGGCCAGCCAGTTCACCAAGATGAGCCCGGCGCATTCGCGCCCCTTGCCGCAGCCGGTACCGTCCCCTAGGAAATACCCAAGGCGATAGGCACGTGCCTCCGGGTCATCATCGGCGCGCGTCAGTTTGGTCTGGTCGTCATCGATCGTGAACCGCCCCGGCAGGTCGCGCCCGTGGGCATCATGCGCCATGATGATCGTCTCGAGCTGCGCCTCGGAGAGATGCCCCTCCTCGATCAGCTTGGCGGGCAGGCGCAATTCCGCACTGGCCGCGCCTGATGGCACCGGCGGCGCGACAGAGGCCATGGCGATGCTCTCGACGAGCGGCGTGGGATGTTCCTGCGCACCCGCGATCTCGATCCGCTGCGGGCGGTAGCGCGCATAGATGTCCGAGACGGGCGTGTTGTCGCGCGGAGCCTCAAGGCTTGTGAAAGTGAGCGATATGGCAGCGTTGGTCTGAGCGTTGGACGCCGCAACTCTGGCAACTGGGTGCTTGCGCGTGACAGGTACTGGACCGACCGATCGCGCATGAGGGTTTGTCGCCGCCCGTTGGGCGGGGCGCGTCTCAGGCCGGTTTGCGGCCACGGTGTCGACAAAAGGAAGGGCTTCCTCAAGACCCTGAACCGCGGCGCGGATGAGTTCGCCGTCCTCCCGCACCTTGTCGAAGATCATGAGCTGGGTTTCGACAGAGGTGCCGAGCTTGCGGTAGACCTGCCCCGGCATCGTCAACGCCAGTCGCGGCGTCAGGAGACCGCAGGCGCGCGACCAATGCGCGGCATCACGCTCCGGGCTGAACCATGGCGGCATGATCGCCACCAGCCGCCCACCTGGTGCCAGGCGCTTGGCTGCCGCGACGAGATGTTTGGCAGCGATGTGCTTGTCTCGCGAGCGATCGACCGAGGAGGCAAAGGGCGGGTTCATCACCACGACGTCGGGTAGAACCGGCGTCTGCAGCAGATCGTCGATATGCTCGCCGTCATGGCTCGTCACCTCGCCGCCGAAGACCACGCGCAGGAGGCGCTGGCGCAAAGGGTCGATCTCGTTGAGCAGAAACGTGGCACCGGCCCGGGCGGCGAAAGCGGCCAAGGCGCCGGTGCCAGCCGAGGGTTCCAGCACGGTCTCGCCCTTACGAATGGCTGCCGCCCGCACGGCCAGGGCCGCGAAAGGCAACGGCGTGGAAAACTGCTGCAACCGGATCTGCTGCTCCGACCGGCGCGTTTCCGTGAGGAGCCGTGAGGCAAGCAGCTTTGCGGTGGCGATGTCACCTGCTGCACCGTCTCCACGCAGCAGCACCTGGATGGCCCCGGCCTGCATCAGGTCATAGGCCATGCGCCAGTCCCACGCGCCACTGGCATCGCTGCCGCCGAACGCCTGCCGCATGATGCGTGCGAGCGCCGAACTGCGCAGGGGCTGGTGATCGATCTCTGCGCCGATTTGCGCCAGCGCAGAGGCGAGATCAGCGTCGGAGATTGTGAGAGCCGGATTTGACGGTTTGGGCCTGGACATGGGGATTTTCCTTTGGATCAGGGTCTGAGTTCCAAAGGACAAAAAGCCTGCTTTCGCTTTTCTGGGTGACGTGGTCAGACCGCGCTGACCTCCAAGGCTTGGTCAGGGCTTGGATTGGCCCTGGCGCTTCGCATCAATCAAAGCCTGCGCGGCCTGCATTACCTGAACCTGTGAAGTTCCAGCGCGCGCATCCTCAAGCGCGGCCTGTGTCTGCGCACGAAACCACGCGTCATACGAATTGACATCAGCCGCCACGGAAATGCTCCTCGAGACCGAGGTGCGGCTGTTCCTTACCCGTTGGGTCCATTGCGCTTTCTCCGACTATACTATGGGTCGATGCTACATCACCCACAGTGGTGCCGTAAACGGCAAGGCCGAAAGGTTCACAGCTAATCGGGCCACTTACCGATCGGTCGCCGCTTCAAGAGACGTCTCGAACCGCTTGTCCGCCGCCTCAGCTTCTTTCAAGAGCGCGTCGAAATTGTCAGGTGGGTTGCCATCTTCCAACATCCCTTTGAAGGTCGCATAGGCATCCGTCTTACTGCCATAGGCGCGCAGGGTCTTGTCGTCGTTCACCCAGGCCACCACGATGACTTTGGCATCGCTGTTGAACCGGTAGAACAACCGATACTGCTGGAAGAATTTCGCGCGGAACCAGTGCTTGCGGTGATCCCCGAGCGTGCCGCCTTGCCGGAAGGCCGCAGCACCGGGATCTGCCGGTATGGCCTCGGTGACCAGCTTGAAGATGGCGGCCAGCCGTTTCGTCGGGTTTTTCTTGCGCCAGGTCTTTGGATCGCGTGCCTTTCGCGCCTCGACTTCCAGGGTCAGCCCTTCGAGCTGGTCAAGAAAGAGCGGATGCGCGTAAATCGACCATCCGTTTATGACAAGGGGCGCGTGGGCCGGCACGCTATCGCCGTTCATTCATCCTCGAGCGATAGCGGCGCATCGAGATCGACGTCAACGTCTCCGACCAGTGCTGCAAGACGGTCATGCAAAGCCCCATCGAACGCCCGAATGCGATCCGGATGCGCCTTGATATCGGCCTCGACAAAATCGAGAAACGCGCCGAGCGCGGGATCATCCTCGTCGCTGCGCACGGGCTCGATATAGACCCGGCCACTCGGCTCGGTGCAGTAGCGAATCTGGTCGCCCTTGCCCAGCTTGAGCTGCTTGCGCACACCCGCAGGCACGGTCGTCTGATACCGGTCCGTGAGTTTCGAGACGTCTTGTGCGAGTGCTGTCATGGCAGTCTCCTGAAAGAAAAGGGGCTTTGCTGCCCGTGATAGGTAATGCATTTGCATTGTCTTGTCAAGACAAGCCGCAGGATCTGCTGTCGCCAGCAGCTCGATGAACTGTCCGGCGCGGCACCTATTCTCGCCCCGCGAGATACTCCGCCAGCACCGGGCTGGCAGCACCTTTCGCGGAGCTGAGCAGCTCCGAACCCGCAAGCGTGGCCTTCGAGAGGCGTACGAGCCCGCAGGTTTCCTCGATGCGGTAGCAGCGGCGTTTTTGCCGCCCGCGCCTGTAGTGGGTCGCGGTGACGATCTGGCAGGTGCTGCCATCGGTGAGCGTCACAGGGGTCGCGAGCCTGATCTTGTCGCCTTCCTCGTAGTCCGGGATCGCAGCCCAATCCCGGCAGCGCTGACGCCAGGCATGGGCGTAGCTGTCCGGGTCTTTCAGGTTGGAGAGGAGCTCGATCAGCGCAAGGGGAGCGCGCGACTCATTCGGGCCAGCACTTTCCTCCATATCCTTGTAACCCCAGCAGCCGTCATCGTATCGGGTGAGGAAGACAGCTCCGAAAGTGATCGAGCCGTCCGCATCCGTGACATAGGTCGCGTCCTCGACAGGGGTGCCGTCGAGATTGGTGACCTTTGCCGCCGCATACCAGGTGGAGCCAACCTTACAGGCCTTGACCAGTTCTGTTTTGCGTGTGTCGCCCTCAAAGGTGCAGAGCCGGGCAATCTCCGCTTTCTCGTCCGCGTAGGTTTTGACGCGGCGGTCAGTGTAGAACAGCCATCCCATTTCAGAGTCCTTTCTCTCGTTGGAGAAAATTGTTGCCGCCAATGTCCCGAGAGGGCCGCAGGCCCGGCAGGGTATTGGCGATGCTTGTTTGAGAAAGGGCGCGTTATGCCACCCTCCGGTCATCGATCTCCATCAGCGAATCGAGAGGCACGCGATAGGGCTGCATGGCGTCGAAATCCTCGCAATTGCCACAGTTCTGCACGATCGCGAAGGTGTCGCAGGCATCCTTGAGGATGACCCGGAAGGTGCCGCCAAGACCTGAAGGCACCTCGTAGGTCCCGCCGATGAGATAATCCGACGCACGGCGCACGAAGACGCGGATGCTGTGACCATCGGTGGCGAACCGGATCGCCCCCTGCCCCCGGTCGATCAGCACCTGCACATCGTCGAGAATGTCGGTGTAGAACTGCCCGGTCAGATCACGAGACGCCATGCGGCGCTGAGCCATCCAATCGGTATCCCGAAACGGGTTCATGCCGTCGGCAAAGGCGAAGGACGGATCGGCCTGTTCGGTCGTGACGATGCGGGTGGTTGTGCCGTCGATGCCGTTCGAGCGCAGATGCACGCCGTTGCCGACGATGAGGATCAGGGCCGGCCTGTCCACGGGCCCGTTCCAGTTGGGCAGGAAGGTTTTGCAAGCGCGCGCATGGGCGATCTGCGCCGCAACGGCTGAGGCAGAGAACTTGAGAATAGCCATGGGGATGTCTTTCTGTTCGGTGTGGGAAGATGGACCCGCGCGGGCATTGCGCCTCGCGCGGGTCGCGAGAGGACTCAGGCCGCTTGCGCGATCTCGCTGTCAGGTTCCGGGGTTTCCGCAGTGGGCTCCGCGTTATCAAAAGCGACACCGTAGGTCTGCATCATAGGGGGGCACCAGGCGGCCACGGCAGCGCGCTGCGCTTCCGTGAGCGTGGCGAAGGGCTCGGCGAAGAGCTTGTCGCAGAAGGCCACAATCTCCTTCTTGCTCGACGAGGCCAACGTCACCGCCTCCTGGGCCAGGCCCAAATCCTCGCCGAGGATCTTCAGGAGCCAGGCCTTCTTGAAGCGGTTGAAGAGCGCCGCATTCGGCGTCCAATGCGCCCGAATGTCGGGCATGATCTCGATCTCGAAGTCATGCATCAGGCTGTCGCGCCGCGGGTCCCGCGCGAAGCAGGACTGCGTCGTGCTGGCCGTCGCATAGGCGACGAGCTTGGCCTTCTCGCCTGCCTCCAGCGCGCGGAACGCCGTGAACTGATCGGCTGGGGACCGGGCCTCATCGAGCCACGAGAGGTCAAGCGCATCATGCGCCGCCGCCACCTGCTCAAGCGAGGTCTCGTCGATCTCGTCCATTTTGGCATGGCTGCGGTATTCCTTGCGGGCATCGATCTTGATCGCCTGCGTGACACTCATGCCGCTGGCCAGAACGTCACTGACCAGCTTGAAGAGCGTCAGATCGAGCGTGGCCTCGGGATGCAGCGCCATCGCGGCCCCGAGCGCCATGGCCCGCTCGGTCTTGAGGTCCTCGGCCAGCGAGGCCGGGTAGCTGATTTCGCCAGCGTCGGGGGCCTCCTCTCCGGTGGTGTTGGTCGAGGAACTGGGCGCGCCCTCTTCTTTCACGATGTCCTCCGGGCGGACGAGGCCCACATGGAGCGTGATCTGCCCGTTCGACCAAGACGCAATCACGCCTGCACGGGCGAGATCATCGGCGCTGTAGGCCTCCTGCAGATCGCGGGCTTCCTCTTCCAGAGCGTCCACCCGGTCGTAGAGCGCATTGTAAGCGTCGTCTTCGAGCCCCTCATCCTCCATCTCGAGCTGCAGTTTCTCAAGCTCGGCGGTGATCTCGTCGATGCGCTTCTGGGCCGCCTCATCTGGCTCGATCGGGCCGGGATAGACGCGGCCATAGTCGGCCATGGTCGCGTAATCATAGCGCACCAAAGCATCAGCCCAAGCAAAGCCCAGTTTTGCGCGGGCCTCCTCGGCGGCGGCACCGAGCTTCTCGAGCAGGATGGTCTCGACCAGTGCGGCGTCTTCCAGCACCGAATGCTCTTCCAGAAGATCGGCCGCGACAGCGCCGCCGCGGGCCTCATAGTCCTCGCGCACGAAGGCCCCGATATCGTCGCTGACCTGCACGCCTCGAGACTTCAGCGCCTGACGGACCGTGTAGGCTTGCAGATAGCTATCTTCCTTGGTGAGCGCGTCATAGACCTCGCGCTGCACCTCCTGGCTCGGATGCTCCGCAAAGGCCTTCATCGTATCGAGCGTGATCGTCTTGGCCCGGGCCGCGGCGCGGATATCGGGATGGATCAGCCCGTAGCGCAGCCGGCCTTTCACGGCGGCAACGGTCGTGCCGAAGGTCTTGGCGATCGTCTCGGGCGTTTGGCCGTCGACTTCCATCATCCGGGCGAAAGCCTCGAACTCGTCGATCGCGTTCATCGGCGCCTGGGTGACGTTCTCGGCGAGCGACAGGACCGTGGTGACATCGCAATCCTCTGGCACAAGACGGCAGTCGATCTTGGCCTTCGCCGTGAAGCCCTTCGCGGCCTTGTCGGCGACCAGTTCCTTCAGCGCGGCATGTCGCCGGCCACCGGCAAGCACGGCGTATTTGCCGTCGAGCTTCTGGACAAGGAGCGGCTGGAGCAGGCCCAGCACAGCGATGCTGGCCTTTAGATGCGCGATGTTTTCGGGATCATAAGTTTCCGGCGAGTTGCTGCGCACATTGGCGGGGTGAGCTGTCAGATCGCCAATGGCGACGGTGAGGGGGGTAAAACTTGCGGTCATGGGATATCCTTCCAGGTGGGTGAGGTATGGCCTGCGCCTTCACGCGCGTGACCAATCCCCGGCTTCGGGGATCACAACGATAGAAGGCCCGCTTTGCCTTTTTGGGGCAGCGGACCTTCATCGCCTGAGATGTCAGGGGGAGGCGTCCCCTGCCCCTCTACCAGTCGCGCGCCAGCATGATGGTCAGCACGCGCATTGTGGTGGCAGGGTTGTCTGGGGCCTCGGCCCCGTAGCGGAAGTCGGAATCCGCCTCATAGAGGTCAATTTTCCAGAACACGGTCTCGCCCCGGATCTCGACCGCCCCGAAATCGTGCCAGCCTTCAGGGTCATTCTCAGGCTCGAACATGGCAAACTCGCCAGTTGCCTTCACCGCCTCGGCCATGAAGCCGTCGCCAGCCTCCATTAGCGAGCGGGTGACATGCATCCGGCCCTGTATGGGCTGCACCGGCGGCACCCCGAGGCACGCAAACTTGCGAAACGCGTCGTTCTGCGCTGCGATCACACTCGGATCCGGGCGGTCTGTCTGGGGTTGTGCGGTGATGGTCATAGGGCTCTCCGTTGAGAAGTTGAAACACCCTTCCCAAAGCCTGCTTTTTCTTTTCCGCGGGGCGGAGGAACAAAGCAGAAGGCGCCCTACCCGAACAGCCCCTTGGGTCTGTAATTCGGGTTGGGGATGGTTTCGATCCAACCGCCTTGTTCCTTGATGCTCTCAAGTGCCGCCGAGAGCGGATAGGCACCCTCGGACGGGCTCCACCAATAGGCACCGCGTTTGAAGGTGATGATCTTGCGGCGGCCGTCGTTGAAGCAGGCCACCCGCAGCGTCTTGGGTTCCTTACGTGACATGGGCATCTCCGTTCTCCCTGTGGTCAGGCGGCCTCGGCGCCCTCCCTTGCACTACCCGCCTCCGATCTGGCGATCAGGTAATCACAGGCACGCTGCGCATCCGCGGCGTGCCGGAAGATCGCACCCTTGTCCGACCGAAGAACGCGCAACCAGTTGTGGAGATAGGCGGCATTCATCTCGAGCGTATGGGCCGTGAAGCCGAGCGTCTGACCCAAGAACACCGAGGTCAGTTCCGCGACGATCTCCTCGCGCGCGTAGGAGGTGTCGCCGAACTGCGAGAGCCCGAAATCGCGGTTCAGTCGATGGGGGGCTTTCGTGGCATGGGCCAGCTCATGCGCCCAGACCCCGTAGAAATTGCGCGGATCGTGGAACCGGGTGATCGACGGCATGTAGACCTTGTCCACGGGTGGCAGATAATAGGCTTCCGTGCCCGTGAAGACGGTCGTGATGTCGATCGCGTCGAAGAACGCCTGCATATGCGGGATGGGCTCGGACGGCGGGTGCTCGGGCGCGGGCTCCGGGTCTGGATAGAAGCTGTCGGGCAGGCCCTCGATCTGGCAGGAATTGAACACGCGGTAGGATTTTTGGAAGCGGAAGATGCGGGCTTCCTCGGAGTGATTATCCCCGTCGCTGCGGTCGTCCTCGCCGCCGGCGTCTTTCCGGCTTTGACCGTAATAGACGACGACAGAGGACTTCTCGCCCTTGCGGACCTTCGCATCCAACGCATTGGCTTGCGGCAGCGTCATCCAGAAGGGCGAGCTGTGGCCCGCCATCACGGTGCGCATGGTCAGCAGGAAGTTGTTGACCCCTTGGTAGGGCTCACCCCCCACGCGCAGGGGGCGGGAGCTGCCGCCTGCGGTCCAGGGCTTGCGCCACGGCAGAACGCCGCGCTCGATGATGCGGATGATTTCGTTTGTGATGACCTCGGAGGCATCGAATTTTGGCATGCGGGATCGGGCCATGGCTGGCGTCCTTTCGTGTGTGGGTGAGAGGGAATGGTGATCAGGTTGACTGGCGGGGGCGCGGATCGTTGGCGATCCTGGCACCGAGGGCTTCGACCATGTCGATGTAGGTGGTCAGCGAGACAGCCCGGCCAAGAGCGCAAGGGTCAGGTTCGACCGATCCGTCTCGTGTCACACGGGGCAGGTTCGCGAAGGCGATGCCATCGGTGACGGGTCGGATATCGATGAACGGCGTGCCTCGTGCGACCGCTAGAGCGGCCAAGGGAAAGCGCTCGATCGGCGCGAAGGTCGACACGGTGGTCCAACCGAGATGGAGGAATGTCCCACCCTCCCCGCAGATCACATGCGCGTTTGGCAATGACGCCGCCTGCCTGAGATAGCCGAGATCGCGGAGAACGGCTTTCCGCTCAAGCTTCCGTGCCAGCCCTGTCTGACCGGCTCGGCACAGCTCTCTATGCCGCCACCAAGAGGCAGCGGTCGCGCGCAACACGCGCAAGACACCTGTTTGCATGGGAATGCCCTTCATCCGGAAAAACAGACCGGAACCCGGCCCGGACCCATCTGAGGGACCCCAAAGGCCCTCATCCGTCAGTCACAAAACACGAAGAAAACTTTCACTTTCCAACCGCCAACTGGACGGTGGAAACTGACAAGGGTCCGACACCACCGCGGTTCCCAAGGACTTCATGCAGTCAGTGCCGGTTGGGGTCCAAGATCGGCAAGGTATATCGGCAACCCCAGCCCGACCGCAGTAGTCTTTGGCTTATTATAAATAACTTATCTGACGTTCTCGATCGGCAAAAAACGCGCCTACTGCGACTTTTCAGGCCCAAAAATCAGAATTTCCGGCGTTCAGAGGAATGCAGCGTTACGGATTAGCATGGGAAACGAAGGCACAGCACCTCCTGACAGCTTGAAATTCAGCAATACTGTCGTTATATACCGTCAGTATCACTGTGGGAGCATAGATCATGCACATCACGAACTTTGCTGAAGCTGGGCAATTCGAACCGCGCAAGATCGCCGCGGTGCTACGCACGTCAGCAGAAGAGATCGCATTGACAGTCGGTTTGGGCAAAGACGCGTTGCAGAGGCGAGCCCGCATCGGTTCGGACAAGACGCAGCGCCGTCTGCGCGAATTGGTAGAGGTGCTGAACAAAGTCGAGCCCCGCTTCGGCTCGGAACTGATGGCCTATGCATGGTACCGGTCAGAGCCCCTGCCCGGCTTTGATGGCCGGACAGCCATGCAGCTGGTGCAGGAAGGCAGAGCTCAGCAAGTTCTGGAATACATCGATGCGGTCGATGCGGGCGTCTTTGCCTGATGCCGCTGAAAGATGGGCACTACACAGGGCCACTCTATCGCGCCCTGAACCCGGTCTATGCGCGTGAACCTCTGTCCGGACGAGGCGCTGAACTCTATGGAGGGCGCTTTAACGCAAAGGGCACCCCTGCCCTCTACACCTCGCTGGATCCCACGACTGCTCTCCGAGAAGCCAACCAGGTCGGCAGCCTGCAACCCACGATCCTGGTGTCCTACAAGGCCGACCTTGGGCCTATTTTCGATACCCGCCATCAGGACGGACTTGACCGGTATGGCGCGACCGAGGCGATGCTTGCCGACCCTGCATGGCGCATGAAGATGCTCGATGGCCAATTGGTACCGACACAGGATTTAGCACGCGCCCTCATAGCAGAACGGTTTGCGGGGCTCCTGATCAAGAGTTTTGCGAAGGGCGCGTCGTCGTCGGACCTCAACATCGTCCTGTGGGCCTGGACTGACAATGAAGGTTCGTTGGAAGTGGTGGATGACGAAGAACGGCTGTCACGCATGTGAGTTGTGAGACTTGGTGCCGGATCTGTCCACCGCGGTGGACATCGGCCGGACGGAGGAACATGGAATGACCGCGCAGTATCGGCCTATTGGAATTTGGCTCGTTGGCTTTGATGCATGTGGAGAGACCACGCGTCATTGGACTAGTTGTGACTTCTCATATGGTTGTTCAGAGCCATTGTCGGAGCTTGGCCATTGAGGGCTGAGTGTGGTCTTCGAAGGTTGAACCAGTCAAGCCATCGCGTCAGGTCGGAGTTGCGTGCAGCGGAGGAGGCGTAGGTCGCTCCGTAGGCCCAGTCGCGGATGAGGGTCTGGATGAAGCGTTCTGCCTTGCCGTTGGTTTTGGGCGTGTAGGGCCGGGTCCGGATATGACGGATGGTGTGTGCGTCGAGGATCTGGCGGAAGAGGCGCGATCGGTAGCATGACCCGTTGTCGGTCATCACCCGTTCGACCTTGATGCCGCGCGCGGCGAACCAGGCCCGCGCGCGGCCCAAAAAGGCGGTGGCGCTCTCCTTCCGCTCGTCGGGCAGGACCTCGACATAGGCCAGCCGGGTCGCGTCATCGACGGCGACATGGACAAAGTCCCAGCCGGCGCCGCGGCTCGATCCCTTCGTCCGTGACCCCGTGACGCGATGGCCCGGCCGGTCGAAGCGACCCAGCTTCTTGATGTCGATATGGATCAGTTCGCCCGGCCTCTCCCGCTGATAGCGCCGGACGGGTGGCGGCGGATCGAGCGCCGCGCGGCGTCCGACACCATGACGGGCCAGCCACCGCGCGACGGTCGAGCGGGCCAGGCCGAGGCGCTCGGCGATGACCGCCGCCGCCATGCGGAAGCGGCGGCGCAGATCGAGGATCAGAGCGATCCGGGCCTCACCGAGACGCCCTGGGCGCCGAACGGGCGCGCTTGCGCCATTGCCGAGCGCGCCATGACCGCCCTCCCGGTATCGTCGGAGCCATTTGTGGATCGTGCGCACCGACACGCCGAACTCCTCGGCGATCTGCCGGGCGGGCCGACCTGCGGCATGGCGGGCGACGATAAGCTCTCGACTATGAACAGTGAGACGTGCACCTTGATGTGGGTTGTTCATCCTTCGGGGTCCTCGGCTGGAGTTTGGCGATTGCAGCCTAACTCCGAACCGGATGAACAACCTACTGAGAGTTCACAACTAGTTGCCAGTCAGACGTCCACCGCGGTGGACACTAGGCGGTTTGCATAGCAGTTTTGGATAGACGCTTGATCAAAGCCATTGGATCAAACTGGTCTTGACGTTGGCCCAAGGTAATACTGTGAAAATACGCTCCAAAGTCCCTGATGCGTTTTCCAAGTTGTAGCATGATGAAGATCGCGCATGATGCTTTCTGAGCTCCTACTGCATTCTTGGCTTTTTCGAATGTATCTGGGTGAATCCCCATCATGGGTGCAAGTGTTCGAGCATGGTTTTCAATGTCCAACCAGTCTCTAAGCCTCTCTGTGGAGAAGGACGTCGCTTGATCGCAAACTGAGGTTAGCAAGTCTGGTTTCAGAGCTTCATTGCCTATGTTGCTATCTAAATCTTTTTTTTCTTCTTCAGACTTAGATTGGTGCCGGACAGTTTGTCTGTCATTGGCGGGCAATTCTACAGTTTCTGGTGGGTCATCTGGGGTATGTAAACTCTGGCATTCTCTGTCTGTGTCTGCGAGTAGCGCGTGGTATTCAGGGAGGCTCAGCTTCCTGCGTAGAGCTTTCCGTGCGTGGCTGATGAATGTGTTGCTGGGATCATGCTCTTCCAAATGGGCGAGCTTTGTAAGGATCTGTTTGCGGGCAAATATCCGATCCCGCCGGTTATTTTCCATCTCATGTGCGATGGCGACAAGCTCGTTCGCGCGTTGGAGGAGGGGGGTTAGAGACAGTCCATAGCTAATGCATTGACCGCGGGATGAGCGAACGCGGTAGCGCTTTCGGTTCGAGCTGTCATTGCGCTTGATGAAACCGAGTTCAACGAAACGGTTGATGTGTCTGCGAAGGGTCCGCTCGTCGATACCGCCGACGCGCTGGCAAATCGAGTTGTTGGACGCGAAAACCGTTTCGCCATGGCCTGGTTTCAAGAAACTGAGCATTGCTTGAAGTGTTTGGATATGGCCAGGACGTAGACCGAACACGCTGCGTGCATCTCTCAGTGCCCTGAAGATGGTCCAAATGTCGGTTTCGGCCGCAGAAATTGGACCGCGTGATGCATCAGCACCAGCGGTTCCGATCGATAGTTTTGTAAATGCCATGGTTTGTTCACGACGACCGTTTTGGCCCACAACTTCCCAGTCGCTTCCCAAGATTTCGCTCAGGAAAAGGCAATAAAAATCCGTCCACCGAATCGGTGACTCTTGACCGGTTTGCTGGAGGTTGCTACATCATGAGTGCTAATCGAATGATGAGGGCTCTCCAGGGGAAACTTTGGGGGGCTCTTTTCTTTCTGGTCTTCGCTTTTCTCCTCTGCTCGCGTTACTCTGTGTGGCTTGGGTTAGGACCCAGAGCCGCTCTCATTCCGCCACTGTTCGAAAAGCTGCAAAAGCGTTGCCTCCGCGCGCTCTTCGAGCCATCGGCCGAATTCTGGGTTGTCCTTCTTGGCGATCTTGATGGCGATCGTTTTTTGATCGACTGTCAGCGTTCCCACAGAGCTACCGTCCCCATCTTTGACGACGGACGTTAGGCCGCGGTTAGCTTGCTTCTTGTCGCTACGCGCCTTGTTCGAGCAAGCCGAGTAGACTGCCTGAAACTTCTCCGCGCTTGGAGTGTCGTCGGGCAGGGCGGCAATCGCCTCTTTGGCCGTGTTCACCAGATCTATCTTTTTCGAGAACGCGGCCAGGTCACCCCATTGCCGTCGTCCGATGCCATGTGCCGGCCCGATCAGCTGTACAAGCCCTTCTGGCAGTTGCTCTATGACGACGCGATGGTTGGATACGCCCTGCCGTGTTAAGCCTAGAGCATCCTGAATAACGTTTGGCTTGTAACCTGATTCCTGCATCTCTTTGATAAAAAGAGATTTCTCGATAAAAGACGGGTCTAGTCGGAGGTTGTTCTCTTGGCCCTGTGCGATCAGAGATGCGTCGTCATCCAAGGTTCGAACGATCGCCTTGACCGTTCCCCCGACCATGCGGATTGCTGCAAGTCTGCGTCGGCCGTAGATGATACGGTATCTGTCCGGTTGGGTCGATGGACGGACCATAATTGGCACTTGTTGCCCATGCTTGCGAATGCTTTCGGCCAACTCATCAATACTGGAATCCTCCAGCACCAACCGATCGCGCAGACCATCCATATCAATCTGATCGGGCTCGAGGTCCCGAATGGAATTCGCGGTGATCTCGCGCAAAGAGTCGCGCAAGCCGCCAACAGATCCTGGCAGTTTTGCCGCTTTTGGCGGGGTAGGGGAGGGGGCCGCGCTCTCCTTCTCGTCCTTTGGAGGCTGATTGAAGATATTTCGGGCCATCAGCGACGCCCCCATGCCATTTGGATTGTTTGTTCCAGCTCATCGCCAACGCCGTTCACGCTAGTCAGAGCGCGATCAATCGTTTTCCTGATGAACTGGCTCGGATCAACTTCGTAGACGGTTTGCTGGGTCATACCGGCGTCCGAGATTGCTGTAGACTTCAGCATTGGCTCAGTCATGACCTGTCCGGCCAAGATCGATCTCAGGTAGCCCGCCATCTGGGTCTGAGGCCCGTCCGACGGCTCGTATCTCGTGATCAAGAACTTTACGAAGTCCCATGTAACGCGCCGGCCAATGGCTTCTTCGACAGCCTTTACCGTTTCTGAGGCAAGTTTCAGAAACTGGCTCATTGAAGCAATGTCGAGCATGCCTGGTACGACCGTTACCAGGAGTCCCGTCGAGGCTGCCAACGCCGTTAGGGTCAGAAAGCCAAGTTGAGGCGGGCAGTCGATCAGCACGATGTCGTAACTCGCCTCAACTTCCTCAAGCGCTAAGGCGAGGCGCTCCGCAAATATGGGCTGCACCCGACGGGCGAGG
Source organism: Roseovarius sp. THAF8 (assembly GCF_009363735.1). NCBI lineage: Bacteria > Pseudomonadati > Pseudomonadota > Alphaproteobacteria > Rhodobacterales > Roseobacteraceae > Roseovarius > Roseovarius sp. THAF8. The sequence continues at coordinate 16,788 of NZ_CP045411.1, read as the reverse complement.
GCGTTTGCCGTCTCAGTTTCGTATTCCGAGAGCATTAGGCCCGCCGGAACCATATCGAGCTTATGGAAGTAGGTCGTTTGGATGACGTCGGAGAGTGGGACTTGCTCCTCATATCTCAGAGCATCATAGATTGTGCCGCCTTCAGCGAACTCGAGCTCAGGCCGAAAACCGAAAAAAGTGGTCAAACTTGCCTGCGGATCGAGATCCAAGACCAACACTCGGTAACCTCGCAAAGCATACCTTTGTGCAAGATGGATCGTTGCTGTTGTTTTTGACGATCCGCCTTTGAAATTGACGACAGATATCACCTGGAGACGATCGCCTTCACGTCGACCGGGGCGGTAGCTTTCTGCGTTCTTTCCGGTGCGCCCCAGAATGTCGCGCAGCTTATCGATCTCTTGGGCTGTGTAGAACCGGTGTCCGCGGTTGTCTGTATGAACTTCCGGGAAGCTGCCGTCCTTGTGCCGGTTGCGCAGGTTGGATGTGCTAACGCGCAGGAGGCTGGCAACTTCGGTAGAACTGAAACGGCGCAGGGACTTTCGTTCTTCGGGCTCGAAAGCGATCTTCATCTGGCGATCCAATGATTCAGCCAGATTGTCGGCAAATGCTCCGATGTCGGAAGAGCCTATGCCTTGCGCGTATCCAACGTTACGATCATCCATGTCCTGCCGCCCACTCTCGGCCTCTGTTGAGGCTCTTGGTTATTCTGACGGTGTACAGCGCGTCTGACGCGTTTTGCCGTCAGAACGGGAATGCCACGATTAAGTGAGTCCGGCAAGAAGAATCTAGATGTAGTGTGAAAGTTATCCACAGCACCAATACGTACAGTCACATCAAGATAACCGCAAGTTGTTGATTTTATGGCAATAAGTCCACAAGACCGTGCTTCAAGCCACTCATGAGGATTGTTTGGACGGTATTGGCTAAACCCATGCAACCAATGGCACAATTGACCTTCTGACAGTGTTTGGAGCGATAGATTCAGCTGTTTGAGCCTCTGCTAGTTACAGTTGGGAGTGAGCCGATTCTGATGAAATTAAGCCAAGCCGCTCCGCGCGTTCGAGCAACATTTTGACCGAAGACGGCTGCCAGCTGGCACGACCTCGAGGGGTCCGTTCGCGCATCGATTCCAGCCGGTCGCAGATCGCTTGCAGCGTGATTTCAGGGTCCGCGCCTTTGATCGCTGCGACGATGGCCGGCAGGCGGTCATCGGTTTCGCGGCGTCCGGCGCGCCCAAGCACCTCGGCAGGAAGGAACCCGTCGCGCACATATGCCTTCACAGCGCGGAGCAGTCGGCTTTGTGTCCAATGGCGATCTGGGGACAGGGGGCCATTGATGATCCGCAGCAGGTCTTCCCAGGCCATATCCGGCCGCAAGCGGCGCACATGGGGCACCCAATCCTGCGCGGTCTCGTTGAGGCGCTCCATATAGCCGTCCTGTCGCGCAAGCCGCACCTTGCGCAGCGCGGCGGGATCCTTGGCGCGTAGCCCAGGATTGCCACCAACGCGCCCTTTTGCGCGCGCAGAGGCAAGCCCGGCCTTGGTGCGTTCGCGGATCAGAGCGCGCTCGAACTCGGCCGCGGCACCCAGAACCTGCAGCGTGAACTTGCCTTGCGGGGAGGCGGTGTCGATGGGGTCCTGCAGCGAGCGGAAGAAAGCCCCCTTGGCCTCCAGCCGTTCGATCACCTCCAACAAGTGCGACAGAGACCGCGCAAGCCGGTCGATACGTACGACAACCAACGTGTCGCCGCTCTGGACACGTTCGAGCACCCGCGCAAGTACCGGACGGGCGCGATTGCCGCCCGAGGCGTGCTCTTCAAAGATCTCGACGCAACCCGCAGTTTGTAGGGCCTCAGACTGGGGCAGGGGGGTCTGATCCTCTGTGGAAACACGGGCGTAGCCTATCAGGGGCATGAAAACGGGCCGTTTGCAGTTTAATATGTCACAAGTAAACGACCGTTTGTAAACGGATGCAAGGGCGATCTCTGTGCCCCTGCTCAACGGAAAGCCCTTGGTTTCCATAGGCTGAGCGCGATCAGAGAGCCCTCGCCGACCATCGCCCGCGCGTGCTATATAAGAAGCGCGGGTGCACTCTGACAAAACCCTTGGGTAAAATGCAAAAACCCAGTATTTTGCACATATGAAGCCTCAAGCGCCTGCCTTTCATGATGAATCGGACGTTCTCTTTCTCGATGCTGAGGAGGTGGAACAGTCGTCCGAGGACGATCTTTGGTTCCTGCCCGGTCCCATGGAAGAGGAGCCGGATTATCTGCCGCCCGGACCGCGGGCCGAACCGCGTGAAGCCGAGATCCTCGACGATTGGCGGAAAGCAGAGGCGGGTCATGCCGCGCGTCTTGCCCGTGTGGCCGGTCGCGTCGGCGCGCTGGACGACCGCCTGAAGCGCAGCCCGGAAGGATGGCGGCACAGGCTTGCCCTGATCGAGGCTGCCGACCTCAGCTGGTTCGCGGGTGACCGCATTGGCCCGGATCGCATTGCTATTTGGATATCCATGCGCCTGTCAGGCGTTCAAGAGGACCCCGCAGGACTGGCGCGTGTCGGTTGGGCGGTACGTCGTCTGACAGGGGGACCAGGCCCCGAGGTGGACCTTTCTGCCTTCCTCGATCGTCGCGATCCCGAGAACATGGTCGATGACGCCGAGCCTTTTGCGGATCGCGCGGGCGGTTGGCTGAACCTGATGGCGCAAGCCGCCGAGCTGCACCCGATAACCCGTGCCTGCGCGGGTTATCACCTCTGGAGCCTTGCGGGCCTTGGGCAGCAGGGCGATCGAATGGAAGCGGCAGTCACGGCCGCGCGGATCGCGGCCAGCGAGGGCAAGGGAGCAGTCTTTGCACCTCTGGCCATGGGTGGGGCAGGGGGGCTGCGCGCTGGCGGCCCACCCGCTGACCGTTTGGCGTGTTGGCTTGAGGGGATGGAGACGGCATGTCTGACAGCAATGCGGCACCTAGACGATATTGAAGCATGGTCAGCGCGGGCGGAAGCCGAAATGACACCGCTTTCGGGCAAGACCCCGCGCGCCTTGCGCGCTGTGCTTACCGAATGGCCCCTTGTCTCTGCCCCGATGGGCGAGGTCCTGACCAACGCTAGCCGTGCCGCCGTTCAACGCAATCTCGCCTGGATGGAAGCGCGAGGCTTGATCCGCGAGGTGACCGGCCAGGGGCGATTCAAGATATGGGTAGCGGCACGATCTTGAATCTTCCAGTTCGATGCATGGGAGCTTCAAGAGTTCGGGAAGTTCGTGTCATAGTTTTCAGTTTCCAGAAATCGCGTCGAGCACCGGACAGTTGGGGACTTCGGCGCCAGAACACCTGGATGCCGTTGCAGCGAGGACGGATTCGATCCGCCGGAGGTCTGCAATCTTCGCACGCACATCAGCAAGGTGGCGCTCTGTTCTCTCCTTGACGTCGGCGCAAGTCGGGGCGGCTCCGTCCTCCAGCCCCAAAAGCCCGCGAATGTTTTCCATGGAGAACCCGAGTTCCCGGGCACGCAGGATGAAGCGCAGGCGTGTGGCGTGTGCGGTGGCATAGATCCGGTAGCCGGCATTGGTCCGGGGTGGGTCAGGCAGCAGGCCCGTTTTCTCGTAATAGCGGATTGTTTCGATGTTGCATCCGGTCGCCCGGGCCAGGTCGCCGCGTGTTAAGCCGCTCTCGCGTTCGTGATCGGTCATGGGCAGGTTTCCTCTTGAGCCTGTAGTTACTACAGACCCTACACCCATCATCAACCACAGACGAGAGGTGCGCGACATGACACTGACAGACGACAGAACAGACACTTCAGCGGCGGATCGCCCCGCCCGAAAGGGTTGGCTTGCGGCGGGCGGGGTTGTGGGCGCCTTTTTCGCCTCGGCCTGCTGCATCGGGCCGCTGGTGCTTCTGACTCTCGGCATCTCGGGCGCCTGGATCGGCAACCTCACGGCACTGGAGCCTTACAAGCCGATCTTTGCCGTAATCGCGCTCGGCTTCATCGGGGCCGGGTTCCGGCAGGTGTATTTGCGCAAGCCGACCGTCTGCGAGCCTGGTTCCTACTGTGCGCGCCCATCCTCGGCGCGGATCACCAAGACCGCGCTCTGGGCTTCCCTGATACTCGTCGTCGCTGCACTCACCATCGACTGGTGGGCCCCGCTTCTCTACTGATCCCGAAAGGACACCCTCATGAAGACGATCCTTGCCCTTGTTCTGTTCGGCCTGACCGCCACAGCACCCATCACGGCCATTCCTGCCGTCGCGCAAACCGTCGCCGCCGAGCAGACCGTCACCTTCGCGGTGGACAACATGACCTGCGCGCTCTGCCCGGTGACGGTGAAGCGCGCGATGGAAGGCGTCGATGGCGTGCGCGCCGTCGAGATCGACTTCGAGGCGCGCACCGCTACTGTCGTCTTCGACACCGCCGCGACCAGCGCCGAGGCGATCGCGACCGCGTCGGCCAATGCAGGCTACCCGGCGCGCGTCTCAGGTTGACGGGATGAGCGAGCAGACCGACCGCAAGATGATCGCGACAGGGATCGTCGGCACCGTCATCGCGGCGCTCTGCTGCTTCACGCCGATCCTGGTCGTTCTTCTCGGCGCCGTGGGCCTGTCGGCTTGACTTGGCTTGGCTGGATAGACTACGTGCTGCTGCCCGCGCTGGCGTTTTTTATCGGCCTGACCATCTATGCCGTCTGGCGGCGGCAGCGGCGCAGGGCATCTCAAGAAAATGGATGAGTTCATGAAATACGAAACCAAGGCACCCACGGGCGATTTCGACCTTGCCGTGATCGGCGCCGGATCGGCTGGCTTCTCCGCCGCGATCACCGCCGCCGAGGGCGGCAAGCGGGTCGCGCTCATCGGGCATGGCACCATCGGCGGGACCTGCGTGAACGTGGGCTGCGTGCCCTCCAAGACGATGATCCGCGCTGCGGAAGCCCTCCACAGTGCGCAGTCGGCGCATCGTTTCCCGGGCCTCAGCGGAGAGGCGCAGGTTGCCGACTGGTCGGCGCTGGTTGTGGCCAAGGACGATCTGGTCGCGACGCTGCGCCAGAAGAAGTACGCCGACCTGCTGCCGGGCTACGATGGAGTGACTTATATCGACGAGGGTCCGGCGCAGCTCGTCCCCGGCGGTGTCGAAGTCGGCAGGCGCAAGATCACGGCTCCCAAGGTGATCGTCGCCACAGGCGGCAGACCCGCCGTGCCCGATATCCTTGGCATCCTCGAAGCACCGACGCTCGACAGCACGTCGCTGCTGGCGCTGGACCATTTGCCCGACAGCCTGATCTTCCTCGGCGGCGGCTATATCGGCGTGGAGCTGGCGCAGATGATGGCGCGGATGGGCACCCACGTCACCATCGTCTGCCGCTCGCGCCTGTTGCCGCACACCGAGCCGGAGGTGTCCGAGGCGCTCACGGCGACCTTGCGCGCCGAAGGCTTGCGCGTCCTAGATGGCGCGACCTACCACGCCGCGCGGCGTGATGTTGACCGCGCGGTTTTGTCCGTGACGGTGGACGGTACCGACCGCGATCTGACGGCCCACCGCCTCGTCCTGACCACGGGCCGTGCGCCCAACACCAAGAGGCTGGGCCTCGCGGAGATGGGTGTCGAGACCGACGCACGCGGTGCGATCCGGGTGGGCGACGACATGCAGACCACGAAGCCCGGCATCTTCGCGGCCGGCGATGTGACCGACCGCGATCAGTTCGTCTACATGGCCGCCTATGGCGCCAAGCTCGCGTCCCGCAACGCCGTTCTGGGCGGGACGGAGCGCTACGACAACGCATCGATGCCTTGGGTGGTGTTCACCGATCCGCAAGTGGCCGGAGTCGGGCTGACCGAAGCGCAGGCGCGTGCGGCGGGTCATGACGTCAAGACCAGCGTGCTTACCCTCGACAACGTGCCTCGCGCGCTAGCGGCCCGCGATACCCGGGGCCTGATCAAGCTGGTCGCGGATGCGCAGACCGACCGCCTGCTGGGCGGCGTCATCATGGCGCCGGAGGGAGCCGACAGTGTCCAGACGCTCGCCATGGCGTTGAAGTTCGGCATGACGACAAAGGCGCTCGGCGAAACGATCTTTCCCTATCTTACCACGGTCGAGGCGCTGAAGCTCGCCGCGCAGACCTTCGACAAGGATGTCGCCAAACTGTCCTGCTGCGCTGGATGAAACGAGCAGATTTATCCAGCTTGGACCCTCAAGCGTGTCTAAGACGAGCAAGGCAGGCGAAATGACCCCACTTTCGGGCAAGACCCCGCGCGCCTTGCGCGCTGTGCTTACCGAATGGCCCCTTGTCTCTGCCCCGATGGGCGAGGTCCTGACCAACGCTAGCCGTGCCGCCGTTCAACGCAATCTCGCCTGGACGGAAGCGCGAGGCCTGATCCGGGAGGTGACGGGGCAGGGGCGGTATCGATTGTGGCGCATGTGAGCAACCAAATGGGCACCACCAGGAGCGTTTTTGCACAAGTAGAGACAAATGGCAGTAAAGGTTCGCTGAGCACTATTGCACGGGTTACGGCAAATGTCGCGTAGCCCTTAATTGTGAGATGAGAAATCCAACGAAATCAACGGCTATGCTTTGCCCTTAATTATGAGATTTTGCCTTTAATTCTGATATTTTTGCCCATTCACATTCTGGGGGGCTCGTTCATCTCAGGACCGCCTTTACTTCAGCTTGACGCAGTTTTTGGATACAGATGCACCCGCGCTCCGATCTGAACCCGATCATAAAGATCGGATACATGGTCATTGGTCAATCGCGCACATCCATTTGAAACGGCAAATCCGATTGTCCGTGGCTCGTTTGTTCCGTGGATGCGCAAGTAAGTATCCCGTCCATCATCATCATAAAGATATAGTGCTCTTGCTCCCAGTGGATTGCCAGGGCCACCGGGAACGCCATCGGCAAACCGCGCATACTTTTCAGGCTCCCGGCGGATCATTGCATTTGTCGGACGCCAACGCGGCCACTCGGCCTTGCGCGCAACATTGAATGAACCTGCTTCGTACAACCCTTCTCGACCGACACCCACGCCGTAGCGGATCGCCATTCCGTCTTCCAACATGAAGTACAAAAAGAAGTCATCAGGAACGACATGGACCGATCCGGGCACCCAGTCGGTGCGATAGGTATTCACCAATTGAGGAAGAAACCGATCCGGAAGGGCATATGCATGCGCAAAGGTTAGATTCGGCAGCGTAGCTGCAGCCAATGAAGTAAGAACAGCCGCCCGGCGCGTCAAAAATGTCATTCCGTCTCCTAGTCAAGGCCCGCTACGATCCGTCGATTTACATGGTGCTTTCTTTGGGGCCTGCGTCAATTACGACGATCGTTGGCGCCACGTTACGGACCTCGGACATTCCTGAACCAGAACCGCTTTGTCGCAATTTGTAACTATGACACTTCCGCGACTTGACCTTCCAGTCAGTGGAACCCCTATCTCAGGAGGAAGTATGACAAACAAGGCTTCGGAAAGGGCTGTAGAATCGTGAAATACCAACTCCGCCACTCGAATAGCACAATTTCTATCAGGCCGCCTGCGATTGATCCGTTTGGCGAGGCAAAACTGGCACGGTTCGGCACAAAGGCTCTGCTTTTGCGTTGGTCTGCGCCTCAAACAATCTACGGTTTTGCGCTGATGGCCTCCGTCTTCCTCATTGCCCCGCTGATTTGATCCAGATGTTCCGTGTCGTCCTCCTCGTCGCCCTGATCGGGGGCATTGTCGTCATTGCGCGGCCCGACCTTCTGAACCTGACGCTTCCGACCCGTGCTGATCTTGAAAATTGGATTGACGCCGCGGGCCTGTTGGGTCCGGTTGTCGTCGTCACTCTGATGACAGTCGCTATCGTTGCAAGCCCTCTGCCTTCTGCCCCGATCGCTTTGGCGGCGGGTGCGGCCTACGGACATTGGGTCGGGGCCGTGCTTGTCGTGATCGGTGCTGAACTTGGTGCGCTCATCGCCTTCACGCTGGCCCGCAAACTGGGCCATCCTTTCGTTGCACGGTTTTTTGGAGACACATCTCGTTGGGCGCTTCTCGGCTCACAAAACATGCTGACATTGATCGTCTTCGTCAGCCGCCTCCTACCGTTCCTGTCATTCGACCTTATCAGCTACGCGGCTGGTCTTAGTGCCTTGCACTTCTGGCGCTTCGCCATTGCAACGCTGGCCGGCATCATCCCCGCCAGTTTCTTCCTGGCACACATGGGGGCGATCGCGATGACGGGCGATTCAGAATCCGTCCTTTGGACGATTGCCGTCCTCGGCGTTGTTTCCGGTCTTTCCTTGATCGCGGCCCTCGTCAGCAAAAAACGCAAGTCCGGGCGACTGTCCGAATTCACCTAATTCAGAAAGGTTTCACCATGAACCATCCAGACGCATCATCCCAGCCACAGGTCTATACCTGCCCGATGCACCCCGAGGTCGTGTCCGACGAACCCGGCGATTGCCCGAAATGCGGGATGCACCTTGTCCCGCAGGATGAAGTGTCGGCATCCGAAGCCGACTGTCACCATCACGGCCACGCCGGTCATGCCCATGCAGCCGGTTCCGCGCCAGCAGACGGCAAATACGATACCGTGCCGGAAGACCACGATGGGGCGGTCTACACCTGCCCGATGCACGCCGAAGTCCGTCAGACCCACCCGGGCTCCTGCCCGATCTGCGGCATGGGGCTTGAACTGGAAAGTGCCGCCATGGACGAGGACGGCCCGAATCCCGAACTGGTCGATTTCACCCGGCGGTTCTGGGTCGGCACGATCCTGTCGATCCCACTTCTGGTCTTCACCATGGGGCCTTTCGTTGGGTTTCCCGGCGTAAGAGAGATTTTCGGAGAGCGCGGCACGCTCTGGATCGAACTGATACTCGGTACACCCGTGGTCTGGTGGTGTGGCTGGCCGTTCCTTGTCCGCGGCTGGAATTCGTTCCGCACGATGAACCTCAACATGTTCTCGCTCATCGCGATGGGCGTTATGGCCGCATGGCTGTTCAGTGTTGTTGCAGTCCTTGTCCCGGATATATTCCCCGATGGTTTCCGTGATGAACAAGGCCATGTTGGTGTCTATTTCGAGGCCGCGGCAGTGATCGTCACACTTGTCCTTCTGGGTCAGGTGATGGAACTGCGCGCCCGCGAAGGCACCGGAAAGGCAATCCGTGCGCTACTGGACATGGCGGCCAAATCCGCGCGTGTTATCCGCGATGATGGCAGCGAAGAAGAAATAGCGCTCGAAGATGTGGTCGTAGGTGACCGTTTGCGCGTGCGCCCCGGCGACAAAGTGCCGGTCGATGGCGTCGTCGCCGAGGGTCGCTCCTCTATCGACGAAAGCATGATCACCGGCGAACCCATTCCCGTTGAAAAGGTCGAAGGCGACACCGTCACAGGGGCCACGATCAACGGCACCGGATCGCTGATCGTCGAAGCCACGCGCGTCGGCTCGGACACGATGCTCAGCCAGATCGTAGAAATGGTCTCCAACGCGCAGCGGTCTCGTGCGCCGATCCAAAAATACGCAGACAAGGTCGCAGGTTACTTCGTTCCGGCCGTCATCGTAATCGCCATTCTGGCCTTTGTGGCGTGGGCGGTCTGGGGCCCCGCCCCTGCTCTGTCATATGCCTTGATTGCTGCCGTCGCGGTCCTGATCATCGCCTGCCCCTGCGCGCTTGGCCTGGCCACGCCGATGTCGATCATGACGGCCACGGGTCGCGGCGCACAGGCCGGCGTGCTGATCAAGAATGCCGAGGCGCTTGAGCGGTTTGAGAAAGTCGACACGCTGATCGTCGACAAGACGGGGACGCTGACCATGGGCAAACCGCGCCTCGTCGCGGTCCTGCCCGAGGATGGCCATGACGAGGCTGAGGTTCTCCGCCTTGCCGCATCACTTGAGCGCGGCTCAGAACACCCGTTGGCCGAGGCCATCGTGCGCGGTGCTGAAGAGCGTGGTGTGGATATGGCTAAGGCCGACGGCTTCGAGGCCGTGACCGGCAAAGGCGTTCGCGGTACCGTTGATGGGAAATCCGTCGCGCTGGGTAACCGCAAGCTGGTTGAGGATCTTGGCCTTGAAACCGGACCATTAAGCGACGTGGCCAACATCCGCCGGGATGAAGGCGAAACGGTGATGTTCGTCGTTGTCGAAGATGCGCTGGTCGGTCTCGTCGCGGTGTCCGATCCGATCAAGGACACCACGCCCGACGCACTCAAGGCGCTGCACGATCTGGGGTTCCGCATCATCATGGCCACCGGCGACAACGAACGCACCGCCAAGGCCGTGGCCGACCGCCTCGGCATCGACGAGGTCCGCGCCGATGTCCTGCCCGAAGACAAGGCGAAGATCGTCCGCGATCTGCAAGAAAGCGGGGCCAAGGTTGCCATGGCCGGTGACGGTGTCAACGACGCCCCTGCCCTCGCGCAGGCGGATGTTGGCATTGCCATGGGCACCGGGGCCGATGTGGCCATCGAAAGTTCCGGTATTACGCTGGTAAAAGGCGACCTCGACGGCATCGTGCGCGCCCGCCGCCTGGCCCGCGTCACCATGCGCAACATCCGCCAGAACCTGTTCTTCGCGCTGATCTATAATGCTTCAGGTGTGCCCATCGCCGCAGGCCTGCTCTACCCGTTCTTCGGCATCCTCATCAGCCCGATGTTCGCCGCTTTCGCCATGAGCGCCTCGTCCATTTCCGTGGTACTCAACGCGCTGCGCTTGCGCCGGACGACACTATGACTTTGATGTTGTGTGCCGTGAGCTCCTCGACGTTCGCCGAGCCCATCCGCGTCAGCGTATTGCGCAGGTGGATCTAACGCATTCTTCAAAGAAGCGGCCTCCGCCGCGAAAGGACAAACCCATGAAACGACGACAGTTCATCATTGCCGGTGCAGCGGCTGGCGCGACCCTAGCCACACCGATGCTGCTGACCCGCCGTGCGATCGCGGCAGAAACGGGCGCACCCTTGCCGATCCCACCGCTGATGGACGTGGATGGCATCGCCGGGAACACGCTGACTGCGCATGCCGCCACACGGGCATTCTACGCTGGCGTCGCGTCGCCGACGCTTGGGTTCTCACAAGACTACCTTGGCCCGACATTGCGCTTCGTAAGGGGCCGCGCCGCGAGGATTTCAGTGGAGAATAGCACCGACATGCCGATCACCGCGCACTGGCACGGCATGCACCTTCCCGGTGACCTTGATGGCGGTCCGCAACTTGCGTTCGGTCCCGGCGAGACATGGGCGCCTGAACTTCCGGTGGATCACCCTGCAGCGACGCTGTGGTATCACAGCCATGTCCACGGACAGACCGCCAATCAGGTCTATCGCGGCCTAGCGGGGATGATCCTGCTGGACGACCCGGCGATCGACGTTCCACTGCCCCAAACCTATGGCGAAGATGACATACCGCTCATTGTTCAGGACCGCCTGTTCCGGCGCGGAGTAATGACCTACGACCTTGGCCACATGGACCAGATGGCGGGGTTTCAGGGCAGCGACATTCTGGTCAATGGGACACTGCACCCGAAAGTGACCGTGCCCGCCGGTCTGGTGCGGTTCCGTCTTTTGAATGGGTCCAATGCCCGCACTTACGAATTTAGCTTCTCGGATGGCCGCCGGTTCCATCAGATTGCCAGCGACGGCGGGCTTCTGCCTACACCGCATGCGGTGACCGGCTTGCACCTGTCGCCCGGCGAACGTGCCGAAATCGTCGTCGATTTCTCCGATAGCCGTGCTGTGCGGCTCGTGTCTGCCGACATCGCGGCTGGGATGATGGGTGGCGGGTCCATGGGCGGCATGATGGGCGGAGGCTCCGGCCCGTCGGGCACGCTCGACATTCTGTCGATCGAGGTTTCAGGACAGGCCTTGGTGACGCCAGACGCCTTGCCCGCGCGCCTGCCCGCCCAGTTGCGCGATCTTGGCGCGCCGGTCCGGACCCGTGACTTCACCCTGAATATCCATTCTCGCGGCATGATGGGCAGTATGATGAACAACCTCTTTGGCCGCTCGGGTCAGTCCATGGGCATCAACGGCGCCTCATATGACATGGGCCGCATAGATTTCCATGTCCCTTTGGGCGAAACCGAACGCTGGCGGATCAACGCTGACATGATGGCCCATCCCTTCCACGTGCATGGGGCCTCGTTCCTCGTGACGCATGCGGGCGGACAGGCCGTCGATCCGCAACTGACCGGCCTCAAGGACGTGGTTCACGTCGACGGGCCCACTGAAATTCTCGTCCGTTTCGACAAGCCCGCCACGGCAGAGGCTCCGTTCATGTACCACTGTCACATCCTCGAACACGAAGATCGCGGAATGATGGGCCAGTTCACCGTTGGATAGATCACGATGAAACCCTAGATTCAGCTCGAGTTGGAGGAGCTTGGACGATGATTGAAACGATACTTGAGTTTGAACCGGCCATTCGCCTCACGGCGTTCCTCGGGATCCTTGGGGCAATGGCGCTCTGGGAAATCGCGGCACCCCGCCGTCGTCGGGACATTCCGCGCGTGATCCGCTGGACCAACAACCTCGCGCTCGTCGTGATCGATACAGCGATCCTGCGTCTAACCTTCCCGATCCTCGCCGTTGGCCTTGCCGTTCTGGCGGAAGAGCGCGGCTGGGGCCTGTTCAACGTTCTCGATATCCCTGACTGGATCGCCGTGATTGTCTCCATGCTGCTGCTGGACCTCGCGATTTACTTTCAGCACGTGATGTTCCACGCGATCCCGGCCCTATGGCGGCTGCACCGCATGCACCATGCCGATCTCGATTTCGACGGTGTTGTCACGTTAACCTGTCGGCAATCGGCGAAGGCATCGCGTTAGTGGGATCAAGCGATGTTCGCAGCCGTTTTCCAGACATCAAGTGCCTGCAACCGATGGAAGCGGATGGTTAAGGCTGTGCGGCGGCAGGATGGGACAAAGAAGCAGTTTCGGGTTGCTGAGTGAACAGACACGAAGCGCTGCAAGCCGCCGGGTGATCGGTGTCCTTGCATCACCCGTTCCCGCTTTCGAAACGGCAGGTGGCTGTTCTCTGCGCGATTATTCAGGCCCTTGTGCGACCAATGATCCAAACCGGGCGCTACGTCGCGCTTGGCAGCGCCATAGGATCGCAGCTTGTCCGTTATAATCCGTTTTGGCACGAAGCCATGACGCTTGAGAAGTCTGAGCATCAGACGTTTCGCAGCCGGCTTATTCCGACTGGACTGGAGGATTTCATCCAGCACAACCCCATGTTGATCGACCGCGCGCCAGAGCCAGAATGACCTGTCGGCAATCTTCACGACGACTTCGTCCATATGCCAAACATCACCCGGACGGGCTTGCCTCCGTCGCAGATTCTGGGCGATCTGAGGCCCGAATTTGACCGTCCAGCGCCTGATGGTTTCGTAGGACACATCAATTCCGCGCTCGAGCAACATCTCCTCAACCTCACGCAGGCTTAGGTTGAAGCGCATGTAGAGCCAGACCGCGTGAGCGATAATCTGGGATGGAAAGCGATGGCGCTTGTAGCTGATAGCCGATGTCTGCATTGCAGTCAGATAAGAAGAAATCGCGACGCGAACAACAATAGGGCAGTTAACGTGACATCACCGCCTCAAGGCGTGATGGAGCCGGTCACCGCATCCTCTAGCAATAAATCAAACTGAAATACCACCGTATTTTGCTCTTGAAGCTCTAGCTACTGTAGGGGCTATGTCATGGTAAAGCACCCGAATCCAGAGGTCCATTCATGCCGTCCGACACCCATCGTCACGACCATGATCACGCCGAAGATGCCCAGACAAGCGGCGGCAGCTGCTGCGGGAGCGCCGGAACGTGCGGCGACACCGTTCCGGCGACCCCCGCGCCAGCGGGCGGGCGCAGTTTTCAGGTGTCCGGCCTCGATTGCGCCGAGGAGGTAGCAATCCTGAACAAGGTGGTCGGCCCGAAGATCGGCGGGGCCGAACATCTTGCGTTCGACGTGATCAATGGACGGATGACTATTCTCGACAGCGCCAAGAGTGTATCGGACGGCGAAATTGCAGAACTGGTCGCAAGCACCGGCATGACCGCCAAGCCTTGGGATGCCGAAAACGCGTCGGTCGACCAGGCGGCCCATCTTGCACGCCAGCGGCTGTTTACGGCGCTCAGCGGCGGCTTCTGGGCCGCGGGATTTCTGTGGCACATCATCGAGACCGGCATGGGGGGGGCACTCGGCCTCTTCGCAGGGCACGGCGAAGCGCCGATGCCACTGGTCGAGGCAGGGTTATTCGCGGTTGCGATCCTGTTCGGTGTTTGGCTCGTGGCGCCCAAGGCATGGTCGTCCGCACGGCGGCTGTCGCCCGACATGAACCTGCTCATGGTCGTCGCAGTCGCGGGTGCAATTGGCCTCGGCGAATTTTTCGAGGCGGCGACGGTCGCGTTCTTCTTCTCGCTCTCGCTCTACCTCGAAAGCTGGAGCGTCGGGCGTGCGAGGAATGCGGTTTCAGCTCTGCTCGACCTGGCGCCGCCGACGGCAAGAGTTCTTAATGATGACGGCTCGGAAGCGGACGTTCCGGCTTCTGCGGTTGCTATCAACGCACGTTTCGTCGTGCGCGGCGGAGACCGCATCCCATTGGATGGTGAGGTTGTCGATGGGGCAGGGGCCGTCGATCAGGCGCCAATCACCGGAGAGAGTGCGCTGGTCCCAAAGGAACGGGGCGACGAAGTCTATGCCGGTACGATCAACGGCGAAGGCACACTGATGGTGCGCGCCACGAAGGCCGCCTCGGATACCGTGTTGGCCAAGATCATCCGCATGGTCGGTGACGCCCATGCCCGCCGCGCGCCGGTGGAGCAGTGGGTGGCGAAGTTCGCCCGCATCTACACGCCTATCGTCATGGCGCTCGCCATTGCAATTGCCTTGCTGCCGCCGCTCCTTTTCGGTGGGGTCTGGGATTATTGGTTTTACAACGCACTCGTGCTGCTGGTGATCGCCTGCCCATGTGCTCTGGTTATCTCGACCCCTGTCTCCATCGTCGCCGCACTCACCACTTCGGCACGGGCGGGTGTACTCATCAAGGGTGGTGCCTATGTAGAGGCACCGGGCAAGACCACTGCATTGGCCATGGACAAGACCGGCACGATCACCATGGGCGAGCCCGAGGTGGCGGCGGTGCATCCGCTGGGCAAAGCATCGGCGCAAGATCTGATGACCCTCGCCGCTGGGCTGGAGGCACGTTCCTCGCATCCCTTGGCGCGTGCCATTCTCGCGCGGGCCGAAGCCGACGGCATCAAGGTGTCCGCCGCGGAAGATACCCGAACCGTTCCCGGCAGGGGACTTGAAGGACGCACAGACGGCCGTTCGATCTGGCTGGGGTCGGACCGGTTTGCCGAGGAGAAGGGTTTCGGCGACGCCATTCCGAAGGATTTGCGCGACCGCATCGAAGGGGCTGGCAGCACCCTTGTTGCCGTGGGCGACGACACCGGCGTGACCGGCATCCTGGAATTGCGCGACCGTATCCGCCCCGACGCCAAGGGCATCGTGGCACAGCTCCACGCGCAAGGCGTGAAGACCATCGTCATGTTGACGGGCGACAACGAGCGGACAGCGCGCGCCGTTGCAGCCGAGGTCGGCATCAACGAGGTCCGTGCCGAGCTTCTGCCCGAAGACAAGGTGACTGCCATCGAAGAACTGGTCGAAACGCATGACATGGTGGCCATGATCGGCGACGGGGTGAACGACGCCCCCGCCATGGCGCGTGCGCATTACGCCATCGCGATGGGTGCTGTTGGTTCGGACGCGGCAATCGAGACGGCGGATATTGCCCTTATGACCGACGACCTCGGCAAGGTGCCTTGGCTGATCGGTCATTCGCGCCGGACAATGTCGATTATCCATCAGAACATCGGTATTTCCTTGGCGACCAAGGGCGTTTTCGTCGTCGCTACTGCGTTCGGAGTGGCATCGATGTGGGGCGCTATTGCAGCCGACGTAGGAGTGTCATTGCTGGTGGTGGCCAACGCCCTGCGCCTGCTGAACAGCCGAGAGGCCAAGGCGCCGCCGTCCGGCGGTGAACAGGTTGGTCCACAGATGACAAAAGCCGCGCTTGCCCACGGACATTGATCAGGCAGCATTTGCAAGGTAACGTAATGTCCATATCAGACCTCACGAAAGAGGCATCGAGCAGTGAAAACCATCCGATTTCCCCGCCGCGCCGTCCTGTTGGGCGGGGTGGCACCGTTTTTGTCCGGCTGTGCCAGCAAGTTCCGCAGCTATGGCGGACCCGAGGTGACCCGTGTTCGGCTCTACAAGGGGCAGCGCTTGCTTGTTCTGGACGGAGTTGATCCCGTATTGCAAACCTATCCGGTCGGACTGGGTTTCGCGCCCGAGGGTCACAAGCAATTCGAGGGAGACGGTCGGACTCCGGAGGGCACCTACATAGTCGATAAGCGAAACCCCAACAGCACCTACCATCTTTCGATTGGCATCTCTTATCCGAATGAGGCCGACATCGCTTTTGCCGAGGCGCAGGGCCGATCCCCCGGGGGCGACATCTTCATCCATGGTGGTCCACGACCCGGCATCGACCCAACGGACGTCCGCGACTGGACAGCTGGCTGCATCGCGGTCACAGATCGGCAGATCGAGGACATCTATGCAATGGTGAAGGACGGAACACCTATCCACATCTTTGCATGACGGTGTTTCTCATGCGGCGATAGCGCGCCGTCGCATTGGTCGCCATTGCCCAGCTCCACGAAGCCAAGATGAGCGCCAGCAGCATCCAGTCCCCGAAGCTCGCGTAGAGTGTCGGCGGCCGCGCGGAGGGCAGACTAGCGTCGATGATGCCCGTTTCGCCGGTCTCGA
>NZ_CP045410.1:2660000-4049107 GCF_009363735.1 Roseovarius sp. THAF8 | reverse complement strand
GTCCTCGCCCATGGCGAAGGCAAAGCCGATCAGGGTGGGACGCTTCAGGCGATAAGACACCTTGCCTTCGAGCGCCGGGTCGCAGAGGTCGGTGTAGTCCTTGACCACGTCGCCCGCCTCCGCGGTGTTCAGCACCAGGCCGGAGGTGCCCCAGACATGCGGGACGCCGTAGACTTCGCCGTTCACGGTGGTGTTGCCCTTGGTCGCTTCCAGCATGGAGGGGATGAAGAGCGACTCGTCGATTTTCGACAGGTCCATGGGTTTGTAGATGCCGAACTCCATCTGCGGGCCCATGATGCGGTCCTGCGAGGGCTGCGCGAGGTCGAAGCCGCCACCGCCGGTGGCGCGCAGCTTGGCGATCATTTCCTCGTTGTTGGACATGGTCACCTCGACGGTGTGGCCGGTCTGTTCCTCGAACATCTCGACGACCTCGTCGGGGGCGTAGCCGCCCCAGGTCAGCAGGCGCAGCGTGTCGGCGGTGGCGGCCTGCGACAGGCCGAACACGGCGAGGCAGGTTGTCGTGAGCAGTGTCGTTTTCATGGGTGTCCCCTCTGGTGGATGATTGTTGTCATGCAGGATGATCAGCATTGACCATTCGGTCAAACTCTTTGACGCGTGCGTGCCTTATCCCTGAGGTTCTTGACAGTTTCTTGTCAGGCCCCCTGCCCGGTCGCTTTTTTCCTTTTGCGTCAAAGACAAGCCTCGAAGAGCTTACGCGTATTCTCCGCCGTCATCTCGATCGGGTTGCCTCCTGTCGACGGATCCCGCAGCGCCGCATTCACCAGCGTGTCGAGGTCGGGGTCGGTCACGCCCAGGTCTGTCAGCGTCTTCGGGATGCCGAGGCTGTCGTTCAGCTGATCCACAAAGGCGCAGAACCCGTCAAAGCCACCCTCGATGCCCAGATAGGCCGCGGCCGGGCCGAAACGCTCGCGGATCGCGGGCGCGTTGAATTGCAGAACGGCAGGCATACAGACGGCGTTGGTCGTGCCGTGATGGGTGTGATGATGCGCACCGATCGGATGACTGAGCGCATGGATCGCCCCAAGCCCCTTTTGAAAGGCCGTGGCGCCCATGGCGGCGGCGCTCATCATGTTGGCGCGCGCCTCGATATAGGTGCCATCGGCATAGGCGCGTGGCAGGTAGTCCTTGACCAGACGCATCCCTTCGAGCGCGATGCCCTGGCTCATCGGGTGGTAGTGCGGGCTGGAATAGGCTTCGACACAATGGGCGAAGGCATCGAGGCCGGTGCCCGCCGTGATCTGCTTGGGCATCCCCACGGTCAGTTCGGGGTCGCAGATGACGATTGCCGGCAGCATCTTGGGGTGGAAGATGATCTTTTTCTCATGCGTGGCCGAATTGGTGATGACCGATGCGCGCCCCACTTCCGACCCCGTGCCGGCGGTGGTGGGCACGGCCACGATGGGGTGGATGCCGTCAGGGTCGGCGCGGGTCCACCAGTCGCCGATATCCTCGAAATCCCAGACCGGGCGCGTCTGCCCGGCCATGAACGCGAGCGTCTTGGCCAGGTCGAGGCCAGAGCCACCGCCAAACGCAATGACCCCGTCGAAGCCGCCGTCGCGATAGAATTTCAGCCCTTCCTCGACATTCGTGTCAGACGGGTTCGGATCGACCTCGGCAAAGATCGCGCGGCCAAGCCCGGCGGCCTCCATCAGGTCGAGCGTACGGGTCGTGATATCCATGGATTTCAGCCCCCGGTCGGTGACCAGAAGCGGCTTCGCGATGCCCGCGGCACGGCAGGCCTCGCCGATCTCGGCGATGCGTCCGGCGCCAAAGCGCATGGTGGTGGGATAGGACCAGTTTCCGGTAAGAGCCATGTCAGATCTTTCTCAAGTGGTAGGATTTTGGCCGCGTGAGGGCCTGGTAGGCGAGTTTCGACAGCCCCGCCCCCTTGCCGGTATCCTTGCATCCGGTCCAGCACAAGGCGGGGTCGAGGTAGTCGCAGCGGTTCATGAAGACGGTGCCGATTTCGATGCGGTCGCCGATGCTTTCCGCAGCAGCGGCGTCGCTTGTCCAGACCGAGGCGGTCAAGCCGAAGCGGCTGTCATTCATCAGGCGGATCGCGGTGTCGTCGTCGGGCACGGACATGATGCCGACCACGGGGCCGAAAGATTCGTCGCGCATCACCCGCATGTCGTGAGTGACATTCGTGAGCACCTGCGGCGTGACAAAGGTGTTGTCGCCGTCATCGGCCTGCATCCGGTCGATATGGGCCTGCGCCCCGTCTTCCAGCGCCTCGGCAATCTGTGCGCGGACTTCGCGCGCGAAGCGGATGTTGGCCATCGGGCCAAGCGTCGTCTCGGCGTCCAGAGGATTGCCGAGTTTCTGCGCCTTGACCCAGGCGACGGCCTTTTCCACGAAGGCGTCGAACAGGGGTTCGGCCACGTAGATCCGTTCGATCCCGCAACAGCACTGGCCCGCGTTGAACATCGCGCCGTCCATCAGGCCATCGACGGCCGCGTCGAGATCCGCGTCGGCGCGCACGTAGCCGGGGTCCTTGCCGCCCAGTTCGGTCGAGACCGGCGTGAAGGTGCCGGCGGCGGCGCGTTCCATCGCCTGCCCGCCCCCGACGGACCCGGTGAAGTTCACGAAATCAACGTGGCGGCCCGCGATCAGCGCGTCGGTCGTGTCGTGGTCGATGACCACGTTCTGGAACACGTCCCTCGGCACGCCCGCCGCGTGCAGCGCCTCGGCCAGATGCTCGCCCACCTGCAAGGTCTGGCTGGCATGTTTGAGGATGACGGAGTTGCCCGCGATCAGCGCGGGTGCCACCGTGTTGATCGCCGTCATGTAGGGGTAGTTCCACGGCGCGACGACAAGGACGACCCCCCACGGCACGCGCTTGATGACGCGGCGGGCGGTGTCGCTGTCCTCGATTACGTCCTCGGCCAGACCTTCGGCGGCCACGTCGGCCATGTAGGACAGCCGCTCGCTGAAGCCGCCATATTCGCCGCCATAGCGCACGGGGCGGCCCATCTGATGCGCCAGTTCAAGCGCCATGCGGTCGGTGTCGGCCCCGATGATCTCATCGGCTTTGCGCAGGGCGGCGACGCGCTCGGCCAATGGTTTTGCAGCCCAGCCCGCCTGCGCCGCCCGGGCCTTTTCGGTCGCGGCCACCGCCGCGTCGCGGGGCAGCACATCCCTCGTGATATAAACCGATCCGTCGATCGGCGAAATCAGGTCAACCGTCTTGCTCATTCCTCAGGCCCTTTCAAATCCGCGCGCGATTTCCCAGTCGGTCACCGCGGCATCGAATGTTTCCTGCTCAACCTCCGCCGTGCGGGTGTAGTGATCGACCACGTCGTCGCCCATGACCCGGCGCAGCATGTCGGAGCCGCGCAACAGCTCAGTGGCTGCGCGCAGGGTGTGGGGCAGCATCGGCACATCGTCCATCTTGTAGACGTCGCCGGTGACGGGGGGCGACAGGTCCAGCCCCTCTTCGATGCCGCACAGCCCGGCGGCCAGTTGCGCAGCACAGGCAAGGTACGGGTTGATGTCCGATCCGGGCGTCCGGCATTCGATGCGCACGCCCTTGGTGCCATCCCCCACCAGCCGGTAACATGCGGTGCGGTTGTCGATGCTCCACGCGATCTTGGTGGGGGCGAAGGTGCCAGGCATCAGGCGCTTGTAACTGTTGATGTAGGGCGCCATGAAATACGTCATGTCGGGGGAGTATTTCAGCAGGCCCGCGACGTAGCTTTTCAGCGTGTCCGACATGGTCAGTTCGGCGTCCGCGTCATAGAACGCGGGCGTGTCGCCCTTGAAAAGCGACTGGTGGATATGCGCGGCGGAGCCGACCTTGTCGGCGTGCCACTTTGGCAAAAAGCTGGCGGCGTGACCATGCTGGTTCGCGATCTCCTTCACGGCCTGCTTGGCAATCGTGTGGTGATCGGCGCAGAGCATCGCGTCGGCATAGCGGATGTTCAGCTCCTCCTGCCCGGTCTCGGCCTCGCCCTTGGTGTTCTCGACCGGAACGCCCGCCGCATAGAGCAGGTTGCGGATCGGGCGCATGACATGCTCTTCCTTGGTGGTCTGAAGGATGTTGTAATCCTCGTTGTAGCCGCTGAAGGGCGTCAGGCCGCGAAAGCCTTCCTTGCGGATCTCGTCGAAGGATTTCTCGAACAGGAAGAACTCCAGCTCGGTGGCCATCATCGGAGTAAAGCCCATCGCCTCGGCCCGTTCGATCTGGGCCTTGAGGACCTGGCGCGGGCTGTGGGGCACCGGCGCGTGGGTGTGGTGGTCCAGGATATCGCACAGCACCATCGCCGTGCCTTCGAGCCACGGCACAAGGCGCAGCGTGCCAAGGTCCGGCTTCATCACGTAATCGCCATAGCCCTTTTCCCACGAGGTCGCGGCATAGCCGTCGGGTGTCGCCATCTCGAGGTCCGTGGCCAGCAGGTAGTTGCAGCAATGGGTTTCCTCATGGGCGCTTTCGAGGAAGTTCGACACGTGGAACCGCTTGCCCGCAAGCCGGCCCTGCATGTCCACGAGGCAGACGAGCACCGTGTCGATCTCGCCCTTGGAGGCAAGCTTTTTCAGGTCGGTGAAGGTGAGGTTGGCGGTCATGGTCTGTCTCCGTGAAATGAACGGAGCGCCTTGGCATAAGGCGCTCCGCGTTGTCGTGTAGGCTTATTCGAAGTTGTAGGGCACGCCGGCCTGGTTGATGACCGAGTTGTACTCGCGGAAGATGCCAACGATCTTCTCGTGAACCTCGCCTTCCTGGGCAACCTCGTCCCAGAACTCCTTGGCGGCGTTCTCGACCTCGGCCCATTCGGACGCGGGCACCGAGCGCAGTTCCAGCTTGTCGCCGTTGGCGCGCAGCGCGGCCTCGCCGCCCCAGTACCACTGGTTGCGATAGGTGTGTCCGGCCTCGATCCCAGCCATGACGACCGATTTCAGGTGATCGGGCAGTTCGGCCCAGCGTTCCTGGTTGGCGAACCACGAGCCGATCCACGCGCCCGAGATGTTGTTGGTCAGGAAATAATCCGTCACGTCCGCCCAGCCGACGGTGTAGTCCTCGGTGATGCCCGACCAGGCCATGCCGTCAAGCTCGCCGGTTTGCACGGCGACCTCGGCATCCTCGTAGGGGATGTTCACCGGAACGACGCCAAATTTCGCCAGGAACCGGCCCGCCGTGGGGAAGGTGTAGAGTTTCAGCCCGTCGAGGTCATCGACCGAGGTGATTTCCTTCTTGGTGTTGAAGTTGCAGGGATCCTGCCCCGCCGCCGACAGCCATTGCACGCCGACCTTGCCGTATTCCTCGCGCCAGATATCGGCGAGGCCGTACTGGTTGAACAGCACCGGCACATCGAGGATGTGCTTGGTGGCAAAGGGGAAATACCCGCCGAACATGCGCAGCGGCGTAGGCGAGGCCATCGAGTCGTCATCCGAATGGACGCCGTCGATGGTGCCGCGCTGAAGCGCCTGGAAAAGCTCGCCGGTGGGGACGATCTGGTCGGCGTAGAACAGCTCTATCTCCAGCTCGCCATTGGCGTTGGCGTTGATGTAGTCGATGGCCGGTTTGGTCACCTGCTCGCCAAGCGCGCTGCCGGCATAGGTCTGGAAGCGCCACTTGATCGCGGATTGCGCCTTGACGATTGCCGGGCTTGCCAGCGTCGCGGGGACGGCCACACCGGCCGCTCTCAGGAAATTACGTCTTGTCGTCATCTTAATACCCTCTCTGTTAGGTTCGGTTGCTCGAACGCCTTGTGACCAAGGTCTTTTGTTTAATTTCCATAGACATACCCCGGCAGCCAAAGCGCGATTTCGGGGAAGATCATGATCGTCGACAGGGCCACAACCATCACCAGCACGAAGGGCAGGATCGAGGTGTAAATGTCCTTCAGCGTGATCTCGGGCGGCGCCATGGCGCGCATTAGGAACAGGTTATAGCCGAAGGGCGGCGTCATGTAGGCGATCTGCGTGGTGATCGTGTAAAGCACGCCGTACCAGATCAGGTCGAAGCCGAGCGCACCCACAAGCGGCACGTAAAGCGGCGCGACGATCACCAGCATAGCGGTGTCGTCGAGGAACGTGCCCATCAGAATGAACGACAGCTGCATCAGGATCAGGATCATCCACGGGCTGAGGCCCAGCTGTTCGGTGAAAAGGCTCTCGATCGCCTTGACCGCGCCCAGCCCGTCGAAGACCGAGCCGAAGGCCAGCGCGGCGAGGATGATCCACATGAACATGCAGGAGATGCCAAGCGTCTTGCGTACCGAGGTTTCGAACACCTGCCGCGTCATGCGGCCCTTGACGACGGCGGCCAGGAACGCGGCGATGGCGCCGATGGCCGAGGATTCCACCAGGGATGTCCAGCCGTTCACGAAGGGCACCATCATGGTGAAAAAGATGAAGAGCGGCAGCAGCCCCGCGCCCAGCAGGCGGATCTTTTCGCCCATCGGGATGTCACGCTCTTCCTTGGGCAGGATCGGACCAAGCGTCGGGTTCAGGCGGCAGCGTATCACGATGTAGAGCACGAACATCCCCGCCATCATCAGCCCCGGCAACACGCCTGCCAGCCAGAGTTGCCCCACAGGCTGGCGGGCGATCATGGCATAAAGCACCAGTACGACCGACGGCGGCACCAGGATGCCCAGCGATGAGCCCGCCTGTATCACCCCGGTGACCATCCGCTTGTCGTACCCCCGCTTCAAGAGTTCCGGCAAAGCGATTGTGGCGCCGATGGCCATGCCCGCGACCGAAAGCCCATTCATGGCCGAGATCAGCACCATCAGGCCGATCGTCCCCACGGCAAGCCCGCCCGACAGCCCGCCCATCCAGACGTGGAACATGCGGTATAGGTCATCTGCGATGCGGCTTTCCGACAGGACATAGCCCATGAAGATGAACATCGGCAGCGTCAGCAGCGGGTACCATTTCATCAGCTTGATCGCGGCGGCAAACCCGAGGTCATAGCCGCCCCGGTCGCCCCAGAGGAAAAACGCCGCAACGACAGCCACGAATCCGATGGCGCCAAAGACCCGCTGCCCGGTCAGCAGCATCAGCATCATGGAGGCGAACATCAGCGCGGCGATGGCTTCGTAGGGCATCAGGTGCGGGTCCCATCGGGCCGGGCGTCAGAACTGTCCTCGTCCTTGGGGCCCATGTCGTGCCCCTTCAGCCGCAGGATATCCTTGAAGAATTCGCTGACCGCCTGAAGCAGCATCAGGAAGATGCCCACGACCATGATCAGCTTGATCGGCCACAGGTAGGGCCGCCAGACGCTGTTGCTGCGCTCGCCGCCGTACTGGAAGGAATACATCAGGCTGTCCCAGCCGCCCCACAGCAGGAACCCAAGATAGACGATCAGGAAGAGCACGGTGAACGCATCGACCTGCGCCTTGCGCCGGTCGCTCCACTCGCCATAAAGCAAGTCCATCCGCACGTTCGAGCCCATCTGGATCGAATAGGGACCGCCGAGGATGTAGTAGGCGACCATCGCGAACTGCGCCATTTCCAGCGTCCAGAGCGAGGGGTTGATATCGAGCCCGATATCGCTGCCCAGCTTGGTAAAGGACGACCACAGCAGGATCGCCATCATCACGAAGATCCCGTACATGACGATCCGCCCGATCCAGCGGTTCATGCGGTCGACCACAGCCACGTATTTCAGCATTGCCGCGGTCATGCGGTCGCGGCCTTCGGGGCCAGTGCTGTGTTCAACAGATGCGTCAGATAGGCGGCGATGCGGTCCACGTCAGACCCCTCGCTCAGCAGGTCGTTGCGGACCTCGATCATGACGTTCGTCAAACTGCGCGCGGTGGCGTGGCGGGCCAGCGTGTGGGTGACCCCGTCGCTGGCCGAGTATGGCTCGTTCAGGCGGGTGACCAGCGTGTCGTCTGCGGCATTCAGCATCGCCTCGGCAAGCGACGCATCGGCGTCGTGCAAAAGGCCCAGCTGCGTACTGCGGGGCGTGCCATGCCAGACCGGCGCGAAACTGTGGATCGTGACCAGCGTGGGCGGGGTCTGGAAGCCATCGAGGACGTCGGATAGCGTCTGATGAAACGGATCATAGACCTGTGTTGTGCGGGCGGCTTTCTCGGCGGCGCTCAGGTCGCGATTGCCCGGCACCGGGATTTCGCCGCTCTGGTGCGGCATCGCATCCGGCGCCTCGGGCGGGCGGTTCAGGTCATAGACCAGCCGCGAGACCGTCGCGACGACGAGCGGCGCATCCAGCCGGGTGGAAAGCTCCCGCGCCAGCGCCTCGGCCCCGATATCCCAGACGGCGTGGGCGTGACGGTGTTCGGGCGCCAGTTCCAGCGTGCCAAGCGAGGCCGGAATGACGGCGCTGGCGTGTTCGCACACGAGGCACAAAGGCGCCTGTCCGCCCGGGTTGATCACCTCGGCCACAGGCCCATGGTCGGGGGCCAGAATCTGGTATGCTGTCGATCCGCTCACACGGGTCATTAGTGGCGGCGACCGGAAAACTGTCAAGAAATTTCCGTAGACGAAATTACGACTCCGGGGTAGCTTGTAACAATTGCTTCAAACTTTTGGCAACTGCTTTCAAAGAGGGCATCCGTGGCACGCACCGTCATCGTGAAGGACAGGCTCAAGGACATGGCCGGTGCGCTGACCCCGGCCGAGCGGCTGTTGTCCGACACGCTCTTGCGCGACTATCCCATGGCCGGGCTGCAATCGATCACCAAGCTGGCCGAGGCCTCGGGCGTGTCGACGCCGACAGTCATCCGGCTGGCGCGGAAACTGGGGTTTGACGGTTTTCCCGAGATGCAGGCCGCGCTGCGCGAAGAAGCCTCGGCCCAGATCAAGAAGCCGATCCTGAAGCGCGAGGGATGGCCGCAGGGGCGCAACGATTCCCCCGCCTTCCGCAATTTCGCCGAAGCGGTGTTCGACAACCTCAACCAGACGATCGAGCGGCTCGACCCCGCCACGTTCGACGCGCTGGCCAAGGTGCTGGCCGACACGCGGCGCAGCATCTTCCTGCTGGGCGGGCGCATCACGCGCTCGAACGCGGATTACTTCTTCAATCACCTTCAGATCGTCCGGCCCGGCGTGACGCTGTTGTCCCCCTCGCCCAACGTGTGGCCGCAATACCTGATCGACATGGGGCCGAGATCCGTCCTGGTGATATTCGACATCCGCCGCTACGAGGCGGACCTGGCCACGCTCGCTAGCCTCGCCAGGGAGCGCGGCGTGGTTATCGTGCTCTTTACCGACCAGTGGGGCTCGCCGATCTCGCAAACCGCCGATCACGTCATCAACGCGCTGGTCGAGGTGCCGTCAAGCTGGGACTCGACCCTTGGGATCAACCTGATCGTCGAGGCGCTGATCGCCGCGATCCAGACCCGGCGCCAGGACAAGGCGCGCGACCGGATCGAGGAACTGGAGGACATGTTCCGTTCCACGCGGATTTTCAGGAAATAGGGGCCTGACCCTCGTCCGCATCCTCACACATGAGACGACGCCGTCGGCGGACGCGAGAGATCCGCCCGGATGACATCAGCCGCGGCGGCAAGGTCGTCGAGCAACTCTGCCCGCGCTGTCGCTGCGGCGGGGCCATCCAGCCGCAAAATATAACTCGGGTGCCATGTCACCAGAACCGCGCCGCCGTCATGTGCGGTCTCGATCTTGCCACGGCGCGGTTTCAGCGGCGCGTCGTTGCCCGTCAGCGCGTAGGCCGCCGAGCCGCCAAGCGCGACAGTCAGGGTCGGCTTCACGAACCGTCGTTCCAGGTCGAGCCACCAGCGGCAATGGTCGATCTCGTGCCGGTTCGGGTTCTGGTGCATCCGGCGCCTGCCTGTGGGGCGGAATTTGAAGTGCTTGACCGCGTTGGTCATCCAGCTGTCGACGACCTCGGCCTCGTCCATCAATTCGGTCAGCAGCTTGCCTGCGGGACCGACAAAAGGCGTGCCAGCCAGATCCTCGGCATCGCCGGGCTGCTCGCCGACGATCATCAGGTCGGCCTGGGCGTCCCCCCTTCCCCAGACGGTCTGGGTGGCCGCCTCGCACAGCCCGCAACGCTTGCAGTGCATTGCGGCGGCGCGGGCCTCGTCCATGGTTTTCGGCAGGTCGGGCACGCTCGGCTGCGGCAGGCGGCTGAGGATGCGTTCGGCATGGGTGGGCACCTCGGTCGGCATGGCGGCACGCATTTTTTCCACCCGCGCCTCGGCGTCGGCGAGCATCCCGGGGATGAGGTCGGTCTCGGGCAGGTTCTTCCAGTATTTCAGCGGCATTTCCGAGCGCATGGCCTGAAGATGCAGGCGCGCGGGATTGAAGATATTGGCAAAATAGGTGCCCCAAAGCGCCTCGGACGCGTCTTCGGGCAAGTCGGGGCGCGCCGCGGGCGGGTGGAACGTATGGGTGCCATCCTCGAAGCGGGCGACGCCCTGCGGCGTGGCGATCATCCAGTCCATGTCGGCAAAACGCTTGGCAAAGAAGGGCGTGCCGGTTTCCAGGATGTGGTGATCGGGCTCAAACCATGCGCCGAAGCTGCGGCGATTGCCCTCGGTGGACAACTCGCGGAAGCGGACGAAGGCGTGCATCTTGTGGATGTCGCGGCGCACGGCCTTTTGCAGCACCGAGAGTTTGCGGGCGATGGGATCGGCGGGGTTGGCGAGCGCGCGGCGGTTTGTCTGGTGACGGTGCAGCGCCTGGTAGAGCAGCGTCGGCGCCTCGGTGCCGGTGTGGCAGAGCGCGGTCTTGGCCAGAGACAGAAATTCCTTGGTCGTGGTCACGGTATGGGGGCCATCCGCCTCGGGCAGCGGATCGGCAGGGAACAGGCTGGTGTCCTCGCCCCTGCCCCATTCCACCTGGTCCGGCGGCACGGCGTGGGTCAGAAGGCGTCGGGCAGCGTCGCGCCACGCCTCGAAAAAGCCGAGAGTCGGGAGCGCAACGCGGTACATCAGAAGAGGCTCAACTGTTCCGGCGCGGGCGCGAAGCGTGCGCGCAGGTTGGCACTGTCGGTCAGGCCGCCGGGAGACCAGTCCGGCGTGGTGACAAACGACTTGGCCATACCCATCCGCGCGCCGATCCGCAGAAGGTCGGCATAGCGCGATGCGCCGGAGCGGCGGGCGGTGAGGATGCGATTGACGGTCTTGGTGCCGAACCCCGGCACGCGCAACAGCACGTCACGCCCGGCGCGGTTCACGTCGACGGGAAACTGGCCACGATGCGCCAACGCCCAGGCGAGTTTCGGGTCGATGTCGAGAACGAGATTGCCCGAAGGCGCCACGTCGGTGATCTCGTCCACGTCGAAGCCGTAGAAGCGCAAGAGCCAGTCAGCCTGATAGAGGCGATGTTCGCGTACCAGGGGAGGCTTGATCAGCGGCAGCATGGCGGAACTGTCGGGAATGGGTGAGAAGGCCGAGTAATAGACACGGCGCAGCTTGTAGCCGGTGTAGAGCCGCGAGGACGTCGTCAGGATCGCCTTGTCGTTCGAGCCGTCCGCGCCGACGATCATCTGCGTGGACTGCCCCGCCGGCGCAAACTTGGGCGCGCGCCTGCCGGTGTGCGAGCGTTCCTTGCTGGCCTGCTGTTTCAGGCGCACCGAGGCCATCGCGGCGCGGATCGTCTCGGGGCGTTTCTGGGGGGCGAGCGTCCGGGTGCTGTCGTCCTTGGGCAGCTCGATGTTCACCGACAGGCGGTCGGCATAGCGCCCAGCCTCGTCGATAAGTTCCTGGCTGGCCTCGGGGATGGTCTTGAGGTGGATATAGCCCTTGAAGCCATGATCCTCGCGCAGCATCCGGGCGATGCGGGTGATGTCGGCCATGGTGTCGTCGGGGCTCTTGATGATGCCGGAGCTGAGGAACAGACCCTCAATGTAATTGCGGCGGTAGAATTCCAACGTCAGGGTCACGACCTCTTCGGGGGTGAAGCGGGCGCGCTCCACACCGCTGCTGACGCGGTTGATGCAATAGGCGCAGTCGTAGATGCAGAAATTCGTCATCAGGATCTTGAGCAGGCTGATGCAGCGCCCGTCGGGCGTGTAAGCATGGCAGATCCCGCTGCCGCCCGCGCTGCCGATGCCACCATTGCGGCTATCGCGGCGGGTGGTGCCCGACGACGCGCAGGAGGCGTCGTATTTGGCAGCGTCGGCGAGAATGGCGAGTTTGTCGGACAGGGTTTTGCGCATGTGAACGAAAGTAGAACATGCTGACGGAAATGCAAGATCGGTTAACGCGCCGCGGTGTGGACATTTCGGCGCAGACCAGCCACCGCCGCGGCATCCGCGCACAGGGGCTGGAACATGTAGCGATCCGCCCGTGTTGATCGAACAAGTTCATCACACATTCAATGAGAGGTCAGCATGTCCAAGATCGAGACGATCAACCCCGCCACCGCCGAGAAAATCGCGGATTATGAAACCATGAGCGACGCCGAGGCCTTCGAGGCCGTCGAGGCGTGCCACGCAGCGTTTCTGGAATGGCGCGAGAAAAGCTTTGAAGAGCGCGGCGAGACTCTGAAGGCCATCGCCAAAGCACTCCGTGCGCGCACCGACGACCTGTCGGAGCTGATGACCCGCGAGATGGGCAAGCTTTCGTCGAACGGCAAAGACGAAATCGAGCTGTGCGCGCAGATTTTCGAGTACACCGCCGAGCATGGCCCCGGCCAATTGGAGGACGAAACCCGCGATCTGGGAGACGGTAACAAGGGGCTGGTGACGTATCAGCCGATCGGCGTAATCTACTCGATTCAGCCGTGGAACTTTCCCATCTATCAGCCGGTGCGCGTTCTGGCGGCTGCGCTGATGGCCGGCAACGGATGCGTCCTAAAACACGCCGAGATCTGCACCGGCAGCGCCCTGCGTCTGCGTGAAATCTGCATCGACGCTGGCCTGCCCAAGGATATCTTTCGCGTACTGATCATCGACCATGACACATCTGACAAAGTGATCGAGCATGACAAGGTGCGCGGTGTGACCATGACCGGTTCGGATGCCGCAGGTAGCCATATCGGCTCGGTCGCCAGCAAGGCGCTGAAGAAAACCGTGCTGGAGCTTGGGTCGAACGACGCTTTCCTCGTATTGGAGGATGCCGACGTGGACCTGGCGGTGAAGCTGTCGGTTCAGGGCCGGCTTTACAACAACGGCCAGACCTGTGTGAACGCCAAGCGGTTCATCGTGACGGACAAGGTCTACGACGAGTTCGTGGACGCCTACGTGGCCGCCATGGACAAGATCAAGGTGGGCGCGCCTGACGACGACGACACCGAGCTTGGCCCATTGAGCAGCCAGGGCCAGTTGGAGACTGTCATGGAGCAGGTCGAGGAAAGCGTGAAGAAAGGCGCCAAGATCCTCTGCGGCGGCAAGAAGCTGGACCGCGAGGGTGCGTATTATCCCGCGACCGTGCTGGGTGATGTGACGCCCGGAATGCCGGCCTATGACGACGAGATCTTTGGCCCCGTGGCCTCGGTCATCCGCGCCAAGGACGACGAGGATGCGATGCGCATCGCCAATGACAGCCGGTACGGCCTGGGCGGCGGCATCTTCTCGAAGAACACCGAGCGCGCGACCGAGATGGCGAAGAAGTATTTCGACACCGGCATGGTGCGGATCAACAGCTTTGGCGCCGCACATCCCAACATGCCGTTCGGCGGCGTGAAGGACTCGGGCTATGGCCGCGAGCATGGCGGTTTCGGCGTGCGCGAGTTCGTCAACATCAAGGGCATCTGGCTGGATTGATCCGGCCCGCCGCCCCAACCGAAACGAACACGTGAGAGTAACAATGACCAAACGCAAAACACTGACCACGACCTCGGGCAGCCCCTACACCACCAACGAGACCTCGCGCACAGCCGGTGCGCGGGGTCCGGTGATGTTGGAGGACCACCAGCTGATCGAGAAGCTCGCGCACCAGAACCGTGAACGCATCCCCGAGCGGGTGGTGCACGCCAAGGGCTGGGGCCTGCAAGGCACGTTCACCGTGACCAAGGACATCACGCAATACACTTGCGCCAAGCTGTTTTCCGAGGTCGGGAAGGAGACCGAGGTGCTGTCGCGCTGGTCCACCGTCGCCGGCGAAAGCGGAGCGGCGGATGCCGAGCGTGACGTGCGGGGCTTTTCGCTGAAGTTTTATACCGAGGATGGCAACTGGGACATGGTGGGCAACAACACCCCCATCTTCTTCATCCGTGACGGCTACAAGTTTCCCGACTTCATTCGCACGCAAAAGCGCCACCCCAAGACCAACCTGCGCTCGCCCGAGGCGATGTTCGACTTCTGGTCGGCGCAGCCTGAAAGCGTGCACCAGGTCACGATCCTGATGTCAGATCGCGGCATTCCGCGCAGCCCGGCGCATATGAACGGGTATGGCAGCCATACGTTCTCGATGTGGAACGACAAGGGCGAGCGGCATTGGGTCAAGTTCCATTTCCGCACCCACCAGGGCCACGAAACCCTGTCGGACGCCAAGGCCGCCGAGATCATCGGGCAGACGCGCGAAAGCTACCAGGAAGAGCTGTGGCACATGATCGAGGACGGCAACCATCCCAAGTGGACGCTGTTCATCCAGGTCATGACCGAGGAACAGGCGCTGGAGACGGAGTTCAACCCGTTCGACCTGACCAAGGTCTGGCCGCATGATGACTTTCCGCTGATCGAGGTGGGCGAGCTGGAAATGCACACCTTCCCCGAGAACTATTTCCAGCTGGTCGAGAATGCCGCGTACAGCCCCAACAACGTGGTGCCAGGCATCGGGTTTTCGCCCGACAAAATGCTGCAGGCGCGGCTCTTTGCCTATGCCGACGCGCACCGCTATCGCCTTGGCACGCATTACGAGATGCTACCGGCGAACGCGCCGAAGAACGCGGAAGTTCGCCACTATCACAAGGACGGCGCGATGCGGTTCTTCAGCAACGATTTCGGCAATCCGAACGCCTATTACGAGCCGAACCAGTATGACGGTCCCGTGGCCGACGAAAGCGCCGAGGAGCCGCCCCTGCGGATCGACCCCGAGGCCGTGGTGGGCCGGTTCAAGCAGGAGGAAAGCGACGTCGATTACGTTCAACCCCGCGCGCTTTATGCCGAGGTGCTGAGCGACGAAGAGCGCGACCGCCTGCACAAGAACATGGCCGGCGGCATGGCGCCCGTGTCGGAGGACGTCAAGGAACGCTGGCTGGCCGTCCTGAAGAAGGTGCATCCCGACTATGAGGCAGGCGTGCGCAAGGCGCTGGAGACCGGCAATCACGGTGAGCCGTCGTTGCCGGTGACGGACGACACGCCGGTGGAAGCCGCCGAATAGCCTTCGTCACGGAAACCGCGCAGCAATAAGAAAAGGCCACGTCCGGGCAGGACGTGGCCTTTTCTTGTCGGCAGTTCAATGGCGGACCCGGCCAACCTTCGCAGATGGCCGGGTAGGTCGTGGTCGCGTCAGTTCGACGTGGTGGTGCTGCTCGACCCGTCGAGTGCAATGATGAGCAGAACCCCGACCCCGGCCGCAGCTGCCGCGGCTGCCGCCGGGCCTTGGCCCATGCCCATGCCGGCGCTGGCACAGCGTGCTTGCACGACGTCGCCGCCCGCGCCGAATTGCGCGCCGAGCAGTTCCGCGCCACCACATGCGTTGACGCGGACGGCATATGCCTGGGCGGTTTCACCAGGAAGAAGCGGAGGACCGCTTTGTTGAGCCGCCGCTTGAAGCGGCAGGACCACGCTGAACGCGATAGCGCAAGTCGTTCCGAGAATACGTTTCATAATCACTCGCTTTGTTGTCATTCCGTGTCCGCACGACGGCATAAAGCCGTAGCACCTGACGTGTAAGGCTAGAACCGTAAGATGCAAGTTCAATCAACTTTTTTATGACTGGCGTTCATTCGCTGATGGGCGCTGGGTCGGCTTTGCCATCGGGTCACGGCGGCAAAGCGGACTTGTGTGCCACAGGCCCAACCGCCGCCTGTGCGCCAAGCAAGATTGCCCGCGAAAACCGCCCGGGAAAAGGCCCCGCCTGAATTCGCGGCACCGGGGCGGTTTTGCGGGCCCGTCCTGCGCTATGCGGTCGCCATGCCGAAATTTGTGTTCTACTGTCGCGGCATGACCCTTGGCCCGCGCCTTCTTGTTTTCTCGGATCTCGACGGAACGCTTCTGGATCACGCAAGCTATTCCTGGCAGCCGGCAGCCGGAGTTCTGAGGCGGCTGGAGCTTGCGGGCTGCGGCGTGATCCTGGCCAGCAGCAAGACCGCGGCCGAGATCGCCCCCCTGCGCGACGCCATGGGTCTGGGTGACTGGCCTGCCATCGTGGAAAACGGCAGCGGCGTGCTGGATCCGGGCGCGGACGGCACGGGCGACGACGCCGCCTACCGGGAACTTCGTGCCGCAATCGCGCGTTTGCCGACAGGGTTTACCGGGTTTGGCGACATGACATCTCAGGACACCGCGGCGCATACCGGGCTGTCGGCCAAGGCTGCCGAACTGGCGCGGGCGCGGCAATTCAGCGAGCCGGGGCTATGGTCAGGCAACGACGCGGACCGAGAGATTTTCATCGACAAGGCGCGACAAGCCGGCTTGGCGGCGCAACAGGGCGGGCGGTTTCTGACCCTGTCCTTCGGCGGCACCAAGGCCGATCGCATGGATGCGTTGATCGCCAAGTATCGCCCGGCCAGAACGGTGGCCCTGGGCGATGCGCCGAACGATGTCGAGATGCTGAACCGGGCCGATTTCGGCGTCGTGGTGGCCAACCCGGCCTCACCAGGCATCCCGCCCCTGCCCGGAGAGGACGCGGGCCGCATCCGGCGCACCCGCCTGCCCGGCCCCCAAGGCTGGGCCGAGGCCATGACCGCGCTTCTGGACGAGTTAACCACCACGAAAGATCCCTGACCACATGGCCGATTTTCATCAGAACGGAAATATTACCACGCTGCACAACCTTCGCACCCGCAGTCTGGACGACCTGACCTACGAGCTGACGGCGTTTGCCGAGACGCGGAAGATCTCGCTGATCCTGCCCAGCCTGTATTCCGAACTGGAAGGTCCCGCGCTGCACCACATCATCAACGAGTTGCGCGAGGTGCCCTATCTGCACCGGATCATCATAGGGCTCGACCAGGCCGACGAGGCGCAGTACCGCCACGCCATCGAGTTCTTCGGCCGCCTGCCGCAGCAGCACATGGTTCTGTGGAACGACAGCCCCCGGATGAAGGCGCTTGGCGCCCGGCTGGAGGACAAGGGCATCGCCCCCGAAGAGCCGGGCAAGGGCAAGAACGTCTGGACCTGCATGGGGTACCTGATCGCCTGTGCCGATACCTCCGTCATGGCGCTGCATGATTGCGATATCCTGACCTATGACCGCGAGTTGCTGGCGCGGCTGATCTATCCCGCCGCCCACCCCGGCTTTCGCTACCAGATGGTCAAGGGATACTACCCGCGCGTCGACGGCACCAAGCTGAACGGGCGCGTGACGCGCCTGTTGGTCAGCCCGCTCCTGATCGCGCTGAAGAAGGTGATCGGGGATCGCGATTACCTCGATTACCTGCGCAGTTTCCGCTATCCCTTGTCGGGCGAGTTTGCCATGCGTACGCCGATGCTTCCTGACCTGCGGGTGCCCTCGGACTGGGGGCTTGAGATCGGCGTGCTGTCCGAAGCGTGGCGCAACCTGGCGCCGCAATCGGTCTGCCAGGTCGAGATTTCGGATGCCTACGACCACAAGCACCAGGACCTGTCGCCCGAGGACGCCTCGAAAGGCCTGAGCCGGATGTCGACGGATATCTGCAAGGCCATCTTCCGCAAGCTGGCCTCGGACGGGACGGTGTTCACCCCCAACCTCTTCCGCACGCTCAAGGCCACCTATTACCGCATCGCGCTGGACCTGCTGGAAAGCTACTACGCCGATGCCAAGATGAACGGCCTGAACGTGGACCGCCACAAGGAAGAGAAATCGGTCGAGCTTTTCGCCGAGAACATCATCCGCGCCGGTACCGTGTTCCTGGAAAACCCGCAGGCGACGCCCTTCATCCCGACATGGAGCCGTGTCCATGCCGCCGATCCGGAATTCCTGTCGGATCTCAAGGCGGCGGCGTTTCAGGACACCGAGGAATTCAGCTGAGGGCGTTGCGCTCTGCCGCTCCGCGGCGATTGGAAATCCAGCGGCACTGGTAAGGCGCGAAGGAGACCGTTTCGGCGTCAAAGTCGATCATGTCGCCGGACAACAGGTCGCGCCAGGTGTCATCCTCGATCATGTTGAGGTCCGCAGGGTCTACGGTCACCGCCTCGTCGCTGACATTGTGGATGGCAAAGATCGACTGGTAGCGGTCGAGGCTTTGCCGCCAGACCCCGAAGAGCCGCGGATCAAGGCGCAGGGTGAACTGCGTGGCGTTTGGATGAAACCCCGGCTGGCGGGCGCGGATGCGCAGACGCTCCGACAGGGCCTTCATCACCCGCGCCTGGTCCGAACTTTCGTCTTCCATCCGTTCCAGCAGGTCGGGGTAGTGCCAGCGATGCCTGTTGATCGCGCGGTTCATGCCGCGACGGTCCACAGCCTCGTGATCACTGGGCGTGGCAAGGAAGGAATGGATATAGAAGGCCGGAATGCCCTCGAGCGACATCGGGATCGTCTGTGAGCAGATGAAGCGGTCGAAATGGTGGTCATCCTCGCCCTTGAAGGTCGTGCGCATTGCGTCGAACAGCGAGCAGTTCAACTCGTAGGCCTGTTCGGTGCCGTCGGGCATGGTGCGCATTGACACCAGCGCGCCCGCCGCCTGGGCGGTTTCGATCATGCGGGTCTTTTCGTCCAGGGGCAGAACGCCCTCGGCCGGGCGCATCCCGATCCCGTCATGGCTGGCGGTGAAGTTCAGGTAGGCGCAGCCCAGCTGCGCGGGCGGCATCGTGGCCTGCCACCGGTTGAGGTATTCCGCCGAGCCCGACTGCATCGCGTGCAGGATCAGCGGCGGCAGGGGGAAATTGTAAACGGCGTGCGCCTCGTTGCGATTGCCGAAATAGCTGAGGTTCTCGCTGCGCGGCACGTTGGTTTCGGTCAGCAGCACCACGGTTTCAAACGTGTAATCCACCAGCAGGCGGATCAGTTGCACGATGGCGTGGGTCTGCGGCAGGTGGATGCAGGACGTGCCCGGCTCCTTCCAGATGAAGGCCACGGCGTCCAGCCGCAGGGTGCGCACGCCCTTGTCTATATGCATCCGGATGATGCGCAGCATCTCCAACAGCACCTCGGGGTTGGAAAAATTCAGGTCGATCTGGTCGTGGCTGAAGGTGCACCAGACATGGCGGTCGCCGTTCCGCGTCTCGATCTTCTGCAATAGCGGCGTGGTGCGCGGACGCACGACCGCGCTCAGGTCCTGGTCGGGGTCCGCCTCGTAAAAGAACTTGTCATAGGGCGCGTTGCCCTGCCGGTACTGGTTGAACCAGTTGCCCTGGCTGGAGACGTGATTGAGCACGAGGTCCGACACCAGGTGAAAATTCGAGGCGATGCGGCTGATATCGCTCCATTCGCCCAGGCGCGGATTGACGGCGCAGTAATCCGTCACCGCAAAGCCGTCATCCGAGCTGAACGGAAAGAACGGCAGGACATGAACGCCGTCGACCACGCCGCCCATGTAGCGCGACAGGAAATCCTCCAGCAGGTCGAGCGGTTTGTGCGCGCCGTCAATGATGGTGTCGCCATAGGTAATCAGGAAGGCGTCCTTTTCCGACCAGAGCCGGTTGCTGGGCGTGCGGGCGCGTTTGCGGGGCACCGAGCCTTCGGGCCAGAACGCGGCGATGATGGCGCGTGCAAGGTCCGGTGCGGACTCGTCGGGATAGATTCGGGACAGAAGCTCGCGCAGCCGCGCGTTCAGCAATTTGTGTTCCTGGTGCACGCCCGGATGTTCCCCTTGACCTTGTCCCGCGGGCCCGGCGGTATCGGGCCAGGTCCGCCCCCGTATTGAGCATATCAGCCGGCACGATGAAAGCGGCACAGCACAGTTTGTTCAAGCTGGAAGCCCTGTTAGCCCGGATTTTGGGCAGTTGGTGACCACGGCTGTGCCTGCCTGGGCGACGGGCCGCCTCGATCACCGCGACACCTCCCCGGCGATGCGACCCGCTGTCTTGGTCGCGGGTCATCCGCCGGACGGCCGGATCATACGGCGCGCGGAGGCTCGCAAGATATCATTTTGGGCGGTATCAGTAATTCCCGGCCACGTATTTGGCGATGGCCGCACCGCGCGAGTTGACCGACAGTTTCTGGTAGATCGCCTTGAGGTAATATTTGACCGTGTTCTCGCTGAGGCCCAGCCGGGCGGAGATCTGGAAATTGGTCAGCCCGTCGCCCAGAAGCGCCAGGATCTCGTGCTCGCGTCGCGACAGGGCGTCGGTGTTCTCGGACGTGAGGCGGCGCAGGATCTCGGTCGGGACGATGGAATGTCCCTCGATCAGCTTGCCCAGGATGCGCGGCAGGCTGGTGAGGATCTGGCCCATCATGCAAACCGAGTTGGCCCCGGCCTTGATCGCCGTACGGATGAAGGCGAACTCGGTTTCCTCGGCCACCACCACAACCATCACGTCGGGATAGTCCTTGCGCACGATCGACAGGACCTGCGTCAAATCGCCATCGGCCAGCCGCACCCCGAGGATCAGGATGGTCTTGCCGGTGGCATGGGCGAGGTGCTTGCGCAGGCTGGCCTTGTCGGTCGCGTAATGCCCCAGCTCGACCTCGGGAATCTGCGTCACCAGCGACCCGATTCCCTGGCAGACGATCAGCTGCCGGTCGGCGACGATAACCTGCGGCAAGGCCGTGGTATGACTTGTTTTTTCAGCTGATGTCATGATCGTTCCGGGGGCAGCTTTCATGCGCCAGCTCCTTGTTCCTCCTCACCGTCAGCTCCCCAACAGACGGACCTCGTTCAGTCATAACACCAGTAGAAATGACTGAAATCAAAGGAAATTTCTGTATGCCGGTGTATGCCGAGGCGCCATACCGCCCGATATGTCACCCGGGCGGGTAGGAATTACCTACCCAATGGGCGGTTTCCTCCCTGTTTTGCCGCGAACGGGTCTTCACAGACACGAATTGCGTGCTACGACCCTGCGTCAAGTCATGTGACAGGGAGCGAGAGCATCATGAACGGTTACCAGCATCTTTTCATCCCCGGCCCCACCAATGTGCCGGAACCCGTGCGGCAGGCCATGAACGTGCCGATGGAGGACATGCGCGCACCCGACTTCCCCGACCTGGTGACCGGCCTGCTGACCGACATGAAAAAGGCCTACCGGCTGGAGAATGGCCGGGTCTTCATCTTCCCGTCCTCGGGCACGGGGGCGTGGGAAAGCGCCATCCAGAACACGTTGCAACCCGGCGACAAGGTTCTGATGTCGCGCTTCGGTCAGTTCTCGCTGCTCTGGGTGGACATGGCCGAGCGCCTGGGCCTCGACGTGGTGCTGTGCGAGGTGGAGTGGGGCAAGGGCGTGCCGTTGGAGGAATACGCCAAACACCTGGAGGCGGACACCAACCACGAGATCAAGGCGGTCTTCGCCACCCAGAACGAAACCGCGACCGGCGTGACCTCGGACATCGCGGGCGTGCGCAAGGTGCTGGACGATGCGGGCCACCCGGCGATGCTGTTCGTCGATGGCGTCAGTTCCATCGCCTCGATCGAGTTCGAGATGGAAAGATGGGGCGTGGATCTGGCTGTATCGGGCTCGCAGAAAGGCTTCATGCTGCCCGCGGGACTTGGCTTTCTCGGGGTCAGCGACAAGGCGCTGGAGGCCAACAAGCGGCTGGCCAATTCCGGCATGTCGCGTTGCTATTTCAGCTTCGAGGACATGATCAAGCTGAACGATACCGGCTATTTCCCCTACACACCCGCCACGCAGCTTCTGCGCGGGCTGCGCTGTTCGCTGGACATGATCCTGGACGCCGGGATGGAAAGCATCTGGGCGCGGCACAAGCGGCTGGCCCAAGGCGTGCGTGCCGCGGTCGAGGCGTGGGACGGCTGCGAGCTGGTGGCGCGGGGGCCTGAATGGGAATCCGACACGGTCTCGGCCATCTACGCGCCCGAGGGCGTGGACGCCCGCGACGTGATCTCGACGGCCTACAACAAGTACCAGACCTCGCTGGGCACGGGCCTGAACAAGCTGGCGGGCAAGGCGTTCCGCATCGGGCACCTCGGTTCGCTAAACCCGGTGATGCTGTGCGGGGCGATCTCGGCGGCGGAAATGGCGTTGGTCGATGCCGGCGCCAAGATCGAGCCCGGCTCGGGCGTGGCCGCCGCGCAGGCGCATTACCGCGACACGACACCCGACAATGCCAAGGCCAGCCCCGCCAAGGCGGCGTGATCCCAAAGGGTTGATTGCAACTGCCCTGCCCTTGGCCCATTCTGCGCCAAGGGCGGATCACGACAAGGGAAGAGACATCATGAAAATTCTGGTAACGCGCGCCTGGCCGAAGGCGACCGAGGACCGTTTGACCAATGCCGGGCTGGGCGAGGTGACGCTACGCCACCCCGACACGCCGATGAGCCATGACGAGTGGATGGACGCGGCCAAGACCTATGACGTGATCATGCCCACCGTGTCCGACAAGATCCCGGCGGAGTTCTATCCGGCGGCCAAGGGCAAGGTGAAGATCTTTGCCAACTATGGCGTCGGCTTCAACCATATCGACATCGACGCGGCGGCGGAGAACGACATCACGGTGACCAACACGCCGGACGTGCTGACCGACTGTACCGCCGACCTGGCGATGGGCCTCTTGCTGGCGGCCGCGCGCCGCATCGGCGAAGGCGAACGCGAGACCCGCGCGGGCGGCTGGGAAGGCTGGCGGCCCACCCACATGATCGGCAAGAAAGTCACCGGCGCCACGTTGGGGATCATCGGCTTTGGCCGCATCGGGCAAGCGATGGCGCGCCGGGCGCATAACGGGTTCGGGATGCGGGTCGTGTTCCAGGACGCCTGGGAGGTGCCCGAGGACATCAAGAGCGCCAACGGCAACGCCGAACAGCTGCCCAGCATGGTCGAGGTCGCGGCAGAGGCCGATTTCCTGTCGCTGCATTGCCCCGGCGGCGCAGACACCTACAAGATGATCAACGCCATCATCTTCAACGCCATGAAACCAGGCGCGATCCTGGTGAACTCGGCCCGCGGCGACGTGGTGGACGAAGACGCGCTTTTCGATGCGCTCGAGTCCGGCAAACTGGCGGCAGCGGGGCTGGATGTGTATCACAACGAACCGGCGCTCGATCCGCGTTTCCTGAAATACGACAACATCGTGCTGGCCCCGCACCTGGGCAGCGCCACGGATGGCACGCGGGAGGCCATGGGCTTTCGCGCGATCGACAACCTCGAAGCGTTTCTCAAGGGCGACACGCCCGGCGACCTCGTGACTCCGAAGTGATGTTTACCGCGCCTTAACCAAGGTGTGCAAAGGATCGGGCCATGAGTCAGAATGGCCCGATCACCCCCGATGCGTGGATGGCGGATGTCTTTCGCGCGAAAGCTGCCAGAGACGGATGCATCATCCGCCGGCGTCTGCGCGATATCGACCGATATGTAGGTCGCGCCGCATTTCTTTGCGAACTCGAAAGACGAGGTTTCCAGGCGATGGAAAACGCCGGTCAGCTTGTGATCTTCTGCAATCGAGAACCGGTTCGCCGGGTGCTCTGAGCCGATTTTTCGCAAAAAATCGGATTGGAAAATTGCTATTTTCCAATCCGGAATTTTCGAAAATTCCGGTCGCCTCGACCTTGATACGAGTGCCCTGACGGCATCCCGCCGCATTCCGCGGCCCCTGCCACGGGTAGCCCGCCCTACCCGTTCCGGCCCCTCCCCC
This sequence comes from Roseovarius sp. THAF8, assembly GCF_009363735.1. NCBI lineage: Bacteria > Pseudomonadati > Pseudomonadota > Alphaproteobacteria > Rhodobacterales > Roseobacteraceae > Roseovarius > Roseovarius sp. THAF8. Next base: position 4,025,384 of record NZ_CP045410.1, on the reverse strand, counting down.
AACCCGGGGTGCACATTGCTACCCGTGCGAAAGTATCGCGCGGGCGGATTGCAGGACAGAATGGGACAACACGATGCGAGGAGGGCATGTGCATGGACATCCATGAATTCCAGGCCAAGGAGTTGCTGAGCGGCTTCGGCGTGAACATACCGCGGGGTGGCATCGCCTACAGCCCGGAACAGGCGGTCTATCGCTGTTCGGAACTGTCGGGCAAAAGCTGGGTCGTCAAGGCGCAGATCCATTCCGGCGCCCGTGGCAAGGCGGGGGGCGTGCGCGTCTGCAAGTCCGAGGAAGAGGTCTGGGATGCGGCCTCGTGGATGCTGGGCCGCAAGCTCGTGACCCACCAGACAGGCCCGAACGGCAAGCTGGTCAGCCGTCTGTACGTGGAAGAAGCCACCGACATCGCGCAGGAAATCTACCTGGGCTTCGTGATGGACCGCAAGCTGGAGCGCGTGGTGGTCGTCGCCTCGGCCCAAGGCGGCATGGAGATCGAGGAGATCTCGGAAAGCGAACCCGACTCGATCATCCGCTCGGTGGTGGACCCCGCCGTGGGTATGCAGAATTTCCAGGCGCGCGAGATCGCGTTCTCTCTGGGCCTTGATCCCGCGCTGATCAACCAGGCGGCCAAGACGATCATGGGCTGCTACCGGATGATGTGGGAGACCGACGCCAACATGGTCGAGATCAACCCGCTCGTGGTGACCGGCTCGAACGAGATCGTGGCGCTGGATGCCAAGGTCAGCTTTGACGAGAACGCGTTGTTCCGGCACCCGCATATTTCCGAGCTGCGCGACAAGAGCCAAGAGGACCCGCGCGAGACATACGCGGGCGACCGTGGCCTCAGCTATATCGGCCTCGACGGACAGATCGGCTGTATCGTCAACGGCGCCGGCCTCGCCATGGCGACGCTCGACATGATCAAGATGGCCGGCGGCGAGCCCGCGAACTTCCTCGACGTGGGCGGCGGCGCCAGCCCCGAGCGGGTGTTGCAATCCTTCAAGTCGGTGCTGAACGACCCAAATGTCGAGGCGATCCTGGTGAACATCTTCGCCGGCATCAACCGCTGCGACTGGATCGCCGAGGGCGTGATCCTGGCGGTCAAGGAACTGGACCTGAAGATGCCGCTGGTGGTGCGCCTTTCGGGCACGAACGTGGACGAAGGCATGAAACTTCTGGCCGACAGCGGGCTGGACATTGAGACGGCCTCTTCTCTTGCGGAGGCGGCGGACAAGGTGGTGGCCGCGTGGCGCTCCACCGACAGCGCATATGCGGAGGCAAGCTGATGGCGATCATCATCGACAAGGATACCCGCGTTCTGGTCACCGGGATCACCGGCAGGATCGGCAGTTTTCACGCCCAGGACATGATCAACCACGGCACCAACGTCGTGGGCGGCGTGACGCCCGGCAAGGGCGGCACCAAGCATCTGGGCCTGCCGGTGTTCAACACCGTCAAGGGCGCCGTCGCAGAGACCGATGCCGAACTGGTTGTCAGCTTCGTGCCCCCGCCCTTTGCCGCGGATTCGATCATGGAAGCGGCGGATGCGGGCATCAGGACCTGCGTCTGCATCGCCGACGGCATTCCGGCGCAGGACATGATCGACGTCAAACGCTACATGCGCCGCTACAAGGCCGAGAAGCGTATGCGCCTCATTGGCCCCAACTGCGCCGGGATCATCACGCCGGGACAGGCCTTTGCCGGGCTGATGCCGCCCTCGATCTACAAGCCGGGGCGTGTTGGCATCGTGGGCCGCTCAGGCACGCTGGGCTATGAGGCCGCAAGCCAGATGAGCGCGCATGGCATCGGCGTCAGTTCGTCGATCGGCATAGGCGGCGATCCGATCAACGGATCCAGCTTCAAAGACATTCTGGAGCTGTTCGAGGCCGACCCCGATACCGACGCGGTGGTTCTGGTGGGCGAGATCGGCGGCCCGCAGGAGGCCGAGGCGGCGGAATATATCCGCGATCACATGACCAAGCCGGTGGCGGCCTATATCGCGGGCCTGTCGGCCCCGAAAGGGCGGCGCATGGGCCACGCGGGCGCCATCGTGTCGGCCTTCGGCGAGTCGGCGCAGGAAAAGGTCGACATCCTGAAACAGGCGGGCGTGACCATCGTGCCGACGCCGTCGTCCTTCGGGGAAGTGGTCGAGAAAATGGTGGCCTGACCCACGTCAGGGCGGCGCGCACTCTCCCAAGCGTTGCGCCGAACCTGGGCCATCACGAAGCCCCGGCATGTCAAGTGCCGGGGCTTACTCTTTCCAGGGGCCTGCGCCGCAAAGCTGATCCGAAGCGTCCGGTCCTTAACCTGACACATCAGATAAATGCGGGGCACCTGCATAGGCCAGGCCCTGCACTGCGCAGCGCCGAAAGCCGTGATCCACGTCGTTCGAAACGCTTTGGGTCAGCGCTCGATCTGGTCTGCAAGGCTCTCGGCCCGGGCGGCGATCTCGGCCAACGATTCCGTCACCTGTTCCGGGATGACCGCCACCTCGACGCGTTCGGGTTCGGGCTGGGGCGCATTGCGCAGCTGGTCCAGTTCGGCTTCCTTCTCGGCCATCTTGTCCTCGGCCTCGCGCAGCTTGTCCTGCACGCCCGCGGTCTTGTCGGCCAGCATCAGGCCCGCCATCAGCAACATGCGCGTCTCGGGGATGCGGCCGATCTGGGCAGACAGCACGCTGGCCTCTTCGTCCAGCATCTTCGCGGCGGCATGCAGATAGTGTTCTTCGCCGTCCTGGCAGGCGACCTCGAAGGTGCGTCCCCCGATCTCGATCTCGACTTCGGGCATCAGGCGTCCTCCGCATTGGATGTGTCGGGCCTGGCCGCGCCTTCCAGTACGGCGGTCAGTTCCGACAGGATGGCACTGGTCTCGGCCCGGTCGGCGGCGCGGTTGGCGCGCAGGCTTTCCAGTTCCGCCATCATGGATTTGTTGATCAGGTGCGCCTCGCCAACGCCGGCGGCATTGGCTTCGCGCAGGGCGACGTTGTTGTCGCGCAATTGCTGATTGGCCCGGCGCAGGGATTGCAGCTCGCCATCGAGCCGTGACAGCGACTGGGCGTTCTGCTCGCGCAGCGCCTCCAGTTCCTCCTCCAGCGCGTTGCGCTTGTCGCGCAGGGACTTGACCCGCTCTTCAAGCTGTTCGCTCGCCAACTTCTCATCTGCAAGGGCCTGCTTCACCTCGGCCAGTTCGGCGGGGTCCACCGCGGCCCCGGCGCCCGCCTCGAGCCCACGCCCGATGCGGTCCAACGCGGCGTTGATCCGCCGCTCCAATTCCACTATCTCGCTCATCTCCTCGGTCCCCGTCTGGCTTTGCCCGTCGCGGCAGGTCATGGATCGGCACCCTGCACATCGGCACGAGTGCCGAAGAGTGCGCGAATCGCCCGCCTTAAGCATGTGCTGCAACTCTAACCAATGGTTACAGAAATTGCGCCCCTTAACGTGATACTGCAACCCAAGGCGTTTCGCGACAGACCTGAGGTGCAGCTACCCGCGCAACGCGGCACGACAGCCAATCGTTGCCTGCGTTTCGCCATTGGATGATGCCTCGGGTCAAAGGCGAAACGCTTTGGGGCGGCGCGGGGGCGCTTGATCTTTGCTTCGGGGCTGGTATGCACGGCCCCGAATGCCATTTCCAAAAGGACGCTGCCCCGTGGATATCGCTGCCCTGCGCTCTGCTCATCCCGATCACTGGAACAAGGCCGCCGCCATTCGCGCGCTGACGCTGGATGCGGTCCACGCGGCCAATTCGGGCCATTCCGGCATGCCCATGGGCATGGCCGACGTGGCCACCGTGCTTTACGAAAAGCACCTGAAATTCGACGCAAGCGCCCCCAACTGGCCCGACCGGGACCGTTTCATCCTGTCCGCCGGCCATGGCTCGATGCTGCTTTACTCGCTGCTCTACCTGACGGGCTACGAGGGCATGACGCTCGACCAGATCAAGAACTTCCGCCAGTGGGACGCGATCACGGCGGGCCACCCGGAAAACTTCCTGCATGACGCAATCGAGACCACGACCGGCCCGCTGGGCCAGGGCATCTCGAACGCCGTCGGCTTCGCCATCGCCGAGGAAGCCCTGCGCGCGCGCTTCGGCAAGAAGGCGGTGGATCACCATACCTATGTCATCGCCGGCGACGGCTGCCTGATGGAGGGCGTCAGTCACGAGGCGATCGGCCTCGCCGGGCGGCTTGGCCTGGGCAAGCTGATCGTGCTGTGGGACAACAACAACATCACCATCGATGGCAAGGTCGATCTGGCCAGCCGCACCGACCAGGTGAAGCGCTTCCGCGCCGAAGGCTGGCAGGTGATCGAGATCGACGGGCATGACCCCGAAGAGATCGACGCGGCGTTGACCAAGGCCAAAACCGGCCGTCGCCCCACGATGATCGCCTGCAAGACGCATATCGCCCTGGGGCACGCGGCACAGGACACGTCGAAAGGCCACGGCGCGCTGACCGACGCCGACCAGATGGCGGCGGCGAAAGAGGCCTATGGCTGGACGACCGGCCCATTCGAGGTGCCCGCCGACATCAAGAAAGCCTGGGAAGCCATCGGCAAGCGCGGCGCCGAGGCCCATGCCGAGTGGAAGACCCGTATGGGCGAGCTGAGCGACCGCCGCCAGGCCGAGTTCACCCGCATCATGGATGGCGACGTGCCGAAATCGCTGGCCTCGCGCATCCGCGCTCTGAAAAAGCAGATCTCCGAGGAAGCGCCCAAGGTCGCCACCCGCAAATCCAGCGAGATGGTGCTGGAGGTCGTGAATCCGATCATGCAGGAGACCATCGGCGGCTCGGCCGACCTTTCGGGCTCGAACAACACCAAGTCGGGTGACATGAGCGTCTTCGACGAGGGCAACCGCCGGGGCCGCTACATCCATTACGGCATCCGCGAGCATGGCATGGCGGCGGCGATGAACGGCATGGCTCTGCATGGCGGCATTCGTCCCTATGGCGGCACCTTCATGTGCTTTACCGACTATGCCCGCCCCGCGATGCGGCTAGCCGCGCTGATGAAGGTGCCCAGCGTCTTCGTGATGACCCATGACAGCATCGGTCTGGGCGAAGATGGCCCAACCCACCAGCCGATCGAGCACCTGGCGATCAGCCGTGCGACGCCCAACACCAACGTCTTCCGCCCCTGCGACACGGTGGAAACCGCCGAGGCGTGGGAACTGGCGCTGACCTCGAAATCTACGCCGTCGGTCCTGTCGCTGACCCGCCAGGGCGTGCCGACATTGCGAACCGAGCACAAGCAGAAGAACCTGACCGCGCAAGGCGCCTACGTTCTGGCCGATGCCGAGGGCAAGCGCCAGGCGCTGTTGATGGCGACGGGCTCGGAAGTGGCGATTGCCATGGCCGCGCGGGACCTCTTGCAGGCCGAAGGCATCGGCACGCGCGTCGTCTCGATGCCCTGCTGGGAGCTTTTCGAGGAACAGGACGAAGCGTACCGCCGCAAGGTCCTGCCTGCCGGCCCCGTCCGCGTCGCGGTCGAGGCCGCGATCCGCTTCGGCTGGGACCGCTGGCTTTTCGGCGAGCGCGGCAAGCGCGAGAAATCGGGCTTTGTCGGCATGCACGGCTTCGGCGCGTCCGCCCCGGCCGAGGTCCTTTACGAGCAGTTCGGCATCACCGCCGAGGCCGTGGCCGAGAAGGCCAAGTCGCTGCTCTGACGCATCTGTGATCGCGCGCGCGGGAACCGCCCTCGCGCGCGCGGGTTTTCTCCTCGATGCATCAGAGGAGATCCCCCACATGACATTTCGCCCGATCCTGACAGGAACCGCTCTTGTCGTCGCCCTGCCCGCCTTCGGGCAGGAATTCGAGCGTGAACCGCGCAACACCGATCTCGAACCGGCCTTCGAGGGCCAGTTCCGCGCGCCGCTCGACACCAGCGACGTGGACCTTCTGGTCACCGATATCGCGACCGGGCTGGAACATCCCTGGGGGATCGCGATCCTGCCGGAGGACGGCGGCTACATCGTGACCGAACGCCCCGGCCGCCTGCGCCACGTGGCGGAGGACGGAACGCTGTCAGACCCCATCGCCGGAATGCCCGAGGTCGCGGCCCAGGGTCAGGGCGGGCTGCTCGACGTGGTGCTGTCCCCCGATTTCGCCGAGACCCGCCGGATCTATATCAGCTACGCCAAGCCGGTCGGGGACGGTCTGATGGCGACCGCCGCGGCCTATGGCACGCTGAGCGAGGACATGACCGAGGTGACCGACCTGACGGAGATCTTCGTGCAGGAGCCGGGCGCCACCGTGGACAAGCATTTCGGCTCGAGACTCGTCTTCGATGACGCGGGGCACGTGTTCATCACCACCGGCGAGCATTCCTCGATGGAATACCGCGACTACGCGCAGGATACGTCCAACACCTTTGGCGTCATCGTCCGCATGACGCTTGACGGCGAGGTTCCCCAGGACAATCCGTTCGTGGGCGACGAAGACGCCATCGACAGCATCTGGTCCTACGGCCATCGCAACGTGCAGGGGGCCACGATGCGCGATGGGAAGCTCTGGACCATCGAACACGGCCCCAAGGGCGGCGACGAGCTGAACCGGCCCGAACCCGGAAAGAACTATGGCTGGCCGGTCATTTCCTACGGCGAGACCTATGGCGGCGCACCCATCGGCTCGGGCGAGGCACAGCGCGACGGCATGGAGCAGCCGGTCTATTTCTGGGACCCGGTGATCGCACCGGGGGACATGACCTCGTATGACGGCGGCGTGTTCAGCGATTGGGACGGTGATTTCCTGATCGGGTCGCTGAAGCCGGGCGGCATTGTCCGCCTGGAAATGGACGCCGACGGCAAGGTTGCCGCCGAAGAGCGTCTGGCGATGGATTTGGGCCGCGTGCGCGACGTGGATGTGGACGGCGACGGGTCGATCCTGGCGATCACGGACTATGCCGACGGACGCCTTGTGCGGATTACGACCGACGGCGCGGGCGGCTGAGGCCGGGCATCCCGCCCCCCCGAGCGTGATCGTGGGCCATCGCCCTATCGAGGGTTTGCGATGTCAGGCGCGGCTCAGTGGGCCGCGCCTTTTCCGAACACCGACGCCCAGACCGGCGCGACGAATTTGGTGCCGATCGGAATGAGCACCAGCCCGAGGGCCAGCCCGATCACGCCGTCCACGGCCGCCTGCACCCCCCAGGCGACAAGGCCCTGGAACCGATCCACCGCATGGGCGGCGTCCTCGGCCCAGTGGTGGATCGTGTCATAGGGCATCGACCAACCCATCTCTGCCAGGCTGTGCAGGATGATCGAGCCCCCCACCCAGAGCATCGCCGCGGTGCCCACGATCATCAGCAGCTTCATGAAATAGGGCATCCCCTTGACGATCCCGCGACCCAGGGCGCGCGTGACGCCGAAATTGCCGTTCTGCGCCATGAAAAGCCCCGCGTCGTCGGCCTTCACGATCAGCGCCACCGCGCCGTAGACGACCACGGTGATGCCCACGGCGACCACGGCCAGTGTCGCGGCCTCCATCCAGAAATTGCTGGGCGGAATGTTCGACAGCGCGATGGTCATGATCTCGGCCGACAGGATGAAATCCGTCTTGATCGCCCCCTGCACGCGCTTTTCCTCCAGATGCGCGGGATCCTTGGTCTGGTGACTGCCGTCCGGCCCGCCGTGATGCTTGCCCACGCCAAGCGCATGGGCCACCTTTTCAGCCCCCTCGAAGCACAGGTATGCGCCGCCCAGCATCAGCAAGGGCGGAATCAGCCACGGCGCGAAGTTGGCAAGCGCCAGCCCCGCCGGCAACAGAAAGACCAGCTTGTTGAACAGCGACCCGCGCGCGATCTTCCACACGATCGGCAATTCACGGGCGGGCGCGAAGCCCCGCAGGTATTTCGGCGTCACGGCGGCATCGTCGATCGCCGCGCCCGCCGCCTTGGCCCCCGCCTTGGCCGCCTGACCCGCCACGTCGTCGACCGATGCCGCCGCCAGCTTTACCAGGCTCGCCACATCGTCCAGCAATGCCAGAAGTCCACTCATGCTCTTGCCTCTCGTTACGCTTCGTCGAGTATTGTTGGCGCAATCATGCCCCGTGGCAGCGGGTTTGCGCAAACGGTTAACGCTAACACGCCAAACCCCTGCGTTTTAAGGGTTTCAGCGGCGCGCCCTTGGGTCTATATCGCCCCCAACACCCGGATAGGAGAACAAAATGACCGTCACCGTCGGCATCAACGGATTCGGCCGGATCGGCCGCTGCACCCTGGCCCATATCGCGGCCAGCACGCGCAACGACATCAAGGTCGCCAAGGTCAATGCCACCGGCCCGCTGGAAACCGCGGCACACCTGATGAAATACGACAGCGTGCATGGCCGCTTTCCGGGCGACATCACCCTGGGCGACGGCACGATGGATCTGGGCCGCGGCCCGATGGAGATGTTCTCGACCTACGACATGGACGAACTGGACTGGTCCGGCGTCGACGTGGTGCTGGAATGCACCGGCAAGTTCAATGACGGCGAGAAGGCCAAGAAGCACCTCGACCGCGGCGCGGGCAAGGTCCTGCTGTCCGCGCCCGGCAAGAACGTCGACCGCACCGTGGTGTTCGGCGTCAATGACGGCGAATTGCAGGCCGGCGAACGCATGATCTCGAACGGCTCCTGCACCACCAATTGCCTTGCCCCGGTGGCCAAGGTCCTGCACGAGGCAATCGGCATCGAGAGCGGCATCATGACCACGATCCACGCCTATACCGGCGACCAGCCGACGCTCGACCGCCGCCACAAGGACCTTTACCGCGCCCGCGCCGCGGCCATGTCGATGATCCCCACCTCCACCGGCGCCGCCAAGGCATTGGGCGAAGTTCTGCCCGACCTCAAGGGCAAGCTCGACGGCTCGGCCATCCGCGTCCCCACGCCGAACGTGTCGGCGGTGGACCTGACCTTCCTCGCCAAAAAGGACGTGACCGCGGACGACGTGAACGCCATCATGGCCGAAGCGGCGGCAGGTCCGATGAAGGGCGTTCTGGGCTACGATCCCGAACCCAAGGTGTCGGTCGATTTCAACCACACCGAGGAAAGCTCGATCTTCGCCCCCGACCAGACCCGCGTGACCGGCGGCCGGCTGGTGCGCGTTCTGGCGTGGTACGACAACGAATGGGGCTTTTCGTGCCGCATGGCCGACGTGGCCGTCGCGATGGCCCGTCTCGCCTGAAGCCACCCAGGCGGCAGTGACACGGTCAGGCCCTCCGGCAGCGCACATGCCGGGGGGCTTTTTCATCCCCCTTGCATGACGCACCCCGGCTGAGGCATACGGGGCGTGGGTCCGGGGCGGAGACACGAAAGCGGCACATGACGAACAAGATCGCGCTTTTCCTCGCCCTGCTGATCATCGCGGGACTTGGCTGGGACTACTATTACAACGACATGCAGGCGTCGTTCTTCCTGGCCCGCAAGACAGTCGACCTGATCGAATGGCTGGCCTTCTGGCGCTAGGTCGGGCCCTTAGTCCCGGAAACGCTCTTCCAGCGCCTCCTTGACGGCAGGAGTCACGAAGCGGGTCACGTCACCGTGCAGCCGCGCGATTTCCTTGACCAGCTTGCTGGCAATCGCCTGCCGGCGCGCGTCGGCCATCAGGAACACCGTCTCGATCCGGTCGTCCATTGCGCGGTTCATGCCGACCATCTGGAATTCGTACTCGAAATCCGCCACGGCGCGCAGGCCGCGGATGATCACGCTGGCGCCCACGTCGCGGGCGCAGTCGATCAGCAGGTTTTCGAACGGATGCGCCACGATCTCGGTGCCCGTGGCGGCACTGATGCCGATGCATTCCGCCTCGACCATCGCCACGCGCTCTTCCAGCGTGAACAGAGGGCCCTTGTCGCGGTTGATGGCGACGCCGATGACCAGCCGGTCCACCAGTGTCGCCGCGCGGGCGATGATATCCGTATGACCCAGGGTGATCGGATCGAACGTGCCGGGATAGAGACCGATGCGCATGGGGTCTTCCTTCGTGTCGTGACGACCTGCAAGCAACTACAAACGTTGGGGAATTGCAAGCGACAGCGCCAAGCGGCGTATTTTTGGAACGATGAGACCCGAGGGCGCGCGCCGCGCTTTCGCTATCGGTCGAAAACTCGGGTCGCGCCGGTCGGCCTCAGTGCCCCATCACCATGCTTTCCAGCGCGGCCTTTTCCATCGACAGTTCTTGCAGACGGGCCTTTACAACATCGCCGATGGTGACCATTCCGATCAGCTTGCCGTCCTCGTCGACCACCGGCATGTGGCGAAAGCGGCCATCGGTCATGCGCACCAGGACCGTGTCGGCGCTGTCCTGCTTGGTGCAGCAGACGGGTTTCGGGGTCATCAGGTCCGACACCTTGTCGTTCAGACAGCCCGAGCCCGACGTGGCAAGGCCGCGCACGATGTCGCGCTCCGACAGGATGCCGTCGGCTGTGGTGCCATCGACCGACACGATCAGGCCGCCGATCCGGTGCTTGGCCAGCATCCCTGCGGCCTCGGACACCTTGGTGTCGGGCGTCACGGTGATGACCCTGTCGCTGTCTTTCGATTTGAGAATTTGCTGGACGATCATCCGGGGCCCTCGTTCATTGATGTTCAACCGGACGTCCAGCGTCCCCCAGAACCGTTTTTCTGTCAAGCTTCGGCCTCCAGCCGCGCCACCTCGGCGCGGACACCGTCGCACAGCGCGGTGGCGAAACGGTTCATCCGGTCCAGGCGCCGGTCGTCCTGGTGGCGCACCAGGTAGAAACTGCGGGTGAGGCTGATCTCGTCGGGCAGGACCTTGTCGAGGCGGCGGAAGAACGGCAGCGCGAAGTCGTGCACGATGCCGACACCGCCGCCTTGCTGGATGCAATGGGCCTGCACCGAGACAGAGTTCGAGGCCAGCGCCACCCGGTCCGCCCCGGTCTCGCCCAGGTAATCCAGTTCCTTGTCGAAGATCATGTCGGGAATGTAGCCCACCATCCGATGCGCAGCGAGGTCGTCCACCGACCGGATCTCCGGCGCCTGGCGCAGGTACCAGCGCACTGCGGCCAGGTGCAGCCTGTAATCGGTGATCTTCTGCACGCTCAGGCGCCCGGCCGATGGCGGGCTGACGGCGATCACCATGTCCGCCTCGCGCCGGCTGAGGTTGAAGACCCGCGGCAGGGCCACGATCTGCAGATCGAGGTCCGGGTTGTCCTGGGCCATCTGGGCACAGACCTGCGGCAGGATGAAATTGGCGCAACCATCCGGCGCCCCGATGCGGATCTGCCCCGAGAGGCCGCCCGCCTGCCCCGCCATTTCCTCGTCGGCATCGCGCATCGCCGTCTCGGCGCGGCCCACATGCCCCATCAGGCGCTGGCCCGCGTCGGTCAGCGCATAGCCGGTGGGCGACTTGGCGAAAAGCGGCGCGCCAGTATCCGCCTCCAGCCGCGCGATGCGGCGGCCCACCGTGGCGGGGTCGAGCTTCAGCGCCCGGCCCGCCGCCGACAGGCTCTCGGTGCGCGCCACGGCAAGAAACACCCGCAGGTCGTCCCAGTTCGATACCATGCCCCTGCCCTTCGATCCCGCATGTTGCTTTGCATTCCTGCAAAGCCCTTTTGGAATATTGCCTCTTTTCCCATCAAAAACGCAACGGTAACCTTCGCCCAAACCCGAGGAGAACCGACATGAAAGAGCTGACTCACTACATCGACGGCGCCCGCGTGCCCGGCCAGTCGGGCCGTTTTTCCGACGTCTACAACCCGGCCACCGGCGAAGTGCAGGCCCGCTGCCCGCTGGCCAGCAAGGAAGAATTCGACCACGCGGTCGAAATCGCGGCCAAGGCGCAGCCCGCCTGGGGCGCCATGAACCCGCAAAAGCGCGCAAGGGTGATGATGGAATTCGTCCGCCTGCTGAACCGCGACATGGACAAGCTGGCCGAGACGCTGAGTTCCGAGCACGGCAAGACCTTCCCCGACGCCAAGGGCGACGTGCAGCGCGGTCTTGAAGTGGTGGAGTACTGCATCGGTGCGCCGCAACTTCTGAAAGGCGAGTTCACTGACAGCGCCGGCCCCGGCATCGACATGTATTCCATGCGCCAGCCGCTGGGCGTCACGGGCGGCATCACGCCCTTCAACTTCCCCGCCATGATCCCGATGTGGATGTTCGCACCCGCCCTCGCCTGCGGCAACGCCTTCATCCTCAAGCCGTCCGAGCGCGACCCCTCGGTGCCGATCATGCTGGCCGAACTCTTGGAAGAGGCCGGTCTGCCCAAGGGTCTGCTGCAGGTGGTCAACGGCGACAAGGAAGCCGTGGACGCGATGATCGACAACGAAACCGTGCAATCGATCGGCTTCGTCGGCTCGACCCCCATTGCCGAGTACATCTATGGCCGTGGCTGCTCGAACGGCAAGCGCGTGCAGTGCTTCGGCGGCGCCAAGAACCACATGATCGTCATGCCCGACGCCGATATGGACCAGGCCGCCGACGCGCTCATCGGCGCGGGCTACGGTGCGGCTGGCGAACGCTGCATGGCCATTTCCGTGGCCGTCCCGGTGGGTGACGAGACGGCCGACCGCCTGATCGAAAAGCTGGTGCCGCGCATCGAAAAGCTGAAGGTCGGCCCCTATACCGCGGGCGATGACGTGGATTACGGCCCCGTCGTGACCGCCGCCGCCAAGGAAAAGATCCTGGGCCTGATCGAAAGCGGCGTGCAGCAAGGCGCCGAACTGGTCGTCGACGGCCGCGACTTCAAGCTGCAGGGCTACGAGGACGGCTTTTTCGTCGGGCCGCACCTGTTCGACAAGGTGACCCCGGACATGGACATCTACCAGCAGGAAATCTTCGGCCCGGTCCTGTCGACCGTGCGGGCGGGTTCCTACGACGAGGCGCTGAAGCTGGCCATGGACCACGAGATGGGCAACGGCACGGCGATCTTTACCCGCGACGGCGATGCCGCGCGCGACTTCGCCAATCGCATCAACATCGGCATGGTCGGCGTGAACGTCCCGATCCCGGTACCGCTGGCCTATCACACCTTTGGCGGCTGGAAGAAATCGGCCTTTGGCGACCTCAACCAGCACGGCCCCGACGCCTTCAAGTTCTACACCCGTACAAAGACCGTCACGGCCCGCTGGCCCAGCGGCATCAAGGAAGGCGGCGAGTTCAACTTCAAGGCGATGGACTGATCCATCTGCCTTGAGGATACTGACCGGGCCGCGCGGGCAAACCGCCGCGGCCCGGTTTCGTTTTGGAAGGAGGAACAGGACATGTGGCCCGACACACGGCTTTGCGACCTACTGGGGATCGACCATCCCATCATCCAGGCCCCCATGGCGGGCACCACGACCCCGGCGATGGTGGCGGCGGTGTCGAATGCAGGCGGGCTCGGCTCGCATGGCTGCGCGACGTTATCACCGGAAAAGCTGGCCGAGGATATCGAGGCTCTGGCGGGGGCCACTAACCGGTCCGTGAACCTGAATTTCTTCTGCCACGCGCCGCAGGACATCTCCGAAGATCATCACGCCGCACTGCTCGACGCGATGCACCCGCATTACGACGCCGCCCGCGCCACCCTGCCCGAAGGGATGCCGACCCCCTCTTTCCTGCCTTTCGGCGCGGCGCAGCTGGATTGCCTTCTGGAACGGCCCCCGTCGGTGGTCAGCTTTCACTTCGGCCTGCCCGAGGACGCCGCCATCGCGGCGCTCAAGGACAAGGGCTGCAAGATCCTGTGTTCGGCCACCACCGTGGCCGAGGCCCGCTGGCTGGTGGCGCGGGGCGTCGATGCGGTAATCGCCCAAGGCTGGGAATCCGGCGGACACCGGGGGCTGTTCCTTGAGTTGGAGAATGACGCGCAGGTGGGTCTCTTCTCGCTTTTGCCGCAGGTGGTGGACGCGGTCGATGTGCCGGTGATCGCCGCGGGCGGCATCGCCGACGGGCGCGGGATCGCTGCCGCCTTCGCGCTTGGCGCTGCGGGCGTGCAAATCGGCACGGCCTTCATCACCGCGGACGAGGCCAACCGCAAGCCGCACCACCCCGAGGCGGTGGAGGCCGGCATCGACGAAAGCACCCGCGTGACACGGGCCGGCTCGGGCCGCCCGGCGCGGGCGCACCGCACGCCGTGGATCGACGCAATGGCCGGGGTCGACGCGGCTCCCTTCCCGCTGATGTATCACTACAGCCGCCCCCTGCTCGAGGCCGACGGCCCGGCGCACCAGTTCTCGCTCTACGGCCAAAGCGCGGCGCTGGCCCCATCGGGCGACGCTGCAACGCGGCTGGAAGCGCTCGTCAGTTCGGCACTGGAAACGATGGGGGCCAGGCGCTGACGTCACGGGTCGAACCGCAAGCCACTTCATTGTTTCAAACGCGCCGCGACCAACGGGGGTCTCATGCTCCGCGTTCACGCCTGATTTACAGGTGTCTGTTCAATGATACCGCGACTTGCCGACCGTCAGCTGCGAGAGCAATCGCGCCTCGTTTCGTTTCAGCGAAGGATGTGCCAGCTTGTAACTTTCCGGAAGCCCTCCTTCGGCGAGTTCGGGGAAGAGATCCAGCAGTTCGTGGCGCGCCTCCCGTCCGAGACCCTCCAGCGCGACAGCCCCTGGAAACAGGCTTTCGGCAGGCATCCCGTTTGCCGACAGCACGACATGCTCGGAACACATGACATGGCAGTATTCCACTTCATCAAGCCCATTGTTGATGCGAATGTCACAGTCGTTGACCAGATGCACGGCAGGCACAAACACCTCGTCCTGTCCAGCGCATAGCTGGGCGCGCCAGTCGGCCAGCACGATCCGGTGTTGCTGTGATACCCTGGTGATCCTGAAGGGCATGCCCTCGCCCAAGGCGTCGCGCTCAATATCGACCGGCCGCCATTTTTTGAACGCTTCGGCTCGTGGGATCGACAACTTACGCGACCCGGTCCAGATGATTTCGTGCTCCTCGCCGTAGAAATCGGTGATCCAGTCGCCAACTTGCAGTTCCTGAATCGTCCGCTCGCCGTCAGGGGTCAGTATCAACGTATCAGCAGCAAAGCATACCGGTGTGAACACCTCGTAAGGTGCTGCGGATATATTCACGTTCAGCAAGAGCTGAGCCAAAGCGGGCTGTCCATCAGGATAATGGAAGAATATCTGCCCAGCGGCCTCGAACACGACGACGTCGACTGTCGGTCCCACTCCGATGAATATACCGGCCACTTCTGCGCCACCTGTAGCGCTGCCGCTACCGATGTAATTGATCGGCGCCCCGTTGAAGGTTGCGACACCGTCGTCTGCATTTTCCAGCAGTCCATCGTTGTCTGAAAGCGTCCCGCTCTGGGGCGAGCCAAAGTTACTAAGGACCAAGGTCGTGGAACCGGCGAGCAGATCAGCCGCGAGCACCGAGCCGATATAAGGGATTACAGTAATCGACGAACTAGGCAACTTGGCACCTCTCATGAAGTGCCCCCACACAAATTCAGTATGCTGCAGCCCGCGTCGAAAACAACCTTAGAGATCTTTAGCTAGACTTATTGTTCGTTAATAAAAAAATATTGCTAATAGAATCAACCTTATTTTTATGATTTTTTTCTAGAAACAGTTTGTTTTAATTTCTACCTAAGCGTGCCTTAATTCACCAAAATGAAATAAATTTCCACAGGAGAATAATAGGTCCGAATCGGCCCCTTATGCGTAAGGCCACTTTCGCTTGCGACGCGCAGCCTTTGGCGACGCTAATTCTTTTTACTGCACAGCGCGATCGCCGAACACTTGCCAACTCATACAGTTTGCTGCTGGTATTGATTAAAAGGGAGGGTAGCCATGACCCCAGACGGCCCCGATTTCACCATCGGCATCGAGGAAGAATACCTGCTGGTGGACCGCGACAGCCTCGCCCTGGCCGAGGCACCGTCCGAGATGATGGACGCCTGTGCCGAGGAGTTGCAGGACCAGGTCGCGCCCGAGTTCCTGAAGTGCCAGATCGAGATCGGCACCAAGGTCTGTCGCGACGTCTCCGAGGCGCGCGAGGATCTCAAGCGCCTGCGTGCCTGCGTGTCGAAACATGCCGCCGCGCACAACCTTGTGCCCATCGCCGCCTCCTGCCATCCGTTTTCCGACTGGCGCGACCAGCCGCATACCGACAAGGACCGCTACAACACCCTGAGCGACGACCTTGCCGGCGTCGTGCAACGGATGCTGATCTGCGGGATGCACGTCCATGTCGGCATCGAGGACCCGGACCGCCGCGTCGACCTGATGAACCAGCTCACCTACTTCCTGCCGCATCTGCTGGCGCTCAGCACCTCGTCGCCGTTTTGGCAGGGGCACGACACGGGCCTCGACAGTTACCGCCTGACGGTGTTCGACAACCTGCCCCGCACCGGCCTGCCCCCGCGCATGGAAAGCTTTGCCGAGTTCGAACGCTCGGTCGGCTCGCTCACTGATCTGGGCGTGATCGAGGACGCCAGCAAGATCTGGTGGGACCTGCGCCCGTCCTCCAAGTTTCCGACCATCGAGTCGCGGATCTGCGATGTCCAGCCCCGGATGGAACACACGCTGATGCTGGCCGCGCTGACGCAATGCATCACCCGGATGCTGTGGCGGCTGGCGACGAAGAACCAGCGCTGGCGCATCTACGACCGCTTCCTGGTGGACGAGAACCGCTGGCGCGCACAACGCTACGGCACCCGAGAGGGCCTGATCGATTTCGGCCGCGGCGCGATCGTGCCGATGGCCGAACTGGCCGAAGAACTGCTGGAGCTGATCGACGAGGACGCCCGCTATTTCGCCTGCATCTCCGAGGTCGAAACCCTGCGCGAAGTGATGCGCACCGGCACGTCCTCGACCCGGCAGCGCCGGACCTTTGAAGCGGCAACAGACGCGGGCGCCGCGCCGGAGGCCGCCCTGCGCGCCGTGGTCGAACACCTTGTCGAGGAATTTCACGCCGACCTGTGACATCACCGCACCGATAGGCGCCATACCGCCGGCCCCGGCCTTCAAACCTGCGTGAGCCGGCAAAATCACGCGGGATTTCCCTTAACCTTTCTGCCGATCCGTTTAAATACAGCGGGAATACACGCATTACGGAGCACCCCAATGTCCAAGACACGTCTCACACGCCGCGCAACGCTTCTCGGGGCCGCAGCGGGCCTTGCCGCACCGTCCGTGCTGCTCGCGCAGGACAACGCGCCGCTGTCGTCGTCGGTCAAGCGCAACGCGTCCTCTTTCACGACCCGCGACTGGAACGACTATTTCGACAGCCTGGGCACGGGCCGCATCGTCTGCGACATCAACAGCCGCGCCGTGCATCACTGGAACGCAAGCGGGGTCTATTCGCTTTACCCGTCCTCGGTTCCGATGACCGACGAGCTGACCCGCCGCGGCTATACCGAGATCGTGCGCAAGAAGGTCGGCCCGACCTGGACGCCGACCGAAAGCATGAAGGAGCGCGACCCCAGCCTGCCCGATTTCATGGATGCCGGCCCCGGCAACCCCCTGGGCACGCATGCGATGTACCTCGCCTGGCCCGCCTACCTGATCCATGGCACCCACGACACCCGCAAGATCGGACGCCGCTCGTCCTCGGGCTGCATCGGCCTTTACAACGAACACATCGCAGAGCTGTTCGCCAAGACCGAGGTCGGCACCAAGGTTCTGGTCCTCTGACCCCAAGGGCAACATCGGACATTCGGGAAAGGGCGCGGCACCGGGGTGCGGCGCCCTTTTCATTTGAGGGTGCGGAAACCGACAGCGCTTGATTCCCGGCCGCGTTCTGCGCGACCCTCGGATCATACCTTGCGACGCCGCCGCGAACAGGTTAATTAAACGCACGTTCAATTACTCACCCGGGTAAGACGAGGAGGACCCCGCGATGGATTTCGCGCTCAGCGAGGAACAGACCGCCATTTTCGACATGGCCCATGCCTTCGGACAGGACGCCATCGCGCCCCATGCCCGCGACTGGGAGGCACAGGGCACCATCCCGAAAGAGCTGTGGCCGCAAGTGGGTGAACTGGGTTTTGGCGGCCTCTACGTCAGCGAAGAGTCCGGCGGTGCCGGCCTTTCGCGGCTGGATGCCACGCTGGTCTTCGAGGCGCTCAGCATGGCCTGTCCCTCGGTCGCGGCCTTCCTGTCGATCCACAACATGTGCGCCCGCATGATCGACAATTTCGCCAGCGACGATTTCAAGGCCCGCATCCTGCCCGATGTGATCCCGATGAAGACGGTCCTCTCCTACTGCCTGACCGAACCCGGCTCCGGCTCGGACGCCGCCGCGCTGAAAACCCGCGCCGCGCGCACCAACGAGGGCTACACGCTCAACGGCACCAAGGCGTTCATCTCGGGCGGCGGCTATTCTGATGCCTATGTCTGCATGGTCCGCACCGGCGAAGATGGTCCCAAGGGCATCTCCACCGTCTATGTCGAGGACGGCGCAAAGGGTCTCAGCTTTGGCGGGCTCGAGGACAAGATGGGCTGGCGCAGCCAACCCACGGCGCAGGTGCAATTCGACGATTGCGCCATTCCCGCCGAGAACCTCGTCGGCGAAGAAGGCAAGGGTTTCAGCTACGCAATGGCCGGGCTGGATGGCGGCCGCCTCAACATCTCTGCCTGCTCACTCGGCGCCGCGCAACAGGCGCTCGACATGACCAAGGCCTACATGCGCGAGCGCAAGGCCTTCGGGCAAAGCATCGACCAGTTCCAGGCGCTGCAATTCCGCCTCGCCGACCTGGAAATCGAGTTGCAGGCCGCCCGCGTCTTTCTGCGCCAGGCCGCTTGGAAGCTGGACACCAAGGCGCCCGACGCCACGAAATACTGCGCCATGGCCAAGAAATTCGTCACCGAAGCGGGCAGCCGGATCGTCAACCAGTGCCTGCAACTGCATGGCGGTTACGGCTACCTTGCCGATTACGGCATCGAGAAGCTGGTCCGCGACCTGCGCGTGCACGAGATCCTCGAAGGCACCAACGAGATCATGCGCCTGATCGTGGCGCGGCACATGCTGGCGGAACAATGAGCGACATCTCGATCCGCAAGACCGGCCGCGCGGGCCGCATCACCCTGACCCGGCCCAAGGCGCTCAATGCCATGTCCTATGACATGTGCCTCGCCATCGAGGCCGCATTGGACGACTGGGCCCAAGACGAAGAGGTCGCCCTGGTGATCATCGACGCCGAGGGCGACAAGGCATTCTGCGCAGGCGGCGACATCCAGCAGCTATACGACACCGGACGCGCGGGCGATTTTACCTATGGCCGGACCTTCTGGCGCGACGAATATCGCCTGAACGCCAAGATCGCCGAATACCCGAAACCCTACATCGCCTTCATGCAAGGTTTCACCATGGGCGGCGGCGTCGGCATTTCCTGCCACGGCTCGCACCGGATCGTCTGCGACAGCAGCCAGATCGCCATGCCCGAATGCGGCATCGGCCTCGTGCCTGACGTGGGCGGCTCGCTGATCCTCGCCAACGCGCCGGGACGGCTGGGCGAGTATCTCGGCCTGACCACATCCCGCATGGGCCCGGCCGATGCGATCTATGCAGGCTTCGCCGACACCTACATCCCGCAGGACCAGTGGCCAGACCTGATCGCCAAGCTCGAAGACACCGGCGACGTCCACCACATCAAAAGCGAGACGCCCCCACAGGGTACGCTGAGCGACCAGCAGCCCGAGATCGACGCGCTCTTCGACGGTGCCGACCTGGGCGCGATCGTGACCGCGCTGGAGGCGTCCGATAGCGACCTCGCCGCCTCCGCCCTGAAATCCATGCGCCGCAACTCGCCCCTCTCGATGGCCTCCACGGTGCAAATCCTGCACCGCCTGCGCGGCGCGGGTGGCGATATCCGCCACGCGCTGGAGCTGGAATACCGCTTCACCTTCCGCGCCATGGAACAAGGCGATTTTCTGGAAGGCATCCGCGCCGCCGTGATCGACAAGGACCGCAGCCCCGACTGGCAGCATGACCTCGCCGCACCGCCCACCGCGGCCGCCGAGAAGATGCTCCTGCCACTGGGGCCCGACGCAATGACATTCAAGACCTGAGGGAGGGACCTGACATGAAGATCGGATTCATCGGACTGGGCAACATGGGCGCGCCCATGGCCGCCAACCTGGCCGCCGCCGGACACGAGGTGACCGGCTTCGACACCGCCGGCACCACCGCCGAGGGCGTGGCCAATGCCGACACCGCCGAGGCCGCCGCAACTGATGCCGACGTCGTCATCACCATGCTGCCCAACGGCCAGATCCTGCGCAAGGTGGCCGACACGGTGATCCCGGCGATGAAACAGGGCGCCGTACTGCTCGATTGCTCCACTGTCGACGTGGACAGCGCCCGCGCCGTGGCCGAACAGGCCAACGCGGCCGGCCTCGGCGCGCTAGACGCGCCCGTCTCTGGCGGCATCGGGGGCGCGCAGGGCGGCACGCTCACCTTCATGGTGGGCGGCGACGAAAGCGCCTTTGCCACCGCCAAGCCGCTCTTCGACATCATGGGCCAGAAGGCCGTGCATTGCGGCCCCTCGGGCAACGGCCAGGCCGCCAAGATCTGCAACAACATGATCCTCGGCGCCACCATGATCGTCACCTGCGAGGCCTTCGCGCTGGCCGACAAGCTGGGCCTCGACCGGCAGGCGATGTTCGACGTGGTCTCGACCTCCTCGGGCTACAGCTGGTCGATGAACGCCTATTGCCCCGCCCCGGGTATCGGCCCGAAATCGCCGTCGGACAACGATTACAAGCCCGGCTTCGCCGCCGAACTCATGCTGAAGGACCTGACTCTGGCCATGCAGGCCGCCGAGTCCGCCGACGCCGACACGCCCATCGGCCAGGCCGCGCGCGACCTCTACCGCCGCTTCGTCGAGGACGAAGACGGCAATGGCCGCGATTTCAGCGCGATGCTGCCCCGGTTCGAGAAACGCGGGCACGAGAGTTGAACCGCCTCTTCCTCTGGCCGAAAATATCCCGGGGGAGCGTCGAAACCCCGTTTCGGCGCGGGGGCAGCGCCCCCTTTCCCGGCCCGGTATCCACGCACCGGCGCAACCGGCATGAAGCCGCCGGCGCACCTGACTCTCAGTAACGCTCCTTCTGCCCAGGTGTTATCCGCCAAAGCAGAAAGAGAAACCATATGTGGAAACCCGTCCTGACCGCCTCCATCGTCGCCGTGTCGCTTGCCGGACCCGTGGCGGCCAAGTCGAACGGCTGCCCTCCCGGGCTGGCCAAGAAAGCCGTGCCGTGCGTCCCGCCGGGACAGGCCAAGAAGCACTCGGGGTATGGGCATGATCGCTATGACGGGTACCGCCGGGGCGACGTCATCGAAGGCGATTATATCGTAATCCGTGATCCGGGCCGCTATGGTCTTGACCCCTACGGCACCTATTACCGGGTTGGCGATCAGGTTCTGCGCGTCGATCGCGAAGTGCTCGACCTGATCGGGGCCGCCGCGCGCATCCTGAATTAAATTCAGTGTGCAAGTATCTGGTACTTATTGCCTTTAAGGGCCAACCGATACGCTCGGTCGCCCCGCCACACCGGTGACGTAACCTTCGCACCGCGCCAAGCCGTTGGCCAGCATCACCTGCCCCTCCATACCTTGCGGCAGGCCGCGCCATGCCGCAACCCAGCCATCGAATAGCTTGTTGCCTGCCGTTTCCCCATGGAACGCCTGCACACGTGCTCGCATCTCCGCAGCCCGTTGGCGCAGCTCGGCCTCGAACGCAGCATCATCGTCGGCGAGTTCCAAAACCGCAAACAGCCCGCCGCAGAAACACGGCTCTTCCGCAAATCCGCAATCCGGTCCGCCTTGCGCCCACGCCCCGCAGGGCAGCATCAGCCCCAGCAGGACAAAGGCAAACCGCCTCATTCAGCTGCCACCTTGCGCGCCGCCAGCATGTCCTTGAGGTATCGTCCGGTGTGGCTGCGTTCGACCTCGGCCACATCCTCGGGCGTGCCCACGGCCACGATCTCGCCGCCGCCATCGCCGCCCTCGGGGCCGATATCGACGATCCAGTCCGCGGTCTTCACCACGTCCAGATTGTGCTCGATCACCACGACCGTATTGCCACTTTCCACAAGCTCATGAAGGACTTCCAAGAGTTTCTTCACGTCCTCGAAATGCAGCCCCGTGGTGGGCTCGTCGAGGATATAGAGCGTCCGGCCCGTGGACCGCTTGGCCAGTTCCTTTGACAGTTTCACCCGCTGCGCCTCGCCGCCCGACAAGGTCGTGGCCTGCTGGCCCACCTTGATATAGCCCAGTCCCACGCGCATCAGCGCATCCATCTTCTCGCGTATGCTCGGGACCGCCTTGAAGAACTCCTGCGCATCCTCGACCGTCATATCAAGAACGTCCGCTATGCTCTTGCCTTTCCACTGGATTTCCAGCGTCTCGCGGTTATAGCGCGCGCCATTGCAGGTCTCGCACGTCACGTAAACGTCGGGCAGGAAATGCATCTCGATCTTGATCACGCCATCGCCCTGGCACGCTTCGCAGCGACCGCCCTTGACGTTGAAGGAAAACCGCCCCGGCTTGTAGCCACGCGCCTTGGCCTCGGGCAGTCCGGCAAACCAGTCGCGGATCGGCGTGAAGGCGCCTGTATAGGTTGCCGGGTTCGAACGCGGCGTGCGCCCGATGGGCCTCTGATCGATGTCGATGACCTTGTCCAGGTGCTCCAACCCCTTGATCGTCTCGCAGGGGGCGGGCGTCTGCCGCGCCCCGTTCAGGCGCATTGAGGCCGTCTTGAACAGCGTCTCGATGGTCAGCGTGGACTTGCCGCCACCGGACACGCCGGTCACGCAGACGAATTTGCCCAACGGAAACTCGGCATCGACGGATTTCAAGTTGTTGCCGGTGGCCTTGATGATCTTGATCTGCTTGCCATTGCCCGGCCTGCGCTCTGCGGGTACGGCAATCTCGCGCATGCCTGACAGGTACTGCCCGGTGATCGAGTTCTTGTCGGCCGCCACCGCCTCGGGCTTGCCATGGCTGACCACGTCGCCCCCATGCACACCCGCACCGGGGCCGATGTCAAAGACGTAATCGGCGGTGCGAATGGCCTCTTCGTCATGCTCGACCACGATCACCGTGTTGCCTTGGTCGCGCAGGTTCTGAAGCGTCTGCAACAGCCGCCCGTTGTCGCGCTGATGCAGCCCGATGGAGGGCTCGTCCAGAACATAGAGCACCCCGGTCAGACCAGACCCGATCTGGCTGGCCAGCCGGATCCGCTGGCTTTCCCCGCCCGACAGCGTGCCGGCATTCCTGCTGAGCGTCAGGTACTCCAACCCCACGTTGTTCAGGAAGCCCAGCCGCTCGCGGATCTCCTTCAGGATCGCCCGCGCGATCTCGTTCTTCTGCGGCGTCAGCGCGTCCGGCACCGTCTCGCACCAGTCGAACGCCTCGCGGATGGACATCTGCACCACCTGCCCGATATGGCGCAGGTCATCCGGCTTGCCGATCTTCACGGCCAACGCCTCTTCCCGCAGGCGATAGCCGCCGCAGGTGCCACAGGGCCGGTTGTTCTGATAGCGCTCGAACTCCTCGCGCACCCAGCTCGAATCCGTCTCGCGATAGCGCCGCTCCATGTTGGGGATCACCCCCTCGAACACGCGGGACACCTGGTAGACGCGCCCGCCCTCGTCATAGCGGAACTGGATTTCCTCGTCGCCCGAGCCATGCAGGAACACCTGTTTCACATGCGCCGGCAGATCGCGCCACGGCGTGTTGGCGTCGAATTCGTAATGCCGCGCGATGGCCTCGATGGTCTGCAGAAAATAAGGGCTTTTTCCCTTGCGCCATGGCGCAAGCGCGCCGTCATAAAGCTTCAGAGCGGCGTCGGGCACCACCAGTTGCTCGTCAAAGAACAGCTCCATCCCCAGCCCGTCACAATCCGGGCAGGCCCCGAACGGCGCGTTGAACGAAAACAGCCGCGGCTCGATTTCGGGAATGGTGAAGCCGCTGACCGGACAGGCGAAATTCTCGCTGAACGTGGTCCGCTCCGGCTCGCTCTCCTTCGGCGCCGTCTCGAAAATCGCGATGCCGTCGGCAAGGTCCAGCGCGGTGCGGAAACTGTCCGCCAGCCGCGTGCCGATGCCGTCCTTCACCACGATCCGGTCGACCACCACGTCGATGTCATGGCGGAACTTCTTGTCCAGTGTCGGCGGCTCGTCGAGATCGTAGAACGTGCCGTCCACCTTCACCCGCTGAAAGCCCTGCTTGCGCAGCTCCAAAAACTCCTTGCGATACTCGCCCTTGCGGTCCCGCACGATGGGCGCCAGCAGGAAGGCGCGCGTGCCCTCTTCCATCGCCAGCACCCGGTCGACCATGTCCTGCACCTGCTGCGCCTCGATGGGCTTGCCGGTGGCGGGCGAATAGGGCGTGCCGACCCGCGCGAACAGCAGCCGCAGGTAGTCGTAGATCTCTGTCACCGTGCCGACGGTCGAGCGAGGGTTCTTGCTGGTCGTCTTCTGCTCAATCGAAATCGCCGGGGAAAGACCGCTGATATGGTCCACGTCCGGCTTTTCCATCATGTCCAAGAACTGCCGCGCATAGGCCGACAGGCTTTCGACATAGCGCCGCTGCCCTTCGGCATAGATCGTGTCGAACGCCAGGCTCGACTTACCCGACCCCGACAGGCCGGTGATCACCACAAGCTCGTTGCGCGGAATATCCACGTCGATGTTCTTGAGGTTATGCTCGCGCGCGCCCCGTACTTCGATGTTCTTCAGCTCGGCCATACTGCCCCCGGTCTCTCACCCGTTGACAGATAGTTTACGCCGCCAATTCTTCCAAGAGGAAAAACGGAACATAGCGCGAACACGGGTCAGACCCTGTCAGCAGCGCCTGCTTTATCCACAGTTTATTTGCCGATCACTTCCGGGCCAGCGCCCAGGAACAGATCGGAAAGGCCGGGTCGTTGTCCAGATTGTCGCGCTCCGGGTCGTAATCCGGCGGCCAGTCTTCACCCAGGTTCCGCAGTCCCGCCAGCCTGTTTCCCCATTGCTCGGAACGGATCCTGCCCTCGTCGAACCCGGCCTCGATCAGCAGGTTCTTCAGCCCCCGCGCCGTCCAGCGCGAACAATCCACCGGATCGCCGTGATAGGGGATGAAAAACGGCACCGCGACCCAGAAATATCCGCCCGGGCGCAGCATCTCGATCACGTTGCGCGTCGCGGCATAAGGCCGGTCCAGATGCTCCCACACCTGGTTGGCCAGCACGATATCGAACTGCCGCACGGTCCCGTCCTCGCCGGTATAAGGCCCCGCGCAGATGTCATGGGCCGGGTAGCGGAACCGCTCGTAACTCTTGAACTCATACCGCCGGCCATGCTTGCCCGACACCTCGGCGGCCTCCATCGACGCCAGGTCCAGTTCCTCGAACCAGGCGCGGGAACTCTTGTACATCACGATACGGTTGAGGCTCGCCATTCCGCTACACTTCCAATGTCATCGACACGCGCACCATCTCAGATGCGGCCCAATGCGAAAAGCCCCGCACCGCTTCCTCTGGCCGAAAATATCCCGGGGGAACGTTGAAACGTCGTTTCAACGTGGGGGCAGCGCCCCCGCTTTTACCAAACCTGCGCGCCGCAGGCGCTCATTTCAGTAGTGCACCGCCCGCCCATAGGCATCCAGCACGCTTTCATGCATCATCTCGCTGAGCGTCGGGTGCGGGAAGACCGTGTGCATCAGGTCCTCTTCCGTGGTCTCCAGTTGGCGGCCCACCACATAGCCCTGGATCAGTTCGGTCACTTCCGCGCCAACCATATGAGCGCCCAGCAATTCGCCGGTCTTGGCGTCGAAGACGGTCTTGATCATGCCCTCGGCCTCGCCCAGTGCAATCGCCTTGCCGTTGCCGATAAAGGGGAAGTTGCCGATCTTCACCTCGTATCCCGCCTCCTTGGCCTTGGCCTCGGTCAGGCCGACGCTGGCCACCTGCGGGTGGCAATAGGTACAGCCGGCGATGCTGTCCGGGCGCACCGGATGCGGGTGTGCGCCGGCGGCCAGCTCGGCCACCATCACGCCCTCGTGGCTGGCCTTGTGCGCCAGCCAAGGCGCGCCGGCCAGGTCGCCGATGGCATAGATGCCGTCGACGCCGGTACGGCAGTATTCGTCCACCACCACGTGGCTACGGTCCACCTTGATGCCCAGATCCTCCAGACCCAGGTTCTCGGTATTGCCGACGATCCCCACGGCGGAAATCACCGTGTCGAACTCCAGCTTCTCGGTCTTGCCGCCGGTCTCGATATGGGCAGTCACCTTGCCCTTGGCGCGGTCCAGCTGCTTGACCGTGGATTTCTCCATGATCTTCATGCCCTGCTTCTCGAACGCCTTCTTCGCGAATTTCGCGATCTCGGCATCCTCGACCGGCAGGATGCGGTCCATCACCTCGACCACCGTCGTCTCGGCGCCCAGCGTGTTGTAGAAGCTGGCGAACTCGATCCCGATCGCGCCCGAGCCGATGACCAGCAGTTTCTTCGGCATCCGCGGCGGCTTCAGCGCGTGCTTGTAGGTCCACACCAAATCGCCATCGGCCTCGAGCCCCGGCAGTTCGCGTGCCCGTGCGCCGGTGGCCAGAACGATGGTCTTGGCGGTCAGCTCCTCGCTGCCCTTCTCGGTCTTGACCGACACCTTGTCCTTGGCCGTCAGCTTGGCCTCGCCCATGATCGTGGTGATCTTGTTTTTCTTCATCAGATGACCGACACCCGATGTCAGCTGCTTGGCCACGTCGCGCGACCGCTTGACCACCGCATCGAGGTCGTAATCGATCTTCTCGGCTTTCAGGCCAAACTCCTTGGCGCGGTGCATCAGGTGGAACACCTCGGACGAGCGCAGCATCGCCTTGGTCGGAATACAGCCCCAGTTAAGACAGATGCCGCCCAGATGCTCGCGCTCGACCACGGCCACCTTCAGGCCCAGCTGCGCGCCGCGGATGGCGGCGACATAGCCGCCCGGCCCTGCCCCGATTACGATCATGTCATAGGATTGCGCGGCCATGCGATGCTCCGTTTCCAGGTCGATTTCATAATATAGTTTGATATTAAACTATCTCGGAGACGACCACAACGTAGCTAAGCCTCCCGCAACAAGATGCCACGGGCCGGCCCGGTTTGTCCATGAATTCCAATAGCTCGCACCGCTTGCGCTATGCGGCGGCGTCGGCGTCCTGAAGCTCGCGCACCACTCCGCCGTAGCCGCCCTTCTTCATGAAGGCCTTCTCGGCGTCCGAACTGCCGCGCCCCAGCACGTCGTTTCGGTGCGGGAACCGGCCAAAGCTGCGGATCACCTCGCGGTGCGCGCGCGCATGAAGCAGGTTGTCGTCGCCGCCCTCGGGCATCCGCTCGCAGATCAGCCGTACGCAGCGGTCCTGGTCGCACAGGTTCTCGGAATGCATCAGCGGCAGGTAGAAGAACTGTCGCGCGGGTTCGTCGATGCGCGTGTCCCAACCCTTGTTGATCGCGGCCTTGGCGGCGGCCAGTCCGAACTTGTCGGTGGCGAAGGCCTGCGCCTGGTCGCGGAACATGTTGCGCGGAAACTGGTCCATCAGGATGATATAGGCAAGCGTGCCGCTGGGATAGGTCAGCCACAGCCCGTTGGTCCCGTCACAGGCGCGGTGATAGGCATCGAGAAACCTGTCGCGCACCGTCTCGTCCAGATCGTCGGACGCCTCGTACCAGCCCTTCGGCCCGACCTCGTCAAGCCAAAAATTCAAAATATCCTCGGGCGCTGTCATCCTATCCTCCCGTAGTGGGCAGCACTCATATGTAACAGGTTAACGACATCCCCTGCCCGGTGGACAGTAAAGAATTGCAACAAAGGCAATGTTTCGTGACATCGTCCCGTTTCTGCCGCGCATATGGGCAATCTCACGCGGCCTGTCCATCCTCTGAATTTTCCTCTGCCGCCTCCATGGCAACTTCCTGCGCATAGGTCACCGCCATGGGCGACACACCCGGCACCACCGCGGTGTAGCGATCGGTGTCGTCGGGCGCCGCGCGCTGGGTCATCCTGTACGCGGCATAGGCCGCCATCATCGTGCACAGTGTCGCGATATGCAGGAAATACCCGCTCGGCCCCACCACGCCCATGATCCAGCCGGTGATGATCGGGCCAAAGACCGCGCCCAGCCCGTTGATGAACACCATGCCGCCGGCCGCGGCCGCCATGTCGTCGGTCCCCAGGAAGTCGTTGGTATAGGCGATCAGCAACGAATAAAGCGGGTTCGACATGCCGCCCACCAGGAAGGCCGCCACCAGCAACAGCCAGAACACGCCGCCCAGGGCCATGCCGATCACCGCGCCAAGCGCCGCAATGGCCGAGGCGATCAGGATCAGCAACCGCCGGTCCATCCGGTCCGACAGCCAGCCCAGCGGGTACTGCACCAGCATCGCGCCGACATAAAACGTCGCCACGAAGGTCGAGATCTGCCCCACGGTCAGCCCCGCCTCGGCGCCATAGACCGCAGCCATGCCGAACTGGGCCGCAAAGACGCCGCCCAGAAGGAACATGCCGACACAGCCCAGGGGCGAGATCCGCATGATCTCGCGCAGGGTCATCGGCTTGGTCGTGTCGAAGGCCGGTGTCGGGCTGATCGACAGCAGAATGGGCGCGAAGGACAGCGAGATCAGCACGGACGGGATGATGAACAGAACGAATCCGCCCGGATCCGCGGTCAGCATCAGCGCCTGGGCGCTGACGATACCGACCATCTGCACGATCATGTAAAGCGACAGCGCCTTGCCGCGGTTGTCGTTCGTGGCGGCGTTGTTCAGCCAGCTTTCGGCGGTGACGTACACGCCGGAAAAACAGAACCCGATCAGCACGCGCCCCACGCCCCAGGCCCAGGGGTTGGCAAAAGCCGGATACAGGATCATCACCGCCGAGATCATCGAGGCCAGCGCCGCGAAAACCCGCACGTGGCCCACCCGCCGGATCATCTCCGGCGCCATGCGCGAGCCAAAGAGAAAGCCCAGGAAATAGCCCGACATCACCAGCGACATTTCCAGCGTCGAGAAGCCTTCCATCTGGCCGCGCACCCCCAGGAGCGTGCCCTGCATGCCGTTGCCGACCTGCAAGAGCATCATGCCCAAAAGCAGGGCCCAGGCGCTGGAAAGAACGGAAAACATGCGGGAACTCCAATGACTTTCAGCCCGTCTAGACGGGCGTCGCACAACAGGTCTGGCTCAAACGCGACTCGATCCGTCGCTGGTGCAGGCCTTGCCAGTGTTTCCTGCCGGTTTCAACAGCGTCCGGCGCCGCAACAGCCGCCGATGGGCGGAACCACGCGCGGCAGCCCGCTCCGGGGCGGAAGGTCAGCCGGCCGGCGGATCGTCGGGGTCCGGCCTGCCCCGGTCCGACGTCGTGGCACCCGCCTGAAGATCGGCCAGCGTCGCTCGCTCCAGCTCTTCGCGCGACATCCCGGTCAGCACGCGAAAGACCCACAGCTTGACCGGCTCGCGCTTGAGCGCAAGGTTGGCGGCAAAGACGATCAACGCACAGACAAGCCCCGCGATCACGTAGTTCAAGATCAAAAGCGCGGCACTGGTGATCAGCCCCACCCACATGACGCGGCTGACAAAGCCCGGCACCTTGTTGAGTTTCATTCAGGTCTCCTCCCCGTCATCCACGGCATCGGGTACCAGAAGAGACGAATCCCCGTAAGAGAAGAATCGGTACTCATTCCGGATGGCGTGCGTGTAGATATCCTTGATGCGCTCGGGCCCCATCAAGGCGCTGACCAGCATCATCAGGGTGCTCTTGGGCAGGTGAAAATTGGTCATCAGCGCGTCCGTCACCCGAAACTCGAAACCGGGGTAGATGAAGATATCCGTCTCGCCCCGCCACGGCGCGATCGTGCCATCGCGGGCGGCGCTTTCGATCAGGCGCAGCGCGGTGGTGCCCACCGGAATGACCCGCCCGCCTTGCGCTTTCGTCGCGGCGATCTCGGCCGCAGCCGCCGCGCTGACCTCGCCCCATTCGGCGTGCATCCGGTGGGTGGTCACATCCTCGACCTTCACGGGCAGGAAGGTGCCGGCGCCCACATGCAGCGTCACCTCGGTAAAGGCGATACCCTGCGCCGCCAGTTCCGCCAGCAGCGCGTCGTCGAAATGCAGGCTGGCCGTGGGCGCCGCCACCGCGCCGGTCTCCTTGGCGAAGACCGTCTGGTAATCGTCGCGGTCACGTGCATCGGCGGCGCGCTTGCTGGCGATATAGGGCGGCAAGGGCATCGCGCCCGCCGCGTTGAGCGCGGCGTCGAAGTCTTCCCCCGACAGGTTGAAACTCAGCACGCCCTGCCCGTCCTCCTTGTCCAGCAAAGTCGCCTCCAGGCCCGCGCCAAAGCGCACCACTTCGCCGGTCCGAAGCTTTTTCAATGGCTTGATCATCGCCCGCCAGTCGCCCTCGGGCGTGGCGTCCAGCAGCGTCGCCTCGATCCGCGCCTCGGTCTCGCCCTGGGCACTGTCACGCCGGCGCAGCCCCGACAGGCGCGCCGGGATGACCTTGGTGTTGTTCAGGATCAGCCGATCGCCGGGCCGCAGGTACCGGCCCAGGTCATGGACCCGCGCATCGGTGATCGTGTCCCCTCGCGCCACCAGCAGCCGCGCCGACGGCCGCGGTCGTGCGGGCCGGGTCGCGATCAGCGTCTCGGGCAGGTCGAAATCGAAATCCGACAGCTTCATCGGCCGGCTTCACGGTTGTTGAAATCGCGCACGCGCGAGCCCGATTGCGGCGGCTGCGACTGTGACCCGTCCGCCCCCTGCTGCGTGCTCTGCGCGGGCTGTCTGGATTGCGGCAATTCCGGTGCCGGGCGGCGGAAGAGCTCCCGGAACATGCCCGGGGTGAAGGCAGACAGCGGGTTGACGCTGACCCGCGGACTGCGTGCCGGCCCCTTGAGCGTGTAGTTGAAGCCGAACAGCCCCTCGCCCCGCCGGGTAAAGAGCGAGCCCACAGCGTTCACCACATAGACCGGCGAAATCACGCCCTGCATGTCCATCTGCCCGCTTTCCGGATAGTAATAGCCGTCCATCGTGATCCCCATCGCGGCGCCCACCGCGCTGCTGGAATAAAGCGTGACGCGCTGGGGCGAAAGCTGGAAACGCGCCTCCAGCGACTCGAAATGTATGCCGTCGCCGCCCAACTGCTCCAGCAGACCCACCACCGTCAACGCGTTCAGGAGCGCGGCCATCGACGGCGCATCCTTGAGACGCATTGATCCCTTGGCCGTCAGCCGGCCTTCATAGATGCCCGGCCCCTTGCCCGGCACCAGCGTCACATCCAGCTTGCCGTTGCGCGCGCCCTTGATCAGTCCCGCCGACACCAGCACCCCGGCCGCGTCCTCGGCCTGGATGCGAAAGGCGCTGCGCCCGTTTTGCGGCACGACCCGGCCGGTGATCGGCGACATGCCGTTGATCCGGCCGGTAAAGCTGCCGTTGGCCCCCTGCGACATGTTCAGGTCCGCCCGGAAATCCGTCAGCGCGATTCCGTCCGATATCTGCAGGCGGTCCAGCGCCAGCGACACCGGCCCGCCGCGCTGCGTGCGTTGTCGGCCCCCACCGCCGCCATCGCCCGCCAGCGAGGTCTGGCGCAGATCCACCGAACCGCCCTGCACGCGCACCGCCGGCGCCGCACCCGCACCGCGCCCGACCAGTTCCACCGGCGCTTTCAGCCAGCTGCCGATCTGCACCTGCGAAAACGTGGCCCGGTCCAGCTGGCCATTGTCGCGCAGGGTGACCGCGCCGCGCGCGGTCAGCCCCGCGCCCGAAATCTCCAGCCGGTCGATCGAGGGCGGTTCGCCCAGCCGGCCCGACGCCTCCAGCCGGCCCGTCGCGCCCTGCGACAGCGCCCAATCCAGCTGCGGCACGCGCAGGCCCACACCGGCCAGGGTCGAGCTCAGCCGGAACACGCCAGGCGCACCTTTTTCAAAGTCGATCTCCATGTCGGCCCGGCCCGCGCCCGACACGCTGCCCGGCGGCAATCCGATGCCGAACTCCTCGACAAAGCGTTCGGACAATTCGATCCAGCCGCGCACCGTGCTGGTGTTCGCGCCGGGGCTGATATCGGTCTCGAACCGCCCGTCGAACGGCACCTGCCCGATGCGCCCTGCCCCGGCCACTGTCAGCACATCGTCCGCAAGCGCCACGTCCAGCGCGGCGGAGGACAGCACCCGGCCCGGCACCAGAACCTCGCTGCGCACATCGCGCAGCTTGCCCGCTATGTCGAACTCCACGTCCTCGACCGACAGCTTTTTCAGCAGGCGAAGGTCAAGTACGCCCTGCAATTCCGCCATGCCGTCCGCCAGGGTCACCTCGCGCCCGGCCTTGGTCAGAAATTCCAGCGGCGGTTCGTCCAGCAGCGACAGGGCCGCCGTGATCGTGCTGCGTGTGCGCAGGTTCACCTGCGCGGGCGTCCGCTTGATCGTCACGTCCGGAATGTCGAAACTGGTGCCCGAGATATCGACCCGCCCGCCCTGCGGCGCGGTCACGTGCCCGCCCAGTGCGGACACCACGAAACGGTTGTCCATCAAGGACGCGTGCCCGTGCGCATCTTCGATCACCGGAAAATTCTTGATGAACTGCGTGCTGAACTTCTCGAAATCGAAGCCCAGGAAAAAGTCAGGGCTGCGCTTGGGCAAGGACCGCAGGGCAAGCTGGATGTTGCGCAGGTCCGCCGCGCGCACGTTCTCGGTGATCCAGTCGCGAGTCTTGTCCTGAAGCCGTTCGGGCCAGAGCTGCAGCAGGCGGTCGGGGTCGATGCGCTCCATGTGGCCGTTCAGCGTGACATCCCAGCCTTCCGGCTCGGCCCGCGCCTCGCCGCTCAACCGCAGCACCTCGTCCTGGTCCGACAGGCTCAGCTCGCCGAGGGTAAGCGCGAAAGGGTTCAGCTTCAGGCGCATATCCATGCGCGCGCCCTGAAGCGTGACCGCCTCGGCATAAAGGTCCATCGGGTTGGCCACCACCTCCGACAGGTTGACCTGCAACAGGATCTCGCGCGGCCAGCCTTTTTCCACCCCCACCAGATAGGCATGGCCCGTGGCGCTGGTCTTGACCCACTTGCTGTCGATCGACAGCTCGTTGAAGACGATGCGATCCTCGGAGGGGTCGTAGGTAAAATAGCTGCGCACCGAGTCGAAGGCGATGGGCTCGGTCGCCTCGTTCGGCCTGACCGCGCCCTGGCCGATCTGCAACGTCGCGTTGAGCGGGCCAAGCTTGCCCGTGTCATCCACCGAGGCGCGCAGCGCGCCCGAGATCGGCGCGTCGATCGCGTAAAGCCACGCCAGCGCGGGCGATTGTCCCGCCACGTCGCGGGCCGGCATGTCCTCGAAGCTCAGGCCGACCTCGGAGGCCGCACTGCCCAGGCGGCCGGTATAGTTCAGCGCCAGCGTGGTGGCATAATCGCGCGCGCCGATCAGCGCAAAATCCCCGCGCAGGCGGATGTCGTCGCCCTCGCGCGTCACGTCCAGTCGCCCGCCATCGGCGGTCCAGGCCCGCTCGGTGCGCTCGTCCTCGTAGCGCAGCGAGACGTTCGTGGCCTCGATTGTCGTCAGGCTTCTGAAGGCGGGCCGGTTCAGCACCACGTCCAGCCGCTCGGCCATCGCGGCCACCGTCACCGGCTGCTGCTCGGAAGTTCCCACCTCGCCCAGCGTGACGCCCACCTCGCCCGCGTCGGTGCGCCGAAAGCTCAGCTGCGCCCCCGACAGGCGCACCGTGCTGGGATGCAACTGTCCCTGCAACAGCGCCTTCAGGTCCACGGTGCCCTGCACGTCCGACAGGTTGGCGATGGGCAGGCCGGTGGTGTCGCGGACCGTCACGTCGCGCAGCGACAGGCGCGGCACCCAGCCTTCCTCCATCACCACGGCCATGTCGCCGAAATGCAGCGACACGCCTTCGACGGCCGCGTTGATCTCGCGGGTGACACGGTCCCGCACCCAGTCCGGCGCCGAGAGCCGCGTGCCAAGCAGCGAGACCGCCGCCACGCTCAGCCCCAGGCACACCGCCAGCACCAGTGCGACGCTCCAGAGGCCGAACCGTTTCAGGCGCTTGCCGCGCGGTTTTGTCTGCGCCGTGTCGCTCATAAATCCCGATGTCGCGCGTTCGCCGCGCATTTGCCTGCCCTCTTTGCTTTATTCTTGCCGCTTACGCGTTAATTTGAAACTCACTTTTTGCTCATGGGAGAATCCGACATGCTCGAACCCGGCCAACCGGCCCCCGATTTTGCCCTGCCGCGCGACGGCGGCGACCTCGTCACCCTGTCCGAACAGCGCCCCGCGCCGGTCGTGCTCTATTTCTATCCCAAGGACGACACGCCCGGCTGCACCAAGGAGGCCATCGCCTTCACCGGCCTGGCCGAGGACTTCGACGCGGCGGGCGCCAAGGTCTTCGGCATTTCCAAGGATACCGTGGCCAAGCACGACAAGTTCCGCGACAAGCATGAGCTGGGCATTCCCCTTCTGTCTGACGCTGAAACGCATGTCTGCGAGGAATACGGCGTCTGGAAAGAGAAAAAGATGTACGGCAAGACCTTCATGGGGATCGAGCGCACGACCGTGCTGGTCGACCGCGAAGGCATGGTCGCCCGGGTCTGGCCCAAGGTAAAGGTGGACGGCCACGCCGAGGAGGTGCTGGACGCGGTGCGCGCCCTGTGATCGATCAAAGCCTTGCGGAAATGGCGGTGGAGGTTCTCACCGCCGCCGACGGGCGCGAAAAGACGGCGCTGTCGCGGCGCCATGCCGCCACCTGGTTCGCCGCCCGCGCCGCCGGGCGCGACCTGGCCGTGGGCAGCGCCGCGCCGCCGCTGCGTCCGGCCCGCCCCGACCTGCCCCGGCTTCTGGACCCGCGCGACGTGCCCCGCCGTCGCCCCGGTACCGCGCCCGGACGGCTGGCGATCCTGCACGCCGTCGCGCATATCGAGCTCAATGCCGTGGACCTTCACTGGGACATCATCGCGCGCTTCACGGACGTGAAGATGCCCCTCGGGTTCTACGACGACTGGGTCAAGGCGGCCGACGAAGAATCCAAGCATTTCAATCTGGTATGCGACTGTCTTGAGGAAAAGGGCAGTCACTATGGCGCGCTGGATGCCCATGCCGGCATGTGGCGCGCCGCCGAGGACACGGCCGAGGATTTCATGGGCCGGCTCGCCGTCGTGCCGATGGTGCTCGAGGCCCGCGGCCTCGACGTGACGCCCGGCATGATCGACC
This sequence comes from Roseovarius sp. THAF8, assembly GCF_009363735.1. NCBI lineage: Bacteria > Pseudomonadati > Pseudomonadota > Alphaproteobacteria > Rhodobacterales > Roseobacteraceae > Roseovarius > Roseovarius sp. THAF8. The sequence goes on along the minus strand of NZ_CP045410.1, from coordinate 3,990,292 downwards.
TCTTCCAAGGCGCCAAAGAGACCCGGACGGTCGATGCGCTGAAGGTAATCTATGCCGAGGAGGTCGCGCATGTCGCCTATGGGTCGAAGTGGTTCCACTTCCTTTGCGGGCGGCACGAGATGGATCCGAAAACCGCCTTTCACGATCTTGTCCGGCGCTATTTCCACGGCGCGCTCAAGCCGCCTTTCAACGAGGAGAAACGCGCCGAGGCGGGCCTGCCGCCCGATTTCTACTGGCCGCTAGCCAACGGTCCGGTCCCCGGCACCTAGCGTATCCGCGCCATCAACCCCTTATGAATCGGCAATTTTTTGCCAGTTCCGGCACAAATCGGCGCACTGCCACGCAGCCGTGGTCAAAATCCTTGCCCAATACGACCCTGCTGTGTACCCAACCCCGGACGATGCCACCGGACCATCCGGCCAAGAATGGACACGATCGCGGCAGACGACGCGGCAGAGGTTTGAGCATCGACACGGGGAAAAGGTTGCAAGGGACGGAGTGAAACGTGCGCAGTCGATTGTTGATCAAGCTGAACCACTTTCTGGAAAGACACTTCCCGGAACGCCGCGTTTTCCTGCGGTCAGACACCGACACACGCTTCATCAGGCTCCGCCCCGCCACGCAACTCGTTGCCTTCCTCGGCGCCTCCGCCATCGTAGCCTGGGCGATCATCGCCACCGCGGTCCTGGTGATGGACTCGATCGGATCGGGCAACTTCCGTGAACAGGCCAAGCGAGATCAGCGCACCTACGAGGCCCGGCTGAACGCGCTCGAGGACGAACGCGACAAGCGCGCCGAAGAGGCGCTCGCGGCACAAAACCGCTTCAACTCGGCGCTGGAGCAGATTTCGGTCATGCAGACCGAGCTTCTGTCGTCCGAGACCCGCCGCCGCGAACTGGAAACCGGGATCGAGGTGATCCAGTCCACCCTGCGCCGCACCATGAAAGACCGCGACAGCGCCCGCAACGAGGCCGAAGAGCTGGCCGCGGCGATCGAGAATTCCGGCGACACGCCCCTGCCCGGCGCCTCGGGCAGCACCGGCGAGGACCCGATGGTCGAGTTCCTGTCGTCCCAGCTGGCCGCCACCGCGCAGGAGCGTGATCAGGTCACCGCCGATGCGGAGGACGCTCTGCTGCGCGCCGATGAGATGGCCAGCCAGATCCAGCTGATGCAGGACCAGAACGACCAGATCTTCCGCCAGCTGGAGGAGGCGATGTCGATCTCGGTCGAGCCGCTGGACAAGATGTTCAGCGCCGCCGGCATGAACCCGGACAACCTTATCGCCACGGTGCGCTCGGGCTATTCCGGCCAGGGCGGCCCGCTGATGCCGCTCAGCTTTTCCACCCGCGGCGAGGAACCCTCGGCGGACGCCCGCCGCGCCAATGGCATCCTTCAGGGCATGGACAAGCTGAACCTCTACCGCATCGCCGCGCAAAAGGCGCCCTTCGCGATGCCGGTCAAGTCCTCCTTCCGCTACACCTCGGGCTTCGGGATGCGCTGGGGCCGGATGCATTCCGGCACCGATTTCGCGGCCCCCCACGGCACGCCGATCTATTCCACCGCCGATGGCGTGGTCACCCATGCCGGCTGGCAGTCGGGCTATGGCCGCCTGGTCAAGATCCAGCACGAGTTCGGGATCGAGACCCGCTACGCCCACATGTCCCAGCTGCGGGTCAAAAAAGGCCAAAGGGTCTCGCGCGGGGATCGAATTGGTGATATGGGGAGCACTGGACGTTCGACCGGCACCCATCTACACTACGAGGTCCGTGTCGGCGGCAAGGCCGTCAATCCCATGATCTACATCAAGGCTGCAAGAGATGTTTTCTAAAAGCAAAATCAACGACCCCGCGCCGAAGCAGGATTCTGCGGCCAAACCCGCCGCGCCGGCCGAGCCGCGCAAGGACACCAGCACCGCCAGCAGCGGTGAATTCAAGGCCGCGGCCCCCAAGGCCAAGCCGCCCGCATCGGTCCTGTCGCCCGATCTGCACGTCACCGGCAACCTCAAGACCACCGGCGACGTCCAGGTTGAAGGCACTGTCGAGGGCGACATTCGCGCTCACCTGCTGACTATCGGCGAAAGCGCCACGATCAAGGGCGAGATCATCGCCGATGATGTCGTGATCAATGGCCGCATCGTCGGCCGCGTGCGTGGCCTAAAGGTGCGCCTGACCTCGACCGCCCGCGTCGAAGGCGACATCATCCACAAGACCATCGCCATCGAATCCGGTGCCCATTTCGAGGGCTCGGTGCAGCGGCAGGACGACCCGCTCAACGCCGGCGGCAAGAAACAAGCCGCCCCGGCACAGCAAGGCGCGGCGCCCACCCCGGCCCCGGCGAACGAGCCGGCGAAAAGCTGACGTCGATGCAGACCCGATAGAAAGGCGCCCGGGAAACCGCGGCGCCTTTTTCTGTTGACCAGTCGTTGTCTGCTATGCAATCGAAGCCGCCGTTCACGACGGAGGCCATCGTCAGCCCCTGGGATGGCGATCCGAGGGCAATTCTGAAGCACTTCATGCCTGCCAAACACGTCCTCAAAAGGATCGTTGCGCCCAGCCTCGCCAAATCGCCAGCCCAAGGGAGGGGCTGACGATGGCCGGGCCGCTTCGCGGCGGTTAACCGGCTGGGTGCTCGAACCCAATGTCTCACAAAGGGCTCACTCCTGACCTTCACCACGACCGCTAAGCATCACCCCCTCCTGCAATTCCGAAAATTCTGGGTATTGCTTGACACCTGCCCCGCAATCCCCCATCTGTCTCCCATCGCTGCGATTGCGCGTGAGCCGGGCCAACCGCCCGAACCAGCAACCAGCCCGATTTTTCCAGTTCCCCCATCACGCAGGGTTTCTGATGCGGCGCCAGGTGGCGCGGGATACGCCCGCGACGCCTTAAAGTGTCCGCGCAACCCTTGCACCCGCGCATCCCGTGCGGGCCATACCTCTTGGTCACGCAGGCTTCCGCCTTGTGGCCCGCAAAGGATACGACTTGTACGATTTCGACATGCTGGGCCTCGCGCCCGAACTCAATACCGCTCTCAAGACCGCCGGCCTGACAGAGCCGACGCCCATCCAGAACAAGGCCATTCCGCTGGCGCTGGAAGGCCATGACGTCATGGGCCTCGCCCAGACCGGCACCGGCAAGACGCTGGCCTTCGGCCTGCCGCTGATCCAGCACCTGCTGGAGGCGCCCGGCAAACCCGCCGAAAAGACCGTCAAGGCGCTCATCCTCGCGCCCACGCGCGAACTGGTGAACCAGATCGCCGACAGCCTGCGCAACCTCACCAAGGGCACCAAGCTGCGCGTCGTCACCGTCGTCGGCGGGCAATCCATCGGCAAGCAGATCAGTCTTCTCAGCCGCGGCACCGACATCCTGGTCGCCACGCCCGGCCGCCTGATCGACCTGATGGAGCGCCGCGCGCTCGATTTGTCCACCGCACGTCACCTCGTGCTGGACGAGGCCGACCAGATGCTCGACATGGGCTTCATCCACGCGCTGCGCAAGATCGCGCCGCACCTGGGCAGCCCACGCCAGACCATGCTGTTTTCGGCCACCATGCCCAAGCAGATGGAAGAGATCTCCGCCGCCTACCTGACCAACCCCCGCCGGGTTCAGGTCTCGCCCCCGGGCAAGGCCGCCGACAAGGTCACCCAGTCGGTGCACCACGTCGCCAAGAACGACAAATCATCGAAGCTGCGCGAGATCCTCGCCGATGACCCGCACGCCCTCACGCTCGTCTTCTCCCGCACCAAGCACGGCGCGGAACGGCTGATGAAGGGGCTCGTGTCCGACGGCTTCAACGCCGCCTCGATCCACGGCAACAAGAGCCAGGGCCAGCGCGACCGCGCCTTGAAGGCGTTCCGCGACGGCACCACCAACATCCTCGTTGCCACCGACGTGGCCGCGCGCGGCATCGACATTCCCGGCGTCGCCTACGTGGTCAACTACGACCTGCCCGAAGTGGCCGACAACTACGTCCACCGCATCGGCCGCACCGCGCGAGCGGGCCGCGAGGGCGAGGCGATCTCGCTTTGCGCGCCCGAGGAAACGGGCCTTCTGCGCGACATCGAGAAGGTGATGAAGATCACCGTTCCCGTCGCCAGCGGCACCGCCCCGGTGAACGAACAGGCGCAAGCTCCGAAAAAACGGGGAGGCGGCCAGAACCGCCGCCGCAAGCCGTCGCACGGCGGCAACGGACAGGCAGGCGCGAACGCAGGCGGTCAGAACCAGGGCGCGGGCAAACCCCGCCGCCAGCGCCGCCGTAACCGCGCCGCGGCCTGAGCCAAATCATGGGCCGGGCCCCTGCCCGGCCTAATTCCTGACGATCAACGTCTCGGGCGTCTGGTCCGTCAGGACCTCCGCGCCGTTTTCCGTCAGCATCACCGTATTGGAAATGAAATAGTCCACCACATCCGTGTTGGTGAACCATGAATGGGCGTGGAAAACCATGCCTACCTCCAGCCTGCGCTGCGAGCCTGGGAATAGGCTCGTGACCATCGATCCGCCCGTCCAGCTGGGCGGAAAGCCGATCCCCACCAGATAGCCGCAGTGATGCCGGTTATAGTCCGCCAGGCCTGCATCCTTCGCCACCTCGCGCCACGCGGCATAGGCGTCGCCCGCAACACCGCCCGGTTTCAATGCGGCGCAAATCGCCTTCATGCCCTCGATTGCCAACGCCACCGACCGCTCCACGCCCTTTGGCGCCGCACCCACGTAGACCAGCCGCCCCATCGGCGCCTGATACTTGCGATAGGCGCCACAGGTCTCCATGAACACCGCGTCGCCCGTGCGAAACACGTCGCCGCGCCATGTCGTGTGTTCCTCGCCCAGCCGAGACGTGGGCCGAAAGAACGGCCCGAAGCCGGGATATTCGCTTTCCGCCAGGATTGCCGCGCGGTGGTATTCCGCCGCCACCTCGTAATCGCTCGCGCCATCGCTTACCGCTTCGATCGCGGCCAACGTGCCAAGGTCCGCCGCCCGCGCCGCCTTGCGGGTATAGGCCATCTCGACCGGCGATTTCACCAGCCGCAGATCGTCGATCAGACCCGACCCGTCGATCCACGCGGCCTCCCCCGCCCTAATCCGCTCGGCATGGCGCGGGGTCAGGAACAGGCTGCGCTTCTCGATCCCGACGCGCGCGCCCTTGAGGCCCAGATCGGCCATCGCCCGCAGCACGTGGTCCGACAATTCCTCGTGATCCGCATGGCCGTAAAACCGCGCATTGCGCACTTGGTTGGCGACCGTGATCCCCTCCATCGCGCGGCACACCAGCGCCATCTCGCCATCCGCGTTCAGCACCAGCACATGCGCGGCGAAAAAGCCCCAATGGTCCAGCCCCGTCAGCCAGTAGATGCTCTCTGGCACCGAGATCAGCAGACCGTCCAGCCCTTGCGCTTTCAGAACCGCACAGGCCCGCGTCACGCGACCCGCCAATTCACCATCATCGAAGGCAGGCCCTGTCATATCAGGCCACTCACAATTTGACCGCGTCGCGCAGATAGGGCAGCCGGTTCCGCGCCGCCGCCACGCGTTCGGCATCGACATCTGCGACAATCACCGTTTCCGTGTCGCCCGCCACCGCCTCTTCCACCCCGTCCGGCGCCACGATCCGGCTGCCGCCCAGGTACCGCGCACCATCCTCCTGGCCCGCATGGTTGGCATAGGCCAGCCACAGCCCGTTCTCGAAGGCCCGCGTCGGCACCAGTTTCTCGGCCACCACGCCCCACCGATCGACCAGCGCCGTCGGCACCAGCGCCAGCTCGGCGCCATGCTGCGCCGCCTTGCGCAGGCTTTCCGGAAACTCGACCTCGTAGCAGATGACGATCGCGATGCGCAGCCCGCCATGCTCCACCAGCGTGAGCGTATCGCCGTTGGCGAATGTCTCTTCCTCGAAACTGCCGGGCGACGGCAACCGCTTGCGGTGGTTCGCCAGCGCCGCGCCCTCCGCCCCCACCAGCCGCGCGGCGTTGTAGATCACGCCGTCCGCCGCCTCTGGGTAGCCATAGCACACGGCCGTCTCGTGCCGCTTGGCCATCTCCGCCACCGCCTCAAAGAACGGGCCGGTCGCAGGTTCCGCCAGCGCCGCGTGATCCGCCCCCATGTAGCCCGAGGCGAAAAGTTCGGGGCAGACCATCAGGTCGACCTCCCGCTCGGCCAGCCGCAACTCCAGCGCCCTCAGACGCGCACTGGTCGACAGCCCGCCCGCATCGCATTGATAGATCCCCAGCCGCATGCGCCCCTCCCCGGTGCCACCCGGCAAAGCCAACACGCAGATCGGTTTCAGGTCAATCTTTTAGAAGAGCGCCCTAGGCTTCCAGCTCGGCATCCCAGTAAAGGAAGTCGATCCAGCTTTCATGCAGGTGGTTGGGCGGAAACTTGCGCCCCATGTTGCGCAACTGTTCTGCCGCTGGCGCGCGCGGCGGCTTGCGCAGGCTCAGGCCCGAGCGCCGCAGGCTCTTGGACCCCTTGCGCAGGTTGCAGGGCGAACAGGCCGCCACCACGTTCTCCCAGCTGGTGACCCCGCCCTTGGCGCGCGGCACCACGTGATCGAAGGTCAGATCCCCCTTCGCCCCGCAATACTGGCACTGGAATTCATCCCTCAAAAACAAATTAAAGCGCGTGAAGGCCACGCGCTTTTGAGGTTTGACGTAATCTTTCAGAACAATGACCGAGGGTATCCTGATCTCGGTCGAGGGACTTCGCACCGTGTCCTCGTATTCGGCGACGATATCGACCCGGTCGAGGAACACCGCCTTGACCGCATCCTGCCAGGGCCAAAGCGACAGCGGGTAATAGGAGAGCGGCCGATAATCGGCATTCAGAACCAGCGCCGGATGATGTTTCAGCGCCGAAGGCGACCTTACGAATTCCGTCCTGAAATCTGCATCCATGACCTTAGTTACCCCCGCTCGTATCGCCTCGTGCTCTGGTGCGGGGCGTGACAGCCGCCCCTTGATTGAGTTCACTATATATCGTGTTCCGCCTCTGGCAAGCACTGGATTTGGCGGAACATCTTGCGATTTGGGTAGCGCGATTCCGTGACGGGGATGTGACAGTTATCCACAAGGGGCCGATCAGCCCCGGAACCCCTGTGCGCCATGCCGGACATCCGCAGGAGCGACGCCGCATTGGATGTGGCGGGTCAGGCTTTGAACGTCGCCATCCCGCCATCCAACAGCCTCAAAAGCTCATCTGAAACGGGCCACGGCTTGCGCAGGTCGAATACACTCAGATCAATCCCGATATCGGCAAGTGGCCTAATCAATATCTCGGCATTGTCGGCTTCGAAAAAATACACGCCTGCGCCCAATTCAGCCGGATCGCCAAAACACCGGCATGCTTCCGCGTAAAACGCCTCGGCATCTGATGAGGCCGAACTCAACGAACGGCCTTCCTTTCTCGATCTGTCTCCGAAAAACCGAAGCGCAAAGGAAATGAGACTGACATCACCATATGGGCTGCGCACCAGTTCCTTTTTGCCCTTGTATCTTTGCAGCGCGTAGTTTGCCGTTGGACAGGGGGATTGCGCTTGCCGGGATGACAGAATTGAAAAGTATGATCGCGACTGGCGCGTTTGCATGAAACTGATCCCTTTGAGCAAGGGGTCGATGTCGGTCAGATCCTTTAGTTCAAGGAGATATTGGCAGGGCTGCGTTGGCTTCATTTTCCCTTTGTCACCGACCAGTGTCTCGAAATGCCCGCTGGCGGCGACATCCGCGATGAAACCCAGAAACGATCTGACCTCTTGTCCGAGCGGAGCGTTGAAAACGGTTTCCGTCTCATGCCAGAGCGCCGCGCGCTCCTGCGTGGGGGGGATCGCGACACCGTGCTTCGCCTCCACCATGCTGGTTAGCGCATCGAAGTGCCCGTCATGATCGTTTGCGTCCAAACCCGTGAAAAAACCCACTATGAAGCACCTTGTGTCTGTGTTGCGATATGTTCAGGTCAGGACGACAGCCGCAGGTGTCACCGCTCGGTCTTCAGCAGGTTTCCAAACGCGATATGCATGTCGCGATCGCTATCGGACAGCCTGTCGCCCAAGCGCCAGGTGGTGAGGCGCAGCGTTTTCGTCGGGCCTACAGAGACCGTATTCACATAGATATTGGACCGGCCATCCCGTGACCCGCGGGCGACGTAAACAAAGTTGCCGCTTGCGACCTTTCCGGCCTGCAAAAGAGCGAAATCCCGGGTTTCTTCGCTGTCTGCCTCGGCCAGGCGGCATGCGGCGCGTTCGCTTTCCAAGCCGTCATTCGTGCCCCCGTCGAAAATCCTGACGTTGGCGGCAAAACCAACGGCGGTATTGTAGAAGAGAAAGTCATCGCCGGCGTCTTCACGCGGCTCCCATGACGTGTCGTCGAGGCATATCGAGATACCCAGCGGCTCGTTGAGAGGCATGCAGGCGAAAGCAGGTTTGAAGGGCAGACACAGTGCGCACGTGAAAAGCACTGCCTTCGGAAGGCTGGTTTTATCGAGTACGGTTTTCGAGAGTGACATTTGATTTGAAGTAATTTTACATGATCAATCAGGGCCTGAGATTTTCGGCTATCATGATCGTCATGTCCGAGCAATCTACACCATAATATGACGCAGCCGACATCTGTGCCGCCCGCAACAACTGTCAGGATCGTGTCCGTTACAAGGCACTGGCACCGCGCCCCCAGCCGGTTAACAGCCGCGCAGCGGCCCGGCCATCGTCAGCCCCTCCCGTGGGCTGGCGATCGCCTCCGTCGTGAACGACAGCTTGGTCGCGCCGACCCGACATGCGACACCCTCCCGCCACCGCAGAAATCCGCGAGGCCATCGGCAGGCTGACATTGTATCAGCGCTGCACCGTCACGGTGGCAGCGCGCCACATCCGGCAAGGGGATCGCGCCGCAATCGGGCTCTGCCGCTCAAGCCGCGGCCTTGCGGCACAGACAGCTTGCGCGAACGGGAATATCGGCCCGTGCGACCGCTTGGTCCAGCAGCAGCTTCACATGCGGCACTTCCTCCGGCGCGCCGCGCCGTTGCAGGCATTCGTGCAGGCCGTGCAGCGCCCAGACATTGCGCGGATGCTGGCTGGGCCGCGGCAACTTTCCATCCAGGCCCAGGTCGGCGCGATAGACCGCCTCGGCCTCGTCGTATTCCCCCGCCTCCATCAGAAGCGCACCCAGCGCATGGCGCGTCGGTTGCGGCCAGGACCACGGCTCCTCGTATTCCAACCCGTCATCCAGCGCGACCGCACGGCGCAGGTGCTCCAGTCCCGCCTCCCGCTGCCCGGCCTTGAAGGCCAGTTCACCCTTCATCATCTCCTCGCCCACGGCCAGGACGTCGCGGGCCTTGTTGTTGAACAGCATCCTTGTGTCAGGCACCAGTGCGTAGGCCTCGGTGAACGCCGCCGCCATGCGCTCGGCCTCGGCATGGCGTCCCAGGTTGGCCAGCGCCACGGCCTTGGCGTAACAGATCAGCGCGTTGGTGGTCACGTAAAGCTCGGTGTCCTCGGGCTGATCCAGTTCCAGGATCTCCTCCCACATCCCGAAGCGGATATAGACATGCGGCGCGGCGGCCACGAAGGTCTCGAAGATGTCGGGATAGGACCGCACCACCTTGTCGGGCACCTCGCCGCGCAAACGCTTGGCGGCGCCGATGGCCGCCGCCTTCTGTCCCAGGAACATCGCGCCATAGGCCGCGAAATGCAGGTTGTGGATACGGTAGAGCGCATAGAAATTGGCCGCGCCCGCATAATCCTTGAACCGCTCGTCCACCTCTGCGGCGGCAAGGTTGCGCGCCAGCACGTTCTGGTAGTCGCCGCACAATACGTCGATATGGGTGCCCATATGCACAAGGTGCCCCGCATCCGGCACCAGATCGGTCAGCCGGTCGCCGTGGCGCAGCGCCTTTTCGGGATGGGGCGACATCTCCATCAGGTGAATGTACATATGCAACAGGCCCGGATGGTCCCACGCGCCGGGCGTCTCGGCAAAGGCGCGTTCCAGCACCGCCATCGCCTCGACGGTCGAGCCTTCGGGGTTGGGCACGCCGCTCTGGACATCCCAAAGCTGCCAAGGCGTGCGGTTCATCAGCGCTTCCGCGAAGAAGCACGCCACATCGAGGTCGTCCTTGTGCGCCTCGTAGACCGGGCGCATCGCCTCGGCGAAGCCGTCATTGAAGGGCTGGTAATCCTCGATCGCAGGATCGGTAGGATAGCGCGACGCCAGCGCCTCCAGCAGCGCACGCTCCAGGGGACGCGCGCCGTCCAGCGCCAGCCCCGCCTTCAGCGCATCGTGGGCGCGCTCCAGCGCGGGCGCCTTTTCCTCGGGCGTGAACACCTCCCACGCCTTGTTGTAATTGGGCCCGATGCCATAGGCGATGCCCCAATGCGCCAGCGCGCACTCCGGATCGGCCTCGATCGCCTTCTCGAAACAGACGATGGCCTCTTCATGGTTATAGGCAAACAACCAGACAAGGCCACGATCAAACCAGGTCTGGGCTACGGGAACCGACGTCACGGGGCGGGTATAGGCGCCCAGATCGAAATAATCCGACATGTTGAGTCCTCCCGATTGGATGCGAGAGAATAGCACGCGTTTGCGAAAATTCCGCAAGGCACATCCATAGCGAGAATTGGGTGGGCCATATACACGAAAACCTGTCCTCACCGAAGCGCCTGCGCGCTCCGACCTGACATACGCAAAAGCCCGGCCTTCTCTAAGAAAGGCCGGGCTTCGGTTCAACCAGTTCGGATTTTGCGGCGCTCAGGCCGCTTCTACCGCCCGCTTTGTCAGAACAGACACCAGATGCGCACGATACGCTCCCGAGCCGTGCAGGTCGGAAATCATCCCGTCCGCCGGCACCGACAGGCCCTCCAGCGCCGAGGCCGAGAAATTGCCGCCCAGCGCCTCTTCGGCCTCGCTCCAACGGAACACGCCCTCTTCGGACGCGCCGGTGACGGCAACGCGCACGCCGTCGGCGAACTTCGCCACGAAGACGCCGACCAGCGCAAAACGCGACGCGGGCTGTTCGAACTTCTGATAATTGGCTTTCTCCGGCACCGGGAATTTCACCTCGGTGATGATCTCGCCCTCGTTCAGCGCGGTCGCGAACATGCCGTCGAAGAAATCATCGGCCGCGATCTCGCGTTCGTTGGTCACCACGGTCGCCCCCGAGGCCAGCACCGCCGCCGGATAGCACGCCGACGGATCGTTGTTGGCGAGGCTCCCACCGATTGTGCCCCGGTTGCGCACCGCCGGGTCGCCGATGTTCTGCGCCATCCAGACCAGCGCCGGATAGGCGCCCGATCCCGCCGCCACATCGCCGTGGGTGGTGCCCCCGCCGATGCAGATTCGGCCATTGTCATCGGTGCAGACGCCCTTGATCTCGTCGATCCCGCTCAGGCAGACCAGCACCTCGGGCGCGGCCAGCCGTTGCTTCAGCGTGGGGATCAGGGTCTGCCCGCCCCCCAGCGCTTGGTTCTCGTCGCTTTGTTTGAGCAGAGCCACCGCGTCGGCCACCGTGCTCGGGCGTTCGATTTCGAATGCGTACATCGTCTCTCTCCTTACCCTTGCATCGCCTGCCAGACGCGCGACGGCGTCAGCGGCATGTCGATATGCGTCACATCATGCCCAGCGCGTTGCAGCGCATCCACCACGGCATTGACCACCGAAGGAGGACTGCCGATCGCGCCAGCCTCGCCACAGCCTTTCACCCCCAGCGGGTTGTGCGTGCAGGGCGTCTGGCAGGAATGGTCGACATCGTAAAACGGCACGTCATCGGCGCGCGGCATGGCGTAATCCATGTAGGACGCGCTCAAGAGCTGGCCGTCGGCATCGTAGGAGGTCTGCTCCAGCAGCGCCTGCCCGATCCCCTGCGCCAGCCCGCCATGCACCTGCCCCGACACGATCATCGGGTTGATGACATTGCCGAAATCGTCGGCGGCGGCAAAGCGTTCGATGGTGACCTTGCCGGTCTCTGGATCGACCTCGACCTCGCAGGCATAGGCGCCCGACGGGTAGGTAAAGTTCGCCGGGTCATAGAACGCGGTTTCCTCCAGCCCCGGCTCGATCTCTTCCAGCGGGTAATTGTGCGGCACGTAGGCCGCCAGCGTCACGTCGCCCCAGGCCACGGATTTGTCCGTGCCGGCAACGCTGAACTGGCCGTCCTTCAGCTCGATATCGGCCTCCGACGCCTCCATCAGGTGCGCCGCGATCTTGCGGGCCTTGGCGATGATCTTTTCCGTGGCCTTGACCATGGCGCTGCCGCCCACGGCGATGGAGCGCGAGCCATAGGTGCCCATGCCCATCGGCGTGTTGGCCGTGTCGCCATGTTCGATCTCGATCATCGATTCGTCGATCCCGATCATGTCGGCCACCACTTGCGCGAACGAGGTTTCATGCCCCTGCCCGTGGCTGTGGCTGCCGGTCATCACGGTGATCCCGCCGGTGGCGTTCACCCGCACGGTGGCCGATTCATACAGGCCCGCCCGCGCGCCCAACTGCCCCACCAGGTTCGACGGCGCGATGCCGCAGGCCTCGATATAGCAGTTGATGCCAAGCCCGCGCAGGCGGCCCTTGGCCTTGCTGTCTTCCAGCCGCTTTTGGAAACCGTCCTTGTCGATGATCTCCAGCAGCTTGTCCATCGTGGCGTTGTAATCGCCCGTGTCGTATTCCACCGCCACCGGGGTGGCATACGGGAACTCGGTGATGAAATTCTGCCGGCGCAGCTCGATCGGGTCCACACCCAGCTCACGCGCCGCCTTGTCGATGACGCGCTCCAGCTGGTACGTCGCCTCAGGCCGCCCGGCCCCGCGATAGGCGTCCACCGGTACGGTGTTGGTAAAAACCGCCTTCACGTTCACGTAGATATTGGGCGTCTTGTAATTGCCCGCCATCAGCGTGCCGTGCAGCCACGTCGGGATCGACGGCGCGAAGGTCGACAGATACGCCCCCATGTTGGCATAGGTTTCCGTGCGCACAGCGGTAAAGTTGTTGTCCGCATCCAGCGCCAGTTCGATCTTGGTCACGTGATCGCGGCCATGGGCGTCACTGATGAAAGCCTCCGAGCGCGAGCAGGTCCACTTCACCGGCCGGTTCAACTTTTTCGCGGCGAAGGTGCAGAACGCCTCTTCCGCATAGTGATAGATCTTCGATCCGAAACCGCCGCCCACGTCGGGCGCCACGACCCGCAGCTTGTGCTCGGGGATGCCCAGCACGAAGGCGCCCATCAACAGGCGAATGACGTGCGGGTTCTGCGACGTGGTGTAAAGCGTGCTGTCGTCGGTCGAACGGCTGTAATCGCCGACCGCCACGCGCGGCTCCATCGCGTTCGGCACCAGCCGGTTGTTCACCAGCTCCAGCGTGGTCACATGCGCGGCGTTCTGGATCGCCTCCTCGACCGCGCCCTTGTTCTCCTCGACGAAGCCCCAGTCATAGCAAAGGTTGCTCGTCAGGTCGTCATGCACCTTGGTGGCGCCCTCTTTCAGCGCCTCCTTCATGTCCATCACGGCGGGCAGGTCGGTGATATCCAATTCGATCGCCTCGGCGGCGTCCCGCGCCTGTTCGCGGCTTTCAGCCACAACGGCGGCGATGGGGTCGCCCACATGCCGCACCTTGCCCTGTGCCAGCACCGGGTGCGGCGGCTCCTGCATGGGCTCGCCATGCCGGTCGGTCACCTGCCAGCCGCAGGGGATACCCCCCACCTCGGCGAAATCCGCGCCGGTAAAGACCTTGATCACCCCGGGCATCCCTTCGGCGGCGCTGGTGTCCACGCTGTTCAGCGTACCATGCGCCACGTCCGAGCGCAGGAAATGCACATAGGCCTGTCCGCGCAGGTTGATGTCGTCGGTATAATTGCCGGCCCCCGTCAGGAACCGTACGTCCTCGCGCCGCTTGGAACTGGCGCCGATGCCACCATCTTTGGGCATGTGTTAGTCCTCCCATATTGGCGGGCGCACAGGCCCGATCCTGTTGTTTAGGCTGCGGCCTCTTCCAGGGCCGCAATCTCGATCTTCTTCATCTTGAACATGGCCGCCCGAACCGTCTCGGCATCGGGGCCGCCCTGCAACTCCAGCAACCGGCGCGGCACGATCTGCCAGCTGACGCCAAACCGGTCGGTCAGCCAGCCGCACAGTCCTTCCTCGCCCCCGTCGCTCAGCTTGTCCCACAGGTGATCTGTTTCGGCCTGATCCTCGGTCAGAACACTGATCGACGCCGCGGGCGTCAGGGTGAAATGCGGCCCCGCCTGCAGGAACTGATACGGCACGTTCGCCAGCGTCAGTTCAACCACCACGACGCCACCATCGACCTCGCTGGCCTCATCGATCCGGCTGTCGGGCAACAGAGTCACGTAGAACTCCGCCGCCTCCCTGGCGCGGTCGTGAAACCAAAGGCATGTGCGCAGCTTGGGCGGGCCGGTCAGCATTCGTGTCTACTCCGCAGCGATCCCTGACACGTCCTGACCGGATGCCGCCAGGATCGCCTTGACGATGTTGTGGTATCCGGTGCAGCGACAAATATTGCCCTTCAGGTACTCGCGCACTTCTGCTTCGGTCGGGTTGGGGTTGTCCTTCAAGAGCGCCTCTGCCGACATCACCATCCCCGGTGTACAGAACCCGCATTGCAGCCCGTGGAATTCTTGGAACGCCTGCTGGACCGGGGTCATGGTGCCGTCATCCGCGGCCATCCCCTCGATCGTGGTCACCTCCGTGCCCTCGGCCTCGGCCGCGAAGATCGAGCAGGCCTTCACCGCCTTGCCGTCCACATGCACCACGCAGGCGCCGCACTGGCTGGTGTCGCAGCCCACATGCGTGCCCGTCAGGCCCAGCGTATCTCGGATAAAATCGACAAGTAGCGTGCGTCCTTCCACCTCGCCGGACGCAGGCTTGCCGTTCACGGTCATCTTGACCTGTGCCATCGGCTCCTCCCATTGGCTTTTCTAATTGGCTGACCGGAGTTAAACACGCCGCCCCCCACTTGAGAAGGCACTTTCTGTCGCGCCACCCCCCTGCCTTCGTCGTACTTGCGCACGTGCTGCCGGCGCGCGGTTCGCCCCGGCCCGCAGCAGACGCACCCTATCATTCATCTATTCGGTTGATTGAAAGCCCGTGCCGTGTTATTCACCCTTATGGTTGAACAAGAATCACAGCACCGACTGACCGATATTTTCAAGGCCGCAGGCGACCCCACCCGCCGGTCCATCCTGACGCTCCTGGCGCAGCAAGGACCGCTCCGGGTGACCGACATCGCCGCGCATTTCGACATGAGCCTCAATTCCGTCTCCAAGCACATCAAGGTGCTCGAAGGCGCGGGGCTGGTCACGCGCCGCACCGAATGGCGCGAGCACCTGATCGAATTGCGGGTCGAGGAACTGGCCCATGTCGACCGCTGGTTCCGCGACTTGCGTTCGATCTGGGCCCTCCGGCTGGAGGCGCTCGACCATCTGCTCACACAGGAGACCGACACATGACTGCCACCGAAAAAGACCTCACGCTCACCGTCGAACGCGTGATCGACGCCACGCCCGAACGCCTGTTCGACGCCTGGCTCGACCCCGACACCATGAAACGCTTCATCTGCCCCGGCGAAACCGTCGTGCCCAGCGCGTCCTCGGACGCGATCGAGGGCGGGCGGTTCGAGATCATCATGCGCAACGGCGACAAGGATTTGCCCCACACCGGAACCTACAGGGAAATCGACCGGCCCAACCGGCTGGTCTTCACCTGGGAAAGCCATGCCTCGCGCGACGACAGCGAGGTGACGATCACCTTCACCCCCGGTCCGGGCGGCACGCGCGTTGAACTGACCCAGGTCCGCTTCGTCAGCGAAGAGCAGCGCGAAGGCCATCGCTGGGGCTGGACCGGCATCCTCGAAAAGCTGTCGCACCTGGACGGCTGACCCCATGCGCCGGGCGGGCCCTGCCCCCTGCCCGGCGTCCCTACCCGGCCTGTTTCCGCTGGCGCGGCTGCGGACGCGTCGGGATTTCCTTCAGCAGGCCACCGACGCCCATCGCCGCGAAATCCGCGTCCCCGATCGGCACGCCGCAGGCGATCCGCGCCAGCACCCAGTCCACCCCGTGCAGCACCGGCGACCGGGCGCTGTTGGGCAACCCGATCACCGGCCGCTCTCCCAGCCGTCCGGTGAACAGCAGGTTCCCGGGATCGACCGGAATGCCGAACCGCGCCACCGTGCCGCCCGCGCGGCGCAGCGCCTCGGGGCCGGTATCGCGCGCGTCGGACGTGGCCGAGGCCGTCAGCACCAGGACCACCTCGCCGTTGGCCGCCGCCATGGCCTCGGCAAGTGCAGGCACCTCGTGCGGGCAGCTCAGCGTCTGTTTCAGGCGCATCCCCAGGCCCGCCAGCCGCGCGCGGATCGCCTCGACCCCGCGCAGGCCCGGCCCGTCGGCCGTGTCGCTGACGATCAGGCTCGCGGTGCCGTAGCACGGCCGGTGCAGCCGGATCGCGCCCCGCGCCGCCTCCGCCGCGCGGTCCAGCGCTTCGGACGCCACCCCGTAAGAGATGATCTTGACCGTCGCCACCATCCCGCCGGGATGGGTCTGGAACCACGGCGCGACGGTGGCCAGCGTGATCATCGGATCCAGCAGGTTGGCCGCCGTCACCTTGGCCGCGTCCACCGCCACCACGCCGGGCGCCTCGGCCACCAGGTTGACCCGCCCCGTGAACGCCCGGCTCAGCGACAGGCCCGCGGCCCCGTCCAGCACCGCCTCGGCCAGCCGGGCGGCGGCGGCATCCTCGTGCACGTCGCCCGCGTCCAGAACCGCCACGTCGACGCTCTCCAGCCCCGCCGCACGCAGCCGGGCGATATCCGCCTCCGCAAGCACCTGCCCCTTGCGCAGCCGCCCGTCCGGCAGGTGCTCGCTATGCGCCAGGATCGCGCCCGCCGCCCGGTCCAGCGGAACCGGCCCGAACTTCATCCGCCTTTCCTGAGCACATGCGTCACTTCGGCCAGGATCGCCACGGCAATCTCGGACGGCCCCGCCGCACCGATATCCAGCCCGACCGGGCCATGGATGCGCGCGATCTGGCCCGCGTCAAAGCCCTTCGCCTCCAGCCGCGCCACGCGGCTCGCATGGGTCCGGGTCGAGCCCAGCGCCCCGATGTAAAAGACATCCGATGCCAACGCCGCCTCCAGCGCCGGATCGTCCAGCTTGGGATCGTGGGTCAGTAGCACCAATGCCGTGCGCGCGTCGAGGCCATAGGCGGCCACGGCCTCGTCGGGCCAGTCGTGCAGTATCGTCTCTCCGGGAAAGCGCGTGTCGCTGCCGAAGCTCTCGCGCGGGTCGATCAACAGCGGATCGTACCCGGCCACCCGCGCCATCGGCACCAGCGCCTGGGCAATGTGCACGGCCCCCACGATGATCATCCGCAAGGGCGGATTGTGGATCGCCACAAAGGTGGTCCCATCCTCCTCGAACCCCGAACGGTCGGCGCGAAAACGGTCCTCGAAGCCCTCGCGCACCAGCCTGCGCTCGGTGTCCATTCCGGTGACATAGGCCACCGGCACCCTCGCCTCGCGCGCCAGCACGAGGTCCTTCAGGATCTCCACCGGCATCACGCTGCCCACGGGCTCGACCAGAACCCGGATCGTGCCGCCACAGGCCAGCCCCACGGCAAAGGCATCGCCGTCGCTGACGCCGTATTCCAGCATCACGGGCGTGCCGGCCTCGATGGCGTCCAGCGCCTCGGCGACCACCGCGCCCTCGACGCAGCCGCCCGAGACCGATCCCTCGATCTCGCCCTCCCCCGAGATGGCCAACTGGCTGCCCACGCGCCGGGGCGCGCTGCCCCAGGTCTCGACGACAGTGGCCAGGGCCGCGCCCTTGCCGGCCTCGAACCAGGCCAGCGCGGTTTCGGGAATGGTGTCGAAACGGTCGGACATGGCGTCAATATGGGCCGGGCGCACCGCTTTCACAAACGCAATTTCGGCAAGCTGTGGCCCCAAGATTCTTCGTACGATGAATCTCGGGCGCCGCGCACAAAAGAGGACGCCCCCCGCAATCCTGCGGAGGGCGGCCCCGTCGGTCCCCCGGCGACACCGTTCAGCTGTCGTTCAGAAGCCCGGTGATGTTGCGGACCGCCGCGCGGCGGTTCTCGCGGATGTCACCGGCCTGGCGGACCTTCAGGTCGGCTTCGCCATAGCCCTGCACGATCATGTTCGCCGGCGGCACGTCGAAATACTCGGTCAGCGCCAGCGCCACCGATTCAGCGCGGCGGTCGGACAGGGCCAGGTTCATGCTGGCCGGGCCGACCGTGTCGGTGTGACCTTCGATCAGGAACACCTGGCGGGGATCCTCCGAGATGGAGTCCCGCATGGCGTTGCCCAGCACCGACAGCGCCTTGGCCTCTTCCGGCCGGATGACGGCGCTGCCGGTCTCGAAGTTCACCGTATCCAGCGCGATCACCGGCACCTGGTGGCGCACGGCGTCCACGAAGCGCACCTGGTTCAGCGAAAAGCGGCGCGCGGTCGGCGTATCCCGCGTGGCCAGGATGGCCTGGCGCAACTCGTCTTCCGACGCGTTGGCATATTCATATTCCTGCGCGCGGGTGTCCGACAATTGCTGCACGTTCACCGCCTCGACCTGGCGCGTGTCATCGAACAGCACCACCTGGTCTCCGTTCGGGTAAACCTGCGTGCGGCGCAGAACGCGGCCGTCCGCAGCCCGCACGGTGATGGTCTGACTGCCGTCCTGGGCCGTCACGGTGCTGCGGGTCGAGCCATCGTCGAAGGTCTGGACCCGCACGTCGCTGCCCGGACGGCGCAGAAGCGCGTCGTCATCCTTGATGATGCGATACCGCCCGTCGCGCTCGACCACGACGCGGTCGCCGCTGTTGGACACGACCGTACCGCCGTCATCTGTCACCTGCCCGATCGTATATGCGCCCAAGCCGATGGCGGCCGCGGCGGTCAGGATATTGCGCAGGTTCTCGTCGCGGTCGTCGCTGGTCACAGGGGTGCCTGCGGCGGGCGCGTTCTGGGTGTTGGCCTCGGTCTGCGCATTGCCGCCCACCGTCGTCTCGAACTCCTCGTCCGAGGACCGTGTGTTCTCGTCGGTCAGCGTCACCTCTTCGCTGTTCACGGCTTCGGCATCGTCACTGGCAGCAGCCACGTCAGCGGCCTGCTCCTCGACCTGGGCCGCGGCTTGGGCCTGTGCCTCTGCCTGTTCGACCGGGTCTTCGTCGATCTGCGGCTCGGGCTGCTCGGTGGCGGCCTGGTCCGCTGTCTGTTCTTCGCCGGTCTGTTCTTGACCCGTCTGTTCTTCGCTGCCGGCAGCCGTGTCGGTATCGGTCTGTTCCGCTTCAAGCGCCTGCTCCAGCTCGGTTGCATCCTGCCCCGCCGCGTCGGCAGCGTCGCCAGGGTCGGCGCTGTCCTCGGCCTCGGCTCCGGCTTCGCTCCCCGCCTGCTCGGCCTCAAGCGCCTGCTCCAACTCGGTTGCATCCGGCTCGGCGGTCTCGGAGGCATCCTCCGTCTCGGCGCCTGCCTCGGCCTGCGCGGCGGCTTCGGCCTCGTTTGTCTCGGGCTCGTTGGCCTCAGCCTCGGTGGGCTCGGCGGTATCGGCAGACCCGTCGGCCTGCACTTCTGCCTCTGCCTCGGTCTCGGCTGTTGCCTCCGCTTCTGACTGCGCTTCGGCCTCGGCCTGCTCGGCCTCGAGCGCCTGCTCCAGCTGCTGCGCATCTTCTTCGACGCTCTCAGCCGTCGACTCCGCAGCCTGCTCGGCCTCTGCCTCTGCCGCATCGGCCTCGGCTTGCGCGGCGGCGTCCGCTTCCGCTTGCGCCGCGGCATCTGCTTCGGCTTGCGCAGCGGCGTCCGCTTCGGCCTGCGCCGCGGCATCCGCTTCGGCTTGAGCGGCGGCATCCGCTTCGGCCTGCGCTTCGGCCTCGGCGGCTTGCTGCTCTGCTTCGGCCTGCTCTTCGGCGGCCTGCGCGGCCTGGGCTGCCTCGGCTTCAGCAGCCTCTGCAGCGGCCTCGCCCTCGGCTTCGGCAGCCTCGGCGGCGTTTTCGACCTCCTCGGCTGCCTGCGACAGCACCGACTCGTCGCCATTCGGCTCGGTCGTGTCGACATCGGCTTGCGCGGTGCGATACGTTCCGTCCTGCGCCTCCTGCAACGCCGTTTCAGCCGCCAGTGGCAGCGGTGCAGTCTGGCCGATCGCCAAAGCGAGGGCCGCGGTCGTCGATGTCAGGGTCAGTCTACGCATGTCTCTCTCCCAGAATTCGGATGCCCCGCGCTTGCGTGGCTACCCTTCCTAACGTTGGGGGTGCATGGGGGGTTCCCGACACCGGGGCGTAAAATCGGCATGGCGCCGCCGATCGGCCCGGGCTCACAGCTGTTGCATGAGGCGCGTTTTCTCGCCGGCATCCTCGCGCCGGCTGATGACGGCGGCAAGATCTTCCAGCGTGGCGATGGAATGACCGGCGCGAAACGCGTCGACATGGGGCAGCATGGCCCTGATTCCCGCCGCCTTGGGCGCGAACCCGTCCCAGCGCAGCAGCGGGTTCAGCCAGATCAGCCGCCGCGCCGACAGGTGCAGGCGCTGCATCTCGCGGCCCAGGTCCGCGGTCCCGTCCCGGTCCAGCCCGTCGGTGATCAGCAGCACGACCGCGCCCTGCCCCATCACCCGACGCGACCAGTCGCGGTTGAACTGGTGCAGGCAGTCCCCGATCCGGGTGCCGCCTTCCCAATCCTGCGCCTCGGCACCGGCGGCGGCCAGCGCGGCATCGACGTCGCGCGTGTCCAGGTGGCGCGTGATGTTGGTCAGCCGCGTCCCGAAGGTGAAGGCATGTACCTTGGCCCAGCCCGCCCCCTTCTGGTTGGCCACGGCATGAAGGAAATGCAGGACCATCCGGCTGTACTGGCTCATCGAGCCGGAAATATCGCACAGCACCACCAGGTTCGGCCAGCGCGGGCGCGGTTTCTGCAGGTGGATGCGGCGCATCTCGCCGCCGCGCCGCATCGCCGCGCGAAGCGTCTTGCGCGCGTCGACCCGGTGGCCGGTGTGGCTGGGCATCCCCCGGCGCGAGGCAAAGGGCTTCACCGGCAGGCTCAGCCTTGCCAGCATGCGCTTGGCCTGCGCGATCTCGGCGGTGCTCATCTGTTCGAAATCGAGGGTCTTCAGCCGCTCGTCGCGGCTCATGGTCAGCGACGCGTCGATCTCGATCTGCGTCTCTTCGTCATTCCCTTGCGGCTCGGCCTCGGGGAGGTCCGGGTCGATCCCGTCCAGCAGCGCCTCGGCCGCGCGTTTTTCGGCCGCCTGCGCCGTGCGGTCCTCCTGCACGCCGCGAATGGCGGGCAGCATCATCGCCATCATGTGCTCCATGTAGCGCGGGTCGCGCCAGTAAAGCCGAAAGATCTGGGCAAAGACCGCGCGATGCTCGGGACGGCTGACGAAACAGGCCCTCAGCGCGTAGAAGAAATCGGACCGCGAGGTGAACCCCGCCGCCTCGACCGCCCGGATCGCGTCGATCACCCGCCCCGGCCCCACCGGCACCCCGGCCTTGCGCAGGGCCCGGGCGAAATGGGTGATGTTGTGGCCGAGCCTGGGATTCTCCGGCAGGTCGAGGTCGGGGTATGCCATCAGGCACCGGCACGGGCGCGGGCGCGGCGGCACCGAATGCCGGTTCCATTGGGGGCCAGCCCCCAAACACAGGTTGGATTGGGGGCCAGCCCCCAAACCCCCGGGATATTTAAGGCCAGAGGAAGGGTCACGCCGGCTCCAGCCCCGCCTTGGCCTCGTCGAGGATGCGCTTGGCCTCGGAGCCCTGCAATTTCTGGATATCGTCCTGGTATTTCAGGATCGCGCCCAGCGTGTCGGCGATCACCTCGGGGCTGAGGCTGATCACGTCCAGCGCCAGGAGGCACTTGGCCCAGTCGATGGTCTCGGCCACGCCCGGTTTCTTGAACAGGTCCTCGGTGCGCAATTTCTGGACAAAGGCCACCACCTCGCGGCTGAGGGTCTCGGCGGCCTCGGGCGCGCGGGCCTGCAGGATCTCGATCTCGCGGTCGAAAGTCGGGTAGTCGACCCAGTGATACAGGCACCGCCGCTTCAACGCGTCATGCACTTCGCGCGTGCGGTTCGAGGTCAGCACGACGATGGGCGGCTCGGGCGCCGCGATCGTTCCCAGCTCGGGGATCGTCACCTGGAAATCGCTCAGCGCCTCCAGCAGGAACGCCTCGAACGGCGCGTCGGTCCGGTCCAGCTCGTCGATCAAGAGCACCGGCGCGCCGCCCTCCTGCGGGCGCATCGCCTGCAGGAGCGGCCGCTCGATCAGGAACTCCTCGGTGAAGAGCTCGTCGGTCAGCCTGTCGCGGTCGACACCGCCGGTAGCCTCCGCGGCGCGAATGGCGATCATCTGCTCGGCGAAATTCCACTCGTAGACCGCGCTCGACGCATCCAGCCCCTCGTAGCATTGCAGGCGGATCAACCGCCGCCCCAGCCCGGCGGCCAGCGCCTTGGCGATCTCGGTCTTGCCGACGCCGGCCTCGCCCTCCAGGAACAGGGGCCGGCCCAGGCGCAGCCCCAGGAACACCACCGTCCCCAGGCCGCGCCCGCAGACATAGCCCTCCCGGGCCAGCATGGCCTGCACGTCGTCTATGGATGTCAGATCGGTCATCGCGGCTCCCTTTCGCCGCAGAACTGCACGGGTTTGTCGCGCCGTCAAGGGCCGCGCCAGTCGCGCCGTACGTTGCCGCCCCCCAAGAAACCCCACCAATTCTCCAAAGTTTCGCCGTTTTTGCTGCCTAGCTTGCCGATCAATCACCCGTGCGAAGCGGGGCTTTTCGAGTATTGAGGATCGAGCATGTGCGCAGATACCCCCAAGGCGCTGGAGGCGTCCCTGTCCGGGCTGGACTGGGAGGACTGGCTGGACCGGCTGGACGACGTGGCCGATGCCGATGGCTATGTCGAGCGGCTGGGGGCGGACCATGCCGCGATCTTCATCGAGCACAAGCCGACCCTCCTGGTGACCTTCGAATCCTTCGCCAGCCTGCGCGTGGTCTCCCCCGAGGCCCGGCCGATGGGCTGGGAGTTGGCGCGCGCGCTCGGATGGTCGCATCTCTGCCTCGCCAGCAAGACCGACAGCTGGTTCCGCGAAGGCCGCGTCTACGGCTATTTCGACCGGCTCGTCGATGACGGCTTCTTCGAGGAGTTCGACCAGGTGATCTTTTACGGCGCCGGCCCCGCGGGCTATGCCGCCGCCGCCTTCTCGGTCGCGGCCCCCGGCGCCAGGGTGCTGGCGATCCAGCCGCAGGCCACGCTCGACCCGCGCATGACCGAATGGGACGAACGGTTCCGCCGTCGCCGCCGGCTCGATTTCACCAGCCGCTACGGCTATGCCCCCGACATGCTCGACGCGGCCGACCGCGCCGTCATCCTCTACGATCCGGAAATCGAGGAGGACGCCATGCATGCGGCGCTCTTCGCCCGCGCCAACGTCATGCGCTTCCGGATGCGCTTCATGGGTCCGCGGCTGGACCGCAGCCTGATACGCATGAACATCCTTCTGCGCATCATCGCCCGGTTCAGCGCGGGCAAGCTCGACACCGCGTCGCTCGCCCGGCTCTACCGCGCCCGCCGGACGGACGTGCCCTACCTCAAGTCCATCCTGGCCCGGCTCGAAGACGACGGACGTCTCTACCACACCGCGCGGCTGGCGCAGGCCGTGATGCGCGAAACGCCGGGTCCGCGGTTTCGCCGCGCGATCCGCGCCGCCTACGCCAAGGCCGAGGAACAGGGCGTGGCCATGCCGCCCCGCGAAATCGACTGAGGCTCTGGCACAGGCGCGCGCGCTGTTGTAAGGCCTTCGGCCATGAGCCGGACGCTGACCATCCCCCGCCCCGATGACTGGCACCTGCACCTGCGCGACGGCGCGGTGCTGCGCGCGGTCCTGCCCGAAACCGCACGTCATTTCGGACGCGCCATCGTCATGCCCAACCTCGTGCCGCCGGTCGTGACCGGGGCCGAGGCCGCCGCCTACCGGGATCTGATCCTGGCGGCGCTCCCGGAGGGGATGGACTTCACCCCGCTTATGACGCTCTACCTCACCGAGAACACCGATCCGGCTAACGTGGCCGCCGCCCACGCGTCGGGCCTGGTGACAGCGCTCAAGCTCTACCCGGCGGGCGCCACGACCAACTCCGCCTCCGGCGTGCGCGACTTCGACCGCGTGCGTCCGGTGCTGGAACGCATGGCCGAAATCGGCATGCCGCTCTGCGTGCACGGCGAGGTCACCGATCCCGAGATCGACATCTTCGACCGCGAGGCGGTGTTCATCGACCGCGTGCTCGACCCGCTGCGCCGCGCCACACCCGGCCTGCGCGTCGTGATGGAACACATCACCACGCGGCAAGGCGTGGACTACGTCAAATCGAACCCTGAAAATCTCGGCGCCACCATCACCACGCACCATCTCGTCCTCAACCGCAACCACCTCCTCGTGGGCGGCATCAAACCGCATTACTACTGCCTGCCCGTGGCCAAGCGCGAGGAACACCGCCTCGCGCTCCGCGCCGCCGCGACCTCCGGCGACGCCCGCTTCTTTCTCGGCACGGACTCGGCTCCCCATGTCGACGCGGCCAAGGAAACGGCCTGCGGCTGTGCGGGCTGCTTCACCGCCACCAACACGCTCTCGATCCTGGCCGAGGTGTTCGAGCAGGAAGGCGCCCTCGACCGCCTCGCCGGCTTCGCCTCGGAACATGGCCCCGCCTTCTACGGCCTGCCCGTCAGCACCGACACGATCACGCTCACCAGGGGCGACCCGGTCGCCTATCCGCCAAGCATCGACACCGGCGACGGCCCCGTCACCGTCTTCGATCCCCAGATGCCGCTGCACTGGCGCGTCACCTGATTCTTCCTCTGGCCCCAAATATCCCCGCCGGAGGCTCCGACACCTGCCACCAAGGACCGCCCGCATGATCCCTTCGACCTACCCCGACCAAGCCGAGATCGCCCGCCTCACCGCCCGGATGCTGCTGGAGATCGAGGCAGTCCATTTCAACGCCGACGAGCCCTTCACGCTAGCCTCGGGCCTGCCCAGCCCGACCTATATCGACTGCCGCAAGCTCATCTCCTTCCCGCGCATCCGGTCCACGCTGATGGATTTCCTGACCGTCACCGTGATGCGCAACGCGGGCTTCGAGGCTTTCACCAACATCGCCGGCGGCGAGACCGCGGGCATCCCCTTCGCCGCGCTGGTGGCCGAACGCATGGCTCTGCCGATGACCTACGTGCGCAAGAAACCCAAGGGCTATGGCCGCAACGCCCGGATCGAGGGCGCCATGACCGAGGGCGACCGCGTTCTGCTGGTCGAGGACCTGACCACCGATGGCGGCTCCAAGCTCAGCTTCGTCGACGCCATCCGCGACACCGGCGCCAGCTGCGGGCACACCGCCGTCATCTTCTACTACGGCATCTTCCCCGAGACCGAGAAGACCCTGGGCGACCACGGCGTGGCACTGCATTACCTCTGCACCTGGCGCGATGTGCTGGCAGAGGCCCGCGCCCAGGGCAGCTTCGACGCGTCCACGCTCGACGGGGTCGAATCGTTTCTCGACGATCCGCGCGCCTGGCAGGCCGCCCGCAGCTAGGCGACCCCGAGTCGCCGGCGGCGTCCCCCCGGGCAACCCCGTTCGTGAAATTTTTTTAACGTTGTGATGACGCAACGTTAGCGTGCCTCTCGCATCGCACGACAACGAAATCTTGACGTTGGGGTCCTCTGGGATGCAAAATATTGTAGGGTGAGGATATCCACAGAGTATCCACACAAAGATACAAGTTGCCACCGCGCAGGCCGCCTCGCTAAGAAACCGCCCTACTGGGGCAGAGCGCGATCGGGGCCATCGCGCCGCAACCCGGAACCAGAGCAGTACGGGGGAAGAAATGAACGAAGTTGCGACCATCAACGCGTCCGGCACACCGGCCGTACAGGACGCGCCGGCACCGGATGCCCTGCCGCATTCCACCGAGGCCGAACAGCAGCTTCTGGGCGCGATCCTGACCAACAACGACATCTACGACCGGGTCGCCAACCTGATCGGGCCGCAGCATTTCTACGACCCCGTCCACGCCCGCATCTACGAGACCGCCGCCGCCCGCATCGCCAAGGGCAACCTGGCGTCGCCGGTGACGCTCAAGACCTTCCTTGAAGACGACGAGGGCCTGAAGGAGCTGGGCGGTCCCGCCTATCTCGCCCGCCTCGCCGGCGCCGCGATCTCGGCCTTCGCCGCGCGCGACTACGCGCAGATGATCTATGACATGGCGATCCGCCGCGAGCTGATCGGGCTTGGCCACGACATCGCCGGAAAGGCCCAGCGCGCCGAGGTCGACCTGGAACCCCGCGACCAGATCGTCGAGGCCGAACAGAAGCTCTACAAATTGTCCGAACAGGGCCAGTCCGAGACCGGATTTCAAAGCTTTCTCAGGGCCGTAACCGACGCTGTTAATGTGGCCAACGCCGCCTACCAGCGCGACGGCGGCCTTGCCGGCATCTCCACCGGCCTCATCGACATGGACAAGAAACTGGGCGGCCTGCACAAGTCCGACCTTCTCATCCTCGCCGGCCGCCCCTCGATGGGCAAGACGTCGCTGGCGACCAACATCGCCTTCAACATCGCCAAGGCCTACAATCGCGGCACGCTGCCCGACGGCTCCGAAGGCGCGGTCGAAGGCGGCGTCGTCGGCTTTTATTCGCTCGAGATGAGCGCCGAGCAGCTCGCCGCCCGCGTACTCTCCGAGGCCGCCGAGGTGCCCTCCGAGCAGATCCGCCGCGGCGACATGACCGAGACCGAGTTCCGCCGCTTCGTCGAGGCCGCCAAGACCCTCGAATCCTGCCCGCTCTACATCGACGACACGCCCGCCCTGCCCATCTCGCAGCTGGCCGCGCGGGCCCGCCGGCTGAAGCGCACCCATGGCCTGGACGTTCTGATCGTCGACTACCTTCAGCTCGTGCGCCCCGCGTCTGCGAAGGACAGCCGCGTCAACGAGGTCTCCGAGATCACCCAAGGCCTCAAGGCCATCGCCAAGGAGCTCGACATCCCCGTCATCGCCCTGTCGCAGCTCTCGCGCCAGGTCGAAAGCCGCGAGGACAAGCGCCCGCAGCTTTCCGACCTGCGCGAATCCGGCTCGATCGAACAGGACGCCGACGTGGTGATGTTCGTCTTCCGCGAGGAATACTACGCCGAGCGCGAAAAACCCTCCGACGACAAGTTGGAAGAGATCGCCGCCTGGCAGGAACGCATGGAGCGCCTGCACGGCCGCGCCGAGGTCATCATCGGCAAGCAGCGTCACGGTCCCATCGGCACCGTCGAGCTCAGCTTCGAAGGCCAGTTCACCCGCTTCGGCAACCTCGTCAAACCGTGGCAGCAGGACGGCGGCGAGTTCTGAGCCGGCGTCATGCCCGCCTTTGGGCTTGACCCCCTGTCCCATCCGGTCAAAACCACGGCCCATGAGTAGTACCGGCAAGCTTACCATCGACCTCGACGCGCTCGTCGCCAACTGGCGCGCGCTCGACGCGCAGACCGAGGTGGAAACCGCCGCAGTGGTCAAGGCCGACGGCTACGGCCTCGGCATGGATCGCATCGCCCGCGCGCTGGCCCGCGCCGGCGCCCGAACCTTCTTCGTGGCGGTCCCCAAGGAAGGCGTCGCGCTGCGCCAGGCGCTCGGCCCCAAGCCGGACATCCACGTCTTCTCGGGCCACATGGCCGGCGACACCGACATGATTTCGGATCTGAACCTCACGCCGATGCTGAACTCGACCGATCAGCTGATCCGCCACCTCGAGGCGCTGCCCGCCCACCCGTTCGGCATCCAGCTCGACAGCGGCATGAACCGTCTGGGGATGGAATCCGCCGAATGGGCCGCGGTGCGCGACACGGTACTGGCGGCGAGCCCCGTGCTGCTGATCTCGCACCTCGCCTGCGCCGACGAGCCCGACCACCCGATGAACGCGCAACAGCTTGCCTGCTTCAGGGAAATGACAGACGGCACCGGCGTGCCGCGCTGTTTCGCCCAGACGGGTGGTATGCTCCTGGGACCGGACTATCACTTCGACATGTGCCGCCCCGGCATCGGTCTCTACGGCGGTCTGCCCTTCGAGGGGGCCCGCCCCGTGGTCACGCTCGACCTGCCGGTGATCCAGACGCGTTACCTGGAACCGGGCGAGACCGTCGGCTATGGCAACACCTTCACCGCGACGCGCGAAACCCGCATCGCCACCGTCTCCTCGGGCTATGGCGACGGCCTCCACCGCATCATGGGCCCCAAGACCGTGCTCTACGCCGACGACACGCCCTGCCCGGTGGCGGGCCGCATCTCGATGGATTCGATCTCGGTCGACATCACGGAGCTGGGCCATGATCCCAAGTGGCTGCGCATCCTGGGCGAAGATCAGACCGTCGACGACCTCGCCGACAATGCCGGCACCATCGGCTACGAAATCCTGACCGCGATGGGCGCCCGCTACGACCGGCTCTATACCGGCGGATGACCCTGATCCTGTCACCCCTCGCCGCGCTCGGGCGCAACACGCTGGCAGCACTTGCGATGCTGGGGCGGATCACGCTCTTCGCCCTCTCGACCTTCAGCCACATCCTGCGCCCGCCCTACTACCCGCGCGAGGTGTTCAACGCGCTGATGCAGGTGGGCTGGCTGTCACTGCCCGTGGTGGGACTCACGGCGATCTTCACCGGCGGCGCGCTTGCCTTGCAAATCTATTCCGGCGGCGCGCGCTTCAACGCCGAGGCCGTGGTGCCCCAGATCGTCGCCATCGGCATGGTGCGCGAGCTTGGCCCGGTGCTCGTCGGCCTTATGATCGCCGCCCGCGTGACCTCCTCGATCGCCGCCGAGATCGCCACCATGAAAGTGACCGAGCAGATCGACGCGCTTGTCACCCTCTCGACCCACCCGATGAAATACCTCGTCGCCCCCCGCGTGCTGGCCGCCCTCATTACCGTGCCGCTGCTGGTCGGCGTGGGCGACATCATCGGCATCCTCGGCGGCTACACCGTGGGCGTGCAGAACCTCGGCTTCAACGCCGCCACCTATATCCAGAACACCGTCAACTTTCTCGAACCGCTCGACATCATCTCGTCCCTCGTCAAAGGCGCGGTCTTCGGCGTCATCGCCGCCGTCATGGGCTGCTATTACGGCATGAACTCGGGCCGTGGCGCACAGGGCGTGGGCCGCGCCACCAAGGGCTCGGTCCAGGCCGCCGCCATCCTCATCCTCGCCGCCAACTTCCTGCTGACGGGGGTGTTCTTCTCGGTATGATCGAGCTTTCGGATGTGCATAAGTCCTTCGGCGACAACCACGTCCTGCGCGGCGTGAACCTGTCGATCCCCAAGGGCACGTCGATGGTCATCATCGGCGGCTCGGGCACCGGCAAATCCGTGGTCCTGAAATGCATCCTCGGCCTCATCCAGCATGACAGCGGCCTGATCACCCTCGACGGCCAGGACGTCACCAAGGGCGACCGCGACGCCTTCCTCGCCCGCTTCGGGATGCTGTTCCAGGGCGGCGCCCTCTTCGACTCGCTGCCCGTCTGGCAGAACGTCGCCTTCCGCCTGCTGCGCGGCTCGCTGAAACGCCCCTGGGCGGAGGCGCGCGAGATCGCTATCGAGAAACTGCGCCGCGTCGGCCTCACCCCCGAGCAGGCCGACAAGTACCCCGCCGAACTCTCGGGCGGGATGCAAAAACGCGTTGGACTGGCCCGCGCCATTTGCGCCGAACCCGAGATCATCTTCTTCGACGAGCCCACCACCGGCCTCGACCCGATCATGTCCGGCGTCATCAACGAACTGATCCGCGAGATCGTGGTCGAGATGGGCGCGACCGCCATGACCATCACCCACGACATGACTTCCGTGCGCGCCATCGCCGACAACGTCGCCATGCTCCACGGCGGCAAGATCCGCTGGACCGGCCCCGTGGCCCGGATGGACAATTCCGGCGATCCCTATCTCGAACAATTCATCACCGGCTCCGCCGAAGGCCCGATCGAATCCGTCCGCTGACCGCACGCCAAAACCTTTCTCAAAGGTTTTGGCAAAAGTCTTCTCAAGACTTTTGCCCCACGCATCGCTCCCCGAGGCCCTGTTTCCCCTGCGCTTGCCCCGGCCTCTCGCACCGCTTACCTCTGGGTCATACCCACCCAAGGCCATTCATGCTCAAATACCTTAACCTGACCCTGCTGGTCCTTTTTCCCATCGCCTGGTTCGCCCCCCTGATGCGCGCCGGTCTCCTGCCGCTCTTCGGCCTCTCCGAGATTTCCGTCATCACCGGGCTGCAATCGCTCTGGGACAGCGACGTCTTCCTCGCCCTCATTGTCACCTTCTTCGCCCTTTTCGCGCCTTACGTGAAGACCATCGGCCTCGCGCTCATCCATTTCGGCCTCTTGCGGCGCAAGACCCTGCCGGTCCTGCACGTCCTGGGAAAACTCGCCATGGCCGACATCTTTCTCATCGCACTCTACATCACCCTCTCCAAGGGCATCGGCGTGGGCCGGATCGAGACCGCCTGGGGTCTCTACCTCTTCACCGGCTGCATTCTCGCCTCCCTGGCCATCGGGCATTTCACCGAAAAGCCCGGCCGCGTCGTCGCGTAAACGGAAACAATTCCTCTCGAAAAAAGGAGATTGTCCCTCGATCCTCCCGAAATGCCTTAAATTTACTGTAGGTGATTTCACTTTCTCGGCGTAAACTTGCCGATACAGAGTGTGGTGCACTTTCTTGGGGGGAAGTGATGACCGAGACCTTTCGTTCGGTAATTGTTGTTGCGCAGTATTTCCTGAACCGCCTTGCCGTGGCCGTGTTCGCCCTGGCCGCGCTCGGGCTTACGCTCGCCACGGCGCTCGCCGCGTTCGGCGTCCTGCCCTGGCTGGAATTCCAGGTCGGCTTCGGCGGACAGGTGTATGAAAACGCGGGCCAAATCGCCCAGATCGGCCTGACCTTGCTCGCCGTCCTGCTGTGCTTTTACCTGCCCACCAATGCCCGCGTCATGGCGCTGGAAAACTCGCACCGCCGCTTTCACATGAACATGCAGGACGTCACCCAGGCCTATGCCGCCGCCCACGCCGCCGACCGCGCCGGCATGTTCCGGATCCAGTCCGAGTTCGACGCCGTGCGCGAACGCCTCGCCTACATGCGCGAACATCCCGACCTGGAATCGCTGGAGCCGCAGATCATGGAGGTGGCGGCCCAGATGTCCTACATCAGCCGCGAACTGGCCGAGGTCTATTCCGACGACAAGGTCGACCGCGCCCGCGCCTTCCTCAAGCAGCGCCAGCAGGAGGTCGAGCAGTTCAACAAGCGCCTGGACCACGCCAAGGCGGTCGGCGTCCGGCTCAAGCAATGGGCCCAGGAGGTCGAGATGGAGGAAAGCGTTGCGGTCAGCCAGCTCGAACGCCTGCGCGACGACCTGCGTCCGATCCTGCCCGAACTGGGCTACGAGGAGGTCTCGGATCTCGACGGCACCGTGGTCGGCCTGCCCAACCGCGCCGCCGAATAGCACGCCCCGCCCGGCCGGACGCCATCAGCGTTTGACCGCGCTCCGCGCTTGGGGCATCACCCGCATATGGGAAAAACCGCCTCCTTCACCTGCACCGCCTGCGGCGCAGTCCATTCCAAGTGGTCCGGCCGCTGCGACGCCTGCGGCGAATGGAACACCATCGTCGAGGAGGCCCCGCTCTCCGCCGGCCCCGCGTCCAAATCGCTTGGCACCAAGCGTGGCAACGCCATCGCGCTCAGCGACCTGTCCACCGCCGAAGCGCCCCCGCCGCGCACCCATTCCGGCATAGCAGAGCTTGATCGCGTCCTCGGCGGCGGCCTCGTCCCCGGCTCGGCCACGCTGGTGGGCGGCGACCCCGGCATCGGCAAGTCCACGCTGCTGTTGCAAGCCGCCGCCCGCTTCGCCCAAGCCGGCCTTAAAACCGTCTACGTCTCGGGCGAGGAGGCCAGCGCCCAGGTCCGCATGCGCGCCCAGCGGCTGGGCTTGGGCGACGCGCCGGTAAAACTGGCCACCGCCACCGCCCTGCGCGACATCATCACCACGCTCGACCGCGACACGCCCCAGCTTGTCATCATCGATTCGATCCAGACCATGTGGGCCGACAATGTCGACAGCGCGCCCGGCTCGGTGGCCCAGGTCCGCGCCGCCGCGCACGAGCTTGTCACCTTTGCCAAGCGCAAGGGCTGCTCGGTCGTCCTGGTGGGCCACGTCACCAAGGAAGGCCAGATCGCCGGCCCCCGCGTGGTCGAGCACATGGTCGATTCGGTCCTTTATTTCGAAGGCGAGCGCGGCCACCAGTTCCGCATCCTGCGCGCGGTCAAGAACCGCTTCGGCCCCGCCGACGAGATCGGCGTGTTCGAGATGACGGGTGCGGGCCTGGCCGAGGTGCCCAACCCCTCTGCCCTCTTTTTGTCGGGCCGCGGCGACCCCTCGCCCGGCTCGGTCGTCTTCGCCGGCATCGAGGGCACCCGCCCCGTGCTGGTGGAAATGCAGGCGCTCGTCGCCCCCACGCCGCATTCGCAGCCGCGCCGCGCCGTGGTGGGCTGGGACGGTGCGCGCCTCGCCATGATCCTCGCCGTGCTGGAAGCCCGCTGCGCCGTGCCCTTCGCCGGGCTCGACGTCTATCTCAACGTCGCCGGCGGCATCCGCATCTCCGAGCCCGCCGCCGACCTTGCCGTCGCCGCAGCCCTGCTCAGTGCGCGCGAAGACACCGCCCTGCCCGCCGACTGTGTCCTTTTCGGCGAAATCTCTCTGTCGGGCGCCCTGCGCCCGGTGTCCCAGACAGAAAACAGGTTGAAAGAAGCCGCAAAACTTGGTTTTAGCTCCGCAATCATTCCCGCCGGAGGCAAGACCGGCGGCACGGGCGGTCTGTCGCTGCAACGCATGGGCGACCTGACCAGCTTCGTAGGTGAGATCTTCGGCGCCGGGTAGCGCGCCAAACCAAAGGTAAAACAGGACGCGCTCATGGAAGGCTTCACCATCATCGACGGTATCGTCGCGCTGATCATCGTGCTGTCGGCACTTCTGGCCTATTCGCGCGGTATCGTGCGCGAGCTTCTGGCCATCGCCGGCTGGATCGTGGCCGCCATCCTCGCCTTCCTCTTCGCACCCCAGGTCGAACCGCTGGTCAAGGAAGTGCCCGTGGTGGGCGATTTCCTCGCCGACACCTGCGCGCTCTCGATGCTGGCCGCCGCCGCCGCGATTTTCGCCGTCACCCTCATCGTGACCTCGCTCATCACCCCGCTCTTTTCCTCGGTCGTGCAGCGCTCCGCCCTGGGTGGCATCGACCAGGGCCTGGGCTTTCTCTTCGGCGTGGCGCGCGGCGTCCTCTTGGTGGCCATCGCCTATTTCGTCTATGAGACCGTGGTGACCAGCCAGGACATCCAGATGATCGACGACAGCCGCTCGGCCCGCGTCTTTGCCCAGCTCACCTCCAAGGTCGAGGACGGCAACCCCGAACAGGCGCTCGGCTGGATCACCCAGAAATACGAGGACCTGGTCAGCGCCTGCGACGCCCCGGCAGAGCCCGTCGACCCCCAGCCCACCGAAACGCAGCAGCAATAGGCGCAGCGTCTTGCCCTCCGCCCCCCTCTTCGCGGCGATCCTGATCGCGGTCTGCGGGTCCTTCATCGCCATGCAGGCCCCGATCAACTCCGCCCTGGGGCGCTCCATCGACAGCACGCTGGCCGCCGCCACGATCTCGTTCGGCGTCGGGTTCTTCATCCTACTGGCGCTCTCGATCGTCCACGGCGACGGCCCGGCCCTGGCCCGCGCGCCCTTCGTGCCGAAATATCTTCTGATCGGCGGCGCGCTCGGGGCGGTCTATGTCTGGTCCGCGCTCTGGGCGGTGCCGATACTGGGCGTGCTGACCACCACCACCGTGCTGATCCTGGGCCAGATGATCGCCGCCCTGCTGATCGACCATTTCGGTTTCTTCGGCCTGACGCCGCGCGATGCCTCGCTGCAACGCGTGCTCGCCGCCATGCTGGTTGCCGCGGGCGCGGTCCTGTCTCGCTATTGATGGCTCGCATTTTTACCCGGATAACCGTCGCCCGTTCGACACGTCGCGTCACGGCGCAAAATTTCACATGATAGTTTCGTGACATATCCTCCCCGACCCACTATCTAGTGCCCAAGCGTCCACGGATTCGGAGCTGCCCCTTGTCCGACAAGCAAATGCCCCCTGCCCATCCTTTCGACTTCGACGCGGTGCGCGACACCGGCGACGAGGACAAACTGCGCGAGGAATGCGGCGTCTTCGGGGTGATCGGTGTCACCGACGCCGCCAATTTCGTGGCCCTCGGCCTGCACGCCCTGCAACATCGCGGGCAAGAGGCCGGCGGCATCGTCTCCCACGACCCCGAACAGGGCTTCAACTCAGCCCGCCGCTTCGGCTACGTGCGCGACAACTTCACCCGCCAGTCGCTGATGGAAACCCTGCCCGGCCCGCTCTCCATCGGGCACGTGCGCTATTCCACCGCCGGCGGCAAGAACCCGGTGATCCGCGACGTGCAGCCGTTCTTCGGCGAGTTTGCCATGGGCGGCGCGGCGATTGCCCATAACGGCAACATCACCAACGCCAACGCCCTGCGCCGCGAGTTGATCGAGCGCGGCTCGATCTTCCAGTCGAATTCCGACACCGAGTGCATCATCCACCTGATGGCCCGCTCGCTGCAACGCAACATCCCCGAACGCATGGAAGACGCGCTGCGCCGGGTCGAGGGCGCGTTTTCCATCGTCGCCATGACCCGCACGAAACTGATCGGCGTGCGCGACCCGCTGGGCGTCCGCCCGCTTGTTCTGGGCCAGGTCGGCGACGGCTGGGTCCTTAGCTCGGAAACCTGCGCGCTCGACATCATCGGCGCCCAGTTCGTGCGCGAGATCGAACCGGGCGAGATGGTCGTCATCACCGAGGAGGGCGTCGAAAGCCACCGGCCCTTCCGCCCGCGCCGCTCGCGCTTCTGCATCTTCGAACATGTCTATTTTTCGCGCCCCGATTCCATCATCGGCGGCCGCTCGGTCTATGAAACGCGCCGCCAGATCGGCGTGGAATTGGCCAAGGAAAGCCCGGTCGAGGCCGATCTCGTCTGCCCCGTGCCCGATTCCGGCACCCCCGCCGCCATCGGCTTCAGCCAGGAAAGCGGCATTCCCTACGCCATGGGCATCATCCGCAACCAGTATATGGGCCGCACCTTCATCGAACCGACCGAGCAGATCCGCAACATGGGCGTCCGGCTCAAGCTCAACGTCAACCGCGCGCTCATCCAGGGCAAGCGCGTGATCCTCGTCGATGACAGCGTCGTGCGCGGCACCACCTCGCGCAAGATCAAGGAAATGATCCTCGATGCCGGCGCCGCCGAGGTGCATTTCCGCATCGCGTCGCCCCCCACCGCCTGGCCCTGTTTCTACGGCGTCGACACACCCAACCGCGAAAAGCTGCTGGCCGCCACCATGTCCGAGGACGAGATGCGCGACCACCTCGCCGTGGACAGCCTCAAGTTCATCTCGCTCGACGGTCTCTACCGCGCCGTGGGCGAGGCCAAGGGCCGCGACACAGGCTGTCCGCAATATTGCGACGCCTGCTTCTCGGGCGACTACCCGGTGGAACCCTCCGACCAGATCGAAAAGGGTTTCGAGCTCAAAGCCGCCGAATAAACCGGCCTTGCCTCTCGGCTCAGCATCTCGCAAGGGCGGATAAGCGCCCCTCCGCCAATCCCATGCTGCAACGCAGCGCCTATCCGCCGATACTTAAAAACTTGGGTTTTCATTGCCCTGAGTCGCCCTTAGATGCCGCGCGTTCACCCACGCAACGCGAACAGGCACAGAATGGCATCCGAGACCGAAACACCCCGCGAAACACTCGAGACGGCGACCGACAAGAACGCGCTCCCCTCGGGGCGCCTCGCGCTGCTCGGAACCTTCCTGAAACCCGATGGCGACCGTGCGCTGATCCGCACCGCCTCGGGCAAGATCGCGACCGTCACCAAGGGCGCAACCATCGGCAACGCCAAGGTTGTGGCGATCGAGGAAGGCAAGCTCGTCATCGCACGCGGCGCCAACACCACGACGCTGGAAATGCCCAAGGGCTGAGGCTTGACCGCGCCCCGCCCGTCAGGGCACATGCCTTGCATGTCCGATACGCCCCTTCGCTACCGCCCGCATCATTTCCTTTGCTCGCTGGGGTTCCGGGGCAAGGGCTATTCAGACGCGTTCACCGCCAACATGGCCCGCATCGTCGAGGGTCGCCTGCGCGCGCCCGGCGGCGATGACACGATGATCGAAGTCGTCGGCGCCACCGACGATATCTGCGCCCCCTGCCCCAAGCGGCGCGGCACGCTCTGCACCTCGCAAGACAAGATCACCGCGCTCGACACCCGTCACGCGAAAGCGCTCGGTCTTTTCATCGGCACCCGCCTGACATGGGGCGAGGCCAAGAGCCGTATCGTGGCGAACGTCCCGCCCGGCGCGCTCTCGCAGCTTTGCGCCGGCTGCCAATGGCTGGAGCTGGGCCTCTGCGAAGCCGCCTTGAAAGACCTCCACGAAACCGCCTGAGCCGTTTTCTACGCAGAAAACTTCCCGGAAAATACGCATTTTCCGGCGCAGAATTTACGCAAATTCTGCCGCCCCGCCCAAACGAAAAACGCCGCCCCGAACCGGGACGGCGTTTCAAAAACCTATCGGTGAGGCCTTAGCCCTTGCGCGCCTGCAGCGCTTTCCAGCCGCCCCAGACGACCATCGCCGCGATCACGGCCTTGACCGCGTCCCCCAGCAGGAACGGCGCCATCCAGCCGGCCCACAGTTCGGGCATCGTCTTGCCCATCACCATCGCCGGCCAGGCCAGCCCGGGGACATACAGCAGCGCCGAAATCGCCATCGCGATGACCGCGGTCGACACGACACCCCGCGCCAGGCCCTTTTCCACCGCCAGTCCGGCCAGGAACGCCATCGCGACAAACCCGTACAGGAACCCGGCGGTCGGCCCCATCAGCGCCGCGCCCGAAGCGCCGTTGGCAAAGACCGGCAGGCCCATCGCGCCATAGCCCAGGTAGGTGACCAGCGTCGCCAGCCCCAGCTGCGAACCGAAGGTCAGCCCCACGATCAGGATCGCCAGCGTCTGCAGGCTCATCGGCACCGGCCAGCCAAAGCTCACCTGCGCGGCCATGGCGATGAACAGCGATCCGCCAATCACCAGACCCAGCTTCTTCGTCAAACCTTCGTGGCCGATCACGGCCTTGCTCAAAACGGTATCCGCCATGGCACTGTCCTTTCCTGTCTCGTTTCACCCGCCTTTTTTGGGTGCGCCGGGCCAAGTGTCAAGCGGATTACGCTTGATATTGGCGGGCCGGGATGAGATTTGGCAGGGCATGAATGACGCAGCATCTCGCAAACTCGCCCTCGTGACCGGCGCCTCGCGCGGTCTTGGCGCGGCGCTCGCCCAAGCCCTTGCGCCGACCCACCATATCGTCGCTGTGGCCCGCACCACCGGCGCGCTGGA
This sequence comes from Roseovarius sp. THAF8, assembly GCF_009363735.1. Taxonomy (NCBI): domain Bacteria; kingdom Pseudomonadati; phylum Pseudomonadota; class Alphaproteobacteria; order Rhodobacterales; family Roseobacteraceae; genus Roseovarius; species Roseovarius sp. THAF8. Next base: position 3,952,825 of record NZ_CP045410.1, on the reverse strand, counting down.
AGAGCTTGACGACCGCATCAAGGCGCAGGGCGGCGACGCGACGCTGGCGCCCATGGACATCAACACCGAGGCCGCCATGGCCCAGCTCTGCCGCTCGATCTACGACCGCTGGGGCGCGCTCGACCTCTGGGTGCACACCGCCGTTCACGCCGCCCCGATGACCCCCACGCATCAGATCGATGCCAAGGATTGGCGCAACTCGCTCAACACCAATGTCGACGCGGTCGCCCGCCTCATCGGTTTCATCAGCCCGCTTCTGGGCGAAACCGGCCGCGCCGTCTTCTTCGACGACCCCCGCGCCGGGCAGAAATTCTTCGGCACCTACGGCGCCACCAAGGCCGCCCAGATCGCCCTTGCCCGCAGTTGGCAAGCCGAGACCGTCAAGCTCGGCCCCAGGGTGCTGGTGCTCGACCCCGGCCCCATCGCCACCGCGACCCGCGCGCGGTTTTTCCCGGGCGAGGACCGCGAGGCACTGCCCTCCGCGCCCGACGTCGCCGCACGGCTGCTGCCGGAGATTCTCTGACGCCGCGGCAAGACGGCGACCAGGCTGTTTCCTGTGCCGCCAATGGCCCAAGTCTCGGTGATCGCGCCACGTTCGCGCGCGCCCCTGAACACCACCGGCTTCCGGTTCGAACTGTCCGATGCCGCGAAAATTCCACGGTCGGCCTTGCGTGATCTCCGTGCTACTATCCGCACATGTCCGAAACAGGAAAACCCACGCATTCCTCGAGCACAAACCCCTACATCCCGAAGGGGGACGGCGACGAGGCTGTGCAAGCGTATATCTCCGCCATGCCAGGTTGGAAGAGCGCCCTGGGCAAGCGGATCGACGAAACCGTACAGGAAGTGTTTCCGGATGTCCGCAAGCAGGTCCGATGGAACACGCCGTTCTTCGGGAAAGAAGACGGCTGGTTTCTTGCGATCTACTGTTACAGAACCTACGTGCAAATCACGTTCCTGACCGGGACTTCGCTCGACCCCATGCCGCCAAAAGCCTCCAAGGTTGAAGGCGTCCGGTACCTGGACATTCACGAGGGGGAAGCTCTCGACGCCAGTCAACTCGCAAGCTGGGTTCGCCAGGCGCTCAAGCTTCCCGGCCAGAAACTCTAGAGCATAGGGTCGGCGCGTGCCCCACGACCGCTCGCGCCGTCCCACCACATCCCACGCCCTCTGCGCCCCAGCAGCATCGGGCCCGGGTCCCCGCTTCCGGCTTTTTCTTGCCAAAAATACTCATCTCCGACGCCTGCCCCCCACGCGACACGCGCCTCCTGTTGCCCTGTGGTCGCGCCTCGGACCGGCCCTCTCCCGTCGGACCGGGCGGCGCTTGCTCCCTGCCCGCCGCGCAGCTACACAAGGCAAAACCCCGCCAATCTCCCTTGCAGGCAGGAGCAGCCCCTTGCGCATTCTCATCACCAACGACGACGGCATATCGGCCCCCGGCCTCGCCGTTCTGGAAGAGATCGCGACCGACCTTGCCGGGCCCTCGGGCGAAGTCTGGACCGTGGCCCCCGCCTTTGAGCAATCGGGCGTCGGCCACTGCATTTCCTACACGACGCCGATGATGATCAGCCAGATGGACGAGCGCCGCTTCGCCGCGCAGGGCTCCCCCGCCGACTGCGTGCTGGCCGCCATCCACGACGTGATGAAGGACACGCCCCCCGACCTGATCCTCTCGGGCGTCAACCGCGGCAACAATGCCGCCGAAAACGCGGTCTATTCCGGCACCGTGGGTGCGGCCATGGAAGCCGCGCTTCAGGGCTTTCCCGCCGTCGCCCTCAGCCAGTATTACGGCCCCCGCAACCGCGATCTCGACGACAAGTTCGAATCAAGCCGCCAGCACGGCCTCGCCACCCTGCGCACCCTGCTCGACAAGGGCGTCTGGACCCGCGACGACTACGGCATCTTCTACAACGTCAATTTCCCGCCCATCCCCGGCGCCGAGGTGCAGGGCCTCCGCGCCTGCCGCCAGGGCTTCCGCCGCGACATGGGCTTCGGCGTGCAGCCCACCACCTCGCCGTCCGGGCGCCGTTTCCTGTGGGTTACCGGCGCGCCGCAGGGCGAGCCCACCGCCGACGGCACCGACGCCGACTGGAACCTCAAGGGCTACATCTCGGTCACGCCCATGCGCGCCGACCTCACCGCGCATGACGCGCTCGACGCGCTCAAGGCGATCGAATGACGCTGATGACCGAAGACGCCGACGATATCGCCGAACGCAAGATGCAGTTTCTCTTCGCGCTGCGCTCGCGCGGGGTGACCGACAAGCGCGTCCTCATGGCGATGGAAAAGATCGACCGCGGCCCCTTCGTGCGCGGCCATTTCGCCACCCGCGCCTACGAGGACATGCCCCTGCCCATCGCCTGCGGCCAGACCATCTCGCAGCCCTCCGTCGTCGGCCTGATGACGCAGGCCTTGCGCGTCACGCCCCGCGACAAGGTGCTGGAGGTCGGCACCGGCTCGGGCTACCAGGCCGCGATCCTCAGCCAGCTGGCCCGCCGAGTCTATACCGTCGACCGGCACAAGGCGCTGGTGACCGATGCCAGCGCCATCTTTCAGGCGCTGGATCTGACCAACATCACCGCGCTGACAGCGGATGGCAGCTTCGGCCTGCCCGACCAGGCGCCCTTCGACCGCATTCTCGTGACCGCCGCGGCCGAGGATCCGCCCGGGCCGCTCTTGGCGCAGTTGAAAATCGGGGGTATCATGGTGGTACCCGTGGGGCAGTCCGACGCGGTGCAAAGCCTGATCCGGGTCACCAGGTCCGAAACCGGCTTCGACTACGACGAACTGCGCCCGGTCCGTTTCGTGCCCCTGCTCGAAGGGCTGGGCCGGGACTGACAGGACAGGAACGACATCATGGCCGGGGCTGCTCCCGGTCTCTGCTTTGATCCCCGGCCAACAAGGGGAGCGAGATGAGGACAAGATCGAGATGAGCCACTTCAAGACCCCCATGCGACCCCTCGTTTGCGCCGTGGCGCTGCTGGCCGTGGCCGGATGCGACGATTTCGACCTCGACCTGCGCAACGGCGGCCCCAGCACGACCGAGGCCGCGCGCAACGCCAGCGCCAGCCGGCCAACCCCCGACAGCCGCGGCATCATCTCCTATCCCAATTACCAGGTCGCCGTGGCCCGCCGGGGCGACACCCTGCAAAGCCTCGCGCGCCGCATCGGCGCCGACGTGTCCGAACTGTCGCGCTACAACGGCATCCAGCCCGGCGACACCCTGCGCGACGGCGAGATCATCGCCCTGCCCGGCCGTGTCGCCGAACCCGCCGGCGGTCCGCTCACGCCGCGTCCGGGCGTCGACATCGCCTCGGTCGCCGGGACTGCGATCGAGAACGCCAGCGCGGGCCGCACCAGCACGACCAACCGCAGCCTCGACCGCGGCCAGTCGGGCGTCGAGCCTGTCCGCCACCAGGTCCAGCGCGGCGAAACCGCCTTCACCATCGCCCGGCTTTACGACGTGTCGGTGCGCAGCCTGGCTGACTGGAACGGCCTCGGCACCGATTTCGCCGTGCGCGAGGGGCAATACCTGCTGATCCCCGTGGCCCTGCCCGACGCCGCGCCCGAAGAGGTTCAGACCACCTCGCTGGAAACCACCGTGCCGGGCCAGGGCTCGCCCACGCCCACCCCGCCCTCGGCGGCGCAACCGCTGCCGCAAGAGGAAACCGTGCCCGCGGCCAAGCCCGTGGAAAGCACCGCCGCCCCCGATCTGGGCACCAACACCGCGACCGCCAGCAGCGACGCGCGCATGGCCTACCCGGTCAAGGGCGACATCATCCGCGAATATGCCAAGGGCCGCAACGACGGCATCGACATCGCCGCCCCGGCTGGCACGCCGGTGCGCGCCGCCGAGGCCGGCACCGTCGCCGCCATCACCAAGGACACCAACGGCGTGCCGATCATCGTGGTCAAGCACGCCGACAACCTGCTGACGGTCTATTCCAATGTCGACAAGGTCAGAGTGTCCAAGGGCGAGCAGATCGCCCGCGGCGGCCAGCTTGCCTCGATCCGCAGCGAAGGCACCGCCGCGCTGCATTTCGAGGTGCGCGAGGGCTTCGACAGCGTCGATCCCCTGCCTTACCTGCAATAGGCGCATTGCGGCAGGTCGCGCACCCGGCCAAACAATAATTGCCAGGATATCATTGCTCTGACCGCAACAACGTAGGGTGGGGTTTCACCCCACCACGCCTACCGACAGCCTCGGCCACCTCCACCTTACAGCTTGCCGCGCCTTTATTCCGCGCCAGCAATGATCTTGGCGATTCCATTGCCCCCGCAGCAACAATGCAGGCGTCATCGTAGGGTGGGGTTCCACCCCACCGCCGCGAACCAGATCAAAACAGGCGCGGCCTCCGCCCCGCCTCCTCGTTCTGGAAATACTCGGGAAACCCCTCAGAGGCTCACGCCCTGCCGCCCCGCAAGGTCGGTGAAATACTGCCACGCCACCCGGCCCGAGCGGGACCCGCGCGTCGCCTGCCATTCGATGGCCTCGGCCCGCAGCGTGGCGTCGTCGATCTCGATCCCGTGGGCGTCGCAATAGCCCCGGATCATCGACAGGTACTCGTCCTGGTCGCACGGATGAAAGCCCAGCCACAGCCCGAACCTGTCGGACAACGAGACTTTCTCTTCCGTCGCCTCGCTGGGGTTGATCGCGCTCGACCGCTCGTTCTCGATCATGTCGCGCGGCATCAGGTGGCGGCGGTTCGACGTGGCATAGAACACCACGTTCTCGGGCCGCCCCTCGATCCCGCCATCCAGCACCGCCTTCAGCGACTTGTAATGCTGGTCGTCATGGCCAAAGCTCAGGTCGTCGCAGAACAGGATGAACCGCGCGTCGCTGCCCCGCAGGATGTTCAGCAGCCGCCCCACGCTCGGCAGGTCCTCGCGCTGCAATTCCACGATCTTCAGGTCGTGCCCCTCGGACCGCACCGCGGCATGGACCGCCTTCACAAGGCTCGACTTGCCCATCCCCCGCGCGCCCCACAAGAGCGCGTTGTTCGCAGGCAGCCCCTTCGCGAAATGCCGGGTGTTGTCCAACAGCGTATCGCGCGACCGGTTGATCCCAACGAGCAGATTCATATCCACCCGGTTCACCTCCCGCACGGGGCGCAGCCGATCCGGCTCCACATGCCACACGAACGCATCGGCGGCATCGAAATCCGGGGCGTCCAACGGCGCCGGGCTCATCCGCTCCAGCGCGGCGGCGATCCGTTCCATCGGGTCTGCGGTCATGTCTTGCTCCGGTCTTCGCCCAGATCGTCCAGGTCGCCGCCGTCATCCTCGTCGTCGGCGTCGAACTCGGCCTCCATCGGGTCCACCTCGTCGGCGTCGTCATCCTCGAACCACACGCCCTCGGCGCGCAGTTTCTCCTCGCGGGTCTTCTCCACCCGGCGCACAAGGAAGATGGAAATCTCGTAAAGCCCGTACACCACCGTGAAGAGGATCAGCTGCGTCACCACGTCCGGCGGCGTCACCAGGGCGGCCAACACCAGGATGCCCACCATGGCGTATTTCCGCACGCCGCCCAACCCCTCGGCGCTGACCAGCCCGGCCTTGCCCATCAGCGTCAGCAGCACCGGCAACTGGAAACAGATACCGAAGGCCATGATGAATTTCAGCGTGATATCCAGGCTTTCGTTCACCTTCCCGAAAAAGGTGATGCGAATGCCCTCGTCGGTCTCCGGCACCACCGCGCCCAGGTTGTCGGGCACCACCGGCAGGTTCGGGTCCGCCACCGTCTCGACCTCGCCGATCGCGCCGGTCAGCAGGTTGGCGAAGATCGAGCTCACATCCGCGAACCCCAGGAAAAAGTTCATCGCCAGCGGCGTCACCACGAAATGCGCGAACGCCGCCCCCAGGAGGAACATGATCGGCGACGCGACGATGAACGGCAGGAACGCCGCCTTCTCGTTGCGGTAAAGCCCCGGCGCCACAAAGCGCCACATCTGCGCCGCGATCACCGGAAAGGCCAGCATGAAGCCGAACACCATCGAGATGCGAAAAAGCGTAAACAGGTATTCCTGCGGGCTGGTATATTGCAAAGTGGGCGACGGATCGCCCAGCGTCCGCAGCGTCGCCTCGATCGGCCCCAGCAGGAATTCCAGGATCGGCTCGGCGACGACGAAGGCCAGAACGATCCCCACGAGGAACGCCAGCACCGACCGGATCAGCCGCGTACGCAGCTCCGCCAGATGTTCGATCAGCGGGGCCGAGCTCATCTCGATGTCGTCGTCGTCGGTGGCGCTCATGCAGGTTTATCCGAGGCGGGCTTCTTGGCCGCAGGTTTCTTTGCCGCCGCCTTGCTTGCAGGCGCCTTTTTCGGCGTCGCCTTCTTGGGCGCAGCCTTCTCGGGCGCAGCCTTGGCCCCTGTCTGGGCTGCTGCCTTTTTCGCAGGGCTCTTCTTGGCCGGCGCGGGTTTGGCGGCCTCACCCGGTTTATCCGCCGCAGGCTTGGGCGTCTCGGCCTCCGCGGCCTTGACCTTCGCCGCCTCTTCCGCCGCCTTGCGCTCCTCGGCCATCTCGGCCGAGCGTTTCGAGATTTTGTCGACCATCGCCTTGCGGTCGTCGTCGAACTCGGCCCGCTTGGGCGCAGGCCCGGCCATGGTCTTGGCAGTGAAACTGTCGGTCGATTTCTTGACCTCGTCCATCGCCGCGCCCACCGGGTTTGTGGCCGATTTCAACGACTTGGACACCTCGCTGACGCCTGCCTCGTCAGCCGCGTCGTTCATCGCCCGGCTGAATTCGCGCGCCATCTGCTTGGCCTTGCCCACGAACCGTCCCACGGTGCGGAACATGCCCGGCAAATCCTTCGGCCCCACGACGATCAGCGCGACGATGCCAATCACCATGAGCTCGGTCCAGCCCAAGTCGAACATTTAAGGGGTTACGCCTTGTCTTTTTCTTTGTCGTCTTCGGGCGTGACGTCCCGGGCCGAGTCCGCCGCGTCGTTGCTGGCGTCCTCGACTTCCTTGTTTCCTTCCGCGACGCCCTTCTTGAACGAGGTGATGCCCTTGCCCACTTCGCCCATCAGCGAAGAGATCTTGCCGCGTCCGAAAAGAACCAGCACGACCACCGCGATCAGCAAAAGCCCCGGAAGGCCGATGTTGTTCAGCATGATATGTCTCCCTTATCCCGGCCCCGTTTCTGGGGTCCCGCAGGATGTACGTCAACCGTATCTATGCCCTTGCGCCGCCGGTTGGAAGAACCAATCCGCCGCAGATCCCGGGTTTTTCAGGGGCGCAGCCGGAAAATTCGAATTTTCCGGCCCAATTTTTGCGCAAAAATTGGGCCCGCCTAAAGCGTGGCGTTGATCGCGCCGCCGTCCAGAAGGATGTTCTGCCCCACGATGAACCCCGCGTGCCGACTGCACAGGAACGCGCAGGTCGCGCCGAAATCCTCGGCCGTGCCATAGCGCCCCGCGGGGATCGTCGCCGCCCGTCGCGCCCGCGCCTCGTCAAGGCTGATCGACTGCGCCTCGCTGACGCCCTTGTCCAGCGAATCGGCCCGGTCGGTCGCATGAATGCCAGGCAGCAGGTTGTTGATCGTAACGCCTTTTCCCGCCACCTGCCGGGCCGTGCCGGCAACATATCCGGTCAGGCCCGCACGGGCCGAATTGCTCAGCCCCAGCACCGGAATCGGCGCCTTCACGCTTTGCGAGGTGATGTTGACCACCCGGCCCCAGCCCCGCTCCATCATGCCCGGCACCAGCGCCTTGATGAAGGCGATGGGCGTCAGCATGTTGGCATCCAGCGCCTTGATGAAATCCTCGCGGTCCCAGTCCGTCCACTTGCCCGGCGGTGGGCCGCCCGCGTTTGTCACAAGGATATCAACACCTTCCGCGGCACTTATCACCTTCTTTTGCCCGTCCGGCGTGGTCACGTCGCAGGCCACGGTGATCACATCCACGCCAAAGTCGCCGCGAATGGCCTCGGCCGACGCCTCCAGCGCCTCTTCCCCCCGCGCGTTCATCACCAGATCCACGCCCGCCTCCGCCAGCGCCCGGGCACAGCCCAGCCCCAGCCCTTTCGACGACGCGCAGACCAGCGCGCGTTTACCCTTTATTCCAAGGTCCATGATATCATCTCCCGATAGTTTCGGCCCAGTTAGCACTCTCTCCAGCCAAAGGACCAGCAAATCCCCCGTCCGCGTCGCCATGTTGACCACATGACGCCATAATCCTAGTCTATGCCGTCACATCAGGGCAGCGCAGGTCCGCAAACGGACCGTAACAGGACAAAGGAAGATCATGACCAAGGGCCCAGACCGTCCGGCCTATGCCATCCCCGTCCTCCGAGCGGCGGATTTCACGGTCATCAACGGTGCCAACCTTGGCGATTCCATATCCTTCGCCGACGAGCTGGATCTCGACGACACTTACGACCTGCGCGTCGGCGCCCGCCTGCACCGCCTGTCGCTGGCCCCCGGCGACGGCAACGCCCTCACCGTCGTGGACGGCTCCCGCCTCGGCACGCCCGGCGCCACCGTGCATCTCGACAGCTGCCTGACGGTGATGTCCGCCAACGGCCAGACCTCCGAGATCCTGATCCTGGTCGAGGTTGACGCCGCCGGCGACGTGGCGCAGGTCTATGCCCACCCGCTGGCGCAATTGAAGCCCCGCACCGGCTACAGCCTTGTCGGCATCGATACCGTCAACGCGCGCCAGAAATTCGCCGAGGTGGCCTGCGTTTCCTTCTCCAAGGGCACGCATATCACCATGGCCTCCGGCGCCCAGACCCCGATCGAGGATCTCAAGGTCGGCGACCGCGTGCTCACCCGCGACGACGGGCCCCAGCCGGTACGCTGGATCGGCCAATCCACCGTGCGCGCCGTGGGAGAGTTTTCGCCCATCCGCATCCGCGCGGGCGTCATGAACAACACCGGCGACCTGCTGGTCAGCCCCGATCACCGATTGTTCGTCTATCAACGCTCCGATGCGCTCGGCGCCGGCCGGTCCGAGGTTCTGATCCGCGCCCGCCACCTTGTGAACGGCGATACCGTGGTACAGGAGGATGGCGGCTTCGTCGACTATTACCAGCTTCTCTTCGACACCCACCAGATCATCTACGCCGAAGGCATCGCCGCCGAGACCCTGCTGGTCGACACGCGCACCCGCGCCGTCCTTCCGCAGGAGCTCAACGACGAACTGGCCCGCGCCCTGCCCGGCGGCGGCCATGCCAGGCGGACCCACCTCGAATTCGAGGTGAACGAAGGCGAGGTCCGGCCCGACATGGCCAAGCTGCTCAAGGCCGCCTCGACGCGCTAGGCTGCCTCACACCTCCGAATAGGTGTAGAAGAACTCCTCGCGCACGATCTTGCCGCCCGCAACAGTGTAGACGCCGACCTCTTCCATGTCCGACACCTTGCCGGTCTCCCTCTCCTTGACCTTCGAGCGGAAGATCACCGCGAAGCGGTCGTCGCCATGCCACATCGGCCCGGTCACCTCGGCCTCCAGCATCTCCATCGCGCCTTCCCACCACTCGTGCTTGGCCCGGATCCCGTCCAGCCCGTGGGTCTCGCGGCCCTGCCCCATGTCGACGGCCTCCACCGACACCGCGTCGGCGGCGTAAAGCCGTTCCAGGTTCTCCTTTGCCCGGCCCTCGCGGCATCCGGCCACCAGTTCCTCCGCAATCTCCATCATGTCCATCTGTCGAAACTCCTATGTTGATGTTCATCCTATGTTCCAACGGTGCCACACCGAACCTGTCGGATCCATCGGCATCGTCGTGCCCGACGCCGCTTCTGGCCACATCCTGACAGCATGATCCTCACACACCAAGATGACACCGACGCGATGCCACCCGGATACCGATGCGATACCGACGCCCGAATCTTGCACCCGCCCCGCGCCGCCTCTATAGCGTCGCTCATGTTGGATACCGTCCCAAATCGCCCCGATCTGCCGGCCGAAATTGCCCGGCGGCGCACCTTTGCCATCATCAGCCACCCCGATGCCGGCAAGACCACCCTGACCGAGAAGTTCCTGCTTTACGGCGGCGCCATCCAGATGGCCGGACAGGTCCGCGCCAAGGGCGAGGCGCGGCGCACCCGCTCGGACTACATGCAGATGGAAAAGGACCGGGGCATTTCCGTCTCGGCCTCCGCAATGTCTTTCGATTTCAATGACTTCCGCTTCAACCTTGTCGACACGCCCGGCCACTCGGACTTTTCCGAAGACACCTATCGCACCCTCACCGCGGTCGATGCCGCTGTGATGGTGATCGACGGCGCGAAGGGCGTGGAAAGCCAGACGCAGAAACTCTTCGAGGTCTGCCGCCTGCGCGACCTGCCTATCCTGACCTTCTGCAACAAGATGGACCGCGAAAGCCGAGACACGTTTGAAATCATTGACGAAATACAGGAAATGCTGGCGATCGACGTGACCCCGGCCTCCTGGCCCATCGGCGTCGGGCGCGATTTCATCGGCTGCTACGACATGCTCAATGACCGGCTTGAACTGATGGACCGCGCCGACCGCAACAAGGTCGCGGAATCCGTTGGAATCAACGGCTTGGACGATCCCAAACTGGCCGATCACGTGCCTGCGCACCTGGTCGAAAAGTTGCGCGAAGACGTCGAGATGGCCCGCGAATTGCTGCCCGAACTGAACCCCCAATCGGTGCTCGAAGGCCACATGACACCTATCTGGTTCGGTTCCGCCATCAACTCCTTCGGCGTCAAGGAACTGATGGACGGAATCGGCACCTACGGGCCCGAACCGCAGCCGCAATCCGCCGAGCCACGCCAGATTTCACCAGAGGAATCAAAGGTTTCCGGCTTCGTCTTCAAGGTGCAGGCCAACATGGACCCCAAGCACCGCGACCGCGTCGCCTTCGTGCGCATGGCGTCCGGTCACTTCAAGCGCGGCATGAAACTGACCCATGTGCGCTCCAAGAAACCGATGACGGTCTCCGCCCCCGTGCTCTTTCTCGCTTCCGACCGCGAACTGGCCGAAGAGGCCTGGGCCGGCGACATCATCGGCATACCCAATCACGGCCAGCTGCGCATCGGCGACACCCTGACCGAGGGCGAGGCCCTGCGCGTCACCGGCATCCCCTCCTTTGCGCCGGAACTTCTGCAAAACTGCCGCGCGGGCGACCCGATGAAGGCCAAGCACCTGGAAAAGGCCCTGATGCAATTCGCCGAGGAAGGGGCCGCCAAGGTCTTCAAGCCCACCATGGGTGCGGGCTTCATCGTCGGCGTCGTGGGGCAGCTGCAATTCGAGGTTCTGGGCTCCCGGATCGAGCTGGAATACGGCCTGCCCGTCCGCTTCGAGCCGTCGCAATTCACCTCCGCCCGCTGGGTCCACGGCCCGAAAGAGGCGGTCGAGAAATTCACCAATGCCAACAAGCAGCATATCGCGCTCGATAACGACGGCGACACGGTCTACCTTACCCGCCTGCAATGGGACATCGACCGCGTCGAGCGGGACTACCCCGAGATCAAGCTGTCGGCGACAAAGGAAATGATGGTGTGACGGGCCTCTTCGCATCATCCTGGCGCAATGGATGACCAGGTATACCCCGGCGGATTTGCCTCTCTCGTAAGACGGTTCGAGAGCAAGCGTACCCAATTCACCAATTGGCAAGACCTGCTGCCGCCAGTCGATGCGGATCTTTCGCCTTATTTCCAGGCGACGGTTTCCCCCGGCCCCGTGCCACCGCGCCGGAAAACGCGCGACATCTACGAAAAGCACGAGGATTTCAGCGCTCAACTGGCCGGCTACAGCGAGGCGCATGTGCTGAACGCGATCCTCATCGCGGTGCTGCGCCGGCGTGATCCGCCGGATGAGGCCCTGAGCCTGTTTTTCCGCCTGTGGTCCGAGCACGGCGCACGCCTGGTCAAGGACATGCCCGTGCGTTGGATGGTGTCCTCCGCCACCACCTTTGCAGATCATGGCCGGACCGGCGACCAACGCGCCTGCGGAATGGGGCTGGCGGTGCTCTTCGACACGATCAAGCTCTACGAGAGCGAACGCAGCTACAGCGGGCTCTCCGGGCGAAAGCTCTTCAGCCTTCGACCCGGTGAAAAGCGCCACAGCATGCCCTTTGCGGTCACCCGCTATTCCTTCAAGTCGGGCGACCTCGACAAGAACATGCTCGCCCGGCTCTGGTTGCTGTCCGAGGCCGACGCGACCATCGCCCCCCTTGCCCGGGCGATGCTGCGGCTGGTCGTCTCCGACACGCGTACCGTCTTCTCCCGGGTTCAGCGGATGAAGGCCGCACGGGCAGAGCGTCGCGCCAGGAAGCAACCGTGACCCTGCAAAACCGCGTCCTGCTCACTGGTGAGATCGCGGCCACGCCCGAACGCGGCACCCTCATGGGCAATCGCGGCATCCTGCATGACGCCGATCTGCAGTTGGGAAAGGTCCGCTGGCGCCACCCGCACTGGGTCACCTGCCTGCTCGATTTCAAGAACCGCCGTCGCAAGCTCATGCAGCCCGGAGCCTACACCGAGCTTTTCTTTCTCGACGAGCCCACGGCATTTGCCGCCGGTCACCGCCCCTGCGGCGAATGCCGCCGCGCCGCGTTTCGACGCTTCGCTACGCTTTTCCACGCCGCCAACGGCACCGAGACGCTGGCCGAGATCGACCGCCTGATGCACCGTGACCGCGTCACCCGCAGGCGCGAGCAGGTCCGATACACGGGCGCCCTCGAAACGCTGCCCGACGGCGCCTTCATCCTGCACGAAGACGCGCCGCACCTGGTCTGGGGCGGACGTCTCCTGCGCTACGCCCCCGGCGGCTACACCGCCGCCCTGCCCCGCAGCACGGGGCCCGCGACCGTGCTCACCCCGGCCTCGATCGTCGCCACGCTGGCCGCCGGGTATCGCCCCGTTCCGCACCCCTCGGCCACAAAGAACCACACCTGACCTTCCCCTGGCTCCAAATATCCCCGCCGGAGGCATCGACCTCTTGCGCGCCTCCCGCCCCTGTCACATGCTCTGGCCATGAGCAGTGATCCCACATGGGGCCTCGTCGCCACGATCAAGGCGCCCGCCCAGGACATCCTGAATTTCGCCGCGCACCATCTCGACCTGGGCGCGCACCGCGTCTTCGTTTATCTGGACGAGGACGTCCCCGAGGCCCGCTCGGCGCTCAAGCGGCACCCAAAGTGCCGCGCGATCCTGACGGATGCCGATTACTGGAAACGCCGCCGCCGCGACAAGGGGCGTCCGGACGCGCACCAGCACCGCCAGTCGTTGAACGCCACCCATTGCTATACACGCGATCCGCAGGTCGACTGGCTCCTGCATGTCGACGTCGATGAGTTTCTGCAGCCTCTCTCGCCGCTCGCCGCCCAACTGGCCGCGATCCCGCCCGGCATCCTCTCCGCCCGCGTGCGCCCGGTCGAGGCGATGCAGCCCGATCCCGCCGACCCGCCGCCGCCCGGCACGATCTGGTGCAAGGGCTTCGACCCCGTGCTGCGGATCCGCCGCGAGCAGACCACCAGGCTGTACCCCCGCTACGGCGAGCATCTGAACGGCGGCTTTCTCAGCCACGTCGCCGGGAAGATCTTCGTGCGCACCGGGCAGCCCGATGTCAGCATCCGTATCCACAATGCCTTCGTCGGCAAGACACGCGATTCCAACCTCTTCGACCTCGACGACTGTCGCCTCGTGCATCTTCATGCCCCCACCTGGGACGACTGGCAGGCGCGGTTCCGCTACCGGCTCAGCCAAGGCTCCTACCGGCCCGACCTCAAAGCCAACGCCCGGCACTCGGAAACGGCCCTGACGATGCACCAGCTGTTCTCGATGCTCGAGTCCGAGGGCGGCGAAGACGCCCTGCGCGCCTTCTTCACCGAGGTCTGCGTGGCCACGCCGGACCTGCGCAGCCGGCTCGACGCGCTCGGCCACCTGCACACGGTCTCCCTCGACCTGGACGCCAAACGCGCCCGCCACTTCCCGAATTTCGCCTGATCGCCCTTGATTGTTGCCGAAACGCACACAATTCACACGTTATACACGCTCTGTCCGTCCCGTGGCGTCGCACATTGACCAACGCTCGCCCTTGGGATAGTGGGAGTGGACCAAGGCCCTGCACGCATGGGCCAATTCGAGATGGCGGGCCAGAATCGTGTCCGCAAAACTGTGGACATACATGACCAAATTTTCTGACCTGAGCCTCAACCCCAAGGTTCTGAAAGCCGTCGAAGAAGCCGGCTACGAGACCCCCACCCCCATCCAAGCGGGCGCCATTCCTCCCGCGCTCGAAGGCCGCGACGTCCTGGGCATCGCCCAGACCGGCACCGGCAAGACGGCGGGCTTCACGCTGCCGATGCTGTCGCTTCTGGCCCGGGGCCGCGCCCGCGCCCGGATGCCGCGCAGCCTGGTGCTCTGCCCCACGCGCGAACTCGCCGCCCAGGTGGCCGAGAATTTCGACACCTATTCCAAGTACCTCAAGCTGACCAAGGCGCTCTTGATCGGCGGCGTCAGCTTCAAGGAACAGGAACAGATCATCGACAAGGGCGTCGACGTCCTGATCGCCACGCCCGGCCGCCTGCTCGACCATTTCGAGCGTGGCAAGCTGATCCTGTCGGACGTCAAGGTGATGGTCGTGGACGAGGCCGACCGGATGCTGGATATGGGCTTCATCCCCGATATCGAGCGTATCTTCGGCCTGACCCCCTTCACCCGCCAGACGCTTTTCTTCTCCGCCACCATGGCGCCCGAGATCGAGCGCATCACCAACACCTTCCTGTCCAGCCCCGAACGCATCGAGGTCGCCCGTCAGGCCACCGCGTCCGAGACGATCGAACAGGGCGTGGCGATGTTCAAACCCTCCCGCCGCGACCGCGCCGACAGCGAAAAGCGCAAGCTTCTGCGCGCGCTCATCGACGCCGAGGGCGACAAGCTCACCAACGCGATCATCTTCTGCAACCGCAAGACGGACGTGGATATCGTCGCCAAGTCGCTCAAGAAATACGGATACGACGCCGCGCCGATCCACGGCGATCTGGATCAAAGCCAGCGCACGCGCACCCTCGACGGCTTCCGCGCCGGCGATCTGCGCATTCTCGTGGCCTCCGACGTGGCCGCCCGCGGCCTCGACGTGCCGTCGGTCAGCCATGTCTTCAACTTCGACGTCCCCGGCCACCCCGAGGATTACGTCCACCGCATCGGCCGCACCGGCCGCGCCGGGCGCGACGGCAAGGCGATCACGCTCTGCAACCCGCGCGACGAAAAGGCCCTGGCGGCGGTCGAGAACCTGATCCAGAAAGAGATCCCCAAGCTGGACAATCCCGCCGGCTACGACGCGCCCAAGGCCGACGCCGGCGATGCGCCCTCCGAGGACGCACCGAAAAAGCCGCGTCGCTCGCGCAGCCGCCGCAAATCCGACGACACGCCCGATAGGCAAGACACGGCAGCGGATAAACCCGAAGACACCAAGCCCGAGGCACAGTCCGACGCCAAGCCCGACGCCAAACCCGAGGACACGCCGCAGGACGCGCGCAAATCCTCCTCACGTGGCCGCGGAGGCGGTCAAAAGCAGGACAGCAAGGACAAGGCAGGCCCGGTGGGCATGGGCGACCACCTGCCCAGCTTCATCGCCAAAAGCTTCGACGAACGGATGGTCTCCTGAACCGATCCCGTAGGGTGGGTGAATATTCACTTCCCCACGCGTCCAACCGATCCCGTAGGGTGGGTTTCCAACCCACCCCAACGCGCCGCTCCTCAACACCCGCGTAGGGTGGGCGAAAGCCCACGCGCGCCCTTCGCCGCGCGTTACGACAGCCGGCTGATGATCACCGTCACCTCGGGCTTCTTGCCGATCTCGCCAAGCGCGCTCTGCCGCGCCACCTTGCGCAACCCGTCTTCCAGCGCATCGTCATCGCTCAGGGTTTTCGACTTCGCGCGCCCCATGAACTGGCTGAGATCCTCTTCCAGAACATCGACCAGCGGCGCACGGCTGCCGCCCGTCTCGGCCAGCCCCATGATCTCGCACCAGGGCTCGCCCAGCGGCTCGTCGCTCTCGTCCAGGATAACGTTGATCGTGACATGACCGTTCAGCGCCATGCGAATCCGATCCCGCACGATGCCGTCCAGCGCCCCGATCTTCACCGACCCATCCAGATAGGTCCGCCCGGTCTCGACATACTCGGCCACCTCCGCGCGGTTGCCGGATAGGTCGATCATCGTGCCGTTGGGCGCCATCACCCCGTGCAGCTTGCTTTCCCCCGCCAGCTTCACATGCTCGCGCAGGTGCCGGTGCTCGCCATGCATCGGGATCACGAATTGCGGCTGGACGATCTGGTGCAGCTTCTTCAGGTCGGGCCGGTTGGCGTGCCCCGACACGTGGTAGAGCCCGCTGCTGTCATCCACGACATCCACGCCCTGTTCGCTGAACTGGTTGATGATGCGGATGACGCCACGCTCGTTGCCGGGAATGGTCTTGGACGAAAACAGAAACGTATCCCCGGGCTTCAGCTCGATCCCGTTATATTTGCCCTGCGCCAGCTGCGCGCTGGCCGCGCGCCGCTCGCCCTGGCTGCCGGTGACGATCAACATCACGTTCTCGCGCGGGATCTCTCGCACCTCCTCGGGGCTGATCGTGCGCGGGAAATCCGTCAGCACGCCGGTCTCGACCGACGCCTCGATCATTCGCCGCATCGCCCGGCCCAACAGACAGATCGACCGCCCGGCCCGCTCGCCGGCCTCGGCCAGCGTCTTCACCCGGGCGACGTTGCTGGCAAACGTGGTCGCCACGACCATGCCCTTGCACCCCGCCACCAGCTTCTCGATCTCGGGGCCCACGGTGCTCTCGCTACGCCCCTCATGGGCGTTGAACACGTTCGTCGAATCGCAAACCAGCGCCTTCACCCCCGGTCTGGCGATCTCGGCCCACATTCCCTCGTCGAACGCCTCGCCGACCACGGGGCTCATGTCGATCTTGAAATCGCCCGAATGCACGATCCGGCCCGCGGGTGTGTCGATCACCAGGCCGGAACTTTCCGGGATCGAATGCGAGATCGGCGCGAACCCCACCGTGAACGGCCCGGCTTCGGTCGTCTCGGGCCAGGGCGACACGGTCTGCACCGCCTTTTCGGGGTGGCCATGCTCGTCCATCTTGCGGCGCGCGATATTGGCGGTGAAGGCCCGCGCATAGATGGGCGCGCCCAACTGGTCATAATAATGCGCCACGGCCCCCACGTGGTCTTCATGCGCGTGCGTGATGAACACCGCCTCCAACTGGTCGCGCCGCTCTTCCAGCCACGCGATGTCGGGGAAGATCAGGTCCACCCCCGGCGTGCCGTCCATGTCCGGAAAGGTCACGCCCAGATCCACAAGGATATACCTCTCCTTGCCCGGCGCGCCGTATCCGTAGACATAGGCGTTCATGCCGATTTCCCCCGCCCCGCCAAGGGCAAGGTACGTCAATCTCTCACTGCTCATCCCCGATCAGCCTTCCTTGTTATGGGCATGGATCACGGTCAGCCCATGCATCGTCAGATCTTCTCTAATTTCGTCGAACAGCAGGTCACCCTGCGCGAAAAGCGGCGCAAGGCCGCCCGTGCCGATTATCTTCATCGGCGTCTCATACTCGGCCCGGATGCGGTCGCACACCCCGTTGACCAATCCCACGTACCCCCAGAATACGCCCGACTGCATGCAGTCCACCGTGTTGGTGCCGATCACCTTCTGCGGCTTCGTCACGTCGATATGAGGTAAGGCCGCCGCCGCCATGTGCAAGGCCTCTAGGCTCAGGTTGACGCCGGGGGAAATCACGCCCCCCACATAGGCCCCGTCATCCGCCACCACGTCGAAGGTCGTCGCGGTGCCGAAATCCACCACGATCAGGTTGCCGCCATAAAGGTCATAGGCCCCGGCCGCATTAACAAGCCGGTCCGGCCCCACCTGCGTGCCCTCGTCCACCCGCGGCTGGCGCGGCAGGGCGCATTCCGGCTTGCCCACCACGATGGGCCGGCAGCCAAAGAAACGGTCGGCAAAGACGCGCAGGTTGAACACCACACGCGGCACCGTGGACGAGATGATCACGTCGGTGATGTCCAGATCGATCTCGTAATGCTTCACCAGCGTCGAGAACCACGTGAAATAGGCATCCGCCGTCCGCGCATGGTGGGTCGAGGTGCGAAGGGTGCACAGAAACTCCGACCCGTCCCAGATCGCGAAAACCGTGTTGGTGTTGCCGCAGTCGATCGCCAGAAGCATGGCACCGCCCTCTCTTCCCCTTAGAAAAACACGTCCGCCGCCGGGATGACGTGGCGCGATTTGGCATCTGTTAGAACAAGATTGCCGCCCGCGTCCACCGTCTCGAACGTGCCGGTAAAGGTCTCGCGCCCGGTCCGCGCCGTGATCACCTCGCCCAGCCGCGCTGCCCGGTCCATCCAGGCCGCGCGAATGGGGGCGAACCCGTAGGTCACGAACTGCGCCTCGAGCCGCGCATAGGCCGGCGCCAGTAGATCGAGGAACTCCTCGGGGTCGATCTTCGCCCCGGTCTCCGACAACAGCGACACGGGCCGCACCGCGCCCGGCTCGACCGCGCCCGCCTCGGGCGCGCTCTTCAGGTTCACCCCGATCCCGATGGCAAAATGGCTGAGGCTGCTTCCCGCGCCCGCGCTTTCCAAGAGGATCCCGGCCAGCTTGCCGCCATTCAGCAGCACGTCATTGGGCCATTTCAGCGCAAAGCCCAGGGGCCGTCCCGTCGCCGCGACAAAGGCGTCGTACAGCGCCAGCGACGCCACGAAGGACCGCAGGGCCACCTGGTCGGCGCTTTCTGTGGGCCGCATCACCAGCGTCGCCGCGAAGTTGCCCTCCGGGTTGGCCCAGGGCCGCCCGCGCCGCCCCCGCGCCGCCGTCTGGTGGCGGGCCAATATCCACTCCGGCCCTTGCAGGTTGGGCGCAATCCGCGCCGCCTCGGCATTGGTGCTGTCCACCTCGTCCAGCACCCGCCGCCCGTATCCTTCTGGCCACGGCTCTTTCATCGTTCGAAAAATACTCCCGCCGGAGAGGCATCCTTGTTGCGCCATACGTTCCCACCGCGTGTCATTGGAATAGATTTTCCTTTCATCGTAATAATTTAGTGTTTCCGCAGGTCCCCTTATGACCCGGGAAGTCCCACGTTAGAACGTATATAAAACGGAGGATATCATCATGGCAAAATCAAATCAGGCGGGCTTTGCGACGGGCTGTGCCTGTGGCTTTACAACCGCCTGACGGCGGGTCCCTTTGGATCTTTCGCTTTTAGTTCTGGGGACGCCAACGCGAGATGGGTCTTGGGTCGTATACAAGCATCAGTCTCGCCGAAGCAAGAATGCAAGCCGAACTCGCACGTCAACAGTACTGAGGGAGGTAGACCCGATCGAGCAGCGCCAATGAAATCGCCAACAATCGAATATTACTGACGGTCGCCTCGGGCGCATTGCATTGGAAGCGAACTGGATGACCTGATCCACAGGCGCGGTTAGACCAAGAGGGTGCAACAAGAGAACCTTCCAGTTCTCGAACGGCGCGACTGATCGTGGATTGCTGTAACTCCAACTCGAGCGCTGCAGGTTCAACCGAGGAGGAACGCAACGCCGACCGACAGAACAAGCATGATAGCGAATACGATATTGATTGCACGTCCCACGCTCGGATCTTCCAGGAAGCGGGAGAATGTGCTCCCGAATACGAGCCAGGCAGTATTCACGACCGCGGCCATGAAGGCCAACGCGATGAACTTCAAGAACGTGTCAAGCAAGAGGTGCTCGGGCGTGATCGAGTATCCGGCGTACACGGCGCCGATCGCCGCGTAGGCTTTGGGGTTGGCCACGGCAAGGCCGAGGCCCGGTAGAAACGACCCTATGACTACGCCCGAACGACCACCGGCGCCAGTTGGCGCTTGCCCGACAGGCGCCGTCGCGATCTTCCACGCCAGGTAAAGAATATAGGCCACCGCAGCAATGCGGAGGACCACCAGCAACCAGGCCTCGGAAGACATGACCCCGGTCACGCCGGTCGCGATGATCGCCAGCACCACGATGGTTCCAAGTATTATGCCCATGAGATACGGCAGGGCGTTCCAAAACCCGAATGCAGCGCCCAGACTCGCCAAGCTGATCGTGGCCGGCCCCGGGCTGCCCATGAGCGGCAGGGCGGCCGCGATGAGTATCAGGGTATTTCCGATCATCTTGGTTCTGGCCCTTAAGCTCTCCTTCGACTGCCGCAAAATCGCGTCCTGCCGGAGAGCATCCTCTTGAACGGTAGGGTATCCAAGGCTATGACTTAAGAAAATCAAATAGATCGAAACCCTATAATTCGAGAATCGGAACCAATGCCAAGCTTTGACATGGACGCGCTCCGTACGGTCGTCGTTGGCTCGGATCTGGGAAGCTTCGCGCGCGCTGCCGTGCAACTCGGCCGCTCGCAATCCGCCGTCAGCATGCACCTCAAGAAGCTGGAACAGCAGGCGGGCACAACTCTGTTCGTTCGCAAGGGACGCGGCCTCGTGCCGACCGAAGCGGGCGAGGCTTTCATCGCCTATGCCCGGCGTATCGTCGCGCTGAACGACGAAGCCGCGCTCTCGGTCGGCGCGGCGGCAGGCAAGGCCTCCGTGCGACTCGGCCTGCCGCAGGATTTCTTCGATGACGTGATGCCTGCGACACTCGGCAGGTTCGGACAGGACGTGGAAAACGTGCATGTCGACGTGCAGGCCGGGGAAAACCACAGGCTCGCCGAAGAGGTCCGTGCCGGGCGCATCGACGCCGCGATCGCCTTTTTCCGGCCCGGCAGCCCGACCGAAGGCGAAACCCTGTGCGAATGCCCCATGCACTGGCTGGCGCATCGCGATCTGCCGGAGGTCGCCGTTGCCGCCCCCCTCCCCCTCATCATGTTCAACCACCCCTGCCTGTTTCGGCAGGCCACGCTTGCCACGCTTGACCACAGCCGGACGCGCTGGCGCGCCGCGCTCACCACGCCCAGCCTGCCCGCCGTCTGGGCCGGCCTGCGCAGTGGTCTGGGCATAGCCGTGCGCACGGATCACGGCAGGCCGGAGGATATCGCCTGTCTCGGCTCGGAGCTTGGCCTGCCGGAGTTGCCGAATATCGAGGTGCGCCTGTTGCGGGCGCCAAACCTGTCGCGTTTTGCCGAAAGACTTGCGCAAGTGCTGCGGGAAGAGACCCTCAGGCATCTGGACCCGGCAATTTACAGCGCGGGAGGCGTTGATTTCGTGCACCATCCTGATAGGCTCGGAACCACCTAGGGGTGTCCCGACAAGGGGCTGAGATATCGCTGGCGCTTCGGTCGCAGGATCGTTGGGCAGCGCGGTGACCCTTTGAACCTGATCCGGATCATGCCGGCGAAGGGACAGGATCGCAGCGCTCTCTTGCCCTTGCCGGCCTCAGCATGACGAGGCCGCCTTGCCATCTCCATCGACAGTCCCCCGCCCGATTTCGGCGACCATCGCCGCCGTCATACGCGACAACCAGGTCCTTCTTGTTCGCCGCGCAAATCCGCCCGACGCGGGACGATGGGGATTTCCGGGCGGAAAGATCGACCACGGCGAAACGCTGTTCGAGGCCGCAACCAGAGAACTGTCGGAGGAAACCGGCGTTTCCGCCGAGCCGCTCCGCGTGTTCACCGCAGTTGACGCGTTTGACCTCGGCCCCGCCGGCACCCTGCGCCGGCATTTCATCCTGATCGCCGTGCTGTTCCGATGGACGGCGGGAGAGCCGGTTGCAGGGGACGACGCGCTGGAGGCGCGTTGGGTAGATCTTAAAGCCCTCAAGGGAACCAGCCTCGCCCTGAGCCTCGATGTGGCCGAGGTCGCGCATGAGGCCGCCGCCTTGATGTCAGAGGTGCCGTCATGATTGCCAATGTCCTGACCATCGCGGGCACCGACCCCTCAGGCGGCGCAGGCATCCAGGCCGATATCAAGGCCATGTCCGCGCTTGGCGCCTATGCCTGTTCCGCCATCACCGCGGTGGTCGCGCAGAACACACAAGGTGTTCGCTGCTTCCAGGCGCTGGACCCCGATTTCGTCGCCGCCCAGATCGACGCGGTACTGGACGACGTGCGCGTCGACGCGGTGAAGATCGGGATGATCGCAAATGCCGGGATTGCCGAGGCGGTGGCCGACAGGCTGAGCCATCACGGGGCAGACAACATCGTGCTCGATCCGGTGATGGTCGCGAAGAGCGGCCATGCCCTGCTCGACCCTGAAGCGGTCTCGGCCGTGCGCGAGGCGCTCGTGCCGCTGGCCCGCGTCATCACCCCGAATCTGCCCGAAGCCGCCGTGTTACTGGGCCGCGAAGACGACTGGACCGCCGAGACGATGCAAGCCGCCCTGCCCGAGCTCATGGCACTTGGCTCCGATTACGTGCTGCTCAAGGGCGGGCATCTGAAGGGCGAGCACAGCACCGACCTGCTGGCCGGACCCGAGGGCACCCGGGCACTGAAGGCCCTGCGCATCACAACGACCAACGATCATGGCACCGGCTGCACCCTCTCCTCGGCCATCGCCGCGCTTCTGCCGCATCACGACATGCCCGAGGCAGTGGCCCGCGCCAAGGCCTATCTGCACGCCGCGCTTGCCCAAAGCGACACGCTGAACGTGGGCCACGGTCACGGGCCGGTGCATCACTTCCATGCGCTCTGGGCGTCAGGCGCCTAGGGTGTCGATCCTGTTCCTGAGCGGCAGGCGGCGGCCTCTGGGTCCAGCTGTCCGCAGATGGCCGAAACCACGGCGACGCCCCGCGCGCCTGGGCTGAAGGCCAGCGCGGATTTCAGCGCGCGCGCCGTCTCGATCATCCGGGCGGTGTCTGCCGCCCTGTCGCGGAAGCGCACCACCATCGCCCCCGGCGCAGAGCCCCCGGGTGAGAGGCGGCAGGCTGCTGGTGAAATGCAGAGTCTTCAACCTCTGCAGCAAACTCACATATCCGAATATTGAAACCCACGGTTTCATTCATTTCGTTATTCAGAATGATTGAGCTCGGCTAGCTTGGGTCCCGCGGAAACGGGAGACAGTCATGGCATCAGGAGAACAAATCGGCTTCATCGGCTTGGGCACCATGGGCGAACCTATGGCGCTGAACCTGCGCCGCGCCGGACAGTCCCTGATGGTCTGGAACCGGACGGCGGAACGAACCGCCCCGTTGAGAGAGGCCGGGGCCAAGGTGGCAGCCGATGTGGACGACCTCTTCGCCCAATGCACCACGGTGCTTCTGATGCTGGAAAACGAGGCCGCGACCGATGCCGTTCTGGGCCGCGACACCGAGGCTTTCACGCATCGTGTCGCCGGGCATTGCATCGTGTCGATGGGCACGACCTCCGCGAAATACTCCCAGGGCTTGTCACAGGATATCGCCGCCGCCGACGGCCGCTTTGTCGAGGCGCCGGTCTCTGGTTCTCGAAAGCCGGCGGAGGCAGGTCAACTCGTCGGCATGCTGGCCGGACCTCCCGAGGAGGTCGAACGCCTGCGCCCCATGCTCTCGCCGATCTGCAAACAGCTCTTCGACTGCGGCACCGTACCCGGCGCCCTGCAAATGAAACTTGCGGTCAATACCTTCCTGATCACCATGGTCACCGGCCTTGCCGAAGCCGCGCATTTCGCGGCGCGCCACGGGCTCGACATGGACCGCTTCGCCGACATCCTCAATGCCGGGCCGATGGCCAGCGACGTCTCCCGCGTGAAGATCGACAAGCTGCGCATCCAGGATTTCAGCCGTCAGGCCGGTATCTCGGACGTGCTGAAAAACAGCCGTCTGGTCTTGGAAGCTGCAAGAGCCGCCGGCACTGCCTCCCCCCTGATGAACGTCTGCGAGGCGCTCTATGCCGAAACCGAGGCCATGGGCCGCGATGAGGATGACATGATCGCGGTGGTCCAGGCTATCGAAGCACGCATCAGGCGGTCCGCTTCCTGATACAAAAGCGTTGGGACATCATTGCGTCCGCGCGGCACGATATTGCAACCGCAACAGGGGCCGGGAATGTACACACCATCGCATTTTGAAGAGACCGATCCTGCGGCGATCCGTGAGATACTCGATACAGCGCCACTGGCCTGTATCGTGGCGCAGACGGAAGAAGGATTGTTGGCAAACCACATGCCGTTGCTCCGGGCCCCGGACGGATCACTGGTCGGCCATGTCGCACAGGCAAATGCCATGCACCGGATGATTGCCGAGGAGCAAGAGGTTCTGGCCATATTCCGTGGTCCAGACGCCTACATCTCACCGAACTTCTTTCCAAGCAAGGCCGACCATCACCGCCACGTTCCGACCTGGAACTATCAGGCGGTACATATCTGCGGGACCATTTCGTTCCAGCACGACGAACAGGCCAAACGTGCAGCCGTGGGTCTTCTGACGCGCACGCACGAGCGAAAGCTGAACGGCGAGAATGCTTGGCGCATGGCAGATGCGCCGCAAGACGACATGCAGGGGATGCTGGAAAGCATCGTCGCATTCCGAATAACGGCAAGCCGGACACTCGCGAAATCGAAGATCAGCCAGAACCGCGAAGAGCGAGATTATCTTGGCGCGGTTGCCGGGCTCAGGGCTACCGGGAAGCCCACCATGGCAAACCTGATGGCGGAACGGTCCCGGAAAACGGACGAGGACACCTGAAACGTCAATTGGCGAGCAGGCAACCGCGTTCGAGATGCTGCCACCGGTGCAGTCGTGCTTGGATGACTTCGCTGTGACGACTGCGACTTGGCTAAGAGCGTGACAAAGCAGACATAGAACGTCAGAACCGACCGACTGTTGGCGCACTCAATTGCTGCTTTACAGCGTCCAGGTCGCCAAGCACCCAAAGCTTGGAGAGCTTGCCGTCCGATATTCCAAAAAAAGCGGAGCCCGCCCATTCAATGTCTTTGCCGGTACAACTAACTCCGAAAAAGTCAGACTGATGTGTTCCTCGAAAAATCATACGGGCAGCCGCCCTGTCATCAATGCAGACTAAGTCCTTAATGATGCAAGTATAGTTTCCAAGCGCCTTGTGGACGGCTTCAACGTATTCAAGAAAGCCGCCGATGCCGAGCTTTTCAGGTCCAAGCGAACCACGAAATCTGAAATCAGTTGAAATTATCTCATGCGCCACCCGGAAGTCGCGCTTGTTCCACACGTCGTTGTAGAAACTCTCGACCAGTTGGTTTGATGTCGCTGTCATCTCTGCAGACCAAGATCAAAAATAATCCAAGGTTCAACCTTCCCGACAAGCTCTAACGCGTCACCGCCATGACCGCGCTACCGCCGATCATGAACCCGCCGCCAGCGTAGCCCATGCGGCGACGCGCGCGCCGACTGTCAAAGAGCCGACCCGCCCGCTCCGCGATCAGCGCATACCCGGCCAGCAACACCACGACAACGAGGCTGGAGGTCACCGTCAGCACCGCAAGCTGCACGGGCAGATCGCCTTGCGGGTCGATGAACTGGGCAAGGAATGCCATGTAGAAGACGATCGCCTTGGGGTTCAGAACGGCGGTCACTGTTCCGGCCCAGAAGCTGCTCCAGGAAGAAGCGCCACCTCCATGGCTGACCCTCTCCGGTGCATCGCGCCGCGCCTCCATGATCCGGCCGATGCCCAGCCACGCCAGATAAAGGACCCCGGCCCATTTCACGATCTGGAAGAGGATCGCGGAGGCGGCGAGGATAGCTCCGACCCCGGCGAAGGACAGCCCGACAAGCACGACACTCCCTACGACGTCACCGAGAATGCACATCGCCGCAGCCACCCTGCCCCGCGTCAGCGACTGCGCGATCACGAGCAGGACGCTCGGTCCGGGGATCACCGTCAGGACAATGCAGGCAATGGTATAGGCAATCCAGGTGTCCAGCGACATGGTTAGTCCCCTTGGCTCTGGTCCGGTCCGCGATTGGCCGACGCAGTGGTGGCAAGAAGTGCCCCGCTTCCGATCAGCACTATGCCCAGAAGATCAATGAAGCCCGGTCGATCGCCAAAGATCAAGATGCTCCAGAACAGGGCGAAAACAAGATACCCGTTATCGAACAAGCCGATGATCGGTGCGGACGCCCTCTGATACGCATAGGCGACCAGGGCGGTGATGACAGCGAGCAACACGCCCAACCCGGCCAGCAGACCCAGATCCGCCACTTTCAGTGAAGGCCAGACCGACAAAAGGAAGCCCGCGTCGTTCCCCTGTCCGCTCCACCACAGGCCGGCGACCAGCCCCAGGCCAGCCAGAAACAGAACAAGGTTGAGGTTCATCGCCATCGACATCGCCGGCACGGCACGGCAACGCCCCTGTGTGATCACGGCCGCGAGTGCGTAGAAGAACCCGGCAAGCAACGGCAGTCCGATCATCGGCGATACCTCATCCAGGCCCGGACGCAGGATTGTCATCACGCCCGCAAGACCCAAAAGGATCGCAACACACCCGCGTCCCCCGATGCGCGTTCCGAGCAGCGTTGACGACAGGAAAGCCATCCACATCGGCGAGGTATAATAACAGGCAGCCGCGATGGAGAACGACAACTCGGGCAGCCCGGCGTAATAGCAGCCCCACATCAGGGCGAGGCACAAACTGCGCAACCACACCCAGCCCGTGACACGGACCAGGCCGATGTTCATACATGTGGTGAGCCGCAAGACCGCCCCGAGGCACAGCACGGCAATTCCGGATCGGACTGTCAGAACCTGCCCGAGTGACAAACCCTCGTTGTTGAGTTTCACCAGCGCGTCGGACAGCGAAAGCAGCAAGACGCCGGCCGTGATCGCGGCGATGCCCGACCCAAGGCCCGGCACACTCTGCCAAATGAATCTGAATGATGTCATGCGTGCATGCAATCATTCGCAAAACCCTAATAAAAATGATAAAAGGGTAAAAATACATGAGTTCAGGTCATGCAAACAGACGACATCCAACTTGCTCGGCTTCGCCCGTTCGAGGCCGCCGCCCGGCTTGAAAGCTTCACCCGTGCCGCCGAAGAACTCGGGTTGACGCAAACTGCCGTCAGCCGCCAGATCGGCCAGCTCGAGGCAGAGCTGGGCCTGCGCCTGTTTGAACGCAGGAACCGCGCGGTGTTCCTGACCAAGGAAGGTCGCCGATTGGGACAGGTCGCTGGCGACGCTCTGGCAGCGATCCGGGCCGAGGTCGCCGCCCTTCGCGGCAGCCGCGACCCCGACACCGTCGTGCTGCGCTGCCAGCTCTGCGAGGCCTTCTACTGGCTGATGCCGCGTCTTTCGGATTTCCATGCCCGCCATCCCGAAGTGCAGTTGCAACTGGTCAGCGCGCTTGCCCCGCTTACGGAGGCCACCGAACCCTTCGACATCGCCCTGCAGACCACCGGCCGCGCCTCGGGCTCGGCCCGGCTGCTCTTTACCGCTGCGGACAGTATCTTTCCGGTCTGCGCGCCCTCCCTGCTCGCGGATAGCACCGCTCCGATCTCGCCGGAAACCCTGAGCGGCCTGCCTCTCCTGTCGCATCGTGTCACGCCGCAGGACTGGTTTGACTGGCCGGAGTGGTTCGCCGCCACCGGCATTGCCCGTCCGTCCCGCTTGCGAATGGTTTCATTCGACAGTTATCCCCTCGTGCTGCAGGCGGCGGTCACCGGCCAGGGGGTTGCCTTGGGATGGAAAAGAACGGTCAGTGACATGATAGAGGACGGCAAATTACGACCCGCTTGCGATCTGTACGTCGACAGGCCAAACGAGATTTCCGTCTTCAGGGGCACCCGGCGCTCGGATTACGCCGCTGTGGATCGCCTCATTGAATGGCTGAAAGCTGAACTGAACTGACATTCGAAGTCGGATCAACACGGTATCGGCCCAAGCAATATGGAGTACTTTCATTCCTCCAAATCCGAGCCCATCAAGCGGCTGGAAAAAGACATTACGCGTCTGATTTCGCGAGAGTACCCGTGCACATGAAGGTGTAGCAATGACGCGCCATGACGTTGTCCAGTTCACCCCGTGAAATCCTTGATACCAAGGCCAATCCAGTTCGGCGCTCGGCTTCTCCGTCACAGCTTGCAAAAGACCAGTATCACTCTCCGAAGACCTCTGCGGCGGGCTGCACGCCCCCCGGATTGGCGGCACGATACCCCGGCAGGGTCTTGATCGCGCTCGTGAACTCCCGGCTCTGCATGGCGGCGATGACCCGCTTCATGGCTTCCGACGCCAGCAGCGCCTCGCGACAGACGAACACGTAGTCCTCTGTCACCAGGGGCAGAAATTCTAGGTTGAACCGACGCGCGGCGGCCTCCACGCCGAAGCTCGCATCGGCCATGCCGCTCGCGACATAGGCCGCGACGGCGGCATGGGTGAACTCGAAGGACGGATGCCCCCCGCCAATGTCATCCGGCGTCATGCCGACTTGCGCAAGGATCTGCTTGAAAAGATGCGCCGTCCCCGAGACCGGATCGCGCGCGACAAACCGGATGTCGGGGGTCTTCAGGTCCTCGACGCCCCGGATCCCCAGCGGATTGCCGGCCCCCAGCATCAAGCCCATTTCGCGGGTCACGAAGCTGATGACGCTGTAGCGCTCTCCGGTCAGGAAGTCCCGGTTCGCCTCGATCGCCTGCCGACGCAGCGGCCCCTGCGGCAGATGCAGTCCGGCAAGGTCGCATTCGCCGCGCTTCAGTGCCATCAGCGAGGTTTCGTTGCTGACGTAGCGCAGGTTGAAGACCATGTCGCCCTGGCTGTCGAGGATGCGCTGCAACTGTTCCACGGCGAAGCCGTGGCTGGCATGGGCACGGATCTCCGTGGTGGCCTGCGGCAGAAACTCTGCCAGTTCCGCCTCCAGCTCGTGCACCAGGTTGGCGAGCTGCGGCATCAGCCGGGCTTGCAACCGCTGTCCCGCCCAGACCAGCCGTTCGCCGAACGGCGTCAGGTTGGTGCCCTTGCCGCGTTTGCGCTCCACCAGCGGCGTCTCGAAGAAGTCCGACCATTTCTCGATCAGGTTCCACGCGTGCCGATATGAAATCTGCGCCTGCTCGGCCGCGCGAGTGATCTTGCCGGTCGCGCGGATCTCGTTGAGAAAATCCAGCATGACCATCATCGGCGGCTCGTCTTCGGACTTGCGAAACCGCCAGACAGGGACAATCTCGATCTGCATACGAGTCTCCTTAATATGCATTGCCGTGCATAACTTTGAACGGTCATTTCGACCTATATGCAGTAAATATCATATTTTTCGAAAACAAAAGGCCATTAAGTTGAAATCATGCGGCTTCGAATGCGAGAGGCCGAAGATGAAATATGAAATAATATGCATAAGGAGAAGACGCCATGCCCTATGATATCTCGACCACCCGTGCAGACCTGATCATTCATGGTGAACGGGTGCCCGCGCGCTCCGGTCGCAGCTTTGAAACAGTCAATCCGGCCACCGAGCAACCGCTCGCACAGGTCGCCGAGGCGGGCGTGGAGGATGTGAACGACGCGGTCGCCTCCGCCCGAAAGGCGCTGACCGGCGACTGGGGCCGGATGCGCGCCGCCGATCGCGGCCAGATCCTGCTGCGCTTCGCCGACCTCATCCGCCGCGACCAGGACGAACTGATCGAACTGGAAAGCCTCGATTCCGGCAAGCCGGTCTCGACAATCCGGCGGCAGGACATGCCGGCGGTGCTGGACACGCTGACCTACTACGCGGGCTTCGCCGACAAGATCAACGGACAGGTCATTCCCGCCCGGCAGGACGCACTGACCTACACCGTGCGCGAGCCGGTCGGCGTGGTCGGGGCCATCGTGCCCTGGAACTTCCCGATGATGATCGGCATGTGGAAGATCGCCCCGGCCCTGGCCTGTGGCTGCACCGTGGTCCTGAAACCGGCGGAACTCACACCGCTGACCGCGCTGAAACTGGGCGAACTTGCGCTCGAGGCCGGCCTTCCCGCCGGCGTGCTCAACGTCGTGCCGGGCTTCGGCGCCATCGCCGGGCAGGCACTGGTCGATCACCCGGACGTGGACAAGGTGACCTTCACCGGCTCTCCGGGCGTCGGCCGGCAGATCCTGCAAGGCTCCGCGGGCAACCTCAAGCGCGTCACTCTGGAACTCGGCGGCAAATCGGCAAACGTCATCTTCCCCGATGCCGACATTGAAACCGCGGCCAAGGCCGCCGCGTCCGGTATTTTCTTCAACAGCGGGCAGGTCTGCTCGGCCGGCTCCCGGATCGTCGTCCACAACTCGATCCGCGAGGAGGTCGTGGAACGGCTCGTGGCACGGGCCGAGAAGATCCGGACCGGCGACCCGTCCGATGGCGGCACGCAGATGGGGCCGGTCGTCTCCGAGAAACAGATGGACCGGATTCTCGACTATATCCGCATCGGCGAGGAAGAGGGCGCACGGCTCGTGACAGGCGGCGCCCGCGCCATGGAGCGCGGGTATTTTGTCGCCCCGACGGTGTTCGACGATGTCCGCCCCGAGATGCGCATCTCGCAGGAGGAGATTTTCGGCCCTGTCGCCTCGGTGATCGGCTTCGAGGACGAGGACGAGGCGCTCGCCATCGCCAACGGCACCAGCTTCAGTCTCGCGGCGGGCATCTGGACCAACGACATGCGCCGGATGCACCGTTTCCTGCGCGACCTGAAGGCAGGCACCGTCTGGGCCAACACCTTCGGGCCGACCGACGTGCGGTTGCCCTGGGGCGGCACTCGGGATTCCGGCTTTGGCCGCGAGCATGGCGAGATCGCACTGGAAAACTTCACCGAACCGAAATCGATCTGGATCGCACATGGCGCGTGACGCCTGATCCCGTCATCGCGGGGCCGTGTCGTCCTCCCATCCTCCCGGTCGGCATGACCCCGCAAGCGCAACGGCCCGCCCCCTCTCGGCGGGCCGTTCTGCTGTCGCCCCGTCAGTCCGGCCGTTCCTTCATCGGACTGCGCGAACCTGCTCGAGGATCGGGGCGATCACGTCGAAATCGCGCTCCTCGCGGATGAGCACCCAGGCGGGAACTGATGTCAGCAATGCCCGACAAAGCCCGTCGGCCTCTGTCATCGGCCAGCCTGCATGGATCTCAGCTGCCCCGATGAGGCGTCCCGATCTCCGTGTCGCTGACCAGGCGCATCCCCAGATGGGCCGGCGGCGATCCCACGGCGCATCCGCCGCGGGCCGGGTCGCGGATAAGGTAGGACATCGCGGTGACATGTTCGCCGCCGACGTAGAACGCAGGACAGCGTGATGGATCGGCGTCGCCCGATGCGCCCGAGAAACATTCCTGCGTCCACTCCCATACGCTTCCGTCAAGATCGGCAACACCCTCGGGAGAGGTCGAAAAACTCCCCCGCGGCTTCAGCGCACGCGGCGCCAAGCCTTCGACCAAGTAGGTCGAGGCCCATGTGAGCGAAGGATCGGTGAAGATCGGATCGGCTTCGTCCGGCAGGACGGACGCCGCCATCTCGGTCCACTCGCCTGCGGTGGGCAGTCGGAAAGTCACGCCTGTCGCGTTATTGATCCACTCAAGATATTCACCGACATCGACATAGCTCAGGCCCGTCGCGGGCGTCAGCCTGGCGTCCTGGTCCGGCCGGACCCGCAGATGCAGGGCGCAGGCGCCCTGATCGTGGCAAATGTTCCATTCGGCCACGCTGACCTCGTACTTCTGGACGTAGAGCTTTGCTCCGGTAGACAGCGTGACGGGGGTTGCCGCCATTTCCGGCAGCAGCGCCGGATCGTATCCGGCACCGCGCCGGGTCAGCGCGGTGCCGAAAAGAACCGCCGCGATGATCAGCAGCGCAACCAGAAGAAGGGACACCTTCAGGCCGGGCTTGCATGTCATCGCGGCGGTCATGTTCCCGCTCCTTTCGCTCAGCTTTCGAACGGTCGCGGCTCCACGACCTGTTCCATCAGGGTGTTGTCCCACGCCCCCTCGACGACGAAGTGCGCGGTCCCGCCCAGCATGGCGCCGATGATCAGGTTGTGGTTCACGTAGGCATAGACGCCCGGCTGCTCGAACGTGTACATCGCCGCCGCCGCACTGCCGCCACGGACGAACCACGTCTCCATGCCCGTGAGCGGCGGATCGGTGAACGAGCTTTCCCAGACATAGTTGCCATGCCCGCCGATCAGGTGCGGGCGGCTGTCCACGTTGCACGAGTTGTGCACCATCAGGACCGTCTCGCCAACCTTCGCCTTCAGCGCGTGTTCGCCGGTCAGCGCACCGACCGCGCCGTTGAACACCTGGTGCGTGGGCACGAGCGTGCGCATCGCCTCGAGGCTGTCGGCATAGTCATCCCCGGCGGCGTCATAGCTCTTGTAATCGCCGTTCTCGTCCATCGGCAGGTAATAGTCCTGCTCGCCAATATAGGCGATGCTGTCATAGCGCAGCGGATTGCCCTGCCCATCCTTCAGCCCGTCTCGCGGCAGCACCATGATGGCGCCGTTCATGCCATGCGCGACGTGATACGGGATCATCGCGCCACCCGGGGCGCAGTGATAGGTAAAGCATCCCGGTTTGGTCGCCTTCCAGCGCAGCACGCATTCCTCGCCGGGATAGACATGGGTCAGGCCACCGCCGCCCAGCGCACCCGTGGAGGCGTGGAAGTCGATATTGTGCTCCATCATCGAATCTGCGGGGTTGCGCAGGGTCAGCTCGACCATGTCGCCCTCGTGGCAGATGATCAGCGGGCCGGGCACCGAACCGTTATAGGTCAAGGCCCAGACGCTGGCCCCGGTATCCTCGTCGACGACCATCAGGCGCTCTTCGGTGACCATGGTGATCTCGATGATCTTGGGCCCGCCGGTGGCGACCTGTTCGTGTTCCGGCGCGAAGGGCGGCGCCACAAGCTTCTGGTTGACGCGGGTATAGCCTGACAGGTCGGCCGGTTTCGCGGTGCTGGCGGACGCATCGTCGGCGGCCGCCTTGTGAAGCTTGCGCGAGACCGCGTCGGCCTTCAGCGGCTCTTGCGGGCGGCGGGCCGCCATTGCGCCCGCGCCGGTCATGGCGGCGGCGCCGGTCATGGCGGCGGCGCCGGTCATGGCGGCGGCGCCGGCCAGGATCGATCCGCGCAGCACGTTGCGGCGACTGGTTTTTGTCAGGCCTGGGTTGATGAACTTGGTCATTCTATCCTCCTGGGAAATGGGTGCGGCGGACAACCCCGCGCGCACCGCTGCATCACATGTTGCTCAGTTGCTCTTCGAAACGGGCCTTGGCCTTCTTCGGCACGCGCCCCTCAAGGAAGCCCTCGGGCGCCTCGACATCGCCAACGGCGATGGTCATCACCATGCCCATGGCGTAGTGCGGCTTGCAGATCACGGCATAGACACCCTCGGTGTCCAACGTGACCTCGATCTCCTCGTTGATCTTGCCCTTGAAGCCCTCGGCGCCGTCCGGGATCATGTCCTTCGCGGTCTCGGCGTTGTGGCCCTTGTCGGCGGCGACGAACTTGATCGTGTCGCCCGGCGCGGCCTGCACGAAGGCCGGCTCGAAAACCATGCGCTCGCCATCCGCGCCCTTGTTCAGCATCTTGACTTCGAACGTTTCGGCGAAGGCAGCGCCCCCCATCAGGGCCGCGAGTGCCAGGCCGGTTGCCAGTGTGCGGATCATCGGTCTCTTCCTTTCGGATCTCTGTTTCGGTTGACTGAAACATACCGCGTCCCCGCCGAGCGCTTTTTGCTCTGGCACAAACTTCTGCGCGTTGACGTGGAAAATGCGTGTTGGTCCGACGCCCCGGAATGTGGCAGAACCCCGGGCATGGAGCCTTCCCCTTCGCGCAAGACACTGCCCCGACTCGACGAGAGCCTGCTGACGCACCTGCCGCCGTTCTCGCGACTCGAGAAACGGCAGATCCGTACGGTCCTGGATCAGGCGTCGTCCCGGCGCTACGACGAGGGCGTGGCGATCTTTCAGGAAGGTCACTCGGCGGAGCGTTTCTTCATGCTGCTCGACGGTTATGTCCGGGTCGTGCGCATCACGCCCACCGGCGAACAGGTCACCGCCCTGCACATCCCGCCGGGCCAACTGATCGGCATCGCCAGCGCCATCGGACGCGATACCTATCCGGCGACGGCGATGACCGCGTCGGAATCGCTTGCGCTCAGCTGGCCGATGCACCTGTGGGACAGCTTCGTCGCGGACTACGACGGCTTTGCCACCGAAACCTACAAGACACTGGGCCAGCGGCTCGGCGAAGTGCAGAACAAGATCGTGGAAATGGCCACGCAGCAGGTCGAACAGCGGGTCGCCAACGCGCTACTGCGTCTGGTCAACCAGACGGGCCGCAAGGTGGAAAACGGGATCGAGATCGATTTCCCGATCACGCGACAGGACCTGTCCGAACTGACCGCGACCACCCTGCACACCGTCAGCCGCCTGCTCAGCGGCTGGGAAAAGCAGGGATTGGTCGAAAGCCGCCGCAAGCGCATTGTCGTGCGCGATCCGCACGCGCTGGTGGTTCTCAGCCAGAAATAACCGCGGTCAACTCCGCTCTGCCGCCTGCCTGAGTTCCGCCAGGAAGTCCTCCTCGTCCAGGTGATACTCGGCACAGGCGTCGGTCACGGTGTGAAACGGGCTGACAAGGCACCCGACGCACAGCATCCCGTGTCGCACGAAGACCGGGATCGTCTGCGGCCACGCCGTCATCAGGTCGGCCAAGGGCAGATCGGGGTCGTCCAGGCGGGCGCGGGACATGGGCTTTCTCCTTTCCCCTCTCAGCCTACCCGGCCAATCGCGCCGAACTTTGCGCTGGCACAAACTTCGGCCCCGGAGGCGCGGCTACGAATGGGCATCCCGCTTTCAAGGAGGCCCGAACATGGCTGAAATTCTCACGAAATCCCGGGCGCGAAACATCTTCTATGGGGGCTCGATCTTTTTCGTCGCGGTCTTCGTGGCGATGACCGTCCACTCGCACCGCTATGTGGTGCAGACCTCGACCGCCGGAATGCCTCTCACCGAAGAGGTGCGCCACGGCAAACACGTGTGGGAGGAACATTCCTGCATCAACTGTCACAGCCTGCACGGCGAAGGGGCCTATTTCGCCCCCGAGCTTGGCAACGTCATGACCCGCTGGGGCGTGCTGGACAGTCCCGACGACGCCTTCGAGATGCTCAAGGGCTGGATCGAAAGCCAACCCAGCGGCATCGAAGGACGCCGCCAGATGCCACGCTACGAACTGACCGACGAGGACCTTCGCGGCCTGTCGGAATTCCTGCGCTGGACCGATCAGACAGACACCCAGGGCTGGCCGCCCAACGACGCCGGATAAGGAGGCGAACCCATGAAATACGAATCTCAGAAAGTGGCGTACTGGTACATCCTCGCCTCGCTGGCCCTTTTCGGAATCCAGGTGGCGGGCGGGCTTTTGGCGGGCTGGATCTACGTCTCGCCCAATTTCCTGTCCGAACTGCTGCCCTTCAACGTGATCCGGATGATCCACACCAACGCGCTGATCGTCTGGCTTCTGCTGGGCTTCTTCGGTGCGGCCTATTTCCTCGTGCCCGAAGAATCGGAACGCGAGATATGGTCGCCGAAACTGGCCTATCTGCAACTCATCATCCTGCTCGTGGGCACGCTGGGCGCGGTCGGCTCCTACCTCGTCGGCATCCATGGCGGGCGCGAGTTTCTCGAACAGCCCCTGTGGGTCAAGTTCGGCATCCTCGTCGCCGCGGTCATCTTCCTCGTGAACATCTCGATGACGGTGCTGTCGGGCAAGAGGACGGCCATCACCAACGTGCTGCTCATGGGCCTGTGGCTCCTGTCGCTGCTCTGGATCTTCGCCTTCATCAACCCCGACAACCTGAGCCTCGACAAGATGTACTGGTGGTTCGTCGTCCACCTCTGGGTCGAAGCGACCTGGGAACTGGTGATGGCCGCGATCCTGGCCTTCCTGCTGCTGAAGCTGACCGGCGTGGACCGCGAAGTGGTGGAAAAATGGCTCTACGTCATCGTCGCCACCGCGCTCTTCTCGGGCATTCTCGGCACCGGGCACCACTTCTACTGGATCGGCTTGCCGGGCTACTGGCAGTGGGTCGGCTCGATCTTCTCGACCTTCGAGGTGATCCCGTTCTTCCTGATGATGTCGTTCGCCTTCGTCATGGTCTGGAAGGGCCGCAAGAACCACCCGAACAAGGCTGCCCTGCTGTGGTCGCTGGGGTCCTCCACCGTCGCGTTCTTCGGCGCGGGTGTCTGGGGCTTCCTGCACACGTTGCACGGGGTGAATTTCTACAGCCACGGCACGCAGATCACCGCGGCGCACGGCCACCTTGCCTTCTACGGCGCCTACGTTGCCCTCAACCTGGCGTTCTTCAGCTATGCCATGCCGATGCTGCGCCAGCGCGAACCCTACAACCAGGTGCTCAACATGGCCAGCTTCTGGCTGATGACCGGGGGGATGGCCTTCATGACCTTCGTGCTGACCTTCGCGGGCACCATCCAGACGCATATGCAGCGCGTCGTGGGCGACTATTACATGGACGTGCAGGACAGCCTGTCGGTCTTCTACCTGATGCGCTTCGGCGCCGGGGCGGCCGTGGTGATCGGCGCGCTTCTCTTCATCTACTCGATGCTGGTCGTGCGCCGGAAAGAGGTGATCACCCCCGGCCCCGCCAACCCTGTTCCGGGAGAATGAGCGATGAACATGGAAAACAAGCCCACCCTGCCGTTCTATCAACCCACGGGCCGCGAATGCGATCTGTTCGAGACGGCCCATGACAACGGTTTGCCCCTTCTTCTGAAGGGGCCGACCGGCTGCGGCAAGACCCGCTTCGTCGAGCATATGACGGCGCGTCTGGGCAAGCCGCTCTATACCGTGGCCTGCCATGACGACCTCTCGGCGGCAGACCTGATCGGGCGCTACCTGCTCAAGGGGGGTGAAACGGTCTGGGTCGACGGCCCCCTGACCCGCGCCGTGCGCGAGGGCGGGATCTGTTACCTCGACGAGGTCGTCGAGGCGCGCAAGGACGTCACCGTGGTCCTGCACCCGCTGACCGACACCCGCCGCACCCTGATGATCGACCGCACCGGCGAGGAACTGGTGGCGCCTGCGGGCTTCATGCTCGTGGCGTCCTACAACCCGGGTTATCAGAACGTGCTCAAGCGGTTGAAACCCTCCACCCGGCAGCGCTTCCTGTCGATCTCCTTCGACTTCCCCGATGCGGAAACCGAGATCGCCGTCGTCGCCGCCGAAAGCCGGCTGGAGCCGGGACGCGTCGCACCGCTGGTGCGGCTCGCCGGGCATATAAGGCGGCTGTCGGGCATGGACTTGGAGGAGGGCGTTTCGACCCGTCTGCTGATCTATGCCGCGACGCTCATGGCAGGCGGCATGGGAGTCGTTCAGGCGCTCGAGGCCGCTGTTATCGAGCCCCTCAGCGACGAGCCGGACGTGCAGCAGGCGCTGCGCGACCTCGTCGAGACAATCTACGGGTAAGCGCGATGCACCTTCTCGATCTCATGGAACCGGAAGAGACCGTCGGCAACCTCTGGCATGACATGGCCAGCCGGATCGGGGCCGAGGTCAGCTACCCCGATGCGAGCGTCACGCTCGCTTCGGTCCGCTCAAGCCTTGCCGTGCTGTTCCGGTCGCTGGGCGGCGCGCCGGGGGTCGAACTGTCCGAGGTCGCCGCGTCGCTGGTGCGCCACCGTCGGCCCCTGCGGCGCAAGCTGGGGGCCGAGCGCGATCACGAATGGGTCGCCCGGTTCGACGGCGAGCGGCTGGCCCTGCCGCCCTTCATCGCCGCCTTTCCGGACCCCGCCCTCAACCGTGCGGCCTATTTCTGGCTGACTGCACTGGCGGCCTGCTCCGACATCGGCGCCTTCGACTTCGCCGCAGGCGGCCCCGCCCTCGACTGCGCCCAGATCCGGGCCAACATTGCGGCGGCTGACGCGGCCTATGCCACCTGCCCCGGCCTGCGGCAAAGCTATGCGCAGATGGCCTTGTTCTGCGCCGAGACACGTCCGAACGTCCTCCGCCCGGCGCAGGAGGCGGCCATGGAAGCCGCCATTCTCGATCAGCTTTTCGGGGCGAGACCGGCGCTTGCGCCCACCCCGGCCCCGCGCGGCTACATGCCCGCGGCACCCGTGCCGATCTGGCTGCGTTTCGCCGACCCCGGCTCCGGCGCCCCGGCGGGCGACGAAGAGGCCGATCCGGCAGCACCCCCGCCAGACGCCGCCCATACCTCCCGCAAACCGGGAGAGCGCAAGGACCAGGATCAGCAGAACCGCAAGGACAGCTTCATCATCCACCGTTTCGAGTCGATTCTGTCATGGGTCGAGTCGATGAATATCAACCGCAGCGTCGACGATGACGACGACGAGAACGCCCAGAAGGCCGCCGACGACCAGGACCGGATCACCCTGTCGAAACACGACCGCAAGGCCGCCACCCGCCTGCGCCTGCATCTCGATCTGTCGCCAGCCGATGCCGATCACGAGGCGCTGGCCGGGGAATACACCTATGCCGAATGGAACCACCGCAGCCGCAGCTACATGCCCGGCCATTGCCGTGTGCTCGACGCGCCCGCGCGGCCCGGCGGTGCGCCATTCGTGCCCGATGCCCGCCGCATGCGCGAGGTCCGCCGCCAGTTCGAGGCGCTGCGCCCGCGCCGGATCCTGCAACCGCGCCAGGTGGACGGCTCCGAACTTGACCTCGACGCCCTGCTGACCGCCCGCGCCGACCTGGCCGCCACCGGGCGCGGCTCGGACCGCATCTGGCAATCTGCCCGCCAGACCGACCGGGACCTCTCCGTGGCATTCCTGATCGACACCTCCCGCTCGACCGAGGCCGCCATCGGCGACACCTCGGTGATCGAGGTTGCGCGCGAGGCGATGGCGGCACTTGCCGGGGGCATCGACGCGGCGGGCGACCGCCTGGGCATCTGGGGGTTCTCGTCCCTGCGCCGCGACCGCGTCTTCCTGACATGCTGCAAGGATTTCGACGCCCCCATGTCGCCGGACGTCACCGCTAATATCGGCTCGCTCAGCCCCGGCCACTACACCCGCCTCGGCGTCGCGATCCGCCATGTCAGCGCCCAACTGGCCGACCAGCCAAGCGCCCGCAAGCTGCTGATCGTGCTGACCGACGGCAAGCCCAACGACCTTGACCATTACGAGGGGCAACACGGCATCGAGGACAGCCACATGGCCGTGCGCGAGGCCCGCAATGCCGGGCAAAGCCTGCATGGCATCATCATCGACGAGGACGGCCAGGATTGGTTCGCCCGTATCTTCGGGCGCGGCGGCTTTACCCTGTTGCCCGATCCCGAACGCCTGACCCGGGCCCTGCCCGACATCTACCGCACCCTGACGCAGGAGACCTGACATGCGCAGACTGATCCTTCCCTTCGCCACGCTCTTCGCTTCGCCCGCGATTGCCGAGAGCTTCGACCGGCCCATCCCGCAAGCCCAGTCGGCCACCGCCGAGTTCTGGTACGCGATGGCCTGCATCGCGCTCCTCGCATCGATGATCGCGGTGCACAGACTGGTGTCGCGCAGATGACCCGGCAGGGGTGGTCCACCCGGCGCATCGCGCTGGCGCTCTACCCGTTCGGCGCGGGCGCGGCGGCGGTCAACGTCTTCTTCGCCTCGCTGATCTTCAGCTGGCTCGGTGCGCCGGTCGCCTCGACGGCGTGGTCGCTGGGACTGGGCTGTGGTATCGGGGCGCCCGCGACGTGGTATTTCGCGCGGCATATCCGTCACCTGATGGATGTCGCGGAGGGAAAGGAGGCGTCATGAAGATCGACATGCAGACCGGCCAGCCCGTGATCGACGCGGCCGACCTCGCCGGGCTGCTGGACCTGACCCCGGAAGAGGTGCGCGACAGGATGCGCGACGGCCGGATCACGACCCGGCTGGAAACCGGCGCGGACGACGACGCCGGGAAGATGCGGCTCAGTTTTTTTCACGATGACATGCGCGTGCGCCTGACCTGTTCCGAGGACGGAACGGTGCTCAAGACCCTGCGCACCAGAACGGGACAGCGATGATGGCAAAGACATCGGCAGAACAGATGCGGGCGTGGCAGGGCCCGGCGCTCTTCAGCTTCGGCTTCCGGCCCTTCTTCCTGTTCGGGGCGCTTTGGGTCGCGCTGGCGATGCTCTTGTGGCTGCCCGCCCTCTCGGGGACGATTACGCTGCCGACGCGCTTCGACCCGGTGTCGTGGCATGCGCATGAATTCCTGTTCGGCTATCTCGGCGCGGTCCTGGCAGGCTTCCTGCTGACGGCAGTGCCGAACTGGACCGGCCGCTTGCCGATGGTGGGCTGGCGGTTGGCGGCGCTCTTCGCGCTCTGGGCTGCAGGGCGCGTGGCGGTGCTGGTCTCGGGCCACCTGCCCTCGGCAGTCGCGCCGGTCATCGACCTGGCCTTTCCGCTGGTGCTGGGCGGCCTGATCCTGCGCGAGATCGTGGCGGGCCGAAACTGGCGCAACCTGGTCGTGCTGGGCCTTCTGGCCGTCTTCACGCTGTCCAACGGGATTTTCCATATCGAGGCCCTTACGGGGGCTTACGCAACCCAAGGCTTCGGCCTGCGCCTCGGCCTTGCGACCGGCATCATGATGATCGCCGTGATCGGCGGGCGGATCATCCCGTCCTTCACCCGCAACTGGCTGGCGCAGCACGACGATCCGGCGCGTCCCGCCCCGCCGATGCAACGCTTCGACAAGATCGTACTGCTGGCCAGCATGGTGATCCTGACGCATTGGGTCGTCCGGCCGTTTGCAACACAAACCGGCGCGGCGCTGATCGTTCTAGGCGGCCTGCACCTTGCCCGGCAGGCCCGCTGGCAGCCACATCATACCCTGCGCGAACCGCTGTTGTGGGTGCTGCACGCGGCCTACCTGTTCATCCCGCTGGGTGCCTTCGCGCTCGGGCTCGACCAGATCCTGGGCCATCCGGGCACCGCCGGTGCGCAGCACCTCTGGATGGCCGGGGCCATCGGCGCGACGACCCTCGCCGTGATGACCCGCGCCAGCCTGGGCCACACCGGGCAGAGCCTCACCGCGAACCGGGCGACCGTTGCGATTTATCTCTGTCTCTTCGGCTCGGTCCTCGCCCGGTTCGGCGCCTCGATCCATCCGGGACTCATGCATGTGTCAGGGGCGCTCTGGCTGGCGGCCTTCGTGGGGTTCGCAATCGGCTACGGCCCGTCACT
This sequence comes from Roseovarius sp. THAF8, assembly GCF_009363735.1. NCBI lineage: Bacteria > Pseudomonadati > Pseudomonadota > Alphaproteobacteria > Rhodobacterales > Roseobacteraceae > Roseovarius > Roseovarius sp. THAF8. The sequence goes on along the minus strand of NZ_CP045410.1, from coordinate 3,911,845 downwards.
CCTGCGCCCGAAACCGGAGAAGTAACATGGGATGGACCGGATTTGCGGCCGTCTTCGCGGCCTTCTTCCTGACGCACTCGATCCCCGTGCGCCCCGCAATCAAGTCCCGGATTGCGGGGAAAATCGGCACGCGCGGCTTCGGGATGGCCTACTCCGCCCTTTCGACCGGGATGCTGGCGCTGCTGATCTGGTCCGCCGGCGAGGCACCCTACGTTCAGCTCTGGCCGCAGATGGAATGGCACCGCCATGCCGCACATCTGGGGATGCTGTCTGTCTGCCTCGTCCTCGCACTGAGCATCGGGCGACCGAATCCATTTTCCTTCGGCGGCGCGCGGAACGCGTGTTTCGACGCATCCCGTCCCGGCATCGTAGGCTGGACACGGCACCCTGTCCTGCTGGCGCTGGCGCTGTGGGCTGGTGTCCACCTTCTACCCAACGGAGACCTTGCGCATGTTATTCTGTTCGGCATGCTGGGCGGCTTCGCTCTCGCCGGTCGCGCCGTGCTCGACCGGCGCAAACGACGGGTGCTCGGAACATCCCTCTGGGCCAGGCTGGACACCGCACGCAAGGCTGGGCCACGGCTTCATGCGCCGCACTCCTGGTCCGGCCTGCTCATCCGGCTGCTCGCGGGCCTTGCGGCCTTCGCCGCGCTCTTGCTGGCCCATCCGCACGTGATCGGCGTGTCCGCACTCTGACGCTGTCACGGTCACTCGTCGGGCGACATATCCAACCGCGCGTCCGTGCTGGCCGGCGCGCCGCCGACCGGATGCCGCGTCGAATGTCCACCATCCGAAAGGTTGCGTGCAAAGATCAGGCAGACCATTGCCCAGGCCCCACCCGCCAGCCAGCCAGCGGCAACGTCGGTCGGCCAGTGCACGCCCAGATAGACCCGGCTGACGCCGACCAATACCGTCAGCAGGACCGCGACGCTCATGACATAAACCTTGAGATGGAAACGCGGCTGCACGCGGGCGATCAGAACCCCCATCGTCAGGTATGCGACCGCCGCCATCATCGAATGGCCCGAGGGGAAACTGGCACTATGCACGAGCGACCCGTGCGGCACGAGGTCGGGCCGTGAGCGGTCGAAGAATTCCTTCGCAAAACTGCTGATCAGAATGCCACCACCCACGGAGACCAGGATATAGATCGTCGTCGTCCATCGCCTCAGCAGCAGGAAAAAGACCGACACGACCAGCGTCATGAGCGTCAGTGCCGCGACTCCCCCCAACGCGGTGAAATCGCGCCCCATCTCTTCGAGCCACCACGGGCCAATCGGATCCGAAAGATCGTCGGTGCTCCGCAACATCAGCAGGATGTCGCGGTCGATATCGCTGGTCGCGCCTTCGACAACTTCGTCGACAAGTTCGGACAGCGCCCAGGTCGCCGCAACGATGACGCTCAGAATGACGACAAAGGTCATCTCGACATTGTGGCGTGCCTGGCGAAGCAATCCTGAGAACTGGCTGATTTTCATGTACTCACAGGTCTTTCCTCACAGGTCTTTCGTTGCGTCACCAAGGGCAAATGGAACGCGTCATCGCCGACCGCAATACCGTATTCCTGCTGACCGAAAATTCAAACCGCTCGCAATTTCCCTCGGGACCGGCAAAGGCGGCATCCCCAGACAAACATTGCAAGTTTTCGATAATAGTGCCGTGCTCACACAATTGCATCCGGGAAACGTTTGCAGACAAAATACCAAATGGGAGGATACATGATGAACAGGATCTTGACCTACGGGGCGACGCTATCTGCCGTGATCGCGCTGTCCGCCGACGCGGCGTTCGCGCAGGAAGAAGAGACCGCCCATCTCGACAGCCAGTACACCGACGCGGACGGCGACCTCGTTGCCGACGCGCCCGAGGATGAAGGCGCCCTGCGCGACCCCGACACGCTGATCTTTGCCTACACGCCGGTGGAGGACCCGGCGATCTACGAGGATATCTGGACGCCCTTCATCGAGCATCTGGAGGAAAAGACCGGCAAGGACGTGCAATTCTTTGCGGTTCAGTCGAACTCTGCCGAGGTCGAGGCCATGCGCTCGGGACGCCTGCATATCGCGGGCTTCTCGACCGGCCCGACGCCTTTCGCGGTGAACCTCGCAGGGGCCGTTCCCTTCGCGATCATGGGGGCCGATGACGGTCAGTTCGGCTACAAGCTGCAGATCTACACGCAGGCCGACAGCGACATCAAGGAAGTGGCCGACATGGCCGGCAAGCGCATCGCACACACCTCTCCGACATCCAACACGGGCAACCAGGCGCCAAGGGCCCTGTTCCCCGACCTCGGTGTCGTCCCGGACCAGGACTATGAAGTGACCTATTCCGGCAGCCACGATCAGTCGATGCTGGGCGTGGTGGCAGGCGACTATGACGCCGCACCCGTCGCGTCCGAGGTGGTCGACCGGATGGCCGAGCGCGGCCTTTACGATCCCGAGGACGTTCGCATCGTCTGGGAAAGCGATCCGTTCCCGACCACCTCCTACGCCTACGCGCATGACCTGACGCCCGAGCTGAAGAAGAGCATCGAAGACGCGTTCTTCAGCTTCGACTTCGAAGGCACCGCACTGGGCGAAGAGTTCACCGGCGTGTCGAAATTCATTCCGATCACCTACAAGGATCAATGGCGCGTCATCCGCCAGATCCAGAAGGCCAACGGCGTCGAGTATACGCCGCAGGGGCTTGCTGCGGAATAATGCGCCATATCGACAGGACCGGCGCGCTTCGTGCCGGTCCTCGTCCGGAGGAACACGCGAATGTTGAAGATTACCGACCTGGTCAAGCGCTACGATGGCGGTGACCCGGTCCTCAAGGATCTCGATCTGACGATCGAGGGGCAGACCGTCGTGTCGATCATCGGCTCGTCGGGCGCGGGCAAGTCGACACTCCTGCGCTGCATCAACCGGCTGGTCGAACCGACGTCGGGAAGTATCAATCTCAACGGGACCGAACTGACGCATCTGCGGGGTGCCAAGCTGCGCGCGGCGCGGCGCAAGATCGGGATGGTGTTCCAGGGCTTCAACCTCGTGGACCGGCTGACGGTGATGGAGAACGTCCAGTCGGGTCGGCTGGGCTATATCCCGACATGGGCCGCGATCCTGCGGCGTTATCCCAAGGCGGACATTCGCCGCGCCTACGAACTGATGGAACGCGTCGGCATCGCGCATTACGCCAACAAGCGCGCCGACCAGCTATCGGGCGGCGAACGACAGCGCGTCGGCGTCGTGCGCGCCCTCATGCAAGATCCCGATATCCTGCTTGCGGACGAGCCGACGGCCTCGCTCGACCCCAAGACGTCCGAATAAATCATGGGCCTTCTGCGTGACCTCGCGGGCGAGTTGAAGCTGCCCGTCGTGATCAACATCCACAACGTGACCGAGGCCAAGGAGTACACGGACCGCATCGTCGGGATGCGGTACGGACGGATCATATTCGACGACGTCCCGGCCCGGCTGGATCAGGAGGCCATGGACCAGATCTATTCCGGCAGCCCGCACGCGGATCGCAGTACGGATCCGGTGGTCGCGCAATGAGCAACCATCCCGACACATGGCGCCGACCGCCCTTCATCGCCAATCGGTGGCTTCGCTGGTCTGTCTATATCGGGGCGCTGATTTACGTGGTCTGGGTGATCGCCACGATCCCCATCGACTGGCAACGCGTCGTCGAAGGCGTGGACCGCGCCGGACGCATCTTCGGCGGAGCGATCCCCCCAAGCTTCGAGCGCAGCGGATTGCTGATCGACGGCTTTCTCGAAAGCATCAAGATCGCCATTCTCGCGACAGCGGGCGGTGTCATCCTGTCCATCCCGATCGCCTTCATGGCCGCGTGCAACGTGGCCCCTTTGCCCATCTTCTACCTGGGGCGCTTCATCATCATCGTGGCACGCAGTTTCCACCCGGTGATCGTCGCCATCATCTTCGTCAAGGCCGTGGGTTTTGGACCGTTTGCAGGGGTCCTGACGCTGGTGGTCTATTCCATCGGTTTCGTCGCCAAGTTGCTGGCCGAGCGGATCGAGGAAATCGACATGGGCCAGGTCGAGGCGACCCGCGCCGCCGGTGCGCCATATCTCTCGACCCTGTTCTACGCGATCTTCCCGCAAATCATGCCGCGCCAGATCGGCCTGACGATCTACCAGCTGGATTCGAACCTCCGCGCCTCCGCCGTGGTGGGCATCGTCGGGGCGGGCGGCATCGGCGCAACCCTCGCCAATGCCTTCGGGCGCTACGACTATGACTTCGCTTTCGCGATCACCATCGTCATCGTCGCGGTGATCCTCGTGTCGGAAGGCGTCTCGGGCTACATCAGGAAGCGAGTGGGATGAACAGCATATCCGAGCAGTTCGGCCGCGAGGACTGGTCGCGCTACACGCCAAGGCAGAAGGCCCGGCGGTTCGGCATTTTCGCCGTCTGCGCCGCGGCCATCGCCTGGGCGCTGACCTCGATCGAGGTCGTCTGGGCCTGGGTCTGGGATTCGCCCCAACAGATGGGCGACCTTTTCGGGCGCATGTATCCGCCCGACGCGACCAATCTCTGGACGATCCTGCGGGTCCTGGTCGAGACGGTCAACATCGCAACCATCGCCACAATCATAGCCGTCTTCATGTCGCTGCCGGTCGCCTATATCGCCGCGCAGAACACGACCCCCAACCGCGCGACGCTCTGGCTGGGACGGCTCATCCTGGTCACGTCGCGGTCGGTCAACACCATCATCTGGGCGCTGCTCTTCGTGGCGATCTTCGGGCCCGGCGTTCTGGCCGGGATCGTGGCGATCATGTTCCGCTCCATCGGCTTCATAGGCAAGTTGCTGGGCGAGGCCATCGAAGAGATCGACAGACGCCCGGTCGAGGCGCTGGAAGCCACCGGCGCGTCGCGCTTCAAGGTCATCGTCTACGCCATCATACCGCAGGTCATGCCCACGTTCTGGGCCGTGTCAATCCTGCGCTGGGACATCAACCTGCGCGAATCCACCGTGCTGGGACTTGTCGGCGCCGGCGGCATCGGCATCATCCTGCAGGGCGCAATCGACACGTTCAACTGGCCCGAGGCCGCGACCGTGCTGATCGCGATCCTGGTGCTGGTGATCCTCGGAGAGGTTGTCTCGGCCTTCCTGCGCCGCCGTATCCTGTGATCCAGGGGACCGCCGAGGCGTTCGAGGTCTACCTCGACATCCGACACCGCCTGCCGTCGGCGGAGTTTTCCGGCACGCCGGTCCGTGCGCAGACGCTTGCGGATGTGGCAGACCCCTATGACGTGATCCTGCTCGATGCCTATGGCGTCCTGAACGTGGGCGAGGCGCCCATTCCGGGCGCGACCGAGCGCATCGCGGCGCTGCGTATGGCGGGCAAGACGGTGATGGTTGTGTCGAACTCCGCGGGCTATCCCAAACGCCTGATGGTGGAAAGCTACGCCCGTCTCGGGTTTGATTTCGCGCCCGAGGAGGTCGTGACCAGTCGTGACACTCTGTTGGCGTATCTTGCCGATGCCCCGCCAAGACACTGGGGCCTCATGCTCTCGGACACCTACGGGACCGAGGAATTCGACAGCATCCGCACGACGTTTCTGAAAGACGACGCCGATGCTTACGACGCCGTGGAGGGAGTCCTCTTGATCGGCTCGGACGGCTGGACGGAAGACCGCCAGCGCCTTCTGGAAGACGCGCTGGTCAAGCGGCCCCGCCCCGTCGTCGTCGGCAATCCCGACATCGTGGCCCCGCGCGAGCTCACCCTGTCGCTGGAGCCCGGCTACTACGCGCACCGGCTCGCCGACCTCGGGCTGGGCAGTCTCGATTTTCTGGGCAAGCCCTTTGCCAGCATATACGACATCGCCCTGTCGCGCCTGCCGGTGAGGCCCCCGCCATCGCGTGTCCTCATGGTCGGCGACACCCTGCACACCGACATTCTGGGCGGACGGCACATGGGATTTGGCACTGCCCTGGTAACCGGCTTCGGGTCACTGGTCGGGATAAACGAAGGCGATGCCATCACGCGATCCGGCATTGTTCCGAACATCATTGTCGATCAGATATGACAGTGACGTTTCCCTGGGCAGCACGAGGGATTGCGACACGCCCTCAAGCCTCAGACTCCCGATGTAATTAGGTAATACCGTTCGAAAATCACTCCCGACGGAGGCGCCCGAAAAACAAAGCGACGCGCCATCGGCGCGTCCCCTTTTTCCAGGCTGCGATCCGGTTCAGTCGACCAGCGTCGCCGCCGCCGCCTGCGCCATGGCCTCGACACCGAACATGTTCAGCATCCCCACGACCATGATCGCCGCCGATACCATCAGGAAGCCCCACAGAACCGGCGACTTGCCGGCCTCCAGCGGTTCGCCCTCTTCGCCGAAATACATGAAAAAGACGATGCGCAGGTAATAGAACGCCCCGATCACCGACGCGATCACACCGGCCACCGCCAGCCAGGCAAGCCCGCCGTCATATGCGGCCCGCAGCACGTAGAGCTTGCCGAAGAACCCCAGGAAAGGCGGCACGCCCGCAAGGCTGAACATCAGGATCAGCATCGCCAGCGCCCGGCCCGGATGGGCGCGGCTGTAGAGGTTCAGGCTGGCGATATCCGTCACCGGCCGCCCGTCGCGTTCCATCGACAGGATAAAGGCGAAGGTGCCCACGTTCATCGTCACGTAAATCGCCATGTAGACCAGCATCGCCTGCACGCCGAACGCCGTGCCCGCGGCCAGCCCCATCAGGGCGTATCCCATATGCGCGATCGACGAATAGGCCATCAGCCGCTTGATGTCGGTCTGGCCGATGGCGGCGATCCCGCCCAGGAACATCGACAACAGCGACAGCACCGCGATCACCTGCTGCCAGTCGCCCACCACGCCGCCGAACGCATCATGCGCCACGCGGGCGAAAAGCGCCATCGCCGCCATCTTGGGCGCCGTGGCGAAGAAGGCCGTGATCGGCGTGGGTGACCCTTCGTAGACATCCGGCGTCCACATGTGGAACGGCACGGCAGAGACCTTGAACGCGAGCCCCGCCAGCACGAAGACCAGCCCGATCAACAGGCCAATGGGCGCCTGTCCCTCGGCCGACGCGATGATCCCGGAAAACAGCGTCGTGCCGGTATAGCCGTAAACCAGCGAGGCCCCGTACAGGAGGATGCCCGAGCTCAGCGCGCCCAGCACGAAGTATTTCAGCCCCGCCTCGGTCGACTTCACGCTGTCCCGCCGCAGCGAGGCCACGACGTAGAGCGCCAGCGACTGCAACTCCAGCCCCATGTAAAGCGCCATCAGGTCGCCCGCGCTGACCATCATCATCATGCCCACGGCCGCCAGCGCCACCAGCAGCGGATACTCGAACCGCAGCATGTCGCGCCGCGCCATGTAGTCCTGCCCCATCAGCAGAACCGCCGCCGCGGACAGCAGCACCGCCACCTTGGCGAACCGCGCGAACCCGTCATCGTTGAACATGCCGCCAAAGGCCGTGCGCGTGCCCTCGCCGGAAAACCCGATCCAGGCCGCCATCACCACGAAGACCGCCGCCGTGATCCACACCAGCAGCGGCGCAAAGCGGTCCTTGCCGGTATAGGCCACGCCCAGCATCGCCGCCATCGCGTATACCGAGATCAGGATCTCCGGCAGGATTACATTCAGGTCTGCCTGCATGGGACTACTCCGTTGCAGCGGCCAGCTTGGTCGCGCTCTCCGCGTCGACCAGGGCCGTTTCATAGTTGGAAATCAGCGCCTCGACCGAGGGGCCGATGATGTCGGTCACAAGGCTGGGATAGACGCCCAGCAGCAAGGTCATCACCACCAGCGGGGCGAAAATCGCCTTCTCGCGCCGGGTCATGTCCTTGATCGACTTCAGGCTTTCCTTGATCAGGTCGCCCAGCACCACCCGGCGGTAAAGCCACAGCGCATAGGCCGCCGACAGGATCACGCCCGACGTGGCCACCAGCGCGACCCAGGTGTTGACCTTGAAGATCCCCATCAGCGTCAGGAACTCCCCGATGAACCCGGACGTGCCCGGCAGGCCGACATTGGCCATGGTGAAGAGCATGAAGATCAGCGCATAGGCGGGCATCCGGTTCACGAGGCCGCCATAGGCATCGATCTCGCGCGTGTGCATCCGGTCATAGATCACGCCCACGCACAGGAACAGCGCGCCCGAGATGAAGCCGTGGCTCAGCATCTGGAAGATCGCGCCGTCGATCCCCTGTTGGTTCGCCGCGAAAATGCCCATGGTGACGTATCCCATGTGGGCCACCGACGAGTAGGCGATCAGCTTCTTCATGTCCTCCTGCGCCAGTGCGACCAGCGAGGTATAGACGATGGCGATGGCCGACATCCACAACACCAGCGGCGTCAGAACCTCGGACCCCACCGGGAACATCGGCAGGCTGAACCGCAGGAAGCCATAGCCGCCCATCTTCAGCAGGATCGCCGCCAGCACGACCGAGCCGGCGGTAGGCGCCTGCACGTGCGCGTCCGGCAGCCAGGTATGCACCGGCCACATCGGCATCTTGACGGCAAAGCTGGCGAAGAACGCGATGAACAGCAGCGTCTGCATCCCGCCCACGATCTGCACGCCAAGAACAAAGAAATCCTCGGACCCGAAGGCATGGGTCATCAGCGTCGGAATATCCGTCGTGCCCGCCTCGGCGAACATGGCGACCATCGCCACCAGCATCAGCACCGAGCCCAGGAAGGTGTAGAGGAAGAACTTGAAGGATGCGTAGATCCGCTCCTTGCCGCCCCAGATCCCGATGATCAGGAACATCGGGATCAGCCCGGCCTCGAAGAAGAGGTAGAACAGCACCAGGTCCAGCGCCATGAACACGCCCAGCATCAGCGTTTCCAGCAGAAGGAAGGCGATCATGTATTCCTTCACCCGGTGCGTCACGTTCCACGACGCGGCGATGGTGATCGGCATCATGAACGTGGTCAGCATCACGAACAGAACGCTGATCCCGTCCACGCCCATCTTGTATTGCAGACCCAGCAGCCACTCGCGCTCTTCCACGAACTGGAAACCGGTGTTGTTGGGATCGAAATCAAAGAGGATGAACAGCGACACCAGAAAGGTCAGGCCCGTGGCGATCAGCGCCACCCACTTGGCGTTGCGCTGCGCCGCCTCGTCCTCGCCGCGCAGGAACACGGCCAGGATGAAGGCCGCGATGGCGGGGATGAAAGTGGTGATGGAAAGCAGGTTTTCCATTAGTTCGCTCCCCCGCTCAGGCTCATCCACGTCACAAGCACCGCGATCCCGATGACCATGGCGAACGCATAGGTAAAGATGTATCCCGACTGCGCCCTGCCGGCGAGGCGGGTGAAGAACGGGATGATCCCCATCGCGACCCCGTTGATGGTGCCGTCGATGACGTTGCCGTCACCCTTCTTCCACAGGAAACCGCCCAGCCGTTTCGCCGGCCGCACGAAGACGAAGTCGTAGATCTCGTCGAAATACCACTTGTTCAGCAGGAACAGGTACAGCGGGCGCTGGTTCTCGGCCAGTCGTCCGGGGATCGACGGGTTCAGGATGTAGAACCACAGCGCCGTCAGGAAGCCGATGATCATCGCCACGAAGGGGCTGACCTTGACCCATTTCGGCACCGCGTGGGCATCGTTCAGGATCGTGTTCCCCTCGGCGGCATAGATCGCGCCCTCGCCCGGCTCGCCGGTGAAGACATAGTGATGCTCTTCGCCGTAACCGCCCTCGGCCTCGGCATGGGCCTCGCCCTCTTCGGCATGGCTCTCGTCGGCCGCCGCACTCTCTTCACCGTGGTCCCCGGCCCCTTCCTCGTGATGCTGCTCTTCCGCATAGGGCACGCCAAAGAACTTCGCCACCTGGTCGGTATGCCCAAAGAAGCTGTTGTACCAGATCATGCCCGCAAAGATCGACCCAAGCGCCAGCACGCCCAGCGGCGCCACCATCACCATCGGGCTTTCATGCGCGTGCTCGTGCGTGTGTTTGTCGCCCCGCGGCTCGCCCCAGAAGGTCAGGAACATCAGCCGCCAGCTGTAGAAACTGGTGAAGAGCGCCGCGATGACGAGTGCCCAGAAGGCAAAGCCACCGGCCGTGCCCGCGTAGGCGCTCTCGATGATCGCGTCCTTCGACAGGAACCCGGCAAAGCCGATCGTGGTCAGCGGAATGCCCACGCCGGTGATCGCCAGCGTCCCGATCAGCATGGCCCAGAACGTGTAGGGCAGCTTCTTGCGCAGTCCGCCATAGTTCCGCATGTCCTGCTCGTGATGCATCCCGTGGATGACCGAGCCCGCGCCAAGGAACAACATCGCCTTGAAAAACGCGTGGGTGAACAGGTGGAACATCGCGACTGAATAAGCGCCCACGCCCGCCGCCACGAACATATAGCCCAGCTGCGAACAGGTCGAATAGGCGATGACGCGCTTGATGTCGTTCTGCACCAGCCCCACGGTCGCTGCAAAAAACGCCGTCATGCCCCCCAGCACCGTCACGAAGGCCAGCGCTTGCGGCGCGAATTCCATCAGCGGCGACATGCGGCACACCAGGAACACGCCCGCCGTCACCATGGTCGCCGCGTGAATGAGCGCCGACACCGGCGTCGGGCCTTCCATCGCGTCCGGCAACCAGTTGTGCAGGAAAAGCTGCGCCGATTTCCCCATCGCGCCGACGAACAGCAGGAAAGCAATCAGATTCGCCGCGTTCCACTCCGTCCAAAGGAACGTCAGTTGCGTATTCGCCAACTCGGGCGCTGCGGCAAACACGTCGTCGAAATTGATCGAGCCGGTCAGGAAGAACAACGCGAAGATCCCAAGTGCGAAGCCGAAATCCCCCACCCGGTTTACCACGAAGGCCTTGATGGCCGCGGCATTGGCGCTTGGCTTGCGGAAATAGAACCCGATCAGCAGGTACGACGCCAGGCCCACGCCCTCCCAGCCAAAGAACATCTGCGCCAGGTTGTCCGCCGTCACCAGCATCAGCATGGCAAAGGTAAACAGGCTTAGATAGGCAAAGAAACGCGGGCGATAGCTCTCTTCGTCGCGGAAATTCTCGTCATGGGCCATGTAGCCCATGGAATAAAGATGCACCAATGCCGACACCGAGGTGATCACGATCAGCATGATCGCCGTCAGCCGGTCCAGCCGGATCGACCACGCTACGTCCAGATCGCCCGACTGGATCCAGTCGAGGATGTGGATGTACTGCGTCGTCCCGTCAAAGCTGAAGAACACGATCCAGCTTAGCAGCGCCGACAGGAACAGAAGCCCCGTGGTCACCCACTGCGCGCCCGCATCCCCGATGACGCGCCAGCCGAAGCCCGCGATGATGGCGCCCAGAAGCGGGCCGAATAGGATGATCTGTTCCATGCCCTCAGCCCTTCATCACGTTGATGTCTTCCACGGCGATCGTGCCGCGGTTGCGGAAGAAGCAGACCAGGATCGCGAGGCCAATGGCGGCCTCTGCGGCGGCCACGGTCAGCACGAACAGGGTAAAGACCTGCCCCACCATGTCACCCAGGAAGCTGGAGAATGCCACGAGGTTCACGTTGACCGACAGCAGCATCAACTCGATCGACATCAGCAGGATGATCACGTTCTTCCTGTTCAGGAAAAGCCCGAAAATCCCGATGACGAACAGCGCCGCCGCCACCGTCAGGTAATGCTCCAGTCCAATCATGTCGTCCCTCCGGGCCGCGCCCGTTCGTTTGTCTTTTCATCCCGTCCCGGGCCTGACCCGGGACCTCTTTGTCTCTTGCCCGGACACCTTGGTCCGGGAGGCCCCGGATCAGGTCCGGGGCGCGGGCAGCGGCATTACAACCCCTGCCCCGGTTTCACGTCTTTCAGTTCCATCGCCTTGGCCGGATCGCGGTACATCTGCGCCAGCACGTCCTGCCGCTTGACGTCCGAGCGGTGCCGCAGCGTCAGCACGATCGCGCCCATCATCGCCACCAGCAGGATCAGACCCGCAAGCTGGAACAGCAGGAAATACTTGTCATAAAGCAGCATCCCCAGCGCCTTGGTGTTCTCTAGGTCCGTGGGCGTGACGGCGGCGCGCGCGCCCTCGGCATCCGTGGCCATCTGCCAGTTGCCGAAGGCAATGCCGAACTGCATCAGCAGGATGATCCCGATCAGCAGGGCCAGCGGCATGTATTTCGCCATCTCCGCCTTCAGCTCGGCGAAATCCACGTCCAGCATCATCACCACGAATAGGAACAGCACGGCCACCGCGCCCACGTAGACGATGATCAAGAGCATCGCCACGAACTCCGCGCCCAGAAGAACGAAAAGACCGGCAGCCGACAAAAACGCCAGGATCAGCCACAGAACCGAGTGCACCGGGTTCCGGCTCACCACCGTGAACAACCCGCCGGCCAGCAGCGAGACCGCAAAGAGATAGAATGAAAACGCTGCGATGGTCATGTCTCACTGTCCTCGTCTTTGGCCTCGTCCATGACCTCGCGGGCGAAGTCCATCGCCCGGTTCATGGACGGGATACCGGCAAACATCGCCATCATCGCGATGGTCTCGGCAATCTCGTCTTTCGTGGCGCCCGCCTCCAGCGCGTGGCGCACGGTCATCCTGATCTGCGTATCGCTCTGCGCGCCCAGCATGGTCAACCCCGCAAGCGTGATCAGCAGGCGCGTCTTGGCGTCCAGCCCGTCCTTGCTGATGCCCTTGCCGAACATCATCTCCATGAATTCCTTCGGCATGGTCGGCCACATCGCCTCGAACCCCTTGGGCGAGAACGACTCCAGCGCCGGATTCATGGTTTTCACCATCTCCTGCGCCTGCGCCATCATGGCCTCGAACGGGTTCGTGGGGTTGCTCATCTGTAAGGCGCGTCCATTTCCAGGTTACGGGCGATCTCGGCTTCCCACCGCTCGCCGTTCTCCAGCAGTTTCTGCTTGTCATAGAACAGCTCTTCGCGGGTCTCGGTGGCGAACTCGAAATTCGGCCCCTCCACAATGGCATCCACCGGGCAGGCTTCCTGGCAGAAGCCGCAATAGATGCACTTGGTCATATCGATATCGTACCGCGTGGTGCGGCGGCTGCCGTCGTCGCGCGGCTCGGCGTCGATGGTGATCGCCTGCGCGGGGCAAATCGCCTCGCACAGCTTGCAGGCAATGCAGCGCTCCTCGCCATTGGGATAGCGCCGCAGCGCGTGCTCGCCCCGGAACCGCGGGCTCAGCGGGCCCTTCTCGTGCGGGTAGTTCAGCGTCGCCTTGGGGGCAAAAAAGTATTTGAACCCCAGCTTGAAGCCGTTGAAGACATCCTTCAGCAGGAAGTACCCCGCCGCGCGTCCGTAATCGATCTGCGTCATGGTCGTCAGCCTCCCATTGCGTAGCGGGCCCAGAACGACCCGAAGACTTCGAATTTCGCCAGGAAGGACACGATGACCACCCAGGCGAGGCTCAGCGGCAGGAACACCTTCCACCCCAGCCGCATCAGCTGATCATAGCGGTAGCGCGGCGTGATCGCCTTCACCATGGCGAAGAGGAAGAAGAAGAACGCCATCTTCGCGACCATCCAGAACACGCCATCGGGCAGGCCCGGGATGGGCGACAGCCACCCGCCGAAGAACAGCAGGCTGGTCAGCGCACACATCAGGAAGATCGCGATATACTCGCCCGCCATGAACAGCAGGAAAGGCGTCGAGGAATATTCCACCTGATAGCCCGCCACCAGCTCCGATTCCGCTTCCGGCAGGTCGAAGGGCGGGCGGTTGGTTTCCGCCAGGCACGAGATGAAGAACAAAAACACCATCGGCAGATGCGGCAGCCAGTACCAGCCGAAGAAGCCATAGTTGGTGTCCTGCGCCGCCACAATCGACCCGAAGTTCAGCGACCCGGTCGAGATGATCACCCCGATGATGATCAGACCGATGCTGACCTCGTAGGAAATCATCTGCGCCGCCGAGCGCAGCGAGCCCAGGAACGGGTATTTCGAGTTCGAGGCCCAGCCGCCCATGATCACGCCGTAAACCTCCAGCGACGACACGGCAAAGACAAAGAGGACCGCCACGTTGATATCCGACAGGACCCAGCCGTCATTCAGCGGAATCACCGCCCAGGCCAGCACCGCCAGCACGAAACTGGCCATCGGCGCCATCATGAACACGGTGCGGTCCGCGCCCGCGGGCACCACGACTTCCTTGACCACGTATTTCAGCGCGTCGGCCACCGTCTGCAACAGGCCATAGACACCCACCACGTTCGGCCCCCGCCGCATCTGCACCGCGGCCCAGATCTTGCGGTCGCCGTACACCAGGAACAGCAGCGAGATCATCACGAAGCCCACCACCGCAAGGCACTGCGCCATGATCAGGACAAAGGTCCCAAACGGGGTTGTCAGAAATTCAGCCATTCGTCCCTCATACCGTCGGTATCCCGTTCTCCGCACAGTTGGCGGCCACGACTTCCGCGTCGATCCTTATGATGCCGCCGGGCAGCGACGGCGAGATGGTGTAAACCGCATCTGCGGTCCAGATGCCACCCCGTTCGTCCACATTCGTGCGCACGTGGCGCGCAAATCCGTATCCCCGAATCAGCGTGTACTCGGCCGCCGCGCATTCGGCGTATTGGCTCACGTCCTCGGCGTCCCGCGCCCCGGCCATCTCCACCCGGAAATTCACCAGGTCGCCGTCCAGCAGGCGCGTCTCGATTCCCCGGTACTCGGGGGTGAACGCCTCCTCCGGGTCCGCACCCGGCGCGGCACAGGCGGCCAGGCCCGCAAAGGCCATGACCGACAGCGCCCATATGCCGAACGCGGCTTGCGTCATTCCGCGGCCACCGGCGCTTCGCGGCGGTCCTTGGCGTTGGCGCTCAGCTCGGCCATCAGCGCGCTGGCGCGGGCGATCGGGTTGGTCAGGTAGTGATCGCCCAAGGCCGCCCCGATGGAGCCCGCCGACGGCTCGACCTTTTCCACCATGGTCCACTCGTTTTCCGGCACCGCGTCGATCTGCGCGACATGCGGCACCGCCTCGATCAGCGCGCGGCGCAGCTGCGCCAGGCTGTCAAAGGGCAGCACCGCGCCCATCTCGCCCGACAGCGCCCGCAGAATCGCCCAGTTCTCCTTGGCCTCGCCCGGCGGATGACCCGCGCGTAGCGCCAGCTGCGGACGGCCTTCGGTGTTCACGAAGACACCCTGTTCCTCGGTATAGGCGGCGGCAGGCAGGATGATGTCGGCGCGATGCGCGCCCCGGTCGCCATGGCTGCCCTGGTAGATGACCAGCGGCCCCTCCGCGATCTCGATCTCGTCGGCGCCAAGGTTATAGATCACGTCGGCCCCGTCCAGCGCCGCCGTCACGCCGCCCTCGGTCACACAGCCCGCATCCATCGCGCCCACGCGCGACGCGGCGGTGTGCAGCACCAGCATCCTGCCGCCCAGCTTCTCGGTCAGCTGCATCGCCGTGCTCAGCGCCGCAGGCCCGCCATCGCCGATCAGCGCGCCCTGCCCGACGATCACGATCGCGTCCTCGGTCTCCTTGGCGTCGGACAGCAGTTGCGGCAACACCCGGTTGCGCGCGCCCAGCTCGGTCGCCTCATAGGTCAGTTCCGCCGAGGGCCCGGCATGGGTCACCTCCGCGCCGCGCAGCCACGCCTTGCGAATGCGCGCGTTCAGCACCGGCGACTCGTTGCCCGGGTCGGTGCCGATCAGCACGATCTTCTTGGCCGTGTCGATATCCTCGATGCGCGCCGTGCCCACATAGGCCGAGCGGTTGCCCGCCACCAGGTGCGCGCCGTCCGTACGGCATTCCACGCGCCCGCCCTGGCCCTCGACCAGTTGTTTCAGCGCGAACGCCGCCTCCATCGGCACCAGGTCGCCCACGAGGCCCGCCACGGTCTTGCCTTTCATGGCCTCGGCGGCCTTGCCCAACGCCTCGGGCCAGGTGGCCGGGCGCAGCTTGCCGTTCTCGCGGATGTAGGGCCTGTCCAGCCGCTGACGGCGCAGGCCGTCCCAGACAAAGCGCGTCTTGTCGGAAATCCATTCCTCGTTCACGCCGTCATGGTTGCGCGGCAGGATGCGCATCACTTCGCGCCCCTTGGTATCCACCCGGATGTTGGACCCCAGCGCATCCATCACGTCGATGGTTTCCGTCTTGCTCAACTCCCACGGACGCGCCGTGAACGCATAAGGCTTGCTGACCAGCGCCCCAACGGGGCACAGGTCGATGATGTTGCCCTGCATGTTGCTGTCCAGCGTCTCGCCCAGATAGGCGGTGATCTCGGCATCCTCGCCCCGACCGGTCTGGCCCATCTGGTTGATCCCCGCCACCTCGGTGGTGAAGCGCACGCAGCGGGTGCAGGAAATGCAGCGCGTCATGTGGGTTTCCACCAGCGGCCCCAGGTTCAGGTCCTCGGTCGCGCGCTTGGGCTCGCGGTAGCGGCTGAAGTCCACGCCATAAGCCATTGCCTGGTCTTGCAAATCGCACTCGCCGCCCTGGTCGCAGATCGGGCAGTCCAGCGGGTGGTTGATCAGCAGGAACTCCATCACGCCTTCACGCGCCTTCTTGACCATCGGGCTGTTCGTGCGCACGACCGGCGGCTGGCCCTCGGGACCGGGCCGCAGATCGCGCACCTGCATGGCGCAGCTGGCCGCCGGTTTCGGCGGCCCGCCGACAACCTCCACAAGACACATCCGGCAGTTGCCCGCGATCGACAGCCGCTCGTGGTAGCAGAACCGCGGGATCTCGATCCCCACCTGCTCGCAGGCCTGGATCAGGGTCATCGCCCCGTCCACTTCCACTTCCTGATCGTCGATGATGATTTTGCGAAGGTCAGACATTAGCTCTCACTTTGCTCTCAGAAGCTGCCCGATCTGGCTGCCATTCGCCATCTCGGCTTGGCCCAGAACACACAGGCTTGCGGGGTCAAGGTTGCTGGCCCCTTTCGATTTGAAATACGCGTTGCGCCGCTCGCGCATGGCCGCCTTGTTGGCGTCGTTGTTGATATACGCGTCGATCTCGGCCTCGCTGTAGCCGCGCTCGGCCGCCGCTTTCTTCAGCGCATTGGCATAGGATTGCGCCCGGAACAAGCGCCCGCCGATGCTGCCGCATTCGCGGCGGATCTTGTCGGCGGCCGCAAGGTGGAGCAGCCCCTGGTTGATCCCGGCCTCGTCCTTCAATCCCGCCTGCGCGGGCAGTGCCGCCGCCGTCAGGGCCGCGCCCAGGGCCAGGCCCACGATCTTGCTCGATACACGTTTCATATCTTCTTCCTTTCACGAAGGGCGCCCGGACCATCCGCCGCGCCATCTGCTGCGCAGATGGACGCGCATCCCGCTGTTATGCAATAACAGCCGGCCCATGCCCTTGATATGAAAGGTGAATTTACCACAGAACGCATTTCCCGGTGAAGGTCAGCTTGTTGCCGTCGGGCTGCACCGTGCCGCGCGGCGCCAGCGGGCTGCGGTACCATTCGATTTCGGAGGTGCCGAAATTCTGCACGCAGTACCGCTTGCCCTCGTAGGCCCCCGCCGCCAGCGCGCCGTCATAGCCGCGATTGACCCGCGGCACCGTGACCACGAACAGCTCGCGGTTGTCCTTCGAGGCGGCCTTGGACTTCTGCTTGTAGAAGACGCCGTTGAACGTGACGCGATCGGCGTTGCGGGCGCATCCCGCCAGCATCGCACCCGCCATCAGCGCCAGCACGAGGGTCCGCGCCCCCCGCCCGCTCAGGATATGTGTCATCGTCTTCACGCTCTTAGGCCTTTCGTTCTTGTCATTCCGCCGCCACCGGGGCGCAGCCGCGGGTCCGCCACAGCCTGGCCTCTTCCAGGTACGACCAGCCAAAGGCATGGTCGCTGTCGCCCTGCGCCTTCAGGTGGTCCAGCCGTTCCAGCGCCTCGCCCAGCGTCGGCCGATGCCCCTGCGGCACCCACCACATGACGAAATGCATGTCGCCCATCACCTCGAACCACTCGGCCCGGCGTTCATAGAACTGCCGGTGCACGGTGTTCCAGACGAAATTCTCCAGGCTCTCCACGTCCTCCCAGACGGTCAGGTTGGCCACGAACCGCGGATCGCCGCCGATGGCATTCCCGGTGTTGCCCGTGCCCGGTTCGCCCGAGCCTTCCATCATCCACACGAATCCCGGCATCCGCTTGCCCATGCCGTTGATCCGGTCGAGCGCGCCCATGAACTCCGCCACGCGCGGGTCGTCCGTGGGCGCGACAAGGCGACCGACATTCAGCTGCGCCAGTTGGTATGTTCCGTCCATCGGCACCCTACTCCGCCGCAACGGCGGACACGCGGCCCGTCTTCTGCGCCTTGATGCGGTCCTCGATCTCGTCGCGGAAATTGCGAATGAGGCCCTGGATCGGCCAGGCCGCCGCATCGCCCAGGGCACAGATCGTGTGCCCCTCGACCTGCTTGGTGACGTCGAACAGCATGTCGATCTCCTCGACCTCCGCCTCGCCTTTCACCAGCCGGTCCATCACCCGCATCATCCAGCCGGTGCCCTCGCGGCAGGGCGTGCATTGCCCACAGCTTTCGTGCTTGTAGAATTTCGACAGCCGCCAGATCGCCTTGATGATGTCGGTGCTCTGATCCATCACGATCACCGCTGCGGTGCCCAGGCTCGATCCGACCTCGCGCAGCGCGTCGAAATCCATGATCGCGTCCTTCATGTTCTCGCCGCGCACGCACGGCACGGACGAGCCGCCGGGAATGACCGCCTTCAGGTTGTCCCAGCCGCCTCTGATGCCGCCGCAATGCTTGTCGATCAACTCTTCAAAGCTGATCGACATCGCGTCCTCGACCACGCACGGGTTGTTCACATGGCCCGACACGGCAAAGATCTTGGTGCCCGCGTTGTTGGGCCGCCCGAACCCGGCGAACCAGTCCGCGCCGCGCCGCAGGATCGTCGGCACCACCGCGATGCTCTCCACGTTGTTCACCGTCGTGGGGCAGCCATACAGCCCCGCCCCGGCGGGAAACGGCGGCTTCATCCGGGGCATCCCCTTCTTGCCTTCGAGGCTCTCCAGCAGCGCGGTTTCCTCGCCGCAGATATAGGCCCCCGCGCCATGCGCCAGGTAGAGGTCGAAATCATAGCCCGACTTGCAGGCGTTCTTGCCGATCAGCCCGGCCTCGTAGGCCTCGTCGATGGCCGCCTGCAACGCCTCGCGCTCGCGGATATATTCACCACGAATATAGATATAGCACGCATGGGCCTGCATCGCGTAGCTGGCGATCAGGCACCCCTCGATCAGCGTGTGCGGATCGTGCCGCATGATCTCGCGGTCCTTGCAGGTGCCTGGCTCGGATTCGTCGGCATTGACCACCAGGTAGGCGGGCCGCCCGTCGCTTTCCTTGGGCATGAACGACCACTTGAGCCCGGTGGGAAAGCCCGCACCGCCCCGGCCGCGCAGCCCGCTGGCCTTCATCTGCTCGACGATCCACTCGCGCCCGTTTTCAAGGATGGTCCTGGTGCCGTCCCAATGGCCACGCGCCTGCGCGCCCTTCAGGCTGCGGTCGTGCATCCCGTAGAGATTGGTAAAGATACGATCCTGATCGTCCAGCATCAGATAACCCCTAGTTTCCCCGGCTGTCGCGCCAGATTTGATAGATGAGCCAGAAGGCGAACAAGAACCCCGCCAGCGCCACAAGGTCGAAGGCGAGGCGCAGCTCGGTGCTGAACCCCTCCTTCTCGCCGATCAGGGTGATCAGCACCCAAAACACGCCCGTTCCGGCAATCACCAGCCCGGCGCGTCGGCCCTTTTTCGGCACTTGGTCGCGGTTGCTCATGCGCCTTGCTCATTCAGTACACGTTGCCCTTGTCCACGCGCTTCGAGAACTCGGTCTCGCCGCCCGCGGCCAGGGTTTTCGCCTGGTCGATCCAGTTGTCCCGGCTGACCCGGCCCTTGAAACCGATCAGGTTCGCATCGACCCAGGCCACCTCCTGGTCCGTCCAGTTGGCGATCTGGTCGAAATGGTAGAACCCCATGTCGTGCAGCACGCCTTCCAGCTTGGGCCCGACGCCCTTGATTTCCTTCAGGTTGTCGGCGCTGCCGCCGCGCGGTCCGTCCAAGGTGGCGGGCTTGGTGCCCACGTTCTCTTCGCCCGTGTCCGCGGCCTTGGCCTTCGGCTTGGCCGCCGCCGTCTTCGCCTTGGTCTTTTTCGCCGGTTTGGGCGCGGCCTTCGGCGCCGCGTCCACCTTGGCGCCCGCTTCGGCATCCGTGGTGGCCGAGGTAAAGGTCGGGTCCTGCGCCGTGGCCGCATCGTTGCCGCCCGAATGCGTCTCGGCCCGCATCGCAACCTTGTCGCTGCCCGCCGCTGCCGCACTTGTGCTTGCCGCCGCGGCAGTGGTGACCATACCGGTGCGCGCGTTCAGCGGATCGGCCTTGTTCGGCAGGATCGGCTCGGGCTCGGTCCCCATCGGCGGGTTGGGCTTGGGCGGGTTGGGCACGGGCGCTTTCGGCGCAGGCGTGCCGCGGTCCTTCGGTGCATTCGCCTTGGGCGGGCCAGAGGGCTTGCCGCCACCCGATGCCGCTGCCGCCGCGCTTCCCTCGGGCATCTCCTCCATCTGCCCCAGATCCGCGTTTTCGCCGGTGCAGAAGACCTGCAACAGCACCAGCGCCATGAACACGCCCATCGCCAGCCCCAGCAGAAGCGCCGCGAAGATCCCGACCTTGCCGGTGGCGGCGTAGATCGCGATGATCCCCGCCCCGACACCGACGCCCAAGCATACCAGCTTGCACTGTGACTTCAGTATATCATCGAACATGGCTCAACTCCCTTTGGCGTGAAGATCGTCTAGTAGACGTCCCCCTTTTTGACTTTCTTAGAAAATTCCGTCGTCCCGCCATCGGCCAGCGTCCGCGCCTGGGCGACCCAGTCGTCCCGGCTGACCCGGCCCTTGAAGCCTTCCAGGTTCTGATCCACCCAGGCCACCTCCCGTGGCCCCCATGCGGCGATCTGGTCGAAATGGTAAAAGCCCATGGAGTGCAGAAGCTGCTCCAGCTTCGGCCCCACGCCCTTGATCAGCTTCAGGTCGTCCGGCCCGCCCTCGCGGGCAGCGTCAAGCGTCTCGGGCTTGGTACCCTCATCGCCGTCCGCCGCTGCGGGTTTGGCCGGCTTGGCCTTGTCGCTCTTGTCCTCGCCAGCCGGTTCGTCCTTGGACACCGGGTTGGCCTTGCTCTTGGCTGGTGCCTCGGCCTTGGTCGCGCCGGTATCGTCGGCCGGCCTGCCTTCCGAGCGGTCGGGCTTCGGCGCCTTCAGCCCCGGATTGGCCGGCGACTCGTTCAGCTTCACCTTCGGCGGCGCGGGCTGATGGTTGGCGCCATGTTCGCGCCACGGCGCCACCAGAGGCACCTCGCTGCCGTCGATCCGCTTGATCGTGTCGCCCAGGTCCACCGCGCGCTGCACCGAGCCATTGTATTTCGTGTGGCCCGAATCGAATTCCTTCAGCGTCGTCAGTCCCGCCTCGGGTTCCGACGCATAGCGCCCGTTCTGCGGCCCCGGCACCGGCACCGTGCCGGCGGCGAACTCGTCGATCATCTCGGCGAACCGCTCGGCGGTCAGGTCCTCGTAGTAATCCTTGCCGATCTGCGCCATTGGTGCATTGGCGCAGGCGCCCAGGCACTCGACCTCTTCCCAGCTGAACTTGCCGTCCGCGCTGACGGTATGCGGCTTGTCGGCGATCTTCTCGCGGCAGACCGCCATCAGGTCCTCGGCCCCGCAGATCATGCAGGACGTCGTGCCGCAGATCTGGAAATGCGCCACGCTGCCCACCGGCGACAGCTGGAACATGAAGTAGAAGCTGGCCACTTCCAGCGCCCGGATATGCGCCATTTCCAGCATCTCGGCGATATGCTCGATCGCCGGACGGGTCAACCAGCCCTCCTGCTCCTGCGCACGCCACAAAAGCGGTATGATGGCACTCGCCTGGCGCCCCTGCGGGTATTTCGAGATCTGCGCTTCGGCCCACGCCTGGTTGTCGGGCGTGAAGGCAAAGCTCTCGGGCTGTTCTCTGTGTAGACGTCTCAGCATCAGGCTGCGCACGCTCCTGTCGTCATTCTGATCCCGCCGCCCTCGAGGCGCACGGCGCGTTCGGTCGTCACCATGTAGGCGGCCATCTGGGTCGATTGCTCGCGGGTCAGGCCGGTCTGCAATTCGACCGGCAGGTAATCCGCCTCGGTCTTCAGGGTGCAGCCGATGCTGGCCACCGCGACCTGGAACTTGGCCACGTCCTGCTCGCCCGTTCCCTCGGGCGGCGCAGTGCAGCCTGCGACGATCCCCATCGCCGCAGCGGCGCCCATCAAACCCAGTCTTGTCTTCATCGTCTCGTCTCTCCAAACCGTCGCCGCCCCTGTCCGGCCTTGTTTTTCTACGGGGAAAAGTGCTGTTGTCCCGCCTAGCGGTCGATCTCCCCAAAGACCACGTCCATCGTCCCGATGATCGCCGCCACATCGGCCAGCTGGTGCCCGCCCGCGACATGATCCATCGCCTGCAGGTGCAAAAAGCCCGGCGCGCGCAGCTTGGCGCGATACGGCTTGTTGGTGCCGTCCGACACCAGGTAGACGCCGAACTCGCCCTTGGGCGCCTCGACGGCGCAATAGACCTCGCCCTCGGGCACGTGGAACCCTTCGGTATACAGCTTGAAGTGATGGATCAGCGCCTCCATCGAGGTCTTCATCTCGCCCCGCTTCGGCGGCGTGATCTTGCCCCGCGACAGGATATCGCCCTGTCCCTCGGGCGCGCGCAGCTTCTCGATCGCCTGCAGGATGATCGACACCGACTGGCGCATCTCCTCCATCCGGCACAGGTAACGGTCGTAGCAGTCGCCGTTCTTGCCCACCGGGATCTTGAACTCGAACTCGTCATAGCACTCATAGGGCTGCGCCCGGCGCAGGTCCCACGCCATGCCGCTGCCGCGCACCATCACGCCCGAAAAGCCCCAGTCCAGCGCCTCCTGCTGGCTGACCACGCCGATATCGGCGTTGCGCTGCTTGAAGATGCGGTTCTCCGTCAGCAACCCGTCGATATCGTCCATGAATTTCGGAAACTCGTCCCGCGCCCAGGTCTCGATATCGTCCAGCAGTTCCGGGGGCAGGTCCTGATGCACGCCGCCGGGCCGGAAATAGGCCGCGTGCAGGCGCGCGCCACAGGCCCGCTCGTAAAAGATCATCAGCTTCTCGCGTTCCTCGAACCCCCACAGCGGCGGGGTCAGCGCGCCCACGTCCATCGCCTGCGTGGTGACGTTCAGCAGGTGGTTCAGCACCCGCCCGATTTCCGAATAGAGCACCCGAATGAGGCTCGCGCGGCGCGGCACCTCGACGCCGGTCAGCTTCTCGATGGCCAGGCACCAGGCATGTTCCTGATTCATCGGCGCCACGTAATCCAGCCGGTCGAAATAAGGCAGGTTCTGCAGGTAGGTCCGGCTTTCCATCAGCTTCTCGGTGCCACGGTGCAGCAGACCGATATGCGGGTCGCACCGCTCCACGATCTCGCCGTCCAGCTCCAGCACAAGGCGCAGCACGCCGTGCGCCGCCGGGTGCTGCGGCCCGAAGTTGATGTTGAAGTTGCGGATCTTCTGCTCGCCGGTCTCGGTATCGGCAAAGCCCTTCGTCAACGTGTTGGAGCCGTCCATCATCCTTGGTCTCCTTATCCTCTATCGTCCGCGCGGGGGCCGAACGCCATCAGGTACAAGAGCGCCAGCGCGCCCAGCGGAAAGATCGCCACCAGCGCCCATGCGCTGGCGATGCCGTAGCCCGGCAGAAGCTTCCAGAAGGGAACCACGAACGCCGCCATGAAGAGTATCACCCAAAGCATGTCCGTGTCGTCCCTTTCGCGCCCCGGTTCACTTGGCCTTCTCGTCGGTTTTCTCGTCGCCCGGCAGGATGTAATCGGCACCCTCCCACGGACTCATGAAATCGAACTGCCGGTATTCCTGCACCAGCTTCACCGGCTCGTAGACCACGCGCTTCTGCACCTCGTCATAGCGCACCTCGGTATAGCCCGTGGTCGGGAAATCCTTGCGCAGCGGAAAGCCGCGAAAGCCGTAATCGGTCAGGATGCGCCGCAGGTCCGGGTGGCCGCTGAACAGGATGCCGAACATGTCGAACACCTCGCGCTCGAACCAGTTGGCCGAAGGATGCACATCCGTGATCGACGGCACCATGTCCTCCTCGCGCGCGGCCACGCGCAGCCGGATGCGGTGGTTCTGGTACATGCTGAGGAAATGATAGACCACGTCGAACCGCTTGGGCCGGTCCGGGTAATCCACGCCGGTGATGTCCACCAGCGTCGAAAAACGGCAGTTCGGATCGTTTTTCAGGAACTCCACCAGGCCTTTCAGGCTCGACAGGGTCACGGTCACGTTCAGCTCGCCATGATCGACCGACCAGCCGGACACGCAATCGGGCCGGCGGCCCTCGATATGGTGCCCAAGTTCGGTTAGCGCGTCACTCATCTTGCATCCCCCAAAGGCGCCTCAGCGCACGATCGTCCCCGTTCTGCGGATCTTGCGTTGCAGCTGCATGATCCCGTACACCAGCGCCTCCGCCGTGGGCGGGCAGCCGGGCACATACACATCCACCGGCACGATCCGGTCACAGCCGCGCACCACCGAATAGCTGTAGTGGTAGTATCCGCCGCCATTGGCGCAGGAGCCCATGCTGATCACGTAACGCGGCTCGGGCATCTGGTCGTAGACCTTGCGCAGCGCCGGCGCCATCTTGTTGGTCAGCGTGCCGGCCACGATCATCAGGTCCGACTGGCGCGGGCTGGCGCGCGGCGCAGTGCCGAACCGTTCCAGGTCATAGCGTGGCATCGAGGTGTGCATCATCTCGACGGCACAGCACGCCAGACCAAACGTCATCCAGTGCAGGCTACCGGTGCGGGCCCAGTTGATGATGTCCTCTGTCGAGGTCACCAGGAAGCCCTTGTCCTGCAACTCGCGGTTCAGCGCCTGCGTGGCGGTGTCTTGCTGGTAATCGTCGGCATAGGCCTCCAGCGGCACCTGGCTCGATGGGCCGGTCTTGATCCGCGGAGACTGATAGCCCTCGCTCTGCACCTCGGTGACCATCTCGTCATCGGTGGTGTGCGCGGTCTTGTCCTCTACTGCCATTCCATCGCCCCTTTCCGCCATTCATAGGCAAACCCGGCCGTCAGCACGCCCAGGAAGACCATCATCGACCAGAACGCCGTCATGCTCAGGTCCTGGAACGCCACCGCCCAGGGAAACAGCATCGCGATCTCCAGATCGAAGATGATGAACAGGATCGAGACAAGGTAAAACCGGACATCGAACTTCATCCGTGCGTCGTCGAAGGCGTTGAAGCCGCATTCGTAGGCGCTGACCTTTTCGGGGTCGGGGTGGCGCACGGCCAGCACGACCGCGGCGAGGATCAGGACCAGTCCAAGACCGATGGCGATACCCAGAAGAACGAGAACAGGGAGGTACTCCCTCAGCATCTCTTCCACGTGTGGCTCCTTTCATGCGCCGGGCCGTCGCACGGGCCGGGCATAAGATTGGCGTGTAGTACTCGTCAGGGTTTACCCCTGCCCCGGAGCAGGGTCAACCAAGCGGGACGTGAATTCAAGGCGTCCGACGCAGGGCGAAACCCCTTGAATACCGTGGTATATCGAATTTGGGGGCGCCAGACCGCCTTGGGCAAATTGACGCGAGTTCCGGACGCACCGCAAATGCGCCCCTCCGGACCGGCACGGGCCCCGGCCACAGCCCCCCGCCGCACGACCGGCCCAGCGCCTCCGCGCGCACTGCGCCGTGCCGTCGCGCGCTTTGTTGTCGCGCGGCATTAGAGGCCGCCACAGCCTCTGGACCCGGCAGGGACTGACACCGCGTCAGTTCGCATTCTTCTCGCAACCTGGACGCACCGTCCTCACGCACGTCCTGTGCCAACGCTGCACCCGTTTTTCGTGCTGCCCCCACCTCGGGCGTGCCGCGTAAATATGCGCCCGACACCTCTTGTCCCCGCCGCACCGTGTAGTCGCGCCTTGTCCCCTCGCGCGGCACAGAGGCTGCCACAGCCCCTGCACTCCGCAAGGACTGGTGCCGCGCCAGGTCCGCAGCCTTTTCGCAAGTCAGTATCCTCACGCCGCGCCTATATCATCCCTGCGCCCCATTCGTGCGGCCTCCACCTCCGGTCTTGCCGCGAATATATGTGCCATGCTGCTCCCCGGCCTTCCGATCCGTGCAGTCTCGCCTTGTTCGCTGGTGCGGCAAAGAGCCTCCCACGGCGTCTGCACCCGGCAGGAACTTACGCCGCGCCATGTCTGCATCCTTCTCGCAACCTGGACGCAAGGCCCTCACACAGTTCCTGCCCCAACGCTGCGCCCCTCGTTCGCTGTCTCAGCCTCGGGCGTGCCGCGTGTTTGCATCCGGCACCTCCGCGCACCACCGCACCGTGCAGTCGCACCTTGTTCGCTCGCGCGGCACAGAGGCTCCCACGATCCCTGCACCCAGCAGGGACTGACGCCGCGCCAAGTCTGGGCGCTTGGCACAAGCTACACGCATTGCCCTCACACTGCGTTGACCCATCTCCGCGCCTACTACGCTGTCTCCCGCTCCGGCGTGCCGCGAATAAGTGCCCGGCACCTCTTGTCCCCGCACCCCGGCACGCGCCGCCTGCGCACCGAAAACCTTTGTCTGTCCGAGCGGCGCGCCCGATCCCTGCACCTGGTATGATCGACCTTCGCGTCCGGCGCGCCGCCTCTCCGTATCCGGTGGCTGTCGCGCTTCGTACGGCCCGGCGTTGCATCCAATGTGACCGACGCCGCACCTGTCCTGTCCATGCCCTGTAGGACGCAAGCATATGCACCACGCCCCGGCCTGGTCGCTCTCTGCGGCGGGCAGGCTTTGCGCCCGGCCCCGCCTGACCCCGGCTTTCCTCCAGGCCAGCCCGGTCTCTGCCCTGGCACGACCCGGTTCCGCGTCCGGTGCCCCCGGCGTCAAGCCTCGGCTTGCCCCGTCTCGGCCCACTCTCAGCCCCGTCTAAGCCCGCGCGCCCGGTCTCAGAACGTCATTTTCACACCCGCGATCAGGGTATGCGACTCCACCGACCTGTCGCCGGTAAAGGTCGGCAGGATCAGCGGAACGAACCCGGCGTTGTACATGTACTCCGCCCCCAGCGTGACATGCCGTGCGGCCTCGTACTCGACCCCGAGGATGACCTGCTCCATCCGTTCCCACTCGCTGCCATTCGTGCCTTGCACGCCGCGGCTGGCGGACACCGAATAGGTGATCGGCTTGCCTGCCAGGGTCCGGTGCCACCGGGCCTGCAGCGTCGTGGCCTGCACGTGATGCCCCGTGGCAGGCCAGTCGTGCATCGACCGGGTGAACTCCGCCTGCACGTCGAAACGCGGCCCGCTCCAGGTCAGGTTGACGTCCCACAGCTCGTTCCAGAACCGATTGATCCCCCGCCCCGGCGGGTGGTGCGCGATGGTGCTGTCATAGATCGACCCGCGCAGGTATCCGGCCCCGACCGTCAGATCATGGCCCGGCGCGATTCCGAACCGTTGCGCGCCGTTCAACGCGAAATTCGTCAGCTCGCCATTGTTCCTGGGACTGCTCAGCACCCGGTTGCCGCGATGCGCCGGGATCAGGGTAAAGGCCAGCTCCGTGCGCTCGGTGACATATCCCAGCTCGATCACGGGATCCTCGCTCTGGGCCCAGAAATAGTGGCTGGAATGGGTGTGCGTGAACGGCGCGTAGCTGGCGAAATTCCCGAAATTCAATGTCTTGCGACCGACCGCCAGGTAGAAGGGCGAGCGCTTCAGGTCTCCCAGGATCAGCACGTACTTGCGCAGCTGGACATCGTCCTGGCCGGGATACTCGACCTCGGTGAACTCCCCCTGGACAAAGCCGGTGACCCACGGCAGCGCCAGCGTCGCGTTCAGCGAGATCTCGTTGATCACGCCATAACTGTCCGACCTGCCCCGCGTGTGCGTCGGCGGCAGCCGCGACAGGATCGGAAACTTGCCCGGCGTGTTCGTGCGCTCCGAGATCTGCGTCGCGATCAGCCGCCCGCCAAAGGTCAGCGACCCCTCCGGCACCTGCCCCGTGGCCCGCGCCCGCAGGATCTGCGCCACCTTGGTCGTCACGTCGCTCTGGCGGTCGAAAATCCGTTCGGAATAGCGCAGATCTGTACGAAGGCTGCCATCGCCCGAGGTATAGACCCCGTCCTGCGCGAACGCCGGCGACGCGGTCAGCCACAAAAGCCCAAGCGCCATCACAGCGCCCTCGATCACCCCGATCCCCTGAAGAACACGCGTCATTCCTGTCACCTTGATTCAATGCCTGACCCAAAAAACGGGAAAAAGATTTAATCTTCGTTAAATTAACCGGATTACCCGTCGCCTTTCCAGGGCGGCGTGCGCTTTTCGAAAAACGCCGCGATACCGGCCTGCGCCTCTTCGCCCGCCCAACAGGCGCTGAGCGCCTCGATCGTGTCCTCGATCACCTCCGCGTCGATCCTCGGACCCAGCCGCCGCAACAGGTTCTTGGCCTGCACCACGGCCTCGGGCGCACAGTCCAGGTAGGGCGCAACCTCGTCCTCGATGGCCTGGTCCAGCGCATCCTGCGGCACAGCGCGGGCCAAAAGATCCAGCTGAACCGCTTCGGCGGCCTCGAACCGCCGTCCCGACATGAACACCCGCCGCGCCTTGGCCTCGCCCATCCGCGCGGCCACGTAAGGCCCGATCGTGGCCGGAATCAGCCCCAGCCGCGTCTCGGTCAACGCCATCTGCACAGCCTCGGCGCCCACTGCCACGTCACAGACCGAGATCAGGCCCAGCCCGCCGCCGAACGCGTTGCCATGCACCCGCGCGATCAGCGGCTTGGGCAGCGTGTTCAGCGCCTGCAGCATATAGGCCAGCTTGCCCGCCTCTTTCGCCCGCGTCTCGGGATCGGCCTCGAACTGCTCACGCATCCAGCCAAGGTCGCCGCCCGCGCAGAATGTCCGGCCCTCGGCGGCCAGGATCACCACGCGCACGCTCTTGTCCGCGCCCAGCTCCCGCGCGGCCTCGTGCAGTTCCGCGATCATCCGCGCCGACAACGCGTTGTGCTTTTCCGCCCGGTCCAGCCACAGCGTCGCCACGCCCCGCGCATCCCGCTCGATCCTCACCGTTTCATACATCCGCTCTCTCCCCGCGCCAAAATTCTTCCAAGAATTTTGACAAGAATTTTCGTAAAATTCTTGTCACCCGACCCGCATCGCGCGCGCCATCTCCGCCGCCCGGCCCAGAACATCCCGGTCCAGCCCCGTGGCGCAGCCCAGCGCCTCCAGCCGGTCATGCACCTTCTCGGTCGCCACGTTGCCCTTCGCGCCCGGCGCATAGGGACAGCCCCCCAGGCCCCCGACAGCGGCGTCGAACACCCGCAGCCCGTGCGCCAGCGACGCCTCGATATTGTCCAGCGCCCGGCCCCCGGTGTCGTGGTAATGCCCCGCCAGCTTCTCCGCCGGCACCGCCCCCGTCACCGCGCGCAGCATGGCGTCGATGCTCTCCGGCGTGCCCTGCCCGATCGTGTCGCCCAGGCTGATCTCGTAACAGCCCATCTCGTAAAGCCGCCCCGCCACCTCGGCCACCTGTTCGGGTGCAACCCGTCCGTCATAAGGACAGTCCGTCACGCAGGACACATAGCCGCGCAAGGGCACGCCCACCTCGCGCGCCGCCTCCGCCACCGGCGCGAAGCGTTGCAGGCTCTCCTCTATCGTGGCGTTGATATTGGCCTTGGAAAACCCTTCCGAGGCCGAGCCGAAAATCGCCACCTCGTTCGCCGCCGCCGCCATCGCGTCCTGGAACCCGCGCATGTTGGGTGTCAGCGCCGCATAGCTCACCCCCGGCGCGCGGGTGATGCCCGCCAGCACCTCGGCCGAGCCGGACATCTGCGGCACCCATTTGGGGCTGACAAAACTCGCCACCTCGATGCGGGCAAACCCCGCCCCGCTCAGGCAGTCGATCAGCGCCACCTTCTCGGCCACCGGGATCTCTCGCTTTTCGTTCTGCAACCCGTCGCGCGGGCCCACCTCGAAGATCTCGACCCGTTCAGCCATCCGCATCCTCCTCCGGCGCCGCATAGAACGCCTGCTCGTAGATTCGCGCGCCGCTCTCCTCGGGCAAGGCCGCCTGGTACGCCGCCCGCTCGGTCAGCCGGTCGTACCATTTCGCCGTCTCGGGAAACCCGTCCAGCGTCGCGAAATGCCGCGCCATGTAAACCGCCTGACCCACGGCGATATCACAGGCCGAATACCCCCCGGTCAGCAGGTAATCGCGGTTCTCCACCGGCGTGCTCAGCCGCGCCTCGATCGCGCCATAGCACTTGCGCAGGCGCGCCGCCTCCAGCCGCATCACCGTCGGGCTGCGCATGTGATCCTCGCGCAGCATGATATGCTGCTGGGTCAGGATCGCGACGTGCTGGCTGACTGTCTCGGCGAAATGCAACCACACAAGATAGGCCATCCGGTCCATGTCGCCCGGCATCCGTCCCATCCCCCGCTCGGGGAACTTCTCGCACAGGTATTCCATCATCGCGCCCGATTCGAACATCCGCTCGCCCTCGATCTCCAGCGCGGGCACCCGCCCCGCCGGCGACAGGCTCAGGAACTCGGGCTGCCGCAGGCTCTTGTCGAAGGCATGGGTCACCACGCGGAATTCAACGCCCTCCAGCTCGTTCAGCAGCCACAGCACCCGCATCGAGCGGCTTTGCGGCACATGGTGCAGGACAATCACGCCATCGCCTCCTTGGTCAGGTTCGGACGCGTCTCTTCGGCCACGTCGCAGGTTTCCATCCACCCGCACCACGCCGCCAGCGCGGGTCGTGCGGCGATCCTCTCCTCCCCGCCCGGCACCATGCCGAAATAGTCCAGCATCGGCCAGAGGTGACAGTCCGCCAGGTCCAGGCTCCCGGGCCGCAGCACCTGCCCTTCAGCGGCGATCTCCTCCAGCGCGTCCAGCACGCGCGGCGCGTTCGCCAAACCGTCCGCCAAAGCACCGGCATCGCCCGCCTCGCCTTCCAGCGCCGCGAAGACGCCGTTGGAAAACGCCTGCCGTACCAACGGCCAATAGGCATAGCTGTCCGCGATCCCCATCGCCTGCCGCATCCGCGCCACCCTCTCCGGCGCGCCCGGCACCATCAGCGGCTCCGGCGCGATGGCCTCCAGGTAGTCGAGTATCGCCTGCGTCTCCCACAGCCGAAAGTCTCCGGCTTCCAGCACCGGCACCCGTCTAAACGGATGCAGCCGTGTCAGCGCCTCCGCATCCTCCCCGAACGGATCACACTCCACATAGTCATACTCCAACCCCTTCGCCGCCAGCACCATCCGCACGCTGCGCGTATAGACGCTGAAGCGATAGCCGGTCAGCCGCAGCCCCTCCGTCACGCCGCCGCCTCCGCGTCCTCCTCCAACCGGATCAGCGCCGCGCCGGCCTCCACCTGGCTGCCCGCATCGGCCAGCACCTCTGCCACCACCCCGTCGCGCGGGGCCAGCAGGCTGTGCTCCATCTTCATCGCCTCCAAAACGGCCAGCCGGTCGCCCTTGGCCACCTCTTGGCCCGCTTCGGCAAAGACCGCCTTGACCATGCCGGGCATCGGCGCTTCGATCACGCTGGTGTCTCCGGCGGCAAACTCGCCCCGTTCCAGCGGATCGAGGATGTCGAACTCGATTCCGTAGCCCGCAAAGACCGTCACCAGGTCGCCCGTCACCGCCACCTCCGGCGCAAGCTGGCCGTCCATCTGCCAGCGCCCGCCCACGCGGCGCGCCGCGACCACGCGCTCTCCGACCTCCACGTCATGCGCACCCGCCGACAGGCTTTGCACTTTTGCCTGCACCTCCTCGCCTTCGCGCCGCAGAACCACACTCCGCCGCAAAGGCTGCCACAGTGCAAACCCCGTCTCCGGCCCGCCGCTCTCCAGCAATCCAAGGCTCGCCAAAGCCGCCAGCGCCACCGTGGCGTCGCTCACCTCCGGCGGCGCGCTCAACGCCTCCAGGTCCCGCGCGATCAGCCCGGTATCCACCTCGCCCCGGCCAAAGCCCTCATGCCGCGCCAGCGCCCCCAGGAACGCCAGGTTCGTCACCGTCCCCGCCACCTGCGTCGCCTCCAGCGCCGCACCCAGCCGTTGCAGCGCCACCGCACGCGTCGGCCCGCGCGTTGTCAGCTTGGCGATCATCGGATCGTAATGCGGGGAAATCTCGTCTCCCGCCCGCACGCCGGTATCCGCCCGCGCTCCATCAGGAAACACCAGATGCCGCAGCCGCCCCGTCGCCGGCAGGAAACCCTTCGGCACATCCTCGGCGTAAAGCCGCGCCTCGAAGGCATGGCCATTGATCGACAGATCCTCCTGCCGCTTCGGCAGACCCTCGCCCGCGGCCACCCGCAACTGCCACTCCACCAGGTCAACCCCGGTGATCTCTTCCGTCACAGGATGTTCCACCTGCAACCGCGTGTTCATCTCCATGAACCAGAACCCATCCGAGCGCAGCCCATCCGAGCCGTCCACGATGAACTCCACCGTCCCCGCCCCGGCATATCCGATGGCCTCCGCCGCGCGCACCGCCGCAGCCCCCATGGCCGCGCGCACCTCCGGCGTCATCCCCGGCGCCGGCGCTTCCTCGATCACCTTCTGATGCCGCCGCTGCAACGAACAATCCCGCTCGAAGAGATGCACGGCGCTCTGCCCGTCGCCAAAAACCTGCACCTCGATATGCCGCGGCTGCTGGATATACTTCTCGATCAGCACCGCCTCATTGCCGAAGGCCGTCTTCGCCTCGGCCTGCGCACTCTCAAGCGCCTCGTCAAAGCCCTTGGCCGCCTCGACCAGCCGCATCCCCTTGCCGCCGCCCCCCGCCACGGCCTTGATCAGCACCGGATAGCCGATCTCCCCGGCCTTTTCGGCCAGGAATCCCGGATCCCGCTCCTCGCCATGATAGCCCGGCACCACCGGCACGCCCGCGTCCTGCATCAGCGCCTTGGCCGCATCCTTCAGCCCCATCGCCCTGATCGCCTTGGCCGACGGCCCGATAAAGGTCAGCCCCGCCGCCTCGACCGCCTCCACGAAATCCGGGTTCTCGCTTAGAAAGCCGTACCCGGGATGGATCGCCTGCGCGCCGCTCTCCTGCGCCGCCGCGATGATCTTCGCCCCGTCAAGATAGCTCTCCGCCGGTGCCGCCCCCCCGATATGCACGGCGGCATCCGCCAGCGCCACATGCCGCGCCGCCCGGTCGGCATCGGAATAGACGGCGACACAGCGCACCCCCATGGCCCGCGCCGTCTCCATCACCCGGCAGGCAATCTCGCCCCGGTTCGCAATCAGGATCGTGTCAAACATCGTCCACGGCCCCCAAATCCTCGATCACCTCGAACCGCTCCCAGATCAGTTCCATCTCAGGATCGAAAACCCCGATCCGCCGGTAATACCCCTCGTGGCCCTCTTTCCACCCGGCCAGCGTCTCATCCTCCCCCTCGGCCAGGGCAAGCGCCTCGGGCATGTCGCAGAACCGCACCAGCCGCAGTTCCATCGTCCGGGTTACCAGGGCGGGCCGACCGTCAAAGGTCGTGGCCACGTCGCAGCGCCCGATCTGCGGCACCGCCTCGCCGCGCGCCACCTCGGCCATGGACAGGCAGGTCGCCCGCTTGGGGCCCGCGCGCACCAGCCCGATCAATTCCGCAGACATCCGGGCGCTGTCGCCGAACACATAGGCCTGCGCCCCCGGGTACCGTTCTTGAACCGCTTGCAATTGCATCGTCACGACCCTCTTTCACCTTTTTCCATACGCCGTCCCGCGCGGCCCAGAGGCGCGCGCCCGGCCTCACATCCGAAAGAGACCAAACCGCGTCTCCTCCACCGGCGCATTCAGCGCCGCGCGCAGGCTCAGCGACAACACCTGCCGCGATTTCCGCGGGTCGATGATCCCGTCATCCCACAACCGCGCACTGGCATAAAGCGGATGGCTCTGCTCCTCGAACATATCAACTGTCGGCTGCTTGAACGCCGCTTCCTCGTCGGCGCTCCATGTCCCGCCCTTGCGCTCGATCGCGTCGCGCTTCACCGTCGCCAGCACGCCCGCCGCCTGCGCGCCGCCCATCACGGAAATGCGGGAATTCGGCCAGGTCCACAGGAACCGCGGCTGATACGCCCGCCCCGCCATGCCGTAATTCCCGGCCCCGAAAGAGCCGCCCACCAGCATCGTCACCTTGGGCACGCTCGTCGTCGCGACCGCCGTCACCATCTTGGCCCCATGCCGCGCGATCCCCTCGTTCTCGTACCGGCGGCCCACCATGAACCCGGTGATGTTCTGCAAGAACACCAGCGGCACCTTGCGCTGGCTGCACAACTCCACGAAATGCGCGCCTTTCTGGGCCGCCTCGCTGAACAAGACACCGTTATTGGCGACAATCCCCACCGGGCAGCCCTCCACATGGGCAAACCCCGTCACCAGCGTTTCTCCGAACCGCGCCTTGAACTCGTCGAACCGGCTGCCATCCACCAGCCGCGCGATCACCTCGCGGATGTCATAAGGCGTGCGCAGGTCCCCCGGCACCACACCCAATATCTCCTCGGGGTCATAGGCGGGCGCCTCCGGCGTCTCCATGCGCAGGCCGGGGTTCACCCCGGCGGCCCCTGCCTCCATCCCAAGACTGCCTACCGCCCGCCGCGCCAACGCCAGCGCGTGCGCATCATCCTCCGCCAGGTAATCCGCCACGCCGCTCAGCCGCGTGTGCACGTCGCCGCCGCCCAGGTCCTCGGCAGTCACGTCCTCGCCCGTCGCCGCCTTAACCAGCGGCGGCCCGGCCAGGAAAATCGTCCCCTGGTCCCGCACGATGATGGTCACGTCGCTCATCGCCGGCACATACGCCCCGCCGGCGGTACACGACCCCATCACCACGGCCACCTGCGCGATTCCCTTCGCGCTCATCCGCGCTTGGTTGTAGAAAATCCGCCCGAAATGATCCCGGTCGGGAAACACCTCGTCCTGGTTGGGCAGGTTCGCGCCGCCCGAATCCACCAGGTAGATACAGGGCAGCCGACATTCCTCCGCGATCTCCTGCGCGCGCAGGTGTTTCTTGACGGTCATCGGGTAGTAGGTGCCGCCCTTCACCGTGGCATCGTTGCAGACCACCATGCAGTCGCGCCCCGCGACGCGCCCGACCCCAGCGATCACACCCGCGCAAGGCGCCGCCCCGTCGTAAAGCCCATGCGCCGCCACCGCGCCCACTTCGAGAAAGGGACTGCCCGGATCCAGCAGATTCGCCACCCGCTCGCGCGGGGGCATCTTTCCCCGGCTCTTGTGGCGCTCCCGCGCCGCCTCGCCGCCGCCTTCCGCGGCCGCACGCGCGGCCTCCTCGACCGTTGCCAAAGCCGCCAGATGCGCCTCCCGGTTGGCCTGGAACTCCGCCGATCCGGTCAGAATCTTAGAGGAAATCTTCATCCCGCCACTCCTTTCGCATTGATCTTCCGGGGCCGCGCCCCCGCTGCACCGCAGAGCTTCGTGACATATGCGCAACACCCCGCGGGCGCATCGCGATTTTGACATACATCAAAGCGATTTAGCCCGGCCCGAGTCATCTTCCGCTCGAATAACTCAGAAGTGGAAAGACCATGAAACATCTCACCGCCCTCGCACTCGCAGCACTCGTCGCCGGCGCGGCTCCGGCCCTCGCGCAGGAGCGCGGCGACGTCTCGCTCGGCATCGGCCTCGCCGGCGTCATCCCCGAAAGCGGCAACGGCGTGCTCGCCGGCCCCACGCCCATCAGCGTCGATAACGGCTACTCGCTGCAGCTGACCGGCGAATACTTCATCGCCAACAACCTCGGCGTCGAGCTTCTGGCCGCTTGGCCCTTTGCCCATGACGTCGACACCGGCGGCGTGAAGATCGGCGAGGTCAAGCACCTGCCGCCGACCCTCTCTCTGCAATACCACTTCACCAACAAGGGCAACATCACGCCCTTCATCGGCGCCGGTATCAACTACACCACCTTCACCGAATCCAAGGCCGTCGGCCCGCTCGCGGGCAACGACCTCGACCTCGACGACAGCTGGGGCCTCGCCCTGCACGCGGGCCTCGATTACAGGGTCTCCGACAAGGGCGCGCTGCGGACAGACGTGCGCTGGATGAACATCGAAAGCGACGTCAAGCTGAACGGCGTGGACATCGGCAAGGCCAAGATCAACCCGTGGGTCTTCGGCGTGTCCTACGTCCACACCTTCTGATCCTTCCCGGGGGACGGGGAAGCAGGCGGGGCGGGCCTTCGGGCCGGCCCCGTTTCCATATGCGGCACGCGGCGTTTGCATCATTCTTCCCGCCTCGCACGCGGGCGCACCGGGTCCGGCGCGGCGATCCAGCCCGCCTCGAAGGCGGGCGCCACCTTGCCCTCGTGCCGCGCCACCTGCCACGCGATCACCGCCGCGCGCAGCCGCCCGTTGGCCTCGCGCGCCCGGCACCACATCTCCATCCGGGGGCTGTGCCCGGCGCAATCGCGCCCCGCCGACATCCCGTGCGCCAAGTCGAAGAGTTGCCTGTAAAGTATGTCCGCAAAAGGATTTTCCACCTCCGCGCCTTCCGCGTCTTCCGGCTCCGGCAACTCCGTCAGAACCCTCGCCCGCCAGATATCCTGCTCCACCGCCAGCGCCTTCTGACAGCCCAGAGGTTCCTCGGACCGATCGCAGATCACGATCCCCACGGTGCCGCAGAATTCCACGCCAGCGACATCGGCCAGCGGATAGCCCGCCTTCTCCGCCGGGGTCGGTGCAAAGGCGGTCACCGCCTGTTCATAGCGCAGGATCTCGCCCTGCAGGCAGGTGGCGAAATCCGGCAGCGCGGCGTCCTCGGCCAGTGCCGCGACAGGCCACAGGGCCGCCTGCGCCAGCATCAGGCTCAGGTCGCGCCGCCGCGCCATGCCTCACATCCCTCCGCGCATGTCGCGCAGTTCCAGCGACCGTTGCGCCGTCATCCGCATCAGGCAGGACGCCGCCGCGACCGACCGGATCGTGCCGCCCCGGTTGCGCTCGAAGGCCAGCGCACACTCGGCATCGCGATAGGAGATCCAGGCCCGCTGCGCCGTCAAAAGCGCTTCCGAAACAGTCGGTTGCCCTGTATCGACCTGGTCCAGCTGCGCCCGCGTCGCCTTGTATTCGCGGTTCAGGAACCTGTCCCAAACCGCCGTCTCGGCCTGCACGCATGCCACGATCCCGATGGTCGAGCCGCCGCCCGGCTGCGTCTGGCACTGGTTCGCTGCATCTCCCACGCAGCTCGGCACACCGGCATCGCGCGGGGCCGCGTCGAAACAGGCCGCGACCGTGCCCTCGTTCACGCTTGGCTCCTGCGCCCGTGCCGCACCCGACAGGCCCGCCACGGCAATTGCCACTATCGCCACCCCCCTCATAATCATACGTCATCCTCCGTTTCCGCCACGGCCCGTGCCTTCAGCTCCTTGCGGATCACCTTGCCGGTGACCGTCATCGGCAACGCGTCCAGGAACGTCACCTCCCTGGGATAAGAATACCCCGCAAGCCGTTCTTTGACATGGGTTTTCAACGCCTCGGCCAAGGCTTCATCCGCCGTCACGCCGTCCCGCACCACCACATAGGCCTTCACGATTTCGGTGCGCAGCGCGTCGGGCTTGCCCACCACGCCCACCGTCGCCACCGCGTCATGGGTCAGCAGGCAATCCTCGATCTCCGCCGGCCCGATCCGGTAACCGGAACTGGTGATCACGTCATCCTCGCGCCCGACAAAGCGCAGGAAGTCCCCGTCCCACACGCCCCGGTCGCCGGTCAGCATCCAGTCGCCGCGAAACTTCTCCGCCGTCTGCTCCGGCCGGTTCCAGTATTCCAGCATCATGCTGGCCGAGCCGCGCTTTACGGCGACATCGCCCTCGCCGTCCGTCGGCTGTCCGTCCGGGTCCAATACCGCCACCTCGTGCCCCGGCACCACCTTGCCGATGCAGCCCGGTTTCGGGTCGAACAGGCTCTGGCAACTTGCGGCCACAAGGTTGCACTCGGTCTGCCCGTAAAACTCGTTGATCGTCAGGCCGAACGCCTTGCGCCCCCAGTCAAGCATCTCGGCCCCCAGCGGCTCACCGCCGCTGGCGACCGTGCGCAGGCCCTCGATGCGCTCGTCGGCGGCCTTCAGCATCCGCAGGGCCGTAGGCGGGAAAAAGATATTCCGAACAGCGCCCTGCCGGATGATCTTCACGCACTCCTCGACGCTGAATTTCGGCAATCTCGCCGCCACGACCGGCACGCCCAGGGCCAGCCCCGGCATCAGGATATTGAACAGCCCACCAATCCAGGCCCAGTCGGCCGGCGTCCACAGGCAATCCCCCTCGTGCTGGCCCAGGAAATCATGCGGCATCTCGACCCCCGGCAGGTGCCCGGTCAGCACCCGGTGCCCGTGCAGCGCGCCTTTCGGGCTGCCGGTCGTGCCGCTGGTATAGATCAGCACAGCGGGGTCGTCCGGCGTGGTCTCCGCCGGCTCGAACGCGCCCTGCTCCGGCAGGTCCGCATCCTCGGGCACAAACGCCTCCACTTCCGCCAAAGGCGCAAGCATATCAATACCTTCGGCGTCGGAGACGACGATATTCGCGCCCGCGTCCCGCACCCGGCTGGTCAACGCGTCCTCGCGAAAGAGCTTGAACAGAGGGATCGACACCGCCCCGATCTTCCAGATCGCGATATGGGCCGCGGCGCACCAGCCGCCTTGGCTGCGCAGCACGCCCACCCGGTCGCCCCGCGCCACGCCTTTCGCCACCAGCACATGCGCCAGTCGGTCCGCCATGTCGCGCAGGTCGCCATAGCTCAGGTCCCGGTGCATCTCGGCCAAATCCTTGATCGCCACGCGGTCCGGCGCCCGCGCCGCCCAGTCGTCGCACGCCTGCGCCGCCATGTTCAGCCGCGCCGGAAGGTCCCAGGAAAACGCGCCCTTCAACGCCTCGTAGTCCTTATGTTCCAACACCTTAAACGCCTTCCCTCACCTCTTCCCGGTGGGCCACCTCGCCGAATCGGTCGACGAAATAGTCCACCCGGCCACCCTCCGCGCCCGCACATGTCACCACCAGCCACAACCCCGCCGACTGCGCCGGCGTCGCGTGGCAATCGGTCCGCGCGGCCCCGGTCTCGGCCACGTAACGCTCCGCCACCGCCTCGATCACCGCCGTCTCGGTCGTGGTCACCGACCGCCCGCCCAGCAACAGCGCAATGACCGCGCCCAGGCAGACCAGCGACAGAAGCGGGATGAAAAACCACGGAGCGCGCCCGAACCGCATGGCCTATGCCATCGCCCCCATCAGCTCGCGCCCGATCAGCATCCGCCGGATCTCGGACGTGCCCGCCCCGATCTCCATCAGCTTGGCATCCCGGAAGATCCGCGCCACCGCCGCATCGTTCAGAAAGCCCGCGCCGCCCATCGCCTGCACCGCCTGGTGCGCCTGCACCATCGCCTGCTCGGACGCATAGAGGCAACAGGCCGCCGCATCCTGCCGCGTCACCTCGCCCCGGTCACACGCCTTGGCCACCTCGTAGACATAGGCCCGCGCCGAGTTCATCGCCGTGTACATGTCGGCGATCTTGCCCTGCATCAGCTGGAAATTCCCAATCGGCTGCCCGAACTGCTTGCGCTCGGCCATGTAGGGCATGATCTCATCGAGACACGCCGCCATGATCCCCAGGCCGATCCCGGCCAGCACCACGCGCTCGTAATCCAGGCCCGACATCAGCACCTTCACGCCCTTGCCTTCCTCGCCCAGCACGTTGTCGAACGGCACTTCCACGTCCTCGAAGATCAGCTCCGCGGTGTTCGACCCCCGCATCCCCAGCTTGTCGAAATGCGCGCTGGTCGTGAACCCCGTCATCGCCTTCTCGATCAGGAACGCGGTGATTCCCTTGGCGCCGGCTTCCGGCTCGGTCTTGGCATAGACCACCAGCGTATCGGCATCCGGCCCGTTGGTGATCCAGTACTTGTTGCCATTGAGGCGATAGTGATCGTTGCGCTTTTCCGCCCGCAGGCTCATCGACACCACGTCGCTGCCCGCGCCCGCCTCGGACATGGCCAGCGCGCCCACGTTTTCACCCGAAATCAGCCCCGGCAGGTATTTCGCCCGCTGTTCGTCGCTGCCGTTCAGCTTGATCTGGTTCACGCACAGGTTGGAATGCGCGCCATAGCTCAGCGACACGCTGGCCGAGGCCCGCGCCACCTCCTCTACCGCGACCACATGCGCAAGGTACCCCATGCCCACGCCGCCATGCTCTTCGGGCACGGTGATTCCCAACAGGCCCAGCTCGCCCATCTCGGTCCACAGCTCGGAGGGAAATTCATTCGTCCGGTCGATCTCGGCGGCCAGCGGCTTGACCCGCTCCTGCGCCCAGCGATGCACCATCTCGCGCAGGGCATGAACGTCCTCGCCCAAGTCGAACTTCATCACCGCGTCGAACATTCCTCACCCCTCCCGGCATTTATTGAACGCTTGTTCATTTATAGGCCCGCCCTGTCACCCCGTCAATCCCGCGCACCTCGCCGGAACCGATTCCGCGCACCACGGGTTGGCCCCCAGACACCATCAGCATAACAAAGGAGTCATCCAATGTCCGATGATCTGAGAGAAACCCTGTGGAAGCGCCTCGACAAGCTGCAGGCCGGCATGTTGTCCACCGCCAGCGCCCCGCCGCGCCCCATGGCGCCCACCATCACGGATGACGACAACGCCATCTGGTTCATCACCGCCAAGGGCACCGACATCGCCGATGCGGCGGCCAAGGGCGAGACCTGCAAATTCATCGCGGCCTGTCCCAGCGCGCATCTCTACGCCGATATCGACGGCGCGCTGTCGGTCGAGACCAGCGAGGCCAAGCTCGACGAGATCTGGTCGCCCATGGCCGCCGTCTGGTTCGACGAGGGCCGCCAGGACGACGACATCGTGCTCGTGTCGATGCGCCCCAAGAAGGCGGCCGTCTGGGCCACCGATGGCGACGCCAAGTCGCTTTTCGAGTTCGCCCGCGCCTCGATCAGCAACGACACGCCCGACGTGGGCGAGCACGGCACGGTCACGTTCTGATGCGCCGCGCAGGTTTCGGGGCCGCCGCGCTGGCGGCCCTCATGGTCTCGCCCGCCAGTGCAGAGCAGGTGGGCGAGATCGGCGTCGACTGGGCCGGCAACGACATCATCGTCGAGGCGATCGAGGATCCCGATGTGCAGGGCGTCACCTGCCACCTTGCCTATTTCGAGCGCGGCTTCATCGACCGGCTGGCCAATGGCAACTGGTTCGAGGACCCCTCGAACAGCGCCATCGAATGCCAGCAGACCGGCCCCATCACCCTGGGCGACATCGACCGCTCCGAGGATGGCGAGGACGTGTTTCGCGCCAGCCGCTCGATCATCTTCAAGACGCTGCGCGTGAAACGCATCTATGATGCCGACCGCAACACGCTGGTCTACATCTCGCACGGGCGCGAACTGTCGCAAGGCTCGGCCAAGGTCTCGATCTCCACCGTCCCGATTCCCGACGAAACGCCCAACGACTGACCCGCCGAAACGCGTCAGCCCGCGAGGGCCTCAGCGTGCGGTCCGTTAACCGCCGCACGCTCCATAAACCGGGCAGGTCGCGGAAAACCGCACCGTCGGCGGACCACCCAAATACCGACGCGATACCGACGTGCCATTTCGGCTCCTGAGTCGCCGTTAACCCGGTGTCTCAGGTCGATCCGGCCTGCTGCACCGCGCCCACTTCCGCCCGGATGATCCGCGCGATCAGCGCGCAATCTTCCAAGGTGAAGGTCAGCGGCAGGCGCATGTCCAGAATGCCCTTCAGCACCCGGTCGCTGGCGGGCATCGGCGCGCTCGGCGCATAGCGCCAGCTGTCATAGCGGCTGGTGAACCCCACCGGCTCGGCGCCCCCGAACCACTTCAACTCGACGCCGCGTTTCCCGCACCGCGCCACCACCTCCGCGATGGCCCCGTTGCTCCAGTCCAGCAGCAGGAACTGGATCGACGAGCCCACATAGGTCTCCGCCTCGGGCCGCTCCACCACCCTCAGGCCGGGCGTGCCGCGCAGCCCCTCCTCGACCACCCGGTAGCGCGCATTCCACTTGGCGCATTGCGCGTCCAACGCCTTGAGTTGCGGGCGTAAAATCGCCGCGCGCAGGTGGTCCATCCGCCCCGAGACATTGGGCGTCTGGTACTTGATCTTCTCGAATTCCTCTTCCGGCGGCACCGTCCCGTGCCGGCCATAGAGCATGTAGGACCCCGACAGCATCGCCGTCTTCGCCATGACGCCCGGATCATCCGTGACCAGCAGGCCGCCCTCGCCCGAATTCATGTGCTTGTAGGTCTGCGTCGAATAGCAGCCAATGAGGCCATGCCGCCCCGACGGCACCCCGTTCCACGCCGCCCCCATCGTGTGGGCGCAATCCTCGATTATGGTCAGCCCGTGGTCGCTGGCGATCTCCACCAGCCGGTCCATGTCGCACAGGTGCCCGCGCATGTGGCTCAGCATCAGGATGCGCGCCGCGCCCGCCTTGTTAACCAGATCTTCAAGGTCGATGGTCAGGCTTTCCGTCACGCCGACGAACACCGGCACCGCACCGACGCTGGCAATCGCCCCCGGCACCGGCGCGAGGGTGAAAGCATTCGTTAACACCTTTTCGCCAGGCTGCACGTCCAGCGCCCGCAATGCCGTGGCCATCGCATAGCCGCCCGAGGCGACGGCCAGCGCGTATTTCGCGCCCGTATAGGCCGCGAATTCCTGCTCCAGCAGGCCCACTTCGCCCACCTCTCCGGGCGACAGGTTATAGCGATGCAGCCGCCCGCTCTGCATCACCTCCATCGCGGCGCGAATCCCCTCCTCGGGGATCGGCTCCTGCTGGGTGAAACTGCGTGTGAAAACCTCGGTCATGGGCTTTTATTGCGGCCCCGCGCGACGCAGGTCAATCTCGAAGCGCCTGTCGAAAAGCGGCATTTCGCTTTCCCGAAACCGGGTTTCAGCCGAAAAGCCTCTGCACTACGCCCTGCAACTCGTCGAAATGGTCGATCGTCGCGTCGGGCTCCAGCACCCGCACATCGTCGCCCCCGGGCCCGAACGTCACCAGCACCGACGGCACCCCCGCCGCCCGCGACGTCTCGCGGTCCGTCACCGTGTCCCCCACCAGCAGGCAGCGGCCAGGATCGCCCCCCACCCGCCGCACAACCTCGCGCAGCGGCTC
Organism: Roseovarius sp. THAF8; assembly: GCF_009363735.1. Lineage (NCBI taxonomy): Bacteria > Pseudomonadati > Pseudomonadota > Alphaproteobacteria > Rhodobacterales > Roseobacteraceae > Roseovarius > Roseovarius sp. THAF8. The sequence continues at coordinate 3,868,750 of NZ_CP045410.1, read as the reverse complement.
GGCGTCGGGCTTGCGCACCGCCAGCGTATCGGCCCCCACCAACGCGCCGAACCTGTCCAGCACGCCCAGCGAGGTCATCAGCTGCAGCGCCAGCTTTTCGGGCTTGTTGGTGCAGATCGCCACCGGGTGCCCGGCCAGCCGCAGATTCTCCACCGCGTCCATCGCTCCTGGATAGAACACCGTGTGCGTGTCGATCGCCTCTCCGTAAGCCTTTAGAAGGATTGGATATTGCCGGTCGATCTCGGCCACGTCATCCGCCCGGCCCAGCCGCGTCATGCCAAGCGTCAGCATCGCCCGCCCGCCGCGCAGCGCCGTACCGGCATCCGCCACCGGGTCCAGCAGATCGCCCTCGCCCATCCCCCGGAAACAGGCATTGGCGGCGGCGATAAGATCCCCGCTCGTATCCGCCAGCGTCCCGTCCAGATCGAAGACCACCGTGCCAGGCCGATCACCCATTCCGCATTCCCCTCTTGTCATTGTGCAACGCTCAGCACATTTCCGCCCGTGCCTGTCACATCCCGCAATCATCTTTGATACGGCCCAGCCTTGCACGGCTTGCGCAACCGGATAAAACGGGCGCGTCAGGAAGGAAAGAGAAACCCTATGAGCATAAGCCTGATCGTTCTGGCCGCGGGCCAGGGCACCCGCATGAATTCGGACCTGCCCAAGGTGCTGCACCAGATCGCCGGCGCGCCGATGCTGGTCCATGCCCTGCGGGCCGGCGCGGCGCTCTCGCCCGACCGCACGGTGGTGGTCACCGGCCACGGGTCCAAGGCTGTCGCGGCGGCGGCGCAGGACCATGATCCCGACATCCAGACCGTCCACCAGGCCACGCAGGACGGCACCGGCCACGCCGTGGCCCAGGCCGAACCCGCGCTTGCAGGCTACGAGGGCGACGCCATCGTGCTCTACGCCGATACCCCCTTCATCTCCGAGGACACGCTCGGCCGCATGGTCGCGGCCCGGGCGCAGCATGACGTCGTCGTGCTGGGCTTCGAACCCGCCGATCCCGGCCGCTATGGCCGTCTGGTCATGTCCGGCGACACCCTTGAAAAGATTGTCGAATTCAAGGATGCGGACGAGACGACCCGCGCCATCACCTTCTGCAATTCCGGCGTCATCGCCGCCTCCGCGCCCGTCCTCTTCGACCTCATCCGCGCCGTCACCAACGACAACGCGGCGGGCGAATACTACCTGACCGACATCGTCGCCATCGCCCGTGACCGGGGCCTTTCCGCCACCGCCATCGCCTGCCCCGAGGCAGAGACGATGGGCATCAACTCCCGCGCCGAACTGGCCGTGGCCGAGGCCGCCTTCCAGGCCCGCGCCCGCGCTACGGCGCTTGACGACGGCATCACTCTGACGGCCCCCGAGACCGTCCATTTCGCCTATGACACCGTGCTGGGCCGCGACACCATCGTGGAGCCCAACGTCGTCTTCGGCCCCGGCGTCACCGTCGAATCCGGCGCGCATATCAAGGCGTTCTCGCATCTCGAAGGCTGCCACGTCTCGCGCGGCGCGGTGGTCGGCCCCTATGCCCGCCTGCGCCCCGGCGCGGAACTGGCCGAGGACACCCGCATCGGCAATTTCGTCGAGGTCAAGAACGCCCTCATCGGCGAAGGCGCCAAGGTCAATCACCTCAGCTATATCGGCGACGCCTCGGTGGGCGAGGCCAGCAATATCGGCGCGGGCACGATCACCTGCAACTATGACGGGGTGATGAAGCACCGCACCGAGATCGGTGCCCGGGTCTTCGTGGGGTCCAACACCATGCTGGTCGCCCCCGTCAAGCTAGGCGACGAATCGATGACAGGCTCCGGCTCGGTCATCACCAGCGACGTGCCCGACGGCGCTCTCGCCATCGCCCGCAGCCCGCAGATCAACAAACCGGGCATGGCGCGCAAATTGTTCGAAATGCTAAAGTCCAAGAAGGCCAAGCAAGCGAAAGAGGCAGGATAATGTGTGGAATTGTAGGGGTCCTCGGCAAACACGAAGCCGCGCCCATCCTCGTCGAGGCGCTCAAACGGCTCGAATATCGCGGCTATGACAGCGCCGGGATCGCCACGATCAACGGCAAGCAGCTCGACCGCCGCCGCGCCGTCGGCAAGCTGGTGAACCTGTCGGACCTCTTGGTGCACGAGCCCCTGCGCGGCAAGTCCGGCATCGGCCACACCCGCTGGGCCACCCACGGCGCGCCCAACACCGTCAACGCCCACCCGCACAAAGCGGGGCCCGTGGCCGTGGTGCATAACGGCATCATCGAGAATTTCCGCGAGCTGCGCAGCGAACTGGCCGCCGCAGGGCTGGCGCACGAAACCGACACCGACACCGAGACCGTAGCGATGCTGGTCCATCACCTGATGCAGCAGGGCCAGACCCCCGTCGAGGCCGCCAAATCCGCCATCGCCCGGCTGGAAGGCGCCTACGCGCTCGGCTTTCTCTTCGATGGCGAGGACGACCTGATCGTCGCCGCCCGCAAGGGCAGCCCGCTGGCCATCGGCCACGGCGACGGAGAGATGTACGTGGGCTCCGACGCCATCGCGCTCGCCCCCCTCACCGACCGGATCACGTACCTGGAGGAAGGCGACATCGCCGTCGTCACCCGCGCCACGCTCGACATCATCGACGCCCACGGCAACCGCGCCAACCGCGCCGTCCGCACCATCGCCATCGACAGCACCCATGTCGACAAGGGCGGGCACAAGCACTTCATGGCCAAGGAAATCGCCGAACAGCCCAGCGTCATCGGCGACACCCTGCGCCATTATTTGTCCGAAGCCGGAAGCGGCCTGACGCTGCCCCAGCCGGAACTGGACTTCACCCAATATGACCGCCTGACGCTGGTCGCCTGCGGCACCGCCTATTACGCCTGCCTGACCGCGAAATACTGGTTCGAGCAACTGGCCGGTCTGCCGGTCGACGTCGATATCGCGTCCGAATTCCGCTACCGCGAACCGCCCGTGCCCGCCAGAACCGCCGCAATCTTCGTCAGCCAGTCGGGCGAAACCGCCGACACGCTCGCCGCCTTGCGCTACTGCGAAGGACGCGCGGCGAAGATCCTGTCGATCATCAACGTCCCTGAAAGCTCAATCGCCCGCGAAAGCGACCTCGCCCTTCCGATCCATGCCGGCGTCGAGATCGGCGTGGCTTCCACCAAGGCCTTCACCTGCCAGTTGACCGTGCTTCTGCTGATGGCTCTCAAGGCCGCCTCCGACCGCGAAACGCTCGGCCCTGCGCGCATCTCGGACCTGCTGTCGCACCTGCGCGGCCTGCCCTCGACCATCAACAACACGCTGGAACTGAACGAGGATTTCCGCAAGGCCGCGAACCGGCTGTCGAGCGCCGAGAACGCGCTTTTCCTGGGGCGCGGCATGATGTACCCGCTGGCCCTCGAAGGCGCGCTGAAGCTCAAGGAAATCAGCTATATTCACGCCGAGGCCTATGCATCGGGCGAATTGAAGCACGGCCCCATCGCACTGATTGACGAAAAGATGCCGGTTATCGTCATGGCCCCGCGCGACGCCCTCTTCGACAAGACCGTGTCCAACATGCAAGAGGTCATGGCCCGCGGCGGCAAGGTGATGTTGATCACCGACGCCCCCGGTGCCGCCGCCGCGTCCGACAACACTTGGATGACCCTGACCCTGCCGCAGGTCGACCCTGTCCTGTCGCCCATCCTCTATGCCGTCCCGGCGCAGCTTCTGGCCTACCACACCGCCGTCGCCAAGGGCACCGACGTGGACCAGCCCCGCAACCTCGCCAAATCCGTGACCGTGGAATGACGCTGGACGACGCCCTCGACCGGCTCCGCGCCCAGGCCGAACCCGGCCGGGCGCAGGGGATGGCGGACTATCACAAGGTCCCGCGCGACTATCTCGGCGTGCCCAACCCGGCGATCAACGACCTCACGACCGAATGGCGCCGCGCCCTGAGCGTCGAGGAGCGTGTCGCCCTGGCCGACGCGCTCTGGCGCACGAACATCTTCGAGGCCCGCATTGCCGCCGCCAAGCTGCTGACCCAGGCCCGGATCACGCCCGACGATGCGGTATGGGCACTGATCACCGCGTGGCTGCCCGATCTCGACAGCTGGGCCATCGCCGATCACGCCATGATGGCCGGACAAAAGCGACTGATGGCCGATCTTTCCCGCATGGACGAGGTCGAGATCTGGACAAGGTTCGAAAGCCACTGGATCCGCCGCGCCGCCATGGTCGTGACCCTGCCTCTGGCCAAGCTGAACACCCTCAAACCCTCACAGTCCGCCGCCCGCGAACGCGTGTTGGGCTGGGCCGCCGGTTACGTCCAGGACACCGAGTGGTTCATCCAAAAATCCGTCGCCTGGTGGCTGCGCGACCTGTCGAAACATGACCCGGACCGCGTGCGCGCTTTCATGGCCGAGAACGGTCGCCACATGAAGCCGTTCGCCCGCAAGGAAGCCGAAAAACTTCTGTAGAATCAGCCGCCTGTCGCGAAAACCCGCACCTCGGGCAAACCCGTCAGGTCCGCCTCCAAGAGCCGCATCGCCGCCAGCGACAACTGGCTGCCCGAGCCCGGTTCGGCGTCCAGCGGAATGAGGTCCACCGCCACCGTCGTGCCCTTCGCGGGGTATTCCACCCGGCCCTTGCCGGGGCTGTCGACCAGCGGCGTCTTCATCCAGATGCCGGGATCCGCCGCGGCTCCCAGCGACGCGACAGTAATCCCGAGATCGCGGACGCCACCGCCGCTCTGCGCAGCTTGCACCGCTGCCGCACGCTCTTCCTCGGTGGTCGTGTCGAACTCGTCGGCGGTCTGCGCGTTGGCCGGCGGCGCGATGCCCGCGGTCTGCGCCTCGGCCTCGGCTTCAGCGCTCTCGGGTGCGGGATCGGGCGGCGGCGCCTGCTGCTGCATGGTGGGCAACATATCACAGGCCGAAAGGCCGAACGTACTGGCGACAAGGCAGACAAATCGTTTCATACGGTCACCTTATGGCCCTTGCGCCCGGGCTTCAATTGCCAAGATGCCCCTTGCCGTTTATCGGCGGGTTGCATACGTTCTGCCCCATGACCGCACCTTTGATAGACCCGTTCCAGCGCGCGATCTCCTACCTGCGCGTCTCCGTCACCGACCGCTGCGATTTCCGCTGCGTCTACTGCATGTCGGAGAACATGACCTTCCTGCCCAAGAAGGAATTGCTGACGCTGGAAGAGCTGGACCGCATGTGCTCGACCTTCGTGCGCCTGGGCGTGGAAAAGCTGCGGATCACCGGCGGCGAACCGCTGGTACGGCGCAACATCATGCATTTCTTCCACGGCATGAAGCGGCATCTCGACAGCGGCGATCTCAAGGAACTTACGCTCACCACCAACGGCTCGCAACTCGCCCGGTTCAGCGAAGACCTCTATGCCGCGGGCGTCCGCCGGGTGAACGTGTCGCTCGACACGCTCGACGAGAAGAAATTCGCCGACATCACCCGCTGGGGCCGCCTGCCGCAGGTGCTCAAGGGGATCGACGCCGCGCAAGCCGCCGGCCTGCGCATCAAGATCAACGTCGTCGCCCTCAAGGGCTTCAACGAGGACGAGCTTTTCGACATCGTCGCATGGTGCAAATCCCGCGACATGGACCTCACCTTCATCGAGGTCATGCCCATGGGCGATATCGGCAACGAGGACCGGCTGGACCAGTACTGGAAACTGTCCGACCTGCGCCGGACGCTGGCAGAGCAATACACCCTGACCGAACTTTCCGAACGCACCGGCGGCCCCGCCCGTTATGTGCGGCTGAAAGAAACCGGCCAAAAGATCGGCTTCATCACGCCGCTCACACATAATTTCTGCGAAAGCTGCAACCGCGTGCGCCTGACCTGCACCGGCGAGCTTTACATGTGCCTCGGCCAGGAAGACATGGCCGACCTGCGCGCGCCCCTGCGCAATTCGCCGAATGATGACGCCCCGCTCGAGACCGCCATCCGCGAGGCCATCACCCGCAAGCCCAAGGGTCACGATTTCGACTATTCCCGTCAGACCGTGGACGGGCGCATGTCCCGCCACATGAGCCACACCGGCGGCTGATGCCCCACACTGCCGCGCCCCTGCCCGTGCGCCTCTACGGCGTGGCGGCAAATCTGCTTGAGCGGCTGGCGTATCGCCGCGTCTCCGAAAACCTCTCCCGCCAAGGCATTCCGGCGAACCGCCTGCCCGAACGGCAGGGCCATGCCACCTCACCGCGCCCGCATGGCGAGCTCTTGTGGTTTCACGCCGCCTCGGTGGGCGAAAGCCTCTCGGTCCTGCGCCTGATCGAGCATCTGGGCCAGTCCCATCCTGACCTGTCGTTCCTCATAACCTCCGGCACCGCCACCTCGGCCCAGATCGTCGGCAAGCGCCTGCCGCCGCGCACCACGCACCAGTTCGCACCGCTGGATTCGCGCCGCGTCGTCACCCGCTTTCTCGACCATTGGCGCCCCTCGGCGGCGGTTTTCGTGGAAAGCGAGCTTTGGCCCCAGATGCTGCGGCTGACCCATGCCGCGAGCGTCCCGCTGGCGCTGGTCAACGCCCGCATCTCCGACAGATCGGCCCGCAACTGGAAACGCTTCCCCCGCACCGCGCGGCACCTGATGGACCATTTCCGCCTGATCCATTGTCAGGACGACCGCACCGCGCACCACCTCCGCGACCTCGGCCTTGCGCAGGCCGAACCGGGCCTCAACCTCAAGTCCGTCGCCGGCCCGCTCCCCTTCGACCGGGACGAGTTGCACCGGATGCAGAGCCTCATCGCCGGCCGCCCGGTCTGGCTCGCCGCCTCCACCCATCCGGGCGAGGACGAGGTGGTGCTCAACGCCCACCGCGCCATGACCGGGGGCGATGCCGACGCGCTCCTGATCCTCGTGCCGCGCCACCCCGAACGCGCTCACGATATCGAACGCCTGATCGCCGAGCACCGCTTCGAGGGCGCGCGCCGCTCCACCGGCATGACCATCACCGGGCAGACCCGCGTCTACCTTGCCGACACGCTGGGCGAGATGGGCCTCTGGTACGCGCTCAGCCCGCTCACCTGCGTCTGCGGCAGTTTTTCCGACGTCGGAGGCCACAACCCGTTCGAGCCCGCCCATGCCGGCTCTGCCGTGCTGCACGGGCCCCGCTATGCCAACTTCGCCGAGGCCTACGCCCAGATGCAGGCCGAGAACGCCTGCATCGAGGTGGCCGATGCGGATGACCTGAGCGCCAAGCTCACCACGTATCTCGACGATCCCGCCGCGCTCGACGCCCTGCGCGACCGCACCCGCGCCTTCGCTGCCAGCCAGGCCGGTGTCCTCGAAGACTTCGCCGCCACTCTTTCCAACGCGCTCGGCCTGCGCTAGCACCGTCCCCGAGCCCCAAGGAAAGCCGACCCGCGTGCCGGACCTCATCGTCACCAATTTCAACCGCAACTTCACCGGCGTGTCGTCCACCGCCGCCAGCGTGGTGCGCTGCCAGGTCGACCAATACGACCTCGCGCTTGCAGGCCACCCCCTGCCCGGCTGCCCCGCACCCATTACCAAAGCGCAGGCCGCCACCCTGTCCAGGACGCCACCACCGGGCCGCCCCTTCACCATCTGGCACGTCCGCCGCAACCCCGAAATGCGCGCCGCCCTCTGGGTCCGCGACGTGCTGCGCCGCCCCATCCGCATCGTCTTCACCTCCGCCGCCATCCGACGGCACTCGGCGTTCCCGCGTTGGCTGATCTCGCGAATGGACGCCGTCATCGCCACGACCGAGGCCGCCGCCGGTTTCGTCCCGCATGTCCGCGCCGTCGCCCCCCACGGCGTCGATACCGACCGCTTCACGCCCGCCCCCGACCGGGCCGCGGCCTGGGCCGACACCGGCTATCCCGGCACCCAGGGCGTGGCCACCATCGGCCGCATCCGCCCCGAGAAAGGCACCGACCGTTTCGTCGCCGCCATGCTGCGCCTTCTGCCTGACCACCCCGGCCTGACGGCCCTCATCATCGGCCGCGCGGCCAAGTCCGACCAGCCTTTCCTCGACAATCTCAAGGCGCAGATCTCCGCCGCCGGCCTCACCGACCGCATCCTCTTCCCGGGCGAGGTCGCCCCCGACGCCCTTCCCGCCCTCATGCGCTCGCTCTCTGCCGTAGTGCAACTGCCCCGCTACGAAGGCTACGGCATGACCCCGCTCGAGGGCATGGCCTCGGGCGTGCCTTTCGTCGCCACCGACACCGGCTACTACCGCAGCTTCTCCAGTCAGGACGAAACCGGCCTTATCGTGCCGGACGACCCGAATGATGCCGCGGATGCGCTCGCGTCCATCCTGTCGGACCCCGACCGCCACGCCACCATGTCCCGCGCCGCCCGCGATATCGCCTGCGCCCATTTCAGCGTCACACGAGAAGCCGAAGCAATCGCCCGCGTCTACGAGGAACTGTGGTCCGGCGCGTGACCGCTTGCCGCTTCGGTTTGATGTTGCACCCGAGCCTCAGGACGTTACGATGTCCTGCCAATTTTGAGAGGTGCACCCCGTGATCCAGAAATACGAGTACAAGGTCATCCCCGCCCCCGCCAAGGGCCGCAAGGGCCCGGGCATCAAGGGCGCCGAAGGCCGGTTCGCCCACGGGCTGGAAACCGCGATCAACGAACTGGCGCTCGAGGGCTGGGAATACCTGCGCGCCGACATCCTGCCCAGCGAGGAACGCCAGGGCCTGACCTCGTCGCAGACGGTCTATCGCAGCATGCTGGTCTTCCGCCGTCCGTTGGAACTGGAGGGCGTCGACAGCCCGCCGCCGCTGCCGTGGGACGACCACGAGGCGGAAGAGCTGGAAACCGCCGCCGAGACTGACGAAATCGAGGATAATCAGGACGATACCCCGGGTGACGACGCGGATGACGCGGACGGCGACGACACGCCGCGCCCCGATCTGCCGCCCCGGGACTGACGCGTGAAAAGAAGTTCGGGACCGCGCGGGTTTTTCCCGATCTTCCCTCTTCAATTTGCCGCGCAATCAAATAAACTCTTGGCCTCGAGTCGCAAAGGGAATGCCAATGGCTAAATCCGATCCGTTTGGTTTCGACATGTCCGTTTCGTCGGCGAAAAAGAAGAATCCGCGAGGCCGGCGGGGCATGTCCGGGGCATCCGAAACCTCGACCCGCATCTGCGACAAGGAGGGGTGCGACAAGCCGGGCGTCTACCGCGCGCCCAAGGCGCCGGATGTGCTCGACGATTACTACTGGTTCTGCCAGGAGCACGTGCGCGAGTACAACACCAAGTGGAACTTCTTCGACGGCACCACCGAGGCCGAGATGAACGCCCAGATGTCCTCGGACAAGGTGTGGGAGCGTAAGACCAAGGCGTTCAACGACCCCGAGGCCCGCGCCTGGGCGCGGCTGGGCATCGAGGACCCGCACCAGGTGCTGGGCGGCAACGCCACGCAGAACCCCGGCAAGAACCGCGGCGGCCAGCGCAAGCTGCCGCCCACCGAACGCCGCGCGATCGAGATCCTCGAGGCGAACGAACACGCCTCCAAGGCCGAGATCCGCAAGGCCTACAAGGCCCTGATCAAGGTGCTGCACCCCGATATCAACGGTGGTGACCGCAGCCAGGAAGAACAGCTGCAACAGGTTGTCTGGGCCTGGGACCAGATCAAGCAGAGCCGCAACTTCAAGTAGGTCTGAAAGAAAGAGCGCACCGGGTCACTCGTACCGTTCCGGGCCCTGAAACCACCCGGTGCGCGATCGGACCCGGAAATCAGGCGGCGCGGAATGTCAGGCTGACGCCGTTCAGGCAATGGCGTTTGCCCGTGGGCTGTGGCCCGTCATCGAAGATGTGCCCCAGATGGCTGCCACAGCGGCGGCAATGGCACTCGGTCCGCGTCGCGAACAGCGAATGATCCGGCTTGGTGCCGATGGCATTGTCCATCGCCTTCCAGAAACTGGGCCAGCCGGTCTTGCTGTCGTACTTGGTCTCGGACGAATAAAGCGGCAGGTCGCAGCCGCGGCAGTGGTAGATGCCCGGCTCGTAAAGCTTGTGCAGGGGGCTGGTAAAGGCCCGTTCGGTCGCCTCTTCGCGCATGACCTCGTATTCCAGGTCCGTGAGCATCTCGCGCCATTCCGCCTCTGTGCGCGTCACCTCGAACGATCCCGACGCGGCAAGACCCGGCATCGCGGTCAGGATGGTGCCACCCGACAAGGCGGAGAGAATGAAATCGCGTCTCTGCATGTTGACCTCCTGCATTTCGTCTCGGGGTGAAACGGGGGGCGCTTGCCCCCCGTTCCGCAGCTATCGGGGATGTTACTGCTTGGCCGGCAGCATCACGGTGTCGATCACGTGGATCACCCCGTTCGACTGCTCGACATCGGCGATCGTCACGTTGGCCACGCGGCCGCGTTCGTCTTCCAGCATGATCTTATCACCCTGATAGGTAGCCTTCAGCATGCAGCCGCCCACGGTCGGCACCATGTGCGCGCCGCCGTCATCGTCCACCATGCCCTTGATCGCCGTCGACATCGCGTCGGCCGACACCACGTGGCAGGTCAGGATTTCGGTCAACTGCTTCTTGGCGGCCGGCTGCAGCAGCGCCTCGACCGCGCCTTCGCGCAGCTCGCCAAAGGCGGCGTTGGTCGGTGCAAACACGGTGAACGGACCGTCGCCCGACAGCGTATCGACAAGGCCCGCAGCCTTGACGGCGGTCACCAGCGTCGTGTGATCGGCAGAGTTTACCGCGTTTTCAACGATATTCTTGTCGGCATACATCGCCGCACCGCCGACCATCGGATTGTCGGCATAGGCGACGCTCGCGGTTGCTGCGATTGCCGCGGCGGCGGTCATGGATTTCAGGTTAAACATATCTCTACTCCCTAAGTGAATACACACAAGCAAGGCTTTGTTGCCCAACTCACATGCAGCCACGGGAGCCGCGCGCCGAAAGTTTCAGCTATTTTTTGAAAATGTCTCAGACGTCTTCAAGCGGACCGGTGGCCAGGATATCGCCGGTCGGCGCGCCCGTGGGCGAACCGCCCTCGGGTTCGTCCGAAATCGCCAGGGTCGCGCCCTGCAACACCTCGATCTGCTCCGGCGTCATCGGCAGGCGGATGCGCTCGTTCTCCGGCAGCACGCCCAGCGACACCGGCGGGTTGTCCCCGGCGATCAGCCACATCTCGATATCGCGCTCGGGCCGGTCCTGCATTCCGCGCCGCTCGACATACATCTCTTGCGTCGTGGCGTCATAGCCCGCCGCAAGGATGATTTCTTCTTCACCGCTGGCCCGCAGGTCGGCATGATAGACCGGGTTCTCGGGCGGCTGCACGCCCGTCCCGGGCAGGTCCACCACGAAGAACAGCCCGACGACAAGCGCCGCCGCCGCCAGCCCCGCAAGGCCGAACCGCTCGAACAGGCCACGCCGCGCCGGGCGGGCCTCGCCGAACAGGCGCGCGTCCAGCGCCGCCTTGATACGCGCGGGGGGCGTTTCTTCGGGGATATCCTCGGCCAGAACGGCAAAATCCTCGGCCCATTGAGCGTAGAGCGCCCGCAATTCGGGCTCGGCAACAAGACGCGCCTCGAAGGCCGACGCCTCCGCAGCCGACAGCAGACCCAGCGCGTATTCACCCGCCAGGACCACGTCGTCGTCTTTTTCCGGCACCTCGCTCATCGCGACAGGCACTCCCTCAGTTTCAGCAGGCTGCGGCGCAGCCAGGTTCGCATCGTGTTCAGCGGCACGTCAAAGCGCGCCGCAAGATCGGCATAGGTCTCTCCGTCAAGGTAAGCCCCGCGCACGGCCTCGGCGCGGTCGGCTTCAAGCTCGTCAAAGCACCCGTCCAACCTTTCCCGCTCCGACGCCTGCACGGCTTGCGCCTCCGGCCCCGGTGCGGAATCGGGCATCGCTTCCGCCAGTCCCTCCGGCATCTGCTCGCCCGTCCCCTTGCGCTTGCGCAGCATGTCGATGGCTGCGTTCCGCGCGATCGTGATCAGCCATGTCATGGGGCTGAACCCGCCCGTGCTGTAGCGGTCGGCATTGCGCCAGATCTTCACGTAGACCTCCTGCAACACCTCCTCGGCTTCGGCCCGGTTATTCAACACACGCAGGATCACGCCGAATAGTTTCGCCGATGTCGCGGAATAAAGATCGGAAAACGCGTTCCTGTCCTTCAGGGCGCACCGACCGATAAGGTGTTCAATAGCGTCGAGGTCTTTCATGGAACGCGCATCCCTTTCGAAACCGAAACCTAGGGCAGGCACATGGCGAGTGCCAGTAATTCTTTCCCTTTCCCTTGCCCTTCCCGGCGATATGTTGCACGGAAGGGCGAACGAAAAAGCGACGATTGAAGGACAAGGCAGATGGCCGACGGGAACATGGATCACGACATGAAACCGACCGAGGAACTTTCGGTCCGCGATGTTTTCGGGATCGACACCGACATGGTCATCAAGGGCTTCGCCGACAAGACGGAACGCGTGCCCGATATCGACTCGACCTACAAGTTCGACCCCGACACGACGCTGGCGATCCTCGCCGGGTTCTCCCACAATCGCCGCGTCATGATCCAGGGCTATCACGGCACCGGCAAGTCGACCCATATCGAACAGGTCGCAGCGCGCCTCAACTGGCCCGCCGTGCGCGTCAACCTCGACAGCCATATCAGCCGGATCGACCTGATCGGCAAGGACGCGATCAAGCTGCGCGAAGGCGTTCAGGTGACCGAGTTCCACGAAGGCATCCTGCCCTGGGCGCTGCGCAACCCCGTCGCCATCGTGTTCGACGAATACGACGCGGGCCGCGCCGACGTGATGTTCGTCATCCAGCGCGTGCTGGAACATGACGGCAAGCTGACCCTGCTGGACCAGAACGAGATCATCACGCCCCACCCCTGCTTCCGCCTCTTTGCCACGGCCAACACCGTGGGCCTGGGCGATACGACCGGCCTTTACCACGGCGTGCAACAGATCAACCAGGCCCAGATGGACCGCTGGTCGCTCGTCGCCACGCTGAACTATCTCAGCCACGACGCCGAAACCGCCATCGTCATCGCCAAGACCCCCCAGATGAACACCGAGGCCGGGCGCAAGACGATCAGCCAGATGGTCACCGTCGCCGACCTCACCCGCACGGCCTTCATGAACGGCGACCTCTCGACGGTCATGAGCCCCCGGACGGTGATCAACTGGGCCCAGAACAGCCGCATCTTCCGCGACGTGGGCTATGCCTTCCGCCTCACGTTCCTCAACAAGTGCGACGAGTTGGAGCGTCAGACCGTGGCCGAATTCTACCAGCGCTGCTTCGACGAGGAACTGCCCGAAAGCGCGGCGAGCGTAAGTTTGGGGTGATGCAGACAGCCATTCGTCCCGGATTATCGCTCTCGCTTCCTGCGCGGGCGATGACCGTGGCGACTTGCCTCACCGTCCTTGCCGCCTGCCAACCCGACACCTCCCGAGTCGACAGCGCCGAAGAAGCCGCAGCCTCCACCTGTGCCTGCCCTGACCGCGCCTGCGCCCTACGCTCCGCCACCCCGATCACCGAGGGACGCGGCCTCTTGATGGAAGACTACGAGAACCTCCCCCAGGAAGAGATCGCCCGCTACGAAGCCGCAGTGGACCGCATCACCGACTGCCTCACCCGTTTCGAGAGAGGATGACCGCATGATCCGCCTTTTGTCCCGTCTCGCCCTGCTCCTTGCCCTGCTCACGACGCAGCCCGCCCTCGCACAGGACCGCGCCGCCATCGAGCGCCAATTCCAGTCTTGGCTACAGCAAGACATCTGGCCCGCCGCCCGGGCCAAGGGCGTCTCCCGCGCGACATTCGACAACGCGATGGGTGGCATCCGCCTCAACTGGGACCTGCCCGATCTCGTCCCGCCGGGGTCCGAGGCCACCACCCCCAAACGCCAGACCCAGTCCGAATTCGGCGCCCCGGGCCGCTATTTCCGCGGCGTTTCGGGGGATGCCGCCATCGGCCGCGATCTTGCCCGCCGCCACGCCGCCACTCTCGCCCGGATCGAGAAACAGACCGGCGTGCCGGGTCGCATCCTGCTCGGGATATGGGGCCGCGAAAGCGCCTATGGCCGGGCGAAGATTCCGCACAACGTGTTCGAGGTCCTGGGCACCAAGGGCTTCATGGCCACCCGCGCCCCCTATTTCCGCGAGGAACTGATCGCCGCCCTGCAAATCGCCGAGGCCGGCCACGCAAGCGGCCCCCTGCGCAGCTCCTGGGCCGGGGCGCTCGGCCAGCCGCAATTCATGCCGTCCAATTTCCTGCAATACGCCGCCGACGGCGATGGCGACGGGCGCGCCGATATCTGGGGATCGGTCCCCGACACGCTGGCCTCCATCGCCAACTACCTCGCCCGCCACGGCTGGGTCGCGGGCCGCGACTGGGGGTTCGAGGTCACCGTGCCGGCCTCCGTCTCCTGTTCGCTCGAAGGCCCCGACCAGGGCCGCCCCATTTCCGAGTGGGAGGCGATGGGCATCACCCGTGTCTCGGGCCGCCCCTTCCCCGACCACGAACGCAGCGGCGAGGGTTTCCTGATGATGCCCGCCGGGCGAAACGGTCCGGCCTTCGTGGTCACGCCCAATTTCTACGTGCTCAAGGACTACAACATGTCCGACCTCTACGCGCTTTACGTGGGCCATGTCGGTGATCGCATCCAGTACGGCGTCGACGATTTCTCCGCCCCCTGGGGCGCGGTGGGCAAGATGTACCGCTCCGATATCGCCGCCATGCAACGCAGCTTGGAGGGCATGGGCCACGACGTCGGCGGCGCCGACGGCCTGCCCGGCTTCAAGACCCGTCGCTCCATCGGCCGCTGGCAAGTGGCAACCGGCCGCGCCGCCACGTGTTTCCCCGAACCGGGCATGAAAGCGCAGCTGGTCCGCTAGGCGCCCCAAGAATTTTCGAAAATTCTTGCCCGGAATTTCCCAAAAATTCCGGCCTCGCCGCTCAGCTATGCTCTTCCGCCGACACCGCCGTCAGCGCGCGGTTATAGGCCTTCAGCGCATCGACATGGAACAGCGCCCCCTGCAATTCGGGCTTGGAATCCTCGCCCGTCAGGGTGACCACCGGGATGAACGCGACGCCCGTACGCTCGAAGATCGGCATCGCCACGTCCAGCGTCGCGTTGGCGTCGATATAGACCCCGTCCTCGATCAGCTCCCAGCACGCGTCCTCGCGCGCGCTCCGCTCGGCGCCGGTCTCGCGCATCACCCGCGCGGCACGGTACATGGTCAGCAGGTACGCATGGGGTCCGGCCGCCAGCCTGACACCCCGCCGCTCCAGCTGCGTCAGGAAGAACGAGTGCCGCACCAGTTTCGACGCAAGCGCCGTGGACATCGACACCGCCACCATCACCGCCAGCCCGGTCTGCCAGTCGCCCGTCAGCTCGAACACGATCAGCGTGGTCGATATGGGTGCGCCCAGAACGGCGGCGGCCACCGCCCCCATCCCGGCCAGCGCATAAAGCGTCGGCGCGCCCGACCATTGCGGCAACAGTGCCGTGGCCACCAGGCCAAAGGCCAGCCCGGTCAGCGCGCCGACCATCAGCGAGGGCGAAAACACCCCGCCGCCCATGCGCCCGCCGATGGTGATCGCCACGGCGACGACCTTGAGGATGCAGAACACCACCGCCTCGTTCCACAGAAGCTTGCCGGTCAGCGCCTTCGAAGTGGTCTCGTACCCCACGCCGATGATATGCGGAAACCCGATGGCCAGAATGCCCAGCATCAGCCCCGCCACCCCGGGGCGCAGCCAGCGCGGCAGACCCGTGCGCGCCTGCACACGGTCGGCGAACCCTTCCGCAAAGAAGATCCCGCGCATCAGGGCAAAGGCCACCACCCCGCACAGCAGCCCCAGGATCAGAAAGGCCGGCAGTTCCACGTAGAACTCCAGCATACTGGCCACGGGCAGCGCGAACTCGGTCACGTCGCCGAATTCCAGCCGGTTGATCACCGTGCCCGCCACCGACGCGATGACGATGGGCGCAAAGGCGTGCAGCGCGAAATGGCGCAGCACCACCTCCAGCGCGAAGAGCGCGCCCGCGATCGGCGCGTTGAACGACGCCGACACCGCCGCCGCCACGGCACAGCCCAGAAGGTCGCGGCCGGTGATCCCGTTGGCATTGATCCGGTTGCTGACCCAAGTCGAGATCACGCCGGCCATGTGCACCACCGGCCCTTCGCGCCCCGACGAGCCGCCCGTGCCCAGCGTGATCAGCGACGCCAGCGCCGAGGCCACGCCGGCCCGCGTCTCGACCCGGCCCTCGTTCAGCGCCGCGCCTTCGATCACGTCGGCCACCGACCGCGCACGGCCATCGGGCGTGTAGCGGTGCAGGAGCGCGCCCACCACCAGCCCCCCGCCCACCGGGATCACCAGAACCCAGTACCAGGGCAGCGTCGACACCCAGCTGTGCATCAGCGACGGATCTTCGGAGCCGTAGAGCAACAATTGCAGCCCGTTGATTCCCTTGCGAAAGAACAGCGCGGCAAAGCCGGCGGCGATCCCGATGCCAAGCGCGATCAACCAGAACTGGAATTGGCTGGGTCCTTTTTCGCGCATAAGGCGCCACGCATTCTGGCTGACCCTGCGCGCGCGCACCGATCCGCGCCGCAAACGGCCCGAACGGGCCCCGTCCTGTGCTCTTTCGCCCTCGCTCACCCCTTCACCCCCTGTCTTGTGACGCAGGGCGCTTCCCTGTCGGAACCGCATCGCTTAGGGTGCGGTTTCACGGGAGTGCAGGGGTTCGACATGGGTATTCGCGACGCCATTTCAGAGTTGTCGCCCGTTTTAGGGCAACGGCTCAGCCTGTCCAAGTCCGATCTGCAAGAGCATGGTCGGAGCGAGACGCATTTCGCGCTCGCCCCGCCCGACGCCGTGGCCTATCCCGAAAGCACCGAGGAGGTGCGCCGGATCGTGCAGGCCTGCGCCCGCCACGGCGTGCCGGTGATCGGCTGGGGCACCGGCACCTCGCTCGAAGGGCAGGCCCAGGCTTTCTCGGGCGGGATCTGCGTCGATTTCCAGCGCATGAACCGCATCCTCGAGGTATCGCAGGGCGACATGGACGTGCGCGTGCAACCCGGCGTGACGCGCGAGGCGCTAAACGAGGAGTTGCGGGCCACGGGCCTCTTCTTTCCAGTCGATCCCGGCGCCAATGCCTCGATCGGCGGCATGACCTCGACCCGCGCCAGCGGCACCACGGCGGTGCGCTACGGCACGATGCGCGACAACGTGCTGGGGCTCGAGGTGGTCACGGCCACCGGCGAGGTCATCCGCACCGGCACCCGCGCCCGCAAATCCTCGGCCGGCTACGACCTGACGGCGCTGTTCGTGGGCTCCGAGGGCACGCTGGGCCTGATCACCGAGATCACCCTGCGCCTGCACGGCACGCCCGAGGCCGTTTCGGCCGCCGTCTGCGCGTTCGATTCCGTGGGCGACGCGGTCGAGGCGGTCATGGCCGCCGTGCAGATGGGCCTGCCGCTCGCGCGGATCGAACTGATGGACACCCAAAGCGTCGAGGCCGTGAACGCCTATTCCGGCGCCGCCCTGCCCGCCTGCCCGCATCTGCTGCTGGAATTCCACGGCTCGGACGCGGGCGTGGCCGAGCAGGCGCAGATGTTCGGCGACCTGGCGCAGGAGTTCGGCGGCAAGGGCTTCGACTGGGCCCGCAAGACCGAGGAGCGCACCGCGCTCTGGGCCATGCGCCACGCCGCCTACCATGCCATCGTCGCCCACCGCCCCGGGACCAAGGCGCTGGTGACGGATATCTGCGTGCCGATCTCGAACCTCGCCCGCGCGCTCGAGGAGACGCGCAGCCATCTTGACGCGCAAGGTATCGAAGGCCCGATCCTGGGCCATGTCGGCGACGGCAATTTCCACGCCATCCTGCAGTTCGACCCCGAGGATGCCGCCGACAAGGCCCGCGTGCTCGAGGCCTCGGAACACCTGGTCGAACTGGCCCTGTCGCTGGGCGGCACCGCGACGGGCGAGCATGGCATCGGCGTGGGCAAGCTGGGCTACATGGAGCGCGAGCATGGCCCCGCCTGGGGCCTCATGCGCACGATCAAGCAGGCGCTCGATCCCGACAACATCATGAATCCCGGCAAGCTGGTGCCGCCCCGGAACTGACGGCGCGGCGCCTGTAACGGCTCGAAGGGGGGCGCTGCCCCCCCACGGCGAACCTGCGGTTCACCGCTCCCCCCGGGATATTTTTGGCCAGAGGAAAAAGGGTGGGTCAGCCCGCCATCAGCGCTTCGGCGGCGGCGCGGGCCTCTTCGGTGATGGTCTCGCCCGACAGCATCCGCGCGATCTCGTCGGTGCGGGCGGGGGCATCGAGGGCCGTGACCGTCGACAGGGTCTGTCCCCTGGTCACGCGCTTTTCGACGCGCCAGTGATGCGCGCCCCGTGCGGCCACCTGCGGCGAATGCGTGACCACCAGCACCTGGTTGTCCGACGCCAGCCCCGCCAGCCGCCGGCCCACCGCATCGGCGGTGGCCCCGCCCACGCCCCGGTCGATCTCGTCGAAGATGAGCGTGAGGCCGCTTTGGCCGCCGGTCAGGCAGACCTTGAGCGCCAGCAGGAACCGGCTCAGCTCCCCGCCCGAGGCGATCTTGCCCAGGGGACCCGCCGGCGCGCCGGGGTTGGTGGCCACGGTGAAGGTCACCGCGTCCTGCCCGGTCTCGCCCGGATCGGTTTGAGTCACCTGCGTGGCAAAGACCGCGCGGTCCATCTTCAGCGGGGCCAGCTCCGCCATCACGGCCTTGTCCAGATTGCCCGCCGCCCTGGTGCGCGCCTCGCTCAGCGCCCCGGCCGCGTCGGCATAGGCCGCATCGGCCTCGGCAACCGCCGCCTGCAACGCCTTGAGATCCGCATCCCCCTGTTCAAGACGTGCGACCTGCGCCCGCACGTCCTCGGCGAAGCCGGCCAGCTCGTCCGGCGCCACGCCGTGCTTGCGCGCCAACGCCCGGATCGCGAACAGCCGTTCCTCGGTCTCTTCCAGTTCCAGCGGGTTGAAGGTGAGCGCCTCAAGGCAATCCTCGACGCCGCTGGCGGCCTCGTCCAGCTCGACCATCGCGCGCCCCAATGCCGCCAGCGCCGCTTCCAGGCGGCCCTCGGCCTTTTCGGCCGCGCCCTCCAGCCAGCGCAGCGCGTCCTGCGCCTGTCCTTCCGCGCCGTCGCGCAGGGCGGCCTGCGCCTTGGCGATATCCTCGCGGATGCGTTCGGATTGCTGCATCAGGCGGCGGCGCGTGTCCAGCTCCGCCTCCTCGCCCGGCTGGGGCGACAGCGCATCCAGCTCCTCGACCGCGTGGCGCAGGAACTCTTCCTCGGCGCGCATCTCGGCCAGCTTGGCCTCGGCCTCGCGCAATACCTTGCGCGCAGCACTACGCGCCTTCCACGCGCCCCGCACCGTGTCGCGCTGCCCTGCCAGCCCGCCGAACTCATCGAGCAGGTCCCGGTGCCCCTTCGGGTCCAGCAGGCCCCGGTCGTCATGCTGTCCGTGCAGTTCCACCAGCGTGTCCGACAGCGCCCGCAGCACATCCCCCGAACAGCGCCGGTCATTGACCCAGGCGGTCTTGCGCCCGTCGCAGGTGTTGACCCGGCGCAAGAGCAGCGTGTCCTCCACCGGCAGCCCTGCTTCCTCCAGCACGGCCCGCGCCGCGTGCCCTTGGGGCAGATCGAACTCGGCCACCACCTCACCCTGCCCGGCCCCCTGCCGCACCAACTCCGCCCGGCCGCGCCAGCCCAGCACGAAGCCCAGCGAGTCGAGCAGGATCGACTTGCCCGCCCCGGTCTCGCCAGTCAGCACGTTCAGGCCGGGCTGAAACGCCAGGTCCAGCCGGTCGATGATCAGAATGTCGCGAATCTCCAGCGCACGGAGCATTCATGGCCCCCGGGCGTTACAACCAGCGGCCGAGGATCGTCTGCCGATAGACCTGGTTCAGCCAGCTGTCGCCCACCGCTTCCAGTGTCAGCCCCTGCCCGGTCAACAGCTTGTAGCTGTCCTCGTACCATTCGGTGCTCTTGAAGTTGTGGCCCAGGATCGCCCCCGCCGTGCGCGCCTCGTTCGTCAGGCCCAGCGACAGGTACGCCTCGACCAGCCTGTGCAGCGCCTCGGCGGTGTGGGTCGTGGTCTGGAAGTCCTCCACCACCACGCGGAAGCGGTTGATGGCCGAGGTAAAGTGATCGCGCCGCAGGTAATAGCGCCCGATCTCCATTTCCTTGGCCGCCAGATGGTCGAAAGCCAGGTCGAATTTCAGGATCGCCGAGCTGGTGTATTCGCTGTCCGGATACTGCTCGATCACCTCCCGCAGCGCCTGCAGGGCCTGGAAGGTCAGGCCCTGGTCGCGGCCCACCTCGTCGATCTGGTCGTAATAGCTGAGCGCCAGCAGGTACTGCGCATAGGCCGCGTCGCCATCGGCGGGATAGAAATCGAGGAACCGTTGCGCCGCCGAGCGGCTGTTCTCGTAATCCTCGTCCCGGTGATAGGCGAAGGCCTGCATGATGACGGCCCGTTTCGCCCATTCCGAATAAGGGTACAGACGCTCGACCTCGCCGAACACCTTGGCCGCCAATTCGGGATCGCCGCGGGCCAGGTCATACTCGGCCCGGCCATAGATCTGTTCTGCGGTGAACTGTTCGTAATCGACTGTGTCGCGCTCGATGCGCGCATTGATGCCGCCACAGCCCGCCAGCATCGTCGAGGCCAAAAGCGCCGCCGCCAAACCGATCCCGATTCTGCCGCCTGTCATGCTCGCCCGTTCCCTCAAAAATCTTTGCCCAACGCGTATACGGGCCCGAAAGCCGCGCTGACCCCACGGCATGGTATCCGCGACGTCACGTGGGTCCTAGCACATAATTTTCCGGTGCAAAACGCCTTTGGACCGATTGTTTGGCACAAACCCGACGCCTGTTGTCAGGCGACCTCAGGGATTTCCGCCCAGTGCACGCCGGCGCCCGGCAGACGCGCCGCGACAGCGGCGGTGCAGGTCACGATTTCAAAGGCGTCGGGCCGGGCAAAGAGGGTGCGCAAGAGATCGTTCGTGACCGCGTGGCCGGCGCGCTCGCCCCGGTAATGGCCCAGGATCGGCAGTCCCGCCAGCGCAAGGTCGCCAAGCGCATCCAGCATCTTGTGCCGCACCGGCTCGTCCGGCTGGCGCAGGCCGCCGGGGCTCAGCACATGCTCGCCATCGAACACCACAGCGTTGACGCCGGGCTCTCCGCCAAGCGCCAGGCCATTGGCCTGCATCGCATCCACATCCGCCTTGCGGCAGAATGTGCGCGCGGTGGACAATTCCCGCACGAAGCTGCCATTCGCCATGTTCAGCGTTTTCTTCTGATACCCGATCGCCGCATCCTCGAACTCGATCGCGAACTCGATCAGCAGCGTGTCGTGCGGCGCAAGGCTGGCGCGTGCATCGCCCTTGCGAACCTCGACGGGCTTGAGCACCTTCAGCGCCCGGACCGGGGCATGCTGGCGCCGCAGACCGGCCGACAGGATGCCGTGCACGAACTGCGCGGAACTGCCATCCAGGATCGGGACTTCGGGGCCGTTGACCTCGATCACGGCATTGTGCACGCCGCAGCCGGACAACGCCGCCATGATGTGCTCGACCGTCGACACGCTCACGCCCGCCGCGTTCTGCAGCAGCGTGCACAGCGGCGACTGGTTCACGAAATCCCAGCGGGCCGGGATCTCGCAATGGTGCAAGTCGCAGTCCAGACGACGAAAGACGATGCCGCGGTTCGCGGGGGCCGGCAAGATGGTAAGTCGCGCCGCTTCGCCCGAGTGAAGGCCGACGCCATCGAAGGATACCGGAGTTCTGACCGTATTCTGCACGTTAGATCCTCAGGCCGTAAACCGGCTCGTTTTATTCAACTGCGACACATCTATTTCGCGCGGCACCATTGCTCAATTCACTCTTTGCAACGCGCTGAAACATCATTGTTTCCAGGCTTGGCGGATTATTGCCGAAATGGGCCCAATCCCTCTCAAGTCTCTGAAGCAAAAGAAAAAGGGCCGCGCGAAGCGGCCCTCTCAACATGGTTAATTGTTGTCCGGATCAGTTCGCCTGACGCCGCAGGAAGGCGGGGATTTCGATCTGGTCGTCCTCTTCCTCGCGCTCGTCGCGCACCTCGGGCTGAGGCGCCGCGGCCTGCATCGGGGGCTGCTGGCGCACCGTGCGCTGCTGCGGCGCGGCGGCTTCCGTGCCATGTCCCGTCATCCGGTTGATCAGCGAGTTGATGCCAAAACGCGGCTTCTCCCCGCCGGCATCGTGCGCGCGCGCTGCCGGTGCCTCGGGGGCGGG
The DNA here is from genome assembly GCF_009363735.1 of Roseovarius sp. THAF8. Lineage (NCBI taxonomy): Bacteria > Pseudomonadati > Pseudomonadota > Alphaproteobacteria > Rhodobacterales > Roseobacteraceae > Roseovarius > Roseovarius sp. THAF8. Next base: position 3,846,503 of record NZ_CP045410.1, on the reverse strand, counting down.
GCGCTGCTGCGGACGGTTGGCGCTGCCCGGCGTGCGATGCACGGCAGCCTGCAGGCGGGCCAGCGCGTCCTGCGACGGCGTGCCCGGTGCGGGTGCCTTGGGCGCCACGAAGCTCTCGGCAGGCTCCTCGGCCTCGGCCACGAAGGTCTCGGGCTCGGGCCGCGGCGTGTAGGCCGGGGCCGGCACCGCATCCTCGGCGCTCTCGCTTTCGAAGATGTCTTCCATCTGCTCTTCCGCGGCGGCGCGTTGCGCATCGAACGCATTGAACAGGCTGGGTTCCTCCGCGGCCTCGATGCTGGCGGCGGCCACTTCCGGCTCTGCCGCCGGTTGCGCCGGCTCTTCGAACGTGTGGGCTTCGACCTCGACCTCTTCGGCCGTTTTCAGCGGCTCGGCGAGCGAGCGGCGCGGCACCGGCATTTCGCGGCTTTCGTCGCTGGCGTCGATGCCGGTCGCCACGACCGACACGCGCATGAAGCCCTCCATCGTCGGGTCCAACGTGCTGCCCACGATGATGTTGGCGTCTGCGTCCACTTCCTCGCGGATACGGTTCGCGGCCTCGTCCAATTCGAACAGCGTCAGGTCGTGCCCGCCGGTGATGTTGATCAGGACGCCCTTCGCGCCGCGCAGGCTGATCTCGTCCAGCAGCGGGTTCGCGATGGCCTTCTCGGCGGCCTGGATCGCGCGTTCTTCGCCGTCGTCCTCGCCGGTGCCCATCATCGCCTTGCCCATCTCGTCCATCACCGCGCGCACGTCGGCGAAATCGAGGTTGATCAGGCCCGGACGCACCATCAGGTCGGTCACGCCCTTCACACCCTGGTAGAGCACGTCATCGGCCATCGAGAACGCCTCGGTAAAGGTCGTCTTCTCGTTCGCCAGCCGGAACAGGTTCTGGTTCGGAATGATGATCAGCGTGTCGACCATCTTTTGCAGGCTGTCCACGCCTTCCTCGGCCTGGCGCATCCGCTTGGCGCCTTCGAACTGGAAAGGTTTCGTGACGACACCGACGGTTAGCACGCCAAGTTCACGCGCTGCCTGAGCGATGATCGGGGCCGCGCCGGTGCCCGTGCCGCCGCCCATGCCGGCGGTGATGAAGCACATATGCGCCCCGGCCAGCTGGTCGACGATCTGCTCGATATTCTCTTCCGCGGCGGCGGCGCCCACGGCGGCCTTCGCCCCGGCGCCCAGCCCTTCGGTGACTTTCACACCCAGCTGGATCCGGTTCGGCGCGTTGCTTTGGGACAGCGCCTGCGCATCGGTGTTGGCGACGACGAAATCGACGCCTTCCAGCTGTTTCTCGATCATGTTGTTCACGGCGTTGCCGCCTGCCCCGCCGACACCGAAAACGGTGATGCGCGGCTTGAGTTCCTGGTCCTGTCCCTGACCTGGCATGCTGAGGTTAAGTGTCATAGCTCCGCCTTCTTTGCCTGCTGTTATGCCCGCCTTGCGCAGGCTTGATCCGCCTAAATTGCATTAACAGTACCGTCCCGTCGCCGTTACGTCACCCAAAAAACACGAAAACACCACAAAATATGGGTCTTTTTTAGCGGATTCACGCGGGATTTCGCCGAAACCCCCATATTTTGCGATCACCAGTTGTCCTTGAACCATTTCACCGCCCGCTTGAGGGACCGCGCAGGGTAGCGATCCACCGGAATTTCAAAGTCCCACCATTCGTCCTGGGGATTCGCCGCGAACAGGCACATGCCCACCGCGCTGGCAAATCCCGCCCCTGTCGCCGCCTGCGGCAGCCCGTGCACCCGCAGGGGCCGGCCCAGCCGCACCTGTTGTCCCAGGATGCGCGTCGCCAGCCCGTCAAGGCCGGGGATTTGGCTGCCCCCGCCGGTCAGCACGATCTGCTGGCTCGGCAGGTGCTGGAATCCGGCCGCATCCAGCCGGGCCCGCACCTCTTCCAGGATCTCCTCGACCCGCGGGCGCATGATGCCGATCAGTTCCGCCCGGCTCACCGTGCGCCGGTCATGTTCCCAGTCGCCGGTCTCGCCGCCGATCTCGATCATCTCGCGGTCGTCCATGCCCGTGGCCACGACGCCGCCATAGAAGGTCTTGATCCGCTCCGCCGTGGCGTGCGGCACCTGCAACCCCATCGAGATGTCGCCGGTGACGTGCTCGCCCCCGATCCTAACGGTGTCGGCATAGATCATGTGCTTCTTCATGAAGATCGACACGCCGGCGCTGCCGCCACCCATGTCGATGCAGGCGGCACCCAGCTCCTGCTCGTCCTCCACCAGCGCCGAGATGCCCGACACGTAAGCCGAGCTTGCCAGCCCCGCCAGTTCCAGGTCGCAGCGCTTGACGCAATGCGCCAGGTTCTGGATCGCCGCCCCGTCGACCGTCAGCATGTGCATGTCCACCGCCAGGTCCTGCCCCAGTTGCCCGCGCGGATCGCTCAGCCCCGAGCGGTGGTCCAGCGCGAAATTCACCGGCTGGGCGTGCAGCACCTCGCGGCCCTCGCCGAAATCGGGCACGTCGCAGGACGACAGCACCCGGCTGATGTCCTGCTCGGACACGGTGCTGGCCTCCAGCTCCACCTGCCCCGCCAGGCCATAGCTGCGCGGCTCGGCCCCCGAGAAGCACGCGATCACGTGATCGACCCGGATATTGGCCATCTTCTGCGCCGCCTGCAGGGCCGTGCGGATGGCGCGCTCGGTCTCGGCCATCGTCGTGATCTCGCCGTATCGCACGCCGCGCGACCGCGTGGTCGCAGCCCCGATCACCCGGAACCCGGCCTGGCCCGCCAGCGCGCCCACGCCCTCGGTCTCGCGCAGCCGGTCGCTGCCGTCGAAGCGCAGCACGAGGCAGGCGATCTTGGAGGTGCCCACGTCCAGAACCGCCACGACACCGCGCTGCATCGCCGCCCGGCGCATGTTCCGCATCGCCCTTTGCGATTCATAAAGCTCGATCATCTCATTCCGCCCCTACGGTCATATTTGTCACGCGCCACCACTCGGACACCGCGTTTTCGTTCATTCTTATGGTCGGCCGGGACGCCAGGCGCATGTCCACCGCCGCAAGGTCGCGCTCCAGCATGTCCTGCACCTCGGCCAGCACGATCACGCGCTCCAGCGCGCGCACCGGGTCGGTTTCCGGCAGAAGGATGCGCTGGCCGCGGTCCAGCACCACGTCCCAGCGGCGCTCGCCCATGCGCACCAGCCCGCGCAGCCGCGAGCTCAGCGGCGCCGCCGCCTGCAGGATCGCCATCGCCTCGGGCACCGCCCGGGTCGCGCCCTTGCCGGCAATCACCGGCAGGTCGGCGCGGTCCGCCCGATGCGCGATATCGCCGATCACCACGCCTTCGATGTCCACCACGCCCAGCCCGTCGCGCGACCGCCAGACGGCCACCGGCTGACGCTCTTCCACCTGCGCCACCAGCACCCCGCCCTGGCGCACCCGCACCGATGCGCTGGCAACGGCGGGCAGCCCCGCGATCGACAGCCGCACCGCATCGAGGTCGATGTCAAAGGAACTGGCCGGCAGGTCGTGCGGGAATATCTCGCGGATATCCTCCTCGACCGTGGCGCTGGCGCCTTCCACGGCCAGCAGGTTGACCATGAATTCGGGCCGGGTCTCGACCTGCTCGCGAAGATCGGCCACCGCCAGCACGATCGCCTCGCGCCGCTCGGGGTTGGAAAAATACGCCGTGGCCAGACCGACGGTCAGGCATAAAGGCACCCCCACCCGCAACAGCTTGCGAAAGAGCGGCGTCAGCATCAGCCGCTGATAGCGGTAAGACCACCGCGACGGCGCCGGATCGGCCCTGGGCTCCAGTCGTTTCACCTGTTGCATGACGCGTCCTTGACCAGCCAGTCGCACAATTGCGGAAAACTCATGCCCGCCGCCTGGGCCTGTTCGGGGCTCAGCGAGGTGGGCGTCATCCCGGGCTGGGTGTTGGTCTCCAGCAGGATCAGCCCGTCCAGCCCCTTCGCCTCATCCCAGCGGAAATCGGTGCGGCTCAGCCCGCGGCAGCCCAGCACCGCATGGGCACGCAGCGCATAGTCCTCGCAGGCGTCGGCAATGTCTTTCGGAATGTCCGCCGGGATCACGTGGCGCGATCCGCCGGCGGCGTATTTCGCATGATAATCGTACCAGCCGTCGGTGATGATATCCGTCACCCCAAGCGCCTTGTCCCCGATCACGGATGTGGTCAGCTCGCGCCCCGGCGCAAACGCCTCCACCATCACGGTCTGCGGCATGTCCCGCGACAGCTGCGGCGGCGCGTTGGCGGCCTCGTGCACGATATAGACGCCGACGGACGAGCCTTCGTTGTTGGGCTTCACCACGTAGGGCGGCGGCATCACATGCGCCTTTCCCACCTCGTCCTTGTCCACGATGAGGCTCTCGACCACCGGCAGGCCCGCCGCACGGTACGCTGCCTTGGTGCGCTGCTTGTCCAGCGCCAGCGCCGAGGACAGAACGCCCGAATGGGTATAGGGGATCTGCATCCATTCCAGCAGGCCCTGCACGCAGCCATCCTCGCCCCAGCGGCCATGCAGGGCGTTGAACACCACGTCGGGTTTGAGATCGGCCAGAACCACGGCAAGGTCGCGGCCGGCATCGACCTCGACCACCTCATAGCCTGCCTCCCGGAGTGCTGCGGCGCATTCCTGTCCTGACGAGAGAGACACCTCGCGCTCGGCCGAGGGGCCACCCATAATCACCGCAACAGTCGGGGCGTTTCCGCTCGAAGAAACCACCTTACTGCCTCAATGTCCCGGGTCGTTATCGACCCTTGTTTTATTGTGTCCGCCTCAATCCGCGGAAGGGGCCGTTTCGCCGACCCTCATGATTTCCCAATGTAACTCTATTCCGCTGTCTTGGAAAACCTTTTTTCGTACTTCCTCGCCCAAACCTTCCAGGTCCGCCGCCGTGGCGCTCCCGGTGTTGATCAGGAAGTTGGAATGCTTCTCGCTCATCTGCGCCCCGCCCCGCTTGGCGCCACGCATCCCCGCGTTGTCGATCACCTTCCACGCCTTCAGGTCATGGGTGTCGTCGGCCCGCCCGGTGCTGCTGAAACCGGCCGGGTTGCGGAACGTGCTTCCGGCCGTGCGGTCCTTGGTGGGCTGCGTCTCGTCGCGTTTTTTCAACTGCGCGTCCATCCGCGCGGCCAGTTCCTCGGGATCGCCCGCAACCCCCTCGAACGTCGCCCGCGTGATCACCCAGCCCTCGGGCAGATCGGTCTGGCGGTAGCGGAACTTCAGGTCATCGGCGGTCAGCGTCACCACCTCGCCCGCGCGGCTCACTGCCTGCGCTTCCACGAAATAATCGGCCACGTAGCTGCCATAGCATCCCGCGTTCATCCGCACCGCGCCCCCGATGGCGCCGGGAATGGTGCGCAGAAAGGTCAGGTCCACCCCCGCCTCGCCCGCGCGCCGGGCCACATGCGCATCCAGCGCCGCAGCACCCGCGGTCACGCGGGAGCCGTCGACTTCAATGGCATTGAACCCGCGCCCGAGCCGGATCACCACCGCGCGCAAGCCGCCGTCGCGCACGATCAGGTTGCTGCCAACCCCCATGGGAAATACGGGCATGTCCGCTGGCAGGTCACGCAGGAACGCCGCCAGGTCGTCCAGGTCCGCCGGCTGAAACAGCCAGTCCGCCGGCCCGCCCACGCGCAGCCATGTCAGATCGGCCAGCATGCGCTTCTCGCTCAGGCGGCCACGGGGTTCGGGAAGATCACTCATGCGGCCTCTTCTGCCTCAACCCGGCCTGAACCGAAAGACAGCCACCGGCTTTTTCTTGCCGAAAATACTCAATCCCCACCGCGGGCCATGTCACCGTCCACGGCCCGCCGGGCCCAGCGGCCCAGATAGATCACCGGCCAGCGCAAGAGGCTCATGCCCGCCGCCAGCACGAACAACCCCACCCAGGGCCCGTTCTGCCATGTCACGTATCCCAGGATCGGGATGCCCACGGCAATCAGCGCATAGGCCCGCCGCCAGTGGTTGTCACGGCTGGGGATCATCGCCAGCAGGTTTGCGGCCAGCGCCCAGATGCAGGCCAGCACAAGAGACATGCTCATTTCGGAACCTCCGGTTTTTCCCCCATTAGACGCCGCGCGAAGTACCGCAACGGATTGCGAAACATCGACACCAGCGCAAGTGCTGCCAGCGCAGCGGGCAGAACACCGTAATCCCGCCCGATCATCCAGATCAACACCGGCGCCAGCGCCAGAAGCGCGATCCCCGGCGCATACTGGTGCCGCATCGGCAGCATCGCCACCAGCGCCCCGGCGATGACCCAAAGACAGGCCAGAACCACAAGCGTCATGCGCCACCCCCGATGGCGCGCGCCGTTTTCCGCGCGGAAAACGTAACGGAGAATGCGCATTTTCCGGCCCGGAATTTTCGTAAAATTCCGGCCACCGTCACGCCTTCAGCTTTTCGGGCAACCCGTTGGCCCAGCCGCTGATCGTCCCCGCGCCCAGACAGACCACCATGTCGCCCGGTTTCGCCTGTTCGCGCACCAGCCGCACCAAGTCGTCCTCGCCCAGGATCGCCCGAGCGTGTCTGTGGCCATGGGCAATCAGCCCCGCCACAAGATCGTCGCGCGTGGCGCCCTCGATCGGGTCCTCGCCCGCGGCATAGACCTCGGCGATGGCGACCACGTCGGCATCGTTGAAGCATGCGCAGAAATCGTCGAACAGCGAATGCAGACGGCTATAGCGGTGCGGCTGGTGCACCGCGATGATCCGGCCCTTTGTGGCCTGCCGCGCGGCCCTCAGCACCGCGGCAATCTCCACCGGGTGGTGGCCGTAATCATCGATGATCGTCACCCCGTCCACTTCGCCCACGCGGGTGAAGCGGCGGTTCACGCCGCCGAAGGCTGCCAGCGCCTCGCGGATCTCGTCCGTCTTCATGCCCAGGCTGCGCGCCACGGCCACCGCCGACAGCGCGTTCGACACGTTATGATCGCCCGGCATCGGCAAGGTGCAGCCTTCGATCACCTTGTCCTCGGCCTGAAGTGCTACGTCAAAATGCGCCACGCCGGCCTCGTAGGTCAGGTTCATCGCCCGCACATCCGCCTGCGCATTGAAGCCGAATGTGATCACGCGCCGGTCGCTGATCCGGCCGACCAGGGTCTGCACGTCCGGGTCGTCGGTGCAGCAGATCGCCAGGCCGTAGAACGGTATGTTCGACACGAAATCCAGGAACCCCTGGTGCAGCTTTTCCTCGGTCCCCCAATGCTCCATGTGCTCCGGGTCGATATTGGTCACGATGGCAATGGTGGCAGGCAGCCGGTTGAAGGTGCCGTCACTCTCGTCGGCCTCGACCACCATCCATTCGCCCTGCCCCACACGCGCGTTCGAGCCGTAGGCGTGAATGATCCCGCCATTGATCACAGTGGGGTCGTACTTGCCGTGATCCAGCAGGGCGGCGACCATCGTCGTCGTGGTGGTCTTGCCATGGGTTCCGGCCACGGCCACGTTCGATTTCAGCCGCATCAGCTCGGCCAGCATCTCGGCCCGGCGCACCACCGGCAGGCCGCGCCGCCGCGCCTCGTCCAGCTCGGCATTGCCCGGCTTGATCGCGGACGAGATCACCACGACCTGCGCGTCATCCAGGTTCGCGGCCTCCTGCCCTTCGAAAATCGTCGCGCCGGCCTTTTCCAGCCGGTCGGTGATCTTCGATGTCTTCAGGTCCGAGCCCTGCACGGTATAGCCATGGTTGAGCAGCACCTCGGCAATGCCCGACATGCCGATACCCCCGATGCCCACGAAATGGATGGGCCCGACGTCGCCGGGAAGTTTCAATGCCGCGTTCATCGGTTTGGCTCCTTCGAATGAAAGGTCCCTCATGACAGTCTGCTCCGTGCCAGTTCTTCTGTTATATCCGCCAGCGCCTGTGCCGCGTCGGGCATGCCCACGCTCAGCGCCGCCTGTGCCATCTGGCTCGCCCCTTGGGGATTCGTCAGTACCGAGGCTATCTGCTCCGAAAGCGCCTCGACCTCAAGCCGCGATTCCGGGATGACGATCGCGCCCCCGGCCTTGGACAATCCCTTGGCGTTCGCCGCCTGGTGATCTTCCGTCGCGGCGGCGAAGGGGATCAGGATCGCGGGCCGCCCGATGACCGAGATATCGGCCACGCTGCTCGCCCCCGCCCGGCTGATCACCAGCTGCGCCTCGGACATGCGCGCGGGCACGTCGCGGAAAAACGGCTGCACGTCTGCGTCGATCCCGTTCTCGGCATACAGCGTCGCCACCCGCTCGCCATCCTCGTCCCGCGCCTGATGGCTGACGCGGATGTTGCGCAGCACGTCCATCGGCAGGTTCGCAATCGCGGGCGGCACAACGTCGCTCAGGATGCGCGCGCCCTGGCTGCCACCAATGACAAGGATCGACATCGGGTAATCGCCGGGCGGAATATACCCCGCCCCCGCGCGCTCGTGCACCGCCAGCCGCACCGGGTTTCCTACATGCGTGCCCTCCACGCCCTCGGGCAGCGCCGTGGGCCATGTGCCGCACAGAACCCTGTCCACGCGCTTGGCGAAAAGCTTGTTCACCCGCCCCAGCACGCCGTTCTGTTCATGGATCATCCGGGGTCGCCGCAGGATCATTGCCGCACTGAGCGCCGGGATCGTCGGATACCCGCCGAACCCCACCACCACGTCCGGTTTGTCGCGCATCATGCGCACCGTCGCGCCCAGCACCCCGCCCAGGATGTGAAACGGCGCCACCAGCTTGTTGAAGATCCCGCCGCGCGCGAAGGTGGCGCTCGCCACCTGCTCGATCTGGACCGAATGCGGAAAGCCCCCAGTATACCGCGCGCCGCGCGGGTCGGTCGACAGCTTCACCCGCCAGCCCCGCCGCAGCATCGCCTCGGCCAGGCTTTGCGCGGGAAACATGTGCCCGCCCGTGCCACCTGCTGCGATAATGAGAAGAGGCGCGCGGTCGGTCATGCGAGACCTCTGGTTCCATGGGCCGCCCGAACAGCGCCGAAGGCGCCGGGCGTGCGCCGACCCGCCCCCTCGGGGCGGCGCTTGGGTGACGCTACGCCCGCGAATGAGAGTAGCGCGCCAGTGACGACCATAAACCGCGCAAAAAATCCGGTGCAGCGCCACCCCGCGGGTCGGCGCCCGCCCGGCGCGGTCTGCCAGAACCGGCGCATCACCGCCGCGCCCTCAGGATGTCGTTGATCTCGCCCTGCGGACGGCTGCGAGTAAAGGCGAACAGCATTCCCACCGCGATCCCTGTGGCGATCAGCGACGACCCGCCATAGCTGACAAAGGGCAGCGTCATGCCCTTGGCGGGCAACAGCCGCACGGCCACGCCCATGTTGATCATCGCCTGCACGCCGAACATCGCCACAAGCCCCGTGCCCGCCAGCCGGATGAACGGGTCCCGCTCACGCATCAGGCGGCTCAGCGACCGCACCACGATGCTGGCGTATAACACGATGATGGCCAGCACCAGGATCAGGCCGTATTCCTCGGCCGCCACCGCGATGATGAAATCCGTATGCGCGTCGGGCAGCGACCACTTGACCGATCCCTCGCCCACGCCCACGCCGAAGAACCCGCCCTCGCGGATCGCGTTGGTGGCAAAGCCCAGCTGCGTGTTGGGATCCACATCCGGGCTCAGGAAGCCGTCGATCCGCCGCGCGAAGTGTTCCGAGTTGGAATAGGCCAGCGAGCCCGCGAACACCACGACGCCCGCGATCAGCACCAGCAACAGGATCGGCGCGCCGGCCACGAAATACATCACGCCCCAGCCGAACAGCACCAGGCAGGCCTGCCCGAAATCGGGCTGCATCGCCAGCATCAGCACGATGATCACCGCCATGAAAAAGCTCAGCCGCATCCCCGGCGGTCCGTTGATCTCCTTGCTGGCAGCCATCATCCAGGCGGCTACCACCACGAAACCGGGCTTCAGAAACTCCGAGGGCTGCACGCTGGCAAAGCCAAGGCTGTACCACCGCATCGCCCCCTTGCCGAAATCCGTACCGAAGAACGGCAGCATCGCCAGGGCGATGAAGGCAATCACGAACCCCACGACCGACAGCCGCCGCACCAGCAGCGGGCTCATCATCGAGGTCAGCAGCATCGCCGCCAACGCCATGAAGCCGAACGCCGCCTGCCGTTTCACGTAATGGAACTGCTCGAACCCGTTCTTCTCGGCCAGCGGCACCGAGGCCGCCAGCGCCAGCAAAAGCCCGATCCCGAAGAGGATGAGCACGCAGGAAATCGACCACTTGTCGAGGGTCCGCCACCATTTTGGGAGGATCGGTTCGCCGCCCTGCACGGGGGCCGCACCATACACCATGTCTGTCATTTGAATCCGCCGAACACTGCCTCTTGCCCCTCTTTTTCCGGGGGCGTTCGGTCCAGTATAGCAGCAGTTTCGCCCGGTGGGAAGCGTTCTGCGCCCCACCGGGCAGTCTTCAGCCGGTCAGTTTTCCCGAAACCGTGCGGATCGCCTGCGGCGCCTCGCGGTTGGCCAGGAAATCGGGCCGCGGGCCACGGGCCGCATAGGGCCGCGTCAGCGCGTTCGACATCGCGTTGTAGACGAAGAACGCGTTGGCCCGCGGATCGGGCGTGATGTTCCCGTTCGAGCCATGCAGCGTGTTGCAGTCAAAGAAGATCACCGTGCCGGTGTCCCCTTCGGCCGACGCGATGCCGCCCGCCTTTTGCGCCATCCGGTCGATCGTGCCGGGCTGCGGCACGCCCACCTTCTGCTCTTTCAGCGAGGTCTCGTGATTGTCCTCGGGCGTCTCGCCGACGCAGCTGATGAACACGTCCTGCGATCCCGGCACCAGCAACAGCGGACCGTTGTGCGGCCCGTTCGGCGTCAGCAACACCGAGGCCGACACCGCGCGCATCCGCGGCATCCCGTCCTCTGCGTGCCAGGTTTCGAAATCCGAATGCCAGTAGAATTCCTTGCCGGCGAACCCCGGCTTGTAGTTCAGCCGCGACTGGTGCAGGTACACTTCGTCGCCCAGAAGGAACTCGGCCACGCCAGCCAGGCGGCGATCGCAGGCCAGACGGCGGAATGCCTTGGAATGCTCGTCGAGACGAAAGACCGTGCGCACCGCGTCGCTATCGGGCTCGCGAATGAGGTCGTCGTCGGGAATGTCCCCACCGCCCTCGCGCAGCATGTCGGCGGTCTCGGTCAGCACCTTCAGCTCGTCCGCGTCGAACATGTCGCGCCGCACAAGATAGCCGTTCTCGGCATAATGCTCCGCCTCGTCCTTGCCGATCGGCGCGTCCTCGGACCACTCCGACCACAGAACAGGGTCCTTGCGTTCGCTCAGCCGCTCCTCGCCCGGCACACGGGTCGGATACTCGTCCTGAGCAGTCAGCATTTCGTGTCGTGTCTGGATGTTCATGTGACTCCTCCGTTTGTATTGGGTTGCGAGACGTCAACACCCCCCGAAAGCCCAGTGTTCCAATGACAGGAACCGTACAAAGCTACGCCACCTTGACGCCCGCCCGCCGGTGGGGCACGGGAACCGCATGAACGTCACCACCCTGATCCTCGGCGCCGGCGCCGCCGGCATGATGTGCGCGGCCCATGCCGGCCCGGGCACGCTCGTGGTGGATCATGCCAAGGTCCCGGGCGAAAAGATCCGCATTTCCGGCGGCGGGCGCTGCAACTTCACCAACCTCCATACCGCGCCCGCGAACTTCCTCGGGCAGAACCCGCATTTTCACAAATCCGCGCTCAGCCGCTACACCCAGTGGGATTTCATCGACCTCGTCGCCCGCCACGGCATCACCTGGCATGAAAAGACCCTTGGCCAGCTTTTCTGCGACGGCAAATCCCCCCAGATCATCCAGATGCTGCGCGACGAGATGGCGGCGGCGGGCGCCGACCTCTGGCTGCAAACCGCCGTGGGCGAAATCTCCCATGACGGCAGCCGCTTCACCGTCACGCTCGACCGCGAAGGGGCGCGCCACCGCGTCACCGCGCGCAACCTCGTTCTGGCCACAGGCGGCAAGTCCATCCCGGCGATGGGCGCAACAGGCCTCGCCTACGACATCGCCCGCCAGTTCGGCCACGCCGTGACCGACACGCGCCCCGCCCTCGTGCCGCTCACCTTCTCCGACCAGCGCTTCGCCCCCATCTCCGGCGTCGCCGCCCCGGCCCGCGTCACGACAGGCAATACCGGCTTCACCGAGGCCGTCCTCTTCACCCATCGCGGCCTCTCCGGCCCCGCCATCCTGCAAGCCTCCTCCTACTGGCACGAAGGCGACGCCATCACCCTCGACCTCGACCCCGACGCCAGCCTCTACGACACCCTCCGCGCCCAGCGCCAGACCGAGGGCCGCCGCGCCCTCACCACCGTACTCGCCCGCCACCTGCCCGCCCGGCTCGTCGACCATCTCGCCCCCGCGCTCGCCCTCACGGGCAATCTCGCCAGCCAATCCGACGCGCGCTTGACGGAAATCACCAACGCCCTGCGCCACTGGCACCTCAAACCCACCGGCTCCGAAGGCTACCGCACCGCCGAAGTCACCCTGGGCGGCATCGCCACCGACCGCATTTCATCTAAGACCATGCAAAGCCGCGACGTCCCCGGCCTCTACATGATCGGCGAGGCCATCGACGTCACCGGTTGGCTCGGCGGCTACAACTTCCAATGGGCGTGGTCCTCCGGCTGGGCCGCCGGCATCGCCATCGCCGCCACAGCCTGACCTTCTCTTCATCCGGCCAAAAGACTTCCTCTGGCCAAAAACCGTTCTCTTCCTCTGGCCAAATTGACCTCATCTTCCTCTGGCTAGAAGTATCCCGGGGAGCGCGAGGGGCTGGCCCCTCGCCTGCGCAGCCCTTCGCATCAAGCGTAACACGTCCCGGACCTGATCCGGGACCTCCTGCCCCTCAGAGCAACCTTGGAAATTCCGGGCCGTCCAGCGGCGCCCCATGCGCCAGCTTCACCCCCTCGAAGGGCGGCGAGGTCGTGATCCCCTCGCGCCGCGCAAAGGTGGCATCATCCCCCACCAGCCGCAGGGAAAACGCCCGCCTCTGCGCCGTGGCCGAATTGTTGGCCGGTGCCCCGTGCACCGTCCGGTAATCGAACGCCACCGCATCCCCCGGCTCCAGCGCCCAGCCGACGATATCATAGGCGTCGCGGTCCCCGTCGATATCGGGCAGAGCCTCCAGCCCGTCATTCTCATTCAGCGCCGTTCCGTCGAAGCGCTGGGGCCGGAAATACTTGCCCCACAGATGCGAGCCTGCCACGAATTCCAGCGTCCGCTCGCGCGGCACCGCGTCCATCGGAATCCAGAGGCTGACCGTCTGCGTGGCGTCGAGGCAGTAATAGGGCAGGTCCTGGTGCCACGGCGTCGGCATCCCCGTCTTCGGCGTCTTGACGATCACGTGCTCGTGGAACAGCCGCACCGTCTTGCTGCCCATCAGCTCAGCCCCGATCTGCGCGGCGGGCGCGTTCTCGATGAAATCGCGATATTGCGGAATCCGGTCCCAGTTGCAGTAGTCCGACAGGAAGCGCCCGCCCTCCTCGGTGCGATAGTCCCGCGCGTTGGGCGCCGGGTGCTCCAGGTTGTAATCCACCCCCGCCCGCAAAACCTCCATCCAGTCGTCGAACACAGCCCGCAGCACCGTCGCGCCCTTGGCGCGGAACTCCGCGACGGTTTCGGCCTTCAACAGATCCGCCATGCCAGTCTCCCCTCAGATACCGGGATCATGCTGGCACGCCGTCCGGTTCTTGCCAAGCGCGCCGCTACAGCCGCGCCTTCACTTCGCCGATGAAATCCTCGCCCCGCCGCTCGAAGCTGTCATATTGATCGAAACTCGCCGCTGCCGGGGCCAGCAGCACGGTCTCGCCCGGCTGCGCATCCTCCATCGCTCGCATCACCGCATGGCTCATGGTGGTGCAGACCTCCGCATCGACGCCCTCGAGTTGCAGCGCGAACCCCGCCGCCTCGCGCCCGATGACATAGGCCTTCGTCACGTGGCCCAGACCGTCTTTCAGTCCGGCCAACCCGCCCTCTTTCTCCAACCCGCCACAGATCCACCGGATCCTGTCGAAGGCCAAGAGCGCCATCAGCGCCGCATCCACGTTCGTGGCCTTGCTGTCGTTGACGAACTGCACGCCGTCCTTCTCGGCCACCATCTGGCTGCGATGCGGCAAGCCTGCAAAGCTCTGCATCGCGGCCTCGATCACCTTTGGATTCAGCCCCAGCGTCCGGCACGCGGCAAAGGCACAACAGGCGTTCTGGTGGTTATGCGCCCCCGGCAGGCCCTTGATCCGGCGCAGGTCGATCGATCCCACCTGCCGCCCCTTGCGGTATTCCGACAAAAACCCCTTGCGCGCAAAGACCTGCCATCCCGGCCCGGTCAGCTTGCGGTCCACCGACACCCGGATCACCCGGTCATCCCCCGGCGCTTCCGCAAGTTGCCCGGCCAGAAACAGCCCCTCGGGCTCGTCCACGCCGATCACGGCCCGGTCCGGCCCGCCTTCCGCGAACAACCGCCGCTTGGCCGCGAAATATCCCCCCAGCCCGCCATGCCGATCCAGGTGATCGGGGCTGAGGTTGGTGAACACCGCCACATCCGGCGTCAGCGCGCGGGCCAGCTCCGTCTGGTAGCTGCTGAGTTCCAGCACCACCACGCCGCCTTCCCCCGGCGGGTCGATATCCAGCACGCCGCGCCCGATATTCCCGGCCAGCTGCGCTTCTCGCCCGGCCTCTTTCAGAATGTGGTGAATCAGCGCCGAGGTGGTCGATTTTCCGTTCGACCCGGTCACGGCAATGACCCGCGGCGTCGTATCCAGATTGTCCCACTCGCTCGTCGCCAGCGACCGGAAGAACAATCCGATATCGTTGTCCACCGGCACGCCCGCCTCCTGGGCGGCGGCCACGACCTTGTTCGGCTCGGGGTAAAGATGCGGAATGCCCGGGCTGACGATCAGGCTGGCCACGTCGGCGAAATCCTCCGCCGCGCGAAACTGCCGGATGTCGAAACCTTCCTCCGCCGCGCCTTCCCGCGCGCCGGGATTGTCGTCCCAGCACAACACGTCTGCGCCGCCCGCCCGCAGCGCCCGCGCCGCCGACAGGCCGGACCGCCCCAGGCCCAGCACCGCCACGCAGTGCCCTTCCACTCCCCGAACAGGTATCACGCCACATGCCTCCCGACTGGTGTTTGCCCTTCGCTACCCGATCCCGTGACGCTTGGCCAGAAACCCGCGATCAACCGGCGCCCCGCGCCACGTCCCGCAGGATCGTCATCGCGCCCTCGGCCAGTTCCTCCGGCACGAAAACATGATCGTGGTGATAGGCCGCCACCACGTTGCAGGGGATAAGCGCCTCGGCCAGCGCGCCCGCCACCGCCGCCGTCAGCCCCACGCCATCCAGCGCCGAATGTACCGACAGGGTGATCCGGCTCATCGGCATCTCCACGGCAAAACCCAGGTCCCGCGCCACCTCGTCCGGCAGGATCAGCGAGGTGCCCTCCTCCTCGGCAAACACCGCCAGCGCATGGGGCCGCCCCCGCTCCGCCATGTCCCGGTCAGCGGTCGTGCAGAAATGCCAGGTCTCGGGGTCGCGCACCGGCGCCATGCCCTTGATCATGTCCTTTGTGTCAGTGACCCGTGTCGCCATCGTCCATCGCTCCGTCCATCAGTCCGGCTTGGGTGGCGTACGCGGATGGGTGCCCGGGTGATCCGGGACGCTCACCGCCAACCCTGCATCCTGCATCCTGCATGTTGCGGGAAAACTGCCAATCCGCGACCTCGAAATACATGTTCGGCCCGATCGCGACCGACTGCCACCGCAGCGCCGCCGCCTCGGGGCTGACGAACATCATGTGCATGTCGCTGTCGGTATTCAGGCCGACAACGTGATATCCTTCCGCGCGCAGCCGGGGCCAGACCATCGCGTATACCTCGCCCACCACGTCACCCCGCCGCAACGTTCCGGCCGCCGCCCCGGCGTCGATATGCTCCGCGATACCCCCGGGAAGATCCAACCCGACCGCAGACACCATCAGGTCGAACTGGTCCAGACTGTCCTCGGTCCCGGCCGCCCAGTCCAGTTCGGCCAGCCGGTCCGCAGACCAAAGCGCATGGCCCAGCACCGCAACATCAGGCGCAAACGAGCGGTAATACTCAAAGGGGCTCTCCCCGCCCGCCTGTCCTGACAGCATCGCCTTCGCAGCGGTGATCGCGACAGGATCACCCTCCGTCAACTCGTCCACCGCCTGAAGGATCTGGGCACCGCTCAGCGGCGCGTCGGACGTGCCGCCCGACCCGGCCCGTGTCATGCCCTGGGTCATGCCCGCGCCCGGCGCGATCAAGGCTGCCGTCCCTGCAAGACCGGCCACCAGCCATGACATCATGCCCATGTCACCGCACCTTCAGTGTCGCCAGCCCGATCATCGCGAGGATGATAGCGATGATCCAGAAGCGGATCACGATCTGCGGCTCGGCCCAGCCCTTTTTCTCGTAATGGTGATGGATCGGCGCCATCAGGAAGACCCGCTTGCCGGTCCGCTTGAAATAGAACACCTGGATGATGACCGACAGCGCCTCGACCACGAAGATGCCGCCGACGATGCCCAGCACGATCTCGTGCTTGGCGGCCACCGCGATGGCTCCCAGCGCGCCGCCCAGGGCCAGCGACCCGGTGTCGCCCATGAAGACCGCCGCCGGCGGCGCGTTGTACCACAGGAACCCAAGGCCACCGCCGGCCAGCCCCGCCACGAAGACCAGGATCTCGCCCGTTCCCGGCACGTAATGCACGTCCAGATACTCGGTGAAGTCCACGCGCCCCACCGCATAAGCGATGATCCCCAGCGTCACGGCGGCGATCATCACCGGCATGATCGCCAGCCCGTCCAGACCATCGGTCAGGTTCACCGCATTGGCCGCCCCCACGATCACGAACATCGCAAAGGGAATGAAGAACAGACCCATATTGATCAGCGTGTCCTTGAAGACCGGCAGCGCCAGTTGATACTGCAACTCGCTCGGGTGATACATGCTGGCCCAATAGGCCGCGATCCCGGCAATCAGAAAGCCCAGCCCCAGCCGCACCTTGCCCGGTACCCCCTTGTGGTTCTGCTTGCTGACCTTCGCGTAATCGTCCCAGAACCCGATCAGGCCGAACGACATGGTCACGAACAGCACCAGCCACACGAACGGGTTGTCCAGCCGTGCCCAGAACAGGGTCGAGGTCAGCAGCGCGCCCACGATCAGCAAGCCCCCCATGGTGGGCGTGCCTGACTTCGCCAGATGCCCCTCGGGGCCGTCGCTGCGGATGGGCTGGCCCTTGCCCTGGGTCCTGCGCAGCACGTTGATCAGCGGCTTGCCGAAGATGAAACCGAAAACCAGCGCCGTCAGGAACGCTCCGCCCGACCGGAAGGTGATATAGCGAAAGAGGTTGAAGACATCGCCGCCATCCGACAATTCGGTTAACCAGTAGAGCATTCAAACGTCCTCTTTTTCCGCGACGGCCTGCGCCAGCCGGCGCAGCGCGGTGACAACTTCGCTCACGTAGCTGCCTTTCGACCCCTTCACCAGGATCACGTCGCCCGCATCCACCAGCCGGTGCGCCTCGGCGGCCAGTTCGCCGGCGGTTTCGACCCAGCGGCCCCTTTGCGCCTCGGGCAGCGCGTCGTAAAGGGTTTTCATGCGCGGGCCGACGCAATGGATGACCTGTATGTCCTTCACGAACGGCAGGTCCGCGACCTCGCGGTGCATCCGCGCCTCGTCGGGGCCCAGTTCCAGCATGTCGCCCAGGATGGCGATCCGCCGCCCCGCGGCCACCCGCCCGATATCGTCGCGCACCCGGGCGGCGGCCAGCACTTCCAGCGCCGCGGCCATCGAGGTGGGGTTGGCGTTGAACGCGTCGTCGATCAGCTCGATCGACATCGCTTCCTCGACCATGTCCAGCACCAGCACCTCGCGCGTGCCGCGCCCTTTGTAGGGCCGCCACTGCCCAAGGTCGCAGACCGCCACGTCGCGGTCGGCTCCCAACGCCTCTGCCGCGGCGATCACCGCCAGCGCGTTCAGCGCGAAATGCCGGCCCGGCGTGCCGACTTTGAACAGTATGTCGTCACCGCCCGCCTGCGCATGGCCCACCGTCGCGGCATCATGCACCGTCACATCCGTCAGCCGCATCTCGGCCGCCTCTGAGGTGCCGAACCGCACAACGGTTTCGGCCTTCGCTGTCGCCGCCTTGAGCAGGATATCCGCCGTGCCCACATCGGCATTGATCACCGCCGTGCCGCCCGGCTCCAGCCCGTCGAAAATCGCGGCCTTCTCGTGGGCGATCCCCTCGATATTCTCGAACGCCTCCAGATGCGCCGCCGCGATGGTGGTGATCAGCGCCACATGCGGGCGCGCCATCACGGCCAGCGGAGAGATTTCGCCGGGGTGGTTCATCCCGATCTCGATCACCGCGAACCGGGTGTCGCGCGGCATCCGCGCCAGCGTCAGCGGCACGCCCCAATGGTTGTTGTAGCTCGCTTCGGCGGCATGGGTGCGCCCCTGCCCCTCGAGCGCGGCGCGCATCATTTCCTTGGTCGAGGTCTTGCCCACCGACCCGGTGATCGCCACCACCTTCGCGTCGGTGCGCGCCCGGCCCGCGCGGCCCAGATGCTCCAGCGCCGGCAGAACCTCGTCCACGATCAAGAGCGGCGCCGTCTCGTCCAAGCCCTCGGGCACGCGGGCAACCAGCGCCGCCGCCGCGCCCTTTTCCAGCGCCTGCGCCACGAAATCATGCCCGTCGCGCACGTCTTTCAGCGCCACGAACAAATCGCCCGGTTGCAATGTCCGCGTGTCGATCGACACGCCCGTCGCGGTCCAGTCGCAGGTGCTGCGCCCGCCCGTGGCCGCCACGGCCTCCCGCGCTGTCCACAACTCGCTCACGCCACGCCCCCGTCCAGCGCCGAGACCGCCACGCTCGCCTGTTCGCAATCGTCGAAGGGGAACACGTCGTCACCCACGACCTGCCCGGTCTCGTGCCCCTTGCCGCAAATGAGCAGCGCATCGCCCGGCCCCAGCATGTCGACGCCGCGCAGGATCGCCTCGGCCCGGTCGCCCACCTCGATGGCCCGGTCCTCGCCGCCCGCCTGGCGCACGCCCTCCATCACCGCGGCGCGAATGTCGCCCGGCACCTCGCTGCGGGGGTTGTCGTCGGTCACGATCACCGCGTCGGCATTTTCCGCCGCCGCCCGGCCCATCAGCGGCCGCTTGCCCCGGTCCCGGTCGCCGCCCGCGCCCACGATGGCCACCATCCGGCCCAGCACATGCGGGCGCAGCGCGTAAAGCGCGGTCGACACCGCCTCGGGCGTATGGGCGTAATCCACGAACACCGCCGCCCCGCTGGAGCGCGTCGCGGCCAGCTGCATCCGGCCCCGCACGGTCCGCATCACCGGCAGCGTGGCAAACACCCGGTCCGGGTCCGCGCCCGCACCGATGGCCAGCCCCGCGGCCAGCATCACGTTGTCGGTCTGAAAGCCGCCGATCAGGTTCAGCTCCACTTGGTGGACCTGCCCGCGCCAGGAAAACCGCAAGGTCTGCCCGGTCGGTGAAAACACCCGGTTCAGGATCCGCAGGTCCGCCCCTTCGGCCCGGCCCACCGCCAGCACGTCCTGTCCCCGGCCATAGGCCACGTCCGCCATGCCCGGCCCGCGCGGGTCGTCGATATTGACCACGGCCACGCCGTCCTCGGGCAAGACCCGCTCGAACAGGCCCGCCTTGGCGTTGAAATAATCGTCGAAATCGGAGTGGTAATCCAGGTGATCCTGGCTCAGGTTCGTGAACCCCGCCGCCACCAGCCGCACGCCGTCCAGCCGCCGCTGCGCGAGGCCATGGCTCGACGCCTCCATCGCCGCATGGGTGATGCCGTTGGCCTCGGCCTCGGCCAGGACCCGGTGCAGCGTGATCGGCTCGGGCGTCGTATGCGCCAGCGGCGCCTCCCACGCGCCTTCGACGCCCGTGGTGCCCAGGTTCACCGCCTCCAGCCCCAGCGCCATCCAGATCTGCCGCGTGAAACTCGCCACCGAGGTCTTGCCGTTGGTCCCGGTGACCGCCACCATCGTCTCGGGCTGCGCGCCGTACCAAAGCGCCGCCGCGAACGACAGCGTCTGGCGCGGATCCTCGGCCACCACCAGCGCGGCATCGCTGTCGGCCAGTTCCTCGGCCGCCAGCGCAACGCCCTCGGGGTCGGTCAGGATCGCCGCCGCCCCCATCCGCAACGCATAGGAAATGAACTCGCCGCCGTGCACGCTGCTGCCGGGCAGCGCCGCGAACAGGGACCCGTCCTTCACCTCGCGGCTGTCCACCGCCAGCCCGGTGATCTCGGCCCGCCGGCCCCCCTGGGCGGTCAGGCCCAGCTCTGCCAAGGATTTGCTTTGCCCCACGCCTCTGGCCTTTGTCTCAACCCGTCAATTCGATGTCAGCGTTATACCTGTTAATGGCGCGGGTTCAATCTCGGGCCGCAGCCCCAGAAGCGGCGCGACGCGACGTGTGATTTCCGCCGCCACCGGCACCGCGGTCCAGCCCGCCGTGCGGCGCGGCTCGGGGCCCGTCGTCTCCACCGGCTCGTCCAGCGTCACCACCAGTACATAGCGCGGGTCATGCGCCGGGAACACGCTGGCAAAGGTCGCGATCACCTTGTCCTCGTAGTACCCGCCGGTGGGTTTGGGCTTGTCCGCCGTTCCGGTCTTGCCGCCCACTGCATAGCCATCGACCTCGGCGAAAGAGGCCGTGCCGTCGGTCACCACGTCGCGCAGCATCTGCATCGTCTGCGCCGCGGCGCGTTCCGACATCACCCGTGGGCCCATCTGCCCCTTGGGCTGCTTGATCACCGTCGGCTTCACCAGCCGCCCGCCATTGGCGATAGTCGCATAGCCCGCCGCCAGGTGCAGCGGGCTCGACGACAACCCGTGGCCGTAGGAAATTGTCATCAGCGACAGGTCGGTCCACTTCGAGGGCAACAGCGGCTTGCCGCCCTCCGCCTCGACGATCTCGAACGGCGTCGGCTCGAAGAAACCCAGCGATTTCAGGAAATCCTGCTGCCGGTCGATCCCGATCATCTGCGCGATCCGCGCGGTGCCGATATTCGACGACTTGACCAGCACCTTGGTGACGCTCAGTTCCGGGCCATAGTTGCGGAAATCCCGGATCCGGTACTTGCCGAACCGCACCGGCCCCTTGGTGTCGATCACCGTCGACGGGTTCACCACCCCGAGGTCCAGCGCCTGCGCGATGGTGAACGCCTTGAAGACCGAGCCCAGCTCGTAGACGCCCTGCACCGCCCGGTTGAACAACGGGCTGTCGCCGGGCTTTTCCCCGGCAATCGGCGGGCGCGGGCGGTCGTTGGGGTCGAAATCCGGCAGGCTGGCCAGGGCCACGACCTCGCCGGTCTGCACTTCCATCAGCACGGCGGCCGCGCCCTTGGCGTTCATCAGCATCATGCCGCCCTGCAGCACCCGCTCGACCGCCGACTGTACCGACAGGTCGATCGACAGTTGCAGCGGCTTGTGCCCCATGGCCGGATCGCGCAGCCGCTTGTCAAAATACTTCTCGACTCCCGCGACGCCGATCACCTCGGCGGCATGCACGCCCTCGCGCCCGAAACTGGCCCCGCCCAGCACATGCGCAGCCAGCTTGCCATTGGGATAAAGCCGCATCTCGCGCGGCCCGAACAGCAGCCCCGGCTCGCCGATATCATGCACCGCCTGGCGCTGCTCGGGGCTCAGTTTCTTCTTCACCCACAGGAACTTGCGCTTGCCCGTGAAATCCTTCTTCAGCCGCTCCACCTTCAGGTCGGGAAAGATCGCCGCCAGTTCCTCTGCCGCCCGTTCCGGCTCCACCATCTGGTGCGGCTGCGCATAAAGGCTGTAGGTCTCGAAATTCGTGGCCAGGATGCGGCCCTCGCGGTCCACGATATCGGCCCGCTGCGCCAGGATATCCGCGCCCGCGAACCCGGTGCGCGGCTCGGCCGGGTCGGTATTGGCCAGCACGCCCATCCGCCCGCCGATGACGGCAAAGGCGCAGACAAAGAACGCGCCCATCACCAGCAGGCGGCCTTCCGCCCGCATCCGGGCGCGGTCGCGCATCTCCTCGTGGCGCAACCGGATGTTCTCGCGTTCGATGGCGTCGGGGTTCTCGCCCTCCTCGCGGGCCTTCAGGATACGCGCCAGCGGGCGCAAAGGGGTACGGATCATGGCTGCTGCTCCCGTTCCATCACGTCGATGACATTGGAAATCGGCAAGGGACCCTCGGTCGGATAGGCCACCTGGTCGATCTTGCCGAACTGGTAGGGCTGGAACGGCAACAGTCCCAGCTGATCGAAATTGATCTCCACCAGGTCGCGCAGCCGATCCGGCCGGTTCAGATAGGCCCATTCCGCGTTCAGTACCCTCAGGCGCTGCCGCTGGTCCGCGATCTGCTGCTGCACGGCCTCCGACCGCGCCTGCGCAGCCTGCGTCTCGTAGTTTTCCCGGTAGGCCCAGAAGGCCAGACCGATGACCATGACAGCGGTCAAAACATAGAAGAAACTGCGCATTACCTCACCCCTCGTCGATTATGCGTCTTCGGCACCGGCATCCCGATGCGCCCCCTGTCCACCGGCCGCGGCGCGGCCTCGGTCCGCGTCGCCACCCGCAGCTTGGCGCTGCGCGCCCTCGGGTTCTCCGCCAGTTCCGCCTCGTCCGGGCCGATGGCCTTGCGCGTGGTCTGGCTGAAGGTCGGCGGATCCTGCTCCACCACCGGTGCGTGCCGGCTGCCGCCGCCGGTGTTTCCGGTCTTCTCGGCCAGAAAGCGTTTCACCATACGGTCCTCGATGGAATGAAACGTCACCACGGCCAGCTGCCCACCGGGCCTCAAGGCGCGCTCGGCGGCCTCCAGCCCCTCGACCAGCTCGCCATACTCGTCGTTCACCGCGATGCGGATCGCCTGGAAGCTGCGCGTCGCGGGATGCACCTGCCCCGGCTTCGGGCGCGGCAGGCATCCCTCGATGATCTCCGCCAATTGCAACGTGGTGACAATCGGCACGTCCTCGCGCTTTTTCACGATGGCCCGCGCAATCCGCCGGCTCGCCCGCTCCTCGCCATAAAGAAACAGGATGTCCGCAAGTTCCGCCTCTTCCATCTCGTTGACCATGTCCGCGGCACTGGGCCCGTCCTGGCTCATCCGCATGTCCAGCGGGCCATCCTTCATGAAGGAAAACCCCCGCTCGGCCCGGTCCAGCTGCATCGACGACACGCCCAGGTCCAGCACCACGCCGTCCAGGTCCTGCCCATACTCATCCAGCTTCGAAAACGTCCCCTGCACCAGTTTCACCCGGTCGTCCGCCCACTCTTCGGCCATCTCTATGGCCAGCGGATCGCGGTCCACGCCGATCACGGTGTCGGCCCCGGCCTCCAACAGCCGGCGGGTATAGCCCCCCGCGCCCAGCGTGCCGTCCAGCCACGTGCCGGAAACCGGCGCCACGGCGCGCAGGATCGGCTCTATCAGAACGGGAACATGGGGATTGTTTGCGGCAGCACTCCCCATAGCTCATCCCTCCCCGGGCGGATCGATCAGGGTCAGCGGATCGAAATCGCCATCCTGCTCTTCCAGGAAGGCCGCGGTCTCCGCCGCCTCGACCTCTTCATAGGTCGCCGCGTTCCAGATCTCGAAATAATCGCCCATCGCGACCATCACCGCCTCGCCTTCCAGCCCGATCTGCTGGCGCAACCGCTGCGGCAACACGATGCGCCCATCCTTGTCCACTTCCGTGTCCCAGGATTTCCCAAGGATCATCCGGCTCGCGCGCTTGCGCGCGTCCGACCCGCGCGGCAACTTGCGGATGCCGTCCTCGATCTCGGCCATGGCGTCGATCGTATAGGCGTGAAGACAGTTTTTCAGATGCGGCCCGTGCAGCACGACGACACGCGGCAACGGGGCTTCGGGGCAGCGCGGATCGCCATCGGCCAGCACAGCGCGAAAATCGGCAGGGATCGACATCCGACCCTTGCCGTCAACCTTCTGGTTGAACTCGCCTCTGAAGCTCAGAACCACTGTCCGGCCCGTCCCTCGTTCCCCCGGTTTCAATAACTACCGTCCGAAACACGAAACGGCGGATTGAGCTGCTGCCACTGCCCAATCCGCCGCCCTCGTCCCGCTCTCGCGGGGTGTCCAGCTGCGCGCGCCACCTGGGGGGATGTCTGCTCGCCCGCGCGCCGGATCTCTTCGTTCTGATGAAGCGGGTGCCTGTATGAAACCTGCTCTGGTCTTTGTTTTGTTCGGGGTCGTTGTGTGCCCCTGTGTCCGTCCTCATCGTGGTTAAAGGTATGACATGGTACTTTATGGAACTCAACGAAAAAGTGACCCACTTACCTACAGAATGTTGATTTTGACCCCCTCCCCGATCAACATCATGTGTCGATCATAGCCATTTTGACGCACTACCTAGCGGAGAACCAAAATTCCAACACAATATATGGTGGCCTGAAACACGGATGGATATTTCCCACGATTTCCCGATTTTTTTCTCTGCACAGCCTGAAACATGAGGTCTCCGGCCGCGGATTCAACGAATCCTCCCTCGAATCCGCGCCTGTTCCATGGCGCGATTCGCACGAATCCGCTCACGGGTCCATGATTTCCCAGAACCCGATCCATCGATTCCATGATTTCCCGAAACGACGCGCCATCTGCCCCGTGGGGTGGGTGAAAACCCACGCGGCGCCCAACGCAACCCGCATCCTAGCGTGCGGCACGTGGGCTCTCGCCCACCCTACCCCGTGACCGCGCCGCCCGAAACATGCCCCGTAGGGTGGGTGAAACCCACGCGCCTCCACGGCCAATCCCCCTGCGCCCCCGTCGCGCGACAACGCCCGGTCGTAAACTCCTTGGAACAACCTTACCTGTCGTCCGTCACGGCGATTTCCCGAAACCACCATCCTTAACAGCCGACAATTTCAACCATCCCCTTGAACGCATCGGTGCAGACGACGGTTTTGGTCAGGGTATCACGCCAGATCAGCGCATCTGTCACACGCGACCGCAGCACCGCGCGCCCGGACCCTGAAATCGTGTTGAAATAGCTGCCGTCGCCACGCTTCTGAGGCACGATCCGCGTGCGGCCCTGATCCCAGCAGTCTCGGCGCGCCAGAAGATTGGCCAGATAAAACGGCCTACCCGAGATCGGCGTCTTGTGGACATCATCCCAGGTGCGCTCCATGCGCACGAACTCGAACAAAGCAGGATCGACCGCTTCAATCGCGTCCTTGAGACGCTCTGAAAACAAGGGGATGGACGTGAGGTTGTCATCGAACGGCTTGATGACATCGAATGTCCGCTCTGCCTTGGGCCTGCTGACACACCAAAGCTTCAGAAACTCGGCACGGGTCTGGTCCGTAAATCGCCCGCCCTTGACTTCAGCACCGCACGAGTCCGACCCGCCATGCTCGTACTTTATGTCGCGGCCGGGAACCCATTCGCCGTCTTAATCGTCATAGTGAATCCGCTCACCATAGTCCGGTGCACGCGCGAACACGTAATCTAGGATATCCGGCGTGCCGTAATTGCCCGCGATCAAGTAGCACTCTATGGACAACCGCCGCCTCTCCACCGAGCGCGCAGAGAGCAAGACACCTCAGCTCCCCAGCCATTTGAACATCACCAGCGCATCCACCAGCCCCTGCTTGGGATGCCGGAACGCCTTGGGCAACCGCCCCACCGTCTCGAAGCCCAGCTTCGTCCACAGCGCAATGGCCCCCACATTGCTGGTCACGACGAAATTGAACTGCATCGCCTCATAGCCCAGCTCCCGCGCCACACCCTGCGAATGCTCGCACATCGCCCGCGCCACGCCCCGCCCCCGCGCCGCCGGGGCGGTAATGTAGCCGCAGTTGCAGACGTGGCTGCCGCCGCCCGCCTGGTTGGTCTTGATGTAATAGGTCCCCAGGATCTGGCCATCCAGTTCCGCCACGTAGGTCGCACGCGGGGCCTCGCACCAATAGGCCATCAACCGGCCCTGCGACAGGTCCGGCTCGATGGCATAGGTGTCGCCCGCGCGCACCACCTCGCGCAGGATCGGCCAGAGCGCGTCGGCATCGCCGTCTCGCACCAGCCGGATGGTCAGGTCGTCACGCGTTGACATCGACGACGACACGGCCCTTCACCTGGCCTTTCAGGATGTCGCGGCCCAACTCCGGCAGGTCCGACAGGGTCGCGGGTTGCACCATCTCGTCCAGCTTGTCCATCGGCAGGTCCCTGGCGATCCGCTCCCAAGCCCGCAGGCGATTGTCATATGGCTGCATGACCGAGTCGATCCCCAAGAGGTTCACACCGCGCAGGATGAAAGGCGTGATCAGCGCCCCCTCGATGGCCGCGCCCCCGGCAAGGCCAATGGCCGCGACCGAGCTGCCATATTCCATCTGCTTCAGCACCCGGCCCAGCATCGCACCCGCCACCGCGTCGATGCAGCCGCCCCAGGCTTCCGCCTCCAGCGGCTTCTTGGTCACTTCGGTCAACTCTTCCCGCGGCACGATCCGGCTCGCCCCAAGGCTCTTCAGGTACTCCTCCTGCTCCGGCCGCCCGGTGACGGCCGCCACCTCGTGCCCCAGCTTGGCCAGGATCGCGGTCGCCACGCTGCCCACGCCACCCGCGGCCCCGGTCACCAGCACCGGGCCCTTCTTCAGCCCCTGGTCTTCCAGCGCCATGACCGCCAGCATCGCGGTAAACCCGGCGGTCCCCACCGCCATCGCAGCCCGCGTATCCAGCCCCTCGGGCAGCGGCACCAGCCAGTCGGCCTTCACGCGCGCCTTCTGGGCATAGCCGCCCCAATGCGCCTCGCCCACGCGCCAGCCGGTCAGCACCACCTTGTCGCCGGGGCTGTACCGGTCGTCAGAGCTTTCCTCGACCGTCCCGGCAAAGTCGATCCCCGGCACGTGCGGATAGTTCCGCACCAGCCCCCCGCCCGGCCCGATGCACAGCCCGTCCTTGTAGTTCACCGTCGAATACTCGACCGCGACCGTCACCTCGCCCTCGGGCAGGTCGTCCACTCCGATCTGCCTGACCTCCGCCGAGGTCTTGCCGCTCTCGTCATCCTTCTCGACAACCAATGCGTTGAACATGTCCAGTCTCCTGTCTTGCATAGCGAGGCTCTCTCGCTTTCATCGTTCCAAGTATGTGCGGGGCCGCCCCAACGCCGCCCCTGCTTTTCCTCTGGCCGGAAATATCCCGGGGAGCGCGAGGGGCTGGCCCCTCGCTTCCCCCGTCGAAGCGGGCGTCAGTTCCAGAAACCTTCCTGCACCACCCCGCGCCGGACCTGATCCGGCGCCTCCACCTGCAGCTCGGTGCCCGCGTCCCAATGGGTCATCCGCACCATGCCGATGGCCACGTTGGTATTGAAATCCGGGCTCCATGCGGCGGAACTCACCCGCCCCACCCGCTTGCCATTCGCCGTCACCGGCCACCACCGATCGCAGCCCGGCACTTTCGGCCCGTCGATGGCAATGGCGCAGATCTGCTGCACCGGGCCTTCCTTGGCCACCCGCAAAAGCGCATCACGCCCGATACAGCCGATGGCGCTCTGCGTATTGCAGAACCGCCCCAGCCCGCATTCATGCGGCGTATTGTCGTCGGTCATGTCGTTGCCATAGCTCAGCAGACCGCTCTCGATCCGTTCGATCAGGTTCGGACACCCTGCATGCACGTCCAGGTCGCGCCCGGCCTCCATCAGCGCGTTCCACAGCGGCATTCCGATATCCGCGCCCTCGACATAGATCTCGAAGCCGCCCTGCTTGGAATAGCCCGACCGCGCGATCACCATGTCCCGCCCCTGGAAATCGAACACGCCGAAGCGGAAGAACCGGACATCGCGCACCCCGTCGCCAAACACCCGCGCCATCAGCTCTTCGGCCTTCGGCCCCTGGACCGCCAGCGGCGATACGTCCGGCTCGTCCACCAGCACATCCAGCCGCCAGCCATGCGCCGTGGCCTTCACCCAGTAGAGCAGGTCACTGTCGGCAATCGAAATCCACCAGCGATCCTCGGACAGCTTCACCGACACCGGATCGTTCAGCATCCCCCCCGTCTCGTCCACGATGGGCACGTAGTAACACTGCCCCGCCGTCATCCCCCGCAGGTCGCGCGGCGTCAGCATCTGCATCAGCCGCCCCGCGTCGGGCCCGCGCAGCTCCACCTGCCGCTCGCAGGCCACGTCCCAGACCTGCACCGCATTCTTCAGATGGCGGTAATCCTCCTCGACTGACCGGAACACCGTCGGCAACAGCATGTGGTTGTAGACCGTGTAGCCTTTCACCCCGGCGGCCTCGACCCCGTCGGAAAAGGGCGTGCGCCGCAACCGGCGCGACAGGGAGATCATCGGCATCAGGCAGATCCCTTCAGGTTGCTCTTGCAGATCACCGGCGCGTCGCCCGTGGCGGAATAGGCCGCGACCCCGCAGGCCGCACAGCGATACTCGACGAACCGGCCGTTGCTGTTGCCGGTCTCGCTCCACTTGCAGGCCCGCCTCGCGGGCCGTTTCCCCGGCCCGGCCATGCGGCCGCCCACGCGACCGCGCCCGAGGCTCCATGCGACAGCCGCGATCACCACCAGCGCCAGGACAAAGGCCAGCATCGGCTCAGCCCTCCCCGGGCATCAGGAACATGTCGCTCACCGGCGCCTCTAGCCCGGCGGCGGTCATCATCGCGTGGACCTGTCCCCGGTGATGGGTCTGGTGATTGAACATATGCGTGACGCACAAAGCCCTGGGCGAGACCACGTCGCGCTGCGCCGTGCCGGAATACCAGTGCAGATCGCCGGTCAGGTCCATCGCCCGCAGAGAATTGGCCCAATGGCCGATCTTGCCGTCCACGTGATACCGCTCCGCGCTCCACGCCCCCAGCGTCGGATGCATCTCCACGCTTTTCTTCACGCCGACCCCGGGCGCCTCCACCGACGGATCGAACCGCGCCATCCACATTCGGTCACCCCACAGCAAATGGTTCAACGTCCCCAGGATCGAACCAAAGAACGCTCCGCGATCCTCGGTCATTACCTCCAGCGGCTGTGCGTCCAGCGCCTCGGTCAGCTGCCGGTTCTGCCACGCATTGTACCGCGCCATCATGCGGCAATATTCAGGAGTGATCATCGCAGGCGTCCCTACTTCGGCCCTTTCCAGTCGATCGGACAAACCTCCGCCGACATGCCACCGAAATCCCAGACCCGGCCGTAATCCCGCACCCGGCTCTTCAGACCCTTCGCCGCGATGATGTCCGGCCCCATCCAGTATTTCGAGTTCGTCACCATCACCGGATGATCCGGGCTCGCCCCGTCGATCATCTCGATCTCGCCCTGGATCTTGCGCCCGATATACAGCCCGCGCTTCTTGCCATCGCGCACGATCTCGACTTTCTCGCGCTCCGCCCCGATGATCTCGCTCACCAGCATGGTAAAGAGACCCGTGGTGCCGCCCGCCGCCCCGCTGAAGATCTGCAGGATCCCGTTATAGGCGCGGCCACTGGCGCGCTCGTCCACATAGGCCGCGACCTTCCAGTTGCCCTCACCCATGCGCCCGGGGATATCCACCAGCAGGCCCACGTTCAGGCCCGACAGATCCTCGCCCTCGTAATGCCCCTCGTCGATCGCGATCGCCATCCACGCATGACAATGCCCTTCGGTGGGCGGATGCGCCCCGAGGCTGACGACGCAGGGGCAGAACACCGTACAAGAGCAGTTCAGGAACAGCTCGCCCTTGATGGCCCACTCGGTCGGCGTCATCTTGCGCCGCTTGGGGTTGGCCATCCGGTTGTCGATGCGCTGCGACACCGGCAGCTTGTCGGCGTCTTTCCGGCGTGTCAAAGCCATGCTCTATCCTCCCGTAACCAGCGGCGCGGCCAGTACCGCCACGCCGCCCGCGATCAGCGCCACACCCATCGGCCGGATCACCCGGTGCCCGATCTGTGGCAGTTTCTCCAATACCATGAAAAGCGTGGCCAAGCCCATCCAAAGCAGGCTCATCACGCCGCCCACGAACCCCAGCGCCATGAAGCCCCAGCAGCAGCCCACGCAGAACGCGCCCAAGCCCAGCCCCATGCGCAGGCCGCCGCCAAAGCCCGTGCGCCAGTGCCCCAGGAAATAGGTCATCGGGCTGTGACACACGCCATGGCACAGCTCTTTGGCCCGCGTGAACTGAAACGCGCCCACGAGGATCAGCAGGCCGCCCGCAATCGCGGACGACTTGGCGATCCCCAGCATGTCGATCACACCGCCATAGAGCAGCGCCACCTGCACGCCCGCGATCACCGCCGCGAACCCGACCCAGGCGATGGAATACCCCGTCAGCACGCCCAGCCATCCGGCGGTGGTGCCATCGGCGCTGCGGCACAGATCGTCGTAACAGCGCAGCGTCGGCACCATCGTGGGCAGCATCATCGCCGCCATCATGATCGCCCACATTGCGAACAGCGGCCCGAACCTGTCCATCGCCATCATGTCCATGCCGCCCGACATCTCGCCGCTCATGCCCCCAGACATACCGGCGCCCATGCCCATCTCCATGCCCGGCTGCATCGCCCGCATCGTCTCGCCCATCGGCCCGGGCCGCCCGATCAGGTCCAGGTCCATCCCCGTCGCCATCAGGTACATCACCACCCACGCCACCAGGATCGCCGCGAAAAACGCCAGCCAGGCCACCGAGCGCAGGGAAAGAGCCGACATGCAGAAGATCACCCTTGGTTCGAGTCGCGATTGCCCTTATGAATGTCAGACAATTAAAGGTCTGACAAATGAAAACCGCCGACCCCGCCCAGCCGCGCCAGGATCTCTCCGCCCAGATCGCCCAGGCGATCCGCGATGCCATCGTCGAGGGCCGGATGATCACCGGCGAACGCCTGCCCTCCGAGGCGGAACTGTCCGAGCAATTCGGCGTCTCCCGCTCGACCGTGCGCGAGGCCCTCAAACGCCTGGCCGCGCAATCGCTGATCCGAACCCAGCGCGGCGCGTTCGGCGGCGCGTTCGTCAACCGGCTCAGCTACCAGGGCGCCTACAGCCAGCACATCACCACCTCCACGCTGCTTCTGTCGATGAACGCCGTCAGCTTCGAGACCGCGTGCGAGGCCCGTTACACGCTCGAACGCGCCTGCGCCCCCCTCGCCGCCCGGCGCCGCACCGACGACAGCCTCGCCACCATGCGCGCCGAGATAGCCCGCCAGTCGCAGCCGGGCCTCTCCGACGAGGCCTTCTGCGCCTCCGACGTCGCGCTCCACCGCGCCCTGGTCGATGCGGCCGACAACCCCGTGCTCAGCTACCAGCTTGCCGGCGCGGTCGAGGCCATGCAGCCTCTGATGAACATGATCACCTTCACCGCCCGCTCCCGAGGCGAAATCGTCGGCCTGCACGCCGCCCTTACCGACGCGCTGGAACACCAGGACGCCCCCGCCGCCGACACCGCCCTGCACCGGCTCGAGGCCTACACCCTCTCCCTGGGCCGCGACGTGATGGCCACCCGCGCCCGCAAGAGCACCTGACGCCACACCACGCCGACCCAACTCTTCCTCTGGCCCCAAATATCCCCGCCGGAGGCTCCGACGCAGCCCCCCCGCGCAGCGACCGGGTCAAAGCGTCACGCCGCCCCGCGCCCCGAGGCGGCGGCCAAAGGCCGACGCCGAGACGTCGAGCGTGCGCGCGCCCCGCGCGCACTCCGCTAGTCCAGCGTGCGCGCCTCGTCGATCAGCAGGATCGGGATCCCCGACCGGATCGGAAAGGCCAGCCCCGCGTTGCGGCTGATCAGCTCATGCGCCTCCGCATCGTATTCCAGCACCGAATGTGTCTGCGGGCAGATCAGGGCCTCCAGCATGTGCCGGTCGAACTGCGGCGCCGTGGGGTCGGTCTCAGTCATTGTATCACGTCCTTGTCGTCGCCGGCGCGCAGATCGTACTCGATCAGCGTCACCAATGTCTCGCGCCGCGTCGACAGGCTCGGCGCCTCCAGCAGCGCCTGCTTGTCCTCCGGCTCGAACCCCAGGAGCATCGACAGCGAATTGATCAGCAACTCGTCCTCGGCCTCCTTCAGCGTCTCCCAGTCGGTCGAGAGTTCGCGCGCCTCGAAATAGCGCGACAGAAGATCCATGAAGGGCTTCCGCCTGAACCCCGGATCACTGTCGCTGGGCTCCAGGTCCTGCTCGAACCCCTCCCAACTGACCTGCGCCCGGCGATAGGGCGTGAACCCCTCCA
The DNA here is from genome assembly GCF_009363735.1 of Roseovarius sp. THAF8. NCBI lineage: Bacteria > Pseudomonadati > Pseudomonadota > Alphaproteobacteria > Rhodobacterales > Roseobacteraceae > Roseovarius > Roseovarius sp. THAF8. The sequence goes on along the minus strand of NZ_CP045410.1, from coordinate 3,814,360 downwards.
CCTCCGAGGTCACGCGGTACCGCGACACGCCCGACAGCGTGATCATGTACCGCCCGTCCTCGGTCTCGGAAAACTGCGTGACGCGACCGGCACAGCCGATCCGGTGCAGCCCGTGCTCGCCCGCCCGCGCGCCGGGGTCCGGCTGCACCATCCCGATCAGGCGATGCGGCGTCTTCAGCGCATCCTCGAGCATCGCCAGGTAGCGCGGCTCGAACAGGTGCAACGGCAGCCGCGAGCGCGGCAAAAGCAGCGCCCCCGGCAATGGAAAGACCGGGATTATCTCCGGTAGATCACCCTGTAATATCATGTCCGGGGACGTAGCCCGTGCCGTCCGTCAGGCAAATATCATCGAGCTCAGTTTGCGGCGTCCCGCCTGCGCCACCGGATCGCCCGGTTTCAGCGCGTCGAAAATGGTGAAAAGCTGCGTCTTCGCCGCCGCGTCATTCCACTCGCGGTCGCGCCGGAATAGCTCCAGCAGTTCGTCCACCGCCTCCTGCGTCTGGCCCGAGGCGTGCAGCGCCTGCGCCAGGTCGAACCGCGCCTGATGGTCGTCCGGGTTTGCCTCCACCTTGTCGCGCAATTCGCTCACCGGCCCCGCATCCGCGGCCTGCCGCGCCAGCGCCAGCTGCGCCGCCGCCGCTTCCAGCTCCGGCGCCTTCGAGATCTCCGCCGGCGCGCCGTTCAGGATCGCTTCCGCCTGCTCCAGGTCGTCCATCGCGATATGGCTCGACACCAGGCCGGCATAGGCGGCGGCGTTCTTGTCGTCCTCCTGCAGGATCGCGGCAAAGGTCTGGGCGGCATCCGTCGCCGCGCCCTGCTCCAGCATCTCCTGCGCCGCCGCGATGGCCTCTTCCAACCCTGCGTCGCCGGCTTGGCCGCCCGCGGCCTCGATCACTCGGTTCACGAAGGCGTCGATCTCCGATCCCGGCACCGCGCCCTGGAACCCGTCGATAGGCTGGCCTTGCCAGAAGGCATAGACCATCGGGATCGACTGCACCCGCAACTGCTGCGCGATCATCTGGTTCTCGTCCACGTTGACCTTGGCCATCTTCACCGCGCCGTTCGCCTTGGTGACCGCCGCCTCCAGCTGCGGTCCCAGCGTCTTGCACGGGCCGCACCAGGGCGCCCAGAAATCGACGATCACCGGCACACTCTGCGAGGCCTCGACGACCTCGGTCATGAAGTTCGCCTCCGAGACGTCCTTGATCAGGTCGGTCTGGGGTTGGCTCTGGCCACCAAGTTCAAGCATTGTATCCTCCGCATCGCGTGGGCATGTCATTTGCCGTCTAAATGGCCCACGCGGCCCCGTGTTGCAAGGGGCGGCGCCGCCGCCGTCGTTGCCGCACCGCACGGTGACGTCACGAACCGGGCGATGCGACCGATCGAAAAAATCGCACCGTCGCGATACCACCCGGATACCGACGCGATACCGACGTCGTTTTCGACGCCTTCGACTCGGTTAACGCGATACCTCCGGCCAGCGGTGAACATTCCGGCAGCCCGGGGGGCCACACGTCCGCTCCCGGCCCGATACGGCGCCAGAACCAGGCCCCGGGACGCTCGCCCTGCACGGTCCCCCGGGCATTCCCCCGCCGGTCACCGCCGCACCGCGCGACAGGTCGGACACGAAACTATCCTGCGGAAACAAAAGGGTAGCGCCCCGCGCCGCATCGGGCGCGACCGCCACCACCATCGTCGCTCCGCCCGATCCCGCCTTGCCGCCGTCCAGTGCCAGCGCCCAGCGCCTGCCAGTCATGGAGGCGCGCCAGGCGCAGACCCCCGACGCCCTCCAGAGGCCGCAATCCTGCGGCCCGGCCACTCACGTTAACGATTCCCCGGTTTCGCGAATCGCCAGACACCGGGCTGTCGGAAGAAACGGATCGCCCCGGACCCCTCGCCTGCCTGCGAAACGGCCGCCGCGGGTCCGACGAAAAGCGCACACCACCCGGCCCCGACATCCGACCGCGCACCACCTCGGAATGGCGCATCAGTCCGACCAGCGCGGTACCTCTTCCATCACGCAGGCGGGCAGAGCCGCCCGTGACTCCGAGGTCCGACATCCGTGATCCCGTGCCGCGTCAAAGGTCGAACGTCGCGAAGACCGGCGCATGGTCCGATGGCTTTTCCCAACCACGCGCGGCCCTGAGAATGCGGCTGGAATGCGCTGCGGACTTGAGGTCGTCACTGGCCCAGACATGATCCAGGCGCCGGCCCTTGTCGGCCGCGTCCCAATCCTTGGCCCGGTACGACCACCAGCTGTAAAGCTGCCCTTCGGGAATGTCCGCGCGGGTGACGTCGGTCCAGTTTCCGGCCTCCTGCGCGTTGGTCAGATGCTCCACCTCGACCGGCGTGTGGCTCACCACCTTCAGCAGTTGCTTGTGGCTCCAGACATCGTCCTCGCGCGGGGCAATGTTGAGGTCGCCCACGAGGATGGATTTCTGCGGCCGGTCCTCGCGGAACCAGTCGCGCATCTCGGTCAGGTAATCGAGCTTCTGCCCGAACTTCAGGTTCACCTCGCGGTCCGGCACATCGCCGCCCGCGGGCACATAGAAGTTGTGGATCACCACGCCGTTCTCAAGCTCCCCGGCCACGTGACGCGCATGGCCCAGCGCCGCGAAATCGCGCTCGCCCACATCGCGGATGGGCAGCTTCGACAGGATAGCCACACCGTTATAGCCCTTCTGCCCTCGCGCGATCACGTAGGGATAGCCAAGGGCCGCGAACCCCTCCAGCGGGATCTTCTCGACCGGCGACTTGCACTCCTGTAGGCACAGGATATCCGGCGCCTCCTCCTGCAACAGTTTCAGGACGATAGGTTCGCGCAGGCGGACCGAGTTGATGTTCCAGGTGGCAAGGGTGAAGGGCATGGGACTCCTGTCGGTTCGGCGTTTCAGGTTCGCCGGGATATAAAACCCAGCGTCCTTCGCAGCACAAGCAGGAAGGCGACGGGCGTCGCGCTGCCGAACGGTCGGAAAGGCGCAGCAAGAGACGGCACCGCGCCGCCCTCGGCCCTGGATCGACCGACACCGACCGGCTGTCCGAGGCAGCAAAAAAAACCCCGGCCAGGCCGGGGTCAGTCCAACAGGGAGGTGCATAGATTTAAACCCGTATGCGGCGGGTTGGGTATCACGTTACCGGGCCGAGCGCGACGCGCCATTGACCCAGATCAAGACAGGAGACGATAGCCGCCTGACTCTGTCACCAGCAAACGCGCGTTGGAGGGATCCGGTTCAATTTTTTGACGCAGGCGATAGATATGCGTCTCCAGCGTGTGGGTCGTCACCCCGGCATTATAGCCCCAGACCTCGTGCAACAGCACGTCACGCGCCACTACGCCGTCGGGCGAACGATAGAGGAATTTCAGAATGTTGGTTTCCTTCTCCGTCAGCCGGATCTTGCGATCCTCCTCGGTGATCAGCATCTTCATCGCCGGCTTGAACGTGTAGGGCCCAAGCTGGAAAATCGCATCCTCCGACTGCTCGTGCTGGCGCAGTTGCGCGCGGATGCGGGCCAGCAGAACGGGAAACTTGAACGGCTTGGTGATATAGTCATTCGCCCCGGCGTCGAGGCCGAGGATCGTGTCGGCATCCCCGTCATGGCCGGTCAGCATCATGATCGGCGCCTTGACGCCCTGCTTGCGCATCAGGCGGCAAAGCTCGCGTCCATCCGTATCGGGCAGACCAACGTCGAGGATCACCAGGTCATGGAGTCCGTCCTTCGCATGCGCCATCGCCTCCGATCCGTTGCCGGCCTCGAGGACGTCGAAATCCTCGGTCATCACCAATTGCTCGCTTAGAGCTTCGCGCAGGTCCTCGTCGTCGTCCACGAGCAGAATTTTCTTCAGCTGAGCCATTTTCCTGTTCCTCGTTGTCTGTCAGCTACTTGTGCCGAAGCGCCGCATCGCACAAGTACTGTGACAGCCCAATCACGGGCTAGTTATGGCGAAGCGTGTTTTGTTTCATTCAGTTACAAAACGCTGTAGGTGAAAGCCTCGCCGTGATCTGACAAAAAAGAAAGGGCGCGTTATGCAGCTTGGCCCCGGCAAGACGGAATACCTGGCACGCGCCCGCGCGGACCTTCGCATGGGCGTGCCGGTGGTCTTGCGGGATGGCTCTGCACTGGCCATCGTCGCGGCGGCAGAGACCTGCGATGCGGACCGTCTGAAAGCGCTGCAAGCGACGGGGCTGGACCTGCATCTTGTCATCTCATCGCGCCGCGCCGACACCTTGAAGGCCCGGGTTTATGATGGCGACCTCGCGCGCGTCAAAGTTCCGCACGACGCGCCGCTTTCCTGGGTGCAGGCCGTGGCCGATCCGGCCGACGATCTGCGCACGCCGATGAAAGGACCGCTGACCTCGGCCCGCGAAGGCAAGGCCGACACGCATCGCGCCGCGCTGCTGCTTGTAAAATCCGCCCGCCTTCTGCCTGCTGCACTGGTCATGACACTCCCGGCCGACGCGCTGGACCCTGCGTTGACCGTGCTCGAGGTGGCCGACATCACCGCACATCTGAAAGAGGCCAGCCCCCTGCACAAGGTGGTCAGCGCCCGCCTGCCGCTGGAAGTGTCCGAGGCGGGTCGCCTGCATATCTGGCGCCCCGAGGATGGCGGCGAGGAACATTACGCCATAGAAATCGGCAGCCCGTCCCGCAGCGAGCCAGTGCTGTCGCGCCTGCATTCCGCCTGCTTTACCGGCGACATCTTGGGGAGCCTGAAATGCGATTGCGGACCTCAACTGCGCGCGGCCCTGGCGCAGATGGGCGCGGCGGGCGCGGGCGTGCTGCTCTACCTCAACCAGGAAGGCCGCGGCATCGGCCTGGCCAACAAGATGCGGGCCTACGCGCTGCAGGACCAGGGCTTTGACACGGTCGAGGCCAATCATCGGCTGGGGTTCGAGGATGACGAGCGCGATTTCCGCATCGGCGCCGACATCCTGCGCAACATGGGCTTCGGCGCGGTGCGGCTGCTGACGAACAACCCCGCCAAGATCGAGATGATGAAAAGTTGCGGCATCGACGTGGTGGAACGCGTGCCGCTCAAGGTGGGCGAAGGCACGCACAACCGCGCCTATCTTGCCACCAAGGCTGCGAAGTCAGGCCACCTGCTTTGACCTAGTCCCGTGCGTCCGGGTCCGGCTGGCCGACGCCGCGAAAGACCGGCTTCAGCGGCACGATCCACGCGATGCCCAGCACGACGAAGACCACCAGTTCGGTCAGGATGCCCACGTCGTATTCTGCCCGCAGCCAGTCTGTCAGGTTGACCGCCACCACGATGTAAAGCGGCAGAGCGATCAGCAGGATCACCAGGGACCAGCGGCGGCGGGCTTTGTAACTCAGGGCCATGCGGTCCTCTTGCGGTCTGCCGGTTTCAGTCGGCGAAGGGGTCGGTCACGAGGATCGTATCCTCACGCTCCGGCGAGGTTGAGAGTAGAGCGACGGGGCACTGGATCAACTCCTCGACCCGGCGCACGTACTTGATCGCGTTGGCGGGCAGGTCTGCCCAGCTTCGCGCGCCTTCGGTGGTCTCGGACCAGCCCGGCATTTCCTCGTAAATCGGCTTGCAGCGCCACTGCTGGTCGGTCGCCGTGGGCAGGTAATCCAGTTGCTTGCCGTCCAACTCGTAGCCGACACAGATCTTCAGCGTGTCGAAGCCGTCCAGCACATCCAGCTTGGTCAGCGAAATCCCGGTCACGCCCGAGGTCGCACAGGTCTGGCGCACCAGCGCCGCGTCGAACCAGCCACAGCGGCGCTGGCGGCCCGTGACGGTGCCGAATTCGCGACCCCTCTCCCCCAGTCGCTGACCATCGTCATCCTGCAACTCGGTCGGGAACGGACCTTCGCCCACGCGGGTTGTATAGGCCTTGACGATCCCAAGCACGTAATCGATCGCGCCCGGCCCCATGCCGACGCCTGTCGCGGCCTGTCCCGCGATGACGTTGGAGGACGTCACGAACGGATAGGTGCCGAAGTCGATATCCAGCAATGCGCCCTGTGCGCCCTCGAACAGAATCCGCTTGCCCGCCTTGCGCTGGTCGTTCAACACTTTCCAGACCGGCGCGGCATAGGGCAGCAGATCCTGCGCGATGGATTTCAGCCGCGCCACCAGCGCGTCGCGGTCCACGGGCTCGATGCCCAGCCCCTTGCGCAGCGGATCGTGGTGCTGCAACGCGCGGTCCACGCGCGCTTCGAGCGTGGCGTCATCCGCCAAGTCCGCCACGCGGACCGAGCGACGGCCGACCTTGTCCTCATAGGCCGGCCCGATGCCACGACCCGTGGTGCCGATCTTGGTGCCCTTGCTGGCCGCTTCCTCACGCGCGCGGTCCAACTCGCCGTGGATCGGCAGGATCAGCGGCGTGTTCTCGGCGATCATCAGCGTCTCGGGGCTGATCTCGACGCCCTGCTCGCGGATCGAGGCGATTTCGTTGACCAGATGCCACGGGTCCAGCACCACGCCGTTGCCAATCACGCTTAGCTTGCCGCCGCGCACCACGCCCGACGGCAGCGCGTTCAGCTTGTAGACCTTGCCGTCGATGACCAGCGTGTGGCCCGCGTTGTGCCCGCCCTGGAACCGCGCGATCACATCCGCGCGCTCGCTCAGCCAGTCAACGATCTTGCCTTTACCCTCGTCACCCCACTGGGCGCCGACAACGACGACATTTGCCATGAAAACCTCTCAGGCGGTGGTTGAACCCCGCGCCCGTATACCCACACCGTCCCGCCTGCGAAACCGGAATTTCGCGCCCGGGCTGGACAGCCCGCGCCGGGCCGGGCACTTCTTGACCGGACGCAAGGCAGGAGAGCACGCATGACCGGATTTATCGTGAGGTGGGCACTGGCCTTTGTCCTGCTGGCCGCGACGTTCAACCCGACCCGGTACAATTTCATCGTCTGGGCGCAAAACAACTGGGACGCGCAGATGCCGCTGACCGTGCTCTTCGCGCTGCTGCTTCTGGTGGGCTACATCATCTACCTGCGCGCCACGCTGCGCTCGATCGGGGCGTTCGGCATGGGGCTGATCCTCGCCATTGCCGCGGCGGTGGCATGGGTGCTCGTGGACTACGGTTTCCTCAACATCGACAGTCCGACGCAAAATCTGTGGCTGGGCCTTGCCGCGTTGTCGCTGGTCCTCGGAATCGGGCTCAGCTGGAGCCACGTGCGTCGCCGCCTGTCGGGCCAGTCCGACATGGACGACGTGGACGAATAATCTTCAGTCCCCAAGATCCGCTCCCGGCCATGCACGCGGCTGCGCAAACTGCGAAAACGGCGGGTTGCGGGGGACGCCCGAATTGCTTAGATACCGCCCATCCGAACCCGAGGGACCGCGTCTTATGGAAAATGTCATCCTGCTTGTTCACCTGCTGCTGGCGCTCGCGCTGATCGGTGTCGTGCTGTTGCAGCGCTCCGAAGGCGGCGGCCTTGGCATGGGCGGCGGCGGCGGCAACGTGAACACCGGGCGCTCGGCCACCACCGCGCTTGGCAAGCTGACCTGGATCCTGGGCCTGTCGATCTTTGCGACCACGCTGACGCTGACCGTGATCGCGGCGCAGAACTCCGGCGGCTCCTCGGTTCTGGACCGCATCACCGATGACCGCCCCGCGGCCGAGGAAAGCAACCCTGGTCTCGACAGCAGCGGCGACGGACTCCTGCCTCCGTCGGCCGGCGATGACGCGCCATTGACACCTACCGCAGACTGACCCAGAAACACCACTAAGGCTTGCGGACGCGCACCCGCGCGTCACAGCATATTGCGCCTTTCATCCGAATCCTTTATGGCTCGAGTCCCGTGGTGATGCGGTGCTTATGGCTTCGATTCGACCGCATCTAACTGGCGATAAACGCCGCAATCACGGGGGATTGCCAGCGCATGGCACGTTATATTTTCATCACCGGCGGCGTTGTTTCCTCTCTCGGCAAGGGTCTTGCCTCGGCGGCACTTGGCGCGCTGTTGCAGGCGCGCGGCTTTTCGGTGCGTCTTCGCAAGCTGGACCCCTACCTGAATGTCGATCCCGGCACGATGTCGCCCTTCGAGCATGGCGAGGTCTTCGTCACCGATGACGGCGCCGAAACCGACCTCGACTTGGGCCATTACGAACGCTTCACCGGCGTCCCCGCCCGGATGACGGATTCGGTCAGCTCGGGGCGCATCTATTCCAACGTGCTGGAGCGGGAACGCCGCGGCGATTACCTCGGCAAGACCATCCAGGTGGTTCCCCACGTCACCAACGAAATCAAGGATTTCATCTCGATCGGCGATGACGAGGTCGATTTCATGCTGTGCGAGATCGGCGGCACGGTGGGCGACATCGAGGGCCTGCCCTTCTTCGAGGCGATCCGGCAGTTCAGCCACGACCGCCCGCGCGGGCAGTGCATCTTCATGCACCTGACACTTCTGCCCTATCTTGCCGCCAGCGGCGAGCTGAAGACCAAGCCGACCCAGCATAGCGTGAAGGAGCTGCAATCCATCGGGATCGCGCCGGACATCCTCGTTTGCCGTTCGGAACAGCCGATCCCGGAAAAGGAACGCGAGAAGATCGCACTGTTCTGCAATGTCCGGAAGGAGGCGGTCGTCGCCGCCTACGACCTCAATTCCATCTACGAAGCGCCGCTGGCCTATCACCACGAAGGGCTGGACCAGGCCGTGCTTGACGCCTTCGACATCTCGCCGGCGCCGCGTCCCGACCTGACCATCTGGAAAGACGTCGTGGACCGTATCCACAACGCCGACGGCGCGGTCAACATCGCCATCGTCGGCAAGTACACGCAGCTGGAAGACGCCTACAAGTCGATCAAGGAGGCGCTCACCCATGGCGGCATGGCCAACCGGGTAAAGGTCAATGTCGAATGGGTCGATGCCGAGGTGTTCGACCGCGAGGATGCCGCTCCGCATCTGGAAGGTTACCACGCGATCCTCGTGCCCGGCGGCTTCGGCGAGCGCGGCACCGAAGGCAAGATCAAGGCCGCGCAATTCGCCCGCGAACGCAAGATCCCCTACCTGGGCATCTGCCTGGGGATGCAGATGGCGGTGATCGAGGCCGCCCGGAACAAGGCGGGGCTCAAGGATGCCGGCTCGGAGGAATTCGACCACGAGGCCGGCAAGAAACGGTTCACGCCGGTCGTTTACCATCTCAAGGAATGGGTGCAGGGCAACGAGAAGGTCAAGCGCAAGGTGACCGACGACAAGGGCGGCACGATGCGGCTGGGCGCCTATGATGCCGTGCTCAAGGACGGCTCGAAGGTGGCCGAGGTCTATGGCGGTACTGCCATCGACGAACGCCACCGCCACCGCTACGAGGTGGACATCGAGTACCGCAAGAAGCTCGAGGAATGCGGGCTGGTCTTTTCCGGGATGTCGCCCGATGGCCGCCTGCCCGAAATCGTGGAATGGAGCGATCACCCGTGGTTCATCGGCGTTCAGTTCCACCCCGAACTGAAGTCGAAGCCGTTCAAGCCGCATCCTCTGTTCGCCGATTTCGTGCGTGCGGCGGTGGAGACATCGCGCCTCGTCTGAGATATTTCTCAATTATTTCAATGCGAAACCGCAGCGTCCCATTTTTTCGACACGCGGTTTGAACCCTTTCCCAGATCACGCCGACCCATGTCCGAGCCCCGGGATTGTCCCGGGCCGATAACTGACATGAGGTTCCATATGAAAACGATCTTTAAATCCCTGACTGCCGCCGCTGCACTGTTCTCGGCCATCGCCACCAACGCCGCCGCACAGGATGCCGAAAAGTGGCAAGGCTTCTACCTCGGTGGCCGCGTGAACATGCAAAATCTCGAGATCTCGGACGTGCCCTTCGGCATCAACCCCGAGATCAATGCCGGGGTCTTTGGCGGCTACAACCACGCCGTTGCCCCCAATTTCGTGATCGGCGCCGAACTGGGATATGACAGCAAGCTCGACTACACGGTGATGGGCACGGGCCTGGACCTGGAAAACAACGTCAGCGTCCGCGGTCGCGGCGGCTATGCCTTCGGCAACTCGCTGCTCTACGGCTCGCTGGGCTATGGCTGGACCGACTGGGATGTCGCAGCGGCCGGGGTTTCGGGATCCGGCCAGGGCATCTCCTACGGTGTGGGCCTGGAGACGATGCTGACCGACAACATCACCACCCGGTTCGAGTATACCCGGACAAGTTACGATTTCTCGGGGCCGGGCCTTGGCGGACGCGACGGTGACGTCGACGCCTTTACCGTCGGCGTGGCTTACAAGTTCTGATCGCGGGTCCAGAGAATGATCAGGGCGCCTTGCACCGGGCGCCCTGTTGCCGTTTCCGGCCCCATGTCAGTAGCGCAGGTTGGTCAGATCGCCGTTCGGATCTTCCTGCGGCGGATGAAACCGAAGCATCCTGCGGGACACCCCGAGTTCCAGGACCGGACTGAAAAGATCGCGCAACAGCGACCGGTTTTCGTGGTAGACGGCCGTCTCCGCCCTGGGATCTAGGCGCAGTTCATCATCCAGAAGCGTCGCGACGATCCGTTCGTCAAGAATGTAACGCCCCTGCCGGCCTTCCTGCCGATCCTCTGCCTGGGCATCCATCCAGCGCAGGATCCGGGCACGATCCGAGACATCCTGATCCGGCCAGGCAAGATAGAAGCCCGAGTTCAGCCTGAGACAGATCGTATCCAGCATCTGTGCCGCGCCGCAAAGCTCGTGCGGGACATCGCGCTTGGGCATGTAGTTGAACCGATGCGGCATCCCGTTCAGGAACACCGTCAACGCGGTGCCGAGATCCATGAATTTCTGCGCCATGACCCACCCGAGAACCGGCCTCGGATCGCCCGACCAGTCGTGCTCTCGCGCGAAGCGCCGGGCCTCGTCGGGCTTGCACTGGCGCAGCCAGGCCAGTTGGTCCTCCGGTGCGGCGGAACGAAGATCGACATTGGACTGTGCAGTGCTGCGCGACATGCCTGACATCTCGAAATCGGTTTTCCCTGGTCGACCACCAGATTGATCCGGAAATCCGCCGTTTGTTAGGAGCAAATGTGTCACGTTTCGGACCCATGCCGCGCACTGGCGCGCACCGGCCGGTAAATCTGTTTTCTACGTCCCGGAGGCGCGTTAAACCTGATTGAAACAGACCTGTTTTGCGGAGTCGCCCGATGCAAAAAACCTCGCTTCTGCACCGATTGCTGCACGCGTTCGACGCGCCCGAGCCGCCACCGCTGCCCGCGCCCGACGAAAAGCTCGCGCTTGGGGCGCTGATGGTGCGCGTGGCGATGTCGGATCACAGCTACAAGTTCGCCGAGGTGCACCGGATCGACCTGCTGTTGCGCCGGCTTTACGGGTTGGGACCGATCGAGGCCGCCAAGATGCGTGCGACCTCGGAACGGCTGGAACGCGAGGCGCCGGATACCGAGGCGTTTGGCGACATCCTGCGCAAGACGGTCAGCTTCGCCGCGCGCGTCGATGCGCTCGAAGCCCTTTGGGAGGTCGTGCTGTCCGACGGTTTCCGCCGCGAGGAAGAGCTGGACGTGCTGGAAGACGTGCGCCGGACGCTGGGTCTGTCGCCCGACGACAGCGACGCGGCCCGCGCCCGCGCGGAAACCGAGCTGGGAGGCAGCCAATAGTCCCGGGCTGCACATTTCACGTTGGCGGCAGCGGGCAGGTTGCCTATATCCGGTTCATGTTTGCTGAATTCTTGAGAAAACTTACCGAATCGACGCCGGAGACCTTGCCGCACGAGGACGCGCGGCTGGCGCTGTCCGCGCTCCTGGTCCGTATCGCCAAATCGGACGGCCATTTCGACACGGACGAGCGTCAACGCATCCTGGCCATCGCGCGGACGCGCTACCAGTTGTCCGAACCGGATGCGTCCGCCCTGCTGAACAAGGCCGAGCAGCTTGAGGGCGAAGCGCCCGACACCGTGCGGTTCACCCGCGCGATCAAGGACGCCGTGGCCTACGAGGACCGGGTGCGCGTCATCGAGGCCTTGTGGCAGGTGGCGCTCGCCGATGGCGAACGCGACGCCAGCGAGGATGCCATCATCCGCATGGCGTCGAATTTCCTTGGCGTGACGGACATGGACAGCGCCCTGGCGCGGCAGCGCCAGGAAAAGGGATGATCGCCAGCCTGCCGATGTACGACCGTGACGAGCTTCGGTCCGACACCGACAGGCTCTGGCAGGCCATACGACAGGCTCTTGGACACGGTCCCGATACATTGACGCGCGAAGGCGATTCCTGGGATCAATGGCAGTCCCCCGACCTTTTGCTGTCTCAGACCTGCGGCTATCCCTACCGCGCCCGCCTGCATGGCAAGGTTCAAATTGTCGGTACGCCGGATTACGGGCTGGAGGGGTGCGGCCCCGGCGAGTACCGCTCGGTTTTCGTGGCACGCAAGACCGATGCCCAAACCGACCCCGCGGATTTCGCGACGGCGCGTTTTGCCTATAACGAACCCATGTCGCAAAGCGGCTGGGCGGCGCCGGCCACTTGGGCCATGGCGCGCGGCTTTGCCTTTACCGACACCCTGCGGACCGGCAGCCACCAGGCCTCGGCGCGCGCGGTGGCCGAGGGCCGGGCGGATCTGGCGGCCCTGGATGCGCAAAGCTGGCGACTTATGCAGCGTTACGACGAGTTCGCGGCCCAACTGCACGTGATCGCCGCAACCGACCCCACCCCCGGCCTGCCCTTCATCACCGCCTCGTCGAACGATGCGGACCGGATTTTCCGGGCCATCGAGGCCGCAATCGGAGCCCTGCCGCCCGACACACGCGATGCGCTTGATCTGCGCGGACTCGTGCGCCTTCCGCCCCAGGCCTACCTCGCGGTGCCGACACCCGCACCGCCGCCTGCTTGACGCAACGGCACCCCCTCGCATTCGCCCAAAACGCGGGCAATACGGGCGAAACGGACGAAAAAACATCGTTTTGCAAGTTGCATTGGCCCAAAATTACTGCCCTAGTGTCCGGTGATACTGCCTGACTTGCAAACCGGAACCTGCCTTTGCCTGACGAAACGCCCGTCATCGAGATCCGCAATCTGCACAAGGCCTATGGCAGCCTTGAGGTCATCAAGGGGGTGGACATCACTGCGCCCAAGGGCAGCGTGGTGTCCCTGATCGGATCTTCGGGATCGGGCAAGTCGACCATCCTGCGTTGTGCCAACCTGCTCGAGGACAGCCAGCAGGGCGATATCCTGTTCAAGGGAGAGCCCGTGACCTGGAAAGGGTCCGGCCTGAACCGGCATCCTGCCGATGCAAAGCAGGTTCTGCGCATACGCACGAACCTGTCGATGGTGTTCCAGCAGTTCAACCTGTGGGCGCACCTGAGCATCTTGCAAAACGTAATGGAAGCGCCGGTGACGGTGCTGGGCCGCCCCAAGGACGAGGTCGAGAAAGCCGCGCGCGGATACCTGGAAAAGGTCGGCATCGGAGACAAGTGCGATGTTTATCCCGCGCAACTGTCGGGCGGCCAGCAACAACGCGCCGCCATCGCGCGCGCGCTTTGCATGGAGCCCGAGGCGCTCTTGTTCGACGAGCCCACCTCGGCGCTCGACCCCGAACTGGAACAGGAAGTCGTGCGCGTGATCAAGGACCTGGCCGCCGAAGGGCGGACCATGATGATCGTGACCCACGACATGAAAATGGCCCAGGACGTGTCGGATCACGTCATATTCCTGCACCAGGGCCTGATTGAAGAAGAAGGTGATCCGAAGACGCTCTTCGGGTCTCCGAAATCCGAGCGGCTGCGTCAGTTTCTGAGCTCGACGATGGCCGCCTGAACCAAAGAACCAAGCAAGGGAGACACTTATGAAAAAGCTAGTTCTTTCCACACTCGCCGTGGCGCTCGCCGGCGGCATGGCGATGGCCCAGGACAAGACGATCCGCCTGGGCACCGAGGGCGCTTATGCGCCATGGAACTTCGTCAACGACGCGGGAGAGATCGACGGATTCGAGCGCGAGTTGGGCGACGAGCTGTGCACGCGTGCCGAGCTGACCTGCGAATGGGTCAAGAACGACTGGGATTCGATCATTCCCAACCTGGTGGGCGGCAACTACGACGTCATCATCGCGGGCATGTCGATCACCGACGAGCGCGACGAAGTCATAGACTTCACCCAGAACTACACGCCGCCCGATCCCTCGGCCTATGCCGGCATGTCGGAAGACGTTGATGTTTCAGGCGGCGTGATCGCCGCGCAGACCGGCACGATCCAGGCCGGCTACATCGCGGAATCCGGCGCCACGCTGGTGGAATTCGCCACGCCCGAGGAAACCATCGCTGCCGTCAAGAACGGCGAGGCCGATGCGGTTCTGGCCGACAAATCCTTCCTTGCGCCGATCGTGGCGGAGGACGCGGACATGATGTTCGTGGGCGAGGACGTTCCGCTGGGCGGTGGCGTCGGCATGGGTGTCCGCGAATCCGACACCGAGCTGAAAGAAACGTTCAACGCCGCCATCCAGTCGATGAAGGACGATGGCAGCCTGAACGAACTGATCAAGAAATGGGAAGTCGCGTCGACTTTCGAATAAGCTGACTTTGCCGCGCCCCGGGCTTTCCGGGGCGCGCGCATCGGGCCTGACGGGGACACATGGCCAACACCACGCGCATCTTCACGCCAGGCGCCTCGCGCAGGCCATGGCCCTTGGGCCGGGCTGCGGGGGACCGCGATGTTTGAGTTCTGCACCGACCCTTCGATCCTGGGCGATGTTCAGTGGCTGGCCTGCTACCTGACGACCGCCAAACACGCCAATCTCTATTTCGCCGTCGGCCTGGTGCTGGTCCTCTTGGCCATCACCGCACCGACCGCGCTGGCCTTCGGCTTCGGGGCCGCCACCGCCGCACGCTCGAAATTCCCGCCGCTGGCCTGGCTGGCGCACGGTTACATCAACCTGGTACGCGGCGTGCCCGATACGGCGTTTTTCCTCTTTTTCATCATCGCGCTCGACCAGGGCGTGGAATGGGTCCGGCACAAGGTCAAATGCCCGGACTGGAGCGAACCCATCCGCCAGGGCAACGACTTCATCGTCTGCCAGTCGGCCAAGATGCCCCTGGGCGAAGCCGATCAGTGGGTGCACGAGATCTATGGCTTCTCCCTTGCAGTGCTGACCTTTGCGCTGGTCTTTGGCGCCTTTGCGGGCAACGTGCTTTACGGCGCCATGCGCAACGTACCGCGCGCGCAGATGGAAACCGCCGAGGCCTATGGCATGACCCGCCGGCAGAGTTTCTGGCGCATCCTCGTGCCGCAGATGTGGGTCTATGCCCTGCCCGGGCTCAGCAATGTCTGGATGGTGCTGACCAAGGCAACTCCGCTTCTGTTCCTGCTGGGCGTCGAGGATATTGTGTACTGGGCGCGGGAACTGGCCGGAACCGCGCTGCCGAAGTTCACCGATTACCCGCATGGCGACTGGCGTATGTGGTATTTCCTGGCGCTGCTGGTCTTCTACCTTGGCCTGACGCGGGTGTCCGAGATCGTGCTGGACCGGCTGATGATAAAGCTGTCGCACGGGCAGGCCACGACAGGCGGCGAAGCCTTGCGAAAGGCGGCGGCGTGATGAGCTGCTGGCAGACCATCCAGGATTACGCGCTGCGGTCCATCGGGCTGGGAGAACGTCTGCTGCCACGTGAGGACTTCACGCTGTGCCAGCAGGTCACGCTGATCGGTTCGGGCATGATCTGGAATATCTATTTCGGCGTGCTGGCGATCATCTTCGGCTTCGGCCTCGCCACGGTGGTGGCCGTTGGCAAGGCCTCGCCCAATCGCCTGCTGCAAAAGCCCTCGGCCTGGTTCATCTACATCTTCCGTGGCTCACCGCTCTTCATCCAGTTCTTCTTCGCCTACGCGGTCTTTCTGAACCTCAAGTCGCTCTATCCGGTCTTTGACGCGTTCACCGCGGCCTGGCTGGGTGCGCTGATCGTGCTTTTCCTCAATACGGCCGCCTATTCGGGCGAGATTTTCTACGGTGCCCTGCGCTCGATCCCCAAAGGCGAGGTCGAGGCGGCCGATGCCTACGGGTTTTCCGGCTTTACCCGGTTCCGGCGGATTATCTGGCCCACCATGCTGCGGCTGGCCTGGCCCGCCTATACCAACGAGGCGATCTTTCTCTTCCATGCCACCACGCTGGTCTTTTTCTCGGCCTTCCCGGCGTGGCAGCAACGCGGCGACGCGCTTTACTATGCAAACTACTTTGCCGACAAGACCTTCAACCCGTTCGTACCCTACCCGATCCTTGCGGGGTATTTCATCCTGCTGACACTGGTGGTGATCTCGATCTTCGGGCTGGTGAACCGGCGGCTGAACCGTCACCTGCCCCAGGAACGCCGCGCCCGGATGCGCTTTCGTCCGAACCTGATCCGCTAGGCGTTCCGACGCGCCCGCTGGCGTCAGGCCTGGTCGTTGTCGCTTTCTCGAGCCTTCATGTCCCGCATTGCGCGATCCCACTGGCGCGGCGCCAGAAATTTGCGAAAGGCCCGCTCCAGTTCCGCCGTGCCGTCGCGGTCATACCAGCGCCCGTGCGCGATGATCACGCGCCATGCGCCCCAGCCGACGATGGTTTCGATATCCTCGGCAAAGGCCTGTTTGTCGCGGAAGGTCCAGCGGATCAGGGGCGGCGTCTTGCCATCGCTGTCGTCGATCCCGTTTAACCACACGAAAGGCCGGCACCGGGCGGGCAGCTTGGCGGTCTCGAAGGCTTCGATCAGGTCGGTCAGGATCGTTGTGGTGGACGCCTTGTGAAAGAACGCGACTTCCTTGTGCGTGCGACTGCCGCGCACCAGAAGCTGGGCGATCTGCCCGTCCCACGGCAGCTCTGCCTCTCGGCGCTGCAATTCCTGCCCCTCCGGCAAGCCGATCCCGTGCTTTGCCGCACGCTCCGGCGTACCGGGCGCCATCCAGAATTGTGCCTCTGGAAAGGCCTCGGCCCATTCGGGAATATGCAGAAAGTGAAACTGGTTCGGCGCAACGAGGTGGCGCACCGGGCCCAGCTCCGCCAGGGCATCCTTGAGACCGTTGGTGAGCAGGGTCGGAGAATGCACCCAGAGGTTGCCGTTCTCCAGCCGGATCACGGTGGCGCGGGTGGGAAATGGAAACCCCATCACCGTCACCGGCGCACCGTCGATGATCCAGATGCGGTCGGCCACGGGTTTGAGCACATTCAGCGGCTCGTACCCCGTGGCCGTCACGCGTCTTACTCCGTGACCGTGACCGAGACCATGCGGTCCGGCTCGCCGATGACGGCGCCATTGGGGCCCTCGCCCCGCTTGATGTCATCGAGCACGTCCAGACCTTCGGTCACGCGGCCCACGACGGTGTATTCCCCGTCCAGGAACGGGCCCGGCGCGAACATGATGAAGAACTGGCTGTTCGCGCTGTCGGGGTTCTGGCTGCGGGCCATGCCGACGACACCCCGGTCAAAGGTGATGTCCGAGAACTCGGCGGCGAGATCGGGGCGGTCGCTGCCGCCGCGCCCGGCCATGGACATGTCGCCGCCCATCTTGCCGAACTCGACGTCGCCGGTCTGGGCCATGAAGCCATCAATCACGCGGTGAAAGACCACGTTGTCATAGGCGCCTTCCCGGGCAAGTTCCGTGATCTGTTCGACATGGCCCGGGGCCACGTCCTCCAGCAGGTCGACCTTGATCGTGCCATTGGCTTCGCCGGCGACCTCGATTTCAAGGCCGGTGGCCAGGGCCGGTGCGGCCAAAAGGGTGAAGAAAGCAGAGAGTTTAAGCATCGGCGGCCACCTTTACACTGATCATCCGGTCGGGGCTTGCGGGCGGCTCGCCACGGGTGATGGCGTCGACATGCTCCATCCCGTCGATCACGCGGCCATAGACCGTGTATTGCCGGTTGAGGAAATGATTGTCCGAGAAGTTGATGAAGAACTGGCTGTTGGCGCTGTCGGGGTTCTGGCTGCGCGCTGCACCCAGTGTTCCGCGGTCATGGGGCACCCCCGAGAACTCGGCCTTGAGGTTCGGCAGCTCGCTGCCGCCGGTGCCGGCCATGCGCAGGTTGAAATCGTTCTCCATATTGCCGTTGGCCACGTCGCCGGTCTGCGCCATGAAGCCGTCGATCACACGGTGAAAGGCCACGTTGTCGTACTGACCCGAGCGCGCCAGCTCCTTCATGCGATCACAATGGCCCGGGGCAACGTCGGGCAGAAGCTCGATGGTCACGGTGCCGTCCTTCAGCTCCATCAGGATCGTGTTTTCAGGGTCTTTGATCTCGGCCATCCCGGGCCTCCTTGTTGACTTGGGCTGGGCAATACCTAGGCGCTTGGAGCGGGATTGCCAAGCCAGAGGTTGACGCCCCTGCAAGGTCGCGCCAAAAGGCGCGCGACCGCCACCTTACGGAGAGCACGCGATGGCCTGGAAGACGCTCGATGACATGGACCTCGACGGCAAGACCGTGCTGACACGGGTGGACATCAACGTCCCCGTCGAGAACGGGCGCGTCACCGACGCCACGCGGCTGGAGCGGATCAAGCCCACCATCGATGCCATTCTCGAAGCCGGCGGGAAGCCCCTTTTGCTTGCGCATTTCGGGCGTCCCAAAGGCAAGGTCGTGGACGAGATGTCGCTGCGCCATGTGGTCCCTGCCCTGCAGCAGGCCACCGGCCACAGCGTGCAATTCATCGAGACCCTGGAGGGCGCCGAGGCCCCCACCGCAGAAGCCAAGGCGGCCGAGGTGCTGCTTCTGGAAAACATCCGGTTTCATCCCGGTGAAGAGGCCAACGATCCAGAGTTCGCGGCGCGCCTTGCCGGGCTTGGCGACGTCTATTGCAACGATGCCTTTTCCGCCGCGCACCGCGCCCATGCCTCGACCGAGGCGCTGGCCCGCCTTCTGCCTGCCTGTGCCGGACGCCTGATGCAGGCCGAGCTGTCGGCACTGGACGCGGCACTTGGACAGCCGGACCGCCCGGTCGTTGCCGTTGTGGGCGGCGCCAAGGTGTCGACCAAGCTGGACTTGCTGGGCAACCTCGTCGAGAAGGTGGACAAGCTGGTGATCGGCGGCGGCATGGCCAACACGTTTCTGGCCGCGCAGGGACTGAGCGTCGGCAAATCGCTGTGCGAACACGACATGGCCGAGACCGCGCGCCAGATCATGGTCAAGGCCGGTGGAGCGGGCTGTGAAATCCTGCTGCCCGCCGACGTCGTGGTGGCCGAGGAGTTCCGCGCAGGCGCCGCGCATCGGACCGTGCCCGCCCATGCCTGCCCCGACGATGCGATGATCCTGGATGCCGGACCGCAGGCCGTGACGCGGATCACCGCTGCATTCGACACCGCCAGGACGCTGATCTGGAACGGGCCGCTGGGCGCCTTCGAGATCGAGCCGTTCGACGCCGCCACCAACGCCGCTGCGGCTCATGCCGCCGCGCGCAGCCGCGCCGGGCACTTGGTGTCCGTCGCGGGAGGCGGCGATACGGTTGCGGCCCTGAACCAGGCCGGCGCGGCAGGGGATTTCACCTATATCTCGACAGCGGGAGGCGCGTTCCTGGAATGGATGGAAGGCAAGACCCTGCCCGGTGTCGCCGCCCTTGGCGGCTGAGAGCGGGTCGTTCCATAGGCCGCGAGCCGCGATTTTCACAGGTATGGAAAACCGGACTGTGGTACGGATCGTCGCAGCCGTAGCTTTTCGGCGACGCCAATGTTCCCGGGGGGAGTTCTCATCATGAATCCGTTCAAGTCCGCAATCGCCGTTGCGCTTTGTCTCGGCCTTGCCGCGCCCGCGCAGGCCGAAGGCGACCCCAAGCCGGGTCTGCTTGATCTCTTCTCCGTCGACAGGGTCGCGGATTCCCTGGCCAGCATCGCCATTTCGGCCCTGCGCACCCAGATGGAGGTCGAGTACGAACACCTTCAAACGGACATCCTGCGCGGCACCGTCGCGCTGACCGGCGTCACCTTGCGCCCGCAGCTGGCGCATGATCGCGCGCGTCAGTGCGAGATCACCGTTCAGCGCGTCAGCGTCGACATCGGACAACCCTCCGCGGCATTCGGCGTGGCGACCATCTCGACCACCATGGTCGGCGCCGAAGCCGCCATCGCCTGCGTGCCGCGTGAAGCGGGGCTGGCCCTGCGGTCCGCCGGTTATAGCGAGATCGAGGTCGACCGGCTGACCTACCAGACCGAATACGTGCACAGCACCGGCGAGATCCGGGTCACGGGCTCGGCCGCGGTGAACGACCTGGCGATCCTCGACCTCGAGGCCGCGGGGGCGGTCCTTCCGCGTCTGGACCAGTTCGGCCTGCCTGGCGATCCGGCCATCCGCGTGCGCCGCGCCGTGCTGGGCCTTCAGGATCAGGGCGGATGGGAGCGTCTGTCGTCGCTCATCCCCGAGAACCTGCGCCAGCCCGAGGTGATCCAGAGCCTTGGCACGGAAGAGTTGACCAACATGCTGAGCAACAACGGCACGCGAGCCCTGACCGCGACGGAGCGGCGGTTCATAGACGACCTGATGGCGCATGTCGCGGGCTTCGTGCGCGCGCCGGGCGAGATCACCGTCGAGGCGCAGTTGCCCGCCAGCGGCATCGTGCTGGAACCGGACGTCTATCAGGCCCCCGAAGAACTCTTGCAGGCGCTCGCGCCCGATGCGCGCACCGCACCGCTGGCCCAGTCCGACCTGCTGGGCGCCGATGTCCTGGGACGGCTCGACGGCGGCGACGTCAGCACGGCAGAGCGGCTCGATATCGCCAGGGCTCTGCTGCAAGGCAGTGGCGTGCCGCGCGCCGAGGCGCTGGTGCCCGACATCCTTGCCCCGCTGATGGACGAAGGCGGGGATGCGGCGCCCGAGGCGGCCCTGCTGATCGCCCAGGCACAGGCGCCCCGCGACCCGGCCGCGGCCTATCAGAACACGCTGACCGCCGCCGAAGGGCGTCAACCCGGAGCGATTGCGATGCTCGACCGGCTGGAAGAGCGCTTGACCACGATGCAGGTCCTGGCGGCCCAGGATGCCCACATCGAGGCTCGGCCCGCTGTTCCTGCGCTGCCGGCCGGCGAGGATATCCGCGCCGTGCGGACCCAGGCGCTGGCCTATTTCACCGGCCTTGGCGCGCCCCGCTCGTACCGCCAGGCGTATTATCTCGCGCTTATCGCCGAGGCGGCTGGCGATATCGGCGCCGGACCCTTGCGCGAAGACATCGAGAATCGCTTCGAGAATCGCGGGCCGGAGGTGCGGGAGACCTGGTCGGCCTTGCGAACCGAAATCCAGACGCGCGCCCTGACCGACTGGATCGAGGGCAACTTGGCCGCCCGCTACGCCAAGGAGGAGTGATCCTGCGCCGTGGGCTTCTTGCAGGCGGCGTCTTACTCATCCTCTCGGTGCTGGCGTGGCGTGTGGTCGACAGGTACGAGCGGGGGATTCTCTATCCTTGGGTCGAGGCGCTGATCTACCCGGCCAACCCGCATGACGGATTTTACGTGATCGACCGCAGCCGCACAGCGGAGGATCCGCTGGCGGACCGGATCGCGCAGACGATTGCGCGGGGGTCGGCAACGCCGACGCTGCAGATCCGGCAGCATCGGGCCTTTTTCGACGAGCGGCTGGCCTATAGCCCGGTCGCCATCGGACTGCTGTCGCTCGAGGTCTGCCTGCGGGACGATGGCGCAATCGAGCTGAATTCCACGAGTGGCTGGGCGGTCCGGTATTGCCACCACGAGAGTGCCGACCCGATCGTGCTGAGGCCCGGTGACGGTGGCCGCCTGACATGCCGGGGGTGCACCAGCTGGGGACTGCCGACGCACTACCTGCGCGCCGACCCGCCGCGTTAGCGTCACCGAGCATTGCGCGGCACGCGGCCCTCACGTATGAAACGGGAAACTCTGAATGACCGACAAGAGGGATGGCATGTCGAAGGCTGAACAAACACAACAGGTGCGCGCAGGGCAAGGCTTCATCGCGGCGCTGGACCAGTCGGGCGGATCGACCCCCAAGGCGCTGCGGCTCTACGGGATCGAGGAAGACGCCTATGCCTCGGACGAAGAGATGTTCGACCTTGTCCACGACATGCGGACCCGTATCGCGCAGGCGCCTGCCTTTACCGGCGACAAGGTGCTTGGCGCGATCCTTTTCGAGATGACCATGGACCGCGAGATGGGCGGCAAGCCGTCGGCGCAGTATCTGTGGGAAGAGCGTGGCGTGGTGCCTTTTCTGAAGGTGGACAAGGGGTTGGCGGACGAAGCTGATGGCGTTCAGCTGATGAAACCGATCCCCGACCTGGAAAAGCTGCTGGGCCGGGCCAACGATGCGGGCATCTTCGGCACCAAAATGCGGTCGGTGATCAACGCGGCTTCGCCTGCGGGGATTGCCGCCGTGGTGGACCAGCAGTTCGAGATCGGCAACATCATCCTCGATCACGGGCTGGTGCCGATCATCGAGCCGGAGGTGACCATCTCGATCAGTGACAAGGCCGAGGCCGAGACGATCCTGCGCGACGAGATCGCCAAGCATCTCGACACCCTGCCCGAGGGGCGCGAGGTTATGCTGAAGCTGACGCTGCCCGAGACCGCCAACCATTACAAGCCGCTGGTCGATCATCCGCGCGTGCTGCGGGTGGTGGCGCTGTCGGGCGGATATTCGCGCGAGGAAGCCAATGACCGGCTGTCCAACAACACCGGCATGATCGCCAGTTTCTCGCGCGCGCTGACCGAGGGGCTGTCGGTTCAGCAGTCGGAGGCGGCGTTCAACGACACGATCGCGGCGTCGATCGACAGTATTCACCGGGCGTCTGTTTCCGGCTAACCTAATGAAATAGAAGACCTTTACCCGGAAAACACGGTGCCGACGAATCTATCTGGTCCCCGGCAACCTTTCTGGGTAAAGACATCCATCATGGACCTTTCGACATTCCAGACCTTTCGCGTGGCGGCGTGCGACCTCAATGGTCGTATGCGCGGCAAGCGCGTGCCGGGTGATTATGCCGGCAAGCTGGACAAGGGCGCGATCAGGATGCCCATCTCGGCGCTCAACCTCGATATCTTCGGGGCCGACATCGAAGACAGCCCGCTGGTGTTCGAAACGGGCGATGCCGATGGCATCCTATTGCCCACCGGGCGCGGCGCCCTGCCTCTGCCTTGGCTGGAGACGGAACAGCCGCTGGTGCCGATGGCCATGTATCACGAGGATGGCCGCCCGTTCGAGGGCGACCCGCGCCATGCCCTGGACGCCGTACTGGCGCGCTATGCCAAGCGGGGATGGCGCGTGGTGGCCGCGACCGAGCTGGAATTCACCCTGGTCGATGACAGCGACGATACGCTCAGTCCGGTTAAGAACCCCCTAACGGGGCGTGAAATCGGGTCGGAAGAGATCCTTTCGATGGCGCAGCTGGACCTCTTCGACCCTTTCCTGTCAGAGCTTTACGAGGCTTGCGCCGCCATGGACATCCCGGCGCAGACCATGACCAGCGAAAGCGGTGTGGGTCAGTTCGAGATCACGCTGAACCACCAGGACGCGATGCGGGCCGCCGATGATACGTGGCTGTTCAAGCGGCTCATTCGCAACCTTGCGCGCACGCACGGATTCGCCGCGACCTTCATGGCCAAGCCCTTTGCCGACGATGCGGGCAACGGGATGCACCTGCATTTCTCGGTCTGGGACGAGGACGGAAAGAACGTTTTCGACAATGGCGGGGACGAGGGAACATCCCTTTTGAAACAGGCGGTTGCGGGCTGTATTTCAGCCATGCGGGAAAGTACGTTGCTGTTCGCGCCTCATGCTAACAGCTATGACAGGCTGGTACCCGGCGCCCATGCGCCAACGGGTGTGGCCTGGGCCTATGAGAACCGGACGGCGGCCATTCGAGTGCCGGGGGGCAGCCCCAAGGCGCGGCGGATCGAGCACCGGGTGGCGGGCGGCGATACGAACCCCTACCTGACCTTTGCGGGGGTGATGGGTGCCGCGCTGACCGGCATCGAGGACGCGCTGGAGCCGCCGGAGCCGATCACGGGAAATGCCTATGATCTCAACCTCCTGCAGCTTTGCGAGGACTGGGAGAGCGCCATCGACATGTTCGAGACCGCGCCCATCCTGGCCCGCGTGTTCGAGCCGATGCTGATCCAGAACCTGGTGATGACCAAGCGGCAGGAACTGGCGCTTTTCGCCGAGATGGACCCGGCGGAGCACTGGAAAGTCTACCTGGAAACGGTCTGAGCGACTCGAAGGTTAACGCCCCAACCCCACATCGGTATCGCGTCGGTATCCGGGTGGTATCGCGGCGGTATTTTCTCAAAATCCGAAGTCGTTACCATGCCGGACGCCGAGACCCCGTGGCGCGGGCGCCGGAAATGGCCTAGAACGGCCTTGAACGGGCCGATTGGCTCGGCTAGCGTAAATTTGATCAAATTTCTGGTGTGACATGAAGATCGGCATCCTGATGACCGGACACGCCCTGCCCGACCTGATCGAGAGCACGGGCGATTACGACGCGATGTTCGCGGACCTGCTGGGGCGGCACGGCTTTACCTTCGAGCGGTACGACGTGGTGGACGAAGTCTACCCCGAGAGCCCCGATGACGCGGATGGCTGGCTGATAACCGGCTCGAAGCACGGGGCCTATGAGGACCATCCGTGGATCCCCCCGCTGGAGGCGTTCATCCGCGACACCCGCGACGCGGGCAAGCCGCTGATCGGGGTATGCTTCGGCCACCAGATCATCGCGCAGGCCCTGGGCGGCAAGGTGGTGAAATTTCCCGGCGGATGGTCGGTGGGGCGCACCGAGTACCAGATCGACGGCAAGCCCATGACCATGCACGCCTGGCACCAGGACCAGGTGGTCGAGCTGCCCGAGGGGGCCGAGGTGATCGGGCATTCGGAGTTCTGCGAGAACGCGGCGCTGATGATCGGGGACACGATCCTGACGATCCAGCCGCACCCGGAATTCACCGCGCATGTGTTGCAGACCATCATCGATCAGCGCGGCGCGGGCGTGGTGCCGGACGATCAATTGGCCGAGGCGCAGGCCAGCGCCCAGACGCCCACGGACGCCGCCGCCTTTGCCGAACGCATGGCGGCGCATTTCAGGAAAGGGGCCTGACATGGCCGAGGACTGGACGAGCGGACTGCCCGAGGCGGCGCAGGCCTACCTGGAGAACCGGCGGCTGGACGAGGTGGAGTGCATCGTCGCCGACCTGCCCGGCATCGCGCGTGGCAAGGCGGTGCCGGCGAGC
Organism: Roseovarius sp. THAF8; assembly: GCF_009363735.1. Classification (NCBI taxonomy): domain Bacteria; kingdom Pseudomonadati; phylum Pseudomonadota; class Alphaproteobacteria; order Rhodobacterales; family Roseobacteraceae; genus Roseovarius; species Roseovarius sp. THAF8. The sequence goes on along the minus strand of NZ_CP045410.1, from coordinate 3,789,260 downwards.
AAGTTTGCGCGGCAGGATTATTTCCACCTGCCCGACTCGATCTTTTACCAGACCATCACCGGGGACTGGGGCGAGGCGGCGGGGGCGGAAGGCTTCATCGAGCGCGACATGATCCTGACGCCGGACATGAGCACGGCGACGGCGGCGCCCTGGACCGGGGACTGGACGTTGCAGGTGATCCACGACGCCTATGACCGCGACCGCAAGCCCATCCATTTCGCGCCGCGCAACGTTCTGAAACGGGTGGTGAAGCAATACGAGAAGCTGGGACTGAAGCCCGTGGTGGCGCCGGAGATGGAGTTCTTCCTGATCGCGCGCAATCTCGACCCGCGGCAGGAGATCGAGCCGATGGTGGGCCGGTCGGGCCGGCCGGCCGCCGCGCGCCAGGCCTATAGCATGACGGCGGTGGACGAGTTCGGCCCCGTGATCGACGACATCTACGATTTCGCCGAGGCGCAGGGGTTCGAGATCGACGGGATCACGCAGGAAGGCGGGGCGGGCCAGCTGGAGATCAACCTGCGGCACGGCAACCCGGTGAAGCTCGCGGACGAGGTGTTCTATTTCAAGCGGCTAATCCGCGAGGCGGCGCTGCGGCACGATTGCTTTGCCACGTTCATGGCCAAGCCCATCGCCGCAGAACCCGGCAGTGCGATGCATATCCACCACTCGATCCTGGACATGGAGACCGGCAAGAACGCGTTTTCCGGACCGCAGGGCGGTGAGACCGACATGTTCTATCACTTCATCGGCGGCTTGCAGGAATACATGCCGGCGGCGATTGGCGTGATGGCGCCCTACGTCAATTCCTATCGGCGGTATGTGAAGGACAACGCCGCACCGATCAACTTGGAATGGGGGCGCGACAACCGCACCACGGGCATTCGCGTGCCGCTGTCCAAGCCGGAGGCGCGGCGCGTGGAAAACCGGATCGCGGGGATGGACTGCAACCCCTATCTGGGCATCGCAGTCAGCTTGGCCTGCGGTCTGTTGGGGATCAAGAACGAGCTGCGGGCCAAGCCGCAGTTTCGGGGTGACGCCTATGAGGGCGAGCCGGATTTCCCCGACGGGCTGGGCGCGGCGCTGGACCTGTTTGACGAGGCGACCGAGTTGCAGGAGGTCCTGCACCCCGAGTTCGCGCGGGTCTATTCGATCGTCAAGCGCACGGAATATGCCGAGTTCCTGCAGGTGATATCCCCCTGGGAGCGCGAGCATCTTCTGATGAATGTCTAGGGCAGCGGTTCTGGCCCTTGGCATGATGGTCCTTTTGGTGACCGGGCTGTGGCTGTTGCGCGAGGGCCCTGCCCCGGCCCCAACCGACGCCGACACATCGGGTGTCGAGCGGCATGACTTTCTGCAGGGGCTGCCGCTGGACGAAGGCGCCTATGCGCTTTTGCTGCACGATCAGGTGACGGGAGACGGGCTGCGCGTGGTGCGGGATGCCGCCGCGCTGAAGGCGGCGCAGGGACGAGCCTATTACACCGACAATCCCGGTGCGCAATTGAAGCGGACGCTGTTGTCGATCCTGTTTCTGAGCCCGCCGGGGATGCCGCCGGACGGCGCTTTCGTGACCGTTCTGAAGGACAAGCAGAGGGTCGAGACGTACCGCTGTTACCGCGCCTTCTGCTCCGGGACCGAGGCCTTCGATCCGCCGCATGAACGGGACATGGCGGGGCTGGTCGAGGCGTCGGAGCCGGTCGAGCTGGTGACCGAGCGCTTTGACCACCACGACGCCGCGCGGGCGCGGATGTTCAAGCTGATGCAGGACCCGGAGGTGGCGCTGATCGAACCTGCGGACCTGCCCGCGCCGGGCACCATCGTGTTTCCCCAGCGGGTGCGGCTGAGCCTGCCCGCGATCCTGCTGGAGACGGACGAGACCGGTCACGCGGCTCGCGTTCCGTTCGATCAGACCGCGCTGGAGGCGCAGTTTGCCGCCGCGTTCGCCCATGTCTTTCCAGAAACGGACGCCTATCGGCTGAACCCGATGCAGGTGAGCGAGATCTACCCGCCGCAGCCGGGCTGGCCCGTGGTGGGTGAGGAGATCGACGGGTACTTGCGCGACCCGGATGGGAACCTGCGCGGGCTGGACGGGATCTTGGTGATCGAGCCATCGCTGACGGTCGATCTGACCGAGCGGATGGTCGAAGCGCTGCAAGCCGAGGACGCGTTTGCCGCTATCCCTGAGTTTGCGCCGCCCGAGCCGCCCTTTGTGGCGGACCGACTGGCGGAGATGGCCGAGGCGCATTTGGGCCGCCCCTGCCCCGCCTGTTTCAAGATCGAACTGCCCGTGGCGACGGTGGAGGGCATCCGGGTGGATCGTCTCGACCCGCCGTCCTTTACGCTGGCCCATTACAGGATCGCCCCGCAATGAACCTGCTTTATTCCAACGACACGCCCGGAACATACCCCGACAGCTGGTACGCGGCCACGACCGAGCCGCTGGCGCCTTTCGCGCCGTTGCGCGGCGAGACCCGCGCGGATGTCTGCGTGGTGGGGGCTGGGTTCACCGGGCTGTCGGCGGCGCTGCATCTGGCCCAAGCCGGGCTGGACGTGGTGCTGCTGGAGGCGCATCGCGTCGGTTTCGGCGCGTCGGGGCGCAATGGCGGGCAGTTGGGCAGCGGGCAGCGGCAGGACCAGCAGACGCTGGAAAAGATGGTGGGGCGCGACGATGCGGCCAAGCTGTGGGAGCTGGCGGAGGGCGCAAAGGATCTGGTGAAGGGACTGGTGGCCAAGCACGGGATCGACTGTCACCTGAAGCCGGGCGTGGCGCATATGTGCTTTTCCAAGGCGGAGGTGCGCGAAGAGCATGACTATGCCGATTTCCTGTTTCGCCGCTATGGCTATGACCAGATCGAGACGCTGGACCGGGACGCCGCGCAGGCGCTGTGCCCGTCACCGAAATACGTGGGCGGCTCGTTGGACATGTCAGCGGCGCATTTGCATCCGTTGGCCTTTGCCCTTGGCCTGGCGCGGGCGGCGCGGGATGCGGGCGTGCGGATCTTCGAGCGGGCCGAGGTGCACCGGATCGACGAGGGCGCGCCGGCGGTGGTGGCCACGGATGCGGGCCGGGTGACGGCGGATCACGTGATCCTGGGGTGCAACGGGTATCTGGGCGGGCTCAATCGCGAGGTCGCGGCGAAGGTGATGCCGATCAACAATTTCGTGGTGGCGACTGAGCCGCTGGGAGACGACGCGGACAAGGTGCTGACGCGGGACGTGGCGGTGGCGGATTCGAAGTTCGTGGTGAATTATTTCCGCCTGAGCCATGACAGGCGGTTGCTTTTCGGCGGGGGCGAAAGTTATGGCTATCGCTTCCCGGACGATATCGCGGCGCTGGTGCGCAAGCCGATGACGCAAATCTTTCCGCATCTGCGGGACGTGAAGATAGACCATGCCTGGGGCGGGACGCTGGCGATCACGATGAAGCGGATGCCCTACCTGACGCGGGTGGCGCCGAATGTCCTGTCGGCCTCGGGCTATTCCGGGCACGGGGTGGGCATGGCCACCTTCTCGGGCAAGCTGATGGCCGATGCGGTGCGCGGAGAAACGCAAGGCTTTGACACGCTGGCGCGGGTGCCGGCGCAGACCTTCCCCGGCGGGGCGGCGTTCCGCTCGCCGCTCCTGGTGCTGGCGATGACATGGTACGCGACGCGCGACCGGCTGGGGATCTGAGGCGGGTCAGCCGCGAGGCACGCAAAAGGCATGATGGCGGGCGTCCGGGCCGGTGTGGCGGACGACCCTCAGGGAGCCGCGCCGCCAGGACGTGATCCCGGACGGATCGGTGCGGATGGCCTCGAAGCCGAGATCCGCCAGAAGGTGCGGCGAGATATCGGCGAGGCGTTCGAGATCGGCCAGCATCCTCCCGTCGGTCGGGTCAGGATTTCTCACGGGCCGCATCCAATGGCGCAGACGCTTCGCGAGCGATGGGCGTGACGGGGTTGGCAGAGTAATGTCGAACATAGAAAGACCTCACGGGATCGGGGTGCCTGGTGAGAATAAAGCGCGACGCGGCTTGCGCTCAAACCATTCTTTCTGGCACCATGGGTGAGAAAAACTGATCCATGGAGCGGCGATGAGATTGCCCCCGCTGAATGCCCTGCGCGCCTTCGAGGCCGCTGCCCGCCACGGTGGCTTTGTCGGGGCGGCGGAGGAATTGCACGTGACACGCGGGGCGATCAGCCGGCAGATCAAGCTGTTGGAAGAGGATATCGGCGCCCTGCTGTTTCGCCGCCACGGCAAGGGGGTCGCACTGACCGAGGCGGGGCGGCGGTTGCAGCCGGTGCTGACACGGGCCTTCGGCGAGATCCTGGCCGAAACCTCGCGGATCGGGACGGAGGCGTCGGACTTGCGGATCATCTGCCCGCCCGCCACCTCGATCCGCTGGCTGCTGCCGCGGCTTGAGAGGTTCCGTGCCCTGCACCCCGGGATCGGCGTGCGGCTGACCACGGATTTCGTGGGGCCCTATGGGTTTGACGCGCACCAGTATGACGTGGGGTTTTCGGTCACGCACTGGCCGGACCGGCCCGGCGAGTTGAAGGTGGAAACGCTGTTTCCGGTGGAAGTCACCCCCGCCTGCGCGCCATCCCTGCTGGCCGCACAGGGACGCCCCGAGCGGCCCGAGGACCTGGCCCGGTTCCTGCTGCTGCACGAAACGCCGCGCCACGCCGATTGGCGCGCGTGGCTGGAGGCCTTCGACGTGCGCGGCGTGGACGCCGGCAGCGGCAGCGATTTTCCCAATCTCGACATGGCGGCCAAGGCGGCAACACTGGGGGCGGGCGTGGTGATGGCGGACCTTGCGCTGAACCGGGACGAACTGGAATCGGGCCTGCTGGTGAAGCTGTTCCCGGAGATGGTCTGCACCTCGCCCACGGGGGGCATCTGCCTGATCGCATCGCGCGACAGGTGGGACGACCCTAAGGTGGCGGCGTTTCGCGAGTGGGCGGTGGCCGAGACGCGGTGAGGTGTCAGCGACGTCGGAGGGGGACCAGTCCCCCACGTCGAAACGGAGTTTCGACGCCTCCCTGGGATATTTAAAGCCAGAGGAAGAGACGGCGAAGCGGCGCCGTTGTCAAAACTTCGCTTTGGGGTTGGACGGTTTTGGTGTAGAGGTTTCGGAAAATCGAAAAACGAGCTTCAGGAAATCCGAACATGACCCAGGTTAGCACATCCGCCGCACCCAATGTCTATGACGCCGAACCCATCCCCGAGGCGGCCCGGGCCGAGATCGACCGGATGCTGCAATCGGGCGACCTGTTCCGCTATACCGCGCCCGAGGATGCGCCGGTCAGCCTGCTGGAGCGCGAATTCGCGGCGCTGATGGGCACGCGCTATGCGCTGGCGGTGTCGTCCTGTTCGGCGGCCCTGTTCCTGTCATTGAAGGCGCTGGGGCTGCCGCGGGATGCGCGGGTGCTGATCCCGGGGTTCACCTTTGCCGCGGTGCCGTCGTCGGTCATCCATGCCGATTGCGTGCCGGTGCTGTGCGAGGTGGGCGAGAATTACCGGATCGACATGGCCGATTTCGAGGCCAAGTTGGACGAGCGGATCGACGCGGTGATCGTCAGCCACATGCGCGGGCATACCTCGGACATGGACGCGATCATGGGGCTGTGCGACGTGCGCGGCATCCCGGTGATCGAGGACGCGGCGCACAGCCTGGGCACGGTCTGGGGCGGGCGCAAGATCGGCACGATCGGGCGCGTGGGGTGTTTCAGTTTCCAGTCCTACAAGCTGGTCAATGCGGGCGAAGGCGGGATCCTTGTCACCGATGACGCCGACCTGGTGGCGCGGGCCGTGATCATGTCGGGCGCGTATGAGCATAACTGGGCCAAGCATATGGCGGGGGACGACCCGATGCTGGCGGCCGCCTTTGCCGACTGGCAGAACCGGCTGCCGCTTTACAATCTGCGCATGGGCAACCTGAGCGCCGCGATCATTCGACCGCAGCTGCCAGAGGTGGCGCGGCGGGTGCGCGACGGGCGTGCCAACCACGATCATGTCGCCGGGCGGCTGAACATCTCGCCCTGGCTGCGTGTGCCGGACAAGCTGGACCGCGAAGAGCGGGCGCCGGATTCGATCCAGTTCAACCTTGTCGACATGAGCGATGCCGAGGTGCGGGCCTTTGCCAGCGCCGCTGCCGGGCGCGGCGTGAAGGTGCAGGTGTTCGGGATGTCGCAGGACAACGCCCGGGCCTTCTGGAACTGGCAGTTCCTGCCGGGGCCGACGCCGGACCTGCCGCAGACGCGGGCGATGCTGATGCGGGCCTGTGACGTGCGGCTGCCCGCGCGTCTGAGCCGGGACGACCTCGACTTCGTGGCCTACGCGCTGATCGCGGCGGCGGAGACGGCGGCGGGGCCGATGGAGCCGGAACGGGCCTACGGCACCTGAGGAAGGCGCGCGCCCGACCTGAAGCGTTTCGCACATTAGCCAATCCTTGCACGCATTTCGCCTTTCTCTGATGGCCCCGGTAACAGGCGAAACGCTTCAGAGCAGGTCGAGCTGATCGGCGAGGAACGGGTACGCCTCCTGCGCCGGGGCGAGGATCGTGTCGCGCAGGATCGGGCGCAGGGTTGCGGCCAGTTGCGCCGGCAGGTCCTGAAGGATGTCCTTGCGCGCGGTCAGGCTGATGGTGCGGGTCAGCGGCTCGAACGGGAGCGGCATGACGTCGATCTGAGCGGCAAAGCGGCGGGCGCGCATCAGCGCCAAGGGGGGCAGGATCGTCCAGCCGGTCCCCTGCCCCACCAGCGCCAGGATGGCGTGGTAGCTGTCGAGCTCGAAGCGGTGCGGCAGGCTGAGTTTCTGCCGCGCGAGATGGGCCGAGAGCAGACGGCCCATGTAATGACGCTGGGTATACTGGATGAGCGGCAGGCGTTTCAGCTGTCGCAGCACGTCGCCGTCCGGTTTGATCCGGGCCTTGGGGGCCGCGACGACGAACCCTTCCCGCAAGAGTGGATGAACCTCGGCCCAGTCGTCGCCGGCGTTGAGTTCGGCAGCGACGATCATGTCGAGCGTGCGGCTTTCCAGGAGATCGTAGAGGTAGTGGCTGGCGCCGGTTTCCAGCAGGAACTGGCTGGTCTTGAGCTCGCCCGCCACGTGGGTCAACAGCTGCGGCGTGACGTCGGCCTCGAAATCCTCGATCATGCCGAGGCGGAAGCGGGTCAGCATCGACATGTCGGACATGGCGAGTTCGGCGCGGGCCTGGGCGGCCTCGTTGAGGATGACCTGGGCGCGGCGTTTGAGGATCTCGCCCGCCGGGGTCAGGCGGATGGGGCGCGCGTTGCGTTGCAAAAGCGTGGCGCCGACCGCGCCTTCGAGGTTGGTCAGTTGCTGGCTGACCGCCGAGGGGCTGGCGCCGAGGCGCTTGGCAGCCGCGGAGATCGAACGTTCGTCGGCCGCGGCCATGAACACCTCGATCCCCCACAGGGTGATACGGCCGGGGCTGTCGACCATGGCCGGGCCTTACTTGCTGAGCTTGGACAGCTTGTCCTGCAGATCGGCCAGTTGCTTCTTGATGTCGTCGAGGCCCTCGTCGCCGGCCGCCCCCGTGGCAGGCTCACCCTCCTCGGGCGTCTTGCCGGTCATGCCGGGGACGCCGCCGCCGGTCATGGCCTTGAGGAACGCCTCCTGCTGGGCGCGCATGGCGTCCAGGCCGGGCATCTGGTTGAAGGACTTGGCCAGCGGGTTCGCCTTGGCCATGTTCTCCATCATCTGGGACTGGCCCTGTTGCAGCATCTCGAAGCTGGCCGCGAGGAAGTCGGGCACCATGGAGGTGGCCTGGGTGGTGTAGCTGCGCACGAGATCGGTCAGAACGTTGATCGGCAGCACGTTCTCGCCCCGGCTTTCGTGTTCGGCGATGATCTGGAGCAGGTATTGCCGCGTGAGGTCATCCCCCGATTTCAGGTCGATGATCTGCACCTCGCGGCCGTCGCGGATGAACTCGGAGATGTCTTCGAGGGTCACGTAGTCGGACGTCTCGGTGTTGTAGAGACGACGGCTGGCGTACCGTTTGATCAGAAGCGGTTTTTCGTCTTCGGCCACGTGTGTCCTCCCCGGAATGCGTGCACTGCAGCAAAGCCTATGCCAGTGCAGAACAAAAAGAAAGGGCGTGTGGCGGTTGCCAGCGCTTTGCATGTCGTGGTGCAACTCCTGGCCAAGCGCCTTGCGAGCCTGGCTCTATGTCCGACAAAGCGTCCCGGAGGAATCTTCGGGACGCCGCCGCGCCGGGGGTCGGCTTGGCGGACCTTCCTGCCGTTCGCTGCGCTTGCCACATGTCAGACAGATGAGGATAGCCTTGCTCAGGACGCTTCCGGTCGGTTCTCTGCCATGAATCGACGAAAAGGCGTCACCGACGCGATATCGTCTGCGACGCTGGTTCGCCCCGATGACCCTATGCATGCACAAGGCGCAAAGTGATGACGCACGTCTCTGAATGCCACAAAGAGATCCTGCGCCCTCACCTGTCGGCGCGCGCCAAAATCACCTCTTTCTAATCATCGAAATGAGAGCGCAGCCGTTCATGGGTCTGGCACCCCTCGGGCTGAGGCTTTTGGTTATACCTGCCCCCAAGATTGCAGGTCAGGTTTATGACTTTTTGAAGGTCTCTGCTCTGAATGGACCCTTCATCAATTTTCTGACGCATAAACTCGATATAGTCGAGGAAGTTCCTGCCTTGATGATCGGGTGTATTCATTATGCCAGCAAGGTCATCAACCCTGCCCGCGTCGATGTACTTGTCAGCAATCTCTTTGATAAAGATGCTTGAAGTGGGAATGTAGTGGGAAATCAGAGGAATAAGGCGAATGCTATCCCTATATGGATAGCTTTCCCTGAAATGATTATTTCGACACTCGACGTTGCGAAGGGCCGCATGGATAACGTCCAGTTCTTTGTCTCCACAGTCAGCAAAGAAGTTCATGATATCATCATCAAAACTCTCAACATCGTCCATTCTGTCGCAAAGAAGATGAATGTTACCAATTGGTCGGCAATGCGCGTTGATATAATCCGTGACCCTCGTGATGGAGTCATCTCCCGTCAGCGGCGGCCCGCAATTGATGCAATCCTCTGAAGACCAGGCAGATCTTGGCGTGGCCATGGCAATGGTCATACACCCGATCATCAACGATACTCTAAGCGCTTTTATCATAATCAATCTTTTGCTTCCTGTCGGGCGTCGTGCCGCGCGGTTGGTGGAAGGCGCTTACCGGCGCTGTCCGGGGGTCAGGCTATCGCGTCATGCGGCGCGGTCAATGGTCTGATCCCGGAGCGGTCGGGCGAGGGTTTTCCACTCGCCACTCTCAAGAATGCAACGTCGGTGCGCCCCGGCGCTGTCAAGCCAAGCGCCGCAGAGCTTGGCCGGATCGCGGTCGCTCCCTGCAATGCGACGGGGCGCCCGTCATCCGCTCACCCATGCCGGGAAAGCGCGGGCGCCCCGGCTCTTATTCGCTGGCTTCGTACTCGGCCTTGCGCCGCTGTTCTTCGGCGACATAGGCATAGACGCTTTCGGGATCGACGGGTTTCGGCACCATTTCGCCGCCCCGGTTGGCCGTCTCGACACCTTCCGCCGCCACGGAGTCCTCGTAGCTGCGGACTACGACCGGAGCGCCGACCGGCACGCGCGAATGAAGGTCGATGATGTCCTGGTTGAACAGACGGATGCATCCGGCGCTGCCCTGGTTGCCGATCGTGGCCGGGTCGTTCGTGCCGTGGATGCGGTAATAGGTGTCGCGACCGCCGCGGTAGAGGTAGAGCGCGCGGGCGCCCAGGGGGCTTGCCTTGCCGCCCGGGATGCCCTTGGCGAAGGGCGCATAGGCCTCGGGGTCGGATCGGATCATGTTGGCGGTCGGTGTCCAGCCCGGCCATTCGGCCTTGCGCCCGATCGTGGCCCTGCCACTGAAACCGCGGCCTTCGCGACCGACGGCGACCGGGTAGCGAATGGCGCTTTCGGGGCCTTCGACGAAGTAGAGGAACTTGGCGTAGGGGTCGACGACAATGGTGCCCGGCGCCTCGTCGCCCTGGTATGTCACGGATTTACGCCGGTTCGGCTCGCGCAGGTATTGCGGGTCGATCGCGTCGATGGTGATGTGCCCTTCCTGCATTTCGCCGTATTCGGGGTAGGTTGCCCCGCCGGGTGTGTCCGAGGGCATCGTTCCCGCGCAGGCAGCGAGAAGAAGGCTGCACGCCAGGAGAACGAGGTTTCTTGCTGCGGCAAAGGGCATGGGTCAGTCCGATGAGTCGTTGCGATTTGGGGTCACCTTACGCCGCTGCGACCTGATGGCAAACACTTGGTCCCGGAGGTGTGGTCATGGGGTCACAAAGGAGTTCCGGCACCGGCAAATAGCGGCCGGTCGACGTAAGTTGGCGATGGTCCGGAGGCTGCCCATCCTGATCACGCGTCAGCGTGTGGCGAATGACCGAAATCCAATTGAGTATTCTCACAGGCACGGGTAGCATTGCGCATGGCCTTGCTCGGGCCTCCCCCCTCCACTGGGGCAGCATTCGACATGCGGAGCGACACGATTTCGAACCTATCCCGTTCGAGCACGCGCATAAGGAGGGATTGCGTAGACCGCTCGAAATTGGAGGTTCAAGATGAAACTGTCTTCACCAATCTACGCACTCAAGCGTCAAGCAAAACTGCTCGCGCGCGACAATGGCATCAAGCTTCACAAGGCACTCAACCAGCTTGCGCGCAAAGAGGGCTTCAGGGACTGGAGCCACCTGGCGTCCAGCTATTCCAGTTCAACACCCGCCAAAGACGTTTTGAGCCAGCTCAGTCCAGGCGACTTGGTGTTGATCGGTGCGCGCCCCGGTCACGGTAAAACCCTGCTTGGGTTGGAGCTGGCCGCGTTGGCTGAGAAAAACCGTCGCAAAGGTTACGTTTATTCATTGGATTACAATGAAGTGGATGTCTGGGATCGGTTTGCGAAACTTGGATTCGACCAAGATGCAAACGCCCGTTCAATCGTCGTTGATACCTCGGACGATATTTGCGCGGCCTACATTATCGAGTGCCTCGATAATGCGCCTTGTGATGCACTGGTCGTTGTCGATTACCTGCAGCTTCTGGATCAACGGCGAAGCCATCCTCCGCTTGAAGAACAAATCCGAGCGCTCAAGGAATTTGCCATCGGACGAGGGGCGATCGTGGTTCTGCTCTCGCAGATCGACCGCGCTTTTGAGCTATCGTCCCGCGGCATGCCAAACATCGAAAATGTGAGGCTGCCCAACCCCGTCGATCTGTCACTTTTCGACAAGCGGTGCTTCCTGCATGATGGCGAAATCCGGTTGGAGAAGGCGGCATGAGGCCTGCCTAGGCTCCTTTGCGGACGTTCGGTGAATGTCCGCAACCTCCGCATAGCGGCCGGTTGACGTAAATTGGCGATGGTCCGGAGGGTGGTGCCCAAATTTCGCCACGCTTTGCCATTAACGTTCAGCTAAGGAATTTACCTTACAACTTTAAAAAATTTATTTTCAACCATAAGCAATTCTTTGGAGGGATTGATGAAAACCGGAATGGTCACACTCGCAATCGGGTTCGGAATACTGGCAGCAACGGGTATCAGCTATGTCCGGGCAATCGCGTCCGAGACTGCGGTTTATACCTTTCAGGTGAAGGATGGCAGTGGCTCGATGAGCTATCGCTGCGCGATCGCGGCAACGCTGGCAAGTTCAGAGACCAATGCCCGTGCCGCTCATGCGATGTTTGAACCGGCCATGCGGACCTCTGCGCGGCTACAGGCAAAAGCCATGGTTGCCAGCATCTCGCCAGACCGTGCTTCCTCTGATTTGGTGGCCGACCTTGAAAGCATCAACGCCGAGGCTGACGCGCTTCGAGGAGCAACGCATCGCGAGATGCAACGTCGGTTCGGCTGCAATTACATCGGCAGCACCTGAAAACGCTCGACGTCCGTTTCTCGTCAGCCGTGTCGCCTTCTGGCTGTCCATCCCGAAATACGGACATCAAAAAAGGGCGAGCCGGTGAGGCTCGCCCTTCGGTGATCCGGGCCAAAAGGGAGGAAGTTGACCCGTACTCGTTAAACCGTTGACCGGCTCCGCTTACTTGGCAGCGGTGGTCGAGGCTTTCTTGGCCGCGGCGGTCATGTCGTCGGTCGCTTTCTTGACGGCCTTGGACGCATCTTCCTGCAGGTCTTTTCCAGCAGCCATCATCAGCTCGACCGTGTCCATCTGGACCTTCTTCGCGATCTCGGCGAAGGCAGCCATGTGCTCGGCAGCCGATTCAGCATTGGCCGACGCGAAGTCGGTCATGGCCTTGGCGTAGTCTGCCGGCTCGGATTTCGCCTTGGTGACGTCGCTGAGCTTGGACAGGGTTTCCTGGGTCCATTTGCCCGACAGCTCGGCCGACTTGGTGGCGGCTTCGAGCGCGACGCCCGACATTTTCTCGCTCAGGGCGGCCTGGTTCTTGAACGCTTCTTCCATCGCCTTGGTGTCGACGGGGAATGCGCCCATCATGTCTTTCATCATCGCGTTGATGTCTTGTGCTTGTGCTTTTGCCATTGGTTTGGCTCCTTACTGTTCGGTTTCGGTCGTGTTCGTTTTGCAGGCGGTTGGTCCGCTCTTTGCATCTGCAACATATATAGATGCTGCATTGCAGCATTGCAACCCTTTTTGCTGCACTGCAGCAAAACTTTCACACGATCTAAAAAAGCGTTTCGCGTCAGGCAGTTGCCTTGCGCAAAACGTAGGTTCCGGGCGCCGGACCAAGGCTGGGATGCTCGGAATCGCCCGGTTTGCGGGCCTTTACCTTGGTGCCCGAGCGCTTGCGCAGCCAGGTTTCCCACGTTGGCCACCAGGAGCCTTCGCGCTCGGTTGCGCCCTCCAGCCACTCTTCGGGCGTGGGCGGCAGGTCCTTGTTCATGTAATAGCCGTACTTCTTTTTCGACGGCGGATTGACGATGCCGGCGATGTGGCCGGACTCGGACACGATGAAGCTGCGGTGGGTCGATCCGGTCTGCAGGAAGCCGCGGTAGCAGTCGCGCCAGGCGGCGATGTGATCGCTTTGGCAGGTGACGGCCATGATCGGCACGGTCACGTCGCTGATATGCACCTTTTCGCCGCAGACGGTCATGCCGTCGGTGACGAAGGCGTTGGCCTGGCAGAGGTCGCGCAGGTATTGCTTGGTCATCGCGCCCGGCAGGTTGGCGCCGTCGCCGTTCCAGTAGAGCAGGTCGAAGGCGGGCGGGGTCTCGCCCATCATGTAGCTGCGGATCGCGGGCTTGTAGATCAGGTCGTTCGAGCGCAGGAAGGACATGGTGCGACCCATGATGAACGAGCGCAGGATGCCCTGCTCTTCCACCTCGCGTTCGATGCCGTCGACGAAATCGTCCTGCAGGAAGGGCACGAACTCACCCTGCTCGCCAAAATCGGTGAGCGCGGTGAAGAAGGTGGCGGATTTCACGGACGTGTCGCCGCGCTTGGCCATCAGCGCCAGCGTCAGGTGCAGCGTGGTGCCGGCGATGCAGTAGCCCACGGCGTTGACCTGTTTCTCGCCGGTGATCGCCTTGGCCTCGCGGATGGCGGTCAGGAAGCCTTCCTCGATGTAGTCGTCGATCAGCACTTCACTGTAGGACGCGTCGGGGTTGACCCAGGACACGACGAACAGCGTGTAGCCCTGATCCGTGATCCACTTGATCAGGCTGTTTTCCTGTTTCAGGTCGAGAATGTAGTACTTGTTGATCCAGGGCGGGAAGATCACCACGGGGGTCTTGTGCACCTGCGCGGTGGTGGGGCTGTACTGGATCAGCTCCATCAAGCGGTTCCGATAGACCACCTCGCCTTCGCTCACGGCGACGTTCTCGCCCAGCTTGAAGGCCTCCTCGTCGCACAGGCGCACGACCATTTCGCCATTGTTGGCCTCAAGGTCCGACACCAGGTTCTCCAGCCCCTTCACCAGGCTTTCGCCCTCGGTCTCGATGGCGCGTTCCAGCGCGTCGGGGTTGGTGCCCAGGAAATTCGTCGGGCTCATCATGTCCACGATCTGCTGCGCGAAGTAATTCAGGCGCTTGCGGTCCTTGGGGTCGAGGTCGTCGGCCTCGGCCACGGCCTTTTCCACGGCCTGCCGGTTGAGCGCGTATTGCTGTTTCACCAGCCGGAAATAGGGGTGCGTCCGCCACAGGGGATTCGTGAATCGCTTGTCGCCCTCCAGCGGGTCGGGATCGTCTTCGTCAGCGTCGGACGGGGGGTGGCCCTGAAGCAGCGATTGCTGCGCCTCCATGAAATGGCGCACGGACTTGCCCCAGTATTCCAGCTGCTGTTCATAGATCTTGCCGGGGTTTTCCATCAGCGCCTGCCAGTAGGAGGCTGCTGCACGTGCATAAAGATCCTGCCCCGGACCGTTCAGTTCGGGCATGGGCGGATTGCGGTGGCTGAGCGCCTGCACGAGCCTTTGTGACAAGGCTTCGACCTTTTCGAGATTTTCGTTCATCCGCTCGAGATTTTTTTCGTCAGCGGTGTCGGGCGTTGCCATTTCCACGAAATCCTCTACTCTTTCTGCCATGCAGCATGGCGCGGTGGGCCTGCGTCTGGTATGCATGTGTTAACGTCGCCCTGCGTATACAGATCCCATGGGTTTGCGGGACTGCGACGAATGGAACCAACTCGGCCTGTCCGGCCGAAGGAGTAAGTAATGCGTTACATGGCCACCTACGACTTGATGGAAACCATTCGCAACACCAACCAATGGCTGGGTGCGACGGCCTATTCCATGGCATCTTACCCCATCTTCGCGCTGACCCCAAACCCCGCGTTTCAATGGCTGGCCGCATGGGGCGAGGTGACCGAGCGCACGTTCCAACGGATGGTCGCCAAGCCCGACTGGGGGATCGAATCGATCACCGGCGAGGACGGGCGCGACCATCTGATCAGCATCGAAACGGTGGTGGAAAAGCCCTTTGGCGACCTCATCCACTTCAACGTGCAGGGCCGTGACGAGATGGATCGCCGCGTGCTGCTGGTGGCGCCGATGTCGGGGCACTATGCGACGCTCTTGCGCTCGACCGTGAAGTCGCTGCTGCCCGATTGCGAGGTCTACGTCACCGACTGGCACAATGCCCGCGACATCCCGGTCAGCGAAGGCAAGTTCGATGTCGAGGATTACACGCTCTACCTGGTGGAATTCATGCGGCACCTCGGGAATGACCTGCACGTCATTGCCGTGTGCCAGCCCGCGCCGCTGACCTTGGCCGCGACCGCTTATCTGGCCGAGCAGGACCCCGATGCGCAGCCCCGTTCGCTGACGCTGATCGGCGGGCCGATCGACCCCGATGCCACGCCTACCGAAGTGACGGATTTCGGCCACAGCGTGACCATGGGCCAATTGGAAGGCACGATGATCCAGCGCGTTGGGTTCAAGTATCCCGGCGTGGGGCGCAAGGTCTATCCCGGCCTGCTGCAACTGGCGTCGTTCATGTCGATGAATGCCGAGCGGCACAGCCAGGCCTTCATGAACCAGATCACCCGCGTGGCGCAGGGCGAGGCCAGCGACCGCGACCCGCACAACAAGTTCTACGATGAATACCTGGCGGTCATGGACATGCCGGCGGAGTTCTACCTTTCGACGGTCGAACGCATCTTCAAGGCGGGCGAGATCGCCAAGAACGAATTCGTGGTCGATGGCCACAAGGTGGATATCGGCGCGATCAGCAAGGTCGCGGTGAAGACCGTCGAGGGCGGCAAGGACGACATTTCGGCCCCCGGGCAATGCGTGGCGGCGCTGGACCTGCTGACCGGGTTGCCGGACGACATGAAGGCCAGCCACCTGGAGCCCGAGGCGGGCCATTACGGCATCTTCGCGGGCCGGTCCTGGCGCAACAACATCCGGCCCCTGGTGCTGGATTTCATCGACGCCAATTCCGAGGACCCGGCGGCGCGCAGCCGCACGAAGTCGCGCAAGGACAAGAAGAAGGCCAAGATCGCGGCGGAGTGAAGCGGCGCGCTTGGGCGGAGAGATCCCGGATCAGGTCCGGGATTACGGGTGTTTGACTGAGCCGCGCGATTGCCAGACCGCGGGATGGCGAACCGACCGGCGGTCGATGCACTTTATGGTAGCCATCTCCGCAAATTCTCGGTTTGAGGCACTTACATCACCCAATCGCCAGCCCAGCGGGCGGTCTGGCGATCGCGCGGCGGCGCGGCCTTGCCGCGCCTTTGTTCCGCGCGGGGGACAAAGACAAACGTCATCCCGGACTTGATCCGGGATCTCGTAGTCACACAGATCCTCGGGTCAAGCCCGAGGATGACAGGCTGAACGGCCAGGTTGACCCGCCCTACCCCGCCTCGACCCGCCGGTGCAGAACCAGGGGCTGTTTCAGCCAGACGCGCAGCGCGGCCGTCACGGCCTCGGGGGATTCGAGCGTCGGCAGGTGCCCGGCGTCCTGCACCAGCGCCAGTTCGGCGTTGGGGATGAGACCGGCCATGAACTCGTGCCGCTTGACCGGGGTCAGCGTGTCATGCACGCCGCACATCACCAGCGTCGGCACGTGGATCTTGCGCAGGGTCGCCTGGTAGTCGCGGCGGCGCTGCAGGGCGCGGACCTGGCGGGTGATGGCCTCGGGTCCGAGGTTCTCGGCCATCTTGGTGACCATGTGCAGGATCGAGGTACGCTCGGCATTGGGGGCCAGGTGTTCGGGCCGCAACAGTGCCGACACGGCCTGGTCGATGAAGCCCGCCCGCAGCTTGGTGACGACGGGCTCGTAGTTCGCGGCCGATTGCGGCGTCTCGGCCATGGAATTGGTGTCCATCAGGCAGAGCCGCGTCACCCGGTCCGGCGCGCGGCGCACGATTTCCAGCGCCACGATCCCGCCCATGGACAGCCCCGCCAGCGCAAAGCGGCGCGGCAGGTGGTCGAGGAGGCCCGAGGCGATTTCTTCGATCCGGTCACCGTGGGAAATGGGCGCGACAGTTACCGGCAGGTCGGGGCTGAGCGCCGTCATCTGGGGGCCGAAGACGCGTGCGTCACACATCATGCCCGGCAGAAATACCAAGGGGTCCTTCATCGCTTTTTCCTTAACCTGCCCGCGCGCTTTGCGCTGTTTTATGGACGCGATTCTGCCACAGGCGCGCGGGAAAACCAAGAAAACTCGCGCGGGCTACGGCAATCCGCCGATCCGGTCGGGACGGTGTCGGCGCTCACGCGATGCGCTCCAGCACGTCCTCGATGGAGCGGATGATGAGCGCGAGGCAGTCGGGATCGGAAAAGCGGTGATCGGCGCCGTCCACGAGCGTGAGGCGCATGTCGCGGCCCTTGGCGTGGTCCAGAAGGCGCAGGGCCACGGACATGTCCACATCCGCATCGGCGGTGCCTTGCAGGAAGCGCGCCGGGAACGGCAGTTTCAGGTCCGAGCGCAGGACGAGGTTGTCGCGCCCGTCCTCGATCAGGCGGTGGGTGATGATATAGGGCTCGTCATATTCGCTGGGCAACGCGAGGCGGCCCTTGGCCTTCAACTCGGCGCGCTGCGCCTCGGTGAAGCCGGCCCACATGCTGTCCTCGGTGAAATCGGGGGCGGCGGCGACCGTGACCAAACCGGCGATGCGGTCGGGGATGGCGCGGGCCATGAGCAGGGAAATCCAGCCGCCCATGGAGGAGCCGACGAGGATTTGCGGGCCGTCGGTCAGTTCCTCGATCGCGGCCTGGGCGTCCGCCGCCCAGTCGCCGATGCAGCCATCGGTGAAGGCTTCGCCGCTTTGACCATGTCCGGAATAGTCGAACCGCAGAAAGGCGCGGCCCGTGCGCTTGGCCCAGTCTTCGAGATGGAGGGCCTTGGTGCCCTCCATGTCGGATTTGAAGCCGCCGAGAAAGACCACGCCCGGCCCGTCTCCGTCGGTCTTGTGATAGGCCAGACGACGCCCTTGCGGCGAGGTCAGCATCTTGGTCTCTGACATCTTGGGTTCCCTTTCGAGGTTTGAAGGGAACCTGTCACCCTAAGGGCGGCGTTTCAAGCCGCCAGCGGTGGTCAGAGAATGGAGCCTATCGTGCGCTCGATGCGGTCGAGCGTGTATTCCCGCTCCTGCCCCGGTTTGTCGGGGACCGCGCTGGCCGGGAAGCCGAGATAGGTGGTTCCCACTGCTTGATCGGGATCATCCGCATCCCCCGCATCATCGGAGGTGTCGGAGCTGCTATCGAAACGTGCCATTTAATCTACCGTTTTCTTTGTCCGCGTCTGCGACCCTTGGGGCCGTGCATCAAAGTTAGCATTTCATCTGGAAATGAAAAATCTCTTTATGTCACAATATGTTACAGTGAACACACGTATACGGACGAATACAGCGCGATACAATTGTATACGGCAGTATGCAGTCACGTGACATCCCGGAGGCCCAGCGCGGCCAGCCCGCCAAGCGCCGACATCGCCGCGAACCCGATGAGGGCGGCATTGGGGCCGACCCAGCTGAGCGCGCCGCCGAAGGCGCCGGCCAGCAGCAGGATGATCCCGATGGCCAGGTTGGCGACAGCGGAATTCACCGTGCGCCGATCCTCGGGCGAGATGTCGACAAGGTAGGTCGAGCGCGCCTGTCGCACGCCGTGGTAGGCGATCATCAGCACGAAGAGCACGCCGGGGATGATGGCCGTGGTCTGGGCCCATCCGGCAATGTTGGCGGCCACGCCCGCCGCCATGGCCAGCGCCCCCAGAAGCCCCGCCGCGAGCAGCATCAGGCGGCTGGAGCGGTCGGCGAGCCAGCCCCAGGCATAGGAACTGACGAACCCCGCCGCCGCGGAGGCCACCAGCAATGCGCCCAGCGTTCGCAGCTTGTCGTCGTCGCCTTGGGTGGTCATCACGGCCAGGAACGGCGGCGCCAGCGCGGTGGCGGTCAGCAGGCCGCGCACCAGGATGAAGCGGCGCAGGTTCGCGTCTTCGCGGATCACGTCGCGGAAGCGGTGCAGGCCGGTGTCCTGTTGCGGGGTGCTGTCGTTCTCGTCGAGGGTCGAGAAGATGACGGCCGCGGCGACCCATAGGCAGGCGGCGAGCGCGATGGCGGCGATCACGGCGGCTTTGGTCTGTATGAGGCCCGACAGCATCAGCCCGGCAAAGACCAGCACCGCGATGGACGCGACCGAGCCGGCCATACCGGTGACCGCGCCACGCTTGGTCTGGCCCACGGTCTTGCCCAGGATGTCCTTGTAGGAGACCGAGCAGGCCGCGCGGAAGATCGCCAGCGTGGCCAAGAGCACGCAGATGGCGAGCCCCGCCGCCCAGCCTTGCAGGAAAATGGCCGAGGCGGCGATACCGGCGGCCATGGCCCCCTGCCCCGCGCTGCCCGCGACCCACATCCAGCGGCGTTGCTTGCGCTGTTCCAGCCACGGCGCCAGCAGCACTTGCGGCAAAAGCGCCCCGGCCTCGCGCAGGGGCACAAGAAGGGCGACAAAGCTGCCCGGCGCGCCCAGAACGCCCAGAAGCCAACTGAGCACCAGCTTGGGGTCGATGAGACCGTCGGCGATTTTGGTGAGGCTGAGGGAAAAGATATGCCGAAGCCCGTTGCGGGCCTCGGCCTTGTCACTTTCCTGTCCTGTCAGTCGTTCGAATGTGCCTTGCACTGCGCACCGTGTCGTTGAGGCTGGTTAGCCTCCGACATAGGGCGCGGACTTGGGACGGTAAAAAACTTTTTGATTGTGCAGGCGGCCCAGCAGGTCGTGGATGCGGCGGGTCACCGGCTCGGGTTGGTTGACCTTCGAACTGTGCAGTGCGCTTTCGATCAGGTCCATATCCTCGACGGAAAGTTCGAATGTGTCGTTGTAGCGTGCCATGT
This sequence comes from Roseovarius sp. THAF8, assembly GCF_009363735.1. NCBI lineage: Bacteria > Pseudomonadati > Pseudomonadota > Alphaproteobacteria > Rhodobacterales > Roseobacteraceae > Roseovarius > Roseovarius sp. THAF8. The sequence continues at coordinate 3,769,505 of NZ_CP045410.1, read as the reverse complement.
TCTTCTGCTCCTTCCGATGCGGTTACGTGCGATAAGCAAAGCTGAATGCACGTTTCGATATTGTTATATAGGAGATTTCGGCAGATCGTAAAGGGGAATTTTTCGTTCTTTATCAGAGGCTTTCAGAAGGGTGCGCTGCGACGCGGCAAGGCGGATTCGCATACGTTTGCACACCGAATCCGCGTTTGGCCGGTCGTCCCGGCGAGAGGAACGCCCAGCTTGGGCAAGCCGCGCTTGACTTGCCCCCCGCCCCGCGCCACAACCCGGGCCAAGACCATAACCCGCAACCGGGCGTTCCGTGGGCGCCAAACTGACGAGGAGGCCAGACATGGCTCAGATCTCCCTTACCCTTCCCGATGGCAATGCGCGGCAATACGACGCTGGGATCACCCCCGCCGAAGTGGCCGCCGATATCTCCAACTCGCTGGCCAAGAAGGCCATTTCGGCACATGTCGATGGCAAGCATTGGGATCTGGCCTGGCCCATCGAGCGCGACGCGCAGATCGCCATCAATACGATGAAGGACGAGGAGGCCGCCAATGAATTGGTGCGCCACGACCTCGCGCATATCATGGCCCGGGCGGTGCAGGAGATCTGGCCCGACACGAAAGTCACCATCGGGCCGGTGATCGAGAATGGCTGGTATTACGATTTCGACCGAGCCGAGCCGTTCACGCCCGAGGATTTGGGTGCCATCGAGAAAAAGATGCGCGAGATCATTAACCTGCGCGACCCTGTCCGCACCGAGGTGTGGGAACGCGACCGCGCGGTGCAGCACTACAAGGACAATGGCGAGCCCTACAAGGTGGAGCTGATCGAGGCCATTCCGGGCGACGAGCCGTTGCGGATGTACTGGCACGGGCATTGGCAGGACCTGTGCCGGGGGCCGCATTTGCAGCATACGGGCCAGGTGCCCGCGGATGCCTTCAAGCTGATGTCCATTGCGGGGGCCTATTGGCGCGGGGATTCCAGCCGCCAGATGCTGCAGCGGATCTATGGCGTGGCCTTCACCGGCAAGGAAAAGCTGAAGGCGTATCTGAATTTCCTGGAAGAGGCCGAGAAGCGCGACCACCGCAAGCTGGGCCGAGAGATGAGCCTGTTTCACATGCAGGAGGAAGCGCCCGGCCAAGTGTTCTGGCACCCCAATGGCTGGACGATCTATACCCAGTTGCAGGACTACATGCGCCGCAAGCAGCGCGCGGGCGGATACCGCGAGATCAACACGCCGCAGGTCGTGGACCGCAAGCTGTGGGAAAAGTCCGGCCACTGGGACAAGTACCAGCACCACATGTTCATCGTGGAGGTGGACGAAAGCCGCGACGGCGAGGATGACGACGCCAGCGTCAAGAACAAGGATCAGACGCGGATCAACGCGCTGAAGCCGATGAACTGCCCCTGCCACGTGCAGGTGTTCAACCAGGGTCTGAAATCCTATCGCGACCTGCCCCTGCGGCTGGCCGAGTTCGGCTCCTGTGCCCGGTTCGAGCCGTCGGGCGCGCTGCACGGGATCATGCGGGTGCGCGGGTTCACCCAGGACGACGCGCATATCTTCTGCACCGAAGAGCAGATCCAGGAGGAATGCGCGCGGTTCATCGACTTTCTGGCGGATGTCTACCGCGAGCTGGGTTTCCCCGAGTTCGAGATCAAGTTCGCCACCCGCCCCGAAAAGCGCGTGGGCAGCGACGAGTCCTGGGATTACGTCGAAGGCGCGCTGGAGAACGCGATCAAGGCGGTGGGGCGTGACTATACGCTGGAGCCGGGCGATGGGGCGTTCTATGGCCCCAAGCTGGACTTTTACCTGACCGACGCGATCGGCCGGGTCTGGCAATGCGGCACGTTCCAGGTGGACCCCAACCTGCCCGAGCGGCTGGATGCGACCTATATCGGCGCGGACGGCGAGAAGCACCGGCCCTACATGCTGCACCGCGCGACGCTGGGCAGCTTCGAGCGGTTCATCGGCATCCTGATCGAGAACTGGGAAGGCAAGCTGCCCTTCTGGTTGGCCCCGCGGCAGGTGGTCGTGGCCTCGATCGTGTCCGAGGCCAATGACTATGTGCTGGAGGTCGTGGATCAGTTGAAGGCCGCGGGCGTGCGGGCCGAGGCGGATCTGCGCAACGAGAAGATCAACTACAAGGTCCGCGAACATTCGGTGGGCAAGGTGCCGGTGATCCTGGCCGTGGGGATGCGCGAGGTCGAGGAAAAGACCGTGTCGGTGCGCCGCCTGGGCGAGAAGCAGACCAGCGTGCAGAGCCTCGACGAGGTCACGGCGGTGCTGGCCAAGGACGCGACGCCGCCAGACCTGGCCTGAGGGACTCACCCGCCCCGGGCTTGACCCGGGGCCGCCTGCCCTTGGTCGCGAGGCCCCGGCTCGGGGGCCGGGGCGGGGTGAGCTTTTGTTGGCCGAGAGTCAGAAGTGCGCCTTGGGCTCATCGGGTTTGCCGGCGGCGATGGCCAAGAGGCCGGCCAGCCCGACGAAACCGATGGGGAACAGCGTGAAGGCCCCGATGCCGAAGGTGTAGGCCATCAGCCCGGCCGAGATCAGCATCAGGATGCCGCCCCAGAGCGCCCGCGCCTTGGACATGGCCGCCCCCGCAATCGCCAGCAGCGGCGAGACGAAGCTGGCGGTGCGCACCAGCCCCTCGCGGTCGAGCGCGGTGGCCAGACCCTCGACCTCGCCGTATTCCCGGATGAACTCCGTGTAGCCGAAGGTGAAGAAGCCCACGATCAGGGCAAGGCAGCCGCCGATGATGCCCAAAACAAGTGCCGCGTTGCGCATGGCGGTCTCCTTTGTTCGTTACGTCAGCGCCGCCTGCACGTCCTTGCCCCATCCGAGGTAGAGCGTGCCGCCATCGTCGATCAGCGGGCGTTTCATCAGCGTGGGATGCGCCGCGAGCAGGTCGAGCGGGTCGCCCGCGCGTTCGGCCTCGGACAAGCCGCGCCAGGTGGTGGAGCGGGTGTTGAGCAAGGCTGCGCCGAATTTTCCATGCGCCGCCCGCAGCACGTCGGCGGGCACGCCATCGGCACGGACATCGCGAAACCCGGCGTTTTCAAGAGATTTCAGCGCCTTGCGGCAGGTGTCGCAGGTTTTCAGCCCGTAAAGGATCATGGTGTCATCCGCTCACGTTTTCATCAGGTGACCCCTACCTAAGCATCGGCCCGCCGTGTTTCACTTGCTTTTTACACGCTGTGCACAATCTTCATTACCGTGGTCTTGGTCTTGCAACCTCCGGCCGACGTGCCGGGGGCCAGCAGAGGCTCCCTTGGCCGCATGGCCCGGCATACCCGGGGAATAGAACGGCAAGAAGGAGAAGCGGAATGCCGACAGGCACCGTTAAATGGTTCAATACGACGAAGGGCTATGGTTTCATCGCCCCGGAAGAAGGCGGCAAGGACGTCTTCGTGCATATCAGTCAGGTGGAACAATCCGGAATGACCGGCCTGGCCGACAATCAGAAGGTTGAATACGAGCTTCAGGAAGGCCGCGACGGTCGGCCCATGGCGGTCAATCTGAAGGCGGTCTGAAACCGCCCGAGCGTGTGTGCGACGCGAAAGAGCGGTTCAGGCCGGGTTGTCGGCCTGAACAACGTCCCAATTTTCCCCCATTGCGACGATGCAGGACGTGCCGGTGGCATACGTCACCACCAGCGTCCAGCCGCCGCTGTCATCCGTCCAGACCTCCATGACCTGATCGGGACCCTGGGTGCCCCGTGCGAGACGCGACTCGCCGAACTGGCGGGTCAGCTTCTGCGTGAGGCTGTGGCTTGGCGCGCAGAGAATGTCCGCGATGGGGCTGGCCGCAACCGCCGGAACGGCGCCGAGGGCGGCCAGGGCGACTGGGACGATACACCTGAACATGGGGCTACTCCTGTAAATCACCGGGAGGCGATATGTAACAGATTCATGACGACAAGTATAGTGCGCGTATATACGCAAGATATACGCCCGCGCCCGCCGGACCGCCACCGCCACACGAAAAAAGAGCGCACCCCCGATGCGCCCTTTCCCCGGATTTCACATGCCCCGGCGGTGGCTCAGAAGCAGCCCTTCTGCCCTTCGGCACAGTTGTAGGACTGGCGGGACTTGTGGACATAGTGCCGTTTTTTGGGCGCCGGGTGCTGCATGACCTGTTTGTAGCTTTGCGTCTGGTTCGGCTTGCCGCAGCAGATGACACCGGAAATGGTGATCGGCTGCAGGCCGTAGGGGCAATAGTTTTCCTTGGAATGATAAGGGTAGATCTTGGCCTCGGCGAGCGCCGGCCCGGCGATGGCGGTCATGGACAGAGCGGCCACGATGGGTTTAAGAATGCGCATAAGGTCCTCGTTCGCTATGAATTTTTTATCCCGTCCCACGGATACCAGATATGGTACGCGATGGCGGGAATGTGTCAATTTCTAATGTGGCGGCGCGTGGAGGGAGGCTCTGCCGGAACGCGACCGACCTGGAGGGCGCATTGGTGGGTCCGATCCGGGTGGTCTCGCCCGCAAACTCGCGCCGGTCATCCTGGGTCTGACGTCGCAAACGCGCCCTCCGTGGGGAGGTCGGGCGCGGCCCGGCAGAGCCGGGCGGAGCGGTTGATCAGCGTTTGCGCAGAAGCTCCACCACCTCGCAGCGCGGGTCGCCGGACTGGAGCACGAAGCGGGTCGTTTCCCGCCACTCCGCCGCCTCATACTCCGGGAACCACGTGTCGGCGTCCTCAACGGCCAGGTCGACCTCGGTGATCACCAGCCGGTCGGCGCGGGGCAGAAGGGCGTCGTAGATCCCCGCCCCCCCGATGCCGCAGATATGGGCGTAGCCGGCATCATGCGCGGCGGCGATGGCGCTGTCGATGGAAGGGTGGACGTGCTCGGCGCCCTCGGGGCTGCCGGAGGACACGACCAGGTTCAGGCGGTTTGGCAAAGGGCGGTATTTCTCGGGCAGGCTTTGCCACGTGCGGCGGCCCATGATGCAGGCGGTGCCGGTGGTCTCGCGCGAAAAGAACTTGAGGTCGGTGGGGATGTGCCACGGGATGCCCCCCTGCCGCCCGATGGCGCGGTTGCGGTCGGTCGCCACCACCAGCGAGATCATCAGACCGCCACCGGCGCGGGAATGTGCGGATCGGGATCGTAGCCGGTGATCTCGAAATCCTCGAAGCGGAAGTCGAATATCGACGTGACGTCCCGGGTGATGCGCAGCGTCGGCAGCGGCTTGGGCGTGCGGGAGAGCTGCAGTTTCACCTGATCCACATGGTTGGAATAGATATGCGCGTCGCCGAAGCTGTGCACGAAATCGCCCGGCTCGTAGCCGGTGACATGGGCCAGCATGTGCAGCAAAAGCGCGTAGGAGGCGATGTTGAACGGCACGCCCAGGAACATGTCGGCGGACCGCTGGTAGAGTTGCAGGTGCAGCTTGCCCCCCGCGATGCGCACCTGCCAGAGCGTGTGACAGGGCGGCAGCGCCATGTCGGGCACGTCGCCCGGGTTCCAGGCCGAGACGATCAGGCGGCGGCTGTCGGGGGTTTCGCGGATCATCTGCATCAGGGTTTCGATCTGGTCGATCTCGCCCACCGGCCCCGGCCAGTGGCGCCACTGGTGGCCATAGACGGGGCCGAGGTCGCCGTCCGCGTCCGCCCATTCATCCCAGATGGAAACGCCGTTTTCCTTCAGGTACGCGATGTTGGTCTCGCCCGAGAGGAACCACAGAAGCTCGTGGATGATCGAGCGCAGGTGCAGTTTCTTGGTGGTCACCAGCGGAAAGCCGTCGGCCATGGCATAGCGCGATTGCAGCCCGAAGGCCGAGATCGTGCCGGTGCCGGTCCGGTCGGTCGAGGGCACGCCATGGGTCATCACATGGGCCAGTGCGTCGTGATATTGCTTCATCGGGTCTTTCCGCCGTTGGACATTTGCGGGGCGCGGACAACTAATGCGAGTCGCACCCCACTATATCTTGTGAGGCGGCGCAAACAATCCTCCAGATCGGGTGGCGGTTGCGGGGCAACACAGCCTGATTTTCCTGCTACGGTGCATGAAAAAAACTTTGACTTTGCAGGCTTGCGCGCCGACTCTCGGGCAAAACAATACAAAAACGACCACATATTGAGGGCAGTACTCATCATGAACCGTTTCGTGGCATCACTCGTGCTGCCGGCGTTCCTGCTGGCATGCGGCGGGGGCAGCAACCCGTTCACCCCCGACCCCGCGGCGCCGGACCCCGGAACCGGCGGGGACGGTGACAACCCGACCGACGCAGGCATCCCGACCGCGCTGGCCGGGGACCTGACCCGTCTGAACTACAATGCGGCGACGCAGACATTGACGGTCGAGGGGCTGACGCTGGACGGAGGCGACGATCCTCTCGTGTACAGACGGCGCCCCGGCCTGGATCGGAACGGGTACCAAGCCTATACGTTCCAGGACGACGGGCGCGACCGTCACTATACGATCTACGTCGCAGAAGCCAACAACAACTCAGGTGTTCGAGCCGGTACGAGCGCATCTGGAGGAGTGCGCAACCGCTTTTTCGGGGGTGGGTACTACGAGCGGGACGGTGACTTTTCGCCGGCAACGGGCCAGGTCAGCTATGCGGGTAACTACGTAGGCGTCACGAACCTGGCCGGAACCGGCGAAGATCTCACGCCCCCTCCGGCCGGTCTGGACCCGGACCTTGTTCCGACCCAGGCGGCCGAGGTCACCGGGCGCGTGGAGCTTCAGGCAAATTTCGGAGATGACGCTACGGTCGAAGGAAACATCATCGAACGTACGATCGTGGACGGCGGCACCGCGCTGCCCTCGATCGTCCTGGTCAACACACCGATAAGCTCCGATGGTACCTTCGTCGGTCAGGCCGAATACGAGCAGGGCGATTTTCCCGGTGAAAACGTGATCGGCCAGAAGATTGGCGATTACGGTGGTATTTTCGGAGGCACGAACGCGTCCGGCGTTGCGGGCGTCATCCACCTGGATGAATTCGACGGACCGAACAACCCGCTCGGCCTCGAAAACGAAGAGGAATATGGCGTTTTCGTGCTCGACCAATGTGGCCAACCTGTCGAAGACGCCACTGGCTGTGCCGGCACGAACCCGTAACGCACGCGCCACGGCCGCGTTTGCGCTGATCGCGGCGCTGTCGGCCTGGGGTCTTTCGGCCCCGGCCGAAGACGGCGTCGAGATGACCCTGCCCCAGGCGCAGGCGCTGGCGGTGCAGGCGATCAAGCAGGACCGCCCGAAGCTGGCCTATCAGCTGAGCGAAGGCCTGCTAAAGGCCAACCCACGTGACGGTCAGGCGCATTACACCCAGGCGCTGGCTTTCGCGCAGGTCAGGGCCTACGGGTTTGGCCGCAAATCCGCGCGCAAGGCGTTCAACACCGCCCAGACAGAGGTGCAGAAATACGAGGCCGCGCAGCTGGCCTCGCAGATGGCCTATGCCGACGACCGGCTGACCTTGTCGCAGTTCTGGCTGCGCCGCGCGGTGCAACACGCGCCGACCGAGGACGTGCGCCAGGAGTCGATCAAGGCGTTCCGCACCGTGCGCGCGCACAACCCGCTGAACTTCAACCTGAAATTCTCAATCTCGCCGTCCGACAACGTCAACAACGGATCCAACAGCCCCTACAACATCATCGACGGCGTGCCGGTGGTGGGCGTGCTGTCGCCCAGCGCGCAGGCGATCGACGGGGTGGTCGCCACCACCGACCTGCAGGGCAGCTATCGCATCGCCTACGGCGAGCGGTACATGACGCGGCTGACCGGGCGGGCCTATACGCGGCAGGTGACGTTCAACGATGCCGTGCCGGGCTTGAGCGGGTCGGACATTTCGTCCTCGCGGTTGCAGGTCGGGGTGAACCATCTGGCGGTCGACGGATCCAAGCGCGGCCAGTGGGAATTCGACCTGACCGGCGGGCGCGTCTGGTACGGCGACAGCCCGCTTTACGATTTCGCGCGGCTGGGGGTCGAACGGCACAATCGCCTTGGCGAGAACATGCGCCTCGGCTTTGGCGGGGCGGTCGAGTTCCAGGAAGACGAGACCTGGCCCTATAACGACGCCATGCAATACGAAGGCTTCGCGCAGCTGAGCTACAGGCTGGCGAGTGGCGCTCGGATCGGCGGATACCTGAACTATCGCACCACCGAAACGGACGGGGTGAACCGCGCGCGCGACCAGTGGACCGGGATCGTCAGCTACACGATGGGGCGCGAGATCGGGCCGGCTCTCATCAGCTTTCAGCTGGGCCACAGCCTTGTCGAGTACGACAAGTACCGCATCATCGGCCCCGTCCCCGGCGGGCGCAGCGACAACAGCACCTTCGGCGGCGTCACGGCGACCTTCCAGGACTGGAGCTATCTGGGCTTCGTGCCCACCGTGTCGGTGAATACCGAGGCGACGGATTCCAACATCAGCCGGTTCGACGTGGACGAAACCTCGGTCAGTTTCGGCATCCGCTCGGAATTCTGAGGCCCCCGCCCCGCTCTGGACAGCGCGGTGCTTTCGGCTAACTGTGGTGGGGAAATCAAGTACAAAGGAGCCGCACGCTTATGGCGCTGAAATACCTGCACACGATGGTCCGGGTGAAGGACCTGGAAAAATCCATGGCCTTCTACGAACTCTTGGGCCTGAAGGAGACCCGGCGCATGGACAGCGACGAGGGCCGCTTTTCGCTGATCTTCATGGCGCCGCCGGGACAGGAGGAATGCCCGGTCGAGCTGACCTGGAACTGGGACGGCGACGACGATCTGCCCGATGACAGCCGGCATTTCGGGCATTTGGCCTATTCGGTCGATAACATCTACGACATGTGCAAGCACCTGCAGGACAACGGCGTGACAATCAACCGTCCGCCCCGCGACGGGCGCATGGCCTTCGTGCGCAGCCCCGACAACATCTCGGTGGAATTGCTGCAAGCGGGCGACGCGCTGGAGCCGGCAGAGCCCTGGGCCAGTATGGAAAGCACCGGGCACTGGTGATGGGTCTGCACCGTCTTCCGCTGATCGCGGTGGCGGTGCTGGCCGCCCCTGCCCCGGCGCTGGCCGACGCGCTGGCCGAGGCGGCGGCGAAGCAAGTGGGCGTGACGGTGATCTACGATCCGTCCTATGTGGGGCTGGACTTTCCCGGCGGCGACGTGCCACGCGACCGGGGCGTGTGCACCGACGTGGTGATCCGGGCCTTGCGCGCTGCGCACGGGATCGACCTGCAACTGGCGGTGAACCGCGACATGAAGTCCGATTTCGCCGCCTACCCCGCCCTCTGGGGCCTTTCCACGACCGACCGCAACATCGACCACCGGCGCGTGCCGAACCTGGAAACCCTGCTGCGCCTGATCGGCGCGGCGGAGGGTCCGAGCGACGACCCGGACGATTTCGCGCCGGGCGATATCGTCAGCTGGCGGTTGGCCGGGTCGGGCCTGCCGCATATCGGGATCGTGGCCGAGACGCGCAGTGCCGATGGCGCGCGGCCGCTGGTGACGCACAACATCGGCTGGGGCACCCGGACCGAGGACATTCTGTTTGACCATGACATGGTGCTGCGCGCGCGGTTGGATGAAGCCGCGCGCGTGCGCCTGCGGGCGTTGACGCAATGAGGGTGTGGCGCGCCCTGGCCCTTGCGCTCTTGGCGCTGATGCCGCTCAGGGCGGGGGCCGAGGGGTGCCGGCTGGCGCTGGTGCTTGCGGTGGATGTGTCGTCATCGGTGGATGCCGCCGAGTACGATCTGCAACGGGTCGGCCTGGCCGCGGCCCTCGATGCCGAGGAGGTGCGGCACGCAATCCTGCGGGGAGCGCCGGGGCACGTGGCCCTGGCGGTCTACGAATGGTCCGGGTTCTACCAGCACAAGCTGCAACTGGACTGGACGGTGCTGGACGGCCCCGGCGCGATCGATGCAGCGGTTGAGACCCTGCTGAAGATGCGCCGCAGCCATGACGAGTTTCCCACCTCGATGGGGCCGGCGCTGGGGTACGGCGCAAGCCTGTTGCAAAACGGGCCGGTCTGCGAGCGGCGGGTGATCGACGTGTCGGGCGACGGGGTGAACAACTATCGCTATGGCCCGCGCGAGGCCTACCGGCATTTTCCGATGCAGGACGTCACGGTGAACGGGCTGGTGGTGCTGGGCGAGGACCCCAGCGTGCTGACCTGGTACGGGGCGGAAGTGCTGCACGGACCGGGGGCGTTTCTGGTGGTGGCCAACGGGTTCGACGAGTTCACCGAGGCGATGACCCGCAAACTTTACCGTGAAATCAACGATATCATCCTGGGCAGCGTGACGCGGCCCGGACCGCACGGATGAGGTTGCGGGCGCTGGTGCTGGTCTGTGCCGCGCTGTGGCCGGGGCTGGGACTGGCCGAGTGCCGGCAGGCGCTGGCACTGGGAATGGACGTGTCGGGATCGGTCGATGCGGATGAGTACCGGCTGCAAACCGACGGGCTGGCCGCGGCGCTGCTGGCGCCGGAGGTGCAGGAGGCGTTCCTTGCGGTCCCCGAGGCCTCTGTGCGGCTGATGATCTACGAGTGGAGCGGCGTGCGGGACCAGCGCGTTCTGCTGGACTGGACCGAGATCGACGGCGCGGCGCGTCTGGCCGAGGTCGCTGCCCGCCTGCGCGCGACGCAGAAGGCCAGGGGCGACGATCCCACCACGGCGATCAGCGCGGCGATCCTGTTCGGGGTGGCGGCGCTGAACCGGCAGGCCGGGTGCCTGCGCCGGACGCTGGACATCTCGGGCGACGGGCCGGCCAATATCGGGCTGCACCCGCGCGATCTGACCGAGGGTGATCTTGGCGACGTGACCGTCAACGGGCTGGTGATCGGGCCGGAATCGCGGTCGAACACGTCGAAGAACCTGCATAACGTTAAATCTCTGGAAGGCTATTTCCGCGCCTTCGTCCTGCACGGGCCCGGCGCCTTTGCCGAGACCGCGCGGGACCACGCGGATTTCGCCGCCGCCATGCGCCGCAAGCTGGTGCGCGAGCTGCAACTGCCGAACCTGTCCCGGCTCGTGCCGCCGCAGCCCGCGGGCCTGCGCCTGCCTTGAAGTGTATCGCGTCCGCCCCGGGGTTTCAGCGAAGGGCGTGACGCGGTCGTCAACCGGAAAGGGCGCGCCGTTTCGCGAATGTCCGGGGCGCGGGTTTCCCGCGAGACGGGTCAGTAGATATAGCGGATCTGGTCGGTCCAGTAGCGTTCCACCCGGCGCAGGGCGCCGGTGATCTGGTCGATGCCGTCATGGCTGATGACGCCGCGCGATTGCAGCCCCTCGGCGTGCCGTTCGAACAGGCCGGCCACCACGTCGCGGATGCCCCGCCCCTTCTGCGTCAGCCGCACGCGGACCGAGCGGCGGTCGATCTCGCAGCGCTGGTGGTGCATGTAGTCCATCTCGACCAGCTTCTTGAGGTTGTAGCTGACATTGCTGCCCTGGTAATAGCCGCGGGTCTTCAACTCACCCGCCGTGACCTCGTTGTCGCCGACATTGAACAGCAGCAGCGCCTGTACCGCGTTGATCTCGAGCACGCCGATGCGCTCGAACTCGTCCTTGATGACATCCAGAAGCAGCCGGTGCAGCCGCTCCACCAGTGACAGCGCATCGAGATACCCCGCCATGAATCCATCCGACTGCACAGCGGTCGGCATCTGTTGTTGAAAACTCATCACTGTCTCCGTGCGCTAATGCTCGGAGACCGATGTGACAAAGAAAGCCGAATAATCGGTTAAATGCCGCCAATACCGCGTAAAATGCGAACTATTTCGGGGCTTGCATCAGCCGGCGGAGACGGCCCGGACCTGCCCGATCAGGTCGGCCAGGTGCGGCGGCGGCGGCGTCTGCCCCGTGACCCACTGGTAGAGGTCCTGGTCGTTCTCTTCCAGCAGCGTCTCGTAGAGGTCCAGTTCGGCCGGGGACAGCGCGGCCAGACGCGCCTCGGAAAAGCGCATCAGCAGGATGTCCATCTCCTTGGTGCCGCGCCGCATCGACCGCATGCGCAGCCGCTTCAGCCTGGTGTCGCCGGTCTCGGTCACGGGCCGGATCAGACCCGGTCCTGCAGGGCCTTGCGCAGCTTTTTCTCAAGCAGCCCAAGGCGTTCGGCGGTGCCGACCACCTGGGTGCGCAAGGCGCGGATCTCGGTCACGAGGGCGGTCACGTCCGCATCCTCGGCGGCGTCGGTGGGGGCGTCGGGGCCGTCGCCCTCGGCCATGAGAAGCCAGCGCAGGCTGACGTTCAGCAGCCCCGAAATCGTGGAAAGCTTGTTCGCCCGCGGTTCGGTCACGTCGTCTTCCCAGCCCTGCAGGGTCTTGAGCTTGACGCCGAGGCGCTGCGCCATCTGCTTTTGCGTCATGCCCGCCGCCTCGCGCGCGCCCGCAAGGCGGTCACCGAACGTGGTGGCCTCGGGATCGTACCAGTCGTTTTGCGTTTCGGCGGTCATGGTTTTCCTTTCCGGGGCGTGGCCCATCGAATGCGTCTTGCCTAGCATACGGGCCATGACCTACGAAGACCACAGCCGAAAAACCACCCGAGGTGCGACATGAATCCGCTATCCGCGACATTGGCCCAAGTGAAACCTTCGCCGACCATGGCGATCTCCGCCAAGGCGCTGGAGATGAAGGCCGCGGGCGAGGACGTGATCGGCCTGAGCGCGGGCGAGCCGGATTTCGACACGCCGGAAAACATCCGCGCGGCGGGCATCCGCGCCATCGAGGAGGGCAAGACGCGCTATACCGCGCCCGACGGCATCTCCGAGTTGAAGGACGCGGTCTGCGCCAAGTTGAAGCGCGACAACGGGCTGGACTACACGCGTGCGCAGGTCAGCATCGCCTCGGGCGGCAAGCAGATCCTCTATAACGCGCTGATGGCCACGCTGAACCCCGGCGACGAGGTGGTGATCCCGGCGCCCTACTGGGTCAGCTACCCCGACATGGTGACGCTTGCGGGCGGTACGCCGGTGATCGTCGAGGCGGGGATCGAGACCGGGTTCAAGCTGACACCGGAGGCGCTGGAGGCGGCGATCACGCCCAGGACCCGCTGGTTCATCTTCAATTCGCCGTCCAATCCCACCGGGGCGGGGTATTCGTGGGACGACCTGAAGGCGCTGACGGATGTGCTGATGCGGCACAGCCATGTCTGGGTGATGACCGATGACATGTACGAGCACCTGGCCTATGGCAATTTCCGCTTCTGCACGCCGGCGCAGGTCGAGCCGGGGCTCTACGACCGCACGCTGACCTGCAACGGGGTTTCCAAGGCCTACGCGATGACCGGCTGGCGGATCGGCTATGCCGCCGGGCCCGAGGTGCTGGTCGGTGGGATGCGCAAGATCCAGTCGCAATCCACGTCGAACCCCTGTTCGATCAGCCAGTGGGCGGCGGTCGAGGCGCTGAACGGCACGCAGGATTTCCTTGCCCCCCATAACGCGATCTTCGTGCGGCGGCGCGACCTGGTGGTCGACGCGTTGAACGCGATCCCGGGCATCACCTGCCCGCGGCCCGAGGGGGCGTTCTATGTCTATCCCTCGATTCAAGAACTGATCGGCAAGACGAGCGCGGGCGGCACCGCGATCGACAGCGACGAGGCCTTCGTGACGGCGCTGCTTGAGGAAACCGGCGTCGCGGTGGTGCATGGCGCGGCCTTCGGCCTGTCGCCCTATTTCCGTGTCAGTTACGCCACATCGGATGCCGCCCTGAAGGAGGCCTGCGCCCGGATAGCGGACTTTTGCGGAAAATTGTCGTAATGGGTCAGGCGATTGACCGAAATCCTGTCACGTCGCAGGGGAGGCCCGCGTGAGCGGCGAGTTGCCAGACTATTACTTCCGCGTCCGCGAGAACGGGGCGTTCGTGTTTCGCGTGGACACCGAGAACCGCCAGCGGCGGATCGAGATGGACCAGATCGCGGTCATCAACATAAAGAACGGACAGGTCAAACCGCATGGCGACAGGGCGTTGACCGACGAGGACGCGCGGGTCATCAAGGAATGGATGGATGCCCGCACCGAGCTGCTGGCGCGGCGGGACATCGACGATATTCACCGGGCGGTGGATTACCTGAACCTGACCACGCACTGGGCGCAATCGCGCGCCACGGATGACCAGCTGGAAGACGTGACCGACGCGCTTTTGCTGGCGATGCACGACCTGCGGACGGTGCTGGTACGCAAGAAGGCGGACCGGCTGTTGGCCGGCGACAAGGACGACGATTGATCGCGCGATTTCCGCGCAGAAATCGGGCCGGAAAATGCGTATTTTCCGGGACAGGATTTTCCAAAATCCTGGGTCATTTTCTTGCAAGAAAATGGTGCGGAAATTTGCAAATTTCCGCCCCTGCCCTCAGTCCTGCGACAGCCGCGCGCGCAGCGTCGTCTTGACCACCTTGCCGTAGTTGTTCTTGGGCAGTTCATCGACCGCGACATAGACCTTGGGGCGTTTGAACCGGGCAATCCGGTCCAGGCAATGGGCGTCGAGTGCTGCCTCGTCCAGCGTCTCGCCCACGGGCACCACGAAGGCCACCACCTCCTCGCCCCACTCGTCGCTTGGGCGTCCCACCACGGCGACCTCGGAGACATCAGGATGGGTCAGCAGCGCCTCCTCGACCTCGCGCGGATAGATGTTCTGCCCGCCCGAGATGATCACGTCCTTCGAGCGGTCCTGCAGCGTGAGATAGCCCGACGCGTCGAGACACCCCATGTCGCCGGTCATCAGCCAGCGGTCGCGGAGGGTCTCGGCGGTGGCGGCCCGGTTGCGCCAGTAGCCGGGCATCACCACGTCGCCGCGCACCATGATCTCGCCCACCGCGCCCGGTGGCAGGGGGTGGCCCGCCGCGTCGCCCACGCGCAGTTCGACTCCGGCCTGGGCGCGGCCGACGGTGGCAAGCGCGCGGCGCGCGGCCACGTCCGCGCGGCTCAGCGAGGTGATCGCCATGGGCGCCTCGCCCTGGCCGTAGATCTGAATGAAAACCGGGCCGAACACGTCCAGCGCCGCCTCGATATCGGCCACGTACATCGGGCCGCCGCCATAGATCACGCTGCGCAGGCCGGTGCCGTCTCGGCCGTGTTGCCGGGCATGGTCGGTCAGGCGCCGCACCATCGTGGGCGCGGCGAAAAGGTGCATCCGCCCGAAATGCCCCGCGAGGTCGAGGATTTCGCCCGGATCCACGCCGCCGCTTTCGGGGACCGCGTGGCGGGTGCCCATCAGGACATGCACCAGGCTGTAGAGCCCGGCGCCGTGGCTCATCGGCGCGGCGTAGAGCGTAGCGTCTTCCGCACTGACCGCATCGACCGAGGCGAGGTAGGTCAGGCTCATCGTCTGAAGCATCCGGTGGGTGATCTGCACGCCCTTGGGCCGCCCCGTGGTGCCGGAGGTGTAGAAGAGCCACGCGAGGTCCGACGGCGTCCGCGACACGAGGGGCAGCGCGTCGCCCGCGATCTCGTCCGGGGACGCCACCGGACAGGCGGCCCCCTCCAGCGCCCTGGCCTGCGCCCCGGTCGCGATGCAGAGCGACGCCTCCGCATTGTCGAGGATCCAGGCTACCTCCTGCCCGTGCAGGCGGGCGTTGACCGGCACGGCCACGGCCCCGGCGATCCAACTGCCGTACAGCGCCACGAGGTAATCGGGGTGGTTCGCCATGAACACCGCCACGCGGTCGCCGGGACCGATGCCGCGCGCGACCAGACCCCCGGCGAAAGCGGCCGCGCGGGAGTGGAACCCGGCATAATCGGCGACGCGTCGCGTGCCGTGGAATAGCGCGGGCGCGGTCCCGCGTCCCTCTGCCTGGCGCTGGAGCCAATGGGCGATGTTCATGTGCATCCTCGCGGTCGGAGTGTCGCGGCCGGTGTTTCGCCGACCGACGCCCGGATCAATGGTAAACCCTGTCCCGGCCCGGCGGAACAGGCTTTCGATGGCGAAAAGCCACCCGGTTGCGGTCGGTTTGATTTTCCCCTCGCAATCCGTCGCCAAATGCCCCAGATTTCCTTGCAAATAGGCGCTTTCAAGTAGGCCCGTCCTGGCCTATAAGCGCGCAAAACAAGACAGGCGCGGCCGGACGGGACAGTGGGCCGCGACCCTAGCTTCGAGGATACGGGATGCCGGACAAGACTTCCAAGACGAACCACGACGCGGACGTGGCGTTTATCAAGGCGCTGGCCGAGGTGCTGAACGACAACGACCTGACCGAACTGGAGGTCAAGCGCGAATACGGCGACGACGACACGCTGAACGTGCGCGTCAGCCGCAAGCAGAAGGTGGTACAACAGATGTCGGCGCCCGGCCCTGCCCCGGCGGCGCCGGCCGCGCCCTCTGCCCCGGCCGCGGCACCGGCGTCGGAGGCCCCCGCGCCGTCCGAGGACCCGGCCAGCCATCCCGGCGCGGTCACCTCGCCCATGGTCGGCACGATCTACATGCAGGCCGAACCCGGCGCGCCCGCCTTCGTCGCGGTGGGTCAGCAGGTGGCCGAGGGCGATACGCTGCTGATCGTCGAGGCGATGAAGACCATGAACCACATCCCCGCCCCCCGTGCCGGGACCGTGAAGCGCATCCTGGTCGAGGACGGCGCCGCGGTGGAATACGGCGCCCCCCTGATGATCATCGAATAAGGGCCAAGCGATGTTCGACAAGATCCTTGTGGCCAACCGGGGCGAGATCGCCCTGCGGGTGATCCGCGCGGCCCGCGAGATGGGCATCCGCACCGTCGCGGTGCATTCCACCGCCGATGCCGACGCGATGCATGTGCGCATGGCCGACGAATCCGTCTGTATCGGCCCGCCGCCGGGCTCCGAGAGTTACCTGTCGATCCCGTCGATCATCGCCGCCTGCGAGGTGACGGGCGCGCAGGCCATTCACCCCGGCTATGGCTTTCTGTCGGAGAACGCCAATTTCGTGCAGATCGTCGAGGATCACGACCTGACCTTCATCGGCCCCACCGCGGAGCACATCCGGGTGATGGGCGACAAGATCACCGCCAAGGACACCATGAAGGCGTTGGGCGTGCCTTGCGTGCCGGGCTCGGAGGGCGGCGTGGCCGACCTTGCCGAAGCCAAGGCGCTGGGTGACGAGATGGGCTATCCTGTGATCGTCAAGGCCACCGCAGGTGGTGGCGGGCGCGGCATGAAGGTGGCGCAGACCGCCGCCGACATGGAAAACGCCTTCATGACCGCGCGGTCCGAGGCCAAGGCGGCCTTTGGCAATGACGAGGTCTATATCGAGAAGTACCTGACCACGCCGCGCCACATCGAGATCCAGGTCTTCGGCGACGGTAAGGGACGTGCGGTGCACCTCGGCGAGCGCGACTGTTCGCTGCAACGGCGGCATCAGAAGGTGTTCGAGGAGGCCCCCGGCCCCTGCATCACCGAGGAAGAGCGCGCCCGGATCGGCAAGATCTGCGCCGACGCGGTGGCCAAGATCGACTATGCCGGTGCGGGCACGATCGAGTTTCTGTACGAGAAGGGCGAGTTCTATTTCATCGAGATGAACACGCGCCTGCAGGTCGAGCACCCGGTGACCGAGGCGATCTTTGGCGTCGACCTGGTGCAGGAACAGATCCGCGTGGCCGAGGGGCTGCCGATGTCCTTCACCCAGGAGGACCTGAAGATCAACGGTCACTCGATCGAGGTCCGCATCAACGCCGAGAAGCTGCCGACCTTCTCGCCCCGGCCGGGCCGGATCACGCAGTTCCACGCCCCTGGCGGCCTGGGCGTGCGGATGGACTCGGCGCTCTACGATGGCTATTCGATCCCGCCCTATTACGATTCTCTGATCGGCAAGCTGATCGTGCATGGACAGGACCGTGCCACCGCGCTGGCGCGGCTGAACCGCGCCCTGGGCGAGCTGATCGTGGACGGTGTCGACACCACGGTGCCGCTGTTTCACGCGCTGTTGCAGGAGCCCGACATTCATTCGGGCGACTACAACATACACTGGCTGGAACACTGGCTGGAAACCAACCTGCAGGAGGGCTGAGGCCGCCATGCCCCGGTCCCGGGGCTTGTGCGATGCCGTTAGGGCCTCAGGTTCCGGCGTCGATCAGCGTGAAACTCGCGCGCGCGATGGGGCCGGAGCGGTAATAGTCCGACAGCCCCTCGCGCAGCGACGGCGGCAGTTGCGTCCAGTCGGTCCAGTCCACCTCGAACCCGTTGGCGGTGGCGGCCTGGGTGATCGCGCCGCGGCTGGGGATCACGTGCGGCGCGCGGGCCGTGCCCCCGGCGGCGCGGCGCGGTTCCAGCCGCAAGAGCGGCTCCGCCGAGGTGGCCAGCACCCCGTCCCCCATCACCATCCTGGGGCGAAGCCTGGCGATATCCTCGAAGACCTCGTGGAGGTCGGACACGTCGCGCAGCACGTCCATCAGCACCACGAGGTCGAACCTCTTGTCCATGTCGGCGGCGGTTTGCAGAAAGTCGAGCGGCGCGGCGCGGCGCATCTCGACCCGTTCCCGCGCCCCGATGGAGGGCAGACCGTCGAATCGGGCGATAAGCTCGTCCTGCGCCTCGACCCCGACGACCTGCAGGGCGCCGGCCTGCGCCAGGTCGGCGCACCACCTGCCATCCCCGGCGCCGAGATAGAGCACGCTGCTGTCGGTGATGACATGGCGAAAACAGTCGAACAGCATCCCGTACCGCGCCTGCCGGCGGTTGGCGCGTTGTCGCAATGTAACCTCGACGGTGCCGGGATCCCCGGCCGCGCCCGTATCCGGCGCGTCATTCAGGCCGTCCATGTCATCTCCTTTGCCATGATCCGGGCAAACGCTTAGCATGACATCCCGTAACGAACGGTAAACGCCGCCCTGCCCGCCGACACGAGTGTCCATGTCCGACCGCCAGCCGCCTCTCGATCCGGAACTTCTGCTACAGGCCTACGCGGCGGGAATTTTCCCGATGGCCGAGTCGCGCGACGACCCGGAGCTGTTCTGGGTCGATCCGCGGTTGCGCGGCGTGCTGCCGCTCGACGGGTTTCACGTGTCGCGGTCCCTCGCCCGCCGAGTGCGCCGGGGCGCCTACACCGCTACGCTCAATGCCGATTTCAAGGGCACCGTCGACGGCTGTGCCGCCCGTTCGGAAACCTGGATCAACGGTCCGATCCGGGCGCTTTACATGGACCTGCACCGCATGGGCCACGCGCATTCGATGGAGATCTGGCAGGACGGCGTGCTGGCGGGCGGGGTCTATGGCGTGACGCTCGGGGCGGCCTTTTTCGGCGAAAGCATGTTCTCGCGCCGCACCGATGCGTCGAAGCTGGCGCTGGCGCACCTGACCGGGCACCTTCGGCGCTGCGGCTTCGTCCTGTTCGACACGCAGTTTCAGACCGAGCACCTGGCCAGCCTGGGCGCGCAGGAGATTCCGCGGGCGATGTACCGCGAAGCGCTGGAACACGCGTTGCGCATCGACGCGGATATCAACCACCCGCCCTTCGATCCCGCGCCTCACTGGGTGATGCAGCGCAGCACCCAGATATCGTAGCGTTGATGCTCGACCGCGTTCAGCGCGGGCGACGAGGCCATCATCCAGCCCGAAAAGATCGGCGGCGCGTCCTCTTCGGGGTGGACCGTGAGAAAGGCAAAGGCGTCGCCCGCCGGGTTGCCCGCGGGATAGCGGCACTCGCCCAGCTCGATCCGCATCCGGCCGACATTGCCGGCGCTGGCGTTGGCGATTTCCAGGTCGCCCGTCTCGGTGGTGATCTTGTCGACCCAGCGCAGCACGACGCCGGTGCCGACCTCGACCTCTTCCTGCGCCTGCGCGCCGGAGACACAGAGCAACGCCGCCAGAATGGCGGTCAAGACACGATGGCGTCGGATCATTCGCCGGCCTCTTGTCCGGCCTCGTCGCCTGCCACGAACTTGGTGAGAAGCCCGATCAGGCTGACCGACCCCTGGGTGAACTCGATCTCGTCTCCGGCGGTGAAATAGAACGGCGAGCCGCCGGGCATGATTTCCACGAAGTTGCCGCCCAGCAGCCCCTCGGAGCTGATCGCGAGCGCGCTGTCGTCGGGCACCTCGATATCCTCGCGCACCGTAAAGACGGCGCGGGCGCGGTAGGTTTCGGGATCGAGCTGCATGTCGGTCACGCGCCCCACCTTGACCCCCGCGAGGCGCACATCGGTGCCCACGTCGATGCCGTCGGCGCTGCGGAAGCTGGCGCGCAGCTGGTATTCGGGGGCGGCGGCGGAAAAGCCGCTGACCTGTCCGGCATAGATCACGAAGGCGGCGGCGATGGCCAGGACGGCCCCGCCGACGGCAACCTCGGTCAAGTTCTCGCTGGCCATGCGCGGCTCCTGGTTGAAAGCGTCCGGGGACGCCGGGTTACTCGGGGCTCCACGCCTCGTAGTCGCGCCGCTCGGCCGGTTCGGCCCGGCGGATCGAGCCCGCGGGGGCGTAGGCCAGCGCGGTGCCGGTGAGGTTTTCCTCGTGCGGCTTTTCCCACGGCTTGCGCTTCAGCGGCGCCTCGGTGGGCGGCTCCTTGTAGGTGTGATGCAGCCAGCCATGCCATTCCGGGCTGACCCGGCTGGCCTCGGCCTCGCCGTTGAAGATCACCCAGCGGCGCTTGCCGTCGCCGGTCTGGTAGAAGATGTTGCCCTGATCGTCCTCACCGACCTTCACGCCCTTGCGCCGGGTGTGAATCATCGTGTTCAAAGTGGCGCCGTTCCACCAGGTGACGGCGCGCAAAAGAGAGGTGAGCAGACCCATCATGATCCTCCGAAACGTCGCTGGTCCCGATATGCCGCAGATTGCCGCCAAGGTCCAGCCCGCAGGAGGCCGCGGCGGCCTCTATCCGCCAGTCCGGCGCCTTTTCCGGCAAGCCCGCGCGTGACGCGCCGCCGCGCTGCCGGCCTCGTCCCTGCCCGTGCAGGCCAGCATTTTCTTGCAAAGAAAATGCCCATGAAAATCGACAGGATTTTCATGGGCAAATTTTTCGAAAAATTTGTCCGCGCCGGGGCGGAGGGCGCTCAGCTGGCGCTGGCCTCTTCCTTCTTGGCGTCGGCATGCACCATCAGCGGCGCGGCTTCGGCGGTGACCGCTTCCTCGTTCACCACGACCTCCTCGACATTGTCCATGCCGGGCAGTTCGAACATCGTGTCGAGAAGGATATCCTCGAGAATCGAACGCAGGCCGCGCGCCCCGGTCTTGCGGGCGATCGCGCGCTTGGAAATCGCCGTCAGCGCGTCGTCGGTGAAGGTCAGTTCCACATTCTCCAGCTCGAACAGGCGCTGGTACTGCTTGACCAGCGCGTTCTTGGGCTGGGTCAGGATCGTGACCAGCGCATCCTCGTCCAGGTCTTCCAGCGTCGCGATGACCGGCAGGCGACCGACGAATTCCGGGATCAGGCCGAATTTCAGCAGGTCCTCGGGTTCGAGATCCTTGAAGACCTCGCCCACGTTGCGCTCATCCACGTTGCGCACGTCGGCGCCGAAGCCCATCGCGCTGCCCTTGCCGCGCTGGCTGATGATCTTGTCGAGGCCGGCGAAGGCGCCGCCGCAGATGAACAGGATGTTCGTGGTGTCCACCTGCAGGAATTCCTGCTGTGGATGCTTGCGCCCGCCTTGCGGCGGCACGGCGGCCACGGTGCCTTCCATCAGTTTCAGGAGCGCCTGCTGCACGCCCTCGCCCGACACGTCGCGGGTGATCGAGGGGTTTTCCGACTTGCGGGTGATCTTGTCGACCTCGTCGATATAGACGATGCCGCGCTGCGCGCGTTCGACGTTGTACTCGGACGCCTGCAACAGCTTGAGGATGATGTTCTCGACATCCTCGCCCACATACCCGGCCTCGGTCAGCGTGGTGGCGTCGGCCATGGTGAAGGGCACGTCGAGGATCCGCGCAAGCGTCTGCGCCAGCAGCGTCTTGCCGCAGCCCGTGGGGCCGATCAACAGGATGTTGGACTTCTGCAGTTCGATGTCGTTCTTGCCGGAATGGTTGAGGCGCTTGTAATGGTTGTGCACCGCGACCGACAACACGCGCTTCGCCGTCGCCTGGCCGATCACGTAATCGTCCAGCACATCGCAGATCTCGCGCGGGGTGGGCACGCCATCCGTCGCCTTCAGGCCGGCGGTCTTGGTTTCCTCGCGGATGATGTCCATGCACAGTTCAACGCATTCGTCGCAGATGAAAACCGTGGGACCCGCGATCAGCTTTCGGACCTCGTGCTGGCTCTTGCCGCAGAAACTGCAGTAGAGCGTGTTCTTGCTGTCGCCACCGGAGTTGTTCGCCATTCTTGCACCTTTCGGCGTCCTGCGCCGTATGTCAGACCCATCATGTGCGCCACCCTGGATGGGTGAGGCCGGTTCATCCGGCCCTAGCGCGGGTCGCTAGTTTCACGTCCGTTTGAGGCAGCTTAGGGCAGAGCGTTTGGCACCTCAATGTCAAAATCGCCCCTGCCCCCTCGCGTGCCGCGGATGCGCGGATCAGCTGTCGTCTTCGTCGCCTTTCGCCCGGTTTTCCACGATTTCGTCGATCAGGCCCCAGTCCTTGGCCTGCTCGGGAGACATGAAGTTGTCGCGCTCCAGCGCCTCCTCGACCTTTTTCAGCGATTGTCCGGTGTGTTTTACGTAAATTTCGTTAAGACGCCGTTTCAGCTTCAGCGTTTCCTCGGCGTGGATCATGATGTCCGTCGCCTGGCCCTGGTAGCCGCCCGACGGCTGGTGAACCATGATTCGGCTGTTGGGCAGCGAAAAGCGCATGCCCGCCGCGCCGGCGGTCAGCAGCAGGCTGCCCATGCTGGCGGCCTGGCCGATGACCAGCGTGCTGACCTTGGGCTTGATGTACTGCATCGTGTCGTAGATCGACAGGCCCGATGTAACAACGCCGCCGGGGCTGTTGATATACATCGAGATTTCCTTGGACGGGTTTTCCGCCTCGAGGTGCAGCAGCTGTGCCACGATCAGGCTGGACATGCCGTCATGCACCGGGCCGTTGACGAAGATGATCCGCTCCTTCAGCAGGCGCGAGAAGATGTCGTAGGCCCGTTCGCCACGGCTGGTCTGCTCGACCACCATGGGGACGAGCGTGTTCATGTAGGTTTCCATCGGGTCTGTCATGTTGCCTGCCTCTTGATGCGCATGGTCCGGGCCGTGGATCGGCCCGCGTCGCAGTGAACCTTATGCGTGGGCCGGGGGGGCTTCAAGAGCGGCCGGCGATTTTCGCGCGCGCTGTTCCCAGCCACGGGCCGTCGCCGGTCAGACACCGTCATGGTGAAGAATTCGTTAAGTTTTGCAGGGGTTTTGACCGTTTTCGCCCCGCTGCGCGCTGCGACAAAAAATATCCCGCTATGTCAATCTGGCGCATTGCTCATCCTCGCGGGGCATTCTAGAACCGTTCTCGTGTTGCGGGACACGCTGCGGAGGAGTCTGACCGACCCTTTGCCAACAGGTGTCCTTCGTATAAACGACCAGCAGGAGGCACCCAGATGGCAGACGCAGCCATTCACGGCCACGGACATGACGACAACCGCGGGTTCTTCACCCGCTGGTTCATGTCGACAAACCACAAGGATATCGGGATTCTCTACCTGATCACGTCGGCATTCGTCGGCCTGATCTCGGTGGCGTTCACCGTCTACATGCGGCTCGAGCTGATGGAGCCGGGCGTTCAGTACATGTGCATGGAAGGCGCGCGGTTCACCGCGGCGGCCGCCGGCGAATGTACCCCGAACGGGCACCTGTGGAACGTCATGATCACCTATCACGGGGTTCTGATGATGTTCTTCGTGGTGATCCCCGCCCTCTTCGGCGGCTTCGGCAACTACTTCATGCCGTTGCAGATCGGCGCACCGGACATGGCGTTCCCGCGTCTGAACAACCTAAGTTTCTGGCTTTATGTGACCGGTACCTCGCTGGGTGTCGCCTCGCTTCTGGCGCCGGGCGGCAACGGGCAGCTTGGCTCTGGCGTGGGCTGGGTGCTTTACCCGCCGCTCTCGACCAACGAGGCGGGCATGTCGATGGACCTGGCGATCTTTGCCGTGCACGTGTCGGGCGCAAGCTCGATCCTGGGCGCGATCAACATGATCACCACGTTCCTGAACATGCGCGCACCGGGCATGACGCTGTTCAAGGTGCCGCTGTTCTCATGGTCGATCTTCGTCACCGCGTGGCTGATCCTGCTGTCGCTGCCGGTTCTGGCGGGCGCCATCACCATGCTGCTGACCGACCGCAACTTCGGCACGACCTTCTTCGATCCGGCCGGCGGTGGGGACCCGGTGCTCTACCAGCACATCCTGTGGTTCTTCGGCCACCCCGAGGTCTACATCATCATCCTGCCCGGCTTCGGCATCATCAGCCACGTCATCGCGACCTTCGCACGCAAGCCGATCTTCGGCTACCTGCCGATGGTCTGGGCGCTGATCGCCATCGGCTTCCTCGGCTTCGTCGTGTGGGCGCACCACATGTATACCGTGGGCATGTCGCTGACCCAGCAGTCCTACTTCATGCTGGCCACGATGGTGATCGCGGTGCCGACGGGCGTGAAGGTGTTCAGCTGGATCGCCACCATGTGGGGCGGCGCGATCGAGTTCAAGACGCCGATGCTCTGGGCGTTCGGTTTCCTGTTCCTGTTCACCGTGGGCGGCGTCACCGGCATCGTCCTCAGCCAAGCGGGCATCGACCGGGCGTACCATGACACCTACTACGTGGTGGCGCACTTCCACTACGTGATGTCGCTGGGCGCCGTCTTCGCCATCTTCGCGGGGGTTTACTTCTACTTCCCCAAAATGACCGGGCGGATGTACCCCGAATGGGCCGGCAAGCTGCACTTCTGGGCGATGTTCATCGGTGCGAACCTGACCTTCTTCCCGCAGCACTTCCTGGGACGTCAGGGGATGCCCCGCCGTTACATCGACTATCCCGAGGCCTTCGCGGTCTGGAACTACTGGTCGTCCATCGGTGCCTTCCTGTCCTTCGCTTCGTTCATCTTCTTCTTCGGTGTGATCGCCTACTCGCTGTTCCGCGGCGCACGCGTGACGCAGAACAACCCGTGGAACGAATATGCCGACACGCTGGAATGGACCCTGCCCTGCCCGCCGCCCGAACACACGTTCGAGCAGCTGCCCAAGCGGGAAGACTGGGACAAGCAGCCCGCGCACCACTAGGCGGCGGCTGTCCAGCCTGAACCTTTCGACAGGCCCCGGAGCGATCCGGGGCCTGTTTCGTTCAATAGAGGCGTGCCGGGTTGATCTATCTTGCCTGCATACTGGTGATCGTGATCGGCGGCAGCGTGCTGCACCGCCGCCGCGCCGCGCCTTGGCGACTATACGCGTTCGGGGTCGAGATCTACCTGCTACTCTGCGTGGCAAGCCTCGCGCTCTCGCGTTTCGCACCCCAGCTGATCTGGGGGTTTCCGTTCGGCCGCGGCGGCGGCGCGACCGGGTGGCGCGGCGGCGGCGCGCCGGTCTTCGAGGTCTTCGTCGCACCGCTGATCGCGGTTCTTCTGGCCCTGGTGGGTCCTGCGCTCGTCTGTGCCCTCATGTGGTGGCAGCAGCGCCTGGGCGCCATGCTCTACCCGTCTGCGACGCGCTGGCTTTTCTGGCCGGTCGTGGCGGGGTTGGTGCTGGTTCCCGGCGTGGTGACGCTGGTGCTGGTCAATGGCGGGGCGCAGGCTGCCAATCCGTCCGCGGTGGCGGGGCTGGGCCGGGTGGCCCGCCTGATCGGCGAGGCCGCCCTTGTCGCGCTTGCCGCGCTGACCGTCTGGTCGTTTCTGCGCCACCGTCTCAGCCGCCGCTGAGCGGCAAGACGGCGACGAACCCGGTGCCGTCACAAAAGTTTAACGCATTCGCTGCGCCCCTGTTACGCAAAACCCGCTCTTTTCAGGACCAGACCGCGTTGCTGCGACGCGGATTTCGCCTGCAAAGAGGATTTCAACGATGTTTTCCAAACATGATTTCGGCACGCCGTGGGGCCACCGCGGCCATTCCTGGAAAGACAAGTTTCCCGGCTTCTGGGACTGGTGCAATCCGCGCGACGACGACGCCCCCACCTCGCCCCCAACCGCATCCGATGACGTTGCGCGCGTCGTGGGCCGCAAGGCAAAGCTCGATCTTCTGGCCAACGACCTGCCCGGCGAAGACGGCGACGCCGACGACCTGTTCATATCCGAGATCAACGGCAAGACCGTCGGCAACCGCAAGTTCTTCCTGCTGAAGGACGAGGAGTCCGGTGTCGTCGAAGGGTTTCTCAAGATCAAGGCGGACGGCACGGTCAAGGTGAAAGCCTTCCCGTGGTTCGACGGCGAGCTTGATTTCACCTACCGGGTCTCGGACGGAGAGACCGAGAGCGACGAGGCGCAGGTCACGGTCGAGATGCTGGGCCGCAAGGAGACGTTCACGCTCAACCTGCTGCACTTTGCCGACCAGGAAGCCGGCGCCGCCGCCGTGGCGGACGCGCCCAACTTCTCGGGTGTGCTGAACGCGCTGCGCGACGATGACGTGGGCGCCGACGCGACGCTCACGCTTTCCTCGGGAGACGCCTTCATTCCGGGCCTGTTCTATGACGCCTCGGCGGCGGTGTTCGGCTCGGCCGGGATCGCCGATATCCAGATCCAGAACGAGTTGGGTGTACAGGCGGTGGCCCTGGGCAACCACGAGTTCGACTTCGGCACCGCCACGCTGGCCGGTCTGATTTCCGGCGACGCGGCGGGAGACTTCGCCGCCCTGTCGGGCACCGACCTCGACGGCATGGATTTCGCGGGGGCGCTCTTCCCCTACCTGTCGGGCAACCTCGACTTTTCCACCGACGAAAACCTCGCGCCGCTAACCGTCGAGGGCGGGCTGGCCCCGCAGGCGGGCGTCGTGACCTCCTCGACCGTGATCGAGCAGGACGGCGAGCGCTTCGGCGTCATCGGGGCCACCACCCCGACGCTCGGCTCGATCTCGTCGCCGGGTGGCGTGGGCATCGCCCCGGGCTGGGCCGGCACCGAGCCGACCGAGGCCGAGCTGGACGCGCTGGCCGCCACGATCCAGGCCGAGGTCGACACCCTGCTGGACGCGAACCCCACGATGGACAAGGTGATCCTGCTCGCGCACATGCAGCAGATCGACATCGAGTTCGCGCTGGCCGAACGTCTGTCGGACGTGGATATCATCGTCGCCGGCGGCTCGAACACGCGGCTTTTCGACGATAATGACCGTGCCCGCGACGGCGACAGCGACCAGGGCCAGTACCCGGCCTTCATCGACAACGCCGGCGGCACCACAACCGCGGTCGTCAACACGGATGGCAGCTACAAGTACGTGGGGCGCCTGGTGATCGAGTTCGACGCCCATGGCAACATCATCCCCGAAAGCTATGACGCGGATGTCTCGGGCGCTTACGCCACAGACGACCAGGGCGTGGCGGAGCTGGATGCCGAAGGTCTGATCGACCCCGAGATCCAGGCCATCGCCGACGCGATCCAGGACCAGATCCTGGCGACCGAAGGCAATGTCTTCGGCATTTCGGACGTCTTCCTGAACGGCAACCGCTCGGGCACCGGCGCGGGCAACGACCCCGATGGCGTGCGCACCCAGGAAACCAACCTGGGCAACCTGACGGCGGACGCGAACCTGGACTATGCCAACGAGATCCAGTCGGACACCGAGGTCTGGGTGTCGATCAAGAACGGCGGCGGCATCCGCGCCTCGATCGGGCAGACGGTGGTGCCCGCCGGCGGAAGCGAGCCGGTGCGCGGCGTGAACGAGCAGATCCTCGACGGCGACGGCAACGTGGTGAAACCGACGGGCGGCATCAGCCAGAACGACATCCAGACCACGCTCGCGTTCAACAACGACCTTGTCGTCGGCCAGTTGACCGCGACCCAGCTGGTGGCGGTGCTGGAGCACGGCGTGGCCGCCCTGCCCGGCGTGGCGGGCCAGTTCATCCAGGTGGCGGGCGTAGAGTTCAGCTTTGACCCCGATGCGCCCGCCGGCGCGCGGATCGACGACGCGGCCTTCGTCGACCCCGACACCGGCGAGATCCGGGCGGTGCTGGTGGATGACGGCGTCATCGTGAACCCCGACCAGGAATACGGCGTGGTGACGCTGGGCTTCCTGGCCGCGCCGCGGTTTGACGACGACGGCAGTTTCATCGGCGGCGGTGACGGCTATCCCTTCCCCGAGGATTTCGACTTTACCGCCCTCGAAGTGGAAGGCGTGCAGACCGGCGATGCGACCTTCGCCGATGACGGCACCGAGCAGGACGCGCTTGCCGAGTACCTGCTGGACAACCACAACACCGCCGCCACAGCCTTTGCCCAGGCCGATACGGGGCCGGACATGGACACGCGCATTCAGAACCTCGCCTTCCAGGACGGCGCTGCGCTGGATGCGGCCGTGGACGACTTCCTGTTCGTCTGATCTGGCGCCACGCAGGAAAGAAGGCCCCGGCGCGGTCCGGGGCCTTTGCTTTGGGTGGTGCAGATGAGCGCTCTGGGCAGGGAGCGAAACTTCCGCTTCGAATCCATAATTACTGTAGTTACAAAGCGCTCGCGCGGAACAAGGGCGAAGCCCGCCGCGCATCGACAGAAAACAACGTCCGCTTCGTCCCGCATTTCGGCCATGCATCTTTACTGCAGCGAATGTACGGCTCGAGTCCTTCGCGGACACGTATGATCTATATCCCCGAGCGCCATCGACGGGCCGCGGCGCGGCGATCCGACGGCAGTTCGGCAGCACTTTATCCAGGCCAAATCCGAAACAGGATTGAGCGATTCACCGTACTTCACCCAATCGCCGGGCCGTGGGGGCGGCCCGGCGATGACGCGGGGCCTGCGGCCCGTTTCCGCGTCGGGGCTATAGATCGGACGTCTAGTATGTCCGCAAAGCGAACTTCCAACGCGAACGCCCCGCGCGGAATCCAGGTGCAGCTTGCTGCACCGCCGCGCATCGCCGGGCCGCCCCACCGGCACGGCGATTTGGTGAGGCCGGGTGTGCCGCTCGGAGGTTTTACGGAGTTGGCGGGGATAAAGTGCTGCAGAACCATCGTTGGATCGCCGCGCCGCGGCCCGTCGATGCGCGACCCCTACCAACCCACCGGCCGTCTCGTCCGCGAAGCCAACATCCGTGCCGTCCGCAACGCATGTCGGGATCGAGCCCTTGCAAGACATTGGTATCGCGCACCCAGCCGGTGAACAGCCGCGAAGCGGCCCGGCGATCGTCAGCCCCTCCCGTGGGCTGGCGATGTGGCAGGGGCTGGGTGAAACGATCATTCCGAGGCTGTATGTGGCTGGCATAAAATGCTTCAGAATTGCCGTCGGATCGCCACCCCAGGGGCTGACGCTCGCCTCCGTTGGGAATGGCAGCAACGATGCCTTCTTCATCTTCACGCCACGGCCCGCCGCTCGTCGCCCACACATCCCGGACGTGATCCGGGATCCCATGGCCCAGAGATCCTCGGGTCAGGCCCGAGGATGATTCCGCGCGATGCGGCGGGTTTACATTTATCATGATATATACCATGATAATAAAACGACAGAATCAAAGGAGCCGCCCCATGTCCCTCAGCATTTTCGCCACCATCCAACCCAAGCCAGACTGCCTGATCGAGGCTCGCGACGCCATCCTCGGTATCCTGTCCGAGACCCGCGCCGAAGCGGGCTGCCAGCATTTCACCCTGCACCGCAACGTCGACAGCGACACCCTGCACCTGACCGAGATCTGGGTCGATCGGGCCGCCTTCGACGCGCACCACGCCCAAGCCTATACCCGCGCGGTGTTCGAGCGCTACGAGCATCTCTTGGCCGCGCCGGTGGAGCTGACCTTCATGCACCCTCTGGCCTGAAAGCCCGTCCCATGTTCTTTCTCAAGGACCTGCCCACGCGGCGCATGATCGAAAGTTATTCCGGCCATTACGACACAAACCCGGAGACGATACGCGACGGGCTGACCCTGCTGCGGCGGGCCAGCCTGCTGATCCGCCGGCTGGATGCCTATTTCGCGCGGCACGGGCTGTCGCAGCTGCGTTTTCTGTTCCTGATCGTGATCGACCGCGAGGAAGAGCGCGACAGCCTGACCGTGGGCGAAATCACCGAGCGGCTGGATGTCTCCGGCCCGGTGGTTGCGCGCACCCTGCGCACGCTGCTGAACGACGGGTTGGTGACCAAGACCACGGACGAAGACGACAGCCGCCTCCGCCATATCGCCCTGACGCCCGAGGGGCGGGACAGGCTGACGGCCGTCCTGCCCGGCTATTTCCGGATCATCGCGGACGAGATGGAGGGCGAAGGTCCATGAGACGCGTCTTGCGGATATTCCTGGTGTGGCTGGTTGTCTGGCCACTGGTGATGGCAGGGTTGGTAATTCTGCGAACCATCGGGCCGGATTGGCCGATGGCGTGGCGGACATTGGTGCTGACGGGCGTGCTGGTCCCGCTCATCTCGCTGGGGATCACACCAGTGGTGGCTTGGCTGACAAGCCGCCTCCACTGGCAATAACGCAAAGGCCCCGGCAAAACCGGGGCCTTATGACAGGTAAAACTGCAAAGCCGCAATCACCGACCGAAGTTGAACCGCCGCATCACGACCAGGGACGCCGTGAAGCTGTCATCGTCCTGCACGATGGGCGAGTCCGCCGCATCGCCCACATAGCGGTTCCAGGCCAGCGTGCCGTCGAGATACCAGTTCCGCGACAGCTCGTACTGCGCGCCGACCTCTATCCCCGCGCTGACGAGGCCCGAGCCGGGCGTGTAGGCGGGAAAGGCCGACAGGGTCGCCTCCGCCGGGGTGACGCCGAAATAGGTGGACGCATAGTCATCCGACCCCCAAAGCGCGCGCGGCCCCACCGTCACCGTCCAGTCCTCGGACGGACGGAAGATCGCATCGGCGCCAAGCTCGCCCACCCAGCTTTCATGGCCGATCACGCCATAGCGCACATCGGCGAAGGCCTGGAAGTTCTCGGCGGTGTAGCCGACGCCGCCGCCGATCTCGACGCTGAAATCGACATCGCGCAACCCGGTCAGTTCCACGTGGTCCGAGCTGTCGCGCTTGCCGATCAGGCGCAGCGAGCCACGCGGCCGCCAGCCCAGATCGACCGCATTGGGGTCGGGATCGCCGAATTCGAGCCGGCCGATCCGGAGGTGGCCGAACTTGAACCCGCCGGTGACGCCCGCGTCGTAATCGTCCGAGCCGAAATACTCGGGCTGGTAATTGCCGCCGATGCCCGCCGCGAAGGACAGGCTGGGCCCGGATTGCGCCAGTGCCGTACCGGGAAGAAGGGGGGTGGCCATGGCGGCGATCAGGAAAGTATATTTCATATGTTGTCCCTGTACGTCTTTTTGGTGGAAGGCCTCTGCCGGGTTGGGCGTCAGCTCAGGTTACCGTTGTACCAGTCATGCAGCGACACCTCGATGTCCACCCCGGCCTCGCTCAGCATCCGGGCAAAGGCTTCGGGGTCCTGGGTGCCGCCTTCGCGACCGCGATAATGGTAGGGGATCACCATTGCGGGGGCGAATTCGGCCACCGCGTCGGCGGCCTGTTCCGCGGTCATGGTGAAGGGCAGGTTCATGCACACCAGCGCAAGGTCGATGTCCTGCAGGCCGCGCATCTCGTCGGTGCCTTCGGTGTCGCCCGAGATATAGACCCGGCCCGCATTGGTGGTCACGACGAAGCCGATATCGCCACGGTCCCGGGGATGGAAATCCATCCGGCCCTCGGTGATGTTGTAGGCGGGCACGGCCTCGATCCCGAGGCCCATCATCTCGGTTGTCTCGCCCGCCGCGATGGCCTGCGCGCGGCCCTGCATGTCCTCGGGCATCATGCCCATCACGTCTGCACTGGTCACGATCGGCACCTCGGGCAGCGCCGCCAGAAGGTCGGCGCTGTAGTGGTCGCCGTGGCGGTGGGTGACCAGGATCAGCCCGGGCTCGGGCAGGCCCTCATAGTCCGACGCCGCGCCCACCGGATCGACATAGACCACGCCCGCCGATGTCTCCATCACGAAGGACGCATGCGAGATCGGGTGAAGGGTCACGCCCCCGTCGAGAACGCTCATGCTGGCGCCCTCTTCGGCGGCAAGGGCAAGTGAGGGCAGAACGGTCACGGTGCCGGCCGCGGCGCTGCCGATCAGGAAATTGCGTCTGGTGGTCATGGGACCCCTCCCGGTCTGTTGCATCGGTTGGCGGACCGGCGAAAGGCCGGACCCTGGTTCGCCAAGAAGGATAGTACGATCGAGGGCCGTGGCGAGGGGCGCGGGCCCACCTGTGCGAAAATCGACGCGACGGGTCAATAGCCGCCGGATTTCCAGCCCATGAAGGCCTTGGTCACCTCTTCGGAGATGTCCCAGGTCACGCGCCTGCCATCCCGGACAAAGGCCGTGTCACCGGGGCCAAGGTCCAGCGCATCGCCCGAGGCATGATCGGTGATGCGGCAGCGGCCCTGAAGAATGACCATCATTTCGTCGCCCTGCTCGGTGCAGTCGAACGCGCCTTCGGAACAGCGCCAGATCCCTGACCGCGTGGCATGGCCCGGCCCGCCGGCATCCAGCCGCCCGTGGCAGACCGGATCGCCCCGCACGATCCTGTAGTCGCTCTCCGGCGCATCGAAGGGCCAGTGCTCCAGCGGTCCGACATCGTCTCCGAGTCTGTATCTGCGCATCTATCCCTCCAGCGTGACCAGGTCGGCGAAATGCTCCTGAACCACCGCCTGCACGATGCCGCCGACCCGCCGCGCCAGCGCCGCATGGGCCGCCCGCCGGCGCCAGGCCAGGCCGATGGACCGGGCGAGGCGGCCATCGCGGAAGGGCCGGATCGCCACGTCGTCTTCCTTGCCGTCCACCTCGGACCGGACATAGAGCGCGGGCAGGAAACTGACACCCATCCCCAGCGCCGTCATCTGGCGCAGCGCATCCAGGCTGGTGCCTTCGTAATCCTGCCGCAGCCGCGCGCCCACATCCTCGCACAGACGCAGCATCTGGCCATGCAACAGGTAGGCATCGGACAGCGACAGCACGTCCTGCCTGTACAGGTCTGCCGCCTCGACACGCGCCTGTCCGGCCAGCGGATGGTCCTGCGCCACGGCCAGCTTCAACGGCTCGCGAAAGAGCCGCATGACGTCGAGATCAGCCGATTGCACCGGCAGCTGCGTGAGGATCATGTCGTGCCGCCCCTCGGTCAGGTCATCCTGCAGGCTGCGCGGCGCGGCATCGCGTATCACCAGCTTCAACGCCGGATACGCCCGGTGCAGGCGCCGGGTCACGAACGGCAGAAGGTATGGCCCCAGCGTCGGCGTGGTGCCTAGGTGCAGTGTGCCACCGATGCCGTCCCGCGCCGCGCGGGCCCGCTGCACCAGCGTTTCGATTTCGTCGACCACCTTGCGGGCCTGCTCCCTTACCTCGCGTCCCGCCGGCGTCAGGACGGCGCCGCGCCGCCCCCGCTCCACCAGGTCGACGCCAAGAGCGGATTCCAGCCGAACGATCTGCTGGCTGAGCGACGGCTGGCTGATCCCGGCGCGTTCGGCCGCCTTGCGATAATGGCCCGCCTCGCAGAGCGACAGGAAATAGCGCAACTGGCGCAAGGTGATCTCGTCCATGCCATGGTCCTCGTCCCGAGCTTTTTCAAGATAGGGTTTTCCTATCGGATTTTCAGCTTCGATAGGATTTAATCGCCGCCCGCCCCTTCCCATGTCTTGTTCACGATTGACCGAACAGCATCACCAAGGGAGGACCCTGATGAAACGCCGCATTCTTTCGCCCAAGAGCCTGAAAGCCCGGATCGACACGCTGTCCCGCCGGCACCGCGAGCTTGACCTGCGCATCACGCGCGAGGAAAGCCGCCCGGCCGCCGACACGCTGCGCCTCAAGCAGCTGAAGCAGGAACGGCTGGGGCTGCGCGATGCGATCCGGCTGACGCAGACCCTGCTCAAGCGTCTGGACCCGCGCCCGGCCCGCCGCGGCTGGCAGCAGCAGTTTCACTCGGGGTAAGGCGATGGTCGATGTCTGCATCGCGCTGATGGCGCCGCGCTTGTCGCGCGGCCAGAACCTGGATGACCTCGATTAGGCTTTGGCAGACGACTGATTTCGTACCGGGGGCCGTTCCCTAATCCCGGCCCCCGGTGCGCGGCGACGCGCCCGGATCGCGCGAAAATCACGCGCGCAGGTCGCTTGCCCCGGGGCGGGGTCACGGTAATGAACAGGGGCGTTACCGTAGCACCCGCCCCTTGGGCGATGTGGGGACCCATCAAACACCGCGTTTGGCGCAACGGCACTGCGGTCCGACGTATGCGTCTCGGTCCCAATTCGACCGATCACGCAAAGGATTCATTTAATGCGCACAGCACAACTCAATCGCCGCAGCGGTGAAGCGACCCGGCGATGCACGGCTCTGACGCTCAGCCGCGCGCCTCGCGCACGTTGGGATGTTCAGACGGACGGAACGGCACATCGCACACCTCCGCAGCGGCCGCCTGGCCGGAATGCTCGGCATAGGCCTCGGGCAATTCCACGCGCAGCCGCGATCCGATGTCCGACAGCCGCCACGGCACGAAGGCCAGCGCGATGTTCACCTCCAGTTCCGGCGACCACCAGGCGGAGGTGACGTATCCCACCCGACAGCCCTCGTCGTCCTGCACCAGCCAGAAATCGGACGGGTAATCCGTCACTGGCAAGCCATCCATCTTGATCCCGACCATCTTGAGGCGGAAGGGATATTCCCCCGCCTCGATCGCGTCGCGCTGACGTTCCAGCGCCGCCTTGCCGATATACTCCGCCGGTTTCTCTTTCGGCACTTGGTAGGCCAGGTTCACCTGGAAGGGCGAGGTCTCGTGATCCATGTCCTGCCCCCAGGACAGGATGCCGGCCGCAATCCGGCGGTGATGCCCGGGGGCGATCACCCGCAAGCCATAGCGCGCGCCGGTCCCGCGAATCGCGTACCACACTTTCTCGGCGTTCTCGGACGCGTCCCGCACGTAGACCTCGTAGCCCTTTTCGCCGGAAAATCCGGTCTGGCTGATGACCACGGGAGCCCCGCCGATCGTGGCTTCCATCATGCCGTAATAGGGCACGTCGCGCAGCGTCTCGTCCACCAGGTCGACCATCAGGTCCTCGGACAACGGCCCCTGGACCTGCAGGGGCGCGACGTCGATCTCGTCGATCTCGACATCCCATTTGCCGTGCACGTTGACGCCACGCAGCCAGAGCAGGAGGTCCGAGTCCGAGATCGAGAACCAGAATTCATCCTTCGACAGCCGCAGAAGGACGGGATCGTTGAGGATCCCGCCCTTTTCGTCACAGAGGATGCAGTATTTGCCATGCATCGGCTCGATCTTCGTGGCATCGCGGGTGATCACGAAATTGACGAAGGCCTCCGCGTCCGGCCCGCGCACCCGGATCTGCCGCTCCACGGCCACGTCCCACAGGGTGACGCGATGCACCAGGCTGCGGTATTCCGCCATGGTGCCGCCATCCTCTTCGCGGACATAGCCGCGGGGGTGATACATCCGGTTATAGACCGTCGCGCGCCACGCCCCCGCCTCGACCGACAAGTGCCAGAAGGGCGATTTGCGAACCCGGGTGGAGACCAGCATCTCGACCGGGGTCGCGCCCGACTGGCGCAGGTTGACCGGCACGAGCCGGTCGCTCTGGTCGATTTCCGCAACATTGGGGTGGGTGAAGGTCCGGTTCTGCACGTCCTGCGTCGTCATGGGCGACCTCCTTTTCTTCTGGGTGTAAACGCGTCACGGTCCGGCTGCGTTCCGTCAGACCGCCCGCGCGGAAAAGCGTGTGCGGACCTCCGCCGAGGAACCGGCCCGCGCCGATCTGCCGGAGCCGGGCCGCCGGGCGTCGCATTTACGGGTTCCACCTCTCCCCTGCCCCATGGTATGCCCCGCAAGGTCAAAGCTGGGGGGAGGCCCGCATGTCCAAGGAAATCCGTCTTGCCTTCGCGCACCCGTCCGAGCGCGCGGACGCGACCGCCCCCGATGGCCCGCTCGACCGGATCTCGGTGCGCGACCACGTCGTCGAGGTCGAGATCGGCGCGTTCCAGGCCGAGCGCGGCACCACCCAGCGCGTGGCGTTCAACGTGGTGGTCGAGGTACGCCCCATCACCGACCCGATCGACGACGACGTGGACCGCATCCTCAGCTATGACAAGGTGACCGAGGCCATCGCCGCCGAACTTGCCGAGGAACGCCTGAACCTGTTGGAAACCCTGGCCGAACGCATCGCCGAGCGCATTCTGATCGAGCCGCAGGCGGTGCGCACCTTTGTGCGCATCGAGAAGCTGGATCGCGGCCCCGGCGCGCTTGGCGTGGAAATCGTCCGCTCGGTCGACGACCTCAAGACCAAGCCGGTGGGCCATCACGCCGACATCACGCCGCATCCGCATGTCGTTTACCTCTCGAACACCGCCATCGGCTCGCCCAACCTGTCGCGCTGGCTGGACCAGCTTCAGGCGCGGGCCGAGCCGGTGATCCTGTGCGTCGGCCACAACCGCGTCGACAGCCCGAAGACCGGCCACCGCATGTCGCAGCGCCGCGTCGACCTCCTGGCGCTGGAACAGAACGCCTGGGTCCTGGCGGGCCGCGACGACCGCTGCGTCGTGGTGGGCACCCGGACCGAGCTGGACTGGGCGATGAAGAACGGCCAGATCAGCGTCTGGGCCCCGTCGAAGATCGTGCTGGACGCGGTCGACGGCCCGCGTACCGGCCCGGATGATCCGGTGGGCCTGGCTGCGTGGTTCGCCGGGCACATGGATGCCTCCGACCTGCTGTTGATCGGCGAGGTGCCGCCCAACGACCCACCCGTTCCGACCCTGGTGCAGGACATCGCCCAAAGCGGCTTGTGAGACCCCGTCTCACAGGCCGTCCCGGACCTGATCCGGGACCTCTTGGCCTCTTTGCGCCACCTCCGAGCTTCAAGGCACCACCGTCCCGGGCTTGACCCGGGACCTCGTACCGCACGAGATGATCATAGACGAAATGCCCCAATACCGCCCCCTCCCCCGCACCGACCACGCCCGCCCCGACACCGCCCTGCCGCTCGCGGGCGGCTG
The DNA here is from genome assembly GCF_009363735.1 of Roseovarius sp. THAF8. Taxonomy (NCBI): domain Bacteria; kingdom Pseudomonadati; phylum Pseudomonadota; class Alphaproteobacteria; order Rhodobacterales; family Roseobacteraceae; genus Roseovarius; species Roseovarius sp. THAF8. The sequence continues at coordinate 3,732,646 of NZ_CP045410.1, read as the reverse complement.
GTGCTGGTTCGACACGGTCGAGGAGTTGCATCGCGACGCGCCTTCCCGCCTGATCCCGGCGCAGGACGCCCCCGCAGAAGTCCTGTCCCGCCTGACCGCGCCCCGCGCCCCCGTCACCGGGCTGGACATGGCGCGCCCCGTCCTGATGGGCATCCTCAACGTCACGCCCGACAGCTTTTCCGACGGCGGCCAGCACAACGACCCCGACGCGGCGCTGGCCCGGGCCGAGGCGATGACCGCCGCGGGGGCCGAGATCATCGACATTGGCGGCGAATCCACCCGCCCCGGCGCGTCCGAAGTGCCCTTGGACGATGAAATCGCCCGCACCGCCCCGGTCATCGCAGCCCTGCGCCAGCGATCGGACGTTCCCGTCTCCATCGACACACGCAAGGCCCCCGTGGCCCGCGCCGCGCATCAGGCCGGCGCCAGCCTCGTCAACGACGTGGCGGGCTTCACCTTCGACCCGGCTCTTGCGCCCTTCTGCGCCGAGGCCGGCCTGCCGGTCTGCGTCATGCATGCCCAGGGCACGCCCGACGTGATGCAGAAGGACCCGCGCTACGACAACGTGGCGCTCGACATCTACGACTGGCTGGAAGAGCGCATCACCGCGCTGGAGAACGCCGGCATCCCCCGCGACCGGATCATCGCCGATCCCGGCATCGGCTTCGGCAAGACGCTGGAGCACAACCTGACCCTGCTGCACAATCTGGCGTTGTTTCATGGGCTTGGCTGCGCGGTTCTGCTGGGCGCGTCGCGCAAGCGCTTCATCGGCACGATCGGCGGCACCGAAGAGGCCCGCCACCGCGCCCCCGGCTCGATCGCCGTGACGCTCGCGGGGGTTGCGCAAGGCATCCAGATACACCGGGTGCATGACGTGGCCGAAACGTCTGAGGCGCTCAGGCTCTGGATGGCCGCCACCGTCGCGCCGGAAAATTAGAAATTTTCCGGCCTGATAAAATTCGTACGAATTTTATCAGGCGCCGAACAGCCGCCGCAGCGCGCCCAGCTGGCTGAGCGCCACGCCCCCCAGGATCAGCGCAAGACCCAAGTACAGGCTGGGCGGCAGCGCCTCGAACAGCACCACCGCGCCGAAGATGATCGACCAGATCGGCACCTGGTAATTCACCAGGCTCAGAAAGACCGGCCCGGCGTCGCGGATCACCTGCACCAGCAGGATCTGCGCCACGCCCGTGGGCAACAGGCCAAGGTAGACGAGCGCCCACAGCACCCGGCCCTGCGGCATGTCCGGCAGGCCCTCGACGACCAGCGCGTAAGGCGTGAACACCACCGCCGCCACGGTCAGAACGGCGGCCGCCAGCGACAGGCGGTCCACTTCCGGCGCGAGGCGCGTGAAGATCGACCCCACCGCGTAACAGCCCGCCGCCCCCACGCAGGCCAGCCGCGCCAGCATCTCGAATTCGGCCCCGGTGGAGCGCAACGCCTCCGGCCCGATCAGCACCGCCACACCCAGCGTGCCCATCACGAAGCCCACCGCGCGGCGCATATGCATCCGTTCCCCCGGCACCAGAAAATGCGCCAGCGGCAGGACCAGCAGCGGCACTGCCGCCATGCAGACCCCGGCAAAGCCCGAGGCGACCACCTGCTGCCCCCAGCTGAGCAGGAAGAACGGCAAGGCATTGGAGAAGAGCCCCATCGCCACGATGAATGTCCAAAGCCGTCCGGCCTGAGGCCCACGGCGGCGCGGCAATCCGCGGCCCGTCGCACGGCAGAGCACCAGCAGGAAAACCGCCCCCAGGCACAGCCGCACCGCCACCACGGTCAGCGGCCCCACCCCTTGCAACGCCACGCTGACCGCCATGAAGGACGCGCCCCAGATCATGCCCAGCGCACACAGCCTGAGCCAGTTCACCGGCGCGACGGCAATCGGATTTTCCATTCAGATCAACCCTCCGGTCATGCGGCAGCGTGTCAAAACGTCCCTCGCGTATTGCCTTTCGGCAAAACGCAGTCAGCTATCTCCGGACCGAAAGGAGGAACCCTATGGACATAGCCATCGGCGCCGCGGCCCTGTCGATCATCACACTGGTGATCGTTCTCATTCTCGCCGCGCGCAACAAGCAAAAGACCGAAAAGCGAAAGAAAGCGGACGTTCCGCCAAGCTCGCTGGCCAAGGACGGCGATCCGCACAAGCCGGTCGACTGACATCAACGAAAAGAGCCGGGGCACCTCCCCGGCTCTTTCCTTTTCCCAAACCCGACAGGCTCAGTTCTTTTCCTTGTCGACCATCTTGCCGGCGGAAATCCACGGCATCATGGCGCGCAGCTTCTCGCCCACTTCCTCGATCTGGTGCGCGTCGTTCATCCGGCGCGTGCCCTTGAAGAACGGCTGACCAACCTTGTTCTCGGTCATGAAGTCGCGCACGAACGCGCCGGTCTGGATGTCGTGCAGGATCGCCTTCATTTCCTTCTTGGTCTGCTCATAAGGCAAAACCCGCGGGCCGCTGACATATTCGCCATACTCGGCGGTGTTCGAGATCGAGTAGTTCATGTTGGCGATGCCGCCCTCATAGATCAGGTCGACGATCAGCTTCACCTCGTGCAGGCATTCGAAATAGGCCATCTCGGGGGCATAACCCGCCTCGACCAGCGTCTCGAAGCCCATGCGAATGAGCTCCACCAGGCCGCCGCAGAGAACCGCCTGCTCGCCGAAGAGGTCGGTTTCGCATTCCTCGCGGAAGTTCGTCTCGATGATGCCCGAGCGCCCACCGCCGATGGCCGAGCAATAGCTGAGACCCAGTTCCAGCGCCTTGCCGGACGCGTCGTTGTGCACGGCCACGAGGCAAGGCACGCCGCCGCCCTTGGTGTATTCGCCGCGCACCGTGTGGCCGGGGCCCTTGGGCGCCATCATGATGACGTCGACGCCTTCCTTGGGCTCGATCAGGCCGAAATGCACGTTCAGACCGTGGGCAAAGGCAATCGCCGCGCCTTCTTTCAGGTTGTCGTGCACGTATGTCTTGTAGGTCTCCGCCTGAAGCTCGTCGGGCATGGTGAACATCATCAGGTCGCACCAGGCCGCCGCCTCGGCGATGCCCATGACCTTCAGGCCCTCGCCTTCGGCCTTCTTGGCCGAGGGGCTGCCTTCGCGCAGGGCCACCACGAGGTTCTTGGCGCCCGAGTCGCGCAGGTTCAGCGCGTGGGCGTGACCCTGGCTGCCATAGCCGAGGATGGCGACTTTCTTGTCCTTGATCAGGTTGATATCGCAATCGCGATCGTAATAGACGCGCATGGTTTTCTCCTTTTTCGTCAGATGTCGTGAAAGATGGCGAATATTTCGTAAGCGATCCCGGCTTTTTCGGTATGATTCCCTAAATTAGTGAGGTAATCATTCACCGTTCTTCAAATACTCGCAAATTCCATTCACTCACAACAGGCCCATGCACCTCGACGACACCGACCGCCGCATCCTGCGCCAGTACCAGCACGACCCGACGCTCGGCCCCGCCGACCTGGCCGAGCTTGCCGGCGTGACCACCGCCACCTGTGCGCGGCGGCTGGACCGCATGGCCCAGGCGGGTCTTTTGCGCGGCAACCATGCGGTGATCGACTGGGCGGCGCTCGGCTACAGCGTCGAGGTCAGCTTGCGCATCACGCTGGACAAGACCGTCCCCAACGCGTTCGATGCCTTCACCGAGGCTGCCCGCGGCATTCCCGAAGTGCTTGAGATACAGTCTTTCCTGGGTCGGGTCGACACGCGGCTTTCGGTCATTGCGCGGGACATGGCGCATTACCAGGAAATCTACCGCACAGCGATCCTGACCCTGCCTCATATCACCGATATTGAGGCGCTGATGCACGTGGCCCGGATCAAGACAGACGAGGTTCTGCCGCTATGAGCCAGCCCGCCCTCGAACTGGACACCACCGACCGCCAGATCCTGCGTGCGCTGGTGCAGGACGCCACCCAATCGGCCGGCGCCATCGGGCGCGCCCTGGGTCTCAGCCAGCCCGCCGCGTGGCGGCGGATCAAGCGGTTGCGCGATGCGGGCATCCTGAAAACCCAGCGTCTCGACCTGGACAAGGAGGCGCTCGGCTTCGGCGTCACCGTCTTCCTGGGCCTGAAACTCGCCACCAAGGGCCGAGTCAGCCTCGCGGATTTCGAGCGTGCCGTCTCGGCCATCCCCGAGGTGCAGACGGTCGAGCATATCCTCGGGCTCTACGACTACCGCCTGCGCGTCGTGTCCCGCGACATCTCGGATTTCGAGCGCGTGCTGCGGCGGCGCATCATGACCCTGCCCGGCGTCGGCGACGTGGAGGCAAACGTGCTTTTGAGCGAGGAACGCCGCCCCGGCCCGATTGGCTGACGGCATAGACCGGTATGCCGCCGTATGCGTATATGCAAAAGTATTCTTTATAAACAAAGCTTTATGACGCGCCCGCATGACGGGTATGCAGAATTGACCTCTGGCGGCATGCGGCTTCTCAGGCTTATGCTGCAACGCAGAAAATGCGGCAGAGCACCCTCCCCGCCTCTGCCATTCCGCACACGTAAGACACGAGGTTGACCATGAAACTCATTCTTTCCACCGCCGCCCTCGCCCTGACGGCAACCACCGCCCTTGCCGATACCGTCACGCTGACACGGGCCAAGGCCGGCGCCACCCTGCACGAAAGCGATGCCGACATGAGCGTCTACTGGGTTGAGGATGGCGATGCCTACGCGCTGACCGCCACCTATGTCACCGACGAGGCGCCGGCGGATCCCGCCCGCCTGAGGATGCACCTTTCGGACGGCGACACGGTGACCTTCGGCCTGCCCGGCGTACAGGACCGCCTGTTCACCTTCGCCCGCGACGGCGAAACCGTCTCGGTCGGGTCGGCCCGCGTGGGCGTCGACTACGCCAGCAAGTAAAACCGGCCATCGGTCGTTCTCCGCCGCGTCGCCCCCAAGCGTCGCGGCGTTAGCATGTGCGGCGTGCCGGAAACACCCTTCGGCGTGACGGCATGACGCCCTGTAATCCCGCCGTCGTTCGGGGCATACTGCCGCAAAACTGACAACCCAGGACAGAACGCTCATGACCGCTCTTCGCCCCGATATCGACCCCGACGGCCTGCTGGAATATTCCGTGGTCTTCACGGATCGCTCGCTCAATCACATGAGCAAGGTTTTCCAGGGCGTAATGACCGACATCTCGTCCATGCTGAAAGAGGTCTACAACGCCTCTGCCGTGGCCATCGTCCCCGGCGGCGGGACCGTCGCGATGGAGGCGGTCGCCCGCCAGTTCGGCCACGATGCCCATGCGCTGATCGTGCGCAACGGCTGGTTCTCGTATCGCTGGAGCCAGATCTTCGACGCCGGACAGTTCACCTCGGACACGACCGTCTGCATGGCCCGACAGACCGGCAACGGGGCGCAGGCGCCGTTCGCCCCCGCGCCCATCGAAGAGGTCGCCGCGAAGATCCGCGAGGCCAGGCCCGACGCCGTCTTCGCGCCGCATGTGGAAACCAGCGCCGGCATCATCCTGCCCGACGACTACATCACCGCGCTGGCCGAAGCCGCGCACGAGGTGGGCGCGCTGATGGTGCTCGACTGCATCGCCTCGGGCTGCGCCTGGGTTGACATGGAACAGACCGGCGTCGACGTGCTCATCTCCGCCCCGCAAAAGGGCTGGTCCGCCTCGCCCTCCGCCGGTCTGGTGATGATGTCCGACCGGGCACTGGAGCGGCTGGAGGCGACCACCTCCAACAGTTTCGCCATCGACCTCAAGAAATGGCATGCGATCATGCAGGCGTATGAGAACGGCGGCCATGCCTATCACGCCACCATGCCCACGGACGCGCTGCGCGGGTTCCGCGACACGATGCTGGAAACGAAAGAGTTCGGCTTCGAGAAACTGCGGCAGGCGCAATGGGAGCTGGGCAACGCCGTCCGTGCCATGCTGGTCGACAAGGGCGTGACATCCGTGGCCGCCGAGGGCTACGGCGCGCCGGGCGTGGTGGTCAGCTACACCACCGACCCGGACGTGCAGAACGGCAAGAAATTCGCCGCCGAGGGCATGCAGATCGCCGCCGGCGTGCCCCTGCAAGTGGGCGAGCCGGACGGGTTCATGACCTTCCGGCTTGGCCTTTTCGGGTTGGACAAGCTCTATGACGTCGAGGCCGCCAAGGCCCGGCTGCAAGAGGTGATCGATAGGGTGCTATAGACCACGCGCGGAGTCGAGGCGCAGCTAGCTGCGCCGCCGCGCGATCGCCAGACCGCCCCCCGGGCTGGCGATTGCTTACCGTTTGAGCTTCGATTTCAGGCTTTGCGGATGTGGCAGATATAAAGTGACCTGAAGACACGATGGGGTCGCCATCCCGCGGTCTGGCGAGCGCGCGGCTTTTACCGCAAACGTATATTGCTGTTCGCCCCCAGCCCCCGACGCAGGCACATCCAGATCACCCAGGCGCTGGCCAACAGCCAAAGCCCACCCCACATCCAGGTGGTGCCGCCGAACTCCTCGGCCAGCATACGCGCGTCGGAATGCAGCCAGCTGCGCGCAATCGTGTCGCTGTAGATATCGAGCGGCACGTAGATCATGCAAGCCAGCCCGATCACCCGCAGCATCAGGTCGCTGACATCCCGGGCCAAGTATTTCGCCGCCAACAGCATCGCCGCGCCCGTCCCGGCCCCGAACACCAGCGCGAAGGGCGACCGCACGTAAAGCACCGTCACCGCCAGCAGCGTGACCCCCAGCGCGCCCAGCACCGCGCGGTCGGCGCGCGTCCGCACGGCGGCCGTGAAGAGCGCGACGCCGATCAGCAGCGAGCCAAGGTAACCCGCGCTCAGGCTGATAAAGCGATTGCCGCCGCGCGAGGTCACGGCCCCGCCCTGCATCGGGTCGAGCGTCAGGTCCAGAACCGCGCCGCCGGTCAGCAGCACGGCCAGCACGTGGCCCAGCTCGTGCAGGAACACCACCAAGAGTTTCAGCGGGATCACCACCGGGGTCTGCCACAGCACCGCAATCGCGGCCACCAGCAACAGCAATTGCCAATGCCCGCGCAGAAATGCCCGCATTCTCAACCCCTTGCGCCCAGCCCCAGCTGCATCAGCGTCTTTCGCACCGGGGCCAGCCCGTACAATGCGTTGAGCGCCTGCATCCGCGCGTCGCGCAGCACCGGCGCGCTGACCATCGAGGCGCGGTTCAGCACGTCGATGCCGGTGACCCGTGCCATCACCTCCCAGTGGCGGCGCTTGTGATAAGTCTCCAGCATCTCGCGGTCGCCCAGGCGTTCGGGATTGGCCTGCGCCAGCTCTAGCAGCACATGCAGGTCGCCAAGCGACATGTTCAGCCCCTGCGCTCCGATGGGCGGCACCACATGCGCGGCCTCGGCCACGAGGGCGATGCGCTCGCCCGCCATGCGCTCGGCCACCTGGGAAATGATCGGCCAGACCGTCCGGCGCGAGGCCAGCGTCAGCGGCCCGAAGAGGTGGCAGGACCGCGTGCTCATCTCCGCCTCGAACGCGGCCACGTCTAGCGCGGCCAGCCGCTGCGCCTCGGGGCCGTCCTCCATCCACACCACGGCGGACGAGGGCCGCCCCTCGTAATCCGGCAGCGGGACGAGCGTGAACGGGCCTCCCGTGCGGTGGATCTCGGTCGAGACATTGTCATGCGGAATCGGATGCGTCACGGCAAAGGCCAGCGCCTTCTGCCCGTAGCGCGTTGTTTTCACGGATATTCCCGCCGCCTGGCGCATGGGCGAGCCGCGCCCGTCGGCGGCCAGCACCAGCCGGGTGCGGATCTTGCTGCCATCGCTCAATCCCACCCGCGCCTCGGCCTCTCGGGTAAAGAGGCTTTCCGCCGCCACGCCGGGGCGAAACTCCACGGTATCGACGCTGTCCAGCTGCGCCACCATCTCGCGCCGCAAGAGCCAGTTGGGCAGGTTCCAGCCAAACGGCTTTTCCGAGATGTCGCCCGCATTGAAATCCTTGACGACGCGCGGCTCGGGCACCGCGCCGCCTGCGTCCACGATACGCATCACCTGCAACGGGGCCGCATGGGCGTCGAGCCTGTCCCAGATGCCCGCCTGCGCCAGAAGCGCCTGCGCCGGTTGCAGGATCGCGGTGGTGCGCAGGTCCGAGCCTTCGGCGTCGCGCTCGGTCACCGGCGGGGCCGGATCGACGCAGAGCACGCGGAACCCCGCGCCCCCGAACAGGGCCGCCGCCGACAGACCGGCAACGCCACCGCCGGACACGACGATATCATGATCGAAACGGCTCATGCGCAGGCCTCCTTTTCAGCGGCACCATAGACCGCGCACGCAGCGACGGCCAGACCGTCTCAGGCGCGCGAGACGATCAGCAGAAACAGCCATACGACGGGCACGAGCGCCAGCGCCGGCAGGTAGAGACCCGGCACGCCCCAAAGCACGATTGCCCCACCCCACGCCACTAGAAGAACGCCCAGAAACAACAGGATACGCACCGCAATTGATGTTTCGCTCGAACTCTCCGCCGGGTGTGGTCCGGTGTCGTCTTCAGTGCCTTCGGTCTGGGGCATCGTCTGCATCCTGCGTCATGTCTCGCGACCTGACGTAGGCTGCTCCCGCGCCGCGCAAAAGGTGCAAATCGCCGCAGCGGACCCTCAGACCAGCCGCGACAGGAACCCCGACAGATCATCGGTATGGTGATGCACGTGATCGGCCTCGACCGGCTCGGGGCCGACCAGCACGGTCCGCATCCCCATCGCATGCGGCGCCGCAAGATTGCGCACGTCATCCTCGAACATCGCGGCCTTCGCGGTCACGACGCCGTCGGTGGCGAACACCCGGTCGAACGCCGCCCGGTCCGGCTTGGGGTGAAAGCCCGCATGTTCCACGCCGTAGATCGCGTCGAACAGCCCCTCCAGCCCCCGCGCCTCGACCACGCGCTGCGCGTAAGGGGCCGAGCCGTTGGTATAGACGATCTTGCGCCCCGGCAGCGCCCGGATATGCGCGGCCAGTTCGGCATCCGCCTCCAGCAGGTCGAAGGAGATGTCGTGCACATCTGTCAGGTACGGCCCCGGATCGACGCCATGCTCGCGCATCAGCCCGGCCAGCGTCGTGCCATGCCGCCTCCAATAGTCCAGCCGCAGCCGGTCGGCCTCGGCCCGGTCCACGCCCAGCGCATTCATCACGAACTGCGTCATCCGCACCTCGATCTGATCGAACAGGCGCATTTCAGGCGGGTACAGCGTGTTGTCCAGGTCGAACACCCAGGTCTCCACATGTGCAAAGAACGCTTTCGCCATCGCCTTCCCCCGCTCTTAATTGTCGCAGGGCCCGGCAAGGCTTGCGCCCTGCCTCCGGCCCCGCATATCCTCGTCGCCTGAAACCACATACCAAAAGAGAGTGCGATGACCATAGCCGCGCCGCAGAAAGATGCCTATCACATGATCCTCGAGGCGATCGACACCGGCGATTACAAGCCCGGCGACCGCCTGGTGGAAAGCGACCTGGCAGAGCGGTTCGGCGTGTCGCGCACCCCGATCCGCGAGGCGTTGCAGCGGCTGGAAACCCAAAGCCTGCTCACGCGCGACGGCCGCAGCCTGATCGTGTCATCGCTGGATCACAACCAGCTGGCCGAGCTTTACGTGGTGCGTGCCGAACTCGAGGGGCTGGCCGCGAACCTCGCCGCCCGCCACGCCGCGCCCGAGGAGATACGCGTGCTGCGCGACATGGTGACCGACGACCGGGCGCTGGTCGACGACCCCAAGGCGATGGCCCGCGCCAACCGGCGCTTTCACAAGCAGATCCACCTGGCGTCGCACAACCGCTTTCTGGTGCAGCAGCTGGACCTCGTGCATCGCTCCATGGCGCTGATGGCCACCACCTCGCTGGCCGCGCTTGGCCGGCCCGAGGATGCGCTGGCCGAACACGACGCGATCGTGACCGCGATCGAGACCGGCAATTCCGAAGCCGCAGGCGACGCCCTGCGCGCCCATATCTCCAAGGCGTTCGTGACCCGGCTGAAGCTGGACTCAGGGGAACTGGATACGCTGATCTGAGGCGGATCGCGTCGCCGGCGGCGGTGCCACGGCCAGCGACAGGCCGTGCTGCGTCTTGTCCCAGAAGAACGGTTTGAGCACCAGCTCGTAGAGCGCCTTGTAGGCCGCCACCGCGCCCAGCGGCAGATAGAAATGCATCGTCGGGACCCAGGCCAGGAGGTGGCGATGCTTCGGCCCGGTGACCGAGGCCATGTAGATCGTCAGGTTCAGCACCTCTATGGCCAGCAAGAGCGCCCCGAAGGCCACCAGCACCGTTCGCGACATCAGCGGATCCAGAGGGTGCGGCAAGCCCAGGAACACCAGCCAGAAGGACCACAGGAACGGTGCCAGGACGACCTGGCTCAGGGCGGTCACGAAATGCGCCTGGAACCCCCAGAACTTCCACGCCCCCAGCTGCCGATACAGCAGACCGGGGCGCCGCATATGCACCAGGTACGTCGTCATGTACCCTTTCAGCCAACGCGACCTTTGCTTGATCCACGCCCAGGTCCGGCAATTCGCCTCTTCCTCGGTGACCGTCGCCACCATCTCGGTGCGAAAGCCGTGCCGGGCCAGTCGGAAGCCCAGGTCGGCATCCTCGGTCACGTTATGCGCGTCCCAGCCGCCCAGCGCCTCCAGCGCGTCGCGGCGGAAATAGAGCGTCGTTCCGCCAAGCGGGATGGCGAACCCAAGCCGCGCCATGCCCGGCAGGATAGTGCGGAACCAGGTGGCGTATTCGATGGTGAAACACCGCGCCAGCCAGTTCTGGCGCGGATTGTAGTAATCCAGGATGCCCTGAAGGCACGCAACCTCGGGCGGCGCCTGCTGGAAATGGCGTGCGACGCGGGTGATCTGGTCGGGCTCGGGCGCATCCTCGGCGTCAAAGATGCCGATGATGTCGCCCTCGCAGAAATCCAGCGCAAAGTTCATCGCCCGCGGCTTGGTGCGGGGCTGACCGTCGGGCACCACGACCATGCGGATCCAGCTGGGCAGGTCGATCTGCGCCAGCGTCGCCTGGGTCATGGCGTCTTCCTCCTCGAGCACCAGAACCACATCCAGCAGGCATTTGGGATATGTCAGTTGGCTCAGCCGCGCGACCAGTGCGTGCACCATCTCGGTCTCGCGGAAGAGCGGCACCAGCACCGACACCCTGGGCAAGGGCGTCTTGTCCTCGACGGCCGGCACGACCGTGGCGACCGGCCCCTCGGCCAATCGCGCCACGAAAGCCAGCAGCTTGGTCATCGCCGACACGACCAGGGTGAACGCCGCCCAGCCCATCAATACCGCCAGGATCGCCTTGGCAAAGAACAGCGTCGCCACGATCAGCGCGGTCAACCCTGCCAGCACCCAAACCAGCCGCCCGACGTGGCTGTGCGCCCAACTGCGGCAACTCTCCGCCAGGGGAACACGCGCTTGTGCCGCATCGGTCAGGATCTCGTCGAAATGATCCGCGACATGGGCCTGCACCACCTCGCGCGGGGCTATCAGAACCCGGGCGCGCCGAAGATCGGCCGGAAGATGGGCGCGCGCAAAGGCGAGCGCCTCGGGGTCGCCGCAGACGATGGCGGGATGCCCGTCACGATCGGTGACGGGAAAGAACGCGTATCGCAACAGGATCCGGGGCGCGAGCGGCACCGCGATGGGGTCCAGCGCTGCAATCTCGGCCGCGTCGACCTGCCGTGATCGGAAGCGCCGCGCATGCGCGTTCAGCAGATCGCCGCGCGTCACCAGGCCCTCGGCCACGAGGATCCGGTCCATACCGGCGTCGCAATGCCGGCGCATCTGCCGCGCGAGGATCGCGTCGCGAACGTTCAGGACCCCTTGCCTGACCAGGTCGGAATCCACCCCCGCCGCGTCAACATCGGCGGCATCCTGGAACGGGTATGTCTGCCGCAGTTCCGAAATCCCCATGACCGTCTGTCCTTCTGCGTGACAGGTGACGGTCTACCAGCGAGCGGTTAACAACGCGTAAAAGAAAGGTTAACGCACCGGCCCCGGGCCCGCCCGAGCGGGCGGACGGGCGGAGCGCCTGCCGGACCCTAGCGGTCCATCGAGGCGGCGAAACGCTCGAACAGGTAGAAGCTGTCCTGCGGGCCGGGGCTGGCCTCGGGATGGTGCTGCACCGAAAAGACCGGGCGGTCTTCCATGCGGATGCCGCAGTTCGACCCGTCGAAGAGCGAGACATGCGATTGCACCACGCCTGCGGGCAGGGTCTGGCTGTCCACGGCGAACCCGTGGTTCATCGAGGTGATCTCGACCTTGCCGGTGGTCAGGTCCTTCACCGGATGGTTCGCGCCGTGATGACCGTGGTTCATCTTGATCGTCCGCGCACCCAGGGCAAGGCCCAGCATCTGGTGACCCAGGCAGATCCCGAAGAGCGGCAGGTTCTTTTCCAGAACGCCGCGGATCATCGGCACGGCGTATTCGCCCGTCGCCGCCGGGTCGCCGGGGCCGTTCGACAGGAACACGCCGTCGGGGCTTTGTGCCAGCACGTCCTCGGCGGTGGCCGTGGCGGGCATCACCGTCACCTCGCAGCCGGCGCTGGCCAGGCAGCGCAGGATGTTGCGCTTGGCGCCGTAATCAATCGCCACCACCTTGTGCCGGGCTTGCGTCTGGCGCGGGAAACCGTCGGGCCAGGCCCAGCGCATCTCGTCCCAGCGATAGCTTTGCGCGCAGGTCACCTGGCGGGCCAGGTCCATGCCCTCCAGCCCGGCAAAGGCGCGGGCCTTGGCGACCAGCGCATCGGTGTCGAACTTGCCGTCCGCCCGGTGCGCCAGCGCCACGTGCGGGGCGCCCTGCTGGCGGATGGCCCGCGTCAGACGGCGGGTGTCGACACCACCGATGGCCACACGGCCCCGCCGCGCCAGCCACTCGCCCAGCCGCTCGGTCGAGCGCCAGTTCGACGGCTCGGTCGGGTCCCACTTGACGACCATGCCCTCGGCCACCGGGTCGGCGGTCTCGTCATCGTCGGGGTTCACGCCCACGTTGCCGATATGCGGAAAGGTGAAGGTCACCACCTGCCCGGCATAGCTGGGGTCGGTCATGATTTCCTGGTAGCCGGTCATCGCGGTGTTGAAACACAGCTCCGCCGCGACCTCGCCCTCGGCCCCGAACCCGCGCCCGTAGAACAGCGATCCATCGGCCAGGGCAAGACAGGCGGTCGGACGGGCATCGGGCGCGTGCGGCATGGGGGAATCTCCAACGGGCAAATTGCGCGGAACCTATGGTCAGCCGCCCGTGCGGTCAAGGGAACGTTTCGCGCCGCGACGTCAATCGCTCCGGTCAATAAAACAAGGGCCGGACAGGGTGTCGCAGCTTATTGCACGGCGTTTCGCTTTCCATTAATGTCGCACGCTTACGGGATGACAAGAGGATACCCTGACATGGGATTGCGCGAACGCGTGAACGACGCCCTGAAACAGGCCATGAAGGACAAGGACGCGACGCGGCTGGGCACGCTGCGCCTGATCAATGCCGCGATCAAGGACCAGGACATCGCCCGCCGGGGCACCGACAACGACACCGGCTGTTCCGATGGCGATATCCTCGCCATCTTGGGCAAGATGACCAAGCAACGCCAGGAAAGCGTCCGCGCCTACGAAGAAGGCGGGCGGCTGGACCTTGCACAGGAAGAACAGCGCGAGATCGAGGTGATCGAGGAGTTCCTGCCCCGCCAGCTGGACGAGGCGGAAGTCGCCAAGGCCATCGAGACCGCCATCGACAAGACCGGCGCCAGCTCGATCCGCGACATGGGCAAGGTGATGGGACATCTCAAGGAGAACTACACCGGGCAGATGGATTTCGGCGCGGTGGGTCCGCGGGTCAAGGACCGGCTCTGCGCCTAAGCAATCGACCTCCCGAAAACCCGGCCCGCCAGGCACCGCGGGCCGACCGGCGGGCGGCGGGACGCATTTCGCGGTACGGAAGCTGGCTGACATGATCGCATACAGCACCTATAGTCGGTCCGGGGAGGTGCCCCCTGGGCACGGCACGGGACTGGGAAACAGCAATATATGCGACCCGCGGGATCACAAGACGTTCGGCAACCCGTCTTGCGGGACCCGGACGCGGCGACCGAACAGCCAATGGCCGGACGGCGGGTGAAGATCGACCTGGTGGATCGGCTTGCGCCGCGCATCCCCGAACCCACGGCGCAGGCGCTTGTTGCCGGGGTCTGCGCGATCCTCGCGGTGCTGGCGCGCGGGGCCGTCGATACCGTCTTTCCCGGTGCGGGGCCGTTCGCCCTCACCCTTCCCTTCGTGCTTTTTGCCACGCTCTTCGGCCGCTGGGGGGCGGGCGTGGGCGTGATGTGCTTCACCGCCCTCTACGCCTGGTATTTTGTGCTGCCGATCAGGCAATCCTTCGCGTTCAACGATCCCACCGATGGGCCAAGGGTCTTCGTCAACGTTTTCTCGGGCTTCCTGGTCGTGGCGCTTGCGGAATACTTTCGCCGGGTGGTGCGCCGCGCCTTGCTGGAACGGAACGCCATCGCGGAAGAACGGCGTCTGCTGTTGCTGGAACTGGATCACCGGGTCAAGAACAACTTCGCCATGGTCAATGCGATGCTGCGCATCGAAATGCGCAAGGCTTCCGAAGCGGCGATACCGGCGCTCAAGGCGATCCACAGCCGGGTGGACAGCATCGCGCGCGCCCACGAGGCGCTCTACCGCGAAGAGGGACGGATCGGCGAGGTGCCGATGCGGCCTTACCTCACGACGCTCTGCGCATCGCTTCAATCGGCCTATCTTCAGGGACAGCACAGGCTGACGGCGGATATCGCCGACATCTCCCTTCCGCGGGACAATGCCGTCGAAATAGGCCTGCTGGTCAACGAGCTTTGCATCAACGCCGCGAAACACGCCTTCCCCGATCGCAGCGACGGCAAGATCCATGTCTCGCTCGCCGCCACCGAAGAGACCCTGACCGTCTCGGTTGCCGATGACGGGATCGGCATCCCGGATCAGCCCGCGCGCGAAGGCAGCCAGGGTCACGGGCTGATTCATGCGCTGGCGCAAAAGGCCGGTGGCGCGCTGGAGCGCGTCCCTGTCGAGACCGGCACGAAGTTCGAACTGGCGATCTCCAGAGCCTAATTTGCCGAACCACGCGCCGGACGCCTTGAGCCATCCGACCTCGCGGCGCCGCCGGTTTCACCGTGAATACCTCCTCTTCCGCGCCCTCCTTCCCGGGGCAACACGTATCCGCGAGCGCGCAATATGCAGGGCCTGCACCCGCAGGAGCACTTGGGAACACAGGCGATTCGCGACCGCGTTTCAATGATCCGAAATGGCCTCACCGGCAGGCTGGCGATGCGGCGCGCGGTGGCTCTCACGCAGCCTGAACGTCGTCAAAAACGCTTTCGCAACAAAGTAATAATTTTCAGAGCTTTCATGCACTTAAATGTCGTGAAGCGAGATAATTTAATTCGTTTTCTTGTGAGAATGCCGTCTTGTGCTACCTTAACGTGTACTGGGTGGACTTTTAGTTAGTAGGAGTGGAACTATGTCCAAGTACACGCAGTCTGAATTCCTCAAAATTGTCTCCGCTTGTGCGTTGCTGTCGACGACAGCGATGTCTCCCGCGCATGCCGAGGGAGGCCTCGGTGGTGCCGTTGGCGGTGCTGTCGGCGGCGTAGGCGAAGCGGTCGGTGGTGCTGTCGGCGGCGTTGGCGGTGCGGTCGGTGGCGCTGTCGGCGGCGTTGGTGCCGCCGCAGGGGTCGGCGCGGGCTCCAGCGACGCGGGCACCGGCGTCGGAGCGGGCGTCGGTGCAGGCGTCGGAGGGACCGGCGTCGGAGCGGGCGTCGGCGCCGGTGTCGGCGGTTCCGGTATCGGCGCGGGCGTTGGCGTTGGTGTCGGCGGTTCCGGTGTCGGCGCGGGGGTCGGTGTCGGCGTCGGAAGCGAGACTGCCTCCGATTCCGACGGCGATACGAATTCCGGTTCCGGCAGCAGCTCGAACCCCGGTTCCACCGCGAGCGCGGCGAACCCGGCCGGATCCTCGGGCGGCGCAGTGAGCACGCGTAGCGCCATGCCGGACCTGGCTGGCGTCGTGCTCATGACATCCGACCGGCAGGTGCTTGGCATCGTCCAGTCGTCCAGACCCGATCCCCGAGGCGTCCGCGTCGATGTGCAGCTGAACAATCAGCTCGGGATCGGCAAGACGACCACCCAGTTGATCCTGCCCTCGCCGAACCCCCGCTCCGGGCAGATCCGGCTGAGAAAGTCGATGGATAACCTGGTGCGCCTCATCAACTGAGGCAAACCAAGCATTCGGCAACCACCACTCACACCGGGCCGCCGCGACCGCTGCGGCCCGGCGCCTATCCGGCCCCCATCGGGTCGGGCAGCGCAATACGCTTCAGCGCATCGGTGATCTCGCCGTAAACCGCCTTGCGTTCGTCCTCGCTCAGGAACGCGCCGATTTCCACCTGTCGCCCCTTGCCCTTCAGCGTCACGTAATGCGGCACCGGCCCGCCCGTGGGATGCATCTCGACCTTCGCCCAGTAGCTTTCGCAATCCCATTCCTGCACCGGCCCGCGCGCGTTGGTGCGCACAAGGTGCACCGCCTCGCGGTCGATCGTCAGCTCCTCGTTCATCTGCGCGTCCTTGTAGGAGCGCTCCAACGCCGCCCACACGCCCCAGACCGCCAGCAACAGGAACGGCAGCAGCCCCCACAGCGTGACCGTCCCGATCAGCGGATAAAGCGGCAGGGTCAGCATCCCGCAGGTGATCACGATGAAGAGCGCGAATCCCCGGCGCGGCAGCGACCGATGCGGCCAGAGCCGCAGCTCGCACACCTCGTCATCCCCGTCCCGCGTCTGGTTCCACTGATACGGCATGGCACAACCTTAGCGCACCAGGCGCACGAGGAAAGCGCGACATTTCTGCGCGTAAGGCCTCAGACCTCCAGCCAGATCGTCACCGGCCCGTCATTGACCAGGCTGACCTGCATGTCGGCGCCGAACGCGCCGGTTTCGACCGGCACACCCTCGCCCGCCAGCGCCTCGGCGAAGCGCTCATAGAGGCGCCGGCCCTCCTCGGGCGCCGCCGCCTGGGAAAATCCCGGTCGTGTCCCGCGCGAGGTGTCGGCGGCCAGCGTGAACTGGCTGACCACCAGCGCGCTGCCGCCCGCGTCGCGCACCGAGCGGTTCATCTTGCCCGCTGCGTCCTTGAAGATCCGCAGCTTGGCCACCTTCGCCGCCAGCGCCTCGGCCTCTGCCGCGCCATCGCCCTGCATCGCGCAGACCAGCACCAGCAGCCCGGGCCCGGTGGCCCCGATCACCGCGCCATCCACGCGCACCTGGGCCTCGCTCACCCGCTGTATCAATGCCCGCATCGCGCGCGTCCTCCCTTGCCAGTTCCCGGCCACATGCTACCAATTCGCCATGGAACGCAAATCCTTCGTCCCGCGCGGCGCGGCCAGCTTGCGGGTCGAGTATGACGGCCCGCCCCAGGACTATCATTTCCTGTTGCTGCCCCGGCTGACGCTGCTCGCGTTCACCTCGGCGATCGAGCCGCTGCGCGTCGCCAACCAGGTTGCGGGACAGGAGCTTTATCGCTGGTTCATCAGCACCATAGACGGCGAAGCTGTATCCTGCTCCTGCGGCGTGACCATCACCCCCGACAGCCAGGCCCACGACCTGTCGCGCAGCGACAAGGCCTTCGTCTGCGCCGGTGTCGCCCCGCTGGACACCGCGCCGCCACGGGCGGTGACATGGGTCAACCGGCAATGGGCGCATGGCATCCAGGTGGGCGGCATCTGCACCGGCGCCTTCGCGCTCGCCCGTGCCGGGCGCTTGAAGGACCGCCGCTTTACCCTGCACTGGGAAAACCAGCCGGCCTTTCGCGAGACCTTTCCGGGGCTGGAACCCACAGGCCACCTCTACGAGGAAGACGGCGGGCTGTTCACCTGCGGCGGCGGATCTGCCGCGACCGACATGATGCTGGAAATCATCGAGCGCGACCACGGCCCGGCGCTGGCGGCCATCGTCGCCGACATGTGCCTGCACCGCCGCGCCGGCAACCGCAGCGCGCCCCAGCGCCCCGCCTATGCCGCCGCCCTGGGCAGTCACAATCCGCAACTGATCGCCGCGACCGACCTGATGGCTGCCCATATCGAGGACCCGCTGGACATCTCCGAGGTCGCCACCGATGTGGGCCTCTCCCGGCGTCAGCTCGAGCGGCATTTCACCCGCTACCTCGCCGCCACGCCGGCGCAATACTATCTCGACCTGCGCATCGCCCGCGCCCATGCGCTGTTGAACGAAACGCGCCTCAGCATCGGCCAGATCGCCGCCGCAACCGACTTTGCCAGCGCCTCGCAACTGGCAGAGCGATTCCGCAAGCGCTATGGCACCACACCGCAAGCCTACCGCCGCGGCGCCACATCAAAGTAAGCGCAGAACTGTCTGATTTTGAAATTCAAAACTGTCCTCTACCGACGCTTCCGTTGAACCTTCGGCCGGCCTTTCGCGGGCTTTTCCTTGCCCGGCGTCTCGTCCATGCCCAACTGGTCGCGCAGCACCCGGGGCCGGATCTCCTCGACCTCGCCCGCCTTCAGCTGCCCCAGTTGGAACGGGCCATAAGACACCCGGATCAGCCGGTTCACCTGGCAGCCCACCGCCTCCATCGCGCGGCGAATCTCGCGGTTCTTGCCTTCGCGAATCCCCACCGTGGCCCAGGCATTGGCGCCCTTCTGCCGGTCCAGCACCACCGACATCGGCTGAAACACCTCGCCATCCAGCGTCAGCCCCTTGCGCAACGGCTCGAACGTCGCATCCTCGGGCCGGCCCTTCACGCGCACGCGGTATTTGCGCACCCAGCCGGTCGAGGGCAATTCCAGCTTGCGCTTGACGCCCCCGTCATTGGTCAATAGCAGCAAGCCTTCCGAATTGAGGTCCAGCCGCCCCACGCTAAGAACGCGCGGCAAGTCCTCGGGAAGCTTGTCGAAAATCGTTTCGCGCCCCTGCTCGTCCTTGGTGGTCGTCACCAGCCCCGCGGGCTTGTGATAGAGCCACAGGCGCGGCGGCTCCGGCGCATCGAGCGCGCGCCCGTCAACCTCGATCCGGTCGGCGCCGGTCACGTTCAGCGCCGCGCGGTCGATCACCGCACCGTTCACGCGCACCCGGCCCGCCTCGATCATGCGCTCGGCCTCGCGCCGGCTGGCCACGCCGGCACGGGCGATCACCTTGGCGATCCTGTCACCTGGCGGCGTATTCTGGGTGGGTTTGCGAGTCATGCCACGGCCTTACCCCATCCTTGCCTCTTGCGAAAGCACCGCCCGCACGGCAATCAGGGGCATGACGTTCAAAAGCCATATGGACACGGCCCTGGCCGAGGCCCGCGCCGCCCGCGACCGTGGCGAGGTGCCCGTGGGCGCGGTTGTGGCCGACCCGGCGGGACGCATAGTGGCGCAGGCCGGCAACCGCACGCGGGAACTGAGTGACCCCACCGCACACGCCGAAATCCTGGCGATCCGCGCCGCCTGCGCGGCCGCCGGCAGCGAGCGCCTGCCCGGTCACAGCCTGACCGTCACGCTGGAACCCTGCGCGATGTGCGCCACCGCCATCGCAAATGCCCGCATCGCGCGGCTCTATTATGGCGCCGCCGACCCCAAATCCGGCGGCGTGGCCCAGGGCGCCCGGATCTTCACCCATGCCCAGACCCACCACGCGCCCGAGATTTACGACGGGATCAACGCCACCGAAGCGGAAGCCCTGTTGACGCAATTCTTCAGAACTCTGCGTGAAGAATAAATCGCAAAGCGCTCTTTTTCTTGCCAAAAATACTCATATAACAACGCCGATGCCCGAACCCCACCTGGAGGTCCGGGCACCAAAAGCTTTCTCAAAGCTTTTACCAAAACTTTTCTAAAAAGTTTTGCCCCGCTCAGATCTCGATCGCCGTCATCACCTCCGGCTCGATCACGTCGACCCCCGGCAGGCCGTCCTTCAGCGCCTCCGCAGACTGCTCCAGAAGCGGGAAGGTCTTGTAGTGGCACGGGATCACCGTCTTGAAATCGAAGAAGGTTTTCGCCGCATAGGCCGCCCGCTTCATGTCCATGGTGAAATGCCCGCCGGCGCACAGGATGCCGATATCTGGTTTGTGCAGGTCGTTGAACACGCCCATATCGGCCATCACGTCGGTGTCACCCGAGACATAGATCACATGCCCCTCGCCCTCGATCATGAACCCGCATTCGGTGCCGGGCACATGCGGACCGTTCTCTCCGCCAAAGCTCGAGGAAT
This sequence comes from Roseovarius sp. THAF8, assembly GCF_009363735.1. Classification (NCBI taxonomy): domain Bacteria; kingdom Pseudomonadati; phylum Pseudomonadota; class Alphaproteobacteria; order Rhodobacterales; family Roseobacteraceae; genus Roseovarius; species Roseovarius sp. THAF8. The sequence continues at coordinate 3,712,446 of NZ_CP045410.1, read as the reverse complement.
GCGTGGCGTGCACCATCGTCACCTTCACCTCGCCCAAGGCGACCGTGCCGCCCTTGTTGAAGCCGACAACCTCCAGCCCCGCGCTTTCTTCCCACCAACCCATCAGGTCGAACTGCCCCACCACCGGCACCGACAGTTTCTTGGCCAGGTCCGGCAGGTCCGAGGCATGGTCGAAATGCGCATGGGTCAGCAGGATATGCGTCGCCCCCTCGGTGGCCGCGTCATGATGCGCCTCGTCCAGCATCGGGTTGCCCGTCAGCCACGGGTCGATCAACAGAACCTGATCGGCGATCTCGATGCGGAAACTCGAATGTCCCAGCCAGATGATTTTCATGACGCTCTCCTTATGTCATTCCCACGGGGAAGTTAGCAGAGAGGCCACCGATTTCCACATGGACTGGACCCGCGCCATCGACGCCTATTGCGAACGCACCGATCCCGGCTTCTGGGCCGAGCCGGTCAACGCGATCACCAACGCCGCCTTCCTCGTCGCCGCGCTCGTCATGGCGTGGCGCCTGCGCGGCACCGAGCTTGCTCTGGCCCGCCCCCTCGTCGCGCTTCTGGCGCTGATCGGGATCGGCTCGTTCCTGTTTCACACCTTTGCCCAGCCTTGGGCGGCGATGCTCGATGTCCTGCCGATCATGCTCTTCGCGCTGACCTATCTCTACGCCGCGACGCGATACTACCTCGGCCTCTCCGCCCTCGCCTCCGCCGCCACCATCCCGGCCTTCCTTGGCGCAACCGCGCTCGCCATGCCGCTCCTTTCGCAGCTGCCGCTCTATGGCCCCTCGGCCTCTTACCTGACGCTACCCCTGGTCATCCTGCTCTACGCCTGGCTGCTGCGCGCCGACGCCGCCCTGTCGCGCGGCCTCGCCCTCGGCGCGGGCCTGCTTCTGCTGTCACTCACCTTCCGCAGCCTCGACGCGCCCTTGTGCGACAGCCTCGCCCTCGGCACCCATTTCGGCTGGCACGTCCTCAATGCGCTCATGCTGGGCTGGATGATCGAGCTCTACCGCCGCCACGCCCTTGCACCGTCCCGGCGCGGGCGCTAAACGCGGATGCGATAACGCACACGGAGATGCCCCCATGTCCATCGACACCGCGACCGCCGCCAAGGTGGCCAAGCTGGCCCGCATCCGGGTCGAGGAAGACGACCTGCCGGCGCTGGCCAACGAGTTCAACACGATCCTCGGCTTCATCGACCAGTTGAACGAGGTCGATGTCGAGGGCGTCGAGCCCATGGTCTCGGTCACGCCCCTTCGCCTCAAGCGCCGCGAGGACGTGGTGACCGAAGGCGGCCAGCAGGACAAGGTGCTGTCAAACGCCCCCGACGCCCGCGAGGGCTTTTTCGCCGTGCCGAAAGTGGTGGAATAATGACCGATCTCAATGCAATGACCATCGCCGACGCCCGCAACAACCTGCGCGCGGGCGAGATCACCTCCGAAGAACTGACCGAGGCCTGCCTGACGGCCATCGAAGGCGCGGGCGCGCTTGGCGCTGTCGTGCACCACACGCCCGAGATTGCCGTGGAACAAGCCAAGGCCGCCGACGCCCGCCTTCAGGCCGGCAACGCGCCCTCGATGTGCGGCATCCCCTTGGGCATCAAGGATCTCTTCTGCACCAAGGGCGTGCCCTCCCAGGCCGCCAGCGGCATCCTCAACGGCTTCAAGCCGGAATACGAATCCACCGTCAGCCAGAACCTCTTTGACGCGGGCGCGGTCATGCTGGGCAAGCTCAACATGGACGAGTTCGCCATGGGCTCCTCGAACGAAACCAGCGTTTACGGCAATGCCGTCAACCCGTGGCGGCGCGGCAATGACGAGATGGCGCTGACGCCCGGCGGCTCCTCGGGTGGCTCGGCCTCGGCCGTCTCCGCCGACCTCTGCCTTGGCGCCACCGGCACCGACACCGGCGGCTCGATCCGCCAGCCTGCCGCCTTCACCGGCATCACCGGCATCAAGCCCACCTACGGGCGCTGCTCGCGCTGGGGGATCGTGGCCTTTGCCTCGTCGCTGGATCAGGCGGGCCCGATGACCAAGTCGGTGCGCGACGCCGCTATCATGCTGGAAGCCATGTGCAGCCACGACCCCAAGGACAGCACCAGCGCCGACATTCCCGTGCCGGATTTCGAGGCGATGCTGACCGGCGACATCCGCGGCAAGAAGATCGGCATCCCTCGCGAATACCACATGGACGGGATGCCCGAGGAGATCGAGGCGCACTGGACCCAAGGCAAGGACATGCTGGCCGATGCGGGGGCCGAGATCGTCGATATCTCGCTGCCCCATACCAAGTACGCCCTGCCGGCCTACTACGTCATCGCGCCCGCCGAGGCGTCCTCGAACCTTGCCCGCTATGACGGCGTTCGCTATGGCCATCGCGCGAAGCTGGCCCAAGGCGACGGCATCACCGATATGTACGAGAAAACCCGCGCCGAAGGCTTCGGTCCAGAGGTGCAGCGCCGCGTCATGATCGGCACCTACGTTCTGTCGGCGGGCTTCTACGACGCCTATTACAACCGCGCCCGCAAGGTGCGCGCCCTGATCAAGAAGGATTTCGAGGATGTCTTCGACGCAGGCATCGACGCGATCCTGACCCCCGCCACCCCCTCGGCCGCGTTCGAACTGGGCCGTAAGTCCGACGATCCCGTCGAGATGTATCTCAACGACGTCTTCACTGTCACTGTGAACCTTGCCGGTCTGCCCGGCATCGCGGTGCCCACGGGCCTCAACCGCAACGGGCTTCCCCTCGGGCTGCAACTGATCGGACGGCCCTGGGAAGAGGGCGATCTGCTCAACACCGCCTACGCGCTCGAGGCGGCGGCGGGCTTTGTGGCCAAACCCGGCAAATGGTGGTAAATTGCCGCAAAACAAATCGGCAGGAACTAAGCAGATGCGATTTTCCCTTTGTGTAACGGCCCTTGTCGGGCTGACCGCCTGTTCGCCCGGAATTCCCGACAGCGGCGCGGGCGTGCCCGATAGCGGCGCCGGCGTCGGCTTTGGCACGTCGGAAGAGTATATTGCCCAGCAACGCGCCCGCGACGCGGCGCTGAGCGGCGGCTCTGCCGTGCCACCGGCCGGCGCAATATCGCCCGAGAACCACGGCCAGGCCACGCCCGGCACCCCGCTCAGCGCGACCCAAGGCGCGACCGCGCCCGGAACCCCCGGCACCGTGACCTCGTCCACCAACACCACGCGCCAGACGGGTTCGGGCGCCTACACGCCCACCGGCGGGCTCAGTTCGGCCTCCACCAGCGACGAGATCGCCCGCGAAACCGCGGCGCGGCTGGCCGAAACCTCGCAGAACTCGGGCCAGCAGGTCGTCCATGCCAGCCCCTCGAACCCCGCGCCCCAGACGGTGACCAGCGCGGGCGGCATCTCGAACGAGAACAGTTTCGACGCCGTGGGCAACGCCCGCTCGATCCAGGACGATGCCGAACTGATTGCCCAGAACCGCGCCCAGTACCAGGTGGTCCAGCCCGGTGCGCTGCCCGAACGGACCGGCAATGCCGGGCCCAACATCGTGCAGTACGCGCTGGAAACCAGCCATCCCAAGGGGCAGCAGCTCTATACCCGCGTCGGCCTCAACAAGCAGGCCAAGTTCCAGCGCAACTGCGCCAAGTACAACTCGGCCGACCAGGCACAGACCGATTTCCTGGCCCAGGGCGGCCCGCGCCGCGACCGCATGGGGCTCGATCCCGATGGCGACGGCTATGCCTGCGCCTGGGACCCGCGCCCATTCCGCGCGGCGGTGCGGAACTGACCCCCGGGCAGTCTGCGTGACAGCGCCGCTCTGGCATCCCTCCCCCAATTTCGGGCCGCGCCGCCTTGGCGCGAAACCCGATATCGTGGTGATCCACCACACCGCCATGGCCAGCGCCGAGGTGGCGCTGGAACGTCTCTGCGACCCTTCGGCGGAAGTGTCGGCGCACTACCTCATCGCCGCGGACGGCCGCGCCTGGCAGATGGTGGCGGAGGTGGCCCGCGCCTGGCACGCCGGCGCCGGATCCTGGGGTGACGTGACCGACGTCAATTCCCGCTCCGTCGGGATCGAGTTGGACAATCCCGGCGACACCCCGTTCCCCGCGCCGCTGATGGCCACGCTGGAAGCCATCCTGCCCGGCATCCTGCGCCGCTGGAGCATTCCGCCCGAGCGGGTGATCGGCCATTCCGACATGGCGCCCGACCGCAAAACCGACCCGGGACCGCATTTCGATTGGGAAAGACTGGAACGGGCCGGACTGGCCGGACAGAGAGGCCAGGACCCCGGCCCGGACGCCCCGGAACCGGACACGTTCAGAACCGTGGCGCGCCATGCCGGCTATACTGCGGATGTGGATGACGATGCCCTGCTCGCCGCTGTCAGGCTGCGCTACCGCCCCTTCGCCACCGGCCCGCTCTGCCCGCAGGATTACACGCCGCTGGGCCACGCCGCGCTCTGGACCTGAGCCGCGAAACCCCTTACATCGCCTGTTGCGCGGAGGGCCGGACGGCCGCCTGCAATGCGCTCTTGGCGGATTGTTTGGGAGGAAAGTCCGGACTCCACAAGGCAACGGTGCCGGGTAACGCCCGGCCGGGGCAACCCGAGGGAAAGCGCCACAGAGAACAGACCGCTCTCGCAATCCGCCATGCGGATCACGTGAGTCAGGGTGAAACGGTGGGGTAAGAGCCCACCGCGGGACGGGCAACCGGACCGGCATGGCAAGCCCCACCGGGAGCAATGCCGAATAGGGATCGCATTCGGGCCGCCTTGGCCCCGCGATCCGGGTTGGCAGCTAAAGCCTGCGGGCAACCGCAGGACCAGATGAATGGTCGTCCTACGACAGAATCCGGCTTACAGGCCCTCCGCGCGCTTCCGACCCGTCCGGTCCGATCTGGCAAGTCCGATCCGATGGTGCGGCTGCGCCGCGCTCTATTGTTTTATTGGGGCCAGCCCCAAACCCCGGGATATTTCCGGCCAGAGGAAGGGGGGCCGATTCTTGCCGTCACGGCACGAGATCCCACGCCCACGACCAACACCCCGGACGAGACTGTCCGAGATGGACGCTCCCGCGCCGCCCTGGCCAAGATCCCGCATTGGGTGTGGCCCTCCCGGCCGGTCAAATTTCCGCTCACCTCTTGACCCTTTGCCGCAGGCGCATCAACGTCTTCGAGGGCTTTGACAGAAAGGGACACTCGTGGCGGTTCGAACCGATTTGCTGGACAGCACCTCGCGCATCCTGGGCGATCTGATCGGCTTTCCCACCATATCGACCGATCCGAATATCGACCTGATCAACTCGATCGCCAACCGTCTGGACATGGTCGGCGCCCGGGTCGAGATCTTTCCCGACCCCTCGGGGCAGAAGGCCAATCTCTTCGCAACGATCGGCCCCGAACGCGACGGCGGCATCGTCCTGTCGGGCCACAGCGACGTGGTGCCGGTGGCCGACCAGGACTGGGCCTCGAACCCTTTCGACATGCTGGAACATGACGGCCTGCTCTACGGGCGCGGCACCTGCGACATGAAGGGCTTCATCGCCGCCTGCCTTGCCATGGCCCCGCAATACGCCGCGCTGAACCCCGACCGGCCTTTGCATTTCGCCTTCACCCATGACGAGGAGACGGGCTGTTTCGGCGCCCGCGCGCTGGCGCATACCCTGCGCGCCAAGGGCCTGACCCCGGGCGTGGCCATCGTCGGCGAGCCGACGATGATGCGCGTGATCGAGGGCCACAAGGGCTGTTACGAATACACCACCCGCTTTTCCGGGCTGGCGGGCCACGGCTCGGCGCCGGACCGGGGCGTCAACGCGGTGGAATACGCCGTGCGCTATATCGCCCGCCTCCTGGACCTCAAGCACGCGCTGCGCGCCCGCGCCCCCGCCGACAGCCTGTTCGAGCCGCCCTGGACCACCATCAACACAGGCCGCCTCGCGGGCGGCGTGGCCCATAACGTCATCCCCAGCGAGGCCGTGGTGGACTGGGAAATGCGCCCCGTTCAGACCTCGGATGCCGATTTCGTCAAGGACTCGCTCAAGACCTATATCGAGAAAGAGCTTCTGCCCGCCATGCGTGCCGTCGATCCAGACGCCGACATCGTCACCGAGGTCATCGGCGAGGTCGAGGGCCTCATCCCCACCACCGACAACGAGGCGCGCACCATCGTCTCGGAACTGACCGGCGCCAACCACGCCGAATGCGTCGCCTTCGGCACCGAGGCCGGGATCTTCCAATCGCTGGGCATGTCGGCGGTCATCTGCGGCCCCGGCTCGATCGAACAGGCCCACAAGGCCGACGAATTCGTGGCGCTCGACCAGCTGTCGCAATGTCTCGATATGCTGGAACGATTGCAGGACAAGCTGGTTGCATAACCATGGGCGGCCACGGACCCTCTACCGTCGCCGCCGCCTTGCCCATACGGATGGAAGGTTCGAATGCCTGGAAAAACCGCCTCGATCGCCCTGTTGCTGACCCTGGCCCTGCCCGGCCATGCCGCCCCCGTCGAGACGCCCAACGGCACCGTGACCGGGTATTTCGGCGAAACCGCCTTCGACCATCCGCTGCTGTGCGAACGCGATCCCTTCGTCATTGCACGCACCCATGACAGCGACGGCGCCCCGGCATTCGAGGCCGCCTTCGTGCCCAATGGCGTCACTAGCATCGAGATCCGCACCGGCACCGAAACCCGCCAGTTCGGCACCGCCACCGAGGCCGCGGGCTTTCCGCTGGTGATCGAGGGCGAGGTCGATGGCACGGCCTATTCGTTCGAGGTCGCCTGCCCGGACAGCTTCAACATGTAGGCACGCTCCCGGCGGGATGTCCCGCCGCGTCCCGGCTTTTTCTTGCTTCAAATACTCAAGACCAGCCGGTCGCGGTCAATCCCGCCGGAAGGTCATGTAATGCGGCACCCGCCCCTCGCGCAGGGCCTTCTGCTCGTAGCGGGTGGAGATCCAGTCGCCCCACGGCTGCCGCCAGTCTTGCGGCCCCTCGGCCAGCCAGGTGAAGCCGTGGCGCGGCACCTCGACCATCGTCTGGCGCACGTAATCGGGGATATCCGTGGCCACCCGGAAAATCGCACCGGGCTTCAAGACCCGCGCCAGCGGCTCCAGGTGCTCGGGCGTCACGAAGCGCCGACGGTGATGGCGCTTCTTCGGCCATGGATCGGGATACAGCAGAAAGGCCCGCGCGATGCTGGCCTCGGGCAGCACGTCGAACATGTCGCGCACGTCGCCGGGATAGATCGCCACGTTCTCCACGTGGCTGTCGCGCAATTGCCCCAGCAGTTTCGCCACTCCGTTGATGTAGGGCTCACAGCCGATGATCCCCACATCCGCGTTCTCCGCCGCTTGGTGAATCATGTGCTCGCCGCCGCCGAAACCCACTTCAAGCCACACATCACGTTCCCCGAACAAGGCCTTGAGGTCTATGGGTTTTCGCTCGGGATTAACATCCCAATCCACCGCCCCCGGCGACCACGCGGCCAAATCTTCGTCCAGATAGGCTTCCTGCGATTTCTTCAGGTGCTTGCCCTTGAACCGGCCATAGAAATTGCGCCACGGCGCACCAGAGGGATGCTTCTGCTGTCCCACGTCACGCCTCCGCCGCAAAGACCCGACGCAGCACCAGCAACGCGGGAATGTTCACGATATACATGCAGATCCCGTACACCGCCGAGGGCACCGCGAATTCCGACAACCCCGTGCTGGCCCCCACGATATTGGCGATGGTGATGCCCACGGTCGCATTCTGCACCCCCATCTCCACCGCGATGGCCAGCCCGTCGCGCCCGGCGATGCCCATCAGCCGCGCCAGTCCGATGCCCACCGCCAGCAGGACCAGGTTCAGCACGATCAGGAACGGCCCCAGCCGCGTGAAGCTCTCGGTCAGAAGCGCCCAGTTGCTGGCAATTGCCGCCGCCACGATCAGCACGAAGAGGATCAGCGCCACGATCTCGCAGCCCCGCTCGATGGCCGATGCAAAGCCACTGGCATAGCGGCGGATCAGCAGCCCGATGAACACCGGCAGCGCCGTGATCAGGAACATCGCCACGCCGACCTTCACGACGCTGATCTCGGGCGCGGCCTCACCCATGAAATGCACCGCCGCCCAGGCGACCAGCACCGGCAGCGTCAGCACCGACAAGAGGCTCACCACCGCCGTCAGCGTGATCGACAGCGCCACGGTGCCCCCCGCCAGCTTGGTCAGCATGTTCGAGGTCACGCCCCCGGGGCTGAACGCCAGCAGCATGATCCCGAACGCCATGCCGCCCGCAAACCCCCAGGCCGCGATCAGCGCATAGGCCACCAGCGGCAACAGCACGAGCTGCGCCACGATACCCGTCAGCGCGGGTTTGGGCAGGCGCAGCACCCGGCCGAAATCGGCGAAATGCAGGCCCAGCCCCAAGGAAAACATGATGAAGGCCAGCGCCAGTGGCAGGCCGATATCCAGGATCATCCCGTCCCTCCCTTTTTGGCGCAGTCTACGGTTTGCAAGGCGCCCTGTCGCGCATGAAAAACGCGGGAGAAACCACCCCCGCGCCCTTCCGTTCCCGGGTCCGGATCAGACTTCTTTCTTCAGCGCGTCCACAAGATCGGTGCGTTCCCAGCTGAAGCCGCCATCGGCCTCGGGCTCGCGTCCGAAATGGCCATAGGCCGCGGTGCGCTCGTAGATCGGCTTGTTGAGGTCCAGCGCCTCTCGGATGCCGCGCGGCGTCAGGTCCATGACCTTGCGCACCGCGTTCTCGATCGCTGCCGCCTCCACCTCGCCCGTGCCATAGGTCTCGGCATAGATCGACAGCGGCTTGGCCACCCCGATCGCATAGCTGAGCTGGATGGTGCATTTCTCGGCCATGCCCGCCGCGACCACGTTCTTGGCCAGATAGCGCGCGGCATAGGCGGCCGAGCGGTCCACCTTGGTCGGGTCCTTGCCGGAAAACGCGCCGCCGCCATGCGGGGCCGCGCCACCGTAAGTGTCGACGATGATCTTGCGCCCGGTCAGGCCCGCGTCCCCGTCTGGGCCGCCGATGACGAAGGTGCCGGTGGGGTTCACCCACCATTCGGTCTTGTCGCTGATCCATTCCGCGGGCAGCACCTCGCGGATATAAGGTTCGACGATGGCGCGGATGTCGTCGCTCTTCTGGTGCTCGCTCTCGTGTTGCGTCGACAGCACGATCGAAGTCACCTCGACCGGCTTGCCGTTCTCGTAACGCAGCGAGATCTGGCTCTTGGCGTCCGGGCGCAGCGTGGGCTCCTGCCCGGATTTGCGCGCCTCCGCCAGCCGCCGCAGGATCGCGTGGCTGAACTGGATCGGCGCGGGCATCAGCGCGTCGGTCTCGTTGGTGGCGTGGCCGAACATGATGCCCTGGTCCCCCGCCCCGTCCTTGTCGACGCCCTGGGCGATATGCGCGGACTGTTCGTGCAGGAAGTTCAGAACATGACAGGTGTTCCAGTGAAACTTGTCCTGCTCATAGCCGATATCGCGGATGCAGTCGCGGGCGATCTGGCCGATCCGGCCCATGTAGTTCTTCAGGCGCTCCTGGTCCGACAGGCCCACCTCGCCGCCGATCACCACCATGCCGGAGGTGGCGAAGGTTTCGCAAGCCACGCGCGCATCGGGTTCTTCGGCAAGAAACGCATCCAGCACGGCGTCGGAAATGCGGTCGCACACCTTGTCGGGGTGCCCCTCCGAAACGGATTCGGAGGTGAAAACGTAGTTGTCTCGGGACATGAAAATGCTCCATTAGGGTCAGCCCCGCCACGCCAGGAAGCCGTTGTGACGGGTTTCGTGCCTGCTTATGCGGGCCTCACCGGAAGGTCAATCGCTAACTCCTTGGCCTTTTACACGCTGCGCCAGCAGCGCGCCGGCCAGCATCAGCAACGCGGCCAGCACCAGCACCGGCGCGTCGCCCGTGCGGCTGTAAAGCGTCGCCGGCAAGGGCGGCGGCAGGGGCGTGTCGATCCAGCCCGCCTCGCCCAGCGGGATATGCGCCAGGACCCGCCCCGTACCGTCGACCATCGCCGACACGCCGGTGTTGGCCACCCGCACCATCGGCAGGCCCTGTTCGGCGCTGCGCAGCCGGCCTTGCGCCAGGTGCTGGTACGGCCCCGACACCTTGCCGAACCACGCGTCGTTGGTGATCATCAGGATCATGTCGGGCCGCGCCGGCGCCGAGGTGATGTTGCGGGCGAAAACGCCCTCGTAGCAGATCAGCGGCACCGCCCGGCCCAGCGGCCCCATGTCCACGATCTCGGCCCCCGGACCGGCGGAATACCCCCCGCCTTCCTCGGCGGCGAGACCATGAATGCCGAACCGCGCCATCAGGTCGCCCAGCGGCATGAACTCTCCGAACGGCACCAGGTGATGCTTGTCATAGACCTGGTCCACCACCCCTTCGCCATCCATGTACAGAAGCGAGTTGTAATACCGCTGCCCGTCCAGCCGCCGCAGGCCCAGCACCACCGGCGCGCCTTGCGCCGACGCGGCGATCCCGCCCAAGAGGTCGTCGGACTGGTGCAGGAAGGTGGGGATCGCCGTTTCCGGCCAGACCACCAGGTCGGGCCGCCCGGTCTCGCCCGGTGCGGCGGTGAACTGGCGCTGGCGGTCATAGAACATCTGCAGGTTCTCGGGCAGCCATTTCTCGTGCTGCGCCGCGTTGGGCTGGACCAGCCGCACGGTCTGCGCCTCCGGCCCCGGTGCGGCAGCCTCCACCGGCGTCAGCGCCGCGCCCCCGCCGTAAAGCAGCGCGAGGCCCGCCAGCCCCGCCGCCCCGGCCATGCGCCGTCCCGCGCCCAGGTGCCACAGCGCCACCGCCGCGCCCATGATCAGCGCACAGAGGCCCAGGCCCCCGCCAAATGACGCCCAGTGCAAAAGCGCCGTGTCGATCAGCACATGCCCCACCTGCGCCCAGGCGAACCCGGTGAACAGCCACCCGCGCAGCGCCTCGCCAATGACGAACGCACCCACCAGCGCCACGCCGCTGCGCGGGGCCAGCGCCCGTGCCGCACCAAGGGCCACGGCCCAGTAGGACGCCATGAAGACCGACAGGCCCAGCACCGCGAACGGTGCCATCCAGCCATGCCGCGCCGCATCCACCAGGAACGGCTCGAATATCCAGCTGAGCGCGACGACGAAATGCCCCGTGCCCGCCACCAGGCCCAAGAGCGTCGCGGACAGCCAGCCGCCCGTCTCGCGCCACAGGCCGTAGACCAGCGCCAGCGCCATGATCGTCAGCGGCCACAGTCCCCAGGGCGCCTGCCCAAGGGCGGCGACCGCACCCAGCCCGGCGGCAAGCGCATACCGCGTCCACACGCGGCCCTCACCGATCTGCCGCGCCAACGCGTCAAGACTGGCCATGGATTACACCTCGATCGCCTCGGGCAGCCGCACCCGCAGCCGCTTGATCCGCCGCGGATCGGAATCCAGCACCTGGATTTCCACGCCGCTGGGATGCTCGACCAGCTCACCGCGCGCCGGCACCCGGCCCAGCAGCATGAAGACCAGCCCGCCCAGCGTGTCGATTTCCTCCTCGTCGATCTCCTCGGAATCGGTCAGCGACAGGCCGATCTCGGCCTCGAATTCCTCCAGCGGGGCCTTGGCCTGCACCACGTAGGATCCGGGTTTTTCCTCGGACCAGTAGGCGCCCTCGTCCTGGTCGTGCTCGTCGGCGATCTCGCCCACGACCTGTTCGATCAGGTCCTCGATCGTCACGAGGCCGTCGACACCGCCATATTCGTCGATCACCAGCGCCATGTGCCGGCGCTCGGCCTGCATCTTCTGCAACAGCACGCCGATGGTCATCGACGGCGGCACGTACATCAGCGGGCGCAACAGCTCTTCCAGCGAATAGTCCGACCCATGCCCGTTGAACCCGTGCTTCAGCGCGAAATCCTTCAGGTGGGCAAAGCCCACGGGCGTGTCCAGCGTGCCCTCGTAAACCGGCAGGCGGGTCAGCCCGCTGTCGCGGAACGTGTGCACAAGCTCGTCCATGGTGATTGTTGCCGGAACCGAAACGATGTCCGCCTTGGGGATCATGACATCCTCGACCGACAGCCGCCGCAGGTTGCCCAGGCCCAAGTTCGGCGCAAGGCCGTTGGCCGACGTCTCGCCGCCATCGCCGCCCAGGTCATCTTCCTCACCGTTGTGGTCTTCGTCCGCGCCCAGCGCGCCGAAGAAGCGGCGGAAGAACCCGCCCTGCGTGTCGTTCTGATCCTCCGCCGGATCGTCGCCCTTGCTTGCCTCGGGCCGCGCGCCATGCGCTGCCATAGAAGAGGCGTCGTTGCTGTCGTTCATCGTACCTTTCCGAATCGTGCCCGCGTCCACGCGGTAACGGCTGTTTCAATATGGGTCAGGCAGACCCAGTTTGCCAAGTATCTCCACCTCGGTTCGTTCCATCAGGGTGGCATCCTTGTCACGAACGTGATCGTAGCCCAGCAGATGCAAAATTCCGTGAACGACCAGATGCGTCACGTGATCCTGCATCGGCCTGCCCGCCGCCTCGGCCTCTCTCGCGCAGGTCTCATAGGCGATCGCGATATCGCCAAGCTCGGGATCGGGGCCGGCCTCGGGCGGCTCCGGCATGGCGCCATCCACCTCTGCGCCACGCTCCGCGCTCGGCCAGCTCAATACATTGGTCGGCGCCGCCTTGTCCCGGAAATCTTCGTTCAAGGCGGCAATCCGCGCATCGTCGCAGCCCAGCACGGCGATCTCCCACTCCGCGGGGTCCAGCCCCAGATGCGCCAGCGTGGCCTCTGCCGCCCGCTCGGCCAGCCGTTCCAGGCCTGCGTCCTGCCAGCGGTCGTCCTCGACGACCGTATCGACCGAAACGCTCACACCGGGCGCGGGCCGGAATTTTGCAAAATTCCGGATCGGAAAATTGCAATTTTCCGGCCAATTTTCTTCCAAAGAAAATTGCCCCCGGCCTCAGACATCCGCGTCATAGGCCTCGATGATCGCCGCCACCAGCGGATGGCGCACCACGTCCTTCGAGGTGAAGTAATTGAACGCGATCTTCGGGATATTCTTCAACAGCCGCTCCGCGTCGTGCAGCCCGCTCGTCACCCCGCGCGGCAGGTCGATCTGGCTGCGGTCGCCGGTGATCACCATGCGGCTGCCCTCGCCCAGCCGCGTCAGGAACATCTTCATCTGCATCGAGGTGGCGTTCTGCGCCTCGTCCAGCACGACGAACGCATTGGCCAGCGTCCGCCCCCGCATGAAGGCCAGGGGCGCGATCTCGATCCGCTTCTCCTCGATCAGCTTGGCCACCTGCTTGGCCGGGAAAAAGTCGTTCAGCGCATCGTAAAGCGGCTGCATGTAGGGGTCGACCTTGTCCTTCATGTCGCCCGGCAGATAGCCCAGCTTCTCGCCCGCCTCGACTGCCGGCCGGCTGAGGATGATACGGTCCACATGCCCCTCGATGAACATGCTGACCCCCACCGCCACCGCCAGGTAGGTCTTGCCGGTGCCCGCCGGCCCGATGCCGAAGGCCAACTCGTTGGCGAAAAGCGACTGCACATAGGCCTTCTGCGCGTCGGTGCGCGGCTCGACGGGCTTCTTGCGGGTCTTGATCTCGACCCGCCCGCCCTTGAACATCTCCAGCTGGTCCTCGCCGCCCGTGTCGTCGGTCTCGATCCGGTCGGCGCTGCCGCCCGCCCCCATCCGCAGCTCGCGGTCCACGTCGCCATGCTCGACCGTGCGGCCCTCTTCCAGACGCTGGTACAGCGCCAGCAGCACGTCGCGCGCTTCCTTGGCCTGCTCCGGCTCGCCGATCACGGCCAGCTGGTTGCCCCGGCGCAGGATCTGCACACCGAGCTTCTTCTCGATTTCGGCAAGGTTGCGGTCGTATTCGCCGCACAGGTCGATCAACAGGAAATTGTCGGGGAACTCGACAACCGTTTCCAGAATGTCGCTGTTCTCGGATTGCGACGTCAGCACGTTCGTGACCAATCAAATCTCCCTGTCAAAGGCCCATGATCAATGCTGCCAAGATGCGCCCCCAAGGGCAAGGGCCGGGCCGCAATTGTCACGGGTTTGAAACGAAAAATGCCGCGAACCCTGTGGTCCGCGGCACCGGATTGAGCATATGGGCGCGATCAAATCGAGTCGGCCACGGGCGAACCGCCCTTGTAGTTGCCGGTCGCCACGGTCGGCGGCGCGGTGCCGGAACAGACGGGCTTGCCGTACTTGTCCAGCCGCTGCGACAGGTAGCCTTCGGCGCCGTCATCGATGATCCAGTGGTCACAGCCGTTGGGATCGACCCAGATGCCCGCCTGAAGCTGGCTCAGGTGCTTGGAATCAAAGCCCCGGTCGACGGTCTTGTCGCGCTTGTCGTCACAGGCCGCCAGCGCACCGACAAGGGGGAGCACGGCAATAAGTTTGAATGCTTGCATGGTTCAGGTCCCCTCAGCGGATGCAGATGATTTCGACGCGGCGGTTCTGCTGCATGCCCGCGGCCGTGTTGTTCGATGTTTTCGGCAGACGCTCGCCGTAGCCGCGCACATCCGCGATCCGGGCGCCGGTTCCGGCAGCGATTCGCGCCACCGAGTTGGCCCGGCGATAGGACAGGTCGATATTGTACTCGTCCGAGGCGCGGCTGTCGGTATGCCCGGTGATGATGTAGGAAATCGCCCCGGTGCTGCGGAAGAACTCCTGCAGGCGCGCCCGTCCGGCGGCGCTGATATTCGCGCTGTCGGTGGCGAAAAGCTGGTCGGTGTTGACCACGCCGCACACGTTGCCCCGGCGGCAGACCGGGATGCCCTGGCGATTCACGTGGGGGGTCATGTACCCTTCCCAGCCGTCATCCATCACCCAGTGCTCGCACCCGTCGGGATCGACCCAGATCGTCGGCACGTAGCGCTCGCCCTTCACGACCCGCTGGCCACTTTGCGCCTGACCGGCCTCGGTCATCGCCACCACACCCAGAGCGACGGCGGCAAGTCCGCTCATCAGGGTGCGCACTGTTCTCGAAAACGTGTTCGTCACAGCCACTGTCCTTTTTATTATTTCCCCCATTTGCCCCGGTAGCAGGCAGCGATTCCGGAGCAAAAAACGAATTATTGTTAAAGTTTAGCAAGTTCCGGCGCGTTGTGAAGCATAAATAACCAGATATTGTGGCGGTCCGTGAAACAATCGCCACCCATGGGTTATCCACACGCCGTCTCGGCAAAATATCCGGCAACCAGAACGCGTTACCGCCAGAATGCCGGAAATTCAGGCGGTCAGAACCCGACCGCCCAGGGAATTGGCACCGCTCTCGGTGATGATCACCCGGCGCAGGTCGCCGGGCGCAACGGTGGAATCACTCACATGCACCGCGTGCAGGTAATCCGACTTGCCCACCATCTGTCCGTCGCGCCGCCCGGCCTTCTCGAACAGAACCCCCACCTCGCGGCCCACCATCGCGTCCTGGATGGCGCGCTGCTGCTCGGTGATCAGCGCTTGCAGGCGGTGCAGGCGCTCGGTCTTCACCTCCTCGTCCAGCTGCGCACGCTCCGCCGCCGGGGTGCCGGGCCGCGTGGAATACTTGAACGAATAGGCATAGCCGTACCGGACCTCCTCGATCAGCGCCATCGTGTCGGCAAAGTCGGCTTCGGTCTCTTCGGGGAAGCCCACGATGAAATCCCCCGACAGCAGGATATCGGGCCGCGCCGCGCGGATGCGTTCGATCAGCCGGATATAGCTTTCGGCCGTGTGACTGCGGTTCATCCGCTTCAAAATCCGGTCGCTGCCCGACTGTACCGGCAGGTGCAGGTAGGGCATCAGCTTGGCGCACTCCCCGTGCGCCGCGATCAGGTCGTCGCCCATGTCGTTGGGATGGCTGGTGGTGAAGCGGATGCGCTCCAGCCCGTCGACCTTGTCCAGCTCCCAGATCAGCTGCGCCAGCGACCAGTCGTTCCCGTCCGGCCCTTGCCCGTGATAGGCGTTCACGTTCTGGCCCAGAAGGGTGATCTCGCGCACGCCGCGCTCCACCAACTCCTTGGCCTCGTCCACGATCCGGGCCACCGGGCGGCTGACCTCGGCCCCGCGCGTATAGGGCACCACGCAGAAGGCACAGAACTTGTCGCAGCCTTCCTGCACGGTCAGGAACGCGGTCGGACCCCGCTTCGCCTTGCCGCCCCGTTTGCGCAGCGTGTCGAACTTGTCGTCCAGCGGAAACTGCGTATCAACCGCCTTGGCCCCGCCCCGCGCCTTGGCCTCGAGCTGCGGCAGGTTGTGATAGCTTTGCGGCCCCACCACCAGGTCCACCATCGGCTGGCGGCGCATGATCTCCTCGCCCTCGGCCTGGGCCACACAGCCCGCCACGCCGATCTTGAGGTCCGGCTTGGCGTCCTTCAGCCCCTTGAACCGGCCCAGCTCGGAATACACCTTCTCGGCGGCTTTCTCCCGGATGTGACAGGTGTTCAGCAGGATCATGTCCGCGTCGTCGGGCGTGTCCGTCTCGACATACCCCGCGCCGCCCATGGCCTCGGCCATGCGCTCGCTGTCATAGACGTTCATCTGGCACCCGTAGGTCTTGATGTATAGCTTCTTGGCCTCGGACATGGCCACACCCCCAGCTCAAGCGGTTTCAAGGCGCCTGCCTACACCACCTGCGGCCCGACTTGCAATGCACCGCGAATTGCGGGATTTTGACCCGAAAAGACGCCCAGAGAAAGACGCCCTGAGGACGACGATGCAGCACGCCACCCTGTCCGCCTTTCTGAAAGAGCCCGGCACCGCGCTGGCCAAGGGGCCTGTCGCGATGATCTTCGTCGAGGACCAGATCGAGGTCGACAGCGCCATTCGCCATCATCTCGACACCGGCTTCCAATCCGTGCTGGCGCTGATGCCGTCCGGGTTCCCGCTGGCCCCCGACGTCAGCGCGGCGGTGCACCGCATCCCCTTCGACGTCGCCGCGGGCGACAATTACGTCGACGCGGTGAACAAGGTCATCGCCGCCGCGCCGGGCCTCTGGCTCTATTACTGCTTCAATGCCGAATACCTGTTCTTTCCGTTCTGCGAGACGCGCACCGTGGGCGAGATGCTGGCCTTCCACACCGAGGAACGGCGCGACGCGATGCTGACCTACGTGGTCGATCTCTATGCCGGCGACCTCGACCGGCACCGTGACGCGGTCTCGCTCGAGGATGCGCACCTCGACCGCTCCGGCTATTATGCGCTGGCGCGGAACGACCCCGACAATCACAACCACCCGCGCGACCGGCAACTGGATTTCTTCGGCGGCCTGCGCTGGCGGTACGAGGAACATATCCCGGTGAAGCGCCGCAAGATCGACCGGATTTCGCTGTTCCGCGCCCAGCCGGGCCTGCAGCTGCGCCCCGATCACACGTTCAACGACGAGGAATACAACACCTACGCCTGCCCCTGGCACCACAACCTGACGGCGGCGGTGGCCTCGTTCAGAACCGCCAAGGCGCTCAAGCGCAACCCCGGCTCGACCTTCGACATCCACACCTTCAAGTGGCACAATTCCGCGCCGTTCGAATGGCATTCGCGGCAATTGCTGGACCTGGGTCTGATGGAACCCGGCCAGTGGTTCTGAACCACCCGTCCCGGGCCTGACCCGGGACCTCCCGCGCCGGCCCACTCAACCGTTATCCCCGGGCTCGACCCGAGGATCTCCCGAACCACGAGATCCCGGATCAGGTCCGGGATGCCGCCCGCTTCACCTCGCCCGGCGCGCCCAGATCCGCAGGTCCCGGATCACCTTGACCGTCGCCCCCAGCGCCAAGGCGCAGAGCATGTACTTGCTGACCGTCTCCATCGTGCCTTCGATCAGCACCGCGTGCAGGGCCGTGCCCGCGACGATCGGCACCGCCAGCGCGGTATGCGCCCGCCGCCACGTCATCGGCCGCAGCCCCAGCCGCTTGCGCGTGAGCGCCAGCGCGGCGGTGGCAAAGATCAGCCACATCACCAGCACGCCCCAGACAGAAAACGGCGTCGGCGAGCGCAGCAGCAACGCATCCACCACGTCGGGCGGGCTGGTCAGCCACAGGCCCGCCACGTGCAGCACCACCAGCGCCACGATCCCCGCGCCGACCCGGCGATGCACCCGCCGGCCCTTCAATGCGTCGATCCCGGGCAGGTATCCGCCTGCCAGAAGCGGTTGAAGAAACATCAGGGCAAAGCCCGCGATCCCGGCAAACCCGGCCACGATGTAGACGGGTTGCCGCCATTGCAACAGCGGGCTGAACCCCGCCGCCGCCACCGGCACGACAAGGGCGGCGCAAACCGCCGCCCATATCAGGACCTTTCGCAGCATCGGGGGTTTATGCCGGAACCAGCACAAACTCCACGTCAAGCGACGTCTGTCCCGGGCTCGACATCACCGGGCGCAGGAACACCGTCCTGAACCCGCCATCGTCATATTCGGCGTCATAGGCCAGGTGCCCGTGCGGCTGGCCGAAGGCGGGCACGATCTGCGGCATGTCCATCACGAACCGCCCGTCGCGGTCGGTCAGGGTCGCGCCATGGCTTTCCGGGTCGCGCTCGTGCCCTTCGGTCGTGTGCGCCCACATCTGGATGCGGCGGCCCTCCAGCGGCGCGCCATCGCCCGCCCGGCGCACCGTGCCGGTCATGGTGAAGCCGCCATTGCCGATCCGGTCGGTCAGGGCGGCGCCGGGGCGATAGTTGTTGGCCCCGCCCGGCATGGTGGGCGTCGGCTCCACTCCGGCCGCGCGTGCCGGCACGATCAGGCCGGCGCCCAGCGTCACGGCGGCCGCCGCGCCGCCGGTGGCGATCAGATTGCGTCGATTGATCAGTCGGGTACTCATTCCGGTCTCTCCTGTCGGGTCGGGGGCGCGGACCACCGTCGTCATGGCACGCACCGCTGTTCACCTCCAAAGATAACGCCGATCGGGCACAGGCAAAGCACCCTCACGGCACCGTGACCGCGCGGTTTCGTCCCGATCGGCGCCCGATCGGCGAAGGTCGGCGCAGCCGCGGGCGGCAGCGCCCCATCGCGGCTCAGTCGCGCAGCGCCTGCCCGGTCCATTCCGGCAACGGAAACACGATGTCGTATAGCCAGTTAAAGCCCAGCGCATAGACCATGTAGAACAGCGCAAAGGACAGGTCCATCGCGAGCGCCTGCCACAGCGACACCTGCAGGTACCAGGCGATGAAGGGCATCAGCACCACCAAAAGCCCCGCCTCGAACAGCACCGCATGGGCCACCCGCACCCGCGCGGTCTTGCGTGTCGCGCCGGTCCGGCGCTGCAACACCAGGTCGAAGCCGAAATTGAACACCATGTTCCAAAGCGTGGCGATGGTCGCGCTGACAAGGCCGACCACCCCGAGATCGTGCATCGGCATGCCGAAGGCGACCGCGCCCAGCGGCACGATCAGAATAAGGGCGATGATTTCAAAGCTCAGCGCGTGGCGCAGACGGTCGGACGGGGATCGCATGGAACCCTCCCACATCATTCCGGGCCGTCCCGGACGCAAATCCCTGCTGGGGAGGTCGTCCTCTGACATGGTAAATGACGGTGCGACGCTGGGCTTTCAAGCGGCGGCTGTCCGATTGTGGAAGATGTGGCCGACAGGGCACCACCCCGCCCCGGCCTGCCCGCCTATTGCCGCATGTTCAGCAAGGCGCGGGTCAGCGCATCATGCTCGCCGCTGTTGTCTTTGATGCCGAAATCGCCCATCGCCGTCAGGTAGCTGCTGCCGCCTTCCATGCGTTCGATCCAGTCCATGCCGTGGACATAGACCGCCTGCATCCGGTCATGCATCACCGGATACAGCGCCCGTTCCTGCCAGATCGCGGTCAGGCACAGCCCGGCCAGCACCAGCTTCAGGCCCCGCGCCCACTTGCGCGCCGTCAGGGCGCGTGCGTTGCGCTTCTCGAAGCGGGCCTCGGCGGGGTTCGGTTGAAAGCTCATGCCACCCAGCGTGCCGGCCTCCCGTGGCGAATCTAAGGCAAGACCCGGACCAAATCGGGACATCCCCCGGGGGGGGGCGGTCAGTGCCGAAGGCCGCCCGGCACCCCGGCGCACCGCCGCGCGGGCTCTTCGGGCTACAGGTTTTCCGGCTGCGGCATCCCCAGAACGTGATAGCCACCATCGACCTTTATCACCTCGCCGGTGGTGCAGGCCCCCGCGGGGCTGGCGAGGTACACTGCCGTACCGCCGATCGCCTCCAACGTGGCATTGGCCCGCATCGGTGCATTTTCCTCGGTGTGCCGGAACGTCCGCCGCGCGCCGCCGATGGCCGCGCCCGCCAGCGTCTTCATCGGCCCGGGGCTGATCGCGTTCACGCGGATCTTGTCGGGCCCCAGGTCATTGGCCAGGTAGCGCGTGGTGGCCTCCAGCGCCGCCTTGGCCACGCCCATCACGTTGTAGTTCGGCACCACCCGGTTCGACCCCTGGTAGGTCAGGGTCAGCATCGTGCCGCCCTTCTCCTTCATCATCGGATAGGCGCGCCGCGCCACCTCGATGAAGGAATAGACCGAGATATCCATCGAATGCTTGAAGTTCGTCCGGCTGGTGTTCAGGAACCGACCCGACAGTTCCGACTTGTCGGAATAGGCGATCGCATGCACCACGAAGTCGATCGTCGGCCATGTCTCGGCCAGTTCGGCAAAGGCCGCGTCCAGCGACTCGTCCTTCGTGACATCCACATCCAACAGGATATTGGACCCCACCGAGTTGGCCAGCGGCTCCACCCGCTTGGCAAACGCCTCGCCCTGGTAGGAAAACGCCAGTTCCGCGCCCGCCTCGTGCATCGCCTTGGCGATGCCCCAGGCGATGGAACGGTCGTTCGCCACGCCCATGATCAGGCCCCGCAATCCTTGCATAGAATTCGTCATGCGTGCCCTATCCCTCGAACCGGCTCAGCAGCATCGACCCGTTCGTGCCGCCGAAACCGAAAGAGTTTGTCATCACCGTATCAAGCCCGGCCTCGTCCACGCGCGTCGTGGCGATCTCGCCCTCACGGATGGCGGGGTCCAGCGTCTCGACATTGATCGACGGGATGATGAAATCGTGGTGCAGCGCCAGCAGGCAATAGATCGCCTCCTGCGCGCCCGTGGCGCCCTGGCTGTGCCCGGTCATCGACTTGGTCGAGCTGATCGGGGGCACGTTGCCTTCGCCGAAGATGCGCCGCACCGCCTCGACCTCGCCCGCATCGCCCACGGGCGTGCTGGTGCCATGCGCGTTGATATAGCCAACGCGGCGCTCCTTGGGCAGCGTCTCCAGCGCCAGGCGCATTGCCCGCTCGCCGCCTTCGCCACTGGGGGCCACCATGTCATGCCCGTCACTGGTGGCGGCATAGCCCGTCACCTCGGCATAGATCTTTGCACCCCGCGCCTTTGCGTGCTCCAGCTCTTCCAGCACGACGATCCCGCCGCCGCCGGAAATCACGAATCCGTCGCGGCCCGCGTCGAAGGCCCGGCTCGCCTTTTCGGGGGTGTCGTTATACTTGGAACTCATCGCGCCCATCGCGTCGAAGAGGCAGCTCAACGTCCAGTCCAGCTCTTCGCCGCCACCCGCGAACATCACGTCCTGCTTGCCCATCATGATCTGCTCCGCCGCGTTGCCGATGCAATGCAGGCTGGTCGAACAGGCCGAAGTGATGGAATAGTTGATGCCCTTGATCTTGAAGGCGGTCGACAGGTTGGCGCTGATCGTCGAGGACATGCATTTCGGCACCGCAAAAGGCCCGATCCGCTTGGGGCTGCCCTTTTCCAGCACGGTCTGGTGCGCCGCCAGCATGGCCGAGGTGGACGGCCCGCCGGACCCCGCCACCAGCCCGGTGCGCGGGTTGACGATCTCACCCTCTTCCAGTCCTGAATCGGCAATCGCCTGTTGCATGGCGATATGGGCATAGGCCGCGCCCGGCCCCATGAAGCGCAGGGTGCGCTTGTCCACATGCTCGGCCACGTCCAGCTTGACGTCCCCGGCGATCTGGCTGCGAAACCCGTGCTCCGCCATCTGCTCATTGGCGGTGATGCCCGAACGCCCCTCTTTCAAGGAGGTCAGCACCTCCTCGGCATTGTTGCCGATGCTGGAGACGATTCCCAACCCGGTGACGACGACGCGACGCATGTTGCCTCCCTACCTGATTGCCCGCGTTGTAGGACATGCAAGGCGGCGGGTGCAAGATCAATGCCGCCCCTGCGAACCTAGCCCAGCAGCGAAAAATGCTCCGGGTCGATCGAGATCGTCCATTGAACGCCGTCCGGCGCCACGTGGTAAAGCGCCTGCGTGCCCAGCATCGACGGCGCAAGTGACGTCAGCACGGTACTGCCGAACCCCGGCGCGTCCTCCTCGGGCGGATGCGCCAGGCCGCGTTCCCGCCAGCTCAGGTCCAGGGCGCGGCCCCGGCTCCCTTTCGACAGTTTCCAGGCCAGCTCCACCTCGCCGCGCTCATGCGCCAATGCGCCGTATTTCATCGCGTTGGTGGCCAGCTCGTGCAGCGCGATCCCCAGCGTCTGCACCGCCTGCGGCATCAGCCGCACCTCCGGCCCCGACAGGCGGATGCGGGCATCGTTTTCGGACGTGAAGGGGCGCAGGTGGCCGACCACCAGCTCGCGCAGATCCGCATCGTCCCACTGCCCGCCGATCAGCAGGTCAGTCGATTTCGACAGGGCCGAGATGCGCGCACCGAACTTGGCCTGGAAATCGTCCACGGACGCCGCGGTGCGGGCGGTCTGGCGCTGCACCGCCGACACGATCGTCAGCATGTTCTTGGCCCGGTGGATCACCTCGCGCGACATCAGCTCGCGCGCCTTCTCGGCGCGGCGCAACTCGCTGATGTCGCGGTGAATGTTGGAAATCGCAACCACGTCGCCATCCACGCCCCGGATCGGGGCGCAACTTATCCAGACCTCGCGCGGCGTGCCATCCCGGGCAATGCGCACCGCCTCGAAACGGTCCAGCCGCCCGGCGATGATCTCGTCGCGGTACCAGGTCACGGGCTTTTTTTCGTCCGACGGGTAAAGCGTCTCCAGCGACCGCCCGACGATCTCGTCGCTGGCATAGCCGTAAAGCCGCGCAGCCGCCGGGTTCCACGACGTGATCCTGCCCTCCAGGTCATAGGTCAGGATCGCGTCCGACGTCCCCGCCACCAGCGCCGATAGCGCGTTGCTGTCCACCGCCGTCCGCTTCAGCGCGTCCCGCTCGTGGTGGCGCTGCGTCACGTTGCGGTGCTGGATCGTCAGAAAGGGCTGCCCCTCGAACATCATCCGCGTCGCGGTCAGCTCGAACCAGCGTTTCATCGTGGGACTGTCGCAGGGGTATTCGCACACGAAGGTCTCGCCCGAGCGCAGCGTCGTCTCCAGCGACTCCGCGATCAGCCGCGCCTCCATGCTCGACTCGCCGTCGGCGCTCCGGCAGATGTCGAAATAGTTGCTCCCGACATAGCCCGAGGGCGCCCCGTCATTCTCTGCGCCGAATTGCTTCCAGGCGGAATTGGCGGCGATGACCACGCCGCTGGAATCCACGATCACGAACTCGTCCGGCAGTGCATCTATGAATTCCGTCACGCCCATCCGGCCCACCGGCCCGAAAGCATCACTGTTGGTTTGCACGTGCTCTTGCCTCGTTACTCGTCAGCGGTTGGCATCCCACGTGGGGACGATCCCCCACAGGCACAACCTTGGTATATCAAGGCTACCGTATCCCAAGGGCGCAGGCGCCCTGCAATAAACTCGTTTAAATAGGGTTAACATTACGTGGCGTAAGCGGGAATCCGCTCAAATGCTTTCAAATCAGCCACTTAGGCACGCGCAGTCCGCATTTTGCGCGAAAACTTGAGCGAGTCCGACCGATGTGGCAGCATTTCTGTCACGTCCGACCCTCCCGCACGGCGGATCCCTCACCATGACGTTGCGTCACCCGTATCCCCGGCCCCGCCACCCCGACCTTGCGGGCAAGACATTCCTGGTCTGCATCGGCGCGGCCAAATGCGCCACAAGCTGGCTGCACGCCTACCTCTCCGACCTGCCCGGATGCGCCCCCTCGCCGCTGAAGGAAGTGCATTTCTTCGACGCCCGCCACCCCGCGCATTGCCTGGGCAATCCTGACGCGCTGGCGCTCGCGCGGCTCAAGTTCCACCTCGATCAGCCCGGCGATGCGCTGGAAAACCTCCGCCGGCGCGCCACGTTCCGCGCCAGCCTCGACCGGGCGCAGATGATCCAGGACGAGACCGCCTATTTCGGCCACTTCGCCCGGCTCTGCGGCGCCGAGACGCGCTGTTTCGCCGACATCACGCCGGGCTACTCGGCCATCGGCGCGGCGGGCTTTGCCGACATCCGCGACGTCGTCGCGCACCAGGGCTGCCGCCTGCGCGTCCTGTTCATCATGCGCGACCCTGTGGCGCGCTTCTGGTCCCAGCTGCGCCACCTCGAACAGATGGCCCCCGACACCCGCGCCACGCAGGACTGGGACCGCGTCCGCCAGATGCCCGCCCTGACCGCGCGCGCCGATTACGCCGGCATCCTCACCGCGCTGGACGCCACCTTCGGGGCCGGCGAGGTGCTCTGCCTTTTCTACGAAACCCTCTTCACCGAGGCCACGCAGCGCCGCCTGTGCGATTTCATCGACGTGCCTTTCACCCCGGCCGACGCGAACGCCCGTCACAACGAAACCACGCTCAAGGCGCCCTTGCCGCAGGCCGCGCGCACGGCACTGGCGGCACAGCTTGCCCCGCAATACGCCTTCTGCCGCGACCGCTTCGGCACCGCGCTCCCCGCAAGCTGGCAGGGCTGACGCAGAAGAAACCTTTGAACCCTGTCGCGACCCGCTCCGACCCATCCTCGTTACGCAACGCGCCACCCCCATCCCGGCGCCCTATCGGAGGATACCCCCATGCCCGAAGACGGCATCATCATCGACTTCCGGTCCATCCCGGACGCAAA
Source organism: Roseovarius sp. THAF8 (assembly GCF_009363735.1). Classification (NCBI taxonomy): domain Bacteria; kingdom Pseudomonadati; phylum Pseudomonadota; class Alphaproteobacteria; order Rhodobacterales; family Roseobacteraceae; genus Roseovarius; species Roseovarius sp. THAF8. The sequence goes on along the minus strand of NZ_CP045410.1, from coordinate 3,687,618 downwards.
GACACGCTCTCTCGCAGAGGACCTGGCCGAAGACATCGTGCAGCGCAGCATTATGGAATATTTCGAGCCCAAGGCCCGCGACACCGCCACCGCACAGGACATCGCCGAACCCGACTGGGACGACCTCGTGCCGCCCGACATGACGGACGGCTTCGACTTCCTGCTCTAGCGGTAAACCTTCGGGGGCCGCGCCTCAGCTTTCGCTCAGCGCGACCTTCATGTCCTTGACCTGGTAAATCACCTCGCCATCGGCCTCGACCCGGCCATCGGCGACACCCATGGTCAGCCGCCGCGTCTGCACCGCCTTGGTGAAATCCACGTAATAGGTCAGCATGTTGCGGTCCGGGCGCACCATGCCGGTCAGCTTCACCTCGCCCACGCCCAGCGCATAGCCGCGCCCCTGCCAGCCGCGCCAGCCCAGGTTGAACCCGGTCAGCTGCCACAGCCCGTCAAGGCCAAGGCATCCCGGCATGATCGGATTGCCGGGGAAATGACATTCAAAGAACCACAGGTCCGGTGTGATATCGAACTCGGCCACCACGTGCCCCTTGCCATGCGGCCCGCCATCGCCCGAAATATCGGTGATCCGGTCCATCATCAGCATCGGCGGCTCGGGCAGCTGCGCATTGCCGGGGCCGAAAAGCTCGCCACGTGCGCATTTCAGCAGGTCTTCGCGGTCGAAGCTGCTCGGGAAGTCGGCCATAGGGTCGCACCCTTTTCTCTTAACTGTTCCGTTATCCGATCCTGTAACACCCCGCAAAACCCCCGCGCAAGCCCTGCCGCGCCGCGCTATGGTGCAGAATTTTGTTTGAAATTCCCCTGTGGAGACCCCTATATTGGCATTGAGACAGGAGCTTTCATGACCGATACCGAGGCGACAACCCGAGGCACCGAATGGCTCGCAGGCGCAGGCTTGCGCCCGACCCGTCAACGCGTCGCGCTGGCCGCGCTGCTTGTCGGCGACGGGCAGCATCGCCATGTGACTGCGGAAAGCCTCTACTCCGCCGTCTGCGAGAACGGCGACAGTGTCTCGCTCGCCACGGTGTACAACACCCTGCGCGCCTTCTGCGACGTTGGCCTGCTGCAAGAGGTCACGGTCGACGGGTCGAAAAGCTATTTCGACACCAACACCCACGATCACCCGCATTTCTTCTGGGAGGATGAGCAACGCCTCTCCGACGCGCCCGCCGACGAGCTCGAGATCGCCCGCCTGCCCGGCGCGCCCGAAGGCGCCGAGATCGCAAGCGTCGACGTGGTGATCCGCCTGCGCCGCAAGTCCGGCTGACCCGCCGGAATGCGCGCCGCCCATTACGAACAATTCGGACCCGCCGAAGACGTCCTGACCGTCGGAGAGGTCGACACCCCCACGCCCGGCCCGGGCGAGGTGCTGGTGCGGCTCACCCATTCCGGCGTCAATCCCTCCGACGCCAAGTCCCGCGCGGGCTCCCGCCCCGGCGTGACCAAACCCGATTTCCCCCGCATCATCCCCCATTCCGACGGCGCCGGCACGATCTTCGCCGTGGGCGAAGGCGTGGATCCCGCCCGCATGGATCAGCATGTCTGGCTCTGGAACGCCCAGTGGCAACGCGCCCATGGCACCGCGGCCGAGATGATCGCCCTGCCCGCCGACCAGGCCGTGCCCCTGCCCGAGGGCGTCAGCCACGAGGTCGGCGCGACGCTGGGCATCCCCGGCCTCACCGCCTGTCATACGGTTTTCGGCGGCGGCGATGTCGCAGGGCAGACGCTGCTCATTTCCGGCGGCGCGGGGGCCGTGGGCCACATGGCCGTGCAACTTGCCAAGTGGGGCGGCGCGACGGTGATCACCACCGCCTCCGCCGATGCCGCCGACTACGTGGCCGAGACCGGCGCCGATCACGTGCTCGACTACCGCGACGAGGAATTGACCTCGAAAATCAAGGACATCGCACCGGGCGGCATCGACCGCGCGGTCGAGGTCGAATTCGGCACCAATGCCGCACTTCTGGCCGAGGTGATGAAACCGATGGGCACCATCGCCACCTACGGCTCGGCCAAGGACATGACGCCGGAACTGCCCTTCGGCGCTATGCTGTTCAAGGCGCTCAAGATCGACATTTCCCTGATCTACATCCTGCCCCCGGCGGAACGCGCCGCGGCCATCGCCCGCCTGCACGCGGCCCTGGCCGAAGGCGCGCTGACCCCGGCCATCCACGCCAGCCTGCCGCTCGCCGATTGCGTCACGGCGCACAACATGGTGCTCAGCCCCGGCCGCCGCGGCGCGGTCCTGCTGGAACCCTGAGTCCGCGCCGCCGGGCCTGAAACCGGCCTTCGCGGCACGACCCCCGCCATGCCGCCCTTGCAGAGCCGCGCAGCTTCACTTACGCCAGACCTCAGGATGACACCGAACCGGCACGTCCCCTGACATAAGTGCATGAAACCCAAAATCCTCACGACCCTGCCCGGCTATTCCCGGACGCTTCTGGCGCAGGACGTCCTCGCCGGCGTGACCGTGGCGATGGTGGCCCTGCCGCTCAGCCTGGCCATCGCCATCGCGTCGGGCGCCGACCCCGCCAAGGGCCTGGTGACCGCCATCGTCGCGGGCTTCCTGATCTCGCTTCTGGGCGGCAGCCGCGTGCAGATCGGCGGGCCGACCGGCGCCTTCATCGTCGTGGTCTTCGGCGTGATCGCGGATCATGGCTATGACGGGCTGGTGCTGGCCACGCTCATGGCCGGTCTCATCCTGCTGGTCGCCGGTTTCTTCCGGGCCGGAAACCTCATCCGGCTGATCCCCGAGCCGGTGATCAACGGCTTCACCATCGGCATCGCCGTCATCATCGCCACCAGCCAGCTCAAGGACCTTCTGGGCCTCGCGGTCACCGACCTGCCGGCGGATTTCCTGCCCAAGGTCGAGGCGCTCTGGGCCGCCCGGCCCACCGTCTCGGGCGCTTCCGCGACGATCGGCGTCGTGACGATGGCCCTGATCGTCCTGTTCCGCCGCGCCGCGCCGAAATGGCCGGGACTGATCGTCGCGGTGGCCCTGACATCCGCCATCGTCGCCGTCACCGGGCTGCCTGTCGACACCATCGCCTCGCGGTTCGGCGACCTGCCCGGCACCCTGCCCAGGCCCGCCCTGCCGGTCGTCAGCATCGACAGGTTGATCGAGCTTCTTCCCTCCGCCCTGGTCATCGCCTTCCTGGCCGGGGTCGAATCCCTGCTCTCGGCCATGGTCGCCGACCGGATGATCGCGGGACATCACCGGCCCAACGCGGAACTGCTGGCGCAAGGGGCCGCGAATATCGGCTCGTCGCTCTTCGGCGGGATGCCCGCGACCGGCGCCATCGCCCGCACCGCGACCAACATCCGCGCGGGCGGCAAGACGCCAGTGGCCGGTCTGGTCCACGCGGTGACGATCCTGATCGTCATGCTGGTCGCGGCACCGCTGGTGGGGTACATGGCGATGCCCGCGCTGGCCGGTCTGCTGATCCTCACCGCCTGGAACATGAGCGAGCCGCACAAGTGGCGCGGCCACCTGGCCGAGCGCGCCTCGGACATCTTCCTGCTGGCCCTGACCATGGTCCTGACCGTTCTGGCCGACCTGACCGTCGCCATCGGCGTCGGCGTCGCGCTGGGTCTGGCCCTGCGCCTGCACCGCCGCGACGTCCCGGCCTCCGACTGGTCGGAGCCGGACCGATAGGCCCGGCACGCCACCCCGGCGTCACGGCCGACCGGGGACAGGGCCTGCCGCCTGGCCAACGCCCCCGGCGCAGCGCTACAGCCGCGCGAACTCCGCGCCGATCTCGGCGTCGCCGTCCTTGCGCTCAAGCCGCTCCAGCATCGACGTGATCTTCCGTCTCAGCCGCCGCGACCGGATCTGCCGCGCCTCCAGCTTGCGGGGCGCCAGCCGCACACCCTCGTCCCCCGGAACAAGGTCGAACTCGCGCGCCGCCGCGACCACGTGATTGGCCTGGTTGGTCGCACAGACCGCCACCAGTTTCAGACAGCGGTCCTTCAGGTCGCTCTCGTCCGCGCTGTGCCCCGCCCGGCGGGCCACATCCTCGAAGGTTCCGATATCCACGTACCCGCCCGACGGGATCGGGCCCTGCCCGGTTACGCTCGTCGGCTGCTCCAGCTCCTCCTTGCGCAACTCCTCGCGGTCGACGACGCTGGCGACATCGACCTCTTCGCCCGTGTCCAGCGACGCCAGCACGTCCAGCAGATAGGCCGGCTGCGCGCCCATGTTCGACACCAGGCACCGCGCCTTCATGTCCTGCCCGCCACCGCGGTTGATCAGGATGCTGGACCGGCGCTGCTGGATATAGCCGCTCAGGAAGATATGCAGGTAGACCAGCCACACGAAAGTCGTCGTCAGGCTGGCCGCGATCTGAACGATCTCCACGTTCTCTTTCAGAAACTCCATCATTGTCGTCACGCCCCTCGCTCTTGCCGGCTTTTGCAAAAGGGCCAACGCGGATCATGCGCGCGTGTTCCCACCCGCGCGGGTCGCCACGCTTGCATAGTGGCAGGACCCGCCCCCGCCGCGCAAAGAAAAACGCGCGCCCCGGTTCACCCCGAGACGCGCCCCCAAGCCACCGTCAGGGTCGCGCCACGGCCCGCAGGGAAAAGAACCGATATTCGCATTGCGGACTTTGGTGCCGTTCACGACGGAGGCGAGCGTCAGCCCCTGGGATGGCGATCCGACGGCAATTCTCAAGCACTTCATGCCCGCCAAACACGTCCTCGGAAGGGTCGTTGCGCCCACCTCAGCCAAATCGCCAGCCCGTGGGAGGGGCTGACGATGGCCGGGCCGCTTCGCGACTGTTAACCGGCTGGGGCGCAACACCAGTATGTTACGAGCGACTGGACTGAAGACGTGTCATCTGAAGCCCCAGCGCGGAAACAGGCCGCAGGCCCGCGCCATCGCCGGACCGCCCCCACGGCGCGGCGATTGGGTGAAACTCGGTGCATCGCCCAATCTTGTTTCGGATGTGGCCTGGACAAAACGCTGCCGAACCACCCTCGGATCGCCGCGCCGCGGCCCGTCAATGGCGCTCGGGGCTATTGATCACACGTGTCCGCAAAGGGCTCGAAGCAGCGCTTCGCTTGGCGTCGCATCGGCGTCCGCGTCTCTGTGTCGCCAACAGAAAACGCGCATGACCGCATCCGGTCACGCGCGCTCCCACAATCCGCGCCCCCCGTCAGCCCGGGGGCGCGCACGCAAGGGCGCGGCAAGACCACCGCCGCCCGTGCGAAAATTTCGTCAGCTGTCGATCCCGACAAGCTCCACGTCGAAGGTCAGGTCCTTGCCCGCCAGCGGGTGGTTGGCGTCCAGCGTCACCTGCTCGTCGGTGACCTCGGCCACCATCACCTGCAGGGTCTGGCCCTGCGGCGTCTGCACCTGCAACTGCGTGCCGATATCCAGCGGGATGTCGTCGGGAATGTCGGCGCGCGGCACCGCCTGCTTGGCGGCCGGGTCCAGCGGGCCATAGGCCTCGTCCGCGGGCACTTCGACGGTCTTCTTGTCGCCCACTTCCATGCCCGGAATGGCCTTGTCGAGGCCCGGAATGATCTGGCCCGAGCCGACCTGGAATTCCAGCGGATCACGCCCTTCGCTGCTGTCGAAGGTCGTGCCGTCGGCCAGGGTGCCCTTGTAATGAACTTTTACCGTATCGCCGGATTTCACCTGCGTCATGTGGTTTCCAATCTGTTTGGGGGATGGGTTTCCAAGGCCGCGCCTCGCGCGGGTACTTGCTGGTCTGCCCCAAGGCTAACCTGCCATGGCAGCGATTGCAAACAGGGTTCCAACCCTTCCCCAGACGTGCCACTCTGCCCCCGAACTGCCCCCCGAACCACCCCGGACCTTAAGGCCTCCCATGCCCATCACCACCTGCATCTTCGACGCCTACGGCACGCTTTTCGACGTCGCCGCCGCCGCCCGCACCGCCGCAGACGAGCCCGGTCGCGAGGCGTTCAAATCCCACTGGCCCGCCATCGCCGAGCACTGGCGCCTGAAGCAGCTGCAATACACCTGGCTGCGCGCGGTGATGGACCGGCACACGGACTTCTGGCAGGTCACCCAAGACGGCCTCGACTGGGCGCTCGAGGCCGAGGGCCTCGCGGACGACGCCGACCTGCGCGAACGCCTGCTGCAGCTCTACTGGGAGCTCGAAGCCTACCCGGAGGTCCCCGCCATGCTCCACGCGCTCAAGGACGCCGGTAAAAACACCGCGATCCTGTCCAACGGCTCGCCCGCCATGCTGGACGGCGCTGTGACATCGGCGGGCATCGGCGACGTGCTCGACGACGTGCTGTCGGTCGAAAGCGTCGGCATCTTCAAACCCCACGCCAGCGTTTACGACCTCGTCGGCGACCGCTTCGGATGCGCCAGGTCCGAGGTCCTCTTCGTCTCTTCCAACGGCTGGGACGCAGCGGCGGCGGCGGGCTATGGCTTCACCACCGCCTGGGTCAACCGCGCCGGCGCGCCGATGGACCGCCTGCCCGCCACCCCCGGCCACGTGCTGACAGACCTCACCGGCATCCCGGAGCTTGCCCAATAATGCCGCACTTCACCACGTCCGACGGCCTGTCGCTGCACTACACCGACGAAGGAAACGGCACGCCCATCCTCTGCCTAGCCGGTCTCACCCGCAACGTCACCGACTTCACCTATCTCGTGCCGCACCTGTCGGACCACCGCGTCATCCGGCTCGACTATCGCGGTCGGGGACAGTCGGACTACGCGGAAGACTACATGACCTACAACATCCTGCGCGAAGGCCAGGATGCCATCGAACTTCTCGATCACCTCGGGATCGAGCGGACCATCCTCATCGGCACCTCCCGCGGCGGCCTCATCGCGATGGCGCTCTCGCACAGCCACCCCGACCGCCTCGCCGGCGTGGTGCTGAACGACATCGGCCCCGAGGTGGCCCCCATCGGCATCGAACGCATCATGGATTACGTTGGCAAGACGCCGCCCTTCGACACCCTCGACGCCGCCGCCGACGCGCTGGCCGCGGGCCACGCACGGGACTTCCCCGACATCCCGCTCTCCCGCTGGCGCGAACAGGCCGAGTTCATGTGGCAGGACGCTCCCTCGGGCGGCATCACCCTGCGCTACGACCCCCGCCTGCGTGACGCGCTGGTGGGCCAGGCCGGCGCGGGAGAGGCCGTGGACCTCTGGGCGCTCTTCGACGGGCTGAAACCCATCCCCACCGCCTCGATCCGGGGCGAGAACTCCGACCTTTTCACCGCCGAGACGCAAGCGCAGATGCAAACCCGTCACCCCGACATGATCACCACCGTCGTGCCCAACCGCGGCCACGTCCCCTTTCTCGACGAGCCGCAATCGCTGGCCGCCATCCGCCAGTTGCTGGAGGCCGCCGCATGAGCGACATCACCCTCATCCGCGCCGCCGCCGAGCGCCTCAAGGGCCACGCCCGCCGCACGCCGCTGCTGTCGTCGCCCTTCCTTGATGAAATCGCGGGCCGCCGCATCCTCGTCAAACCGGAATGCCTGCAACATACCGGCAGCTTCAAGTATCGCGGCGGCCGCTCCGCCGTGTCGGCACTCGACGCCGCGACCCGCGCCAAGGGTGTCATCGCCTTTTCGTCGGGCAACCACGCCCAGGGCGTGGCCCTCGCCGCCCGCCAGATGGGCGCCACCGCCGTCATCATCATGCCCGCCGACGCGCCCGCGTTGAAAATCGCCAACACCCGCGCCCTCGGCGCCGAGGTGGTGCTCTACGACCGCGCAGCCGGCGAAAGCCGCGAGGAACTGGGCGAGGCACTGCAGGCCGAGCGCGACCTCACCCTGATCCGCCCCTACGACGAACCCCAGGTCATCGCCGGCCAGGGCACCTGCGGGCTGGAGATTGCCGAACAGGCGGCCGAGATGGGGATTCACGAGGCCGAAATGCTGGTCTGCTGTGGCGGCGGCGGCTTCACCTCCGGCATCGCCCTGGCGCTAGAGGCCGACGCATCGGGCCTCAAGGTGCGCCCGGTGGAACCCGAAGGCTTCGACGACGTCACCCGCTCGCTCGCCTCGGGGCAGATCGAGACCAACGCAGGCGTCAGCGGCAATATCTGCGACGCCATCCTCACCCCCGCGCCGGGCCAGATCACCTTCCCGATCCTCAAACGCCTCTGCGGCCCGGGCCTTGTCGTCAGCGAAGACGACTGCCTGCGCGCCATGGCCCACGCCTTCCAGCGCCTGAAACTCGTGGCCGAACCCGGCGGCGCCGCCGCCCTCGCCGCGGCCCTCTTCCACGGCGACCAACTTAACGCCGACACGGTCATCTGCACGATCTCCGGCGGCAATGTCGACGCGCCCATGTTCGCGCGTGCCCTCGAAACACTCGGAGAAACCCCATGAGACGCGTCGAAGGCGACCTGATCGCGCTCGCCAAATCCGGCCAGTTCGACGTGCTGGTGCACGGCTGCAACTGCTTTCACGCCATGGGCGCGGGCATCGCCCGCATCATCGCCATGGAATTCCCCGCCGCAGCGCAGGCCGACATGGAGACATCCAAGGGCGACCGCGCCAAGCTGGGCACCATCTCTCACGCCACGGTCGATTGCGACGGCCACAGCCTGACCATCGTCAACGCCTACACCCAGTTCGATCACAGCGGTCACGGGCAAAAGGTCGATTACGACGCGCTGCAATCGGCCTTCGAAAAGGTCGCAGACCAGTTCCCCGAAGCCCGCATCGGCTATCCCCTGATCGGCGCAGGCCTGGCGGGCGGCGACTGGGACGAGATCGCCCCGCGCATCGACACCGCGCTCGACGGGATGGACCACGCCCTCGTGGTCCTGCCCGTCGCCGATGGCTAGGCCCGTGGCCCGCCCCGGACGCAACCGGAATTTGCGCAAATTCCGTGATAGAAAATACGCATTTTCTATCACGTTTTCCGCGCGGAAAACGCCGCCAGGACCATAGGACAATCGCCCCATGACCGACGTCACCATCGCCAGCTTCAACGTCAAGAACCTCATCGGCCCCGACCGGGAATACTACGAGTTCCAATCCTACACCCCCGAGGAATACGCCTGGAAGCTCGACTGGATGGCCGACCAGATCCTGACGCTCGACGCCGACGTGATCTGCTTCCAGGAGATCTTCGAGAAAGACGCCCTGCACGCCGTCATCGACGAGGCGTCCATCCGCGCCCGCGCCCTCAACGACGCGGCCATCCCCGACCGCTCCAAACGCTATCACCGCAAGGCGATCTTCCGCAAACTGGCCGTCACGCCCTATGACGACGCCACGCTGGCCTTCGCCCCCAACGCCGCCGACACCGGCGAGCCGGGCAAACGGCGCCCCGGGGTCGCGATGCTGTCGCGACTGGGCTTTGCTGGCACGCCCGAGATCATCCAGGACCTCGAAGAGCCGCTTTCCATCCCCTTCCAGCCTTTGCGCGGCATGGACGGCACGCAGGACGCCGGGCATTACGTCCTGCGCCGCCTGTCGCGGCCTGTCATCAAGGCGCGCATCCCCATGGGCGGCCAAACCGTGACGGTCTTCAACTGCCACCTGAAATCCAAGCTGGGCGAATACATCACGCCCCCCGGCGCCGACTACGCCCCCGAAGAGGACCTGACGCAATACGATCCCATCGGCCGCGCCATGGGCGCGCTGCGCGCCACCGTCCGGCGCATGGCCGAGGCCTGGGTGCTGCGCCGCGAGGTCGTGCGCGAGATCGAGGCCGGCCACCCGGTCATGGTGCTGGGCGATTTCAACGACGGCGAACATGCCGTCTCGACCGAGATCATCACCGGCGAGGCGCCCTTCAAGAACTATGCCTGGATGCTGCGCCACGACGCGCAGGACCGTTCCGACCGCTATTCGGACGAGGAAAACCGCCGGATCACCGAGGAGGTCGAGCGCGTCCGCCTGCATTCGGCGGAAAAGATGTTCGTCCGCAAATCCCTGCGCGACATGGTCTACACCTCGGCCTTCGGCGGCGTCTTCGAGAGCATCGACCAGATATTCCTGTCCCGCCATTTCCACCCCGACAATCCCGACCGGGCGGGCGAAATGACCTATTTCAGTGTCTTCAACGACCACCTCACCGACGGCTCGCACCCCGAAGCGCCCTATAACAAGCTCGCCTCGGACCACGGCCAGATCATGGCGCACCTGCGGATGCAGGAGACGTAACACCGCCGGCGCAGGCCCAGGCCCTCAAGGACCCGGGGGTCAGGAAATCCCAACTGTAACGACTCGTCCGCCCGTGGTACCTTCGGTCATTATTTGCTGAAACAATTTAGGGTCGGTGGCCCTTTTTCAATAAAATCAGTTCGATACGCTGTGCCAATAGTCTGGCCACCGTTCTGCGTCATGGAAATTCTCGACATCAGACTGCTGGGGTTGGCGGTCGTCGCCGCCTTGGGTTACGGCATCGCCACCATCGGAATGAAGATTGCCTCCGGCCACTGGTCACTCGTCGCCTACGGTCTCATCCTGCTTGGGTTCATCGCCGCAACACAGGCCGAGGTCGTGCTGATGCGCGGGGTGACGCTCGGCACGCTCTACCTGCTGATCATCGCGATCGAGACGCTGATCGTGCTGACCTACGCCTATTCCATCGGCGAGGGCCTGTCCTCTCGCGACGTGGGCGGCGGCGCGCTCATCCTTCTGGGGCTGGCGATCGTCTCTCACTGACCGGCCTCTGCTGCGGGCCGGCGCCTGTGCCAATCGGCGGCGCTCCGCGCAACGCGGAGCGGTCAATGCCGCCCTGTTCAGGGTTGCAAATCTGGCAGCACAAACAACCCAAGATTTAAATAATCATTGACAGACCCTGCCATGACGAGTCATTTATAAAGGATATTACATTCGCGCTCCGGCGTTTTTCTTGACTGCCTTTGACCAATTTCTTGCCCGAAGACTTTTTCATGAAAGGAAATTTCCAATGCCCAAGGACCGTGCCGAATCCACCTACCGATTCCGTGTCGAGGCCGCCGAACTGGCCCGCCACCGCCACCACCCCGAGCATCGCGCCAATGGCGACGAGGCGCGCTACGGCGCCGCCTGCTATCCGATGAGCTTCACCAAGGGGCTCGATCACGACCAGACCACCGGCCTTGTCGCCGACACCGACGCGTTCGAGGCCTTCCGCAAGGCCATCGACAACGGTTTCTGCGAACCCTTCACCACGCGGGTACCTGTCCCCCGCGACGAGCCGCGCCGCTTCTGGGAAGCGCCCACCGCGGGTATCGTCCATGACCTGCAAGGCCCCGACGCACAGGCCGTCACCATGCCGCCCGCGCCCGAGCTCTGCTCGGACGAGCTGGCCTTCGAGATGGCCGAGGTCTACGAACTCGCGATCCTGCGCGACGTGCCCTTCACCGCCTTCGAGGAAGGCGCGGGCAATGCCGCGGTCGACGCCTCGGCCACGCGCCTCGACGGGCTGGCCTATGCAACCGATGGCTTCAGGGGCCGCCCGCGAAAAACGAACGCCGCGGGCAATCTGTCGTCCGGCACCGTCTTTCGCGGCTCCTCGCCCGGTGTGCTCAACGGCCCCTACCTGTCGCAATTCCTGCTGATCGGCTCCTCGCCCGGCGCCAAGAAACCCGACCAGGGGCTGATCGAATACGGCGCCCAGCTTGTCGACCAGACCGTCCCGGTTGCGGGCGAAACCGACTACATGACCACCTGGAATGACTGGCTGCGGGTGCAGCGCGGCTATGGCGGCACCGGCATCCAGGACTTTTCCCTCGACCAGCGCCGCTTCATATGCACCCCGCGCGACCTGGCGACCTACGTGCATTTCGACGCGCTCTACCAGGCCTATCTCAACGCCTGTCTGCTCCTTCTGGCGCAGAAGGCGCCGTTCGATCCGGCCTTCGACCTTCTGTCCGGCCCGCCGGGGGACCGGCTGATGATCGACCCCGCGACCGGGGCGAAAGTGCCCTACAACGCCGGCGGCTTCGCGCTCTGGGGCGGGCCGCACATCCTCAGTCTCGTGACCGAGGTGGCCACGCGCGGCCTCAAGGCCGTCCGCTACCAGAAGTTCAACGTCCACCTGCGCCTGCGCCCCGAGGCGCTGGCCGCGCGGATCGCGCGCGCCGACGAGATCGAGAAACGGTTCCCGCAGATCTGCGGCTGCTTCACCGACATGCGCGACGCGCTCAAGCCGACCCTCGACGCGCTCGACGCCCACCCGACCAGCGGCAACGGCGCCGACGCGGCGCTCCTGCCCATGGCCTTCGGCGAGGGCTCGCCGATGCACCCGACCTACGGTGCGGGCCATGCCACCGTCGCCGGGGCCTGCGTGACCATGCTCAAGGCGTTCTACGACACGTCCTCGGTCTTCGTGCGCATCACGAACCCCAAAGACAAAACCGACTGTGATGCAGGCTTCTACGACAAGGCTGCGATCCATGACGCCCTCTGCGACGGCAAGGTGGTCGAGGCCGGCGCCTATCGCTGCGAGATGCTGACCAAGGAAGAAAAGAAGAAGGCCGAGCATTGCAAGAAGGAATGTGGCGTTCACCTGCCGATGTCCAAACTCGTCTTCAAGCCCTGCGGAACCTACAAGCTGGTCAAGAAGGACACCAAGAAGAACATCGCCGAACATGTCGTGCTGCACCCGAGCGACAAGAAAGAACAGTGCTGCCCCCTGACGCTCGAGGGCGAGTTGAACAAGCTCGCCGCCAACATCTCGATCGGGCGCAACATGGCCGGCGTGCACTATTTCTCCGACTATTACGACAGCCTGCGCATGGGCGAGCGGATCGCCATCGGCATCCTCGAAGAGCAGGCTCTCGGCTATCCGGCGGATGACTTCGTCATGTCAGTCCCCACGTTCGACGGCGAGATCCGCCGGATCGGACGCAAGTAGCGTCCGCCCCAAGCGGCGGCCCGGGCTTACTCCCTCCCGGGCCGTTCGCAGTGGACAAGGCCGGCAGGGTGTGGCTCTTTGCGCCCATGCCCCATGTTCATCTCAACGACATCGACATTCACTACCGCGACGAAGGCACGGCGGACGGCCCGGCCCTCGTCTTCGCCAATTCGCTGGGCACCGACCTGCACCTGTGGGACGCGATCCTGCCCCACCTGCCAAAGGGCCTGCGCCTCATCCGCTATGACAAGCGCGGCCACGGCCAGACCAGCGTACCGCCCGCGCCCTATGCCATGGGCACCCTCGTGCGCGACGCCGAGGCGCTGCTCGACCATCTCGACATCCGCGACTGCGTCTTCGTCGGGCTCTCCATCGGCGGGCTGATCGCGCAAGGCCTCGCGGTCAAGCGCCTCGATCTCGTCCGCTGCATGGTCCTGTCGAACACCGCCGCCAGGATCGGCAACCAGAAACTCTGGCAGGAGCGCATCGACGCCGTCCGCGCGGGCGGGATCGAGGCGCTGGCCGACGCCACGATGGAACGCTGGTTCTCCCGCGACTTCCTCGCCAGGCCGGAGCTGCAAACCTGGCGCGACATGCTCACCGGCCAACCAGACGAAGGTTACATCGGCTGCTCGGCGGCGATCTCCGGCACCGATTTCTACACTCCCACCAGCGGGTTGCGCCTGCCCACCCTGGGCATCGCCGGCTCCGAGGACGGCGCCACCCCGCCCGATCTGGTGCGCGAAACGACCCAATTGATTCCCGGCTCCGAGTTCCACCTAATGCGCCGCACGGGCCACCTGCCCTGCGTCGAGGCGCCCGAGGCCTATGCCGCCCGCCTGACGCAGTTCCTGCAAGAAACAGGCCACATCTAACCGCGCACGACCGACGCACCCTTTCCGCGATGAACGGCCCCGACTACAGTCCGATGCATAGATCCAGACCGGAGCCTTCATGTCGTCGCGCCTGCCCACAGCGTTCATCCTGATCACCGTCATGATCGACGCCATGGGCATCGGGATCATCATCCCCGTGATGCCCGAGCTGATAATGGATATCGACGGCGGCACGCTCGCCTCGGCGGCGCTCTGGGGCGGCGTGCTGACCACGCTTTTCGCGGTGATGCAGTTCCTCTTCGGCCCTATGGTGGGCAACCTCAGCGACCGCTTCGGGCGGCGGCCGATCCTCTTGGGCTCGCTCTTCATCCTCGCGCTCGACTACCTCGTGATGGCCGTGGCCCACGCCATGTGGCTCTTGGTGCTGGGCCGACTGGTGGGCGGCATCATGGCCGCCACGCAGTCGACCGCCGCCGCCTTCATGGCCGACACCTCGCCGCCGGAAAAACGCGGCGCGGGTTTCGGCCTCGTGTCGGCGGCCTTCGGCATGGGCTTCGTGCTCGGCCCCGTGATCGGCGGCCTTCTGGGCGATCTCGGCCCCCGCGCGCCGTTCTATGCCGCAGCGTCACTCGCCTTCGCCAACTTCCTCTTCGGCTGGGCGGTCCTCAGCGAGACCATAACCCCCGACCGCGCCCGCCCCTTCGTCTGGGCCCGGGCCAATCCGTTCGGCGCCCTGCGCCAGATCCGCGCCCTGCCCGGCCTCGGGCGCCTGCTGGTCGTCCTGCTGCTCTATCAACTGGCGTTCAACGTCTATCCCGCCATCTGGTCCTACTACACCACCGCCGCCTTCGGCTGGGACCCGTCGATGATCGGGCTTTCACTCGGCATCTTCGGCATCTCGATCTTCGCCGTGCAGGCCGGGCTGATCGGCATCGCCATCGCGCGCCTGGGCGAGGCCGGAACGGTTGTGCTGGCCCTCGGCTTCGCCATCCTCAGCTTCGCCGTGCTGGGCGTCATCCAGACCGGCTGGCTGGCCCTCGCCCTCACCCCCGTCTCGGCGCTGGCGGCCATGTGCGTGCCCGCCCTGCACGCCATCATGTCCCGCCGCACGCCACACGATGCCCAGGGCGAGCTCCAGGGCATCTTCACCTCGGTGGGGGCGCTGGCCATGATCATCTCGCCACTGATGATGACCAATATCTTCGCCGCCTTCACCCATGCCGACGCCCCCCTCACCCTGCCCGGCGCGCCGTTCCTCGCAGCACTCCTGCTCGTGGCCCTCGGCCTCGTGCTCTTTCTCACCCGCAGGCGCCACGCCTCCGCCGATTACGTCGCGACAGGTCGCAATCGGCCTTGAAACCGCGCGGAAAAACCGATCAGGCTGGCGGTCAGCAAGAACGGGAGGGATCATGAAAACCATCAAAGCCGCCGTCTGCCACGAATTCGGCGCGCCCCTCGTGATCGAGGACGTCCGCCTGCGCGCCCCCGAACAGAACGAGGTCGAGGTCGCTCTGGAAACCGTGGCGATCTGCCATTCCGACATTTCCTATGCCGACGGCGCCTGGGGCGGATCGCTCCCGGCGGTCTATGGCCACGAGGCCGCAGGCCGCATCTCAGCCCTCGGCGACGGCGTGACCGGCCTTGCCGTGGGCGATCCGGTGGTGGTGACCCTCATTCGCGCCTGCGGGCAATGCCCCAGCTGCGGCGCGGGCCGGCCCACGGGCTGCGAAACCCCGTTCGACGGCGACCACGGCGCACTCAGCACAGCCGATGGCGGCACCCTGCACCAGGCCATGGCCTGCGGCGCCTTCGCCACCGACGTGGTCGTGCACCACTCCCAGGTGGTGAAAATCCCCGAAGGCATGGCAATGGACGCGGCCTCGCTCCTGGCCTGCGGCGTCGTCACCGGCGTCGGCGCGGTGGTGAACGCGGCGCAGTTGCGCGCCGGTCAGGACGTGGTGGTGATCGGCGCGGGCGGTGTCGGTTTGAACGCCATTCAGGGGGCGCGCATCGCCGGCGCCCGCCGCATCGTCGCCGTGGACATGACCGAGGACAAGCTGGCCGATGCGAAAGCCTTCGGCGCCACCGACGGCGTGCTGGCCTCCCAGGACAAACCCTGGCGCGCCGCGAAACAAGCCATGGGCCGTGGCGCCGACGCCGTGCTGGTCACCGTGGGCGCCGCCCGCGCATATGACGAGGCCCCCCGCTATATCGCGGGCGGCGGCAAGGTCATCATGGTCGGGATGCCCGCCTCGGGGTCGGAATCGACCTACGAGGCCGCCAACTTCGCCGCCGCCGGGCAGAGCATGGTCGGCTCGAAAATGGGCGACGTGGTGATCCGCCGCGACATCCCCTGGATGGTCGATCTCTACCAGCAAGGACGCCTCAAGCTCGACGAGCTGATTTCCAACCGCTGGACCCTCGACCAGATCAACGACGCCATCGCCGATACCAAGTCCGGCACGGCCCGGCGCAACGTCATCATGCTGCGCTGAGGCCGATCTTGGGCGACATTTTCCACACGGAGAATGCGCATTTTCCGTCAGCGGAATTTGCGCAAATTCCGCCCCCCTCCGGTCGGTCCGTTCACCCTGCGAAACGCGAAAATCGGCACCGTCGCGATACCACCCGGATACCGACGCAATACCGACGTGCCGAATTCGGCGACTCCCCACCGTTAACCCTTCCGTGCGACTCGCGCCGATTTCCGGCTTGCCCCATTCCGCCGCTCGGGCCACCGTGCGCCTGACCAGCAGGGAGAAACCCCATGAAACTCAAGGACCTCGACATCATCGTCACCTCGCCCCCCGCGCCGGGCTGGGGCGGGCAATACTGGATCCTCGTGAAGCTCACCACCGACACCGGCATCACAGGCTGGGGCGAATGCTATGCCAGCAGCGTCGGGCCCGACGCCATGCGCGCCGTCATCACCGACGTGTTCACCCGGCACATGCAAGGGCAAAGCCCTGAAAACATTGAATTCATGTTCCGCCGCGCCTATTCCTCGGGCTTCACGCAGCGCCCCGACCTGACCATCATGGGCGCCTTTTCCGGGCTGGAAATCGCCTGCTGGGACATCCTCGGCAAGGCCCGCGAACGCCCGGTCTGGGCCTTGCTCGGCGGGCGCATGAACGACCGCATCCGCGCCTATACCTACCTCTACCCCCTACCGCAGCACGATATTACGCCGTTCTGGACCTCGCCCGACATGGCCGCCGAGTCCGCGCTCGACTTGCTAAGCCGCGGATATACCGCGGTAAAATTCGACCCCGCCGGTCCCTACACCATGCGCGGCGGCCACATGCCGGCCGGCACCGACATCTCGCTCTCGGCCGCCTTCTGCAAGGCGATCCGGGAGGCCGTGGGCGACCGGGCCGACCTTCTCTTCGGCACCCACGGCCAGTTCACCACGGCGGGCGCCATCCGCCTCGCCAAGGCGATCGAGCCCTACGATCCGCTCTGGTACGAAGAGCCGGTTCCCCCTGATAACGTTGGGGAAATGGCCAAGGTTGCCGCCGCCACCTCGATCCCCGTCGCCACCGGCGAACGCCTTACGACCAAGGCCGAATTCGCGCCTGTCCTGCGTTCCGGCGCGGCGTCGATCCTGCAACCGGCCCTGGGCCGCGTGGGCGGCATCTGGGAGGCCAAGAAGATCGCCGCCATGGCCGAGGTCTACAACGCCCAGATGGCCCCGCATCTTTACGCCGGGCCGGTGGAATGGGCGGCCAACGTGCATTTTGCGGCCTCCATCCCCAATATCCTCATGGCCGAAACCATCGAGACCGACTTTCACAACCGATTGATAAAGAACAAGATCCGCGTCGAGGACGGCTTCATCACACCGCCCGACGCCCCCGGCCTGGGGATCGAGGTGGACGAGGATCTGGCCCGCGCGCACCCCTTCACCGGCGACGGCCTTCACCTGCAGATGCAGGATGCGCCGTGCGACTACGTCAATGGCAATTCCTTTGCAGGCGGCGCCCCGGTCAAGACCGGCTGAACGCCGCGCCGCGCGGCATCGCACCGGCGTTTTAAGACGCGCTTAACACCTTCGTGGTCTGATCCCGCTGCGTGTCTCGTGGATCGGGCTCAGCAGCCGCCGGACTGGACCAGCCCGTAGCCGTAATGCGTATCGCGCCCGCCGGGGCCAAGATCCCGCGCCGAGCGCCGCAGCACTGCCCGCGCCCCGTTCAGCGACAGCCCCCCGCGCGAGGCCTGCCGCGCCAGGATCGCGGTCACCACCGGCGCGGCAAAGGACGTGCCGGAGCGATAGCTGCCGCCATTGCCCCAGGCCACGTAAAGGTCCACGCCGGGCGCGGCGAACTCGATGTGGTTGCCGTAATTGGCCCGCCCGTAAAGCCGCCCGCTCGCGTCCACCGCCGTCACGGCGATGGTGTCGGGCGAGGCCGCGGGAAAGACAGGCGCACCGCTGCGGTCGTTGCCGGCGGCGGCCACGATCACCGTGCCCCGTCCCTGGGCCAGCGCAAGCAGCTTGGCGAACACCCGGTTGTTCGCGCCGGAAAACGACATGTTGACCAGCCGGACGCCGTTGCCGACCAGCCAGTCCAGGCTGGCCGCCACGCTCTCCAACCGCCCGCCGTCGCTGCTTTTTTCCAGCCCGAACGCCTCGGCGGCATAGACCTGCACCCCCGGCGCCAGGCCCGCCAGCGGCCCGGCCCCGGCCGAGCCCGCGATCAGCCCCGCCACGGCGGTACCATGGCTGGCCCCGGTGCGGCGCGCGCCCTCGCGCAGAAAGCTCTGCCGCACGATCCGCACCCCGCCAAAGGCCGGGTGACCCGCGTTGATCGCACCGTCGATTACGCCCACGCGAAGGCTGCGGCCGACACGGCAGCTCTGTCCCGGCGCGTCGCCCACCATCGCCGCGTGATAGACGCGCGGGCCCGCCGACCGGAAATAAATCTTGTGCAGGTCCAGCACCGCCGAAGGCGTGCGGCCCGCCAACAGCGCCCGCCCCTGCTGCAGCGTCAAGGTGCGCGGAAAGACGAAGAAATACATCTGCTGCCCGAATTGCGGCAGGGGGCGTTCGCGCAGCAATGTCGCGCCCGCGCTGACCAGTGCCTGCGCTGCGGCCGTCGCCTGGCCCCGGTTGACCAGCAGCACGTATTCCGGCGAGCCGTCGGTGGCCTGCACCTCGTCCCGCGCCGCCCGGCGCAGCCCGCCGGTCGGTTTCGTGCGCGGGTTGTTGCCTGCATTTCCGCCGCGTCCGCCGGTGCCCTGCTGCACCTCGACAAGACCGGGCAGACCGCACGTCCCGACACAAGCCGGGTCCGGCAGGGCCACGGCAGCTCGCGCCGTTTGCGGTGCCACAATAGCAAGAAGACAAAGGCTCAAGATCGCCACGAGAAGCCGGAAAAAAGTCATGTCATTCAACGCTTTCCACAATATCGTCCCGCGCCTGAAGCGCCGCCACGGCTTCGGTGCGTGCCGCCTCGTCCGACGCCGCCAGCGTGTAGAGTCCGATGGCCGACGGCCCGTCCACGATCACGAGGCCCTGCGCCAGAAGCAGCGCCCGTATGTCCGCCTCGGTTGCGTCCTCGGCAAAGGCCACGCGGATCGTGTGCTCGGCGCGCGCCGTCGTCTCTTCACCGCCCGCGAGTTCAAAATCAGTGCCCCCATCATAACCGATATAGGCGGACTGCGCTACAACCAGACCGAACAGAACCACCGCCGCGATCTTCCAGAAATTGCCGGGCGCGGTCGGGCTGTTCGCGGCCTCCGGCAAACCGGCCTGCGGCACAACCGGCGCCGCGGCCTCGGTGTCGAGCTCACGCATCAGGCGGGCCAGCCCCAATTCTCCGGGCGACGAAACGTCCTCGGCCTGCATATTCAGGCGCATGGCCCGCAATGCCTCAAGCTCGCCGGCCAGCTGTGGGTCGGCCGCGACGGCCGCCTCGACGGCGGCACGCTCCTCGCCCTCGAGCGTGTCATTGGCGAGAAAGACCAGCAGCGCCTCGATCTCGTCGCGGGACAGGTCCGATCCGTCGGTCATGACCGCACCTCCATCCGGCCTGAGAGGCAATGCAGCAGCAGTTTCTTGGCATGAAAGACCCGCGTCTTGATCGTGCCCTCCGGCACCTCGGCCACGGTGGCGATCTCGCCATAGGTCATGTCCTGGTAGAAGGCCAGTTCCACCGCCGCCCGGTGCTGCGGCTTCAACTGGTCCATGCAATAGCGCAGATGTTCCGCCTCCTGCGCCGAGGCCAGGCAGGTCGCCGCGTCGGGACTGTCGTCCACGCGTTCGTCGATCTCGTCGGTCAGGTCGACCCGTTTGTGCTTGCGAAAATGATCCATCGTTTTCCTGTAGGCTATACCGAATACCCAAGTTTTCACCGTCGACCGTCCCTCGAAGCGCCCAGCCGAGCGCCAGATGTCCATGAAGACGTCGTGATGTATGTCGGCTGCCTCGTGCGGATCGTTCATTTTCGAGACGATGAACCGGAAAACGGGCTTTTCCAGCGCCTTGTAGAAGGCGGCAAAGGCATCACGGTCACTGGCGGCCATGCGCCTCAGAAGCTCTGCAAGTTCGCTGTTCTGCATACTGTCCCGTCCGTTTCCCACGGCGCAGGGTCCCGATGCGCCGCCGCGGACAGGATGCAATGAGACGGCCCGCGCGGTCAAAGCCTAACATGCGCCTCGCGCAGTCCGGCCTCAGGGCAGATGCCCCAGCCACAGCCAGACCGTGACGATCGACAGGGCGGTCGCCATCAGGACGGACGTTGCGGCCACGCGCATCGCGCGCCCGTACATGCTGGCGAAAATGTAGACGTTGATGCCCGGCGCCATCGCCGCCGTCAGCACAGCGGACCGCGTTGCGTCCACCGGCAGATCGAAGGCCACCCCCAGAAGCCTCGTGACCAGCGGATGCACCACGAGCGAGATCAGGCACAGGTAGAGAACCAGACGCAGGTCGCCCTCGGGGCGATAGCTGGCCAGCACCCCGCCCACGCCGAACAGCGCGGCCGGAAGCGCCGCGCGCACCAGCAGGTCCAGCGCGTCGTTCACCGTGCCCGGCAACGGCAATCCGCTGAGATTCACCGCAAAACCCAGAAGAATGCCCAGGATCAGCGTATTGGAAAACATCGCCTTCAACACGCGCATCACGAGCCCGGAACCGGCCTGCCCCTTGGCACGGACAATCTCCATCGCCGTGATCCCGATGCCGTAGCAGATCGGCGAATGCAGCGCGATGATGGCATAATTGGCCTCCAGCGCGTCCGGCCCGTAGGCGCGTTCGGTCAAGGGCAACCCCAGCAGAAGCGAGTTGGAAAAGAGACCGCAAAAGCCGATGGCCACGCAATCCTCCCAGGGGCGCCCGAACAGGAACCGCCCGCCCAGCATGCCCAGGACAAAGCCCGCCAAGGCTCCTGCATAGAAGCTCACCAGCATACGCCATTCGAAGTATTGGCCAAGGTCCAGCCGCGAGATGGCCACGAACAGAAGGCAGGGAACCGCGAAGCTCTGGACAAAGGTCATCAGCCCTTCAACGCCGCTCTGGCTGAACCAGCCGCGCCAGACCGCCACATAGCCAAAGCCGATGATCATGAAGACCGGCAGGATGACGTCCAGCAGGGCCTGCATTGCGCTAGTCCCTGTAGGTGATCACCATACCGTCATAGGCCGGGGTGATATGGTCGGGGGTTTCCGAGACAAGGGTCTGATAATCCATGTCGATATGCATGTTGGTCAGCACACCGCGACGCGGGGCGGCGCGCTCCAGCCACTCCAGCGACTGCTCCAGGTGGGAATGCGTCGGGTGCGGCGTGCGCCGCAGCGCGTCGAGGATCCAGCAATCGAGGTTTTCCAGAACCTTCCAGCTTTCCTCGGGGATCTCGGCCACGTCCGGCAGATAGGCCAGGTCGCCGACCCGGAATCCCAGCGCGTCGATCGAGCCGTGGTTGACCACGAAGGGACGCAGGGTGACGGCCCCGCCCTGCCCTTCGATGACCACGTCGCCCTTGATCGTGTGCATGTCGAGGATGGGGGGATAGGGGCTGTCCTCGGGCTGCGTGAAGGCATAGCCAAAGCGTGAATAGAGCGCATTCTGCGTGTCGCCATCGGCCCAGACCGGCAGGCGCTGGCGCATGTTGAACACGATCATCCGCAGATCGTCCAGCCCATGCACATGGTCGGCGTGGGCGTGGGTATAGACCACCGCGTCAAGCGCGCCCACGCCCGCATCCAGCAGTTGGCTTCGCAGGTCGGGCGAGGTGTCGATCAGCACCCGCGTGGTCCCGTCCTCGCCTTCGCGCTCGATCAGCATCGAGCAGCGACGGCGGTAATTCTTCGGGTTTTCCGGGTCGCAGTCGCCCCAGTGCCCGCCAAGGCGCGGCACCCCGCCGGACGACCCGCAGCCAAGGATGGTGAAGCGTGTCTCCCCCATCAGGCGGCGGCTTTCCATTGCGCGGCCTTCCAGAACAGCCGGTCGAAATTGGCCTGGGTCTGCGCCGCGAAATCGGGCCAGTCCAGGCCGAACACCTCGGCGCCCACCTTGGCCGTATGAACCGTATAGGCCGGCTCGTTGCGCTTGCCGCGATAGGGTGGCGGGGCGAGGTAAGGCGCGTCGGTTTCCACCAGGACCCGGTCCACCGGGGCGGTCGCGAATATGTCGCGCAACTCCTGGCTTTTGGGAAAGGCCGAGATGCCGGACATCGACAGGTAGAACCCAAGGTCCAGCGCCGCTTTGCCCAGCGCCGCACCGGACGAAAAGCAATGCATCACGCAACTGTATGCGCCCGCCTTGTGCTCCTCGGTCAGGATCCGCGCCATGTCCTCGTCGGCATCCCGCGCGTGGATGATCAGCGGCAACCCGGTCTGGCGCGCGGCCTCGATATGCAGGCGCAGGCTTTCCTGCTGCGCACCCGCGCTCTCGGCGGTGTAGTGATAATCCAGCCCCGTTTCGCCGATGCCCACAAACTTGGGATGCTGCGCCAGCGCCACCAGTTCGTCGACCGTGGCCATCGGCTCATCCGCGACGCTCATCGGGTGGGTGCCGGCGGCATAGAAGACTTGCGGATGCGCCTCGGCAATCGCCCGCACCTGCGGCTCCAGCCGCAGCTTGGTGCAGATGCTGACCATCCGCGTCACCCCGGCCTCAACGGCGCGGGCGATGACGTCGCCGCGTTCTTCGTCGAAGGTCTCGAAATCAAGATGGCAATGGCTGTCGGTGATCTGGACTTGGTCGGTCATGGGGCCTTGAATCTGATGGTGCTCAGAGGGATGTAGCGGTCTGCTGCAACTTGAACACCGTATCAAGCACCAAGGCGGCAGGGTCAAGGTTGACCGCCCGCCCGTGCCGCGCCCGCGCGCCGACCTCTTGCGCGCAATCGGCCCAGGCCCGCGCCTGCACCGGATTGCCCGCCAGCTTGCCGATGGCCTCGGCCTCGCCCGGCACGGCCTCGGGCGGCATGATGCCGGTGGCGCCTGCCCGTGCGACCCGGGCCAGGAACATGTCCATCAGGGCCAACAGCAGGTCCAGTTTCTGCTCAGCCCCGCGCTGTGCCGCCGCCTCGGCCAGCTTCATCGCGCGCGGACGGTCCAGCATCGGCAGGCTCGCCGCCAATCCGACGATCTCGGCATAGATCTTCAGGCCTTCGAGGTTGTAAAGCCGCACCGCCTCGCCGGCCGAACCACCCGACAATTCCGCCAACCCCGGCGCCTGCCCGCCCGGGTCGATGCCTGCCTGGTCCAGCGCCGCGATCACGTCCTCGGGGCTCAACCGCTCCAGCCGCAACTCGCGGCAACGCGAGCGGATCGTCGGCAACAACCGCGCCGGCTGATGTGCGACCAGCAAGAGCGTGGTGCGTACGGGCGGCTCTTCCAGCATTTTCAGAAGCGCGTTCGCGGCCGAAGTGTTCATCTCATCTGCGGCGTCGATTATGACCACCCGCCGCCCGCCATCCACGGCGCTCAGGTTCACGAAATCGGCCAGGTCGCGCACCTCGTCCACCCGGATCTCGCGCGAGAACTTGCCTTCCTCGAAATTCCTCTGCCGGTCGCTGTCGCTGGTCCCCTGCCCGCCGCGCCGCACCAGATGCAGCCCCGGCTCGGACCCTGCCAGCACGCGCCGCGTGACCGGATGGTCGGCGGGTATGTCCAGCGTCTCTGGCGCGGGCAGCGCATCGCCGAACAACCCGCCGCCATTTGCCTCCGGGTCAGGCGTCGCCAGCAAAAACCGCGCAATGCGCCACGCAAGCGTCGCCTTGCCCACGCCGCGGGGCCCGTGGATCAGCCAGCCGTGATGCAGCCGGCCCGCGTTGAACGCTTGCAGGAAGGCCCCTTGAGCGGCGTCCTGCCCGTAAAGCCGTACGGTCTCTGCCGGATGCGGCGCACCGTCGATGCGGTCGGGAAGCGGGATGTCACGGTCCATCATGTCAGGCGCGGTTCTACCGCGGCCCGTACATCCACCGCAATCGCTTCGATCCCGCGATTGCCGTCGATCACGATGAAACGGTCGGAAAATTCCTCGGCAAGGTCCAGAAAGCCCTGCCGCATCTGCGCCTGCAGGCTGGCACCGAAGCTCTCGAAACGCTCCTCGCTGCCGCCGCGCGACAGCGCGCGCTCCAGCCCCGTGCCGGGGTCCATGTCAATCAGCACCGTCAGATCCGGCTCGCGCCCGATCATCAGGTCGTGCAGCGCGTCGACCTTGTGGCGCAAATCGCCCCGGCTCAGCCCCTGGTACATGCGCGTGCTGTCGGCAAAGCGGTCGCAGATCACGACTTTGCCGGCTGCCAGCGCCGGCTCGATCACCCGTTCCAGGTGATCGCGGCGGGCCGCCGTGAACAGCAGCAACTCGGTCTCCGCCGACCAGCGGTCGGCCTCGCCTTCCAGCACCAGCTTGCGGATTTCCTCGGCACCGGCGCTGCCGCCCGGCTCTCGCGTCAGGACAACGTCACGCCCAGTGCCTTGCAGATGCTCGGCCAGCAGACGCGCCTGCGTGGACTTGCCCGACCCGTCGATGCCCTCAAAGGTGACAAAGCGGCCCTGTCCGCTCAAAGCGTCCCCTCGGGTCCCTGTTGCAGCCGTTTCAACAGCACGCCCGCCACCGTCTTCAGCCGCACGGCAAAGCCGCCCACGGCAACGCTTTCGGCGGCCACAAGCGGCACGCGCATCTCGGGCAGGCCCTCGGGCGTAAAGACCAGCTGGGCCAGTTCGTCACCCTGCGAAATGGGCGCGCTCACCGGGCCTTCATAGACGACTTCGGCGGTCATGTTGTCCGACCCCAGCACCGGCACCAGCGTGGTCAGGTCCTTCGCGGGCGTCAGCCCTACGGTTGCCGCGCTTCCCATCCAGACGTCGGCGCGCGAGACTTCGCTGCCGGCCTTGACGATCTCTTTTTCGGCGAATTGGCGAAAGGACCAGTTCACAAGGGCTTCCGCCTCTTGTGCTCTTTGGGCTGCAGTGTCCAATCCCGACAGCACGAACACCACGCGGCGCCCGCCCTGCTCGGCCGAGCCGGTCAGACCATAGCCTGCCGCCTCTGTGTGCCCGGTCTTCAGACCGTCCGCCCCGATGCCCAGTTTCAGCAGCGGGTTGCGGTTCTGCGTGTTCTGCGGCGCGCGCCCGTCGAACTCATAGGTCGTCTCGGCGAACATCGGATAGAAGTTGGGGAAATCCACGATCAGGCGCTCGGCCAGGATGGCCAGGTCATGCATGCTCATCCGGTGGCCCGCGGCGGGCCAACCGTTGGAGTTCGCGAAGGTCGAATTGGTCATGCCCATGTCTTGCGCCCGCTGCGTCATGAACCGGGCAAACCCCGCTTCGGTGCCATCGGGGCTCAGCGCCTCGGCAATCACCGCGCAGGCGTCATTGCCCGACAGCACGATGATGCCGCGCAGCAGGTCCTCGACGCTCACCCGGTCGGTCGTGTCCAGGAACATGGTCGAGCCGCCATAGCTCATGGCATGCTCCGACACGGGAAGTTTCTCCTGCAGCGACAGCCGCCCATCCCGGATGGCCTCGAAGGCCACGTAAAGCGTCATCAGCTTGGACATCGACGCCGGCGGCAGGGGTTCGTCAGCATTGCGGCTGAGCAGCACCGTGCCGGTGCCCAGATCCTTCACATACGCGGCCTTGGCGCTGGTGTCGAACGCCTGCGCCGGCAAGGAAAGCGCAATCACCGCGACACAGGCGGTCACAAGTCGTGCAATAAGGGTCATGGGCAGGTCCCGTATCAGTTGGTTACAGCGTATGCATCATCAAAACCAACGTCCTTGACCTTTTTCAACAGGACAGATTGTTCGGACTTGCTTTGGGCCGGTCCGACGATCACGCGCCAGAAGGTCTTGCCCTGTGAGCTCTGTTTTTTAACGATCGGGACCATGCCTTCCTGGCGCATGGCGGTGGCGGTATTCCGCGCATTCTGCTCAACCGAGAAGATGCCGATCTGCAAATACGGCTTTGACAGGGACGACCCGGACCGGACCGGCGTCGCTGCGGCGGGGGTCGGTGTGGGGGCCGGTTCGGTGGCCACGGCTGCGGTCGCGCCCGCGGTCTGGGGGGCCGGGCGCACCGGCTCGGCGGCCTCGGCGCGTTCGATCGCGGCGGCTGCCCCGGCCAGGGGCTCCAGCGTGGTCTGTTCGACAGAAGCAGGCGCCAGCGTGCCTGCCTCGCCCTCGGTCTCGGCGGCGGCCAGGGCCTCGGGATCAGGGGCGGATTCGCGGCGCAGGGCCGTGACATTGAGCTGCGACGGAGCCCCCGCCAGCATGCCCAGCGCGTCGGCGGCATCGGACGAGACCTGCAGGATCGGGCCCGGGTTGCTGCGTTCGCGGCGGAACAATGCGCCGATGACGAACTTGCCGTTCTTGGTATTGCGGATAATGACGCGTTCGGGCTCCTGCACATCCGGGTGCGCGACCCACACGCCGCCCAGCGACGGGCGTCCGTCCCACAGGCCCTTGTCGGTCACCTGGAAGACGTCCGGCGCCTCCACGTCACGCTCGATCAGCTTGACCGAGTTGTCGGCCGAGGTCACGTCCTCCGTGTCACCACCGGCCTGCGATTTGAAAAGGCCGAATTCTCCGCCCTCGGTGCATCCGCTCAGAACCAGCGCAATTGCGCTGGAGGCGGTGATCAGGCGCGCACGCGCCCCTTTGCCCGTCCATTGAAATGTCATGTTTCGTCCCTTGCCTGTCATGCACCGTATTAGATGCGGGTGCCGGTTTTCCGACGTTTGCTCGAGCACGCAGATACCTGCGTTTGTGCGCAGAATAGCCGGTCAGGACCGTTCTGGGAAGTCCGCAAAGCCATTTCGGCGTTTTTCCTCGTCAACTGATGACTTTCAGAATCGCGAAAGCCACAGTAACACACGCGGACGCGGAGGTTTGGCAGAGTGGTCGAATGCACCGGTCTTGAAAACCGGCGGGCGTGAAAGCGTCCCCAGGGTTCGAATCCCTGAGCCTCCGCCAGCTTCCCTGGTATTTGCCGGGGCGGGTTTCAAGATTGCCCATATTTGCTGGATTTTGACAGGTTCTCATCAACATCTGGCCCCAATCGTACCGCAGAAAATGTGGGACAGTATGAGGGTCGAGACATGGACGGTTTTTCCTTTCCTGAGTCAGAGCGGCGCGTGAAGTCCGGGCCGCACGTCGAGAAGAAGCTCAACGCAGCCTTTGTCCGGAAGGCCGGCCCTGGCCGGCACGCCGATGGGGGCGGCCTTTACCTGAAAGTTGATCCGTCCGGTGCACGGCGATGGATACTCCGGACGGTCGTTCGCGGACGCCGCCGGGATTTTGGACTTGGGTCTGCAAGCCTGGTGTCGCTTGCTGAAGCACGAGAAAAAGCATTCGAACTTCGCCGGATCGCCCGAAGCGGCGGCAATCCGAAAGTGCGGACGCGTGAGGATGAGGGCAAGGCGACGACATTCGAGGAGCTTGCCCGGCAAGTTCACGAAAGGAAATTCAAGGACAACGCCAACAACGGCAAGCATATTGCTCAGTGGATTCGTACGCTCGAAACATACGCCTTCCCGGCCCTGGGCAATCTGGCCGTTTCCGAAATACACCAGGACGATATAGAAGTGGTCCTTGACCCCATCTGGACATCTAAGCCGGAGACCGCGCGCCGGGTGCTGCAACGTATCTCGGCGGTATTCGACTTCGCCTGTGGCCGGGGATATCGCACGACTGGCAACCCAGCAACGGGGATACTCGGCTCTATGCGTCCTCAACGACAAAAGCCTGAGCATTTCGCGGCTATGGACTATCACGACCTTCCCGAGTTGATGAAGAAGCTGGCTTCTTCACAGGTGGTCGGTGCTCTTGCGCTGCGCTTCACAATCCTGACAGCCCTACGGTCGGGATCAGTCCGTTTTGCGGAATGGGGTCATTTCGATGAAGCGCTCACAGAGTGGACGATCCCCGGCAGGCTTATGAAAACCGGGAATGAGTTCGTTGTGCCGATGACGAAGCACGC
Source organism: Roseovarius sp. THAF8 (assembly GCF_009363735.1). Taxonomy (NCBI): domain Bacteria; kingdom Pseudomonadati; phylum Pseudomonadota; class Alphaproteobacteria; order Rhodobacterales; family Roseobacteraceae; genus Roseovarius; species Roseovarius sp. THAF8. The sequence continues at coordinate 3,659,532 of NZ_CP045410.1, read as the reverse complement.
GCGTGAAGTGCTGTTGACTGCGCGCGAGCACCGGACGAATGCAAGCCCGCTCATTTTCCCCTCGCCGAGCAACCCCAAAAAACCGATTTCGGAAAACACGATGCGTAAGCTGCTTCAAAGCCACGTGCCGGGAGTCACTGTTCACGGAATGCGGGCGGCGTTCCGAACATGGGCGCGTGAGGACGCCATCGCCCCGGATGATGTAGCTGAGATGGTTCTGGCCCACGCGATCGGGTCCAAAACAGTCCAAGCCTACAATCGCGCAAAGCTCGTTCACGAACGCCACAAGCTGCTTGAGTTGTGGGGGATGTGGGCAATGGGAGAGTTAGAGCTCTATGCAGACCCGGTAAAGCGAACGTCTGAAGTGAATCGTCGAACGATTCAAATGTTTGCAGAAGATGATTAGTTGGCGATCACGGATTGCCAGGCCGATGCGCCAGCAAAGATGGACTTGGAAATCCTCCTGTGGCAACTGTGGTTAAGATTGGCGTTCACGCGTCGTTGATACGCTGAAAGAGGATGCGATGAAATTTTACTCGACGCTTTCGGATGGGAAAATAAGCGGCGTCAACATCGGCGCTGAAATGACTATCGGAGAATATCTGGAGTTTCTTCCGAATATCCTCGATAACAATCCCTACCAAAGAAAGAAGGTAAGTTCTTCCGGCAAAACATACGACCTTCTCAGAGCTGACTTGATAAAAGGTTGCGTTATCCCGCCAATCATCCTGGGCATCACGGAGCAGCACGAAGCGGAGTTGCGCCCAATGATTGAGAGGGTCAGTAAGAATGAGGACGATGAAAAGGCTTGGGACAAAATCAAAGAAGTGGTTAAGAAAGCCGTCGGCGATAACGATGTGATAATCCTGGACGGTCTCCAACGCTCTCTTACGATGAAGGGTATCGAAGACGACTATCCAGATCACATTGGCGAAGCAGAGTATCAAGGTTTCTTGAAAAACAAGATCCGAGTTGAGTTTTACGCGGGCCTATCAAAGCCAGGCATTCTTTATAGAATGCTAACGCTAAATACTGGCCAAACGCCAATGACCTTCAGGCATCAACTCGAAATCCTCTATTATGACTACATTGACAACAAAGATTTACCTGAGGGAATAACCGTTCTGAAAGAGACGGATGATGCTCGTGCTCGAGGCGAAAGAAAGTACAAGTTCTCCGACGTGATCGATATGTTTTATGCATACACGACAGGATCGCCGATGCCGTTCAATCGTCAGGCTCTTGTATCCGAGCTGCGCGAGCTTGATTTCCTGGAAGATTTTTCCGACGCCGCTGATCGCGATGACATGCGCGCCTTACTGCTGCTCTACAGCAAACTGATAACGAAGGCTGGTGGTCTTGCTGGGGAATGGCGCGCACCAACTGAGGACGAAGGAGGGCCAACAAGACCGTTCGCGCCTAACCTGACGTCCACCCTCTCGCGGACACAGCCGATGACTGGCTTCGGTGCAGAGTGCAAACGGATGCTGAAAACAGGAAGCATCGAAAATCTCGACGAACTCAACGATATGGTTGATCAGCTTAGTTTCGGCGGTGAAGTCGAAGGAGCACTAAACGAGATGCTCATAATCCTGGACCAAATCGCCAAGAAAGCGAAAAGGATCGGCGACGCTCAGCGCATTTATTTTCAGTTGGTGTTTCGCGCTCTTTTCCAACCTGAAAGTGATTGTCGCTTCGATTTATCGGCCTGCTGGCTAAAGGCACAAGAAAACTACGAGCTTTTGCACGCTTAAGAGATGGTGTTGTTCGGAATACCTACGGCCGAGCCAGACGCCTCTAATGTAAGGATTGAGCACGATTTCGGGTGTGCACATCTATTGATTGATGATGTTGAAGCTTTAACCATCGAACACCAGCTGCGACCAGACGAACAATACCAGTTGGATCGCTTCATAGTTGCTCCGTGCTATACGGCGTTTACGTCTGCGGCACAAATCTCGGAACTTCGTATTGGGCCTGATCGAAATACGTTCGGATACATTTTTCCAATCACCTCATTCCGAAATGAGATGGGATTTGATAGAAAATTTGGTCTTATATATGCGGATGCCGGATTCAGGAAGTTTTTGACCTTAGAGCGACTGGCTCGCTTTCAGTCGTCGTTTTCCATTGACCGAGGAGCGGTGGAGCAAGTTTCTCTCGACGAGATTGTTAGCGACTCGCTTTCTATTTTCGTTGCCAGCAAGGAAGTTTTGGATGCTCATGATGTCAGTGAAGACGTTCTCGAGCTGATGCTTCGTAGATGCCAGGTCGAAATAAGTGATGAGAATAAAAGTGGCCCGGCTTTCGTTGCTGACCTTGAATTCAACCCCGGCGTCAACCTTAGCAAGCCAAAGATCGAAGACGCCGAAGACCTTGCGAGGCTTCGCCTTCTCTTGAAGACCGCTGATAATGACAACTCAGAGATCGGCAAATTTATTCAGTATTATCAGTTCTTTGAGTATATGATTCTCAAAGTCTTTGAGTGGGGTATCCCGCACGTCGCAGCTGGCGATGCAACGCCCTGGGACGTGAAAGACAGGCTAAATGACCTGGGTGCAGAGCGTAAGCGGCTTCAAAGATTGGATATCCATTGCCTGCCAGACTTGAGAGATCGGCAAAGTCAGGAGCGATTGGCGGATTCGTGCAAAGATTTTCTTGATAAAGTTGGCGTCGACCGAGGCAACAGGACTTCCTGGCACAGCTTGCTTTATTTGGTTCGAAACAGCGTCGTTCACAATCAGTTCAAGCTGTTAAGCCCTGATTATCTGACCGCTCTGGCATCGGTAAATATCTGCTTGCGCGCTGTTGCTCTGGATTGTTTTTTCAACTTCGAGGAGCCTGGAGCAGACGGCTTTTTTTCTTAATCTGGTTAGTGCGCTTTAATGATGAGGCATTTGGCAGATTGCGGTGGGCCCTACCAACCGTCGCGAACCGCGCCCGAAGAGTGTCGCGCAGGAAGATCAGTTCCAAAAAAACGCGCCTGACACGACGACGCCGAACAGAAGGCTCAAAAGGCCGCTCACAAATATTGCTGGAAAGCCGCTGGCTCTTGCGCCGCAGTGAGGCTCTACTTGCACTTGTCGGGCTTCCTGGGCGCTCTCCAGCGATCCAAGGCGGTTGCTGATCTCGTCCTGGCTCTTTGCGAAGGCTGACAGGGCTTTCCTTTGTTCCGATATTTCCGAGAGCGATTGCGCGACCCCGCTGACAATCCTTTCCGAATGGCGGGCTGCTGCAGTTGACTGACTCCTTATTTCTTCGATTTTTGCTTCCCAATCGATTACCTGGTTCATTCTCGATCTCCTCATTGAGTTGGTTGATTTGCCGTATTGCGATATTCGCTTCGGCGCGCGTTCTTCCAGCGTCGATGTGCTTCCACTCTCTTTTACTGGAGGGCATTGCACCCCGCTTCAGCATGGCTCGAGATGAAGCGCCTTCGTGAATCTCAGGAACGCGATTGATACCACGGTCCTGGAATGACAGGTGAGTAATCGTGCTTTCGATGCCGAAACCCCATTCGGTCATCTTTCTGTTGTGAATGTCGGCCCACTGCTTCGCAGTCGTTTCAACCGCGTTCTTTCTTGCCATACCGATGATGCTTCTCGGTCGTCCACGTTCTCCAGACTTCTCGTGCTTGTCAAAGGCGACCAGATGGAAATGCGGATTACGCTGGTCGTTTCCGGCTTTGTCGTGGATGGCTAAGACATATCCGGCTTTTCCTTTTGTTAGCTGTTCTGCGAAAGCTTGCGCCAGTTGCGTTCGCTGCTCCAGTGATGCCTCGATGGGAAGCGCAACGATGAACCTCTCACAGACACGCCCCCTTCGTTTTTGTGCCTCTCTTTCTGCGACTTGGGACTGTTGTAAATCAGTCGAATGATTGAGCCTCTCACGGATTACTGTTCGGGCTGCCGAAGTACGAGTGATGTAGCGAAGATGCGCGAAGGTCTGACCTTGCTTGGCAACGCGGCCCGCACTCTCACACTTCGGAGAGAAAGTTTTCACAGAGTGTCGGAATGAAAACAATGCCATTGCTTGCCATTTTTGAGGGGGGATAAAATGACTATTTTATCCGTTGTGCGCCTTCAAAACTGGAACATAGGGAACAAAACCATTGGATGAAAAACTGGCAAAGTCTCTTGATGTAGTCTTGGCGCATGCCTCTCGGCATTGCTTTAGGTTCCGCCTTGCAGACTATGATTTTTCAGATACCACTCTCGAAGAACGTCGTGAGTTGGCGTCTTCGATGCTCGATCTGTTCGAAGAGAAAATGGAGCGCCTGGAAAAAAGGAGTGGCGTGATTGACACTTCGAACGCACCCTCGGGTAGCGACGCCGAGGATGCGTCGATGTTGGGCCTTACTCGTCGGCAGTTGCCACACCTGCGGTAGAAACCGGATGGGCGCAACGATATCCATTCTGTCCTCGCTCTGCCTTTTTGGCCTTAACCAATGCTTCCAATGCGCGGCTCACCGCCTTTCGTAGGCTGTCGGAGCCGCGGACGTCATTGAAGACGGAACCGGATCGTGCGGCGATTTCGGTGGGGGAATAGAATGAGGCTGGATCGGACTTAGCGAGTTCAGTCAGAACACGCTCGATATCTTTCCGCCTCTCAGGTCCGATGCGCGAGGGTTTGCCATTGTCGTTCGCATGCTTCAAATCGCTCGCAAAGCTATTGGGTTCCATCGGTATCGCCATTGGGACAGTGGCGGTGCAGCCTTCTCGGTCCGTTCCGATCTCCAGCGCAGAAAGCTTAAATGGCAGCGGCGGCAGCTTTTGTCCGTTTTTCTGCTTCACCGCATTCAGCAATGCGACTTTCTCCGATCCCGTCTCTGCAGCTTTGCTAAGCAGACACAGGCAATCTACATTGCCGTGAAATGCAGAGGAACCACGTGGTCTGTCGGGATTTGCGTGCCCAGTATGGTGGACGATTACGACAGAAGAGTTCGTGCTTTGAGCAATACTTGTTGCATTACCAACGACGGTTCCCATTACGCTTGACGAGTTTTCATCCGCTTCGCCGATACAACGATTCAGTGTGTCAAAAATTACGAGCGCTTGATCACAGCCGTGTTCAGCTTGCTTCGTAGATACAAAACGGGCGATTTTCCCTGGGGCGTCGGCATCCAGAAGGTTTGGCGCTCCGTGCACGACATAGAAAGGTGCGTGGTTCCAGGCCGGATCTCGCATATAAGGATGTGCGCGGCACAAAACTCCATACGCGTCTTCCGCTGCGTAGTAGATCACGACAGCGTTCGAGACGGAAAGCCCGCCGAAGTTTCTGCCCTGAGCAGCGTGAGCTGCGATTGCAGCAGTGATCGTCGATTTGCCGAGGCCAGGCGCACCTGCGATCATCCCAACTTCCCCTGGTTTGAACAGGTCTTTGACAATAAATGGGACGTTGATCTTCGGCACAAACTCACCGGCTTTGGTGATAGTTGGCGCAGAGTTAGATAGAGGGTGGAGGGGCGTGGTGGTCATAGTTTGTCCGTCGATTGTGAGTGGTTAGGATCGGCACCGCGCCTCTCCTTTCTAAGCAGAACATTGTTCGGAGGCTGACCGGACAAAAATAAAATCTCAAAAAAGTTCCGGACGGACGGACACCCCAACCGCCCCTTAGGGGCGGGGTGTCCGTCCGTCCGGAACCTCGTGGTTCTCGTTGCGATTTACCTTTTCAAAGCTTTGTAAAAGTGTGGGACAAAATGGTGGGCTAATATTGCGTTAGCATCCAAAAACTGATATCTCTCGGCCACTTAGGCCAGAAGTTTATCAGCCTGAGCCTCCGCCATTATGCCTGAGAACGCATACGTCACGGCTTGAATTTGAAGTTTCCTTTTCCGCCTTCAAACGAGACCGGACATCGCCTTGATTTCGTTCAATACCTCGTCAGCGCCGGTGCCTGCCTTGAGCGACGTGAAGATGAAAGGGCGACCTTGACGCACCCGCGCGGCGTCGGTTCGCATCACCTCGAGCGACGCGCCCACATGCGGTGCCAGGTCCGTCTTGTTGATCACCAGGATGTCCGAGCGCGTTATCGCCGGGCCGCCCTTGCGCGGTATCTCCTCGCCCGCGGCCGTGTCGATCACATAGACCGTCAGGTCGGCCAGTTCCGGGCTGAACGTTGCGGACAGGTTGTCACCGCCCGACTCGATCAGCACCACCTCGACATCGGGATGACGTTCGCGCATTTCGGCGACGGCGGCCAGGTTTATGGACGCGTCTTCGCGGATCGCAGTGTGCGGACAGCCCCCGGTCTCGACTCCGATGATCCTGTCCGAGGGCAGGATCTGCATGCGCATCAGCGCTTCGGCATCTTCCTGGGTGTAGATGTCGTTGGTGATCACCCCGATCGAGTACGCGTCTTTCAATCGCTCCGACAGACGGGCGGTCAACGTCGTCTTGCCGGCGCCGACCGGCCCGCCGATTCCGATGCGCAAGGGTCCGTTCATCCTGGTCATGACTGAAACAGCCTTGGTTCGAGAGTTTCATGCCGCATCGACGCGATGTCGGACAGGAAAGCGTTGCTGAAGACATCGTCGATCTCTGCACCCCGTGTCTCGGCTTCGACACGACGCAGGTCCCCCTGAAGCGCCGCCAAGACGCGCTGCCCGTCTGTCTGGCCAAGCGGCATCAGGCGAAGGGCCGCGGAGACAAGGTTGGACAGGAAGGTTTGCAGGTAGAGCAGCACGCAGGCGTCGATGTCGAGGTTCATCAGGTGCGCCGCCCGCCCCGTGGCAACCGGCAAGGTCAGGCCCGGAAGGTCAAGCCGCCAGACGGCATTGGTCGTGTGCACGAAGGCCATTCCCTGCCGCACCGTCTCGGACAGGCGTTCGGCGGAGGGCGCGAAGGCGCGGGCCTGCGCGTCGATCTCGGTCACGTCACCTGCCCCGGCAGCAAGCCGCAACCAGATCGCGTCCGTCCGGCCCGCGCCTTCGGTCAGGCTGGTGCGCAGCCATGCCTGCAGCGTCTCGGCATCCCTGATTTGCTCATCCCGGATGGCCTGTTCTATCCCATGCGACCAGGCAAAGGCGCCGATGGGATAGGCCGGGGACAGCCATTGTGCCAGTGTCAGAAGACCCGCGTCAGTGTGCATGCGCCGTGGCCCCGTGTTCGTGGCTGTGGGTCCTGCCATGCCCATAGGCACCGCCCTCGGGTTTGAAAGGTTCGGTGACCGGGGTGAACGTTGCACCCAGATGGGCCAACATATGCGCGATCACCGGATCGTCGCGGATCAAGAGCCGGTGGGCTTCCACCTGGCAGGGCGTGTGCCGGTTGCCGATATGCCAGGCCAATCTCGCCAAGTCGGACCCTGATACTGCCAACAACGCCTCCGGGGCCGCGACGATCCGGACCAGCCGCCCGTCGGTGGTTTCCAAGGCGTCTCCGTCGTCCAGGGACATCGTATGTTCGAAATCGGCCACAAGCGACCACCCTTCTTCCACGGTAAGCTTGCGTCGTCGGAAAAAACGATCCTCGTATGACAACGCGCACAGCGCGGCGTCTCCGGTCCAGGTTCCGGCCTTGCGGAGGTGTTGGGCGATCGGGAGGTCTGTCATGGGACTCAATACAGGAAATAGCGCTGCGCCATCGGCAGTTCGCTGGCCGGCTCGCAGGTCAGCAGCTCGCCGTTGGCACGCACTTCGTAGGTTTCGGGGTTCACGTCGATCTCGGGGCAGGAATCGTTCAGCTTCAGATCTGCTTTGCCGATGCCACGGGTGTTTTGCACCGGCAGGGTCTGCTTGGCGATCCCGAGCGTATCGCCGATGCCGTCGTCATGCGCCGCCGCCGATACGAAGGTGACGGCGGAAGCGTGCAGCGCGCGCCCATAGGCCCCGAACATGGGGCGCGTATAGACCGGCTGCGGCGTCGGGATCGAGGCATTGGGGTCGCCCATCTGGGCACAGGCGATCGAGCCGCCGATCAGCACCATCTCGGGCTTCACCCCGAAAAAGGCCGGGCTCCACAGCACCAGGTCGGCGCGCTTGCCTTCCTCGATGGATCCGATGTGATCGGAAATGCCATGCGCGATGGCCGGGTTGATCGTGTACTTGGCGACATAGCGGCGCACGCGCAGGTTGTCGTTCTCGCCGGTCTCGTCGGCCAGCCGACCGCGCTGTTTCTTCATCTTGTCGGCGGTCTGCCACGTGCGGATGATCACCTCGCCCACCCGGCCCATCGCCTGGCTGTCCGAGGCGATGATGCTGAACGCGCCCATGTCGTGCAGGATGTCCTCGGCGGCGATGGTCTCGCGCCGGATGCGACTTTCGGCAAAGGCGATGTCCTCGGGGATCGACTTGTCCAAGTGGTGGCACACCATCAGCATGTCCAGATGCTCTTCCAGCGTGTTCACCGTGAAGGGCCGCGTCGGGTTGGTCGAGGACGGCAGCACGTTGGACTGCCCGCAGATCTTGATGATGTCCGGCGCATGGCCTCCGCCCGCACCCTCGGTGTGGAAGGCGTGGATCGTGCGGCCTTTCATGGCCGCCACAGTGTTCTCGACGAACCCGGATTCGTTCAGCGTGTCGGTGTGGATCATCACCTGCACGTCCATCGCGTCGGCGACCGACAGGCAGCAATCAATCGCCGCCGGGGTCGTGCCCCAATCCTCGTGCAGCTTCAGCGCGCAGGCGCCGGCCATGACCTGTTCCTCCAGCGCGGCGGGCAGCGAGGCGTTGCCCTTGCCGGCAAAGGCCAGGTTCATCGGAAAGGCATCGGCGGCCTGCAACATCCGCCCCAGGTGCCACGGCCCCGGCGTGCAGGTGGTGGCCAGCGTACCATGCGCGGGCCCGGTCCCGCCGCCCAGCATCGTCGTCAGGCCGGAATGCAACGCATCCTCGATCTGTTGCGGGCAGATGAAATGGATATGGCTGTCGAAGCCGCCTGCGGTCAGGATACGCCCCTCGCCCGCAATGATCTCGGTGCCCGGACCGATCACGATATCGACACCGGGCTGCGTATCGGGGTTGCCCGCCTTGCCGATCTTGATAATCGCGCCGTCCTTCAGACCCACATCCGCCTTGTAGATGCCGGTATAGTCCAGGATCAGCGCGTTGGTGATGACCGTATCCATCGCCCCTGCCGCGCGCGTCACCTGGCTTTGGCCCATCCCGTCGCGGATCACCTTGCCGCCGCCGAACTTGACTTCTTCACCGTAAAGCGCCGCGTTGCCGCCGGTTCCGCCCGTCGCGGCGGCCCCGGCATTCAGTGCAGTCAGGTCGCTTTCGACCTCTATGATCAGGTCGGTATCGGCCAGGCGCAGCCTGTCGCCCGTGGTGGGGCCGAACATGGCGGCGTATTCGGAACGTGAGACGCGTGCGGGCATGGGCTTACCTCTTCCTGTATCCACGCTTGGCCAGGCGGCGGGCATTGGCGCGGGTCTTCTGCCGGATCGGTTTCATGGCCGCGGCAACGACCTGGTCCGCCCGGCGACCACGCAACGCGGCCGTCCCGGCATCCGTCGCGGCGCGCGTCAGGGCAAAGGCCTTTTCGCTGACCATGCGAGAATTCTCGGACGGGGTGACCGACCAGATCCCGGCAAGCCCCCACATGCGCATGGCGATGACCGCCTGCGCCTCGGCCACGATCATCGCCGCCTGAAAGGCATTCGACCACAGGTCGACCGGCGTCAGCACACGCGCCATCACAGATCCCCCATGACGGCGCCGTTGAAACCGTAGACCCGCCGCCCCCCGCCTATCGGGATCAGCTGCACCTCGCGGCGCTGGCCCGGCTCGAACCGCACGGCGGTGCCGGCGGCAATGTCCAGACGGTGCCCCCTTGCCGCCTCGCGGTCGAACTCCAGCGCCGGGTTGGTCTCGGCAAAGTGATAATGGCTGCCTACCTGAACGGGCCGGTCGCCGGTATTGGCGACTTCCAGCGTGATCGCCTGCCGGTCCGAGTTCAGCTCCAGCATACCCTCGGCGGGAAAAATCTCTCCGGGGATCATCGCCTCACCCCGCCATGACGAGGGCAGAGCCGCCGATTGCGACAGCCAGCCCTGCCCCGCGTGTCAGCAGCGCCCCGCCGAAACGGCCCAGCGCCCAGCCTGCGGTGGCTCCCAGCGCGTGCAACGCCGTCGTCGCTGCGACGAAGCCCGCGAGATAGGCCAGCGCCCCCGCGCCGCCGATCTCGGTCCCGTGCGCGTGACCGTGAAACACGCCCAACGCCGCCGTGATCGCGACCGCCGCCGACAGCGGCACCCGCGCCGCCGCGGCAACCAGCACGCCGAGGACAAGGACGGACACCAGGATCATCGGCTCGACCATCGGCAGCGGCAGACCAGCCAGCGACAGCAGGAACCCCAGCGCCATCGCGCCCACAAATCCCACCGGCAAGGCCACGAAAGCCCGCCCTCCAAGACTTGCCGCCCACAGGCCCACCGCAACCATGGCAAGGATATGGTCCGCGCCGAACACCGGGTGCGAAAGCCCCGCGGCGAAGGACCCGTGCGCCCCCGGATCAAGGTGTGCGAACGCGGGGCCAGCGGCCAGCACGGCAGGGATGAGGGTGAAAGCAAGGCTTCGCATGGGTCAGGTCTCCTGTCGGGTCAGCGAATTGGGTTATGTACTGTGACAAGCTTGGTGCCATCGGGAAAGGTGGCTTCGACCTGCACTTCGTGGATCATCTCGGGCACGCCCTCCATGCAGTCATCCCGGGCGATGACCCCGGCCCCGGCCTCCATCATGTCGGCGACCGAACGCCCGTCGCGGGCGCCTTCGACCACGGCGTCGGTGATCAGCGCAATCGCCTCGGGGTAATTCAGCTTGACCCCCCGTCCCAATCGCTTGCGAGCCACCTCCGCGGCCATGGCCACCATCAGCTTGTCTTTCTCTCTGGGCGTCAGTTGCATCTTGGGTCAAAGCCTCCAGGATCTTGGCAGGGCCGCGTTCGACAGCGCCTCGAGCACCGGGCACAGCGTCCGGCGCAACTCGAACCCGTCGCGCGCCAGCACCCGCACCACCAGCACATCGGGGCGCAAAAGGCTTGCGCCCCCGGTCGCCGGCAGCAGCGCCCGCATCATTGGCAGCAGCCGCTCGGCCCGGCGCCCCACGTAAAGCGCACTTGCCATCGCGGCCATCCCCGCCGCCACGGCCGCCTGCCCCAGCCGCGCGGAAATGTCGCCGGTCAGCGCCACACGGTCCTCGTAAAGCAGTCGGTTGTCACGATGAACGCTGACGCGGTCCAGGAAATCCGCCCGCGTCACCGTCTCGCCCATGCTCAGGCGTCCGAACGCGACCGGCTCTGCCATGATGAACTCCGCCGTATCCTCGATCTCGACCTCCAACCGCCGGTCCAGCGCAGCACCGTCGAACACCAACAGTTCCTGAGGCAACCAACACAGCGTCGCGCCCACCTCGACATGCAGTCGCGACCGCACCCGCGCCCGGCCCGAATTGCTGCGATACGCCCGCTCGGCCGCCTGGGTCGTGACGACAAGCCGGCTGCCCGCCCCCGCAGTGGCCTCGATATCGAAACGGTCTCCTCCGGTCAGACCGCCCGAGGTGTTCACCACGATCGCCTCTAACGCGTCCGTCCGGCGCGGAAAAAGCGCCCGCGCACAGCCCGCGCTGTGCAGCCTGTCCAGCGCACTTTTCCCATCCCGCAGCTTGGACGCGACGCGCAAAGTCCCTCGGGCCCGCGGCAGGGCCGGACCGTCCGCATGGGCAGTGATATCCGGGGCAAGAAGCATGGCAGCTTTCCGAGTTCGCAACGCGCAAAGCCAGCACCAAGGGGCGCGCCTGTTCCACATCAAGCGGTCGTTCCACATGATGCCTTGTCCCCGACGATTAAGAAAGTGGCATATTTTTGCGCTTATGCTGCATTTCCAGGCACATTCGATACCCGCAGAACACACAGGCTCAGAAGGTTGAGTCTGCGTATTTACAGGAGTTGATTGCCCGGATTTTCGGCGCGATGATCAAGACATGAGCGGTTTGAGAACTTTCCTCGTACTAGGCTGCCTCTGCGTCGGGTCGGCGTCATTTGCCGCGCCGTTGCCAGAGATTTTCGCCGGATGCACCGGCCGCTTTTCCGCCGAACTTGAACATGCCTGGCTGATGCAAGACCCGGACGCCGACATCCTGGAAACCCGGCGCGCGCGTTTCGAGCAACTTCTCGCCGCCGCCTCCGCCCCCGATCAGCGCAGCCATCTCCTGGACCACCGCATCAGGGCCAAGAGCGCGCACGCCCAGATTCTCAGCACCGCGCAATTCTCTCGCGACCCGGACCGGGCCCGATGGGCGCGCCGGCGGGCGAATGCCGAAATCGGCTACTGCCAGAGCTTTCTCCTCGAAAGTTGAGGGAAACCAGCATCGCGGCGCAGAAAAAATAGGCGATCACACCGAAAACCGCTGAATAATTAGGCCGCGACCGAAGGCTTTCCCTGTGAAACCCACGGAATTGTCGCCGCAGCGCAGAATCTTGTGAAACCAATATGTCCGACGGGCGGATGCCGCCCGCTCGAACGTGCGATGGTGCCAGTCTTGCAATCCTGAAACACCACCGCACTCCGCAACAAGTTGCGTGGGGGAGATATGGGACATCCGGTTTCGGCTCACAAGAACCCTGCGCGTTACGCAAAGGGGATTTTCCATGACTAAGACACTTCTAGGCACAGCAGCGGTCCTGACGGCCCTGTCGGCTCCGGCCTTCGCACAGGACTGCCCGATCAAGGTGGGCGTGCTGCACTCGCTGTCGGGCACGATGGCGATCTCGGAGACGACGCTCAAGGACACGATGGAGATGCTGATCGAACAACAGAACGAGAAAGGCGGCGTTCTGGGCTGCGAACTCGAAGCCGTGGTCGTCGATCCCGCCTCCGACTGGCCGCTCTTCGCCGAGAAGGCGCGCGAGTTGCTGACCGTGCACGAGGTCGACGTGATCTTCGGCAACTGGACGAGCGTCAGCCGCAAATCTGTCCTGCCGGTCATCGAGGAACTCAATGGCCTGCTGTTCTACCCCGTCCAATACGAGGGCGAGGAAAGCTCCAAGAACGTGTTCTACACCGGTGCCGCACCCAACCAGCAGGCCATTCCGGCCACGGACTATTTCCTGGAAGAATTGGGCGTCGAGAGCTTCGCGCTCCTGGGCACCGACTATGTCTATCCGCGCACTACGAACAACATCCTTGAATCCTACCTGAAATCCAAGGGCGTCGCTGACGAGGACATTTTCGTCAATTACACCCCCTTCGGTCATTCCGACTGGTCCAAGATCGTGTCGGACGTGGTGGCGCTGGGGGCCGGCGGCAAGCAGGTCGGCGTGATTTCCACCATCAACGGCGACGCAAACGTGGGCTTCTACAAGGAACTGGCAGCCCAGGGCGTGTCGGCCGATGACATCCCCGTCGTCGCCTTCTCGGTGGGCGAGGAAGAGCTTTCCGGCCTCGACACCTCGAATCTGGTCGGTCACCTGGCGGCGTGGAACTACTTCCAGTCGGCCGACACGGACGCCAATGCCGAATGGATCGAGGCGTGGAAAGCCCGGATGGGCGAGGACCGCGTGACCAACGACCCGATGGAGGCGCATTACATCGGTTTCAACATGTGGGTGAACGCCGCCGAACAGGCCGGCACCACGGACGTCGACGCGGTCCGCACCGCCATGTACGGGCAGGAATTCCCGAACCTGACCGGCGGCACGGCGGTCATGCTGCCGAACCACCACCTGTCCAAGCCGGTTTTGATCGGCGAGATCCAGGAAGACGGCCAGTTCGACATCATCAGCCAGACCGAGGAAGTGCCGGGCGACGCCTGGACCGACTTCCTGCCGGAATCGGCCGTGCTGAAGTCCGACTGGCAGGAGCTTGAGTGCGGTATGTACAACACCGAGACCGACACCTGCGTGCAGATCAAGTCGAACTACTGATCCCCTGAGAACCGGAAGGGCGGCCCTGCGCCGCCCTTCACCCCTTTCTGTTTCCCACGGAGGCCCGTGCATGGCACGCCTGTTGCTGATCCTCACGCTTCTCGTTGCATCCCTGCCCGCCGCGGCACAGCAGGCCGATGCGCCGATCCAGCAGCTTTTGCAGGAGCACGCCGGGCAGTTGGCAAAGCCATCGCGCACCAAGGTCGCACCCACTATCGACGCCATCGCCGAAAGCGGCCTGCCCGAGGCACAAACCGTTCTGCGCAAATGGCAGGACAAGGAACTGTGGCGAAACACAGAGACCGGCCTCTTCATCTGGGCCGAAGAGATCGACCGCGACACGATCCGCGGTTTCGATATTGCCGGGGACACGGCCCTGGGCGAATTGCCCGACGACGACTTTGAGCAGTCCAAGCCCAATTCCGGGGTGCGCAAGATGATCGGTGCCGCGCTGGTCAAGTTCCAGCTGACCTCTGAGGACGCCGCCACCCGTCTTACCGCCATCGACAATATCGAGCGTGACGCCGAAGCCTCGCACCTCGCGCCCCTGCGCGAGGCGATCAAGGCCGAGACAAGCCCGACCCTCAAGGCCCGCGCCGAACGGCTCGAACGCCTTCTGACCATCCGATTCGGCGAAACCGAAGAAGAGCGCATCGCCGCCATCGAGGGCTTTCAGGGCGATCTTGGCGTCGACCTGCGTGGCGCGCTGAACCCGCTTGTCTCGACCCGTCTGGAAGCCGCGGAAACCGCGCCCGAAGGCCCCGAAATCGCCCGCGTGCTGAAGCCGGGATCGGAGGCTTTGCCCCGCGAAAATGCCTATGACCTCTTGGTGTCCGAAGGCTTCGCCAAGCCCCGCATCAGCCGCGCCGACAAGGCCGCGGCACTCGTGGCCAATATCGACGGAGAGGCTGTCGCCGGCATCCAGGTTGCCACGCTCGACACCGAAGACGCCCGCGACATGGCCTATGCCAGGCTGGCCGAGCAAGGCACGGTCGACCCCGTCGCCACCGAGGCCGAGATCGACGAAACGCTGGACCGATACACCTTCTACGAGGTCTTCACCGGCGCCCCGCCCGCCGTTGCGCTGGCCGCGATGAATACGCTCAACGGCATCGAGACCCGCGTCGCCGTCAACCAGGCCGCCGATCTCGCGCTCGACGCCATCTCGCTCGGCTCGATCTATTTCCTCGCCGCCATCGGCCTTGCCATAACCTTCGGCGTGATGGGGGTGATCAACATGGCCCATGGCGAGTTCATCATGATGGGGGCCTATACCGGCTTCGTCGTGCAGCAGATCATCCCCGACCAGACGCTGTCGGTGATCCTCGCCATCCCGCTGGCCTTTGCAGTGACATTCGCGGCGGGCGTGGCGATGGAACGGCTGGTGATCCGCTGGCTTTATCACCGCCCGCTGGAAACCCTGCTGGCGACCTTCGGCATCTCGATCGCGCTGCAACAGATCGCCAAGAACATCTTCGGCACGCAAGCCCGCCCGCTGACCGCGCCGGGCTGGCTGGACGGGTCGCTGGTGTTCAACGACATCGTGTCGATCAGCTATATCCGCATCGCGATCTTCGTGCTGGCCCTGGTGTTCCTCGCGCTGTTCCTGCTGGTCATGAACCGCACCCGCCTGGGCCTCGAGGTGCGCGCGGTGACGCAGAACCCGCGCATGGCCGCCTCGATGGGCATCAACCCCGACCGCATCAACATGCTGACCTTCGGCTTCGGCTCGGGCATCGCGGGTATCGCGGGCGTCGCCATCGGGCTATATGCCAAGGTCACCTCCGAGATGGGCGCCGACTACATCGTGCAAAGCTTCATGACCGTGGTGGTGGGCGGCGTCGGCAACATCTGGGGCACGCTTCTGGGGGCGACCTTCGTGGGGTCGCTGCAGAAAGGCATCGAATGGCTGAACCCGTCGAACACGCTGGCGGCCCAGACCTACATGATCCTCTTCATCATCCTCTTCATCCAGTTCCGGCCGCGCGGCATCATCGCGCTCAAGGGCCGGGCGGCGGGGAGCTGACATGACCGACAGCACCCTTGCCAGAGCCGCTGCACGCCAGCCCATCGTCCTGCGCTTCCCCGCGATACTGGTTTTCATGATCGTGCTGGCAGTCTTCACGGTCGGCGTCACGATCCTGTCCGAAGGCTTCGGCATCGGCGTGATCTCCACGAGTTTCGTCAAGACCCTGGGCAAGACGCTGTGCCTCTGTCTCGTGGCACTGGCGATGGACCTCGTGTGGGGCTATTGCGGGATCCTGTCGCTCGGGCACATGGCCTTCTTCGCCTTGGGCGGCTACGCGATCGGCATGTGGCTGATGTACGAACGCACGCGTCTGATCGTGGTCGATAGCCTCGCGGCAGAGGTCCTGCCCCCCACGGCCCAGCAGATATCCGACGGCATCGCCACACAGATCTTCGGCGTGGTGGGCGCGTCCGAGTTCCCACCTGTCTGGGCTTTCGCCCATTCCCTGCCGCTGCAACTGGCCGCCGTCATGCTGGTGCCGGGGCTCTTGGCGCTGGTCTTTGGCTGGTTCGCCTTTCGCAGCCGCGTGACCGGCGTGTACCTCTCGATCCTGACCCAGGCGATGACCTTGGCGCTCGCACTGTACCTCTTCCAGAACGACAGCGGGTTACGCGGCAACAACGGCCTTTCCGGACTGCAGAACCTGCCCGGCCTCGGCGGCGTCGGTCAGCCGATTGTCTCGATGTGGTTCCTCTGGGCCTCGGCCCTGGCGCTGGGGTTGGGATACTGGCTGGCGAACTGGGTCGTGTCGGGCAAGTTCGGCTCGGTCCTGCGCGGCATCCGTGATGACGAGGCCCGGGTGCGCTTCCTCGGCTACCCGGTCGAGTCCTATAAGCTCTTTGTCTTCACGCTATCGGCAGTGATCGCGGGCATTGCCGGCGCGCTCTATTACCCGCAGGCCGGCATCATCAACCCCGCCGAACTGGCCCCCATCGCCTCGATCTACCTTGCCGTCTGGGTCGCCATCGGGGGACGCGGGCGGCTTTACGGGGCGGTGATCGGTGCGGCCTTCGTGTCGCTCCTGTCCACGTGGTTCACTGGCGGACAGGCCCCCGACATCGTGCTGGGCAGCTGGCGCATCCAGTGGGTCGACTGGTGGACCGTGCTTCTGGGCCTGTCTTTTGTCGCCGTTACGCTCTTTGCGCCCAAGGGCATCGGCGGGCTCTTCGACCTCGTGGCGGATCGCCTGACTCCTCACCGCCACGGCGCGGACCTCGGCCCCGACCAGGGCACCCTGCGCGAGAAGGAGGCAGACACATGAGCCAGCTTCTGGAAGTCTCCGGCGTCTCGGTCAGCTTCGACGGCTTCAAGGCGCTCAACAACCTGTCCTTTTCCATCGGCAACAGGGAGTTGCGCGCCGTCATCGGCCCCAACGGCGCCGGCAAGACCACCTTCATGGACGTGGTCACCGGCAAGACCAAGCCCGACGAGGGCCGCGTGCTGTGGGGCGAGCCGCCCGTCTCTCTGCTGGGCAAATCCGAAAGCACCATCGCCATGGCCGGCGTGGGCCGCAAGTTCCAGCGCCCCACCGTGTTCGAGGATCAGACGGTCGAGGCCAACCTGATGATGGCGCTGCGCAAACCCCGCTCGCCTTTCGCCGTCCTCTTCTTCAAGCCCAGCGCCGAGGATCGCGACCGCGTCGCCGAGCTGGCCGAAACCATCGGTCTGGCGCAGGCGCTTGGGCGCAAATCGGGCGAGCTTTCGCACGGGCAGAAACAATGGCTGGAAATCGGCATGCTACTGGCACAGGACCCTCAGCTTTTGCTGGTGGACGAACCGGCGGCGGGGATGACCACGGCCGAGCGGGAAAAGACAACCGACCTGCTGCGCGAGGCCGCGAGGACACGCGCCGTGGTGGTGGTCGAACATGACATGGAATTCGTCCGCCGCCTTGGCTGCAAGGTCACGGTCCTGCACGAAGGCTCGGTTCTGGCCGAAGGCTCCATCGACCATGTTACCAAGAACGAGAACGTGATCGAGGTGTATCTTGGCCGATGACATCCTGAGCGTCGAGGGCCTGACCCTGCACTATGGCGGCAGCCAGATCCTGAACGGCATCGACATGGGCGCGCGGCAGGGCGAGGTCACCTGCATCATGGGCACCAACGGCGTCGGCAAGACCTCCCTGCTGAAAGCCCTGTCCGGCACCCATCCCCGCTCCGGCGGCACCTACAGGCTGGCAGGGGAAAGCATCGGCAAACTCGGCGCCTACGACATGGCGCGGCGCGGCGTCGGATACGTGCCCCAGGGCCGCGACATATTCCCCTTCCTGACGGTCGAGGAAAACCTCGAGACGGGTTTCGCCTGCCTGCCCCGCAACGAACGCCACCTGCGCAACGATATCTTCGACCTCTTTCCCATTCTCAAGGAGTTCATGACCCGCCGCGGCGGCGACCTGTCCGGCGGTCAGCAACAGCAGCTTTCGATTGCCCGAGCCCTGATCACGCAACCGAAAGTCCTGCTGCTGGACGAACCGACCGAGGGCATCCAGCCCAACGTGATCCAGCAGATCGGCGAGGCGATCCGCCTGCTCCGGGATCAGGGGGAAATCGCGATCATTCTCGTCGAGCAATATTTCAGCTTTGCCTACGACCTTGGCGACAGGTTCTACGTGATCGAGCGCGGCGCGGTGAAACTGAGCGGCGACAGGGATACCGTGACAAGCGAGGAACTCGCCAGAAGCACGGCGATCTGACGACGCGTCACGACCGCTCTGATTTGCACCGCACAAGTCAAGTGGACAGGCCACGTGGTATTGCTATGCAGACCGGATCGAGCGTCCCGAAAGCGCTCGCGTAAACAACCTGGCGGTACCGGCAACCACCAACCAAACGACCCCTAGTCCTTCGTTTCGCTCAGCTTTGCCGGTGCACGTTCTGCGTAATAGGCCGAGAGTGCGGCGATCTCCGCATCGGTCAGATCGCGCGCGGCCTTGAACATCAGTTCCGCCGCGCGGCCGCCACCGCGATTGCCCTCGCGCCACAATTTCAGCTGTTGTTCGAGGTAGGGCGCGTGCTGGCCGGCCAGCGACGGAAAGGCCGGATTGATCGGCGCGGGCCACGGCCCGTGGCAAGCCCGGCACGCCGGCACGCTTTGCGAACCGCCCTCGGCAAAGGCCAGCGCCCGACCCTGCTCGGCAAGCTGCGACGGCTCCGCCGCCCCGCCCTCGGGCGAGACATCCGCAAAGGTCCGCGCCAGCCGGTCGACCGATCCGCCGGGACGCTGGCTCATGACCTCGTACATGATCCCGCTGTCGCGCGTGCCGTCGCGATAGGCGGCAAGACTTTGGGCGATGTACTCCTCCGACAGGATATCCAGCCGCGGCACCTGCGCGTTCTGGCT
Organism: Roseovarius sp. THAF8; assembly: GCF_009363735.1. Taxonomy (NCBI): domain Bacteria; kingdom Pseudomonadati; phylum Pseudomonadota; class Alphaproteobacteria; order Rhodobacterales; family Roseobacteraceae; genus Roseovarius; species Roseovarius sp. THAF8. Next base: position 3,640,299 of record NZ_CP045410.1, on the reverse strand, counting down.
GACCCCATCCGGGCCGTGACAGACGGCACACCCGCCATCGGCCTCGTCGACCATCGCGTCCCAGGTCTCGGGCGTCATCCCCTTCTGCGCCCGCAGGAAAGCGACCAGCGGCCAGACATCGTCCGTCCGCTCGGCGGGCCAGCCGGGCATCCCGCTCATCTTGATGCCGTTGTGGATGATCCAGTGCATCTCGGGCGCGCTCCAGTGATCGCTCACCAGCGCCAGCGAGGGCGGTTCGGGCAGCATCTGCTGCACCGTGGCGCTGCGCGGCACGCCCGGGGCGCCGTGGCAGTCCATGCAGGCGGATTTGTAATGCCCGGCCCCAAGGGCCACCATATCGGGCGTATCGAGATCGTCCGGCACTTCGCTTTCGGGCGGCGCACGGAAGGCGACCGAGTTTTCGAAGGTGCTGTGCATGGCCCAGGTCACGCCTGGCCAGTGCCCCTGCCGCGCCGAGACGTTGAAGAGACCCAAGCCGATGATCAGAACTGCCGTCAGCAAGCCGATGGCGGCGGCGACGCCCGCCATGGCGATCACGGTTTTTCCGTGCAGGTCACGCACCCATCTCATGCCGTCTCCTCCCGTACCACGCGCGCGGCCAGCACCAGCGCCCCCACAAGGTAGATCGGCGTCCCGATCGCCAGCATCAGGATACCGCCCAACTGCTGGCCCGACAGGCTGGGGTCCCGGCCGCAGATCTCGGCGTAAAGGTCGCTCGGGGCCAGAACCAGCAGCGCGCCCAGCAACGTCATGTGCATCGAGGTCAGGAACAATCCCCCTGCCCCCACCAGCGCCTGCCGCGCATGAAGCGCCCCGGACCACACCGCCAGCCCGGCGGCGAGGAAGGCCACCTGCTCCAGCACGCGCCCGCCGAAACTCAGCTGCGCGAACCCATGCAGGTGCGGCAGGTGCCACGCCCAGACGATGGCGAACTCGGCAACCGCCGCCAGAATCACCGGCACCGCGAAACGCCGCGCCACGCCCGGCCACGCCAGCACCATCAGGGGCGCCACGCCCGCCACCAGCCCCATGTGCCGCAGCATGTGCGCCGGAAACGGCCCAGCCCATGCCTCCCACGGCGGCAGGTACAGCCCGGCCAGCAGCGCCAGCGCAGAGATCCCCGCCAGCCTCACAGGCAAGTCTCGATGAACAGCGCCGGCATCGCCACGAAGATCACCCCGATGGCCGACGCGATGCTCAGCAGGAAGCCCGCGTGCCCGAGGAACTCGCGCCGGTCCTCGACCGTTGGCTTGTCATGCACGTAGTCCTGATCGTCGGGGTAGTCCCACTGCACCCACGCCTTCCACGCGATCCAGCCGATCAGCGCCAACGCCACCACCGTCAGCACCAGGATCGACAGCCGCGCCACCTCGGGCGTGCCGATCTTGCTGCACTCCACCGCCGTAATCGCGTAGATGATCGCGAAATGCAGCGTCCAGACGGTGGGCGCGGCGACCATGTGCCAGATGCTTTCGTGCCGGAACGGGGTTTCCTCTGTCATCTCGGCACCCTCACATCAGCCTCGGGGCCACGCCGACCAGCAGCGTGGTGATCACCCCTGACAGGCACATGAAATGCCAGAACAGCGTGGTGTTGCGCAGATCGGCATCGTAAAGCTGCGTCAGCTTGCCGAACACGCTGCCGGCCAGGCAATAAAGCAGCATCACGACCGCCAGCACGCAATGCGCCGATGTCCAGACCGTCAGCGCGTACATCACCGCCGGAAAGGCGTGGGTTTCGGGTTGCAGCCCCGGCAGCACGATCGCCAGCCACATGCCGCCCAGTGCCGCAAGGGTCGCCACCACCGCACCGACGATGCACCAGCGTGCCACGCCCTGTCGCCCGCCCCGGTTCAGCTCTCGCGCCGCCACCGTCGCGCCCCAGGCGACCACGAAGGCCAGCAAGGCCAACAGCGCCCACATCATGTCGGGCAGCGCCGCGCCCTCGGGCGGGAAATCCGGCCGCGCCGTCCAGAAGAAGAACACGCCGAAGACAAGGCTGGCAAAGGCCGTCGCATCGCCCAGCATGGTGATGAAGACGGCCCACCACCCCGGCGCCTTGGGCCCGGTCACATAGACCGGCAGGCGCAGGCCAAGGCCTGCCTCGCGCATCGGGGTCTTGGGCACCTGCGCGGTCGAGGTCCACAGCCAGTAGATCACGCAGGCAACGGCACACACGCCTGAAAACGCCGACAGCCAGTAGAACTTGAAAACCGGCAGGATGAACGCCCCGCCGGTGAACGCCGCCGCCCACAGCGTGACCCAGGCCGGCCCGGTGACCTGCACCACCGCCTGCGGCACCGCATCCACCGCCGAGGTCACGATGGTCTCGCGTTTGCCCTCGGGCGCGTCGGGGATATAGAACTTGCCGTCGTCGAATCGCTCCAGGAATTTCGGCTGCTCCCACAGCGGATAGCGCGACGAGATATACGGAACCGACCGCACGCCCCACGCCTCCTCCGGCACGTCATGTGACCATTCCAGCGTGCCCGCGTTCCACGGGTTCCGCTCTGTCAGCGGCTGCCTGCCCTTTGGCCGCAGCAGATCCCATGCAAAGACGAGGATACCCGCCGCCACGATGAAACTGCCCAATGTCGACACCATGTTCAGCACGTCCCACCCGGCAGCCTCGGGATAGGTGACGACGCGCCGCGGCATCCCCTGCAAGCCGGTCAGGTGCATCGGCAAAAAACAGATGTTGAATCCCGAGAATGTCAGCCAGAAGGCCCACCTGCTCAGCCGGTCCGACATCTTCTTCTTGGTGATGAACGGGTAGAAATAATAGATCCCGCCGATGATCGGAAAGACCATGCCGCCGAAGAGCGTGTAATGCAGGTGCGCCACGATGAAATAGGTGTCATGCACCTGCCAGTCGAAGGGCGCGATGGCCACCATCACACCCGTCAGCCCGCCGGCGGTGAAAATCGCCAGCGCGCCCGCAATCCACAGCATCGGCTGGCTCATCGTCACCCGGCCCACCATCAGCGTGGCGACAAAGGCGAAGATCTGCACGCCGGTGGGAATCACCACCGCCTCGGACGCCGCCGAGAAGAATCCCAGCGACAGCGACGGCAGCCCCGTGGTGAACATGTGGTGCACCCAAAGTCCGAAGCTGAGGAACCCCACGCCGACCGCAGACAGCACGATCCAGGAATACCCCACCATCGGCCGCTGCGCCGCCGTGGGCACGATCATCGCGGCGATGGCGATGGACGGCAGGAAGACGATGTAAACCTCCGGGTGCCCGAAGATCCAGAACAGGTGCTGCCACAACAAGGGGTCGCCGCCCCGGTCGGGGTCAAAAAACGGCCAGTCCATCGAGCGTTGCAACTCGAACAGGAAATCCCCCGCGATCAGCGGCGGAAAGGCGAACAGGATCATCACCCCCACGACCAGCACGTACCACGCATAAAGCGGCATCAGGTTGATCCGCATTCCCGGCGGGCGGCACTTGATCGTGCCCACGATCAGCTCGACCGCCGCCGCGATCGACGCGACCTCGATGAACGACAGGCCCAACAGCCATATGTCCGGCCCGATCCCCTCCTGCTTGGTCGCCAGCGGCGGATACATGAACCAGCCCGAACTGGGCGCGACGTTGAACAGGATCGAGCCCAGCACGAAGATGCCGCCGATCAGGAACGACCAGTAGCCATAGGCCGACAGGCGCGGAAACGGCATGTCCCGCGCCCCCAGGAAGGCCGGCAGGATCAGGATCGACACCGCCTCGAACATCGGCACGGCAAACAGGAACATCATCGCCGAGCCGTGCATGGTGAAGAACTGGTTGAAACGGTCCGCGCTCAGGAAATCGTTGTCCGGCACCGCCAGCTGGATACGCATCAACAGCGCCAGCACGCCCGCGCACAGCATGAAGAAAAACGCGGTCAGCGAGTACCACACCCCCACTTCGGTGTTGTTGACCGCCGACCAGTAACGCCAGCCTTTCGGCGTCTCCCAGGCGCGGCGAAGATCCGCCTCGCGCCTGGCCTTCACCTCCGGGTCGGCAGGCGCGTCCAGCATCTCCTCGGTCGGCGGATAGGTGCCCTCGGGCCCTGCGTCGTAAACCTTGCCGCCATCGCCGCGCCGGGCGGTGCCCTGGGGGGTGTCGGTCGCGCTCATTCCAGTCCCCCAAGATAGGCCGCCAGTGCCGACAGGTCTTCCTCCGGCAGATGATCATATCCCGGCATCTCGACCCCCGGCTTGAACTGCGCCGGGTCACGCACCCAGTCGCGCAGCGCGTCTTCGGTCATTGGCAGGATGCCGGCTGCCAGCGAGACGCGCGACACCAAATGCGTCAGGTCCGGGCCCACCTGCCCCTCGGCCTCGGTGCCGCGCACGGCGTGACAGCCGCCACAGCCTTCCGACAGGAACAGCTCTGCCCCGCGCCGTGCCTCCTCGGTCGCCGGTGCCACTGCCGGCGCCGCCTCGCGGTCCAGCCACGCCTCGAACGCCTCGGGCTCCATCACCACGGCGCCGAACGCCATGTAGGCATGGCTTTCGCCACAGAACTCGGTGCATTGGCCGCGGTATTCGCCCGGTTTGGTCGGCTCCAGCGACATCCGCGTCTCGCGCCCCGGAATCATGTCGGTCTTGCCGCCCAGCGCGGGAATCCAGAACGAATGGATCACCCGCTCGGCGTTCAGCGTGATCTCGCTGCGCTGGCCGGTCGGCAGGCGCACCTCGTTGGCCGCCATCACCGGCACCTCCGCCCCCTCGGGCCAATAGGCCACCCGCCACCAGAACTGGTGGCCCGTGACCTCCACCCGCAATCCCTCGCCTTCGTCCCTCTGCCTGGGCATCTCGTTCAGCGCATAGGCCAGCAGGATCGACAGCACGATCACCGGCACCACCACGCCGCCGCCGATGATCAGCGCCTCGGCCGCACGCGCGTTCAGCGGGCGCGGCGCGATCTTCGTCACGAAATAGATCAACCCGTTCAAGGCGACCCACAGCACCACCGCCCCGCCCAGCATCACCCAGAACAGCGTCGCCAGCACCTCGGCGTCTCGCCCCGCCGGGTCCAGCACGGATTGCGGCCCGGTGCATGCGCTCAGCCCGATGACCGAGGCCGCAATCGCCAGCCGCCTCACAACAGGAACCGCGCGATCAAAACCCCGCCGATCACGTAAGGCAGCAGCGCCAGCAGAAATACCACGCCATCCCTTGTCAACATGGCCATGACCAGCAGGCAGACACCTGTGGCCGCGACGGACCCCGAGAACGGAATGAACTCCAAAAACGGCATGGCCAGCCCGGTCATCAGGCAGATCAACTGCGGCACCCAGGTCATCGGGCGATGGAAAAGGAAGGACAGGCGCTGTCCGGTATGGCGCTCTATCCATTGCATGATCGGCAGGATCTGCCGCATCGCGTGGTCCAGCTTGGCACCGTCAATCGTCTTTTTCTTCAACTTTTCGGGCAAATAGAACTTTTTCAGGCCCAAGATCATCTCGGCGGAAAAAAGCGCGATCAGCAACCCGCACACCATCGACACGCCGGGAATGCCCGACAGCGGTGTGGCTGCGATCAGGGCCGGCACAAAGATCAGTGGCAGAATGCCCGCCTGCCCCGCGGCACCGACAATTTCGTCCACGGTAACCTCGGGTCGATCGGCCAGCGACCTGATCCTTGAGATCACATCCGTCAGCGGATGCGCCGTAGGAGCTTCGGCCTCGTGGCTCATGGCATCACGCCCTGCGGTCCGTGAACACGCGAACGCGCACAACCACACGCCGGCACCCATGCGCCGTGCCCGCGCGGTTCACTCGTCCTGCTAGAAAACTGTCCCAGACCCATTGCCCGACTTTCCGTTCCGACGAAGGAACGCCGCAACTGCGCTCAAGTTCCCGGCATACCTGAATAATTGCCGATCGCATGAACCCCGCGCAAAGCCGAGCCTGCAGGCCGGCGCGTCAGCGCCAGACGAACCTGCAGTCGTAGAGCACGCCGAACACACCGCGCTTGCATACGCGAACCCTCTCGGCCTTGCGCTTTGGCTTGGGCTTGGGCTCGGTCCGCTGAAACGCTTCGTATTCGGCCTGGCTTTCTTCCCGCAGCGCGGCCAGCTGCACGTCGTTGAAATAGCCGCTGACGGGAAAGCCGCGCGCCTCCTGCCACGTGGAAATCGCGGTGCGCGTATTCGGCCCGAACACCCCGTCCGCGCCGCCCGGATCGTACTCGACCAAGCGCAGGCGATTCTGGATCTCGCGCCGCTCGTCGCGCGACAGATCCAGTGCGGCCTCAATATCCTCGCTGGCCGACGCCGTCTGATCCACGCGCGCCGTGCCAAGCACGGGCGGCGTCTCGGGCCAACCTGCCGTGTCGAGAACGGCAATCGACGTGACCGCGGCCGGAGTGAATGTCGCCGCGTACGTGGTCTCAACCCCGCTGACGGAATAGGGCGCGCACTCCTCCAGCGCGACAACGGCATCCAGATACAGCCGCCGCTGGACAGCCGATTGCGACTCCGCGCCGACATGTTCGGGGATCCCCAGCAGCAGCCCGGCGCTGTCCAGCACGAACTGCAACCGCACCTCTTCGTCGCTGGCCGCATCGGACGTACCGGCATAGCAGGCCGCCACCTGCTCCACCAGGGACGACGTCGCGGCGGCCGTCTCCGTCTCGGCCGCGCCCGTCGTTCCGGGATCCTCCGCCGCGGCGGGTTCCGTCACCGCAGGCGCATCGCGGTCTGTCTCCGCGCCCATGACGTCGATCCCGGCACCCTCTTGCGACTCCCGGGGTGGGTCCAGCGGGCTGACAGTGGTTGCAGGCGGTTCCGGCAACGGCTCGGCCGTTTCCGTCTGCGCCAACACAGCACCGCCGCCCAGCACCACTACGAAGGCCGAGGCGACATAACCCTTCCAAGGCAGAAACGAGGTACGCGATCCGAACAAAGGAAATCCCTTCCATTACGTCTGGAAAAGAATAACGCCTGCCGCCGCCGAAAGGTCAAGCCGGACGGCAAAATTCGGCCACTGGGCCAGCCCAATGCGCAGCATGTTGCGGAACCCGGCGCCGCAATCGTCTGGTTTCGCATGTTGCAGATTGAAGCAACGTCACGTATCCATGACGCACGAAGCTGCACCGGGGCGCATCGTTCCGGTCCGCAAGTCACATATCATCCGTCGGGGGGCCGCAAAGGGCTGAGAGGTGCACGCACCGACCCGTCGAACCTGATCCGGGCAATACCGGCGTAGGGAACGGGTAGAACGTGCACCGACAGCACTTACCTCTTTTCCGCGTTGGCACGCCCCAAGCAAAGAGGCGCGTCAATGATCCTCAATCCATCCAAGTGCCGGTCAGACGCATCGGCATGACATCCGTGGTCATCATAGGCGCCGGCGTTGCCGGTCTTTGTGTCGCCCGCACCCTGCTGGACCGGGGAGCGAAAGTGACCCTTGTCGATCGTCACGCCGCGCCGGGTCCGCATGCCTGCTCCTGGTGGGCCGGCGGGATGCTGGCGCCCCATTGCGAAGGCGAAAGCGCCGAAGAGGCGGTGGTGCGGCTGGGCTGCGAGGCCGCCGACTGGTGGGAGGCACAGACCGGCGCCGTTGTCCGGCGGCGCGGCTCTCTTGTCGTGTCGCCCGGGCGCGACAAGGCCGATCTCGCCCGCTTTGCACGCCTGACGAGCGGCCACCGCGCCGTCACCGGCCCCGAGATCTCGCAGCTCGAGCCCGACCTCGGCGCCCGTTTCACGCGGGGCCTCTTTTTCGACACAGAGGCGCATCTTTCGCCCCGCGCCGCCCTCGCCGCGCTGCGCGACAGCCTCGCCGCCGATGGCGCGAAGCTCATTCAGGAAGAGGCCGACCCCGAAGCCCATGCGCGGAAGGGTCTGACCATCGACTGCCGCGGCTTTGCGGCGCGCGACCGGCTTGCCGATCTGCGCGGCGTCAAGGGCGAGATGATGATCCTCTCGTGCCCGGACGTGTCGCTCACCCGCCCCGTCCGCGTGCTGCACCCCCGCGTGCCGATCTACGTGGTGCCCCGGGGTGACGGCCTTTACATGTTGGGGGCCACGATGGTCGAAGGCCAGGCGGGCCGGCACGTCACCGCCCGTGCGATGCTGGAACTGCTGGGCACGGCCTATGCGCTCAACCCCGCCTTCGGCGAGGCCGAGGTGGTCGAGATCGGCGTCGACAGCCGCCCCGCCTTTCCCGACAACCTGCCCCGCATCCGCCGCGACGGGAACCTGATCCGGGCCAACGGACTCTACAGGCACGGCTTCCTTCTGGCGCCGGCCCTCGCGCGCATGGTCGCGGACCTGATCCTTCACGACAAGACACCGGAGGTTTCCGATGAGATTGCAGCTTAACGGCACGCCAGTGCACGCCGAGGCCGCCACCCTGGCCGACCTGCTGGACGCCCACGGCTATGGCGACGCCAAGGTGGCGACAGCGGTGAACGGCACGTTCGTGCCCGCATCCCTGCGCGGCGATCACGCTCTGGCGGACGGCGACAGCATCGAGGTTCTGGCCCCGATGCAGGGCGGCTGAGCGATGCGAGATTTCTACGGCACCACGCTGGCCAACGGCTTCATGCTCGGCACCGCGCAATACCCTTCGCCCGCCATCCTGGCCGAGGCGTTCCGGCGCAGCGGCGCCAGCGTCGCCACCGTATCGCTGCGCCGCGAAAGCGGGCAGGACCGCGCCGGACAGGATTTCTGGAACCTGATCCGCGGCCTGGGCGTGCATATCCTGCCCAACACTGCCGGATGCCACAGCGTGAAAGAGGCCGTGACCACCGCCCACATGGCGCGCGAGGTCTTCGACACGCCCTGGATCAAGATCGAGGTCATCGGCGAGGAAGACACACTGCAACCCGATGTCTTCGGCTTGGTCGAGGCCGCCCGCATCCTGACCGAGGACGGGTTTCAGGTCTTTCCCTACACCACCGAGGATCTCGTCGTTGCCGACCGTCTGCTCAACGCGGGCTGCGAGGTTCTGATGCCCTGGGGCGCCCCCATCGGATCGGGGCTGGGCCTGAACAACATCTTCGGCCTGCGCGCGCTCCGGGCGCATTTCCCGGACGTGCCGCTGGTGATCGACGCCGGGCTGGGTCTGCCCTCGCAAGCCACGGCGGCGATGGAACTGGGCTACGACGCGATCCTTCTCAACACCGCCGTGGCCAAGGCGGGCGATCCGGCGGCCATGGCCGAAGCCTTCTCCCTCGCCCTCAGGGCCGGAAAACTGGCGCAGTCCGCCGAGCCGATGGAGCCGCGCGACATGGCCGCCCCCTCCACCCCGGTTCTTGGCAAGGCGTTTCTTGAATGAGACTGGACCGCTTCTACCCCATCTTCGACAGCGCCGACTGGATCGAGCGGCTGGTCCCGCTGGGCATCAAGCTGGTGCAACTGCGCGTCAAGGATGCCGCGCCCGATACGCTGCGCGACCATGTGCTGCGGTCCAGGGCCGTGTGCGCGCGCCACGGCTGCACCCTTGTCGTAAACGACCACTGGCAAGAGGCGATCGACACCGGCTGCAGCTACATCCACCTTGGCCAGGAAGACCTTGATACAGCTGACATATCCGCCATCCGCGATGCCGGCCTGCGCCTCGGCATAAGCACCCATGACAGGGCCGAACTCAAACGCGCCCTTGCGCTCGATCCCGACTACATCGCCTTGGGTCCGATCTATCCCACCATCCTGAAAAAGATGAAATGGCACGAACAGGGCCTCGACCGTCTGACCCAGTGGCGCGGCCTGATCGGCGACCTGCCCCTGATCGCCATCGGCGGCCTTTCGGTGGAACGCGCGCCCGGCGCCTTCGAGGCAGGCGCAGACGTGGTGGCCGCGGTCACCGACATCACGCTCAACGACGCCCCCGAAACCCGGGTGCGCGCCTGGCTGGCGGCGACGCGATGACCCGCTATGCCCGCCAGACCTGCCTGCCCGGCATGGGCGAGGCCGGACAGGCCGCGCTGAAGGCGGCGCATGTGCTTGTGGTCGGGGCTGGCGGATTGGGCGCCCCGGCGCTGCAATACCTGGTGGGCGCGGGGATCGGACGGCTGACCCTGGTGGATGGCGACACGGTTTCCCTGGGCAACCTGCACCGCCAGACACTCTTTCGCGAAGACGACATCGGCAGGCCCAAGGTCGAGGCCGCGCATGACACGTTGCGCCGCCTCAATACCGACTGCCGCATTGCCCCCCTTGCCCGCCCGCTCGATCCCGCCAATGCGCCCGACCTCGTGGCGCAGGCCAGCCTGGTGCTCGATTGCGCCGACAGTTTCGCGGTCAGCTACATCCTCTCCGACACGTGCCTTGCCGCCGGCGTGCCCCTTGTCAGCGCCTCCGTGCTGGGCGTTTCGGGCTATGTCGGCGGCTTCTGCGGCACCGCGCCCTCGCTGCGCGCCGTGTTTCCCGATCTTCCCGACCGCGCCGCCACCTGTGCCACGGCGGGCGTGATGGGGCCGGTGGTGGGCATGATCGGCGCGGCGCAGGCCCAGATGGCGCTGGCCTGCCTCACCGGGCAGACTCCGTCCCCGCTGGGCCATCTGCTCACCGTCGACATGCAGGCCTTTCGCAGCAGCAGCTTTCGCTTCGACACGGCCCCCGAGCCGGCGCAGGGCCTGCATTTCATCGCGACCGACCACCTCAAGCCAACCGATATCGTCGTCGACCTTCGCGGCACCGAGGAAGCGCCGACCCCTGTCTCGCCCCAAGCACGGCGGAGCAGCGTATCGGACGTCATCGCGGGCCGGCTCCAGCCCCCCGCGACCGGACAGCGCGCGGTCTTTGCCTGTCGCTCCGGCCTGCGAGCCTGGCAGGCCGCCAGGCATCTGCAACGCCACTGGGACGGCGATATCGCTCTTGTCGCCACCGGCGACGCACCCGGCGCGAGCGCGCTGCCGGAGCCGACCGATCTGGGCTGAACCGCCGGGGCAGGACACCCGAAGATTGCGGTCCTGGTGCGTTGAATAGCGGCCGGTCGCGCCCCACCGAGAACGCCAACACCATCCTGGCGCGATTAATCTTTGAAAAATCTCTTTATTTCAACGTTGCGCCACAATAATGCCCGAATTGGGCGAGAACAATCAGGGAGCGAACAGAATAATAGGCTGGAAAGAGAAACAATGCGGATCCTTGCGATAGATGACGAGCCGATCTTCTGCGACTTGCTCAGAACGCGGCTTGAACAGCTGGGCTACAGGGACGTCGAAACCGCCTTTACCGGGCCAGAGGCCCTGCAGATCGCTGCCGCCAAGACCAAGCCCGTGGAGTGCTTCATCGTCGACATCCGCATGATGCCGATGGACGGGATCGAACTGGTTCGGCAACTGAGAGCCATCCCGCACCACCAGGCGACACCCATCGTGATGCTCTCCGCGCTGACCGACAAGGCGTCCATCGACGCCGCCTTCATGGCCGGCGCCAACGACTACATCACCAAGCCGCTCGAAATGGTCGAACTGAAGATCCGCCTGGAAATGGCCCGCAACATTCTTGCGGAACGCGCCCAGGCGCGGTTGCTGCACGAACATGTGCTCAAGCAGGAAGCCATACTGTTCCCAACCGCCGCGTTCGACGGCGAGATCATTCTCGACGACGTCGAAGGTGCCGTCAGCATGGTGTCGATGGAGAACTTCCTTCTCAAGCAGGGCAACCTGCGCCTGCGCCAGACCTCCGCCATCTGCGTCAACCTGCCCATGGCGGAAACCTATTTCAAGATGATGGACTCCACCTACTACGCGGTCCTGATCGGCGACATGGCACAGGCCGTCTCGCGGGCGCTTTCGGCGTTTCCGCACATGCTGACCTGCCCGGGCAGCGGCGATATCGTCGCCCTTCTGCTCGACCAGCCCAATGTCGATTGCGCGCGGATCGAGGAAAACCTCACCCAAGAGCTTGAGGCCCTGCGCCTGCGCTATGACGCCATCGACATGACGCTGCCGCGGGTGACGGTCGGTACGCCCGTGCGCACCGGGTTCTTTCGCATGCAATGCCCGACCAGCCTGATCGACCGCGCCCGTCGCGCGACCGGAAAAGTCGAGGATCATCACCCGATGCAGGCCATCGCATGAACGCCTCCGCCAATCGGCACCCCGCCGATCCCGCACGCACCGCGATAAGTCGCGCACTGGACGACATGCGCGTTCAGTTCTGCGCCGGGCTCGACGCACGGATCTGCCGGATCGAAGCCGCCCGGATCGCGCTGGACGCCGACCCGGCCACGGCGCTCGAAACCGTCGGCTTCGAGGCGCACCGCATATGCGGCGTTGCCGGAAGCCTTGGACTTCACGATCTGTCGACGCAGGCGCGCGCGCTGGAAGAGCACGTCACCACGGCCGCGGGACAGGACTTGTCACAATCTGAACGGACCGGACTGAACGAACGGATCGAATTGTTTCTCGATCTTATGGAGCATCACCTGACGGAGAGCTGATTGGTCTGCGCGGCCAAGAGGGGCAAACCCCGGGCACGCACAGATCCCCCAACCACCGAAGAAGGGGCATTTGGTGTGGATGAACGAGTAAAAAGACTTTGGAACCTTTGCCGATATCGCAAAAGCTGGATATCGGTGTCACTCACGATCATGCTCGTTCTGGCTCTGACCGCGCTTGCGGCCAGCAAGATCAATGCGCACCTTCTCAACCTTGCGCGACAAGCCGCGCATGACGAAGCGCATGATGACGCAGATGCAATCGCAACTGCATTGCAACGCGAACTGACCAAGGTCGATGTCATCACTCGCGCGATCCGCCACGCGATCGAACAATCCCCCGATGTCACGCAGGAAGGCTTCGGCGCCCTGGTTGCGCCCCTGATCGCGCGGACGCCCGCGATCCTCGTGGTCGGACGGTCGCGCGGTTACGTCGTGGAACAGATCTATCCGGTCGTCGGCAATGAAAAGGCGATCGGTCTGGATTACCGCCTCGTGCCGCAGCAGTTGCTCGGCGTCGACAAGGCTTTGCAGTTCGGCGAGACCTCGTTGCAGGGACCCGTGGATCTCGTTCAGGGTGGACAGGCCTTCATTCAACGAATGCCGTACTACGCTTCGAACGACAGCGACATGTCCCGCATTGCCACGGGTATCGTGTCGATCGTCATCGACCGCGACCGCCTGCTGACCGAGATTTCCCAGAGCCACGGTTTCATGCTATATGACATCGCGATCCGCAGCCTGGGCGATGACCAGCATCCGATTAACATGCTCTACGGTTCGCAAAAGACTTTCGCCAACAGGCCCGTCCTGCGCCACGTCATTGCCGACGGCAGCACTTGGCAGATTGGCCTTGTCCCCACCGCTGGCTGGCCCACCGGGAGCGGGATGAAGAACCTGGTATGGGCGCTCAGCTTTCTCGCCATCGGTTTCCTGGGCGCCATGATCCTGGCACTCTGGACCATGTACCGATCCAAGCGTGCCGCCGAAAGCCAGCTGCGCTCGGCAATCAATTCCATCGAAGACGGGTTCGCCTTGTATGATTCACGCGACCGCCTTGTCTTTGCCAATGAGAAATACCTGTCCTACTACGAACTGTCGCGCGACGCGATCGTCCCCGGCAACACCTTCGAGAACATCCTGCGCGAGGGGCTCAAGAACGGCCAGTACACCGATGCCATCGGCCGCGAAGAGGAATGGCTCGAGGAGCGTCTCGCCAAACACGCAAATCCGACCGCGCCGATGGAGCAGAAGCTGGGCGACGGACGTTGGTTGAAAGTGGCCGAAACCCGCTCGCCCGACGGCAACACGGTCGGGTTCCGTGTCGATATCACCGAACTCAAGCAGGCCCGCGAAAAGGCCGAGGCGGCGAACCAGGCGAAAAACAACTTCCTCAACATCATCAGCCACGAACTGCGCACCCCCCTGACCTCGGTCATCGGCTATGCCCGGTTCCTCGAAAACGTGGATGTCCTGCCGGGCTACAAGGCGCTCGACAGCAAGCTGCGCGACGATGCGTCCGGCCCGGAACGCCTGAAGGCGCTCAAGGTTCTGCGTGACGAGGTGACTGGCATGTCCGGCCGCATCACCACGTCCAGCGACCACCTGCTGGCGCTGATCAACGACGTGCTCGATCGCGCCAAGCTCGAGGCCGAGACGGTCGAGCTCGAGATCGAAACACTGAACATAAAGGAGGTGGTCGGCACCGTGACCTCCAGCCTTGGCATCAAGGCCGCCGAGAAGGGAATCGCGCTGACCTCCGACATTGCCTCCCTGCCCATCAGCGCCGATCCCAAGCGCCTGCGCCAGGCGCTGATCAACGTCGTGGGGAACGCTATCAAGTTCACCCAGACCGGCGAAGTCCACATCTCATCCGACCATGACGAGACGCATCTGCGCATCCACGTGCGCGACACCGGATGCGGCATCCCGGCAGACCAGCTGGACCAGATTTTCCACCAGTTCGTGCAGGTCGACACTTCCGTCACCCGGCGCAATTCCGGCGCCGGACTGGACCTCGCGATCACGCGCGAACTGATCGAACTTCACGGCGGTTCCGTCGCGGTCGAAAGCGAAATCGGTCACGGCAGCACTTTCAGCATCACTTTACCCATCAAATCAAAGGCCCTGGAGATCGCCGCGTGAGTTATGCGGGAAGAGGATATCATTATGACATTGCCTAAAGTTTTCCACGTTCCGGCCCAATCGGCACCATGGCGTTCAGCTACCCTGGTTTTGTCGACTTCCAGCGGGACTCGAAAGGGCTTCTATGCAACAGACGTCTAAACCACAAAGGCACGCAAGCACCGGGCACCCCGGGCTCGACAGGTCGCCCACCGAGCTCGCATTTCTTGAAACCATTCTCGAGTCGCTCCACGACGGCGTCTACGTGTACAGCAGCGACTCCCTGCGCATCCGCTACATGAACGCGGCCGCCCTCGACCGGCACGGCTGGACCAGGGAAGAGGCCCGCGAGAAAACCATCAGCGACACTGCAGCCACCTTCAACAAAAAGGCCTTCTTTCGCGCCGCGGTCCCCCTTTTCAATGGCGAGCTCGAATCGATCACCCTGGAACTGACGCACTTTACCGGCCCTATCGAGGTCTCCACGCGCCTGATCCGCACCACCGACGAGGGAGATTTCTTCGTCTCCGTCCTGCGCGACATCACGGGTCGCAAGAGCCTGGAGCTTGAAAAGGTGCAGACCGTATCGACCGTCAGCCACGAGTTGCGCACCCCACTCACCTCCATCCACGGCGCGCTGCGTCTGCTCAAGGCCGGCGTCGTCGCCGATCTCGACGACAAGACGCAAAGCGTGGTCGACATCGCCGTGCGCAACACCGATCGCCTGCTCTCGATCGTCAACGACATCCTCGATCTCGAGAAGATCAACAGCGACAAGATGGATTTCTCGATCGCCGAGACGGACATCATCGAATGCCTCAATGACACGGTGGAACTGGTGTCCGGCACCGCCTTCGAACATGACATCGAGCTCGAGATCTCCAGCGACCTGCGCGGTGCGATGGTCATGGGCAACTCCGACCGCATTGCGCAGGTCATCACGAACTTCGCCTCCAACGCCATCAAGTACTCACCTGCCGGCGCGACCGTGCGTTTCGGCCTTGAGCAAGAGGACGGCGGCATTGTCGTATCCGTCTCCGACGAAGGCCCGGGCATCACCCAGGATCAGACTCGAATGCTGTTCAAACCCTTCTCGCAGGCCCGCGCCAGCGACGGCACGAAACGGCCCGGCACCGGGCTGGGGCTCGCCATCGTCGACGCCATCCTCAAGCGTCTCGACTACCCTGTCTCGTTCACGTCCGAAGTGGGCCAGGGCAGCACGTTCCAGTTCCGCATCCCCGCGCATCTGGTGCTCTGGACCGATCCGATTGAAACACGCGGGGTTGCGAGAGCATGAACATGACAACTATCGTGGAATTTCCTGCCAAAGAGTCCGAGGAAATCAGCGTAATGAGTAAACCTCTTGAAACGATCCTGCACGTCGACGACGACGCCGATATCCGCGTCATCATCAAGATGTCCCTGGAAACAGTCGGTTCGTTCAACGTTCATCAATTTGCGTCGGGGCAGGAGGCCGTCGAGGCGGCCGCATCCGTGCAACCGCAAATGCTGCTCCTTGACATGATGATGCCCGACATGTCCGGCGAGGAAGTCTGGAAACTGATTACGCAGCAGCCCGGGCTGGCGACTGTCCCGACCGTGTTCCTGACCGCCAAGGCGGAGGATTCCTTTTCGCAGGAATTGCGCCGGAAAGGCGCGGCCGCGGTCATCACCAAGCCGGTGGACCCGATGCTGCTCGCGTCTGAGATTAAAGAGATCTGGCAAAAAGCCATCCAGTCCTGACGCCCTCGACGGCCTCAGAGCGCGCCGTCAGGCGTCAGACAGATTCTTGAAATCGCCCGAGTCGAGGACCGGCGCGGCATCTATCTCGTCGGCATCCAGCATGGCCGCCACGCGCTCTAGGCTCGACACCAGCATCGCCTGTTCCCAGTCCTCCATGACCGAGAACTTGCGCACGAAGCGCTGTTGCAGGGGGTCCGGGGCCCTGGCGAGCGTCTCCCTGCCCTTCGTGGTCAGATGGATATTGGTCTGGCGCCGGTCGCGCGTCGACTTCTCGCGCAGAACCATGCCTTCGCCGACGAGCTTGTCGACCAGGGACGTGACCGTGGCCTGGGTGACGCGCATCCGCGATGAAATCGCCGTCGCGGTCGCCTGCCCAGTTTCGCCGATGATCTGCAACACACGAAACTGCGCCGGGGTCACGCCGGCAGATTCCTTCACTTCGCGGCCGAAACGGTCGGTCGCGCGGAGAATGCGTCTGAGTGCGACTAATGAGGTATCGATGCGGTCCATTCCTACCTGTTGCGTTTCGTTTGGATAGCTAAACATATATCCGAAAAACCGTTTTGTGAAGCCCTATGTAGTTAGACTAACTAATAACGACCCTCTGCGAATACCAAAGTAAATTTCCCCCACACACCTTAATAACAAGGCTATTTCGGCCGTTTCGACCATCATTACAAAAAATATGCTTAGCCTCTTGAAGCACCCCCGCCCCAGTGCTACTTTGTTTGCCAAAGCAAATCGGAGAACCAAACCATGCCCCGCGACCTTGCGAAAGAAACGATCCCGACCCTGCGAAGCCCTGAGCCGACCGACGGCTCGGAGATCTGGGAGCTCGTCCGTGAGTGCAAGCCGCTCGACGAGAACTCGATGTACTGCAACCTGATCCAGTGCGATCATTTCGCAGACACGTGCGTACTGGCCGAGATCGAAGGTCAGCCGGTCGGTTGGGTGTCGGCCTACGTGATGCCGAGCGATCCCGAGACCCTGTTCGTCTGGCAGGTCGCCGTGTCCGAGACGGCGCGTGGCATGGGCTTGGGTTCCCTGATGCTGAAAGAAGCGCTGGAGCGTGAGGCCTGCGAAGGCGTGACGCGCATCCAGACCACGATCACCTCGGATAACGACGCCTCCTGGGCGCTTTTCCGTAAATTCACCGACGAGTTCGGAACCAAACTCGACGCTCAGGCGTATTACGAAAAGGACGAGCATTTTAACGGTCAAAGCAAGACTGAAAACCTCGTAACCATTACGCTCGCCGAAGAGTTTGCAAAGGCGGCCTGACCCAGGGCCGCACAGTTTTCCCCTCACATTCAATTCCGAAAGAGAGGTCGTAATGTCTACGCATACCTCACCCAAAGCTGTGTTTGAACGCCGCGAATCCGAAGCCCGCAGCTATTGCCGCGGGTTCGACACGGTGTTCACCTCCGCATCCGGCGCCGAAATGACTGATGTGGACGGTCGCACCTATATCGACTTCCTGGCCGGCTGTTCCTCGCTGAACTACGGCCATAACGATCCCGACATGAAGGCGGCGCTGCTCGAGCACATCTCGAATGACGGCATCGCCCACGGGCTCGACCTGATGTCCGACACCAAGGCGCAGTTCCTCGAGACGTTCGAGAAGCTGATCCTCGAGCCGCGCGGCATGGATCACAAGATCATGATGACCGGCCCGACCGGCACCAACGCCGTCGAATCCGCGCTGAAGCTTGCCCGCAAGGTCACAGGCCGGCGCGACATCATCGCCTTCACCAACGGGTTCCACGGCATGACCATGGGCGCCCTGGCCGCGACCGGCAATGCCGGGAAACGTGGTGGCGCGGGGGGCGTGTCGCTTCCCGACGTGAACCGGATGCCCTACGAAGGCGCGTTCGGCGACGACGTCGACACGATCGCCCAGATGGAAATGATGCTCGACAACCCCTCGTCCGGTGTCGAAGCCCCCGCCGCGTTCCTGGTGGAACTGGTGCAGGGCGAAGGCGGCCTCAACGCCGCATCGAAGGAATGGGTCGAACGCCTGGGCCGCCTGGCCAAGAAACACGGCACCCTTCTGATCGTCGATGACATCCAGGCCGGCATCGGCCGCGCCGGCAGCTTCTTCAGCTTCGACGACATGGATGTCGAACCCGATATGATCCCGCTGGCGAAATCGCTGTCCGGTTTTGGCCTGCCGTTCGCCGCGCTGCTGATCCGTCGCGACCTCGACATCTGGAAACCGGCCGAGCACAACGGCACGTTCCGCGGCAACACGCATGCCTTCGTCACCGCCCGCATCGCGCTCGAGAAGTTCTGGTCCGACGACACCTTCAAGAACGAGATCGCCGAGAAAGCAAAGATCCTCGAGACCCGCCTGCAACGCATCGCCGACATGGTGCCAGGCGCCAGGCTCAAGGGCCGCGGCATGATGCGCGGCGTCGATGTGGGCTCGGGCGAGCTGGCCGAACAGATCTGCGGCGAAGCGTTCCGCAACGGCCTGATCATCGAGACCTCCGGCAGCTTCGACGAGGTGGTCAAGGTGCTTGCACCGCTCACCATCCCGGTCGAGCTGTTCGAAAAGGGCCTGGATATCCTCGAAAAAGCCGCCTCGACCTGCGTCGAAGGCCACAATATCGCTGCGGAGTAACCGAAATGATTGTCAGAGACTTCAACAAGATCACCGAGAACGAAAAAGACCGCGTCGTCTCGGACGCCAACTGGACAAGCGTCCGGATGCTGCTGGCCGACGACAACATGGGCTTTTCGTTCCACATCACCTTCCTCGAAGCCGGTTCCGAACACACGTTCGAATACAAGAACCACTTCGAGAGCGTCTACTGCATGCAGGGCACCGGCTCGATCACCGATATCGCCACCGGCGAAACCCACGAGATCAAGCCCGGCGTGATGTATGCGCTGGACAAGCACGATCGCCACATCCTGCGCGCCACCGAAGAGCTGGTCATGGCCTGCTGCTTCAACCCGCCGGTCACCGGCAACGAGGTCCATCAGGAAGATGGCTCTTACGCGGCGCCAGAACCTGCCGAGGCGTGAACCAATGACCCACACAGTGGAAAAGATCGGCGGGACGTCCATGTCCCGCCTGCACGAACTGCGCGACACGCTGTTCATCAAGGATGGAGAGCCTCAGTACGGCCGCATCTTCGTGGTCTCGGCCTTCGGTGGCATCACCGACATGTTGCTGGAGCACAAGAAGACGGGCGAGGATGGTGCCTATGCGGCGTTCGCCGATGCCGAAGACGAACACGGCTGGCACGACGCGCTGACCCGCGCTTGTCGCGCCATGATCAAGGCGCACGAGGACGTGCTCGAACATCCCGGCGACATATCGCAGGCCACGGCCTTCGTGAATGAACGCATCGAGGGCGCGCGCAACTGCCTGATCGACCTGCAGCGCCTGTGCTCCTACGGCCATTTCCGCCTGAATGCGCACCTGATGCATATTCGCGAGCTGCTGTCGGGCCTCGGCGAGGCGCACAGCGCCCACGTGGCCGCACTGGTGCTGAAGCGCGCCGGCGTGAATGCCCGCGCCGTCGACCTGACCGGCTGGCGCGAAGATGGCGAGGTCACCTTGGACGAGCGCATCAACAACGCCATGTCCAGCGTCGACCCGGCCACCGAGATGCCCATCGTCACCGGCTATGCCCAGTGCCGCGAGGGCCTGATGAAGGAATTCGACCGCGGCTATTCCGAGGTCACGTTTTCCCAGATGGCCGCCCTCACCGGCGCGCGCGAAGCCATCATTCACAAGGAGTTCCACCTCTCCTCCGCCGACCCCAAGCTGGTCGGCGCCGAGAACGTGCGCACCCTGGGTCACACCAACTACGACGTGGCCGACCAGATGGCCAATCTCGGGATGGAGGCGATCCACCCCTCCGCCGCCAAGACCCTGCGCCAGGCCGGCGTGCCCCTGCGCGTCACCAACGCGTTCGAGCCGGATGAGCCCGGCACGGTCATCGACGACCAGCCTGCCGACACACCGGCGGTCGAAATGGTCACGGGCCTTGATATCATCGCGCTGGAAGTGTTCGAACAGGACATGGTCGGCGTCAAAGGCTACGACGCCGCCATCCTCGACACCCTGACGCGTCATGACGTGCGCATCGTGTCGAAAGCGTCGAACGCCAACACCATCACGCATTACGTGGACGCATCGGTCAAGGCCATGCGCAAGGTGGCCGACGACTTGGCCGAGAAGTACCCCCAGTCTGAGATCCGCAACCGCAAGCTTGCCCTGGTCTCCGTCATCGGGCGCGATCTCGACGGGCTCAGCACCCTGCAACGCGGCCTTCAGGCGCTGGACGACAACGGCATGGCCTCGCTCGGGGCCACCCAGGGTCCGCGCCACGTCGACACGCAGTTCATCCTTGAACGCGAAGACCGCGACCCGGCGATAAAGGCGCTGCACGACGTGTTCTTCGGCAAGGCGTCCGACCCTGCAAAAAAGTCTGACATCACCATCGCTGCCTGACAGCGGCCTTGCCCCAATGAAAAGAGAAAAGCGCGTGCCGACATCCCGGCACGCGCTTTTTGCATTCCGGCGATCAAGCGGTGCTCAGCCGTCCAGCGATTTAGGCAAGGTGCTTTCGAACACGTTACCCTCGGTATCCGTGGCCTTCACCGTCAGGTCGGTCGATCCGTTGTCGTTGTAGAAGAACCGGAACGACGGGTTCTCCGAAATCGAAATCCCGCCCGTCATCTTGAACAGCATCTCGTCGCCCTGCCGCACCTCGATCGTGTCGATGAAATGCGCCGGTATGAACAGCTGCGTGATCTGGTCGCGTTGCAGCCCCGAATAATTCGGATGCCGGATCATGATCTGCGCCTCGCGCCGGGGCGTCGACACCGCCGCCGTCTCGCCAAAGCTGCGCAGCTTCATCCGGCCCATGCCCGCCAGTGCCTGCTCGGGGTCTTTCGAGGCCGGGGCCGAACAGCCGCCCGACGCCTTCACGAACCGCCCGGTCATGTAAAGACCGTCCTGGGTTTCAGTGATCACGCGCACGTTGGAATACTGGTTCACCCGCACCCGCATCTCGAAATCGAGCGGGCCCATGCCGGGACCGAACGTGAATTCACCGGCAACTGGCGCGGGGTTTTCGTCGATCACAACAATGGCCGACTTTATCCGTGCGTCGGGATCGGTCTGCTTCAGCTGCACCGGCACGGTCGCCGCATCATGCGCCCGGTACGGCGCCTTAACGCTGAGCGGGACCTCCGCCTCCTCCAGCGTGGCCTCGCCCAGAACGTCATGGCGCAGATCCTGCCAGGTCGGGCTGTCGGTCAAGGGGTTCTTGACCGCCTCCTCAGCCCAACCAGCAGATGCCGCAAGGCCCAGCGCCAGGGCGGATGCAATTGCATGTCTCATACGGTCTCCTCCCGTAATGCGACCGTGTTATGCCACGAAACGGCGGCAAAATCCACTTATACGAAATGGGGCATGGACCTCACAATCGCGTGTGGCATCCTTCGCCCATGTTCGAAGTCGTGGTCACAACCTGTCTTGCGCTTGCCTCTGGCGGGGCCGACCCGGCCTGCCGCGATATGCTGCTGGCGGGGTACGAGACTCCCACGCAGGCCGCGTGCGAGGCGCAACTGCCCGATCTTTCACGGAAATACGACGACCCGCACTGTGTCCCCATCGGCCGCGCGCTCGAGATAACCGAGGTCGCACCGGGCGTTTTCGCCCATCTGGGCCGGATCGAGGAACCCGACCAGGACAATCGCGGCGATGTCGCCAATCTCGGCTTCATCCTGGGCGCCGACAGCGTCGCGGTGATCGACACCGGCTCCGCCCGCTGGATCGGCGAGTCGCTCTGGCGCGCCATCCGCCAGCACACCGACAAGCCCGTCAGCCACGTCATCCTGACCCACATGCATCCCGATCACGTGCTGGGCACCGACGCCTTTCGCACCACCGGGGCCAATATCGTCTCCCACGCCACCCTGCCCCGCGCGCTGGCCGACCGGCAGGCCAATTACGCGGAAAGCCTCACGCGCCTCATCGGCCCCGCCTTCGCCGGCTCCGCCGCGCCCGAGGCCGACATCACCGTGCCGCCCGACGCGCCGGTGCAGATCGACCTCGGCGACCGCATCCTTACCCTGCACGCCTGGCCCACCGCGCATACCGGCAACGACCTGACCGTGCTGGACCAGGAAACCGGCACGTTTTTCACCGGCGACCTCGTCTTCCACCTGCACACCCCCGCCCTCGACGGCAGCGTGCTGGGCTGGCTCGACGTGCTGGAACAGCTGCAAACACTGGACATCGCCCGCATCGTGCCGGGGCATGGCGGCCCGGTGCTGGACTGGCCCGAAGGCGCAAAGGACCAGCGCCGTTATCTCGAAACCCTGCGCGACGACACCCGCGCTGCCATTGCGAACGGCACCCGCCTTGGCGATGCCGTCACCACGATCGCGGACAGTGAGGCGGACAAATGGCAGCTTTTCGAGGCCTACAATCCCCGCAACGCCACCGTCGCCTTTACCGAACTGGAATGGGAATAGAGCTTAGTCCTTGGCCACGTCCTGCAGCATCTGCGCGATGGCAAACAGCCGCTTTTCGATCAGCTGCGGCGTCTCGCACAGGTAAGTGATGGACTGCTGCCGGTCCGAGTAGATCACCTGGTCCCAGTCCAGCTTTTCCTCCAACGCGTCGATCCGGTCGTAATCCGGCGCGTCCGCCTCCAGGGCCGTATCCATCTCCAGCCGCATCTCGTCGATCTTCTCGGCCAGCGCGATCTGCCCCAGCGAGAAATCCGCGATCCCGTTGATGATCCGCGACCGGCGGGTGTTGAGCGACTTGAACGTCTGCGCGAACACCCGGCCCAGATTGTCCGCCCTGTCCTCCGGCCAGCGCCCGGCAAACTCCTCCGCCGCCTGCCGCAGCGCGTCCATCTCCAGCCGCCGCACCGCAAGCGTTCCGGCAAGGTCCCGGATATCCGCCGCCAGCGCCGAATCCTCGACCTCGTCCTCCGGCAGCGCGATGGGCCACATCAGCCCCAGCGACAGCTCTTCGACCTTGCGCTGAACGCAGGGCCATGTCGGGTCCGAAAAATCCGCCGCCACCAATGGCGCGGCGGTGCCCATGACGGCGGCGAATGCCGTTAAAACCAGCGTCCTCATACGGTCCTCCCTTGATCCCATGGGAACACGGACATCCATTCCCGGCAAGGGTTCACTTTGGAATACCAACCAAGGTACTAATTGTGCGGCGGCATGGCCGCCCCCTACCATAACCTTGATTCACGTGCCTGTCTGCGGCGCGAACGGGAGGAAATACACTATCATGCGCACCAAAGCTGCCGTGGCCCTCGAGGCCGGCAAACCACTGGAAATTATGGAAGTCGAACTCGAAGGCCCCAAGGCCGGCGAGGTTCTGGTGGAGATAAAGGCCACCGGCCTGTGCCACACCGACGAATTCACCCGCTCGGGCGACGACCCCGAGGGCATCTTTCCCGCAATTCTGGGCCATGAAGGCGCCGGCGTGGTGATGGAAGTGGGCGAAGGCGTCACCACGCTCAAACCCGGCGATCACGTGATCCCGCTCTACACGCCCGAATGTCGCGAATGCGCCTCCTGCCTCTCGGGCAAGACCAACCTCTGCACCGCGATTCGCAACACCCAAGGCCAAGGCCTGATGCCCGACGGCACGACCCGGTTCAAGATGCTCGACGGCACCCCGATCCATCACTACATGGGCTGCTCGACCTTCGCCAACCACACGGTCATGCCAGAAATCGCGCTGGCCAAGGTGCGCGAGGACGCGCCCTTCGACAAGATCTGCTACATCGGCTGCGGCGTCACCACCGGCATCGGTGCGGTCATCAACACCGCCGGGGTCGAGATCGGCTCCACCGCGGCGGTCTTCGGCCTCGGCGGCATCGGCCTTAACGTGATCCAGGGCCTGCGCATGGCGGGCTGCGACATGATCATCGGCGTCGACCTGAACGACGACAAGGCCGAGATGGCCAAGAAGTTCGGCATGACCCATTTCGTGAACCCCACCAAGGTCGACAACACGGTCCAGGAGATCGTGAATATGACCAAACGGGGCAACGACCAGATCGGCGGCGTGGACTACTCCTTCGACGCCACCGGCAACGTCAAGGTGATGCGCGACGCGCTGGAATGCTCGCACCGCGGCTGGGGCTGCTCGGTCATCATCGGCGTGGCCCCCGCGGGCGCCGAAATCTCCACCCGCCCCTTCCAGCTGGTCACCGGCCGGGTCTGGAAAGGCACTGCCTTCGGCGGCGCCAAGGGCCGGACGGACGTGCCGAAATTCGTCGACTGGTACATGGACGGCAAGATCGAGATCGACCCCATGATCACCCACAAGCTCAAGCTGGAAGAGATCAACCACGGGTTCGAACTGATGCACGAAGGCAAGTCGATCCGCGCCGTGGTGGAGTTCTGATTTGTCCATCGAGGTCGTCTCTCAGAACAGGAGCTTCGGCGGCGAACAGGTCGTCTACAAGCACAGTTCCAACACCTGTGCCTGCGAGATGACCTACGCCGTCTACCAGCCTCCGCAGGCCAAGGATGGCCCGGTTCCGGTGCTCTGGTACCTGTCGGGCCTGACCTGCAACCACGAAAACGCCATGACCAAGGGCGGCTTTCAGGAACACGCAGCGCGCGAAGGCATCGCGCTGGTGTTCCCCGACACCTCGCCCCGGGGCGAGAACGTGGCCGATGACGAGGCGTACGATCTGGGCCAAGGGGCGGGCTTTTACGTCAACGCCACCTGCGACCCGTGGCGGCAGCATTACCGGATGTACGACTACATCGTGAACGAGCTTTACTCGATCATCGCGGAAACCCAGCCGGTGCAGGACCGTCACGGCATCACCGGGCACTCGATGGGCGGGCATGGCGCCATGACCATCGCCATGCGCAACCCCGACAAGTTCGAGTCGCTCTCGGCCTTTGCCCCCATCGCCAACCCAACCCGCTCGGACTGGGGGCGCAAGCAACTCAGCGCCTATCTGGGCGACGACGAAAGCACTTGGGCGCAGCACGATTCCACCCTTCTGCTGGAAGAACACGGCTGGAAGGGCGACGTCCTGATCGACCAGGGATCGAGCGACCAGTTCCTCGACCTGCTGAAACCCGAGGCGCTGGCCGACACCATGGCCAAACGCCGCCAGCCCGGCCAGATCCGCATCCAGCCGGGCTATGACCATTCGTATTTCTTTGTGCAGACCTTCGCCGCCGACCACGTCTCGTGGCACGCCGACCGCCTGCATCACTGATGTGTGTACTGACACTGTTGACTAGGGAGACATCAACTTGACCATCCGTACCATCCTCGCCGCCAGCATCCTGGCAACCACGCCCGCCCTGGGCTTTGCCCAAGACGTCGAAGGCGACGCCGAAGCCGGTGAAAAAGTGTTCCGCAAATGCATGGCCTGCCACGCCGTCGGCGAAGGCGCCAAGAACAAGGTCGGCCCCGTGCTGACCGGCATCGTTGGCGCGCCCGTCGCGGCGAACGAGGATTTCGACTATTCCGACGTGCTCGCCGAGATGGGTGCCGAGGGCAAGGAGTGGACGCCCGGCGAACTGGCGGCCTTCCTCGAGAAGCCGCGCGACTACGCCAAGGGCACCAAGATGGCCTTTGCCGGTCTGCGCAAGGAGGAAGAAAGAATGAACGTGATCGCGTATCTCGCCTCCACGGGCGAATAACGCGGCACGTCCGAGACGCGGGGGCTCCAGGAAGGAGAGAGCTTGGGATCCCCGCTTTAACGGTCGATCATCGACCATTCCAATGCAGCGGCACACCGCTGCTTACATGGGAGGACTACAATGAAGAAGCTTATGCTTTTAACCTCGGGTCTGGCGCTCTGCGCTGGCATGGCCGTCGCCAACGACGACCTTGTCACGCAGATGGACGACCCCACTCAATGGGCGATCCAGACGGGCGACTACAAGAACCAGCGCCATTCCAAGCTGGATTCGATCAACAAGGAAAACGTGGGTGACCTGCAGGTCGCATGGACCTTCTCGACCGGCGTCCTGCGCGGTCACGAAGGCTCGCCGCTCGTCGTGGGCGACACCATGTATGTCCACACGCCCTTCCCCAACATCGTCTACGCGCTCGATCTGGCCGACGAAGGCAAGATCAAGTGGAAGTACGAGCCCAAGCAGGACCCGGACGTCATTCCGGTGATGTGCTGTGACACCGTCAACCGCGGTGTGGCCTATGCCGACGGCAAGATCTTCCTGCACCAGGCCGACACCAAGGTCGTGGCTCTGAACGCTGACGACGGTTCGGTCGAATGGGAAGTCGTCAACGGCGACCCGTCCATCGGCGAAACCAACACCGCGACCGTTCTTCCGGTCAAGGACAAGGTCATCGTCGGCATCTCGGGCGGCGAATTCGGCGTGCGCGGTCACGTGACCGCCTACAACATGTCGGACGGCACCCAGGCCTGGCGCGCCTACTCGATGGGCCCCGACGAGGATATCCTCGTGGACCCCGAGAACACGACCCACCTGGGCGAGCCTGTCGGCGAAAACTCCGGCACCAACACCTGGGAAGGCGACCAGTGGCAAATCGGCGGCGGCACCACCTGGGGCTGGTACTCGGCGGATCTCGAAGAGAACCTGATGTACTACGGTACCGGCAACCCGTCGACGTGGAACCCCTCGCAGCGTCCCGGCGACAACCGCTGGTCCATGACCGTCATGGCCCGCGACATCGACACGGGCCAGGCCAAGTGGTTCTACCAGATGACCCCGCATGACGAGTGGGATTACGACGGCGTCAACGAAATGATCCTCACGGAGCAGGAAATTGACGGCGAGGAGCGCAAGCTTCTGACCCACTTCGACCGTAACGGCCTGGCCTACACGATGGACCGTGTGTCAGGTGAACTTCTGGTCGCCGAAAAGTACGACCCGGTCGTGAACTGGACCTCCGGCGTCGACATGGACCCCGAGTCCGACACCTACGGTCGTCCCGAAGTGGTGGCGCAATACTCCACCGAGCAGAACGGCGAAGACGTCAACTCCACCGGCATCTGCCCGGCGGCGCTTGGCACCAAGGACCAGCAACCGGCGGCCTATGACCCGGAAACCCAGCTGTTCCTGGTTCCGACCAACCACGTCTGCATGGACTACGAACCGTTCCGCGTCAGCTACACCGCAGGTCAGCCCTATGTGGGCGCGACCCTGTCGATGTACCCTGCCCCGGACAGCCATGGCGGCATGGGCAACTTCATCGCCTGGGATAACATCAACGGCGAAATCAAGTGGTCCAACCCCGAGCAGTTCTCGGTCTGGTCCGGTGCTCTGACCACCGCCGGTGGCATCACCTTCTACGGTACGCTCGAAGGCTACCTGAAGGCGGTCGACACCTCCACGGGTGAGGAACTCTACAAGTTCCGCACGCCCTCGGGCATTATCGGCAACGTGATGACCTACGAGCGCGACGGCAAACAGTATGTCGCCGTCCTCTCGGGCGTCGGTGGCTGGGCCGGCATCGGTCTCGCGGCCGGTCTGACCAACCCCAACGACGGTCTGGGCGCCGTGGGTGGCTACGCCGCTCTCAGCGACTACACCGCACTGGGTGGTCAGCTGACCGTGTTCGCTCTGCCGGACTAAGCGAAACGCAACAGCCGGGGCCGGTCCTCCTTCGGGAAGGCCGGCCCTGTGCCCAAGATAAACGACGCATAATCAGTACCAAAAACAGGAAAGGTATGACCGCATCATGAGCACCGGACTCCGCTTGACACTCGCCTCGGCCCTGGTCGCGCTGCCGATCACCGCCTCGGCTCAGAACTGGAGCGATCAGCCGGTCGATCCTGCAAACCACGACGAGACCGTCGCCTACGAAGAAGGCGGGCGCTACTACAACGAAGAAGACGTGCCCACCTACAACGTGGCCGAGGACGGCACCGTCGACTGGATGACCTTCTCGGGCTTCCGCCGCTATCACGCCGAATGCCACGTGTGCCACGGCCCCGATGGCGAAGGCTCGTCCTACGCCCCCAAGGTCAAGAATTCCGCCGTCCACATGGGCTATTACGATTTCTACGACGTGGTCGTGAACGGACGCGGCAACGGCAACTCCGTCATGCCCCACTTCGGAGACAACCCGAACGTGATGTGCTATCTCGACGACATCTACGTCTATCTCAAGGCCCGCGGCATGGAGGCTGTCCCACGCGGACGCCCTGGCTCGAAAGAGGCCAAGTCCGACGCGATCCAAGAGGATGAAGATGCCTGCATGGGCTAAATCTCTCGCGACACGCGCCGCCGCCCGCCTCACCGGCTCGGCGGCGCTTTGCCTTTCCGCGCTGCTGATGTCCGGGCCGGCGACGGCCCAGACCTCCGATCTCGTGTCGCAGAACGCGCTGCGCGTCTGCGCGGATCCGGCCAATTATCCCATGTCCACCAAGGAGGGCACGGGGTACGAAAACAAGCTGGCCGAACTCATCGCGTCCAAGCTTGACCTGCCTGTGCAATACACCTGGTATCCGCAAGCCACGGGGTTCATCCGCAACACTCTGAAGGTCAAGCGCTGCGACATCGTGATGGGCTACGCGCAAGGCCACGAACTGGTGCTGAACACCAACCACTACTTCAGCTCGGTCTATACCCTGATCGTCCCGCAGGACAGCCCGCTCGCCTCGGTCGAGACCCTCACCGACAAGGCCCTGAAAGACACCCGCATCGGCATCATCGCCGGCACGCCGCCCTCGGCGCATCTCGCGCGGCACGGGCTCATTGGCAAGGCCAAGCCCTACAACCTCGTCGTCGACCGCCGGCACGAGAACCCCGCCATCAGCATGCTCGACGACCTCAAGGCCGGCGACATCGACGCCGCCATCCTGTGGGGTCCCCTCGGTGGCCCGCTGGTCAAGACCGACTACCCCGGCATGAAGGTGATCCCCCTCATCAACGAGGAGCTGCCCCCGCGCCTCTTCTTCCGCATCACCATGGGCGTGCGGCAAGGTGAAAAGGTCTGGCAGCGCGAACTCAATTCGCTCATCCGCCGCCACCAGGACGAAATCAACGCGCTTCTGACCGAGGCCGGCGTGCCGCTGGTCAGCGACATGGGCAACGAGCTTCTGGATCTGGGACAGTGAAACGTCTCTTGGTGGCCCTCGCCCTTGCGGCCTGGGCCGCCACCGCAGCCACCGCCCAAGACGTGGCCGAACCCTCCGACTACCGAATGGACCACTACCGCGCCCCTGTGCCAGCCACGCTTGAGGGCGGCACCGTCATCGACGCCGAAGAAGCCCATGCCCTGTGGGAAGCTGACGAAGCTGCCTTCATCGACGTCCTGCCCCGCGCACCCAAGCCCGATAACCTGCCCGAGGGCACCATCTGGCGCGACAAGCCGCGCCCCAGCATCCCCGGCGCGATCTGGCTGCCCAACGTCGGTTACGGCGCGCTGGCCGATATCACCGCCGATTATTTCCGCGCCGGGCTCGATCACGCCACCGGGGGCGACCCCGCCCACCCGGTGGTTTTCTTCTGCCTCGAAGATTGCTGGATGAGCTGGAACGCCGCGAAACGCGCAATCGAATGGAACCATTCGCAGGTCTACTGGTTCCCCGATGGTACGGACGGGTGGGCATTTCAGGATTATCCGCTGCAGGAAATCAAGCCTTTCCCCACCCCCTGACACGCGCCGAGGCGCAGTAAATTTGCCGTTTGGCCGGGTCGTCCCATATGGTTTGAAAGCGACTCACGCAACGAAGACACTTAGACCTGGGAGTGGAAACATTGAATGACAAGTTGATTTACGGGGTCCTGATCGCGGCCGTCGCCGTGCTTCTGGCAGTGGCAGCCCTGCGCCCGAAACCCGAACCGCTGGGCGACCAGACCGCCCAGGCCAGCAGCGAAACCTCTGAGGAAGATGCCGCCGCCGAAGGCGACAGTGAAGGCTCCGAAGACCAAGCAGCCGCCGCCGAGAGCGACAGCGAAGGATCCGAAGACCAAGCAGCCGCCGCCGAGAGCGACAGCGAAGGTTCCGAAGACCAAGCCGCCTCCGCCGAGAGCGACAGCGAAGGCTCAGAAGACCAAGCCGCCTCGGCCGAGAGCGACAGCGAAGGCTCAGAAGACCAAACAGCCGCATCCGAGAGTGACAGCGAAGGTTCCGAGCAACAAGCCGCCGCATCCGAAGGCGACAGCGAAGGCTCCGAAGACCAAGCCGCCGCCTCCGAGAGCGACAGCGAAGGTTCCGAAGAACAAGCCGCCGCATCCGAGAGCGACAGCGAAGGTTCTGAAGAGCAAGCCGCCGCATCCGAAGGCGACAGCGAAGGCTCCGAAGACCAAGCCGCCGCCTCCGAAAGCGGCAGCGAAGGCTCCGAAGAACAAGCCGCCGCATCCGAGAGCGACAGCGAAGGTTCCGAGGAACAAGCCGCCTCCGAAAGCAGCAGCGAAGGTGCCGAAGATCAAGCCGCCGCATCCGAGAGCAGCAGCGAAGGTTCCGAAGAACAAGCCGCCGCATCCGAGAGCGACAGCGAAGGTTCTGAAGAGCAAGCCGCCGCCTCCGAGAGCGACAACGAAGGTTCCGAGGAACAAGCCGCCGCATCCGAAAGCGGCAGCGAAGGCTCCGAAGAACAAGCCGCCGCATCCGAGAGCGACAGCGAAGGTTCCGAGGAACAGGCCGCCGCATCCGAGAGCAGCAGCGAAGGTTCCGAAGAACAAGCCGCCGCATCCGAGAGCGACAGCGAAGGTTCCGAGGAACAAGCCGCCGCATCCGAGAGCGACAGCGAAGGTTCCGAGGAACAAGCCGCCTCCGAAAGCAGCAGCGAAGGTGCCGAAGATCAAGCCGCCGCATCCGAAAGCGGCAGCGAAGGCTCCGAAGATCAAGCCGCCGCGTCCGAAAGCGACAGCGGAGGCTCTGAAGAGCAAGCCGCCTCCTCCGAGAGCGATAGCGAAGGCTCCGAAGAACAGGCAGCCTCCTCTGAGAGCGATAGCGAGAGCACCGAGGGCACGCAATCCAGCGCCGACCAGATCGCCGCGCTCGAGGAACGTGTCGCAGCGCTCGAGGCTCAGCTCAGCGAAGGCGGCTCAGGCTCCGGCGACAGTGGATCCGCGTCAGGCGAAGACACCGAAACCTTCGGCGTCGGCTCCACCGCGGTCCTGAACGATGGCGACGTCCGCATCTTCGTCAGCTCCATCGCCGACGACACCGTGCGCTTTGCCGTCAACGGCTTCAACGTGCAATCCGCCGAGTCGGGCTCTGAGGTCGAGCTTGAAAACGGCTGCATGCTGACGGTCGAAGCCGTGGAGAACAACACCGCACGCTTCGCCACAGCCTGCGAATAAACACGAACGAATGACCCCGGGCGCATCACGTGCCCGGGGTCACTCCGTCTCAGTATCCTGTCAGTTTCTTGTGCGCGTGGGTGACGGTGCCATCGGTATCCATCATGGTCACGTCCACCGCCTGCGCCCGGCTCGGCACCGACAGCGCCACCTGCGGGTTCTCCGACAGCGAAATCGACCCCGTCATCTTGACATATCCCGCGCCGTCCAGGTCGATCTCGACCGTCTCGACATAGCGCATGGGCAAGAACAGCAGCGTGATCTGGTCCATCTGCATCCCCGAATGCGACGGGTGCGAAATGTCCACGTCCATCCGGTTCAGACGGTTCGCCAGCTTGTCCGCCGCACTCTGCCCCAGGCCCGTCAGACGCCCGGCCAATTCGATTTCCATCTGTCCCAGTGTTTCCAGCGCAAGCTCCGGATCGGTGCCCGGCGGCGCCGCGCAGGCCCCCTGCCCCGAGGTCTTGACGAAGGCCTCGGCAACGAACAGCCGTCCGTCGGTCGTCTCGGCCACGACATGCATCGGTGTCGGCCCGTTGATCCGCATGGTCACGTCGAAAAAGAACGCCGGCAGCGGGGAATCCAGGTCAAACACCGCCGAGACCGGCATCGGGTTCTCGTCGATCACCAGCGTCACGCTGGCAATCTCGGCCCCCTCCGGCGCCACCACCTGCGCCGCCAGCTGCGTGCGCGCGTCGTTGCCCGTCCGATACGGCGCATCGATGGCAATCACCTGTGTGCCGTCCAAGAGCGCCCGCTCGCCATAGATCTCGGCGCTCAGATCCTCCCATGTCCCGGCCAATGCCGGCACCGCCATCAGGCACAGCGCACTCAACGCGCGCATGGATGTTGCGATCATTCCGTGCCTCCTCCCGACAGGAATATGCCAAAGGCCCGCGGGCCGTCGCATGTCTCCACGTCATATATCACGTCCAGCGTTCGGGCGTCCATCACGGTCACCGTGTTCTCGAACCAGTTGGCAAAGACCACGCGGCTCCCGTCCGCCGTGGCGTCGATCCCCTCGGGATATTCGCCGACGCCGACCTCCTCCACCGGCGTGAGCGTCTCAAGGTCGATCACGCTCAAGGAATTCG
Source organism: Roseovarius sp. THAF8 (assembly GCF_009363735.1). Taxonomy (NCBI): domain Bacteria; kingdom Pseudomonadati; phylum Pseudomonadota; class Alphaproteobacteria; order Rhodobacterales; family Roseobacteraceae; genus Roseovarius; species Roseovarius sp. THAF8. Next base: position 3,607,680 of record NZ_CP045410.1, on the reverse strand, counting down.
CATACTGGTTGGTCACGAAGGCCCGACCGCCTGCGAAGGCAACGCCATAGGGCCGCTCGCCCACCGGCACCGTGGCCAGCACAGCGCCGGCTTCGGCATCCACGACGCTCACGTCATTGCTGCCCACGTTGCCCACGAAAAGCCGCCCGTCCGGCGCAAACCCCAACCCATAGGGCCGCACGCCCACGCCGACCCTGTGCAAAACCTCAAGGGTCCCGGCATCCCACACCGATACCCGGTCGGCATCCTTCTCGGCACTGGCCAGGAACCGGCCATCGCTCGACAGCGCGATCCCCGCCGGCTCCGCCCCGGTCTCCAGCTCCTGCAAAACCTCCAAGCTTTCGGCGTCCAGAACCCAAAGCCGCGCTTTATACCAGTCCGACACGAACAGCCGCCCGCGCGCGGCATCCAGCGCCACGCCGGTCGGTCCGCCATCCAATACCGTTTCATTCAAAAGCCTGCCGGTGGGCGAAAACCGCCGCACGGTCTTGGTATCCGGGGAGACGGAATAGACCGCATCGCCACCAACGGCGACCCCGGCAGGCTTGCCCGCCACGTCCCAGCGATCAACCTCGACCCCTCGGGCCACGTCGATCACGCTCAACGCATCGGCAGGCTGACAGGTGACAAAGGCGGTCTGCCCGGCCACCGGCGTGGCCAGGCAAAACGCCAGCGCATCAAGAACCCGGCGCACCGAACCGCTCGGTCAGGGCATCCAGCCCCGCCTGGTAGACTCCGCTCACGGCCGCAATCGCCGCCTCGTCGTTCAGTTCCGGCGGCGGATCGTTGTTGGGATAGCCGCGATAGAACGCGCCCCGCCATTCCACGATCGACCCGCCCCCGTCACGCGGCTTCACCGTCAGGTGGGACGAGTAATTCGTCACCGGCAGCGTCTCGACCGCCACCTCGGTGATCCGGTAGGAATAGCTCATCTTCTCGGCGTCGTACTTGTAGAGGATCTCGTCGATGGTCGGGCCACCCTCTTCGCCCAGCGTCAGCACCCGCGTGGCGTCGATCTCGTTTCCGCCCTCGCCTTCCGTCGAATGCACCGCCGGGTGCCAGGACATGTCCTGAAAATTTCCGATCGCCTCCCAAACCTCGGCCGGCTCCGCCGCCACCTCGGTGGTCAGCGTCACCTTCTGCCGCGTCGGCCCGTGCGCCAGCGCCATACCCGGCAGCATCAGCGCCGTCAGGCTGGCCATGAACACTCGTCTTCTCATGTATCTTCCTCCCTGAAGATTCGGTTTTTCAAGATTTGTCGCATCCCCCGCGCCCAGATCTCGTCGGTGCTGCCGCGCACGCTGACGCTGCCGCCCTTTACAATCTCGCCGCTGGTTCCATCCTTCAACTGAACTGCGATGGACACCAGCACAGGCGACACCATGTTGATCTCGCCCACAAGGATGAATTCCGCGCCCAGCGTCTCGGCCATGCGAATATCGCACCCGTAACAGCTCGCCGGGTTGCTCACGCGCTCCAACTCCTCCGCCACCGGCGCAAGGTCCAAAAGCGTGTAGCCCTCGGCCTCGAATCGCTCCGCCAGCATCCCTTCCAGCATCGCCACCCGCGCCATGTCAGCGTCATCCGGCCCCTCGGCCATCAGCGCAGACGACTGCGTCGTCTGGTTTGAACTGTCCTCCAGATGCAGCCCGAAAAAGGCCACCTCCCCTTGCGCGTGCGCAGCCGGGGCGAAAGCCAGGAACAGGAACAATATCAATCGCATACGGACGTTCTTAGAAGTTAAGAGTCGCCCTTCATTCTGGGGTGCGTACAGTGATTGCGAAACACGGCAATTGGTATTGGTCGGGCCGCGAGAGGCAATCTGGCGGTAAGGGAGGATAAAGTGCTGAACCGTTTTGCGACGCTTTTCGCGGCCGCGCTGCTCTGCGCCGCCACGCTGATTTTCACCGCAGGAACAGCCGCGGCCATTGACGTCCGCGCCGCCGTTCTGCGGGTGGATTACCAGGTCCAGCGCCCCATCTCGCGCTTTGACGAGGCGCCCGAAGATCTGGGCTTTGCCGGCGCCGCGCTGGCCGATCAGGACAACAACTCCACCGGCAGTTTCATGGGCCATACCTACGAGACGGTGCAGAAATCCGCCGCGCCCGACGCCGCCGATGCCGCCTTGGACGAAATTCTCGCGGACGGCATCCGCCTGATCGTCGTCCACGCCCGGGAAGAGGACGTTCTGCGCCTTGCCGACCGCGCCGCCGAGGATGGCGCGCTGGTCTTCAACGCCCGCGCAGGCGACATGCCGATGCGCAACGAGGAATGCCGCGCCAACCTGCTGCACACCGCCACCAGCTATGCCCAGCAGGCCGACGCCATCGCGCAATTCGCCATCTGGAAGAAATGGCCCCGCTGGGTGCTCATTTCCGGCTCCAACCCTGCCGACATGGCACTGGCCGACGCCTACCGCCGTGCCGCCACCAAGTTCGGCGCCAATATTGTCGAGGAACGCACCTTCGAAGACACCGGCGGCGCCCGCCGAACCGACTCGGGCCACGTCCTCGTCCAACGCCAATTGCCCACCTTCATGCAAGGTTTGCCCGAGCATGACGTGGTCATCACCGCCGACGAGACCGACTATTTCGCTGCCTACCTCACCTATCACCTGTGGGACCCCCGCCCGGTGATGGGCTCGGCCGGTCTGCGCCCCGTGCAGATGCATGGCGGCCACGAAGCCTACGGCGCGACCCAGCTTCAGACCCGGTTCGAGGACCTGGCGGGCCGTTACATCAAGGATGCCGACTACAACGTCTGGATCGCCCTGCGCGCGGTGGGCGAGGCCGTGACCCGCGCCCAGACCGCCGAGCCCGACGGCGTGAAGGAATACCTGCTCTCCGACCAGTTCGAACTGGCCGGCTTCAAGGGGCAGGAAGTCACCTTCCGCGACTGGAACGGCCAGATGCGCCAGCAGGTCATGCTCTATGACGACCGCGTCACGGTCAGCGTCAGCCCGCAGGAAGGGTTCCTGCACCAGAACGCCGTGCAGGACACGCTCGGCCTCGATCGCCCGGAATCGGCCTGCACGGCCTTCAGCAACTAAGGGGAACACATGAAACTCAAGGCACTCCTTCTGACCTCCGCCCTGGCGCTCGCCGCCGGGCCCGCGCTGGCCGGCAAGGCCTTCGTGACCAATGAACGCGGCAACACCATCACCGTGATCGACACCGAAACCTGGGAAGTGACCGACGAGTTTTTCGCCGGCAACCGCCCCCGTGGCATCACCGCCAGCCCCGACGGCACCAAGATCTATGTCTGCGCCTCCGACGACAACCTCGTCCGGGTGTTTGACTCGGAAACCTACGAGGAACTGCCCTCGCTCCCCTCCGGCCCCGACCCCGAGCTTTTCATCATCGAACCCTCGGGCAAGCGGCTCTACATCGCCAACGAGGATGACAACCTGGTGACCGTCACCGATACCGAAAGCCGCACCGTGCTGGCCGAGGTCCCCGTGGGCGTGGAACCCGAAGGCATGGGCATGAGCCCCGACGCCAAGTGGGTCGTGAACACCTCCGAGACCACAAACATGGCGCATTTCATCTCGACCGAGGATTACGAGATCAAGCACAACATCCTGGTCGATCAGCGCCCGCGCTACGCCCAGTACACCGCCGACGGCACCCGCCTCTTCGTGACGTCCGAGATCGGCGGCACCGTCAGCGTCATGGACATTGCCGAGGACGGCACGCCCACCCTGATCGAGAAGATCAGCTTCGAGGTCCCGAACGTCCAGCCCGAATGGCTGCAACCCGTGGGCGCCAAGGTCACCTCCGACGGCAAGCGCCTCTTCGTGGCGCTCGGCCCTTCGAACCGGGTCGCCGTCGTCGATGCCCAAAGCCTCGAGGTGCTCGACTACATCCTCGTGGGCCAGCGCGTCTGGCAGCTCGATTTCACGCCGGACGAGAAATACCTGCTGACGACCAACGGCAATTCCAACGACATCACCGTCATCGACGTGGCCAAGGAAGAGGCAGTGCGCTCCATCCAGGTTGGCGAACAGCCCTGGGGCGTGGTGACCATCGAATAATGAAGGAGACTGATACGATGAAGAAACTGATGATGGCCGCGGCCACCGCCGCCACCTGCCTCACCGGCCCCGCCGCCGCAGCCCCGCTCTGCGACGACCTCGGCTTTGCCGGCCTGCTGGCCGCCTGCAACCGCGGTGACGATATCCCGATCACCCTCGCCTCGGGCCAGCCCCTGCACGAAACAGGCTCCGTGAACCTGCAATCGGGCGCCTATTACACGCTTGAAATCACCGCCGACGGCTCGGCCGAGTTGGCCGTCACCGGCAGCGATTTCTTCCGCGCGATCTGGATGAACGAAATCGTCATCAACCAGATCGAGATTCGCCCCATGGCCGTCGACTCCCTTGAATTCGACAAGGCGGGCGTGGCCACAATTTCCTTCATCGCCATCAAGCCGGGCAGTCACACCCTGCGCATCCCCGGCTCCACCGGCGAAACCCAACAAGTCACTTTCAACATCCAGTAACGGAGACCCAACAATGAAACGTATTTTCGCAATCGCGGCGCTGGTCGCCTCGCCCGCCCTCGCCGATGACGACGCGGTCGATGCCGCCACCGTCGAAAAGATCGAGGCCTACCTCGCCTCCGTCGAATGCCAGATGGACCCCGACGATATCGAAGCCGAAGACGATGGCGGCTACGAGCTTGACGACGTCATCTGCAAGGGCGGCGACCAGTTCGACATCGTCCTCGACGCCGACCTGAACGAGGTCGAGCGCCGCGCCGAGTAAATTCTCCGTTCTCCCATGGAGTGAAGGCCCGCCATGTTGCGTATCATAGCATCTCTCTCCTTCTTGCTATGCAGCATGGCGGCCTACGGCCAGGAAACTCCCACGATCCGCGCCGCGACTCTCAAAATCGGCACTGTCAACTGGGAGCTTCAGACCATCGTCGATGAAGGCCTCGACGAAAAACACGGCTTCACCCTCGACATCCAGCCCTATGCCGACAATGGCGCCACCCGCATCGCGGTCGAGGGCGGCGAGGCCGACATGGCCGTCGCCGACTGGATCTGGGTCGCCCGCCAGCGTGCCGCGGGCAAACCTTACGTCTTCATTCCCTACTCCCGCGCCGTGGGCGGCGTGGTCGTACCCGCAGCGTCCACCGCCGAAACCCTTGCCGACCTTGCCGCGCAGAAACTCGGCATCGCCGGCGGCCCGCTCGACAAATCCTGGCTCATCCTGCGCGCCTATGCTGCGCAAGCTTACGATCTCGACCTGGAGGCGGAAACCGAGCAGGTCTACGGCGCCCCGCCCCTCATCTTCCGCACCGCCCTTGACGGTGGCCTCGCGGGGGCCATCAATTACTGGCACTACCTCGCCAAGATGAAGGCCGCCGGGATGCGCGAACTCATTTCCGTCGACACCGCCGCCCGCGAACTGGGCCTCGACCCCGAAACGCCCCTGCTGGGCTACTACTTCAAGGAGGACTTCCTGTCGGAGAGCCCCGACCTCGCCCAGTCCTTCTTCGAGGCCAGCCGCGAAGCCAAGACCCTGCTGATGTCCTCCGACGATATCTGGCAAGACCTGCGCCCGATGATGAACGCCGACAGCGACGCCGAATTCGAGCAACTGCGCACCGACTGGATCGCCGGCATCCCGGCCCGCAAACCCATCGACAAAGACGCCGCCCAGGCCTTTCTCAGCCTGATGCACGACCTCGGCGGTGCCGAACTGGTGGGGCAGGCCGACACACTCCCCGACGGCCTCTTCGCCGACGTCCAGTAAATGCAGAACAGACTGACGCCGCTTCTCTCAATCGCGGGGCTTCTGGCCCTTTGGGTCGTGGCGTCAACGCTCAAGGCCGACCCGCAGGTCCTGCCCACCCCCTGGGCCCTCGCGCCACTATTCGCTCAGGAAATCGCCAGCGGAGAGCTCTGGACACACCTCTCGGCCACCCTCCTGCGCGTGCTCTGGGCCTTCTGCCTCGCCATGACACTGGGCGGCGTGATCGGCCTCGCCATGGGCCGGTCGCCCGCTCTCAACCGCTGGCTCGACCCATGGCTGGTCGTCTTCCTGAACCTGCCCGCGCTGGTGCTGATCGTCCTCTGCTACCTCTGGATCGGCCTGACCGAGGCCGCCGCCATCGCGGCCGTCACACTCAACAAGGTGCCCAACGTCGCCATCGTCATCCGCGAAGGCGCCCGTGCGCTCGACCCGCAGCTTGACGCGCTGGCCCGCGTCTACGCCATGTCCCGCTGGACCCGCCTGCGCCACGTCATCCTGCCCCAACTTGGCCCCTTCATCGCCGCCGCCGCGCGGGGCGGCGTGGCCGTCATCTGGAAAATCGTGCTGGTGGTCGAATTCTTGGGCCGTTCCTCCGGCATCGGCTTCCAGATCCACCTTTATTTCCAGCTTTTCGACGTCGCCATGGTGCTGGTCTACGCCTTTTCCTTCATCACCGTGATGCTGCTGGTCGAATGGGCGCTCTTGCAACCGTGGGAACGCCACGCAACCCGGTGGCGCCGCGCATGATCACCGTCTCCATCACCGAGAAACGCTTCGGCACCGATCGCGTGCTCGGCCCCATCTCCTTCGAGATCGCGCAGGGCGAAACCGTCGCCCTTGTCGGCCCCTCCGGCATCGGCAAATCCACCCTCCTGCGCCTTGTCGCGGGAATCGACACAGATTTCACGGGCAATATCGACCGGCCCGAAGCGATGGCGATGGTCTTTCAGGAACCCACCCTTCTGCCGTGGCGCTCCTCCCTCGACAACCTCACGCTCCTGCACCCCAGCCTGCCCCGCGACCGCGCCCTCGCCGCACTCGAAGAGGTCGGCCTCACCGGCAAGGAAACCCTCTTCCCCGGCCAGCTCTCCCTCGGCCAGCAGCGCCGCCTCGCCCTCGCCCGCGCCTTCGCCGGCCAGCCGGACCTCCTGATCATGGACGAACCCTTCGTCTCGCTCGACGCCGCCGCCGCAGACCGGATGCTCTCCCTCACCGAGGCGCTGATCGCCCGCCACCAGCCCGCAACGCTCTTCGTCACCCACGACATGGCCGAGGCGACACGTCTTGCACACCGGACCCTGACACTGGAAACTGGACCAAACGGCGCACAACTCGCCGGAAAGACAAAGGACCGGACCACGTGACCCAAGGCCTGACCGTTCAGAACCTCAGCTTCAACTACGGCGCCAAGCAGGCGCTGGACGACGTGACGTTCGACGTCGCCCCCGGCACCTTCTGCGCGCTTCTCGGTCCGAACGGCGCGGGCAAATCCACGCTCATCGCCCTGCTGACCCGCCTGCTGGTGGCCCCCCAGGGCGAGATCACCGTGGCGGGTCACGACATGCGCCGCGAACCACGCAAGGCCCTGGGCAAACTCGGCGTCGTCTTCCAGCAATCCACGCTCGACCTCAACCTGTCGGTCCGCCAGAACCTCGCCTATTTCGCCGCCCTCCAGGGCCTGCCGAAATCCGAGATCCCCGGCCGCATCGACGCCGCCCTCGACCAGCTCGACATGCGCCACCGCGCAGAGGAAAAGGCCCGCGACCTCAACGGCGGCCACCGCCGCCGCACCGAACTCGCCCGCTCGCTCATCCACGACCCGCACGTGCTCTTGCTGGACGAACCCACCGTGGGCCTCGACGCCGCTTCGCGGCAAGGCATCACCGATCACGTCCACGACCTCACGAAAACCGGCCTCTGCGTCCTCTGGACCACGCACCTGACCGACGAGGTGCGCGATGGCGACGCCCTCGTCGTCCTGCACAAGGGGCAGATCATCCACCGCGGCACTGCCGGGGCCGCCCGCGGCGATCAAAGCCTATCGGACTGGTTCCTCAGCCGCACGGGGGAGGCCGCATGACCGGCACCATCCGCGTCGCAAAAGCGATCATCGCCCGCGAGTTCCTGCGCTTCGTGCACCAGCGCGAGCGCTTCATCGCGGCCCTTGTCCGCCCCCTCGTCTGGCTCCTGATCTTCGCCGCAGGGTTCCGCGCCGCCCTCGGCCTCTCGATTATCCCGCCCTACCAGACCTACATCACCTACGAGACCTATATCGTGCCGGGCTTGTGCGCGATGGTGCTCCTCTTCAACGGGATGCAATCCTCGCTCAGCCTCGTCTATGACCGCGAAATGGGCTCGATGCGCCTTCTGCTGACCAGCCCCTTCCCCCGCTGGTGGCTGCTGATCTGCCGCCTCTTCGGGGCCACGATCATCTCGGTGCTGCAGGTCTACACGTTCCTTGCCATCGCCGCCGCCTTCGGCATCACCATGCCCACATGGGGCTACTTCGCCGTGCTGCCCAGCCTGATCCTCGGCGGGCTGATGCTCGGCGGCCTCGGGCTGGTCCTGTCGAGCTTCATCAAGCAGCTGGAGAACTTCGCGGGCGTGATGAACTTCGTCATCTTCCCGATGTTCTTCATGTCCTCGGCCCTCTACCCCTTGTGGAAAATGGCCGAAAGCTCACCGTTTTTACGCGACATCTGTGCCCTCAACCCCTTCACATACGCGGTCGAGCTGATCCGCTTCTCGCTCTACCTGCAGGTCAACTGGACCGCGCTCGCCTGGGTCCTGGGCAGCACGCTCGTCTTCTGCGCGCTGGCCATCTGGGGCTACGACCCCGCCCGCGGCCTGATGAAGCGCAAGACCTGAGGGCGCTCAGATGTCGAACTCGGTATCGTTCACCGTCCGGCAGCGCCAGCTCCGTACACGTTCGTTGGGATGGGTCGACACCCAGCGCGCCAGTTCCGGCTGCGCCCCGGCAAGGCACTGCATCGGCGTGACATCGGTGAACACAAGGCTGCGCTCGCGGCATTGGGTGGGATCTGTCGCCAGGCAGGCGACGAACAGGAGCTCTATCATGATCGTTCCTTACGCGTTGCGTTGGTCCTCGCTCCCGTGCCTCCAGCCATCCGACACCATTGGCGCTAAGAAAAGCGTAACCGCACCGTGCGCACCGCGTCACGCCAGAATTTGTGCGAAAAAATGCGGCACTTCATCGCAAATGCCCATGATAAAGACGCTTGCGCCATGTCGCTGAAAACCCTCCTCGGCCTCGGCGCCCTCGCTTTGGGCGTCGGCACATGGGTCACCGCCCTCATCCTCTGGCTGGGTCTGCTGGCCGTCTCGGACCGTCTCGACGCCACGCTCAAGGCCGAACAGCGCATGTCGGGCTATGCGGGCCTCTCGACCCAGGCCGCCACCTTCCTCGTCGTCGCAACCGAGGCGGTGCAGCGCGAGATGCCCGCCGACACCCGCACCGAGCGGCTTGAGCCCGTGGTCGAAAACCTCCGCAGCTCCTTCGTGCGCCTGCAACAGAACGTCGCCCAGGCGGTAGAGGAAGCCCAGGATCTCGGTCTCGACGCCCAGTCCCGCTTCGGCACGCAATCGCTTGGCCTCGCCCGGATGGAGGCGCTCCTGTCCAGCACCATGCGCGGCCTCAGCGAAGACGATATCGACCGCCCCCGCCTGCAAGCCCATATCGACAGCTTCGCCACCGGCTTCGACCCCCTGCTCAGCCAGGCGGTCCAGACCGAACAGATGTTCCGCGCCGACATCCGCGCCGAGATCGTCACCCTTCGCAAGAAGCTGAGCCTGGCGGCCATCGGCATCGCCGTCGCCGCCGTGGTGATGGTGCTGGCCTTCTATTTCGGCCTCATCCGTCCGCAATTCGCCCGGCTCGACCGCCTGCGCGAGGCGGCACAGAAGATCGGGCAAGAGGATTTCGCCATCGACCTGCCCGAAACCCGCCGCGACGAGATCGGCGGGCTTTACGCCGAGACCAACCGCATGGCCCACGCTCTCGCCGCCCGCAAATCGGCGGTCGAAGAGGACCGCGCGCAACTCAGCAGCATCATCGCCGCCCGGACCGAGGAATTGCGCGCCGCCAACGAAACCCTGGCCGAGATCGACGAGAACCGCCGCCGCTTCTTCGCCGATGTCAGCCACGAATTGCGCACACCGCTGACCGTCATCCTGATGGAGGCGCAGATCGGCCGCGCCGCGGGCGGACCCGAGGCTGACGCCTTCGCCACGATCGAGGCCCGCGCCGCCCGCCTCAACCGCCGCATCGACGACCTTCTGCGCGTCGCCCGATCCGACAGCGGCCAACTGGCGCTGGAGTCCGCGCCCGTTCCCCTCCCAGACCTCATGACCGAAGTGCACGAGGAAGTCCGCGCCGAGGCCGACAGCGCGGGCATGACCCTCACCCTCTCGGACGTGCCCCCTGTCACCCTCACCTGCGACCGCAACTGGATCCGGCAGGTGCTGGTGGGCCTTGTCCGCAACGCCATCCGCCACGCCCGCGAAGGCGGCCGGATCCGGCTCGACGCGCAGGCTGACGATGCCACGGCCCGGATCGCCGTCACCGACAACGGCCCCGGCATCCCGCCCGAGGACCAGCCCGGCATCTTCGAGCGCTTCTCCCAATCGGGCAGCGCCTCGGCCCAGGGGTTCGGCATCGGGCTGGCGCTGGCCCGCTGGGTGATCGAGTCCCATGACGGCACCATCACCCTTGAAAGTCCCGTCCCCCGCGACACCGCCCTCGGCGATGCACCCGGGACAAAGATCGCGGTTCGCCTTTCCCTTTCATCCGGCTAAAACGGCGCTATCCTCAAGCCCGCAGCCGCGAAAGAGACCGCCCCGCCATGACCCGCCTCCTGATCGTCGACGACGACCCGGAAATCACCTCCGCCCTGGCGCGGGGGCTGGGCCTGCACGGCTACGAGGCCGAGACGGTCAACCGCTATGACCACGCTCTTGAAAAGCTGCGGACCGAGACCTTCTCGGGCGCCATCATCGACGTCATGCTGGGCGCCGACAGCGGCCTCGACCTCGTCCGCCGCGCCCGCGAGAGCGGCGCCACCCTGCCCATCCTGATGCTCTCCGCGCTCTCGGATGTCGAACACCGCGCGGCGGGGCTCGAGGCCGGGGCCGACGATTACGTGGTCAAACCCTTCAGCTTCGACGAACTGGTCGCCCGCCTGCGCGTGCAGGAACGCCGCGCGACCTCGCAACGCCCCCAGCCCGCCACGCTGACCCCCGACCGGAGCCTGCAGACCCAGACCGCCAGAGTCTCCCTGACCGAGCGCGAGGACGACCTCCTGCGCCTTCTCATCGCCCATGACGGCACGCCCTTGCCACGCGGCGACATCTTCGATGCGCTCTGGCAGACCGAGGGATCGGGCAACGAAAACGTGGTGGACGTCTATATCGGCTATTTGCGGAAAAAGCTGCGCGACGCCGATTTCGGGTTTGAGATCAAGACGGTACGCAATCAGGGCTTCGTCATCGACGGCCTCGCGCCGCGCACGGAATGCCGGAACTTGGACTAAAGTCTAAGCGTTTAATAGAAAATAAGAGTCGCAATACCGCGGCCGAGTTGTCATGTTTACAGCGTCATTCAAAGGAGGAGAACCATCATGGCATGGGCAAAACCGATCATCCGCGAAATCGAATGCGGCATGGAAATCAACATGTACGGACCTGACTTCGACGAAGAGCGCGAAGTCCTGATCTAAGACTGTTTGCGCGCGGGAGGATATCTCGATGTCATTCCGCGCGCATATTCTCGGCGCTGCTGCCGGGGGCGGCCTGCCCCAGTGGAATTGCGGTTGTGACAACTGCAATCTCGCGCGTTCGGGCGACATTCCCACACAGACGCAATCGTCCCTCGCCGTGACCGGCAACGGTACGGACTGGGCGATCCTGAACGCATCGCCCGACATACGCGACCAGTTGGCGAACACATCCGCGCTTCACCCCACGGACCTGCGCAAGCTGCCGCTGACCTCCGTGCTGGTGACCAATGGCGATATCGACCATGTCGCGGGCCTGCTCACCCTGCGCGAAATGCAGCCCTTCACGCTCTTCGCCACCAAAGGCATCCACGAGGTTCTTGCCGCGAATCCCATCTTCGACGCGCTCAACTCCGACGTCGTCACCCGCACCAACATCGCCCTCGACGCACCGTTCGAACTGGCCCCCGACCTCACCGCGACGCTTTTCGCCGTGCCGGGAAAGGTCCCGCTCTACATGGAGAGCGAGACGGTCGAGACCGACCTGATGGGCGAACAGACCGTGGGTGTCGTGCTGGAAAACGGCGACACGACGGCCTTCTACATCCCCGGCTGCGCACGGCTCAATGACGACCTGCGCGACCGCCTTCAGGGCGCCGACCTGGTCTTTTTCGACGGCACACTCTGGCGCGACGATGAAATGGTCCGCGCCGGGCTGGGCCAGAAAACCGGCAAACGCATGGGCCACATGTCCATGTCAGGCCCCGACGGCTCCATCGCCGCCTTCGCAGGCGTCGACATCGGCAAGAAGGTCTTCGTGCATATGAACAACACCAACCCGGTGCTGCGCCCGGATTCGGCGGAAAAGGCCGAGGCACAGGCAGCGGGCTGGATCATCGGACAAGACGGAATGGAGATCACCCCATGACGCAAAGCCGCGACGATTTTGAATCCCGCCTGCGCCAGATCGGCGCCGAGCGGTATCACGACCTACACCCGTTCCACGACCGCCTGCACGGCGGCGATTGCACGCCCGACCAGGTCCGCGCTTGGGTGCTGAATCGCTACTATTACCAGCACACCATCCCGATGAAAGACGCCGCCTTCATGAGCCGAGTGGAGGATCCCGACCTGCGCCGCGCCTGGCGCAGCCGGATCGAAGACCACGACGGCACGGCCGAGAACGAAGGCGGCATCAAGCGCTGGCTCCGGCTGGCCGAAGCCGTAGGCCTCGATCCCGCCTATGTCGCCTCGCGCGAAGGCGTGCTGCCAGCCACCAAATTTGCATGCGACGCCTATGTCCGCTTCGTCCGCGACAAGTCGCTGCTGGAGGCCGTTGCGTCCTCCCTCACCGAGCTTTTCGCCCCCAAGATCCACGCCAACCGGATCGAGGGGCTGTTGAAGAATTACGATTTCGCCGACGACAGCTCGCTCAGCTACTTCAAGACCAGGCTTAAAGAGGCACCCAAGGACGTCGCCTTCGGCCTCGCCTGGGTGCTCGACCACGCCGATACACAGGAAAAGCAGGACGCCGCCGCCAACGCGCTGATCTTCAAGACAGACGTGCTCTGGTGCCAACTCGACGCCCTCTGGAGCGCCTATGTAGAACCCGCCCGCATTCCCCCCGGCGCCTGGCAGCCTGGCGAGGGCCTTCTTCTCGAAAGGGCCTCCTGATGAACACCACCGACATCCCCTCCCTGCCCCGCGGCGTGCGCCTGCATTTCGACAAGGTGCGAGACACGTGGGTCCTGCTCGCCCCCGAACGCGCCATCACCCTCGACCAGATCGGTCACGCCATCCTGACCGAGGTCGATGGCCAACGCAGCTTTGGCGAGATCACGCAGGCCCTGTCGGACAAGTACAACGCCCCGGTCGAGCAGATCGCGCAAGACAGCAACGGCTTCCTTACGGCCCTGCGCGACCGCCGATTTCTGGACGTAGCGCAATGAAAATACCCGCCCCCATCGCCATGCTCGCCGAGCTGACGCACCGCTGTCCGCTCTCCTGCCCCTATTGTTCCAACCCGGTGGAACTCGCGCGGCAGGACAGCGAACTGGACACCGACACCTGGGTCCGCGTCTTTTCCGAGGCGGCAAGGCTCGGCGTTCTGCAACTGCACCTTTCAGGCGGCGAGCCTGCCTCGCGCCGTGACTTGGTGCCACTCGTCCGGGCGGCCCGCGACGCCGGGCTTTATACTAACCTCATCACCTCTGGCATCGGCCTGACCGAACGCCGCCTGCGCGAACTGGACGAGGCCGGCCTCGATCACATCCAGCTGTCCCTGCAAGGCACCACGCCCGAAATGGCCGACGAGATCGGCGGCTATAACGGGGGCTACAAGCGCAAGATGCAGGTGGCCGAGTGGATCGGCCAGATCGGCTTTCCCCTGACGCTCAACGCCGTCCTGCACCGGCGCAACCTGCACCAGCTGCCCCGCGCCATCGAGATGGCCCAGGAAATGGGCGCCCGCCGCATCGAGGTGGCCACCGTGCAATTCCACGGCTGGGCGCTCAAGAATCTCGACACCCTGATGCCCACCAAGGAACAGGCCCGCGAGGCCACGCGCATCGTCGCGGAATCCCGCGCCGCCCTGAAGGGCAAGCTGGTGATCGACTACGTGCCCGCGGATTATCACGACGACTATCCCAAGCGCTGCATGGGCGGCTGGGGCTCCACCGGCCTCAACGTTGCCCCCGACGGGCAAGTGCTGCCCTGCCACGCGGCACAGTCCATCCCGCATCTGGAATTCGAGACCGTCCGCGACAAGCCGCTGGACAAGATCTGGTACCAGAGCAGCGCCTTCAACGCCTATCGCGGCACCGACTGGATGCAGGAACCCTGCAAATCCTGCGACCGCAAGCTGGTGGATTTCGGCGGCTGCCGGTGCCAGGCCATGGCCATCGTCGGCGACCCCGCCGCGACCGACCCCGTCTGCATCAAGTCACCGCATCATGGGGCGTTGCAGGCACAGGCCGACACACACGCGTCCAACACCGGCGCGCCGCTGGTCTACCGCACCATGCCCGGCAAGAAAGCGGTCGAGCCGACCAACTAGGGCCGGCTCAGAAACAGACGATTTCGGCTTCTGCCTGCGCCCGCCGCAACTCTGCCACCAGGTTCTGCGCGGCAGCCGAACTGTTGAACACCGCCATGCGCTCACCGCCCACCCGGCGCATCGAGAGCACCGTCTCGGCCTCCAGGTACTCTTCGTAGGACAGGATCTGCGCCACCTCGTCCACCGAGCACGAGCATTTCTGCAGCATCTCGCGCGTCGTGCCATTGGTGGACATGCAGGCGAACACGTAATCCGCCCGCGCTGCCGTGGGAAAATCGTTCAGCCGCTCGGCGGCGGTCTGGCCCAGCGCCAACCCCGGCGCCGCGATCAGCATCGCAACCAACGCCCGCCCCACGCCGCCCCGGCCCCCGCGCCGGGGCCTCTTGCCCGAACGCAGAGGTCCCGGGTCAAGCCCGGGACGGGCAGTGCCACACTCAACCGGCTGTCTCATTGCGTCACCTCCTCCAGCGTCTCGAACGTCACCTCCGAGCGATAGCCGTCGCCACCCTCCGGCCCCGGCGCCTCTGCCAAAAGGCTCAGGTACCAGCCCGGCACCTCCTCGGACATCGTGACCGTCAGTTCGAGGTCGCCAAAGCCGCGCATCTGCGCGCGGTTCGGGTCCTCGGCGAAAGGCTGCATCGTCACCGTCTGCGTTTGAACCGTCTGCCCGTCGAACTCGGCCTCGCCCCTCGTCACCTCGTTGGGCTGCACCAGCGCCTCCTTCACCCGGTTGCGGATGTAGAACTTGCTGCCGCCGGCGCTCTCGGCCATGTCGCGCACGGCGGTCTCGTAAAAGAACATGATCATAGGGTTGCCCACGCTGGCCGGAAACTGGCCCAGCTTGCGGTACTTTTCGCCCTGCCGCAGCTCCAGCACCGCCAGCGGGCTTTCCCCCTCGCCCACGGTCAGCGCCACCTTGCCGCTGTCGCGCTCCGCCGCCTCAGGCGCCAGCGCGTTGCTGACCTGCCGCTCGTAAACCAGCGACTGGTCCCGCGACACGTCATCCAGCGTGCCGTTGCGGAACAACAGGTCATAGGTTTCCTGCCCGCTCAGCGGCGCGGCCACGGCGGCGGCACAGCTTAAGGCGACGCCGACCAGAAAGCTCGTCACGCGCATCATCATGCTCAAATCTCCTCCCTATTCAGGCCAGACACTAAAGGCTCCGGCGGCGCTGTCACCGGCCACTTTCGTATCACCCCGCGCCTCGGCATCCCCTTGCTGACCGATCTTCCACGCCATCAGCGGCCGCAGCCGGTTCAGCTTCACCGGCTTGTAGATCACCGAGATGTCATAGGTCAGCCCCGCCGCCCGCACCCGGGGGCTGCGATCGGCGGTGATCAGGATCGCCGGCACATGCGTCTTGGTCAGATTGCGAACCCGTCCGATGGCATCCACCCCGGTCTCGTCATCGTCGAGCGTATAGTCGGCCAGGATGATATCCGGCGCCATGCCCATGTCCTCGACGCAGGTCACCGCCTCGTCGATGGACCGGCAGGCCAGCACGTCCGCCCCCCATTGTTCCAGCCGCTTGGTGGTGCCGAACAGAACGTCGTCGTCGTTCTCGATCAGCAGAACGATCTGGTTTTCCAGAAGGTCGTCGGCATTCGACGCAAGACTCAGGGGCTCATTGACCGCCGGCGCGTCCGACACCGTCTCCAGCTCGATGCGGAAGACCGACCCCACGCCGGGCTTCGACTTCACCGACAGCTTGTGACCCAGCAGCCGACAGGCCCGCTCCACCACCGACAGGCCCAGGCCGACGCCCGCGGCCAGCTTCTCGCCATCGGCGCGGGCGAACTCCTCGAACACCCGCTGCTGGTCGCGTTTCGGAATGCCGATGCCGGTGTCCCAGACCTCCAGCACCACGAGCCCCTTGCGGCGGCGGCATCCAACCAGAACGCGCCCCCCCGGCTGGGTGTACTGGATCGCGTTCACCACCAGGTTCTGGATCGACCGCAACAGATACACCGGATCGGACCGCACCAGCACCGAACAGGGCACCATCTTCAGGCTCACGTTCTTCTGCTCGGCCACAAGGCTCTGGTCGGCATGGATGCTGTTCATCATCGAGGTCAGGTTCACCACCAGCGGCGACACCGTGTCGGGCGCCGCACTTTCCAGCCGCGAGATGTCCAAGAGCAGGTGCAGCAGTT
Organism: Roseovarius sp. THAF8; assembly: GCF_009363735.1. NCBI lineage: Bacteria > Pseudomonadati > Pseudomonadota > Alphaproteobacteria > Rhodobacterales > Roseobacteraceae > Roseovarius > Roseovarius sp. THAF8. The sequence goes on along the minus strand of NZ_CP045410.1, from coordinate 3,590,979 downwards.
GCTCGGTCGACCGGAACGATCCTTCCAGCCGCTCCACCATGCCATGCATGTCGGTGCCGCGCGACGTCTCCAGCAGGGTCGAAATCAACAGCTTGGCGGCATTGATCGGCTGCAACAGGTCGTGGCTGGCAGCGGCCAGGAAACGCGTCTTCGACGACACCGCCTTTTCCGCCTTGTCCTTGGCGTCGCGTAAGGCTTCCTCGACCCGCGCCTTCTTTTCGTATTCCTCGGTCAGCTTCTCGTTGGCGCGGGTCAGCTCGGCGGTGCGCTCCATCACCCGGCGTTCCAGCGTTTCGGTTGCGCGGGCCTCCAGCGTGACGTCCTCGACCTCCACCAAGTAGCCGCTGTCGGGCATCTCGTGCATGTGCAGTTCCAGCACCCGCTCGGGCCCCAGCCGCACGCGCTGGCGAAACGCGCCCTCGGTCACCAGCTTGCGATAGATCGCCTCGATGTTGACGGCATCGCCCTCGACCGCCAGCCCGTGGGCGAAAAGATACTCCACCAGCGCCGTCACCGGCTCGCCTTCCGCGACATAGGACGCGGGCAGCCCCAGCAATTCGCGGAACTGGCCGTTATGCATCAACACCCGGCCCCGCGACGAAAACGTGCACACCCCCGAGGTCAGCGTCTGGAACACCGCCTTCAGGTAATCCTCCTGCCGGTCGATCAGGCTTTCCTTCTCCGACCGGTTGCGCCGCACGAAATCGGTGATCTCGGTCAACAGCAGCACGACGTTGTCGCCCGACGTGTGCTGCGCGCTCAGCTGAAACCAGCGGTCATCGGCCATCTCGATCATGACCGAGGTAATCACCCCCTCGTCGCGCCGCTTCTCAAGCGTCGTGGGCAGCGTGGCCAGGTTGCGGTCGGCCGAGCGGAAGAACTTGCTCGACACCAGTTTCGCAAAAAACCGCCCGATGCTCAGCCCGGTGTCGATCTTGTTCGAGATATCCGGGAACAGCTGCAGGAACAGATGGTTGCACAGCTCCAGCTTGCCGTCGATAAAGAGCGCAAAGCCCCCTTCCATCGACGACAGCGCCGCCACCAGGCTCTTGCGCATCCGCTCCTGTTCGCCGCGTACCGTTTCCAGTTCCGACACCGCGCGCGCAAGGTCGCGGCCCTGCGCCTGCATCTTCTCCTGCAATTCGATGGCCGACTGGAAGGCGCGAAACGCCGAGGGGCGCACATCGTCCTGCCGGTTCGCCCGCCGCATCAGCGCGTCGATGATCCGCGCCTGGCGCTCGACCTGCACATCCAGCGGCTCGTCGGGGTTCACCAGCATCAGTTCAGCACCCGCGCTTCGGGCCTGAAGAACGCCACGCCCACGAAGGTCTGGTTCATGTGCAGGCCCGATTTCTGCTCGCCATAGGTGTTGAACCCGATCACGCGGTGGGCGCGCAGAATATTCGACACCTCCTGCGTCAGCTGCTTGTGCTCGAATTCCAGCCGCCGCAGGAAACAGTCGAAGCCCAGGATGAAATCCGGCTCCTGCCCCGCGGCATCGCGCGTCGACAACCCCTCGTGCAGCGCATCCAGGCTGCCCTTCGCCTTGCCAAGGGTCAGGATCAGCCCGTCGTCGATGGCCGCCAGCAGCGACAGCGCGCCGCCCGGCTTGGTATCGCTGATCGCGCGGGCGTAATGGGTCAGGTTGTGGCGCAGCATCATCGGGTTTTCCGCAAACACCTCGGGGCTCAGCGCCTCGGGCGGGCAGCCCACCAGCCGCGCGTATTCCTCCGCCGCCGGCGCGCCGTTGATCTCGTAGACCAGCCGCTCCTCCGGGTCCGCCGAGGTGATCACGATCTGCGCGCCCTCGGGCTGGAAATGGTCGAACGCCACGCCCTGGAACTGCAGGTCGGTCTCGATCAGCAACAGCACGGCGGCGCCCGAATGCGCCTCGCCGTCATGCAGCACAAAGGTCCGCTCGAACTTCAGCCCGTCGCCGGCCGAGCCGCCGAAGATCGGCACGTCGCCCAGCACCGCGTCCAGCGTCGACACCAGCAGGTCCTCCTGCTTGGACAACCCGTCCGCCACGATCAGCGCGAACCGGTTCCAGCCCGCCGTATGCCGGAACCGCTCGGCCTGCTTCTGCGCCTCGGCGGCAAAGGCGGTGGCGTGATCCGGCCGCAGGTCCCGAAACAGCATCGACGCGCAGCGGAAATTCCGGCGCGGAAAGCCCAGCAGCAACAGCGCCTGGTCGTCATAGCCGTCAGTGGTGATCTGCCCGGCCGAACTGCAGCCGAAGACCGGCACGCCCTGAAACGCGCCGGACAACAGCGCGCTGGTCTCGTCCACGTCCAGGCAACCGGGCAGGATCGCGAAAACAAAGCACAGGCCCTTGCCCATCAGCGCCTCGCTCGCCTCGGCCACCGCCGCGGCGGGGTCCTCGGCCCGGGATTCCCCGATCACAACGAATTCAGGGGGGGCGGGCTTCACGCGTCCGCGCCTAGTGCTGAAGGAAGGCGCGCGCCTCGGGTTCGGCATGGCGCGCCATCACCGATTCCACGAACACCACCGCCTGGGTCCGGTTGCGCACGTCCAGCCGCCGCAACAGCGCGGTGATATGCGCCTTCACCGTGGCCTCCGCCAGCGACAGCTCATAGGCGATCTGCTTGTTGGGCTTGCCGGCGCAGATCAGCTTCAGGATATTGACCTGCTGCGGGGTCAGGATGCTCAACTCCGGCGTGGTCTTGAACAGATCGTTCTGCTCCTCGCCGGCTTCCGCATCGACGTACTCGGCGGGCACATAGCGCCGCCCGGCCGCGATCTCGGTGACCGCGAATTGCAACGTCTTGGCCGAGGCGTCCTTCGGCAGGAACCCCATCGCGCCGGACCGCAACAGCCTGCGCACCAGTTCGCTCGATGCCAGAGAAGAGATCACCAGAACCCGCGCCTCGGGCAAGCGCTCGCGCAGCTTTTCAAATCCCGACACGCCGGTCACGTCCGGCAGCTTGAGGTCGAACATCACCAGGTCTGGTCTGAAATCGTCGTCCACCAGGTCGAAACAGGCCTGGAGGCTGCCGGCCTTTCGGATGTCGCATCCCGGAAACCCCAGCGTCAGCGCCGTTTCCAGCGCGTCGCTGTAAAGCGGATGGTCGTCCACGATCATCACGGACGACACAGGCTGCGCGCCCGCGCATTCGTCTCTTGCTGCCAACATGCCGATCCTCCCGAAGGGAAAAGTAGCACCAAATCGAGAATGATCAACCGTTTGGAACAGGCGCGGCGGAACCGGCGGCTGTCGGCCACCCGCTCCGCCTCGGCGCGCAGCAAGACGTCGCCTTGCCCTGCAGGGCCCGCGACCGTCCCGCCCTTCAGCGTGCAAACCGCGCCAGGTCGCCCGCCGGGGCCGCGTCCGAATAGATCGCCCGGTCCAGCTCCGCCAGCCGGGCGCGATAGCGGTCCGCGCCGGGGCCCGACCGGGACAGCGCCACCAGCGCCCGCCGCATTTCCCCGACGCGCCCGGCCCGCGCCGCCCGGCGCAGCGCGCGCCGCTGCGGATGCAGGGCCGGCACCCGGTCCGACAGCCGCGGCAGGCCCGACCACGCCCGTCCGCGCAGGCCCAGCATCAGCGCCGCCGCGAACACCGCCAGCGCCGCGCCCAGCGCCGGAACTCCCGGCATGACCGCTTCGGCGGGGTCGGGCCGGGGCGCCGCCTGCCCGGTGTCGGCGGGATCATCGCCGCTGCCGGGCACCCGCGCGCCATAGGCCACCCGCTGCGCATTGATCTCGACCGTCCGGCTCTGCCGCGTCGTGGTGTCGAAGTAATCAAAGCTCAGCGGCTCAACCACGGCCGACACGTCGTTGCCCGGCCGGATCGTCCAGCGCCAGAAGGCAATGGTCTTCGGCCCCTCCGGCGTCAGCTGGATCAGCCGCTTTTCCGGGTGGGCGAAGATCATGCCCGTGGGCGAGGTCAGCTCCGGCATCGGCGGGATCATCTCGGGCGTGGCCCCCAGTGCCTCGATCCGGATGACCCGCAACACGCCCTCCCCCGGCGTCAGCTGGTCGGGTGCGTTCGACCACTGGTCCGATACCTGCAACTGACGTACCGGGAACCACCAGTCGCTGCCCTCCGGCGCCGGGTCCACCTCGATCGTGATCGGCTCGGACGCGATCTCGTGCGCGAACCAGTCGTCTCCCTCGTCCGTCAGCGTCAGCTGGTGCCGGAACGCCCCGATGGTCAGGGTGCCGGGGCGCTCCGGGTACACCGCCATGCGCCGGATAAAGACCTTCACCGCGCGCCCCTCCACCCGCTCTTCGCGCCAGGTGTCAGGCCCCAGCTGCGACCAGTTGAACCCCTCCAGCTCCGGCTGCACGAGCGTTTCGCGCGTGATGTAACGCCGATAGGTGCCGCGGATCGTCAACAGCACCATCTCGCGCGTGTAGGGCGTCACGGCGCGCTCTTCCACGCTGACCTCCAGGGACAACTCGCCGGGATGCACCTCGCGCGTCTGCCCGACCGCGATGTCCGGGATCATCGGAACGACCATCGCCACCATCCAGACGCACAGGCCCGCTGCACGCACCCCCCGTCCCGGACTTGATCCGGGACCTCCCGCCCGCCATCGCCAGAGGCCCCGGCCCTCAGGCCGGGGCGGGCCCACGACCCTGTCCCCCCGGTCCGCCATTGCAAGCCGCGCTGACCATTCCCGCCCGCACCACCCGGCCAGGCCCGCAAAAAACACGCGCCCCATGACACTACCCCGCCGTCCCGGACTTGATCCGGGACCTCTCGCGCGCCACCGCCACAGGTGCCGACAGATCCACCCGGCCAAGCCCGCGAGGAACATGCGCGCCGCACTTCCTTTCCCCCGTCCCGGACCCGATCCGGGACCTCCCGCCGCCGCGCGCAACAGCTCTCGTGTCGCCTGCAAGATCCCCCTCATCGCGGGTCCTCCGGCTCTGGCGGCGACAGCCCCAGCTTGTCGCGCCGCTTGTGCTCCTGCAGGATCCGCTCGGCCATGAACTCGCCCGGCACGTCCTCCAGCTGCAACAGCCAACGCTCGTCGGCCACCATGAAATAGTCCTTGAACACCCGCCGCACCCCCAGCTTGCCGCGGCTCTCCAGCTCCGCCATGCCAAGAACCGCGCCGGTATTGCTGACCCCGTCCCCGGTCCCCGCCGCGCGCGCGTCGCCCTGGCCCACCTCGGCCTCCGCCGTCGGACCCCGCTTGCGCTCGGGCAGCAGGTCAAGCGCCTCGGGGTCGATCGCCAGCCCCGCGTAATAGGCCGCGACCACGTCGAAATTCGCCCGCGCCCGCGGGTCGCCCGCGGTAATGGCCAGATCATAGGCCTCCAACGCCCGCGCATATTCCCCCGCAAAGGCCAGCGCGTTGCCCCGGTTGTACTCCTCTCCCGCCGCCGCGAACGCCTCCGCCGCCATGCCAAACTCCCCGGCCCGGAACAGCGCCACACCCTGCCACTCCGGCGCCTGAAACACCTCCGCCGCCCAGCCCGGCAGCCCCACCGCCAAGAGCACGCGCCCCAGCGACGCCGCACCGCCAAGAGCCCCTCCCGCCAGCAGGAACACCGCCGTGATCAGCGCCAGCCCCCTCATGCGCCCTGCCTGCGGAACATCAAGAGCATCGGCACACCGGCCAGCAGCAGCAGGTACCGCCCCATGTCGCTCCAGAAGATCAGCGGATAGTCCTGCCGCTCCAGCCGCGCCGCCATGTCCTGCCCCAGCATGTCCGCCAGCGCCTCGCCATCATCAACGCCAAAGACCTGCCCCCCACCCGCCTGCGCATGGGTCCCGAACGCCGGATCATCGCCCATCCCCACCACCGACAGCCGCGCGCCCATCTCCGCCAGCGTTGCCGCCAGCCGCAAACTCTCCGGCCCCAGCCCCGCCCCATCGGTGAACAGCACCACGTCGCCCGCGATGATCTCGGCCTCCTCCAGCCGCGCCACCGCCAGCGCCAGTGCCCGTTCGGGCCGCGTGCCGGGGTCCGGCACCAGCTCCGGCCCGATCAGCGAAAAGGTCTGCCCCAGCTGCACGTGATCCAGCGTCATGCCGGTGGCCAGATACGCATCCCCGCCGTAAACCACGATCCCACCGGGCCGCGTTCCCAGGCTGGCCAGCCCGAACCGGCCCAGCGCCTGCATCCGCGGCCAGCGGGCGTCCTCCGTCACGCTGGCCGAGGCATCGACCACGAACAGCACCCCGTCGAGGTTGCGAAAGCTTGGCGTGTCCCGCCGCTCCACTGCCGGGCCGGCCAGTGCCAGCACCGCGATCACCAGCACTGCCATCCCGGCCCAGAGGCCCGACCGCCCCGGCTGCGCCTCGACCCGGCCCAGCGCCGCCATCGCGCGGATCATCCCCGGATCCGCCGCCCGCTGCCAGTCGCCCAGCCCCTGCCGCCGCGACCACAACCACCACGCCAGCCCCGCCAGCACCGGCAGCGCCAGCAGCCACAGGGGCCGCAGCAATGTCACGTCCAGGCTCATGCCGGGTCCCTCGCGATCACGAAGAGGCACAGCAACGCCGCCGCCGCGGCGGGCCACGGCCAGTAATCGCGATAGACCTCGGCCGCCAGCCCGTCGCTGTCATTGGCCTCCAGCCGGTCCAGCGCCTCGGCCACCTCTTGCAGATCCTCCGTCGTGCGCACCCGGAAACTCTCGCCGCCCGACACCTCCGCAATCGCCCGCAAGGTCCGCGCGTCGACCACGCCGCGCTCGCCCTCCTCGGCACTCTCCAGGTCCTTCGGCCCCAGCGCGATCGTATGCACCCGCACACCCATATCGGCGGCCAGTTCCGCCACGCCCAAGGGCTTCGTCGCGCCCGCATTGTTCACCCCGTCCGACAGCAGGATCACCACCTTGCTCGCCGCCTCGCTCTCGCTCATCCGCTTCAGCGCCAGTCCCAGCCCGTCCGAGATATTCGTCGCCCGCCCCGAGATCCCGATCACCGAGGATTCGATCTCCTGCGCCACCGCCTCGATGTCGAAGGTGAAGGGCGTCGCGTAATAGGCTTCCGATCCGAACACGATCAGCGCCAGCCGGTCGCCGCCCCGCCGCCGCGCGAATTCCGCGCCCACGGTCTGGACCGCCTCAAGCCGCGTCACCTGCCGGCCGTCCAGGTCGAAATCGTCCCGCACCATCGAGCCGGACAGGTCCAGCGCGATCGCCAGGTCCCGCCCCGACACCTTCAGCGCCGACACCGGCGCCAGGTCCCTCGGACCGCTCAGCGCCACCACCAGCAACGCCCACGCCAGCCACAACGCGCCGTCACGCAGCGGCACTCCCGCCACGCCCGCGCCACCACGTCGCGCACGTGCCACCAACTCCTCGCCCACCCGGCGCGGCAGCACCAGCGCGCGGCCGCCCACGCTTCGCGCCGCCACGTACCGCTGCACCAGCCACGGCAGCGGCAGCAACAGCAGCGCCAGCGGCTGGGCCAGCTCAAACATGCGCCCTGACCTCCGCCTCCACGTCGATCTCCGCGTCCCGCCGATACAGGTTGGGGCGCAGCGCATCATACCGCTCCGGCGCCACCTCCCTCAGCAAATGCAGCAAGCCCACCCGCCGCGCATCCTCGGGCAACTCCGCCAACGCGGCGATCCGCGCGTCAAGCCCCGGTCTCGCGGCACCGCGCCGTCGCATGAACGCCAGCCGTAACAGGCCCACCACCGCCAGCGCAGCACACCCCGCCAGCCCCGCCGACACCAGCACATCCGCCACGGCCTCCAACGCGCCCCCCGGTGGCAACCGGATGTCCAGCAGGCTGTCGCGCATCGCCGCCTCCGACAGGGGTTCCCCACTCATGCCGCGTGCTCATCGTGATAGCGGATCAACACGCGCGCAGTCTCCCTCGGGTCGGCGCCCGCATCCACCACCAGCGCCTCGCGCCCCGCGATCCTCACCATCGTCGGCACCGCGTCATTCACACCGATCCGCAAATTCGCCCGTCGCCCGTCGGCCAGCCGTACCGGGTAGCGTCCCGCCGGCAACGCGTCGGTGTTGGACACCAGCAGCAGCCGGATCCCCCGCCTTTGCCCCAACCCGTCCAAAACCTTCACCAGCTCCTCGCCCGGTGCATCGAAGCCCGAGGCGATCACGATCTCCGACCCCGACGGTGCCAGCCGCTCCAGCCGGTGCAACGCGCGGTCCAGTGACAGCGCCCCGCCGGTCGCCCCCTTGTCGCGCACCGCGTCCTCCAGCGCCCGGGCGTGGGCCTCGACCAGCCCGCCGATCACGTCCAGCATCCCGCGGATACGACCCCTCGGCGGCACCACCGTCACGTCCCGGTCCGTCACCGCCAGCAGGCCGACGCGCCCGCCCTCTTCGACCAGCGGCCAGGCATCCAACACCAGCGCCTCGGCAGCCGCGACCGACAACAGCGCCCGCCGCAGCCCCCACAGCATCTCGCTGCGCATATCCGCCACCAGGTAGCGCACCCGGTCCCGCTCCGCCTGGAACTGCCGCACATGCAGCTTGCCGGTCCGCGCCGTGCTGGCCCGGTCCAGATGCCGGATGTCGTCGCCGGGCAGGTAATCCCGGATATCCGCCACCTCGATCCCCTGCCCCTTGACCCGCGTCGCATGACCGCCCGGCAGCGTGGCGCATTGCTCCGCCCCGCCCGGCCCGGTCAACGCATGGGCGCGCAGCGCAATCAGGTCCCCGGCGGCAAGCCGGACCCCCGGCTGCTCCAGCGCGGCACTCACAGCGGCTCCACCGCTTTGACGATCTCCGCCACCACGTCCCGCGCGCGCCGCCCCTCGGCCATCGCCCGCCAGCTCAGCACCATCCGGTGCGCCAGCGCGTCGGGCGCCAACGCCGCCACGTCCTCGGGCAGCGCATGATCGCGGCCCTTCAGGAACGCCCGCGCCCGCGCCGAGGCCGCCAGCGCCAGCGTGCCGCGCGGCGACACCGCGTGCTGGATATCCCCGGCCAGCTCGCCGCCCCGCGTCGCCATCACCAGCCGCACGATATAGTCGCGCAGCTCCGCGGCCAGGTGCACATCCGCCACCGCCTTCCGCGCGTCCTTCAGGCTCTGCTGGCTGATCGTCGCGTCCGAAAGCACCGCCTCGCCATGGGTCTCGGCCTCGACGAGGTTCAGGATCGCCCGCTCGGTCTCGATATCCGGCAAGTCCAGCACCACGTGCAGCAGGAACCGATCCAGCTGCGCCTCGGGCAAGGGAAACGTCCCCTCGTGCTCTATCGGGTTCTGCGTCGCCACCACAAGGAACGGATCGGGCAGGCCGTGCGTCTCGCTTCCCGCGGTGACCTGCCCCTCGCCCATCGCCTCCAGCAGCGCCGACTGCACCTTGGGCGGCGCCCGGTTGATCTCGTCCACCAACACCAGGTTATGAAACACCGGCCCTTTGACGAACTCGAAACTGCCATCGCCCGGCTTGTAGACCGGCGTGCCGGTCAGGTCGGCGGGCATCAGGTCGGGCGTGCACTGGATGCGCGCGAACGAGCCTTCCACCGCCCGCGCCAGGCATTTCACCGCCCGCGTCTTGGCCAGCCCCGGCGCGCCTTCCACCAGCAGGTGCCCCCCGGTCAACAGCGCGATCGTCATCCGCTCGATCAGGCGCTCATGCCCGATCAGCCCATCTCCCAATTGCTGCAACAAAGACGCGATATCGCGCTGGCCGGCGTCTTTCAGCACATCCTGCCCTCCCGAAACACGGACGTTTACCAGCGCCGCGCGGTCTCTCCCGCCGCGCGACACATGCCGTTAACGCTAGGCCAAGCGGCCTGTCGCCGCCTACCTAACCGAAAGTCGTAACCGCCGCCGCCCACGGTCCTACCGCACCGTCCGGTCCGCCGCGCAATCGGGGTCCATCAGCGGCGCGAACCGCGCGTCGGCAAAGCTCTCCGCGCTCAGCGCGTCCAGCCGCTCGTAATTGGCGTCTATGAACTCGATGAACTCCGGCGCATTGGTCTGCGCCCCCGGCGACTGCGCCACCGCGTGCAGCATGAAGACGTCGAACCGGCACAGCCCCACCGGGTTCGACCCCAGGATCGCCCGCATGAACCCGCGCGAACTCCACGGCATCCGGCCCATGTTCACCGGGAATTCCTGCAATTTCGACACGAACCGCGCGTCGCGGTCGAATTTTAGCACATCCATCCCGAAGGTGAAGGACTGGTACAGCTCTTCCACCAGGATCGAGCGATAGAACTTCCGCTCCAGGTTGCCCGGCGTCGACGGCCCCGGCTGCTTGACCATGATATGCGTGACTTGGCCCAAATGCCCAAAAAACGTCTGCGCCATCGCCGGCGACATCGCCGCATAGTCCCGCCCCCGGGGCAGGCCCAGCCCGAAGGCGCTGTTCATCCACGCCACGTCGGCCGACAGCGCCCGGTTCGGCGGCCGCCCCGAATACAGCCGCAGCAGAACCACCCGCCCCGCGCCGCAGCCCTGTGCGGTCGCGCCGGCGAACCGCATCGGCAGCGGCTTGCCGTAGACCTCGCCGATCAACCCCCGGAACGCGGTCAGCACCGCGCGGGTCTCGGCGTGCGGCTTCTCGCCCACCACGCACAGGGCGGCGCCTGCCATGTCGCGCCCGTTGATCCTGACCGGGATCGCCATGTCCCGCCCGATCATCGTGGTGCGCAGCTCGTAACTCCAGCCGCGCCGCGCCATGTCCAGGTAATCCTCGCGCTGGTCCGCCTGCGCGGCCAGCCCGGCAAAGATCAGCATGAGTGCAAGTCGAATGATGCGCATGGCACCTCCCCTGATCGCGCAACATAGGCCAGTCGCGGGATCGTTTCCACAAATCCCGCCAACCGCAGGACAGGGCACGGATTTTGACAACCCGTCGCTCAAGGCATATCCCTTTTCCCCTGAAAAGGAGACAGCGATGCCAGAGCATTCCAAAACCGGCACGATGATCCCGGCGAACACGTTCGCGCTGACAGTCGCGCCCGACGGGTCTCGCGAAATCCTCATGCCCGACGCCAACCCCGAGGATGAGATGCCCGCGGCGGTCGCCGCCCTGACGGCGGTGTTCATCCGCATGGAAACCGACCCGCATTTCATTCGCGACCAGATCGCCTGGCTCGACGCGCGCCCCAGCGCCTGACCGCCCCGCCCCCGAAGGAGCTTTGATGACCCAACTCAGGACCACCGCCGCCCAGATGGTCGCCGACGCCCGCGCCCGCATCGACGAAGTCGAGACACCCGACCTCATCGCGGCGCTGGACGACCCGGACGTCGTCATCGTCGATATCCGTGACGTACGCGAACGCCAGCGCAGCGGGTTCATCCCCGGCAGCGTCCACGCGCCGCGCGGGATGCTCGAATTCTGGGTCGATCCCGATAGCCCCTATCACCGCGATGTCTTCGCCCAGCCGGGCAAGCGCTACGTGCTGCACTGCGCCTCCGGCTGGCGCTCGGCACTGGCCACCGCCACGCTTCAGGACATGGGGTTTCAGGCGTCGCACCTGCGCGAAGGCTTCTCCACCTGGGCCGACCAGGGCGGCCCGGTCGAATACCCCGAAGACAATAAAACCTGACCTACCAAGGCTTTAGAACGATCTTCGGCGCGGCCACCTTGCCCGCCCGCAGGTCGGCAAACGCCGCAGCACCCTCGCCGAGGCCCCGCGTCTCGAACCACTCCAGCCTCCCCAGCCGCCCGTCGAACAGCGCCTGCGCCGTGTCACGGAAATCCTGGTCGGTATAGGTATAGGTCCCGATGAACGTGATCTCCTGCAAGGTCATCCGCCGGATATCGAGGCCGCCCGTATCCTCGCCCAAACCCACATGCGCGATCACCCCGCCCGGCCGCGCCCGCGCCGACGCCACCTTGCGCGTCGCGGCATAGCCGACGGCATCCACCACGATATCGAACAGGCCGTCGGCCTCGGCCACGACATGGTCCCTGCACACACCGGCCAGGAAATCCCGCCGCGACGCGTTCGGCTCCACCACCGTCACGCCCGGCACCCCCATCGCCGTCAGGGCCAGCGCCGCGGCCAGCCCGATGGCCCCGCCGCCCAGCACCAGAGCCCGGTCGGGGCCCGGAACAACCTGCAGCGCCAGCCTGACCGCGTGCCAACTCACCGCCAGGGGCTCCGCCAGCGCGGCGCGGTCCAGCGGCACACCCTCCGGCACGGTGACAAGGCTGCGCTCCGGCATCGCCACGAACTGCGCGAACGCGCCGTCCCTCGGCGGCATCGAGATGATCTGCCGCGCCTCGCACAGGTTCTCGCGCCCCGCCATGCAGGCGGCGCACTCCCCGCAGGTCACCAGCGGATTGATCGTGACCCGCCGCCCCGCGTCGGGCCCCTCCACGATCACCCCCGCCGCCTCGTGCCCCAGGATCAGCGGCGCGGGCCGCCGGTCGTCATGTCCCAGATAGGCGTGCATGTCCGAGCCGCAGATCCCCACCGCCTCGATCCGTATCAGGTGCTCACCCGCGCCCGCCACCGGCTCCGGCACCTCGCGAAACCCCAGCCGCTCGGGCGCGTCATAGATCAATGCCTTCATTTCGCGGTAAACCCCCCGTCCACCATCAGGACCTGCCCGGTGACATATGCACTTGCATCCGAGCACAGGAACAGGACCGGCCCGTCGATATCCTCCAGCCGCCCGTTGCGCCCGATACAGGTCTGCCCCGCGTTGCGTGCCGCCCGCGCCTCGTCGCCAAAGACGGCCTGCGTCAGCTCGGTCGGGAAGAATCCCGGCCCGATGGCGTTCGCCGTGATCCCGTGGCCCGACCACGCCTCGGCCATCGCCCGCGTCAACTGCGCGATTCCACCCTTCGTCGCACCATAGGCGATGCCGCCGGGAAAAGCCCGCGTCGTCTGCAACGAGGCGAAATTCACGATCCGGCCCCAGCCTTTCTCCTTCATCGCCGGCACCAGCGCCCGGCTCAGGAAAAACGGCGCGCTCAGGTTCAGCGCCAGCGTCGCGTCCCAGCCTTGCGCCGTCACGTCATCCGCCGCCTGCCGCGTGTTCACCCCCGCCGCGTGCACCACGATATCCGGCGCCCCGAACGGCGCGGACACCTTCGCCACCAAATCGGGCAAGCCCTCGCGCTCCGCCACGTCGCCCACGACATAGGCCGCAGCATTTCCAACGCGTCCGGCCCACTCCGCCAAGCGCGTCTCTCGCCGCGCCACGCCCACGACCTTCGCGCCAGCGGCGGCCAGCACCTCCGCAGCCCGTTGCCCCAGCCCCGAGCTGGCCCCGGTGACGCACGCCACCCGCCCGCTCAGATCGAACAGGCGGGCCGGGTCAGCCATCCGCGCTCAGGTCGAAATTCTCGCCGGGGAAATACTTGGCCAGCCGCGCATCCGCCGCGCGCGCGTGGCCTTCCATGCCCTCCAGCCGGGAAATCCGCGCGGTGGCCTGCGCCACGGGCTTCGAGCCTTCGCGCGTCGCCCGCTGCCAGGTCACGATCTTCATGTATTTGTGCACGCTCAGCCCACCCGTGTAACGCGCCGCCCCCGAGGTCGGCAGAACGTGGTTCGTCCCCGCCGCCTTGTCGCCGTAACTCACGGTCGTCTCCTCGCCCAGGAACAAGGACCCGTAACAGGTCAGCCGCTCCAGCCACCAATCCAGATCCTCGGCCTGCACCGTCAGGTGCTCGGGCGCATATTCGTCCGAACAGGCCGCCATCTCCTCGCGGTTGGCACAGACGATCACCTCGGCATAGTCGCGCCACGCCGCCGTGGCGTTCTCGCAATTCACCGCCGGCAGGTCGTCGATCAGCTTCGGCACCGCGTCCATCACCGCCTCGGCCAGCGCCCGGTCATCGGTCACCAGCCACACCGGGCTGTTATACCCATGCTCCGCCTGGCTGACCAAGTCCGTCGCCACGATATGCGCGTCGGCACTGCCGTCCGCCAATATCAGACTGTCCGTCGGCCCCGCGATCATGTCGATCCCCACGCGACCGAATAGTATCCGCTTGGCCTCGGCCACGAACTGGTTGCCAGGCCCCACCAGGATATTCGCCGGCGGCAGGCCGAACAGGCCGAAGGTCATCGCCGCCACCCCCTGCACGCCGCCCATCGCCATGATCTTGTCCGCCCCGCAGATATGCGCGGCATAAATGATCGCCGGGGCCACGCCCACGCCGGGGCGCGGCGGGCTGCACGCGGCGATATGCTTGCACCCGGCGACCTTGGCCGTGGTCACCGTCATGATGGCACTGGCGATATGGCTGTACCGCCCGCCCGGCACATAGCATCCGGCGGCATCCACCGGGATCGCCTTCTGCCCCGCGATCAGCCCCGGCACCACCTCCAGCTCCACGTCCGCCACAGTAGCCTTCTGCCGCTCGGCAAAGCGCCGCACGTTGTCATGCGAAAACCGGATATCGGCCTTCAGCTTTTCCGGCACCAGCGCGCAGGCGGCCTCGATCTCGGCATCCGACAACAGGATACTGCCCTCGTACTGGTCGAACTTCCGTGCGTATTCCAGCGCGGCGGCGTCGCCACCCGCCTCGATAGCGTCCAGGATGCCCTGCACCGTCGCATGGACATCCGACGCCCCCGAGCGCGAGGTCAGTTTCGCCTTTTTCAGATACTCCCGCGCCATGCCGGCTGGCCCTCCTTCAGATCAACTCTTCCAACTGCCGCGCCGCCTCTCGCAGGCGTGGCAAATACTCCTCCAAATCCGGCAGGTTGCGCCGCTGGACGGGCGAATGCAGCGACAGCGTGGTCACCAGCCGGTTCTGGTCATCCCTTATCGGCACCGCCACGGCGGTCATGTCGTCCATGAACTCCTCGTTGTCGGTGGAATAATTCCGCTCGCGGATGCGCGCCAGTTCGGCCATCAGCGCGTCGGGGTCGGTCAGCGACCGCCCGGTCCGGCGCGGCATCTCCAGGTTCTGCAACAGCCGCGCCAGCTTGTCGGTGCGCAGCGACGACAGGTACATCTTGCCGCTCGCGGTGCAGTTGAACGGCACCTGCGTGCCCACCGGCAACTGGATGCGCAGCGGCCAATGCGTCTCGACCCGGTCCAGGTATACCATCCCATAGCGCCCGGGTGCTGCCAGGTTGCAGGTCTCGCCCACATCCTCGGCCAGGGCCTTCATGATCATCAGCCGCTCGGTGCGGATGCGCTGCGAAGACAGCGTGTTGATCGACAGCGTCCGCAGCCGCTTGCCCGGCCCGAACGACCGCCCGTCCACGTCGCGCTGCAAATACCCTTCCGCCTCGGCGGTGGCCAGCAACCGATGCACCGTCGGCTTCGGCAGGCCGAGGGCGGCCACCATCGTCGACGGCGCCACCGGCACACCCGCCTTCGCCACCTCTTCCAGCAGCACCAGCAGGCGCAGGTTGGTGGGGATCAGGTATTTTCCGTCCTTGGACTGGTCGTCGGGCATGTCACATCTTTCCTACCTGTTCGGCAACAGCGCCAAGGCCAGGTCGGGCACCAGCGAGACAAGAACCCACACGCTGATCAAGGCAATGAGATACGGCACAGTATACTTCAGCAGTCTGAAGTATGGCACCCCCGTCACCCCCGACGCCACATAAAGGTTAAGACCATAGGGCGGAGTGATGAACCCGATGGACGCCCCCACCAGGAAGATCACCGAGAAATGCACCGGATCGACGCCCACGCTGGCCGCAATCGGCGCAAGAATGGGCGCCAGGATGATCGTGACCGGCAGCGATTCCAGGATCATGCCGGAAAAGAACACGATCAGCATCGCGGTGAACAGGACCGGATAATAGCCCCCCATCGAGGTCAGGAAATCGCCGATCACAACCTGCGCGCCCAGCAGCGACAGGATCTGCTGCATCACCACCGAGATGGCGATCAGCGGCGCCAGGATGCCCGTGATCTGCGCCGAGCGCATCACGATACCGGGGATCTCGGGGATGGTGAAGCCTTCGACCACCAGCATCGACAGGTACGATTTCTCGTTCCAAGGCTTCGTCCCGTCGAGGCGGAACATGCGGCTCACCACCCAGCTCAGCAGCCCCGCGATGATGCAAAAGCCCACCGTCACGCCCGCCGCCTCGGTCGGGGAAAACTTGCCGGTATAAATGCCCCACAGCACCAGCCCGATGGCAAAGAACCCCAGCCAGGCCCCGAACGCGGTTTTCAGAACCCGGTTCAGTTGCAGCGGGATCAGGTAGCCCCAGCCATTCATCCGGCAGATGATCCAACAGGCGAACTGCATCCCGATGACCATCAGCGCGCCGGGCAGGATCCCCGCCACGAACAGGTCCGAAATCGGCAGGTTCATCAGGAAGCCGTAGACGATGAAGATGATCGACGGCGGGATGATGATCCCGACCGTGCCGCCCGCCGCCGCCGTCGCCGCACTGAACCGCTCGTCATAGCCACCCTTGACCATCTCGGGATGCAGCATCGACCCGATCGTGGCCGTCGTGGCCGAGTTCGAGCCCGAAATCGCGGCAAACAGCCCGCACGCCCCAAGGCTCGCCATGGCGAGACCCCCTCGCAACCAGCCCAGACAGGCATAGGCAAAGTCAGACAGCCTTCGCGCAATCCCCGACTTGTTGATCAGGTCGCCGGTCAGGATGAACAGCGGCATCGCCAGCAGGGCGAACCCCTTGTTGAACACGTTCAGCAATTCCGCGCCCAGGTTGTCCAACGTCAGGTCCAGCACGAAACTGCACCCGATCACCCAATAGGCGATCACCAGGAACACAGGCACACCCAGCATGAACAGGAACGTCACGCCCAGTGAAATCAGCGTAATCAGGGTCCCGTCGGTCATCACACATCTCCACCGATCACGGCCTGCTTGATCAGCGGCCGCCCCGAGCGCCAATTGGAAATATCCTCGAAAAGGTTCTGGAACGTCCGCGCCGCCATCAGCAGGAACGCGATCGGCGCGGTGATCAGGAACCACCATTGCAGCGTGTTGTCCGTGCCCAGCACGATCTGGAAATTCGACGCCGACAGCGCGGCGGCCCGCGCCGTGGTGACCATCACGATGACGGCAAAGACGAACCACAGCACCGCGTCCAGCATCAGGCAGGCGAACTGTCCGCTCCGCGGCATCCGGCTGCGGAACTCCGCAAAGCTCAGATGGGTGCGCAGGGCCACGTTATACGTCGCCCCGAACCACGCCATGATCATGAACAGCAAGGGCGGGATCGTCGTCGACCACGGCAGCTGGCTGGAAAAGACGAAGCGGTCGATCACCCCCCAGAAGATGATCAGCGCCACCGCCAGGTAGGCCACCACCATGATCGTGCGCTCAAGGTGCCGCTCGACGAAGGGCAGCGCGCGGTACATCGCCGCCAGCGCCAGCCCGCCCACCAGCGCCACGACCGTGCCCAAGTACCATGCGGCATTCGATTGCAGCGATTCCCGGATCATCCACGCATCGTTCGACGCGACGGCCGAAAAAATCTCTCCCACGTCGGTCATGATCGACATGGCATCCTCCCATTGTCGTTGCGCCGGCGTGCTCCGCCGGTCTCGGACTGGTTGCTACCGGCCCCCGTTTGAAGGGGCCGGCACCATGATGTCTATGAAAGCGTCAGCCTTTCCACCAGCGGCGCGGCTCGACATTCTCGGCCAGAGTCACGTCATGCTCGCGCACGGTGTCATAGATCTCCTGGTAGGTATCCAGACCGCCCGACCACTGGTTCAGCCGCTCGCGCCACTGTTCCCACAGCTGCGGCTGGAACTCGGGGCTGCACATTTCCTCGGCCTTCTTGATCTCCTCGTCCGGCAGCGCCGCGACCCGCACGTTGTTCTGTGCAAAGATCGTGTCGGGGCCCTGGTGAGGATGGCTGAAGCCCACCGTGTTGACCAGCGCGGCCTCGTTCGCCGCCTGCACGTAGGATTGCGCGTAATACGCCGATTCCATCACAGCGTCCTGCAACGCGCCGTCCAGGCCGTCGAAGACCGACGCGCTCATCGCCGTGTGCTCTGTCCCGCAGAAGAACTTCAGGTCCACGCACTGGCTTACGACCGGCGACATGTTGGCATAGGCCACCGCCGAGGCCCAGGTCTCGGCCCCGTCGATCAGGCCCTGCTTCAGACCGTCCAGCGTTTCCTCCCACGCGATCGGCACCGGGTTCAGGTTCAGCGCTTCCATCGCGATCCGCCCCAGCTGCGTGCCCGTGACACGGTTCTTGGTGCCGAAGATCTCCTCCAGCTTGGTCACCGTCGGCTTGTCCTCCCACGACAGGCCCAACTGGATGCCGCGCAGCTCCGCGTGGCTGAACAGGAACTTCAGCCCGTGCCGCTTCTCCAGCGGGTCCCGTAGGATTTCCACGCTTTTCGGGTGATAGAGGAAATAATACTGGTCCGCCCGGCTGCGGAACATATAGGCATAGTCCAGCACGTTCAGATAAGGCGCGCCCCCGGCCGAGTTCTGGGTCGAGGCCGCGTACATGTCGGTGATGCCCTGCTGCGTTTTCTCCACGCAGGACAGCTGGTTGCAGATCTGGTTGTTGCCGATGAACTCGATCCGGATCTCCCCGTCCGTCCGGCTCTCCAGGTCGCGGGCAAAGTCCAGCACGCCCGCCCGTTCGATCAGCAGGTTCTGCGGGTTGAACCCCGCCGCCCCCAGTTTCAGCGTGTGCTTCGCCTCCTTCGAGAATCGCTTCTCATAGGTCGATTCCGCCGCA
Source organism: Roseovarius sp. THAF8 (assembly GCF_009363735.1). Taxonomy (NCBI): domain Bacteria; kingdom Pseudomonadati; phylum Pseudomonadota; class Alphaproteobacteria; order Rhodobacterales; family Roseobacteraceae; genus Roseovarius; species Roseovarius sp. THAF8. The sequence goes on along the minus strand of NZ_CP045410.1, from coordinate 3,572,457 downwards.
CGCGCCAGGTTCGCCGCCGTCATTGCACCACCAAAGGCCCCCGCCGCCATGAGCGTCGAACTCATGCCGTAAGTGCCTGCTATCTTGAAAAAATCCCGGCGCGAAACGCCCTTCACTCGGTCATAAATTGCCATTTAATCCTCCCATTTTGACAACTTTTGAGACGTAACGTTTCAAAAAAGACTAGAATAGCTTTCCCGTTCTGCATAGAGTTTTTTTGAGAAGCGGGAGGAAAACTGGTGGATACCGATTACGTGATCGTCGGCGCGGGCTCTGCGGGCTGCGTCGTGGCCAACCGGCTCAGCAAGGACCCCAAGGTGCGCGTCACCCTGCTCGAAGCGGGCCCGCCAGACCGCAATCCGTGGATTCACATCCCGGTCGGCTACTTCAAGACGATGCACAATCCCACCGTCGACTGGTGCTACAAGACCGAGCCCGACCCCGGTCTCAACGGCCGCGCCATCGACTGGCCGCGCGGCAAGGTGCTGGGCGGGTCGTCCTCGCTCAACGGGCTTCTCTACGTGCGCGGCCAGCCGCAGGATTACGACCGCTGGCGCCAGATGGGCAACACCGGCTGGGGCTGGGACGACGTTCTGCCCCTCTTCAAACGGGCCGAGAACAACGAGCGCGGCGCCGACGCGCATCACGGCGACGCCGGCCCGCTCTCGGTCTCCAACATGCGCATCCAGCGCCCCATCTGCGACGCCTGGGTCGCCGCCGCCCAGACCGCAGGCTACCCCTTCAACCCCGATTACAATGGCGAAGACCAGGAGGGCGTGGGCTACTTCCAGCTCACCACCCGCAACGGCCGCCGGTGCAGCGCCGCCGTGGCCTACTTGCGCCCCATCCGCGACCGCAAGAACCTCAGGATCGTCACAAACGCCCAGGTCACCCGCGTGCTGATCGACGGCAAGCGCGTCACCGGCGTCGAATACCGCGACAAGCGCGGCCAGCTTCAGACCATCGGCGCGAACCGCGAAGTGATCCTATCGGGCGGCGCCATCAATAGCCCGCAGATCCTCATGCTGTCAGGCCTGGGCGACCCCGAGCACCTCCGGCAGAACGGCATCAGGCCGCACCACGCCCTGCCCGGCGTGGGCCGCAATCTCCAGGACCACCTGCAGGCGCGGCTGGTGTTCAAATGCAACGAACCCACCCTGAATGACGAGGTGCGCAGCCTCGCCTCGCAAGCCCGCATCGCGCTCAAATACGCGCTCTTCCGCGCCGGGCCGATGACCATGGCCGCCAGCCTCGCCACCGGCTTCCTGAAAACCCGCCCCGACGTGGACACCCCCGACATCCAGTTCCACGTCCAGCCCTGGTCCGCCGACAGCCCCGGCGCGGGCGTGCACCCGTTCTCGGCCTTCACCATGTCGGTCTGCCAGCTGCGCCCCGAAAGCCGGGGCGAGATCCGCCTTGATGGTCCCGACCCCAAGACCTATCCCAAGATCCACCCGCATTACCTCTCGACCGATCTCGACTGCCGCACCCTCACCGAAGGCGTCAAGATCGCCCGCCGCATCGCCCGCCACGCGCCCTTGTCCACCAAGATCGCCGAGGAATTCCGCCCCAACGCCGATCTGCCGATGAACGACGACGCCGCCACGCTCGACTGGGCGCGCAACCACTCGGTCTCGATCTATCACCCCACCGGCACCTGCAAGATGGGCGACGACCCGCAGGCCGTGGTCGACGCCCGCCTGCGCGTGCATGGGCTTACGGGCCTGCGCGTGGCCGATTGCTCGATCATGCCCGAAATCGTCTCCGGCAACACCAACGCCCCCGCCATCATGATCGGAGAGAAATGCGCCGACCTCGTGCTGGAAGACGCCTGACCCGTAGGGTGGGTGACAACCCACCTTTGGTGGGTGAAAACCCACGCGCACCGCGACACGCATACCCCACGGGTGCCCAAAATCCCACGCCTGCCGAAAACCCTCGGCAAGCCGCGCCGGTTTGAAAGACGCTCCGTCCGGCCTATGCTATCACCCTGACATGGCAGAGAAGAAATCCCGACTGGACTACTGGCGCGAGACCCGTTTCCTCGGAATCGTCTCGGATATCGGCAGTTTCCTCTACTACACGATGCGCCGCTTCGTCAGCGACGGCCTGGGTCAGGCCGCCGGCGCGCTGACCTACTCCACCCTGCTGGCCCTCGTGCCGCTTCTCGTCATCGCCTTCGCCGTGCTCTCGGGCTTTCCCGCCTTCGACCCGGTCAAGATCCGGATGCAGGAAATGTTCTTCGGCATCCTCGTTCCCGAGGTCGGCTCGGACGTGCGCACCTACATCTCGGATTTCACCAGCAATGCCAGCGACCTGACCGTCGCCGGCATCATCGCCCTCCCGGTCACGGCGGTGCTTTTGCTGTCGACCATCGAGGCCACGCTGAACCAGGTCTGGCGCGTCTCCCGGCCCCGGCCGCTGGTGGTCCGCCTGCTAACCTTCTGGGCGGTGCTGACGATGGGGCCGCTGCTGATCGGGGCCAGCTTCACCCTGACCACCGACATGATGCGCCCGCTCCAGGACTGGGCACGGGACGCGGGCTACATCCCCGCCGTCCAGCTGCGGGCCGACTGGCCGCGCAAGGTGCTGGCGCTGGTCAACACCACGATCGTCTTCACCCTGCTCTACTGCGTCGTGCCCGCGGTGCAGGTGCGCATCCGCAATGCCGTCATCGGCGGCGCCTTCGCCGCGGTGGCCTTCCAGGTGCTGCAATGGGGGTTCAACACCTTCGTCACCTCCTCCTCGACCTATTCCACCGTCTACGGCGCGGTCGCCATCTTTCCGATCTTCCTGCTCTGGGTCTACTCGTCCTGGACGGTGATCATCCTCGGCGCCCTGCTGGCCGCCTCCTTCCCCGACTGGTGGCGCCGGCGCGACGCGCTCTCGGGCGAGGAACTCAGCCCCGCCGAAACGCTCGAAGTGGCGGTGGCCCTTCTGGCGGCATTGGCGCGCAAGGCGCCCGAGGGCAAGTCCCTGCCCCCCGACGACCTGGCCGAGGCCGTGCCGGTCCTGGCCCGCGATTCCGTGCTCCAGGCCCTGCTCGACGCCAATTACATCGTCGAAACCGAAGACGCCAAGCTGTGCCTCGCACGCGATTTGCACCGCGTCAGCGTGGCCGAACTGGCCCACGACATCGGCCTCAGCCTCGGCGGCGTGCGGGACCTCTCCGGCCGCCCCTCGCTGTCCCAGGTGATCGAGTCGACCGGCACCCTGCCCGACCTGCTGGCCCGCCTGCGCAAGGCCGAGGACGACATCCTCGACCAGCCCATCGCCTCCGTCATCGCCGGTCGCGACCCCGGCACCGACAACACCTCCGGCGCGATCAAGCTCTACTGAGACACGCGATCGCCGGACCGCGGGATGGCGAGCCAACGGTGTGACGGCGCACTTTATTCCTGCTTTATCCGCGCACGCCTTGGTCTGAACTTCAACATGCCCCATATCGCCAGCCCGTCTGGGCGGCCCCCCTTTCGGCGATTGCGTGCAATCGCCTTTCGGTCAGCGGACGATCGCGTGGCGGGCCTGAAGGCCCTTGATTCCACGCGATCCACGCATTGTAGGGTGGGGTTCCACCCCACCACACCCCAGTCCACCCGTCCCGGACCCGATCCGGGACCTCGCGGCTCCCGTCCCGCGCCTACCCCTTGGGCCGCTTCACCTTCATCCGCTCCATGTCGTCCGTGATCGGAATGAACTCGTCGGTGTCTCCCGGCGGCAGCCTGAACGGCCCGCCATCCCAATCGGCGGCCTTCCAGGCCTTTTTCGCCGCCTCGATCTTCTCGATGTCCGACGACACGAAATTCCACCAGATATACCTTGGCCCGTTGAACGTCTCACCGCCCAGCGCCATCACCCGCGCGCCTTGCGGCCCCGCCTTGACGCTCATCCGGTCGCCCGGCCGGAACACCATCATCCGGCCCGCCTCGAACACCTCGCCCGCGATCTCCACGCTGCCTTGCGTCACGTAAAGCCCCCGGTCCTCGTGCTCGTCCGGCAACGGAAACGCCGCGCCCGGCGCCAGCACGGCATCGGCATAGAAGATCTCGGATTGCATCGTCACCGGGCTTCTCTCGCCCCATCCCGTGCCCAGGATCAGCCGCACCTCCGCCCCGCCATCATTCAAAAACGGCAGCGCCGCCTCCTTGTGATGCTCGAAATCCGGCGCCATGTCCTCGCGGTCCTCGGGCAGCGCGATCCACGTCTGGATCCCGAAGAGGTTATGCCGCGTGCCCCGCGTCTCCGCGCTGGTGCGCTCGGAATGGGTCACACCCTGCCCCGCCAGCATCCAGTTCACCTCGCCGGGATAGATCATCTGGTGCGTGCCCAGGCTGTCGCGATGCTCGAACTCGCCCTGATAGACATACGTCACCGTCCCCAGCCCGATATGCGGATGCGGCCGCACGTCGATCCCGCCTTCGGTGATGAACTCTGCGGGCCCCATCTGGTCGAAAAAGATGAACGGGCCGACCATCTGCCGCTCCGGGCTCGGCAACGCGCGCCGCACCTCGAAACCGCCCAGATCCCGCGCCCGCGGGATGATCAGCGTCTCTATGCCATCCAGTCCCGCGGCATCGGGGCAATCGGGGTTCTGCGTCGGATTCCAGCTCATCTCGCTCTCCTGTCTCAGGTCAAGTGGCGCGCCAGCGCCTTCACTTCCTCGGGCCGTATCTCGTGCCCGCCGTCATGGATCACCGTCTCGATTTCCGCGCCCTGCGCCGCCAGCCACTCTATCAGCCGCGCACTCAGCGGCCAGGGACAGATCGGATCGTGCCGCCCCGCCGTGACAAGCACATGTCGCCCGTCCAGCCCCGCGACAGCCTCCGGCGCCCACGGGATCAGCGGATGCAGCAGACCCACCCGGTCGAACAGATCCGGCCGCGCCATCACGACCGAGGCCAGTATATTCGCCCCGTTGGAATAGCCGAAGCCATATGTTTTGATGCCCGGATGCTCTGCCTTCCGCGCCTCCACGAAGCGCACCATCGCTTGCGTGCGCCGCGCAAGGTCGTCCATGTCATAAACGCCCTCATCCGTGCGCCGGAAAAACCGCGCCGCGCCGTGCTCCGACACGTCGCCCCGGGGCGAAACGATACCCGCCCCGGGGTTCACCTGCCGCACGAGGTCGAAGAACTGCGTCTCGTCCCCGCCCGTGCCGTGAAAGGCAAAGACCAGCGGCGCGCCCACATCGGGCGCCCGCGTTTTCGCATGGTAAAGATCCAGCGCCATCGCCTTACTCCACCAGCTTCGGCAGATGCGCCTCGATCTTGGCGCGGTGCGGCTCGTAGCGGTCCGGCAGTTTCAGCGCCGAACCCAGGTTCGCCGTATCCTCGTCCCGGTCGAACCCCGGCTCGTTGGTCGCGACCTCGAACAGCACACCGCCCGGCGTGCGGAAATAGATCGACCAGAAATAGTCACGGTCGATCACCGGCGTCACGTCGTACCCTGTGTCCACCAGCCGCTTGCGCACAGCGAGCTGCGTCGCGCGGTCCTCGACCGAAAACGCGATATGGTGCACCGATCCCGCGCCTTGATGCGCCGCCTTTGCGCTCGGCGCCTCCAGCAGGTCGATCGTGTCGGCCGCATTGCCGCCCTCGACCACGTACCGCGTCAGGTCGCCTTCGGTGTCCATCTTCTGATACCCCATGAAGCGCAACAACTCGCCCGTCGCATCCGCATCCCGCAGCGCAAACCGCGCGCCATGAAAGCCCAGGATCGCGGCAGTTTCCGGCACGTCCGCCCCCGTCCAGGGCGTCCGCCCGCGCACATCCGTCTCCACCAGCGCGAAACCGTCGCCATCCGGCCCATCAAAGCTCAGACGCTTCTCGCCAAAGGCCTCGCCCTCGGCCAGCCCGGTCACGCCCGCCGCCGCCAGTCGCTCTTTCCAATAGCCCAGCGCGCCATGCGGCACGGCAAACTCGGTCACGCCCACTTCGCCCACGCCCCGCGTGCCGCGCGGCATCTGGCCGAATGGGAAGGTCGTCATCACCGCCCCCGGCGTGCCCACCTCGTCGCCGAAATACAGGTGATACACCTCCGGCGCGTCGAAATTCACCGTGATCTTCACCCGGCGCAATCCCAGCACCCTGGTAAAGAAAGCGTTGTTGTCATTCGCATCGCCCGCCATCGACGTCACGTGATGCAGGCCCTTGATCTCGGTAATCATCCTGTCGCCTTTTCGGTTGAGGAACTGTTACCGTGCAATCTGGGGCAATGACCCTCGCATGAGAATAGCAACAAACTTGCATAGACTATTGCGCATGATGCAATAATAGCGTCATGCAGGATATCAAACCCATCCGCGTCTTCCTCGAAGTGGCCGAACGCCGCAGCTTTGCCGCCGCTGCCCGCGCGCTCGACATGACCCCCTCCAGCGTCACGCGCATCGTGGCAAAACTGGAAGACAGCCTTGGCCAGCAACTCCTTCTGCGCACCACCCGCAAGGTCTCGCTCACCGATGCCGGCGCCGTGGTGGCCGCCCGCTACCGCCCCCTTCTGGCGGAACTCGACGCCACCACCGACGCGCTGATGCACGCCGCCCACCCCGACGCCGGCCGCCTGCGCCTCAACGCGCCCATGTCGCTGGGCCTGCGCCTGATGCCGGGCCTGATCGCCGCCTTCCGCGACGCCTATCCCCGGATCGACCTCAACGTCACCCTGACCGACCGTTTCGTCGACATCATCGAAGACCCCTATGACCTGTCGATCCGCATCTCCGGGCCTCCGTCCGACAAATCCACCATCTGGCGCAAGATCTGCGAGGTGCCCCGCCACGCCGTCGCCGCCCCCTCCCTCTTTGCGGGCACCACGCCGCCCACCGATCCCGCCGACCTGCCGCGCGACCTGTGCCTGTCCTACAGCGCCACAGCCACGCCCGAGACGTGGGAGTTCACCCGCGACGGGGCCAACCGCTCCGTCCAGGCGGGCAGCCGCCTGATCACCAACAACGGCGACCTGCTCTGCCAGGTGGCCCGCCTGGGCCAGGGCATCACCGTGCTGCCCGACTTCCTCGTGGCCGACGATCTGGCGGCGGGCGAGGTCACGATCCTTTTGCCCGACTGGCAGGTCAGCCCGCTCTGGCTCACGCTCTTTTACCCGCCCTACGAGGCATTTCCCCCGCTGGTGGCCACCTTCACCACCTTCTTCGAAGACTACATCCGCCGCACGGCACCCGTCTTCTTCCGCTTCGCCTGAGAAGGCCCTGCACAAAAATCCAGCAGTTCCGGCGCCTTAGCCAAGCCCGCTCAGCCCCCGGCAACTGTCTATCTTGCCAGCCCCGCGTCCGCCTGCTTCTATGAAACGCCGGAGGTGAACATGTCATCAGACCCTTTCTTCGACGAAATGTGGGGCACGTCGCAAACCCTGCGCGATCCCTATGCCACGTTCCACCAATGGTTCGACGCCGAGGACCCCGCCCGCCTGCGCGCCAAGCAGCGCGAGGCCGAGGATCTCTTTCGCCTGACCGGCATCACCTTCAACGTCTACGGCCGCGCCGAGGCTGAGGAGCGGCTCATTCCCTTCGACATCATCCCGCGCATCCTGTCGGGCAACGAATGGTACAAGCTGTCGCGCGGCATCGAACAGCGCGTCCGCGCGATCAACGCCTTCCTGCACGACATCTATCACAAGCAGGAAATCGTGAAGGCCGGCCGCCTACCCGCCGAGATGATCGCCCGCAACGAGGCCTTCCTGCCCCATATGATCGGGGTCGAACCGCCGGGCGGCGTCTACACCCACATCGTCGGCATCGACGTGGTCCGCACCGGCCCCGGCGACTTCTTCGTGCTCGAGGACAACGCCCGCACCCCCTCGGGTGTCAGCTACATGCTGGAAAACCGCGAAACCATGCTCCAGATGTTCCCCGAGCTGTTTTCGCGCAACCGCGTCCAGCCGGTGCAGAACTATCCCACCAACCTGCGCCGCTCGCTCGCCGCCTGCGCGCCCGAAATTACCAAGGACGCGCCCGTGGTGGCCGTTCTGACCCCCGGCATCTACAATTCCGCCTATTTCGAACATGCCTTCCTGGCCGACCAGATGGGCGTCGAACTGGTCGAAGGCAACGATCTGCGCGTGGTCGACGGCCGCGTCGCCATGCGCACCACGCGCGGCTACACGCCCATCGACGTGCTCTATCGCCGCGTCGACGACGACTTTCTCGATCCGCTCAACTTCAACCCCGACAGCCAGTTGGGCGTCGCGGGCATCATGGATGTCTACCGCGCGGGCGGCATCACCATCGCCAACGCGCCGGGCACCGGCATCGCCGACGACAAGGCGATCTACTCCTACATGCCCGACATCGTCGAATTCTACACCGGCGAACAGCCGCTTCTGCCCAACGTCCCCACCTGGCGCTGCTCGGATGCCGACGACCTGGCCTATGTCCGCGAACACCTCGCCGAACTGGTGGTGAAAGAGGTTCACGGTTCCGGCGGCTACGGAATGCTCGTCGGCCCCGCCGCGTCGAAAAAGGAAATCGCCGACTTCGCGAAAAAGCTCGACGCCAAGCCCTCGAACTACATCGCCCAGCCCACGCTCAGCCTGTCCACGGTGCCGACCTTCACCGCCAAGGGCCTCAGCCCGCGGCACGTCGACCTGCGCCCCTTCGTGCTGGTCAATCCCGATGGCATCCAGATCACGCCCGGCGGCCTGACACGCGTGGCGCTCAAGAAAGGCTCGCTGGTGGTGAACTCGTCGCAGGGCGGCGGCACCAAGGACACCTGGGTGCTGGAGGACTGACATGCTGGGCAAAACCGCAAACGGCCTCTTCTGGCTCTTCCGCTACCTCGAACGGGCCGAAAATACCGCCCGCCTGATCGAGACCGGCCAGCGCATCGCGCTGACCCGCCTGGGCGACAGCGCGTCGGAATGGCGCTCGGTACTTCAATCCGCCGGCGTCTGGCCCGCCTTCGAGGCGGCCCGCGGCGAGGTCACCAAAGAGGCCGCGATCAACTGGCTGCTGCGCGACCGCGGCAACGCCTCGTCGGTCTATTCCTGCATCTGCGCCGCGCGGCAGAACGCGCGCCTGGTGCGCACCGCGCTCACCGGCGACATGTGGGAGGCGATCAACAGCGCCTACATGAACGCCCAGGAAAACCTTGGCCGCCAGGTGGCCGAACGCGACCTGCCCGGCTGCCTGCGCACCCTGCGCCAGAACACCTCGCTGGTGCGCGGCATGACCCACGGCACCATGCTGCGCGGCGAACGCTACGATTTCGCCCGGCTCGGCACGTTCCTCGAACGCGCCGACAACACCGCGCGCATCCTCGACGTGAAATACTACGTCCTGCTGCCCTCGGCCCGTGCCGTAGGCTCCGCGCTCGACAACGTGCAATGGGAAACCATCCTGCGCTCGGTCGCCGCGCGCGGCGGCTTCCGCATGGAATACGGCGCCGATTCCGGCCCGCGCGACATCACCCATTTCCTGATCCTCGACCAACGCCTGCCGCGCAGCCTCGCTTTTTGCGCCGCCCAGCTTCAGGAAAACCTGCGCAGCCTCAATGCCGGCAACGCGCACCCGTCGGACGCCATGAAAAAGCTCGACTTCATCAACCGCAAGTACCTCGCCCACGAGGTCGATGCGATCTTCGACTACGGCCTGCACGAATACATCACCGAGATCATCGCCCTGCTCGCCGACCTGGCGCAGGAGATCGAGCGCGAGTACCGCTTCTATGAGTGACCCCATGCACCTGCACATAAAGCACATCACGCGCTACCGCTTTTCCGGCCCCGTGACCTATGGCCTGCAACAGCTGCGCAAAACGCCCAAGACCACGCGCGCCCAGCAGATCCTGACCTGGTCCACCAGCATCGAGAACGGCCGCAAGGAGGCGGACTTCACCGACCACCACAACAACGCGGTCGAACTCATCAGCTTCGACCGCGACACCACCGAACTGACCGTCACCAGCCAGGGCGAAGTGGTGCTCGAGGATGTCAGCGGCGTGCTGGGCCGGCACCTGGGCCCCGCGCCGCTCTGGCTCTACGAACAGGCCACCAAGCGCACCGAGGCCAAGTCCGGCGCCCGCGCCCTCATCCGCAAGGTCGACGAGCCCGACCCGCTCGACCGCCTGCACGCGCTCAGCAAGACGATCCGCGACAGCGTGGCCTTCCAGGTCGGCGCGTCCGAGCCCAGCTGGTCCGCCGAGGACGCGATCAGCCACGGCAAGGGCGTCTGCCAGGACCATACCCACATCTTTCTGGCCTGCGCCCGCGCCATGGGCTTTCCCGCCCGCTACGTCTCGGGCTATCTCATGCTCGACGACCGCACCGCCCAGGACGCGATGCACGCCTGGGCCGAGGCGCATGTCGAGGCGCTGGGGTGGGTTGGCTTCGACATATCCAACGGAATTTCCCCCGACACACGCTACGTCCGCGTTGCAACGGGTCTCGATTACGCGGATGCTGCGCCCATCACAGGCACCAGAATCGGCGGCCCCGAGGAACGCCTCGAGGTCGAGATCGACGTCATCCAACAATAGCGAAGGACGGGCATGACATATTGCGTGGGAATGGTTCTCGACCGGGGCCTCGTGTTCATGTCGGACACCCGCACCAATGCCGGGCTGGACAATATCTCGACCTTCAAGAAGCTGACCACCTGGGAAAGCCCCGGCGACCGCGTCATCACGCTTCTCTCCGCCGGCAACCTCGCCACCACGCAGTCGGTGATCAGCCTGCTGGACGAGCGCTCCAAGTCCCCCGGTGACCGCACACCGTCCCTGCTGGGCGTCCCCTCGCTGTTCCAGGCCGCTCGCATGGTGGCCGACACCCTGCGCGAGGTGATCGAACGCACCGGTGAGTCAGGCCAGCGCGCGGAAGGCACGTTCAACGCCACCATCATGCTGGGCGGCCAGATCGCCGGCAGCCCGCCGCGCCTGTTCCTGATCTACCCCGAGGGCAACTTCATCGAAGCCGGCGACGACACCCCCTTCTTCCAGATGGGCGAAACCAAGTATGGCCGCCCCATCCTGGTGCGCGCCTTCGATCCCGACCTCAGCTTCGAGGCCGCGATGAAGCTTCTGCTGGTCAGCTTCGACTCCACGCTCAAGGCCAACCTGACCGTCGGCGCGCCGTTCGATTTCCACATCTACGAAACCGACAGCTTGACCATCGGCCAGACCGGCCGGATAGAGGCCGACAGCCCCTGGTTCGAGGCCGTCTCCAAGGGCTGGGGCGAGGCGCTGAAGAACGCCCTCGACAGCCTGCCCGACGTCAAGCTGTCGGACCTCGGCTAGCCGCGTCACGTAGGGTGGGTGAAAACCCACCGCCCCGGCCAATCCGGTTGAAACCCCCCGCATTAAATGCACATTCAGGGTCAACGACAGGAAAAGGACGACCCATATGCTGCCCGAGACGATGAAAACCGTGGAAATGCGCGAACCCGGCAAACCCGACGTGCTGGAGGTGGGCGAACGCCCCGTTCCCGCCCCCGCGCCGTCCGAAGTGCTCATCAAGGTCACCGCCACGGGCGTCAACGGCCCCGACCTTGTCCAGCGCCGGGGGCATTACCCGCCGCCCAAGGGCGCCTCCGACCTCCTGGGGCTCGAAGTCTCGGGCGAAGTGGCCGCCGTCGGCGACAGCGTCTCGGGCTGGGCCGTGGGCGACGCGATCTGCGGCCTCACCAATGGCGGCGGCTATGCCGAGTACGTGGCCGTCGACGCCACCCATTGCCTGCCCATCCCCAAGGGCATGGACACCACCGATGCGGCGGGTATCTGCGAGACCTACTTTACCGTTTGGTCCAACCTCTTTCTCGACAGGCCCCCGGCCCCCAAAGACCTCCTGCTCGTCCATGGCGGCGCGGGCGGGATCGGCTCCACCGCGATCCAGCTTGGCCGCGCCCTGGATTGCCGCGTCTTCACCACCTGCACCGGCAAGGATGACATCGACTATGTCACCGAACTCGGCGCCGAACGCGCCATCGACTTCAAGACCGAGGATTTCGTGCCGATCGTCCGCGAAGCGGGCGGCGCCAATCTCATCCTCGACATCATCGGCGGCGATTACGTGGCCCGCAACATCAAAGCCGCCCATGCCGACGCCCGCATCGTGCAACTCGCGTTCAACGGCGGCTCGAAGATGGAAATCGACCTGATGCCGGTGATGCTCAAGCGGCTCACCTATACCGGCTCGACCCTGCGCTCGCGCCCCGACACGTTCAAGACCCGCGTGGCGCAGGACCTCCTGGAAAAAGTCTGGCCGCTTCTGGCCGAGGGCACGGTCGGCACCTACACCCACAAGGTCTTCCCGTTCGAGGAAGCGGCGGCGGCGCACGCCTTGATGGAATCCGCCACCCACCGCGGCAAGATCCTCCTGCGCCCCTGAGTCCCGTCGCACCTGAGTCGCGTCGGACCGGCCAGGACTTTTGCAGAAAAAGTCCTGGCAAAAGTCTTCAAGAGACTTTTGCACCGCGCCCTTCGTCAATCCCGCCAGGCCGGGAAATGCGCACCGACGCGTTACCTCCAGCGATACCGACGCAATACCGACGTCCCGTTTTCGACCTAAAACGCCTCCGTTAACCAAGGCGTTTCGCCTTTGAGCCGGGGCGTCGGTCAAAGGCGAAATTGGATAATGCGCCGCGTTTCAGGCGGCATATCTGGTTCAGGTTTGCCGCGCAACGTTTTGATCCTGAACGGAAAAGGGCAGCGCATGACCCGCGCCGCCCTTGACCTTCAACCACCGTTAACTCCGCGGTGATATCCCTTGTTTTACTCGCCGGTGATGGACGCGGCGCCGACCTTTTCGATCAGCTTTTCATGCGCGACCTTCTGGTTCTCGTGGAACGTGGCGAGGTCCTCGCCCTTCATCATCGTCTCGCAGGTCAGACCGTCGGACTTGCAGAATGCCTGCCATTCCTCGCTGTCGAACAGCTCCTGGAACAGGTTGGTGTACCATTCCACCGCTTCCGGATCCATGTCCGGCGGGCCGTTCACGGAGCGCTGCATGTAGTATTCGATCTCCACACCCAGTTCCTTGGCCGTCGGCACATCCGGGAAGGCCGGCATGCGTTCGGCGGTGAACTGCACCAGCGGCTTGGTGTTGCCCGCGCGGAAGAACTCCATCTGCTCGGCGGGATTGTTGACGGTGCTATCTATCTGATTGCCAACAAGGTTTTTCGCCACCGTGCCACCACCCGGGAACGGGATGTAGGTCACGTCATAACCGAACTCGGCTTCCATCATCGCGGTCAGAACGCTGTCTTCCTGGCCCGACCCGGTGCCGCCGACCTTCCAGTCCTTGCCCGCCTCGGACACGACGGCGTTGAAGCTCTCGAGATCAGTGATGTCATCGCGGTCCGTGTTGACCCACAACAGGAACGTGTCCATCGCCATCAGCCCGATCGGGGTGAACTCGGTCACGTCGACGCCCAGATCCTCCTGGATGATGGGCGTGGTGTAGAAGCTGTTCAGCGTCATCATCACCACGTGGTTGTCGCCCGCCTTGTCCTGCAGATAGCGCAGCGCCTCGGCGCCCGAACCGCCCGGCTTGTTGATCGGGATGAAGGGGCGCGGGCTCAGGTCCTTCTTCTGAATAAGGCCCTGCAACAGCCGCGCGATCTGGTCAGCGCCGCCGCCGGTGCCGGCCATGATGATGAACTCGACCGGCTTTTTCGGCTGCCATTCCGCCAGCGCTGCCGGCGCCGTCAATGCCAGTGCGGACGCACTCGCAACAAGTAGCTTAAAGGTATTCATGGTTATCCTCCCTGTTGGTTTCCGGTCTTGGCCGGACTTGAGCCGATCCTCCTAATCAGCTGGCGATGTATGCAATGGTATTTAATTGCATACAGAAACCATTGCGTGAAATAAAATTTCGCACCACGGCAACAAATAACATGTCCAGACTCATTGCAAGGATTTCTTCGCCTTGCCGGCCCGACTGCCGTGAGCATCGAGGAAAATGGCATTCGGAAAACCTGAAAAATACTTGGTAACAGATAGTTACGACATATTATTCACGCGATACTTCAGCACATATCAAAAGGGCAGCCCGCCTTTCGGACTGCCCTTCCTCGCGCGATCTCACTCCGCCGCGGTTTTCCGCGGGTCGCCCACGGCGCCGCTGTCGAGCACCGCCTGCAATTCGTCGCCGTCATAGCCCAGCACGTCGCGCAGGATCTCCACCGTGTGTTCGCCCAGAAGCGGCGAGCGGGTCACCTCCACCGGGCTGTCGCTCAGCTTGATCGGGCAGCCCACCGACGCGTATTTGCCGCGCTTGGGATGATCCACATCGACGATCGTGCCCGTCGCCCGCAGCCCCTCGTCCTCGATCAGTTCCTTGGTCGACAGGATCGGGCCCACGGGAATGTTCAGCGGGTTGCAGATGTCCATCACCTCGAACTTCGTCTTGGTCATGGTCCACTCTTCAATGGCCCCGAAGATCTCGTTCAGCTTGTCCAGCCGCTCGGGCGGCGTGGCATAGCCCTCCTGCGTCTTCCATTCGGGGCGGCCGATCACGTCGCAGATCTGCTCCCACACCGCGGCCTGGGTGATGAAGTAGGTGTACGCGTTGGGGTCGTCCTCCCAGCCCTTGCACTTCAGGATCCGCCCCGGCTGGCCGCCGCCCGAGTCGTTTCCCGCGCGCGGTGTCGCCTCGCCGAACTCGATGCCCTCGCCGTACTGGCTGTATTCCTTCAGCGGGCCCGCCTCCAGCCGCTGCTGGTCGCGCAGCTTGACGCGGCAGAGGTTCAGCACCCCGTCCTGCATCGGCGCCAGCACCTTCTGGCCGCGGCCCGTGCGCTCGCGCTGGAAGAGCGCCGTCATGATGCCGAGGCAGAGATGCAGGCCGGTGCCCGAGTCACCGATCTGCGCGCCCGTCACCAGCGGCGGGCCGTCGCGGAACCCGGTGGTCGAGGCCGAGCCGCCGGCGCATTGCGCCACGTTCTCGTAGACCTTGCAATCCTGGTACTTGCCGGGGCCGAACCCCTTGACCGAGGCCATGATGATGCGGGGGTTGATCTCCTGGATCCGCTCCCAGCTGAACCCCATCCGGTCGAGCGCGCCGGGCGCGAAGTTCTCGACCAGCACGTCGCATTCCTCGATCAGGCGGGTCAGCACCTGCTTGCCGGTCTCGTTCTTTGAATTGAGCTCGATCGAGCGCTTGTTGTGGTTGAGCATGGTGAAATAGAGGCTGTCCGCCCCCGGCACATCCACCAGCTGCTGCCGCGTGGCGTCGCCCACGCCGGGCCGCTCCACCTTCAGCACATCCGCCCCGAACCACGCCAGAAGCTGCGTGCAGGTCGGACCCGACTGAACATGCGTGAAGTCCAGAATCTTGATGCCGTCCAATGCTTTCATCAGGTCATTCCCCCATGTTTTTCGTGATTCCCGCGCGGGTCCAGACCTCGCGCACGTGGTCATGCAGGCGCATCGTATGGTCGCGTACGCGAGCCCCGGCGAGGTCCGCATCGCGCGCTTCCATCGCCTCGATGATTTCCATGTGATCCGCCACCGATTGCGGCACGCGGTCTTCCTCGGCCATGGACCGGCGGCGCACGGCGTGCATGTGCACGAACAGGTTCTCGGCCATGCTGGACAGCAATTCGCAACCCGAAATTTCCAGTATCTTCTGGTGAAAGCGGATGTTGTCATCGGAGTATTCCGCGATATCCGCGCCGGTCTTGGAGACCGAGTATTTCGCGGCTATCGTGCGCAGGCTCGTGATCTCGCGGTCCGTGGCACGCTCGCAGGCCAGCCGGGCGGCCATGCTTTCCAGCGCGGCCCAGGCGATGATCATCTCCAGGATATCCGACAGCGTCTTGCGCTGCACGAAGATGCCGCGACGGGGGCGGACCTCCAGAAGGCCTTCCTGTTCCAGCCGTACCAGAACCTCGCGCAGGGGGGTGCGCGAGACGCCCAGCTGGTCCGCCAGGCTGCGTTCGTCCAGCCGCAAGTCCACGCTGTCGGAATAGATGTCCATCTCGAGAATCGCTTCCCGCATCCGGTTATAGATGTGGTCCTTGAGCGTGACCGACGTGTCGATCGGATTGAGTTTCATGACGGCCCACCACGTTTGAGTCGTTAAATCCGTAGTCTGGTATACCACGAACCAACGCAAATCAACGGCAAACTTCCGCGGATGCAGCAAGAATACCGCCCTGTCGCGGGGCAGACCGCCTTTCCCGAGGGTCAAAACAAAAGGGCCGGGAAACCCCCGGCCCTTCGAAAATCATGATTTCGGTGCGGATTATTCCGCCGCCACCGCCGCCTCGGCCTTCTCCACCCGCACGGCCGAGTACTTGAACTCGGGGATCTTGCCATAGGGGTCGATGGCCGGGTTGGTGAGGATGTTCGCCGCCGCCTCGACATAGGCAAACGGCATGAAGACCATGTCCGGCGCAATCGCCCGGTCGGCGCGGGCCATCACGTCGATCGAACCGCGCTTGGTGGTGATCCGCACCATGCCGCCCGGCTCGACGCCCAGCTTGCGCAGGGTCGAGGGATGCAGCGAGCAGTTCGCCTCGGGCTCGACCGCGTCCAGCACGCTGGCCCGGCGGGTCATCGACCCGGTGTGCCAATGCTCCAGTTGCCGGCCGGTGGTCAGAACCATCGGATAGTCCGCATCCGGCAGGTCGTCGGGCGGGATCACGCTGGCCGGGGTGAACCGGGCACGGCCCTCGGGGCGCGGGAAGGCATCGCCGAACACCACGGCCTGGCCGGGGTCCTCGGGGCTGAGCGACGGGTAGGTCACCGCCTCGCGTTCCAGCCGCTCCCAGGTGATGTTGTCGAGACTGCGCATGTTGATTGCCATCTCGTTGAACACTTCGCTGGGATGCGTGTAGGTCCAGTTCAGACCGCAGCGCTTGGCCAGTTCGACCTCGATCCACCAGTCCTCTTTCGCCTCTCCGGGCGGCGGCACCGCCTGGCGCAGCATCTGCACCGTCCGGTTCGTGTTCGACACCGTGCCGGACTTTTCATAAAGCGCCGAGGCCGGCAGGATCACATCGGCATAGTTGGCCGTTTCGGTGATGAAGATGTCCTGCACCACCAGGTGATCCAGCATCGCCAGCGCGTCGCGGGCATGTTCGACGTCCGGGTCGCTCATCGCCGGGTTCTCGCCCAGCACGTACATCGCCTTGATGTGACCCTCGTGCACCGCATCCATGATCTCGGTGACCGTCAGGCCCTTCTCGCTGCTGAAATCGCCGGAGTCCCAGACTTCGGTGAACGCCTTGCGTACGCCATCGTCCGTAACCGACAGGTAGTCGGGCAGGAACATCGGGATCAGGCCCGCGTCGGAAGCGCCCTGCACGTTGTTCTGGCCGCGCAGCGGGTGAAGGCCCGTGCCCGGACGCCCCACATGTCCACACATCAGCGCGAGGCTGATCAGGCAGCGGGAATTGTCCGTGCCGTGGATGTGCTGGCTGACGCCCATGCCCCAGAAGATCATGCCGGACTGCGCCGTCGCGAACTCCCGCGCGACCTGCCGCAGCGTTTCGGCGGGGATGCCGCACAGTTCTTCCATCTTCTCGGGCGGGAACTGCGCCAGATGCGCCTTCTCGGCCTCCCAGTTCTCGGTGAAGGCCTCGATATACTGCTGGTCGTACAGCTCTTCCTCGACGATCACATGCATGATCGCGTTCAGCATGGACACGTCCGCGCCCGGCTTGAACTGCAGCATGTGGGTCGCGAAGCGTTTCATCCCCACGCCGCGCGGGTCCATCACGATCAGCTTGCCACCACGCTTGGTGAACTGCTTGAAATAGGTGGCCGCAACGGGGTGGTTCTCGATCGGGTTGGCCCCGATGATGATCGCCACGTCGGCATTCTCGATCTCGTTGAAGGTCGCGGTCACCGCGCCGGAACCGACGTTCTCGATCAACGCCGCGACCGACGAGGCATGGCAAAGCCGCGTGCAGTGGTCAACGTTGTTGTGGCCGAAACCCTGGCGGATGAATTTCTGGAACAGGTAGGCCTCTTCGTTGGTGCATTTCGCACTGCCGAAACCGGCCACCTCGCGGCCCCGGCCCTTCAGGCCGTTTGCCGCCACGTCCAGCGCCTCGTCCCAGGAGGCCTCGCGGAAAAAGTCGCGCCAGTTGCCCGGATCGACGTTCAGCCCCTTGGCCGGCGCATCGTCGCGCCGGATCAGGGGCTTGGTCAGACGGTGTGAGTGGTGGATATAGTCATAGCCGAACCGGCCCTTGACGCACAAGCGCCCTTCATTCGCAGGGCCATTGATGCCCTCGACATATTTCACCTTGTCGTCCTTGACCTTCAGGCTGATCTGGCAGCCCACACCGCAGAAAGCGCAGACGCTCTCGACCTCGCGGTCATAGTCGGCGCTGTCGCCCACCTGGGCGTCATCCACCACGGTGGACGGCATCAGCGCGCCCGTGGGGCAGGCCTGCACGCATTCGCCGCAAGCCACGCAGGTGCTTTCGCCCATCGGGTCGTCGAAATCGAACACCGGAAAGCTGTCATGCCCGCGACCCGCCATGCCGATCACGTCATTGACCTGCACTTCTCGGCAGGCGCGGACGCACAGGTTGCACTGAATGCAGGCATCCAGGTTGACGCTCATGGCGACGTGGCTGTCATCCAAGAGCGGCACGCGGTCCTGTTCCAGCTTGGGAAAGCGGCTTTCCGACACGCCGGCCAGCTTGGCCATATCCCAAAGGTGGCTCGACTTGTCATGCGCCTTTTCCGGCTCGGGCTGGTCGGCGACCAGCATCTCCATCACCATCTTGCGCGCGGTCTCGGCTCGGTTGGAGTCGGTCGTGACCTTCATGCCCTCGCTGGGCTCGCGAATGCACGAGGCGACGAGGTTCCGCTCGCCCTCGACTTCCACCATGCAGGCGCGGCAATTGCCGTCGGGGCGGTACCCCGGCGCGGGCTTGTGGCACAGATGCGGAATCTTCAGACCCCGGCCATTGGCCACCTCCCAGATGGTCATGCCCTTCTCGGCTTCGACTTCCTTGCCATCGAGTGTGAACTTGATCGTGTCGGTCATGTCTTACACCTCGTCCGGGAAATGTTTCATGGTCAGGCGAATGGGGTTGGGCGCAGCCTGCCCCAGGCCGCAGATCGACGCGTCGACCATGGTCTGGCTCAGCTCCTCCAGCAGCGACTGATCCCATTTGTCCGCCTGCATCAGCTTCACGGCCTTTTCACAGCCGACGCGGCATGGCGTGCATTGGCCACAGCTTTCGTCCTCGAAGAACTTCAGCATGTTGATCGCCGCCTCCTTGGCGCTGTCCTTGTCGGACAGGACGACCACGGCAGCCGAGCCGATAAACGACCCATGCGGCTGCAACGTGTCGAAATCCAGCGGCACGTCATCCATGTGCGCGGGCAAGAGGCCCGAGGACGGACCGCCCGGCTGATAGGCTTTCAAGGTGTGACCGTCCAGCATCCCGCCGGCGGCCTCGATGATGTCGAGGATGGTGGACCCTGCCGGCAGCAGGTGCACGCCCGGGTTCTTGACCCGGCCCGACACCGAGTAGGAGCGCAGGCCCTTGCGGTCGTTCTTTTCCACGCTCGACAGGATTTCGCCGCCCTCGCGCAGAACGCGGGTCACCCAGTAGAGCGTCTCGACGTTATTCACCAGCGTCGGCTTGTTGTAGACGCCGACCTGCGCCACGAAGGGCGGGCGATGGCGCGGCAGGCCGCGCTTGCCTTCGATCGATTCGATCATCGCGCTTTCTTCGCCGCAGATATAGGCCCCGGCGCCGCGGCGCAGTTCGATATAGCCTTGCTCGACGATACCCGCCTCTACCAGCGCCTTGATCTCCTTGGCGAGGATCTTCAGCACTGCGGGGTATTCGTCGCGCATGTAGATAAAGCAGGTCTTCGCCTCGACCGCCCAGGCGGCGATCAGCATGCCCTCGAGGAAGAGGTGCGGCGTGCGCTCCAGGTAATAGCGGTCCTTGAACGTGCCCGGCTCGCCTTCGTCACCGTTGACAGCCAGATAGCGCGGCCCGGCCTCGGCCCGGACGAAGCCCCATTTCTTGCCCGAGGGGAAACCCGCGCCGCCAAGCCCGCGCAAGCCCGAATCCAGCAAGGTCTGCTGAATGGTCTCGAACTCGCCACTCTTGCGGATCTCCGCCAGTTTGTCGTAACCGCCCTCCGCCTTGTAGGCGGCGAAATCTTCATACTCGGGCACATGCGTGTGGGTGTCGCCCGCGGAGATCGCCGCCTCGACCTTCTCCACCGTCGCGTTGTCGATGTGGTTGTGATCCAGCTCCAGGACCGGCGCCGTGTCGCAGCGCCCCATGCAGGGCGCGCGCAGCACACGGACTTCGCTGGGGTCCATGCCGTCTTCCAGCGCGGCCTTCAATTGTTGCGCCCCCGCCAGCTCGCACGAGAGCGAATCGCACACCCGGATGGTCAGTGCGGGCGGCGGAACCTCGCCTTCCTTGACGACGTCGAAATGCGCGTAAAACGTTGCAACCTCATAAACTTCAGCCTGCGCGATGCGCATTTCCTCGGCCAGCGCGCGCAGATGCGCTGCTGACAGGTGGCCAAACTTGTCCTGAATCAAATGCAGGTATTCGATCAGCAGATCACGCCGCCGGGGCGCATCGCCCAGAAGGTCGCGAACCTCTTCCCACGCCTGATCCTCGAGCTGCCGGCCTTTGGGCGTACGCCGCCCCTTGCCTTTGCCCGACTTCCAGACGCCGCTGCGATCATCAAGTGCCATGTGGACCCTCCCGTTGCTGGGAGCACACTAAAGCATACCATTTTCAATCAAAATTCGTATGATTCAAACCCACGATAAGCGGGCCTTATCGCAGAACTTCTTTCAGCGCCTGCACCGTGCGCAATGCAGGGCCACGATCCGCCGTCACGAGGCTGAGGGATTTGTGCACTTCGGGCTCCACCAGCGGCAGGATGCGCACCGACCTTGGCGCGCCGGTATTCTCGACCAGCACCTTCGGCACCACCGTTGCCGCCGCGCCCTGGATCGCCATCACCACGCCCGCCGTCAGGCCCGACAATTCCGCCACGACGCGCGGCCGCGTACCCACATCCTGGAACACGGTGTCGATGATATGCCGGTTCTGCATTCCCGGCTCCAGCAAGCAAAGCGGCAGCGCCCCCGCCTCTTTCCAGGTGATCTCGGTCTTGTCGTCATCCACCATCTGCGCCGGCACCAGCAGCACGTATTCCTCGTCGTCGATCGGCATCACTCTCAGAAAACTGTGAATGGCACTCTCGGAGTTGGCGCTGTCTGTATAGGTGATCCCCGCATCGTAGGTGCCGGCCTCCAACCCGTGCAGGATGGCCAACGAGTTCATCGTCTTGACCCGCACGGTGATCCCCGGATTGGCCTCGCGCAGACGGATCACCGTCTTGGCCGCAAGCGCCGTCGCAGTCGGGATTACCGCCAGCGACAGGACACCTGTCACGTCCCCCGGCTCGGCGCTGAACTCGGTCTCCAGCCGCTTCACATCCTCGAGGATCTGAAGCGCGTGGCGCACGATGCTCTCGCCGTCGGGCGTCAACCCCTGAAAGCGGTTGCCCCTATGCACGATCTTGGTCTCGAGGTGCTCTTCCAGCTTAGCGATCCGCATGGAAAACGCAGGCTGCGACACGCCGCATTCCTCGGCGGCGCGGGCAAAATGCTTCTGCCGCGCCAGCGCGGTCAGAAATTGCAGGTCTTTGAGGTCAAGCACGCGCGCTCCATCTTCGGCAGCCAGTCGTGCCGCGTTAAATCAAGCCCCGCGCCGGATGTCTATTCAAACCGGCACGTTGCCGGATCACACCGGGCTGTCCACCTGACCGAATATCTGCGCCGCGTGTTTCGCCAGGTAAATGCGCAGCCAGGGCGTATAGATGTCCGGCATGCTTTGCGCCCACTCGGCCAGTTCGTCCAGATCGACCCAGGCCGTGTCGATCACTTCATCCGGGTTCGGATGCACGCCGATACGCTCCCGCACCGTCGCCACGAAGACATCGACCAGTTCATGCTCGACAAGGCCGCCGCCGACATCGGCGCGGTATTCGATCTGGTCGCGGTAGTCCAGCGCCAGGCCCTCGATGCCCAATTCCTCGTTCAGCCGCCGCACCGCGCAGGCCTCGGGGTCTTCGCCCCAGTTCGGATGGGTGCAGCAGGTATTCGCCCACAGCCCCGGCGTGTGGTACTTGCTGAAAGCGCGCCGCTGGATCAGCACGTCGTTGCCGCAAAGAACGAAGACGGACACGGCCTTGTGCCGCAGTCCACGCTCGTGCGCCTCCAGCTTTTCGACGGCCACCAGGTCGCCACCGATCCATGTCGGGATCATGACGCTCATGTATAGCCCGCCGGCACCAGGCGCGTCAGGTGCGCCAGGTTCTTCAACCCGATCTTGAGGTGGGCCATGGGGCGGGCCTTGACCAGTTTCTTGTTCATGTACGCCTCGAAGGTCAGACGCTGCACGTCGACGTCATGGCACAGCGACACGAACCGTTCGCGCCGCTCGTCCGACTTGTAATAGGCATTCTGCATCGACGCCAGCACCCGGAACACCGTCTTGTGCTCTTTCATGAAAAGCTGACGCGCCAGCCGCAGGTCCTTGACCCGCCCCGAGGCCAGGGTCGCCACCGCCGCCGTGGCCGCAACGCGCCCGCCGGCCATGGCATAGTATATTCCCTCGCCCGAACTGGGTGCAACCACACCCGCCGCGTCCCCGGCCAGGACGACATCCTTGCCATTGTCCCAGCGGTCCAGTGGCTTCAGCGGGATGGGCGCGCCTTCCTTGCGGATCGTCTCGCAGTCCGCCAGCCCGCTGGCGATGCGCAGATCGGCGGTGGCCTGTTTGACATCCACCTCCTTGACCAGCGATCCCATGCCGACGCTGGCCGACTTGCCATGCGGAAAGACCCAGCCATAGAAATCTGGGCTGATCCGGCCGTCATAGATCACGTCGCAGCGGGCCGGGTCGTACGCGCCCACCTTGCCCGGGGCCGCGATGATCTCGTGATAGGCGATGACGTAGGGAATACGGTCCCCGCCCTCGACCTCGTCGCGCGCCACGTTCGACCGCGCGCCATCCGCGCCAATCACCAGCTTGCAGGGCAGGTCACGCTCGGCTCCGCTGACCTTGTCGCGATAGACAACCTTGACCTGACCATTTCCGCGTTCGATCCGCTTGTAGGTTCCCGTGGCCAGAACCGCGCCGGCCTCTTCGGCCCGAGCGCGGAGGAACTCATCGAAATCCTCGCGGTCCACCATGCCGACAAAGCCGTTCTCGATGGGGATATCCACCTTGCGTCCGGTCGGAGAGATCATCCGCGCGGTGGTGATCTTGGCCACCAACAGATCCTCCGGAATGTCGAAATCCGCGATCAGACGCGGCGGGATCGCCCCGCCACAGGGCTTGATGCGGCCCGCCCTGTCCAGAAGCGCCACCTTGTGCCCGGACCGCGCCAGATCCTCGGCCGCCGTGGCCCCGCTCGGGCCGCCTCCGACTACCACAACGTCAAACATCGCTCATTCTCCCGGTTGCAGCAGCGGCGCGTAGGGCCGGTGCAGGATGCGCACCGCGACCAGCGCAGCGGCCAAGAAAAGCACGGCCTCGAGACCGAAGACGGCGGCATAGGCCGCGCCGTCGCTCATGAAACTCCGCGCCACGTCGAGGGTGCCCGTGGCGATCAGCCCGGCCAGACCGGCGGCCACCGCCTGGGCGGCACCGAAGACGCCCATCCGCGTGCCGGTCGCGCCTTCCTGCGCTGCAGCAAGGCGCATCATGGACCCGATGGCGCCCACGACGAACAGGCCGTTGCCCAGCCCCAGGATGACCGTGAACGGCACCAGCGCCGCACCCGCGCCAAGGCCCATCAGGCCCACCGCAGAGACCACGCAGCCGATGACGGCCCATGTCCGCAAGCTGCCCAGCCTGAACGTCGAAAACGCTCCGGCCAGCAGCATCCCCAATAGCGCAGCACCGTCCTTGCCACCCGACAGCTTGGTCGACTCGTCGGGTGTCAGCCCGTGGATATGGCCTGCGAAAGGCTCCAGCACCAATTCACTAAGGTAGAAGGCTAGGATCGACAGGAATACGAACCCGGTAAAGGCCTTCGCCGCCGGGTCCCCCCAGGTTGCTCTCAACGCGGGACCCAAGTTCGGCTCCTGCGGCGCAGGGACGGATCCCAGACGTCTTTCCACGCCCCAGGTCGCAATCAACGTCGCCACGAAACAGGCCGCAGCCACGACCGGCACCACCATCATCAGGCGCTCCGGGCTGTAGGGCTTCAGCGCGATGCCCGCACCCACCGACGCCGCAATCGCCCCGGCAATCAGCATCAGCCAGGCGAACGTGGCGGCCGCGCCCTTCTTTTCATCCGGCGCGGCTGTCGCAAGCAGCGCCAGGAAGGACGTCCCCGCGGCCCCGATACCGAAGCCGATCAGCGCGTAGGCCACGATCCAGACCGCAATCGCCACCTGCGTGCTCGGCGCAAAGGCGATTCCCCATGCTGTCAACACCAGCCCCGCGCCCACGACAAGCGTACCGCTCAAGATGAACGGCGTGCGCCTGCCCCTGGCATCCGAGCGATGGCCCCAGACTGGCCGCGACAATTGAACGGCGTAATGCAACGCCACCAGAAACCCCGGCAGCAAGGCGGGCAAGGCCAGTTCCACCGTCATCAGGCGGTTGAACAGGTTGACCGGAAGCGCGGCCATCCCCCCAATCGCGGCATTGGCCAGGCACAAACGCGCGATACCGCCCCATCCCAGGGTCATACCAGCCCCCTCAGGGCGAAAGCCGCCACCATCATTCCGCTGACATAAAGAGTGACGCCCGTGCCGTTGTACCAGGGCGCCCGGCCCTTGGGGTCAGACAAAAGCACCCTCATCGCCCAGACCTGCACCGCCAACAACGCGGCGATGGCGGCGGCGTGCCACACCTGCCCCCAGCCCGCCAGCAGCGCGATCACCGCGACCTGCGGCACGGCCATGATCCAGCAGGCCACCCGTGCCGCGCGCGCCGGACCCAGCGTGACCGGCAGCGACTTCACGCCAGTCTGACGATCTCCCTCCAACGCCTTGAAATCGTTGAGCGTCATGATGCCGTGCGCCCCCACGGCGTAGAGCAGCGCCAGCAGCACGATCTGCCATGCCGGCGCGCCGGACGACAAGACCGCCGCGCCCGTGAACCAGGGCAGTCCCTCGTAGCACAGCCCGACAAGACCCGGCCCCCACCAGCCCGACTTCTTTAGCCGGACCGGCTCGGCCGAGTAGGCCCAGGCCGCCAGGACGCCGAACACTGTCGCGGCAAACCCCCAGGGCCCCAGTGTCGCCCCCAAGGCCAATGCCGCAGCGCTCATGACCAGCGCGATCCACAGGCCCCACCGCCCGGGAATCCGGCCCGACGGGATCGGGCGATACGGCTCGTTGATGGCATCGACATGCCGGTCGCACCAGTCATTGGCCGCTTGGCTCATGCCGCAGACCACCGGCCCTGCAAGCACCATGCCGATCAGCACAAGCCAAGGCGCGGAAAGGACGGGCACGCCGCTGGACACCACGCCGCAAAGATACGCCCAGACCGGCGGGAACCACGTGATCGGCTTGATCAGGGTCAGGACGGCGCGGGCTTCGGGCCAGCGTCGCGGCGCGCGTATGTCTAACGAGACACTCATAGTGTCAAGTATGGTTTACATATCGGATTCGGGAAAGGTCTTTTTTGGCGTTAGGAATGCTTCAACGACCGAACCCCGTCAGACCGGACGTGCCAAAAAGCTTCTTCAAAGCTCTAGCGCGCCTATTCGTCACTATTCGAGTTGATCAATCCGTGCTTGCGCAGCTTGACGTACAGGCTCTGCCGCGACAGACCCAGCATTTCGGCCGCAGCGACGCGGTTGTTTCCGGTCAGTTGCACCGCGGTCTCGATACATAGCTTTTCGATCACGTCCGACGTAGCCGAAACCAGCTCTTTCAGCGACGCCGTACCGACCAGATCCATGACGTTCTTCATGGCCTCTTCGCTGACGACGCTGCCGAATTCCGTCTCACCGGCCTCGTTCATGGCAGTGTTGCGCAGGATGAAACCGAAACCGAAATCCCCGGAGGGATTGCGCAGCCGCGCCACCGATACGTCCACGGTCGCCCGGGTCCCCACAAGGCTGGCGACCTGCGTGGAATAGTTGCGCAACCGCCCCTGCTTGGCCGCCGTTTCCAGCATGAGCTTCGTATCGACCGCCCCACGCACAAGAAAGTCCGACAGGTTGACATCGCGTATATCCCGCAGCTGTGCTGCGTCGGCCATGGTCAGGAACGCCTCGTTCGCATCGCGGATCACGCCCTTGCCGTCCGTGATCACGATCGCATCGCTGGTGGCAGCGTAAAGCGCCCCCATGACCACACCGGATTCCGCAGTCGTCCCCGCCTTGCCGTCTGCCGACCGCAGGTGGCACAGGATGAACAGGTCGCCCGCCGCGCGGAAGAACTCCGGATGAAGCGTCACGTCGCGTTCATTGCGACGGGCCACAAGGTTGATGCCCTGCACCTCGCGAGATCCCGCCGCCGCGCGCATCGCCTCGATCAACTCTTCCCGGCGGCGTCCATCGAACGCCTGCGCCAGCGACGATCCGCTCAGCGTTTCGGGACTTGCCCCCAAGAGCATGGCCGCGGCGCCGTTGAGGTCGCGAATCCGGCCTTTTTCAGGTTCCACCAGAATCAGCGGCGTCTCGGACGCCTGCAGGACCACATTGTAGAATGTCTGCTCACCGCGCAGCCGCTGCTGATCCCGTTCGCGCGCCGTCTGTTCCGCGACAAGACGCTGCTGCACCTCGGCAATCGGCTGCATGTCTCGCCCCAGCAAGAGCAGCCCGCCGTTCCTGTAGACCCTGTGCAGCGTGTAGCGGATGGGGAATTCCCAGGTCGCGTTATCGACGTGGTTCAACTCCAGCGCCCTCGGCGTCATGTCGGGATCGGCCTGCATGGCCGCCACGCGCAAATCGAACTTTTCCTTGCTTTCGAATGTCAGGAAATTCTTGAACGGCCGCCCAACCCAGTGATCGAGGCACCCCAGGGACGGACAGTCCGGGTTGACCGAAATGCCTGCAACCTCGCCTTCGTCGGATACGTAGACGGCCATGTCACCGGCCTGCTCGACGATGTTCTGCACCTCTGTTGGATCGGGCAAGGCTCCCGCACGCAGTCTCTCAGACTTCCGACTCTCTCGGGTCACCAGACCACTCCGCCATTCCCCAAATCAAGGAGCATCAGATCGCGCCGCTGAAAGGCACTGCCTCTGCTGCACTTGACAGCCCACATTTCTCGATCACTTCACGCGCAGTGCGAACCGCATGATCCGCGCCCGTTCTCGAAACGGCCTTTGGATCTACCTCGACAGCTCGCCCCCCGATCACGATAGGTGGCACATAATCAGCATTCGAACGCAGGTAGTCTATGAGTTCAGTGGTTTTTTCAACCGAATTCCGCGTCGCGATCGAAATTCCGATCATCGCGAAGCGGCGGGTGCCCGAAAGCGCGGCCAATTCCTCTTTGGTAAGGCCAATCGCCATGTGCACCCAAAGGCCGTGCCTGCGCAGGTTATCCGCGGCCACGAAGGCCCCAAGCGCGTGCTGCTCGAACTGCGGCACGACCATCAGGGCCGATTGCCCAAGGGGAATGCTCCGGTCGCTCCAACGTCCCGGGAAGTCGGTCTGGTGTTCACGAAACAGGCTCTGCAGCCGCGAGGCGCCGACAGTGACATCGACAAAACTTGCCCGGTCACTGACCCAGAGCTCACCAAGAAATGCCGAGGCCGCGGGGATGTAAGACTGGAAGACCTCTTCGGTGCTGACACCGCTCGCGACAAGCGAGGCCATGACCGCACGGTAGCCGCTGCTCGAGTCGGACATCAGCGCTTCGCACAGCCTCTCGATCCATTGCTCGCGCGTCCGCGGTTCGGCGCGCTCCTTGTTCGATATGACAGTGCGCAGAGCCGACTCCACCAAGAACCGGATGGCCGGCTGCTGGGACTTTGAAAGGCCGTGGCCCCTTGTGTCAGCAGAATCTTCCACGCGCATCTCCCCCGCGTCTGGCAACATGGGTACGTCGCGGTAACGGCGACGCCCAGGTTAACCCTCCCACTGTGCGCCCGCGCGTGTTCAATGTCAATTTTTCCTGACATGCACGCTTAGGGAGATCGCCCAACCCACTGTTTACAGTATGTTTGTTTCGCGTCCGATTTATTCCGATGACGCGCGAACGGCTTGAAAAACACGGCTCGCCGACACGTAGGAATGTCCACTTTTGTCGGCAAAACCTAACGCCGCAATGTGTAAATTTTAGTTGACACTTCTGCGCGCCAGACCCTAGCATCATCCAAGGACCTCATGGCCCAGGAGGGGGAGCCCATGTCGCTGCCAGCGCCACCAAAAGCGAACCGGGGCCTGCTCTACACACCCGAGCAGCGCGCCCGCCGCGACTCCAGCATCTGGACGCTTGTGCAAGGCATTCTTGCGCCCGCCCAGTTCCTGGTTTTCCTGGTCTCTCTCGGCCTTGTCCTGAGATATCTTTCGACCGGCGAGGGATACGCCTTGGCAACATGGTCGATCCTGATCAAGACAGGATTTCTCTACCTGATCATGGTGACGGGGGCGATCTGGGAAAAAGTCGTTTTCGGTCAATACCTTTTCGCCGAGTCCTTCTTCTGGGAGGACGTGTTCAGCTTCGCGGTGATCGCCCTTCACACGGCCTATATCTGGGCACTTTTCACGGCCTACCTGCCGCCCCAGGGGCTGATGTTGCTCGCCCTAGCGGCTTATGCCGCCTACGCGATCAATGCCACCCAGTTCCTGCTCAAACTGCGCGCCGCGCGACTGCAATCGGCAGTCCTGTCTGAGGTGCCGGCATGACCGATGACTCCGCGCCCCTTCCGGCCGCCGGATGCCGCGACGCCCCGGTCCTGAAACAGCGCGGCCAGCACGAGGTCTTTTGCGGCCTGACGGGAATCATCTGGCTGCACCGCAAGATGCAGGATGCCTTCTTCCTGGTCGTGGGCAGCCGCACCTGCGCCCACCTGCTGCAATCCGCCGCCGGCGTGATGATCTTCGCGGAACCCCGCTTCGGCACGGCCATTCTCGAGGAAACCGACCTGGCCGGCCTGGCCGATGCGCAAGTCGAGCTTGAGCGCGAGGTCGCCCGCCTTTTGGAACGCCGCAAGGATATCCGCCAGCTTTTCCTTGTGGGCTCCTGCCCGTCCGAGGTGATCAAGCTGGACCTCGCCCGCGCCGCCGAAAAGCTGTCGCTGCAACACGCCCCGCATGTAAGGGTGCTGAATTACTCGGGCTCCGGCATCGAGACGACCTTTACCGAGGGCGAGGACGCTTGCCTTGCCTCCATGGTCCCGGTCTTGCCGGACACCGACGAGCGTCAGCTTCTCGTGGTCGGCGCGCTACCGGACGTGGTCGAGGACCAGATGCTCGATCTTTTGTCCAAAATGGGCATCGACAACGTAAAAGTGCTGCCAGCGCGTCGCGCCGACAGCACTCTCGCGGTTGGTCCCAACACCTCTTTCATCCTTACCCAGCCTTTCCTTGGCGGCACCCTCGCCGCACTTGGAAAGCGCGGGGCGCGTCACATTCCTGCGCCTTTCCCGTTCGGCGAAGAAGGCACCACTGCGTGGCTTCGCGCCGTGGCAATGGAGTTTGGTGTCGACATCACCCTGTTCGACACTGTAACACACGCGCCCCGCGCACGGGCCAAAAAAGCGATCTCGCAGGCGTCGGAGAAACTGGATGGCAAATCCGTCTTCTTTTTCCCCGACAGCCAGCTTGAGATCCCGCTGGCCCGGTTCCTGACCCGCGAATGCGGGATGACCGCCATCGAAGTCGGTGCACCTTACATCCACAAGGGCGTTGTCGGCCCAGATCTCGACCTGCTGGAAGAGGGACCGACGCTCTCCGAAGGCCAGGATGTCGAGATGCAGCTCGACCGCTGCCGCGCCGCCCAGCCCGACCTGACGGTCTGCGGCCTTGGCCTCGCAAATCCTCTGGAAGCGGAAGGTCTGGCCACGAAGTGGGCCATCGAACTGGTCTTCACCCCGGTGCATTTCTACGAACAGGCCGGCGACCTTGCCGGCCTCTTTTCGCGTCCCCTCAACCGCCGCGCCAAGCTGCGGCTGGAGGCGGCGGAATGAAGCTGTCGGTCTGGACATATGAAGGCCCGCCGCATGTCGGCGCATTGCGCGTCGCCACCGCGATGAAGGGCCTGCATTACGTCCTGCACGCGCCGCAGGGCGACACCTATGCCGACCTGCTCTTCACCATGATCGAGCGGCGCAACCATCGCCCGCCTGTCACTTATACGACATTTCAGGCCCGCGATCTGGGTGCGGACACCGCAAACCTTTTCAAAACCGCGGCTCAGGCGGCCTATGACCGGTTTCAGCCCCAGGCGATGATCGTCGGCGCCTCGTGCACCGCCGAACTGATCCAGGACGACCCCGGCGGCATGGCCGAACAGATGGGCCTGCCCTGCCCGGTGATCGCGCTGGATCTGCCCAGTTACCAACGCAAGGAAAACTTCGGCGCGGACGAGACCCTGTTCCAACTGGTGCGCAACCTCGCCCGCCCGATGGACCGCACGGGCCATGTCACCGCCAACCTGATCGGCCCCACCGCGCTCGGCTTCCGCCACCGCGACGACATCACCGAGGTCACCGCCCTGCTTGAGGACATGGGTATCTCGGTCAATGTCTGCGCGCCGTTCAATGCCACACCAGAGGATCTCACCCGCCTTGGCGCCTCACATTTCAACGTTCTGATGTACCCCGAGACCGGCGAGGCCGCCTGCCGCTGGATGGAACGTGAGCTGGACCAGCCCTTCACCAAAACCGTCCCCATCGGTGTCGGCGCCACCCGCGATTTCATCGCCGAGGTGGCCCAGATAACCGGGCAAGAGCCCTATCTAGACGACAGCCGCCTGCGCCTGCCGTGGTACTCGGCTTCGGTCGACTCCACCTACCTCACCGGCAAGCGCGTGTTCCTTTTCGGCGACGGAACCCATGTCGCCGCCGCCGCCCGCGTCGCCCGCGACGAGATGGGGTTCGAGGTGGTCGGCCTTGGCTGCTACAACCGCGAGATGGCCCGCCCGATCCGCGCGCTGGCCAAGGACTACGGCGTCGAGGCGCTGATCACCGACGACTACCTCGACGTGGAACAGCGGATCGAGGAACTGGCGCCCGAGATGATCCTCGGCACGCAGATGGAGCGCCATATCGGCAAACGCCTTGGCATCCCCTGCGCCGTCATCTCCGCCCCCGTCCACGTGCAGGATTTCCCCGCCCGCTACAGCCCGCAGATGGGCATCGAGGGCGCGAACGTCATTTTCGACACCTGGGTCCACCCCTTGGTCATGGGGCTGGAAGAGCACCTGTTGCACATGTTCCGCGACGATTTCGAATTCCACGACGATGCCGGCGCCAGCCATCACGGCCACAAGGCGAAGCCTGCACCGCAGCCTGAAAAGGCCGAAGAGCCGCAGCCTGCCAACGACAATAGCTCGATCACCTGGCTCGACGATGCGGAAAAAGAACTGAAAAAGATCCCCTTCTTCGTGCGCGGCAAGGCCCGCCGCAATACCGAAACCTTCGCCGCCGAACGCGGCATGACGCAGATCAGCCTCGACACGCTTTACGAGGCAAAGGCCCATTATGCGCGATGACGCCATGATACCCCGGCCTTACAAGGTCGTGATCCTGACGCTGGACAGCCACGCCGCCGGCCCGTGCGAACGCGCGGCGCTCAATCTAGGCATGGATTTCCCGGGGCTGGAACTCAAGGTTCATGCCGCCGCCGAATGGGGTGAAAGCGACGCCGCCTTGGCCGCCGCCCGCGCCGATATCGCCACGGGCGACATCCTCATCGCCAACCTTCTCTTCCTCGAGGACCACATCAACGCGATCCTGCCCGACCTCGAGGCGCGGCGAGAGGACTGCGACGCGCTGGCGGGCATCATCGCCGACGCCAAGATCGTGCGCCTGACGCGCATGGGCACGCTCGACATGCAAGCGCCCGAATCCGGCACCCGCAAGCTGATGAAAAAGCTGCGCGGCCAGACCAAGCAAAATGTCGACAGCGGCGCCAAGAAGATGAAGATGCTGCGCCGCCTGCCGCGCATCCTCAAGCTGATCCCCGGCAAGGCGCAGGACCTGCGCGCCTGGTTCCTGGTCATGCAATACTGGCTGGGCGCGTCCGACGAGAACGTCGAGGGGCTGATCCGCTTCCTCATCTCGCGCTACTGCCGCCATGACGAGTGGCGCGGCGCCCGCGTGGCCCTGCCGGTGGAATATCCCGATACCGGGCTGTATCATCCCGACCTGCCCGACCGTATTACCACCGACCCCGCCGACCTGCCGGCCCAAATTCCCGGCGCACCCACCGTGGGCCTGCTGATGATGCGCTCCTACGTGCTGTCTGGCGACACCGCGCATTACGACGCCGTCATCCGCACGTTGAATGCCCGCGGCCTCAACGTGTTGCCCGCCTTCGCCGGCGGTCTTGACGGGCGCCCGGCCATCGACGCCTTCTTCCGCACCGAGCGTGGCCCCAAGATCGACGCGCTTGTCTCGCTGACCGGGTTCAGCCTTGTCGGCGGCCCGGCCTATAACGACAACGACGCGGCCATTTCCGTGCTCAAGGACCTCGATCTGCCCTACATCGCCGCGCACCCGCTGGAATTCCAGACGCTGGGCCAGTGGGCCGCCTCGCCCCAGGGCCTCGGCCCGATCGAGACCACGATGCTGATCGCCCTGCCGGAACTTGACGGCGCGACCTGCCCCACGGTCTTTGCCGGCCGCCACGGCCCCGAAGGCTGTGACGGATGCCGTCACAAATGCCGCGCCGCGCCCGACGCCAAGTCCATGGCCCCTTGCCCCGAGCGCATCGACAGCCTCGTCGAGAAAACCGAGCGCCTGATCCGCCTGCGCCGCCGCAAGGTGGCCGAGAAAAAAGTCGCCATCGTACTCTTCGGCTTCCCGCCCAACGCGGGTGCCGTGGGCACCGCCGCCTATCTGTCCGTGTTCGAGAGCCTGCACAACACCATGCTGGAAATGCAGGCCCAAGGCTACGACATCGAGGTACCTGAAACCGTCGACGCCCTGCGCGCCGCCGTCCTGCAAGGCAACGCCGCCCAGTACGGACAAGAGGCGAACGTCGCCGCCCATGTCAGCGCCGACACCATCGTGGCAAACACGCCCCATCTTACCGAGATCGAAGAGGTCTGGGGCCCCGCCCCCGGCAAGGTGCAATCGGACGGGCGCGGCGTCTTCGTTCTGGGGCAGGACTTCGGCAACATCTTCGTCGGCGTCCAGCCCGCCTTCGGCTATGAAGGCGACCCGATGCGTCTGCTGTTCGAGCGCGGCTTCGCGCCCACCCACGCTTTCGTGCAATTCTACCAATGGCTGCGCGACACCTACCAGGCCGATGCGATCCTGCATTTCGGAATGCACGGCGCGCTGGAATTCATGCCGGGCAAACAGGCCGGTCTCGGCCCCCGCGACTGGCCCGACCGCCTGATCGGCGAGATGCCCAACATCTACCTCTACGCCGCCAACAACCCGTCCGAGGCCTCGCTCGCGAAACGCCGCTCCGGCGCCATTACCATTTCGCACCTCACCCCGCCCCTGGCCACCGCCGGTCTCTACAAGGGCCTGGCCGAATTGAAAGACAGCCTGACCCGCTGGCGCGCCACCCGCCCCGGCGCGTCTGAGCGCGCCGATCTTGAATCGCTCATCGCCGAACAGGCCGAGGCTGTGGACCTGGGCGACACCGGCCCCGAAACGCTCTGGCTCAAGCTGCTGGAGACCGAGGACGCACTGATCCCCGAGGGCCTGCACGTGGTGGGCCGGCCCATGTCCGACACGGCCCGCGCCGAGTATCTCGATCTGATGGCCGACGCCGATGCCGAGACCCGTGCCACCGCCGACAAGCACCTGCGGGAAAGCACCGAGATCCCTGCCATCCTGCACGCGCTGGCAGGCGGTTACACCGCGCCTGTGCATGGCGGCGACCTCATCCGCTCGCCCGATATCCTGCCCACGGGCCGCAATATCCACGCGTTCGATCCGTTCCGCATGCCCTCGGAATTCGCCTGCCGCGAAGGCGCGTCCCAGGCGCAGCTTCTGCTGGACACGCACAAGACCCTGCCTCGCACCGTGGCGATCGTCCTCTGGGGCTCCGACAACATCAAATCCGACGGCTCGCAACTGGCGCAGGCGCTGGCGCTCATGGGCGCCACTCCCCGCTTCGACAGTTTCGGCCGCCTCTGCGGTGCGGACCTGATCCCACTTGCCGAACTGGGCCGTCCCCGCATCGACGTCATCATGACCCTCTCGGGCATCTTCCGCGACCTTCTGCCCCTGCAAACCAAGCTTCTGGCCGAAGCCGCGCTCAAGGCCGCGCAGGCCGACGAGCCGGTCGAACAGAATTTCATCCGCGCCCACGCGCTGGCCTATGCGGAAAAGATCGGCTGCGACCTGCAAACCGCCGCCCTGCGCGTCTTCTCCAATGCCGAGGGCGCCTATGGCTCGAACGTCAACATGATGGTCGACAGTTCCGCCTTTGATGACGAAGACGAACTGGCCGACGCCTACCTGTCGCGCAAATCCTTCGCATACGGTGTCGACGGCAAGGCTGCGGCCAACGACAAGCTGCTGCAAACCGCGCTCGGCGACGTGGAACTGGCCTATCAGAACCTCGAGTCGGTCGAACTGGGCGTCACCACCGTCGACCATTATTTCGACACGCTGGGCGGCATCTCCCGCGCGGTGAAACGCGCCCGCGGCGGCGAAGAGGCGGCGATCTACATCTCCGACACCACGCGCGGTGCGGGCAAGGTGCGCACGCTGGCCGACCAGGTCTCGCTGGAATCCCGCTCGCGCGCCCTGAACCCCAAGTTCCACGAGGCGCTCTTGCAACACGGCGCCGAAGGTGTACGCCAGATCGAAAGCGCCTTCACCAACACGATGGGTTGGTCCGCCACCACCGGACAGGTCGAACCGTGGGTCTACCAGCGCCTCAGCGAGACCTTCATCCTTGACGCGGACATGCGCCAGCGCTTGGCGGATCTCAACCCGACCGCCTCCTCGCGCATGGCCAACCGCCTGCTCGAAGCGCATGACCGTTCCTATTGGCAGCCCGATGAGGACACCCTCTCGGCCCTGCGCAACGCCGCGGACTCCCTCGAAGATCATCTCGAAGGAGTCGCCGCAGAATGACACGCAATCCCGAAAGGACAGGCGACATATGAGCCCTCGCGACGACATTCCGGCCCTCCGGGGCCAAGACGGCGAAGGATCGGTTCAGGTTCACCAGGACCCATCGATGAAGATCGAAGGAGCCAAGGTCTTTTCGGTCTACGGCAAGGGCGGGATCGGCAAATCGACCACGTCCTCGAACCTGTCGGCCGCCTTCGCCAAGATGGGCAAGCGCGTGCTGCAGATCGGCTGCGACCCCAAGCATGACAGCACCTTCACCCTGACGGGCCGCTTGCAGCCCACGGTGATCGATATCCTGAAAGAGGTCGATTTCCATCCCGAGGAACTGCGCCCCGAGGATTTCGTGGCCGATGGCTGGGGCGGCGTGAAATGCGTCGAGGCAGGCGGGCCTCCCGCGGGCACCGGCTGCGGCGGCTATGTCGTGGGCCAGACCGTCAAGCTGCTGAAACAGCACCATATGCTGGAAGACACTGACGTGGTGATCTTCGACGTGCTGGGCGACGTGGTCTGCGGCGGTTTCGCGGCTCCGCTTCAACACGCCGACCGCGCGGTGATCGTCACCGCCAACGATTTCGACAGCATCTACGCCATGAACCGCATCATCGCCGCGGTGCAGGCCAAGTCGGCCAACTACAAGGTCCGGCTGGCGGGCTGCGTCGCCAACCGCTCGCGCGAGACGAACGAGGTCGACCGCTATTGCGAGAAGGTCGGCTTCAACCGGATCGCGCACATGCCCGACTATGACGCTATCCGCCGCTCGCGCCTGAAGAAGAAAACCCTGTTCGAGATGCCCGACGAGGAAGACATCGTCATGGCCCGCAAGGAATATGTCCAACTGGCCGAAACCCTCTGGCGCGGAACCGAAGCTCTGGCCCCCGCCCCGATGGAAGACCGCGATATCTTCGAGCTTTTGGGATTCGATTGATGCGCGACGCTGCCACATATCGCTTCCCCGTGCCGGGCCTGACCCGGCACCTCCTGGCCGACGCGGAGGCCCCGGATCACGTCCGGGGCGCGGCGCGCGCAGGGGGCACGGCATGACCTACGACCGCACATTGACCCGGGTCGAAACCTATTTCGACAAGACCGCCACCCGCACGTGGGAGGCGCTGACCAGTGATGCGCCGGTCTCTAAGATCCGGGAAACCGTGCGGCGTGGGCGGGACGCAATGCGCGAACAGATGCTGTCGCGCCTGCCCAATGATCTGCGCGGCGCGCGCATCCTCGATGCGGGCTGCGGCACGGGCGCCATGACCACCGAACTTGCCGCGCGCGGGGCCGCCGTGGTGGCGGTCGACATTTCGCCGTCGCTCGTGGGCATAGCCCAACGCCGGTTGCCCGAAACGCTGGCCCACCGCGTGACCTTCCACGCGGGCGACATGCTGGATGCGGGGCTAGGCCGGTTCGACCACGTTCTGGCGATGGACAGCCTGATCTACTACCGCGACGCCGATATCGCCCGGTCGCTCGCGACGCTCATGGCGCGCACCTCGGGCCGGATCGTCTTTACCGTCGCCCCACGCACGCCGCTCCTGATGGGCATGTGGTACGCCGGCAAGCTCTTTCCGCGCTCCGACCGGTCGCCCACCATGATCCCGCACAGCCCCGCGCGGCTGGCGCGCGCCTATGCACGGACCGAAGGCACCGGCACCCTGGCCCCGCTCCAGCGCGTGACCTCGGGCTTCTACATTTCCCACGCGATGGAGGTCACACAGTGAGCCGTCCCTCGCCCCTAAAGCATCTCAGCCTGCGCGCCCTGCCCTTCGCGGACGCAGCCAGCGAGGGGTTGCCGATGGGCGAGCTTCTACGGCTTTCGCTCTTCCAGGTTTCGGTCGGCATGGCCACCGTCATGCTGCTCGGCACGCTCAACCGCGTGATGATCGTCGAACTTTCCGTCCCGGCCACCATCGTGGCCGTGATGATCGCCCTGCCCGTCCTGATCGCCCCCTTCCGCACGCTTCTAGGCTTCCGCTCGGATACCTACCGCAGCGCCATCGGCTGGAAGCGCGTGCCCTACCTCTGGTTCGGCTCGCTCTGGCAGATGGGCGGGCTGGCGGTGATGCCCTTTGCCCTGCTGGTCCTGTCGGGTAATACGGTCCACGACGTGCCCTTCGCGGGCGAGGTGCTGGCGGCACTCGCCTTCCTGATGACCGGCCTCGGCCTGCACATGACTCAAACCGCCGGTCTGGCCCTCGCCACCGACCGCGCCGACGAGAAAACCCGTCCGCGCGTCGTGGCCCTGCTTTACGTGATGTTCCTGCTGGGTATGGGCATTTCTGCCATCGTCATCGGCTGGCTGCTACGCGACTTCAGTGAACTGGCACTCATTCGCGTGGTACAAGGCGCGGCGCTTGCAGGTATCGTCCTCAACCTCATCGCGCTGTGGAAACAGGAAAAGATGGCGCCGATGACACGCGCGGAACGCGCCGCCCCCCGCCCCCGCTTTTCCGCTGCCTGGGCCGACCTGATGTCGGGCGGACAGGCCGGACGCCTTCTGGCGGTGGTGTTCATCGGCACCATGGCCTTCAACATGCAGGACGTCCTGCTGGAGCCCTATGGCGGCGAGATCCTGGGCCTCTCGGTGTCGTCCACCACGCTTCTGACCGCGCTCTGGGCCGCGGGCGCGCTGGCTGGTTTCGTCTGGACCGGGCGCTCATTGGCGCAGGGGCGTAACGCGCACCGGCTGGCCGCACTCGGCGTGCTGATCGGCATCGCAGCCTTCGCCATCGTCGTCTTCGCCGCGCCGATGAACTCGACCGCCCTGTTCTTTGCCGGGGCCTGCCTGATCGGGCTGGGTGGCGGCGTCTTCGCCGTCTCGACCCTGACGGCCGCCATGACGATTACCACGAAGGGCAAAGCCGGCCACGGCCTTGCGCTCGGTGCCTGGGGCGCCGCGCAGGCCACAGCGGCAGGGCTCGCTATCGCCTTCGGCGGCGGCATCCGTGACGCGGTCAACGCCGCCGCGACCTCCGGCGCCTGGGGCGAGGTGCTGAACACGCCCGCCACCGGCTACACCTTCGTCTACCACACCGAAATCGCCCTTCTCTTCGTCACGCTTGCCGTGATCGGGCCACTGGTGCGCAACCCTCGCGCCGCGTGCCATCCCACCCCATCGGAGGCGGCCCGCATCGGCCTGGCCGACTTCCCGACATGATGTGCCGATCCATGGAAAGGATATGCCATGAGTAACGCTTTCTTCGCCAATTTCGATCTTGCCAGTCTTTCGATCTGGCTGTTCTGGATCTTCTTCGCCGGCCTGATCGTCTACATTCAGCGCGAGAACATGCGCGAGGGCTACCCGCTCGAGGATGATGACGGCAACCTGTCCGCCAACCAGGGGCCCTTCCCGATCCCCGGCGACAAGACCTTCATCCTGCCCCATGGCCGGGGCGAGCTGACGGTGCCCTCGGGCCAACGCCCCGACCGGCAGAACGTGGCGCTGCAAAAAACCGCAGCGGGCAACGGGTTTCCGTTCGAGCCCACGGGCGACCCGCTTGCCGATGGCGTCGGCCCGGCCTCCTGGGCCAACCGCGAGGACGTGCCGGAACTGGACGGTCACGGCCACCCCAAGATCGTGCCGATGTCGGCCAACGAACACTTCCACGTGGCTGCGGGCCGTGACCCGCGCGGCCTGCCCGTCGTGGCCGGCGACGGCGAGGTCGTGGGCATGATCACCGACCTCTGGGTCGACGAGCCCGAACAGCTGGTGCGCTATCTCGAGATCGAACTCGACGCCGCGCATGGCGCGGGCAAGCGGCTGGTGCCGATGACGCTCACCCGGATCAAGAGCAACCACGTCAAGGTGCTCAAGCTCTACGGCAAACACTTCGCCGGCGTGCCGAAACATGCCTCGCCCAACCAGGTGACCAAGCTCGAGGAAGACAAGATCTCGGCCTATTACGGCGGCGGCACGATCTACGCCGACGACGCCCGCCTCAACCCCAAGCTGGGCTGAACCGGGAAAAAGACGGAAGGAGGAGATGATGATGCCCCATGACGACTTTCACGTGGAGCCGGTGCCCGGCCTGCCCGAACGCCCGCCCGAGGGCGAGCAGATCCTGTGGCAGGGCCGGCCGAACTGGTGGGCGCTGACGGTGCAATCGCTCAACCTCTACTGGGTGGCGGGCTATTTCGTGCTCCTCTTCGCCTGGCGCTTTGTCACGCTCTTCGATCAGGTGGGGATGGCCCATGCGTTCCGGGTATCCTTCCCGTTCCTGATCATCGGCGCGGTGGCCGCGGCGCTCCTGCTTCTGATCGGCTACGTGCAGGCCCGCGCCACCGTTTACACCATCACCAACCGGCGCGTGGCGATGCGCGTCGGCGCGGCGCTGACCGTCACGCTGAACCTGCCCTTCAGCCGCATCGCCAGCGCGGACCTCGCGCTGCGCCGTTCGGGCAACGGCACCATCGCACTCGACCTGATGGACCCGCCGCCGCTCAGCTACCTGACCTGCTGGCCGCATGTGCGCCCCTGGCACGTGCGCAAGCCGCAGCCCGCGCTGCGCGCCATCAACGACGCCGCCCGCATCGCCAGCCTTATCGCCGAGACGGCCGAGGCGCAGCTGAACGCACCCAGGCTGGCCCGCACACCCGCTGCCGAAACCGACGCGGATGACATCGCCCCCGGCGCCGTGCCTGCGGAATGACAAGGACCTGACAGACCATGGCCCAGACCGACAATATCCACGCCACCGACCGCGCCGGACATGACAAGGAGCTTGTCCCGCGCGCGCTGGTCTTCGCGGTCTGCACCTTCGTGCTGATCGTTCTGGCGCTGGTAACTTGGTCGCGCCTGTCTGGCCAGCCGGTCACCTATACGCCGCCCACCGGCGCGATCACGCATGAACGCACGTTCCACCTGTCGGGCGACATGTCCGGCAGCGCCACCGTGACCGAACTGGACGGCACGCTCATCGCCGACCTGAACCCGAAAGAGGGCGGGTTCATCTCGGGCGTCTGGAGGGTGATCCAGCGCGAGCGCACCAAACACCGCGTGGCCCTGGAAGGCCCGCTGACACTCGTCCGCTACGACAACGGACGCATCGCGATCCACGACCCGTCCACGGGCTGGAATGCCGACCTCATGGGGTTCGGCATCGACAACGCCAAGGCCTTTGCAAGGCTCCTGGCACAATAGCAAAAGGAGACGCCAAAATGGGATGGCTGACCAAAGACATAGAAAGGGCGCCCTGCACGGTCGAAGTATCGCATTGCTTTGACTCCCTGCACGCGCATGTGCGGTTCAACAACGGGGCGGTGATCCACCCCGGCGACGAGGTAAAGGTCCACGGGCCCGAGATCATGGCGCCCTTCGGTGAAGTGGTCTGCGAGGAGCGCGAGGCCACCATCGTTCGCGCCAGCAAACTGGAACAGCTCTGGACACGCCTCACGGGTGATTTCGAGGTGATGGAGCTGTGCGAGTTTTCCTTCTCCGAGGAGGTCACGCTATGAACGCCCACACCGGAAAACACACCGCCGACGCCACCACCGTTGAAGAGGGACTCGCGATCGCCGAAGCGCAGGATCGCCAGTACAACGATGAAATGGCGACCGAGACGGCGATGGCCAACACGCTGCTCACGCCGCGTTTCTACACCACCGACTTCGATGAGCTTGACGCCATCGACGTCAGTTCGGTGCGCGCGGACTGGGACAAGCTGATCGACCAGATGGAGGCCGACCCCAACAAGGGCCACTTCAAGAAGAACGAGGACTGGGACCATGTCGACTGGCATGGGATGAACCCTGCCTTGAAGAAGGAATTCATCGACTTCCTGATCTCCTCCTGCACCGCCGAATTCTCCGGCTGCGTTCTCTACAAGGAGATGAAGCGCCGCGGCAACAAC
Source organism: Roseovarius sp. THAF8 (assembly GCF_009363735.1). Lineage (NCBI taxonomy): Bacteria > Pseudomonadati > Pseudomonadota > Alphaproteobacteria > Rhodobacterales > Roseobacteraceae > Roseovarius > Roseovarius sp. THAF8. The sequence continues at coordinate 3,531,462 of NZ_CP045410.1, read as the reverse complement.
AAGGACATCACGCAGCTTTTCCAACTGATGGCCCGTGACGAGGCCCGGCACGCCGGCTTCATCAACGACGCCCTGCGCGAGGCGGGGTTGCGGGTAAACCTCGGTTTCCTGACCCAGAAGAAGAAATACACCTACTTCCGGCCCAAGTTCATCTACTACGCCACCTATCTTTCGGAAAAGATCGGCTATGCGCGGTACATCACCATCTACCGCCATCTCGAGGCCAACCCCGAGCATCGCTTTCACCCGATCTTCAAGTGGTTCCGCGAATGGTGCAACGACGAGTTCAGCCATGGCGAGGCCTTCGCCCTGCTGATGAAGACCGACCCCAAGCTGACCTCGGGGCGAAACGTCTATTGGATCAAGTTCTTCCTGACGGCCGTTTACGCCACGATGTATGTCCGCGACCACCAGCGCCCGGCCTTTCACGCCGCACTCGGCGTCGATCCCGACTGGTACGCGCACGAGGTCTTCACCAAGACGTCGGAACTCAGCAAGCAGATTTTCCCGATCACGCTGGATATCGAAAGCCCGAAATGGCAGCCCCTGCTGGAGAAGCTGCAAAAGGCCAATGTCGATCTCGACACCGCCCGTAAGCAGGGCGGTCCGATGGGGTTCGTCAAGCGTCTGTCGGCGCAGGCCCGCGCGGGGACTGCCTTCGTGCGGCTGATGCTGATCCCGTCGAAGTCGCACGAGGTGCCGGAAAACGTGCGGCTGGAGCCGGCCTACTGATGGCCGGCGGCCGCGCATATGATCCCGGACGGGAGGGGGGCCAGCCCCCCACGTTGAAATCCCCTTGGGATTTCAACGCCCCCCCCGGGATATTTTCGGCCAGAGGAAGCGAGGGCTTTCGATGCTGACCTCGCCCTGGATCGCGGCGCTCATGGCGCTTTTCCTCTGGTGGTTCTCCACCGGGGCGATCCTGATGGTGGTGCGCCATGCCGACCGTGCGGGCGGAAACGCCCGCATGATCTGTTTGCTGTCGTCCCTGCCCTTGCTGGCTCTTGGGCTATGGGGCTTCCATGCAACCTTGGCGATGGACTCGACCCTTGCCGTCTACGGCGCGTTCCTCGCGGCGCTGGCGGTCTGGGGCTGGGTGGAACTGACCTTCCTGACCGGCATGATCACCGGCCCGAACCTGCGCGCCTGTCCCGACGGCCTGCCGGAATGGGAGCGTTTCCTCCGCGCCTGGGGCACCGTGGCCTATCACGAAACCCTGCTGACGCTGATATTCGTCGCGATGTGGCTGCACGCGGCCGGGTCGGTGAATACCTTTGGGCTCTGGACCTTCACGATCCTCTATTTCGCGCGCGTCTCTGCCAAGCTGAACCTCTATTTCGGCGTGCCGCGCATCAATACCGAGTTCCTGCCCGAGGCGCTTGGCCACCTCGCCAGCCATTTCCGCATCCAGCGGCTGAACTGGGTCTTCCCGATATCGGTGTCGGCACTGACCTTCGCCGTTGCTTGCTGGCTGGAGCGGCTCTACGCCGCGCAGACCGGCGCCGAGGTGGCAGGCTTCGCCCTGCTTTCGGCCATCACGGGCCTCGCCTTGCTTGAACACTGGCTGATGGTGCTGCCATTGCCCGATGCCAAACTCTGGCGCTGGATGCTTCCCGCGCCCAAAACCCAAAACGACAAAACTGCAAGACCGGAGGAATCCCATGGATTTTGATGCCATGTTCAACGCGCAGCTCGGCGCACTCAAGGAAGAGGGCAACTATCGCATCTTCGCCGAACTCGAACGCCGCTGCGGCGCATTCCCGAAGGCTCGCAGTCATGACGCCGACACTCCGGATGAGGTCACTGTCTGGTGCTCGAACGACTATCTGGGCATGGGCCAGAATGACCATATCCGGCAAGTCATGAAGGATACCATCGACCAATGCGGCACCGGCGCGGGCGGCACACGAAACATCTCGGGCACCAACAAGTATCACGTCGCCCTGGAACGCGAACTGGCCGATCTGCACGGAAAGGACAGCGCCCTGCTCTTCACCTCGGGCTATGTCTCGAACTGGGCCGCGCTCGGCACGCTGGGTGCCCGCCTGCCCGACGCGGTGATCCTGTCGGACGAACTGAACCACGCCTCGATGATCGAGGGCATCCGCCACTCCCGCGCGCAAAAGCGCATCTGGAAGCACAACGACCCCGAGGATCTCGATCGCCAGCTGGCCACCCTTCCGGCCAATGCACCCAAGATCGTGGCCTTCGAGAGCGTCTATTCCATGGACGGTGACATCTGCCCGATGAAAGAGATCGTCGAGGTGGCCGAGAAACACGGTGCCATGACCTATCTCGACGAGGTCCATGCCGTCGGCCTCTATGGCCCTCGCGGCGGCGGCGTCAGCGAGCGAGAGGGGCTTGCCCACCGCATCACGCTGATCGAGGGCACATTGGGCAAGGCCTATGGCTGCATGGGCGGCTACATCACCGGCTCCGCCGCGATGTGCGACTTCGTCCGTAGCTTTTCCTCGGGCTTCATCTTCACCACCGCCCTGCCCCCCGCCGTGGCCGCGGCGGCACAGGCCTCGGTGGCCTATCTCAAGGAGAGCCGCGCCGAACGCGACGCCCAGCGCGACCGCGTCGCCTATCTGCGCGCCCAGCTCGACAAGCGCGGCATCCCGCATATGGACAACCCCAGCCACATCATCCCGGTGATGATCAAGGATCCGGTCAAATGCCGGATGCTGGCCGACATCCTGATGCAGGACTGGGGCATCTACGTCCAACCGATCAACTATCCCACGGTCCCCAAGGGCACGGAACGGCTGCGTTTTACCCCAGGCCCGCTGCACAGCTACGACGATATCGACCATCTGGTCGAGGCTCTCGGCGTGCTCTGGAAACAGTGCGCAATAGCCCACGCCGTCGCCTGAGTACCGCTGCGGCAATCCGTCAAGCGCGCGGAACCTTAGAACCCGCCGCAGGGTTAAGAAAATGCCGGTTGATTTAGCCTTGTACCAGCTATTTCATACAGACAGCCAAACGCATGGAGGACTGAATGAAGATCCACGTTACAGCCATCGCCCTCGCCAGCCTCGCCGCCCCCGCCCTTGCCCAGGATGGCGACGCCGAAGCCGGCGAGAAAGCCTTTCGCCAATGCAAGGCCTGCCACATGGTCATCGACGACGCAGGCGAAACCATCGTAAAGGGCGGTCAGGTCGGGCCCAACCTTTACGGTCTTTCGGGCCGCACCGCAGGCTCGGTCGAAGACTTCAACTATTCCGACCTGCTGGTCGCCGCCGGCGAAGCGGGCCTCGAATGGGATCAGGAAAGCTTCGCGGGCTACGTACAGGACCCGACGCCCTGGCTGAAGGAATACACCGGCGAAGACGGTCGCGGGAAAATGACCTTCAAGCTGCGCAAGGAAGAGGATGCGGCGGATATCTGGGCCTATCTTGCCTCGGTCGGTCCCGAGAGCTGAGGTCGCACCGCGCAACGGAACAAAGGCCGCCGCTGAAGGCGGTCTTTTTCATGTTCAGGCCCCGGCATTGAAATTTCCGGACGCAAGGCGCCGGGCGCATGCTAGGATGACATTCAACCGCGGGGGAACATCATGATCGCAGGGGCACACGCAATTCTCTGGCTGCGCGAGGACGGCACCGGAAACGACGCCTGCCGGTTCGCCGACGCCGAAGGCGGCTACCTGATCGACGGATCGTCAACCGGCTCGGATGGAGAGGTGCTGCGCTATCGCGTCCGCGCCCGGAAAGACGGCACCACCCGCCGCGCCCGCATTGGCAGGAAATCCCGGCTGATCGCGCGCCGTGCCAAGGATGACACGTGGACGCTGAACGACACGCCCATGCCGGACGTGACCGGCGCCAAGGACATCGACCTGGGCTTCACGCCCGCGACGCTCACATTGCCGATCCGCCGCCTGCACCTTGAGGTCGGCAAGGAAACCGAACTGTTCGTCGCAAGGCTGGATGTCGAAACCGGGCGACTGACGCCGCTCGATCTTGTCCTTCGACGTGTTGCGGGCGACACGTACGAAATGGACATCGCCGAAACGGGCACAACCTCGCGATTTACCGTCAACGAGGAGGGTATCGTCCAATCGCAGCCGGGCCAGTGGACGGCACAGGCTTGACGCCCGCTAACCGGCCACCTGCCCCGCCAGCATCCAGAGGCCCATGCCCAGCATCACCAGGTTTTCGGTCAACGAGATGAACCCCAACGGCACGTTCGAGCCGCCGCCGACACAGGCGCAGGTCAATTCGTGCTTGTCGATGTAGACGGCCTTGAAGACGCTCCAGCCGCCGACCGTCCCGATGAATATCGCCACCGGCGCCACCAGCCAGACCAATGCGCTGCCCGTCCCGATCAGCGCCATCATCCCGACACCTGCGTAGAGTTCGGCAAACGGATAGGCATAGCCGTACGGCACATAGCGCTGCGCCAGCAGGTCATAGCCCAGAAACCCGTTCACGAAGCCTTCGAGGTCCTGAAGCTTCTGGATCGCCAGCGCGACCATCGAGCCTGCAAAGAACCACTTGAGCCACGTCAGCACAGGGAAGCCTTGGTACAAGTTCAGCACGATCGCCAGCGCCATGAGTGCGGTGCTGGCAAAGATCGCGATGACGGGCGTATAGGTCGTTTCACCCTCTTTCAGCACGCGATAGCCGAAATGCTCTTTCAGATCGCTGTACCCGCCGATCCGCTTGCCGTCGATAAAGGTCTGCGGCGTGGTCTCGACCCCGTGCGCGTCCATGAACGCGTCCGTCTCCTCGCGCGTGATCAGGGGATTGTCGTCAATCCGGTATCCGCGCCGTTTCAGCATGGACAGGGACTTCAGCCCGAAGGGACACAGATGCCCCGGCATCACCATCCGGTACAGAGACGCGGTCTTTTCACTCCCCTCGCTTTTGGCGCGGGCCGTGTCGGGGCCGTCGATCATGTCCGTGGATGTCATCTTGAATGCCTTTTGGCTTGTGCGTTTCAGGGCAAAACGCCACGCCTTGCGCAGGCGCTTCGCAACTCACTGAGTCAACAGAAAGACAGCCGGTTGGTTCCGGCAATCATCGCCGGCCCCTCGGCCAAAAGACGCCTGAAAGCGCGTCAGCCGACCGCGTTCAGCGTGACAACCTCCGCCGCCCGGCCGACGGCCCCGCGCGCGGTGGCGGCAATATCTGCCGCCGTCAGGCCCGCATCGGCATACATGTCGTCGGGGCTTGCCTGGTCGATATAGCGGTCCGGCAGGTGCATGGTCCGTATCGCCAGCCCCCTGTCGAACGCGCCTTCCGCGGCCAGCGCCTGAAGCACCATGGCACCGAAGCCGCCCATGGCACCCTCTTCCACCGTGATCAGCGCCCGGTGATGCCGTGCCAGCTGGCGGATCAGGTCCATGTCCAGCGGCTTGGCAAAGCGCGCGTCGGCCAGCGTGACAGACACGCCATCGGCCTCCAACTCCGCAGCCGCCGTCCGGCATTCCGCCAGATGCGCCCCATAGGACAGGATCGCCACGTCGTCGCCGTCTTGCAGCACGCGGCCTTTGCCGATCTCCAGCACCTCGCCGCGCTCCGGCAAAGCGACCCCCGTCCCCGCCCCGCGCGGATAGCGAAAGGCTATGGGCCCTTCGTCATGCGCCGCCGCCGTGGCGACCATATGGATCAGCTCCGCCTCGTCGGCGGCGGCCATGCAGACCATGCCCGGCAAAGCGCCAATATACCCAACATCAAATGCACCTGCATGGGTCGGCCCATCCGCGCCAACCAGCCCCGCCCGGTCAATGGCAAACCGCACCGGCAGGCCTTGCAAGGCCACGTCATGCACCAGCTGGTCATAGCCCCGTTGCAGAAAAGTCGAATAGATCGCGCAGAACGGCCGCAGCCCGCTCGCCGCCATCCCGGCGGCAAAAGTCACGGCATGCTGTTCGGCGATACCTACGTCGAACACGCGGCTGGGAAACCGCTCGGCCATCACGTTCACGCCCGTGCCCGACGGCATCGCCGCCGTCACCGCCACGATGTTGGGGTCTCGCGCGGCCTCATCCGTCAGCGCCTTGCCGAAGACGGACGTGTAGGACGGCGGGCCGCCCGCCTTCTTGGCCTGCACGCCGGTCTCGGGGTCGAACTTCGACACGCCATGCCCGCAATCCGCGCTGGTCTCGGCGGGGGCATATCCCTTGCCCTTCACCGTGCAGACATGAATCAGCACCGGCCCCGTCGCCCGCGTCCGCGCCGCGCGCAGCACCGGCAGCAACTGCCCCATGTCATGCCCGTTGATCGGCCCGACATACTCGAACCCCAGCTCCTCGAACAGCGTGCCGGACTGGCTTACCCCTGTCACAAGCTGCCGCGCCCGCTTCGCCCCTTCGCGCATCGGCGCGGGCAGCGCCGCCTCGAACCCCTCGGCCAGGCTTTTTACCCGCGCCAGCGGCTCGTTGGCGTAAAGCCCGCTCAGGTAGGATGACATCGCCCCCACCGGCGGGGCGATGCTCATCTCGTTGTCGTTCAGGATCACGAACATCCGCCGCCCCTCGGCGCCCGCGTTGTTCATCGCCTCATAGGCCATGCCTGCACTGATCGAGCCATCCCCGATCACGGCAATCGCATCGCCCGTGGGCCGGCCCATGTCGCGCCCCACCGTGAAGCCCAGCGCCGCACTGATCGAGGTCGAGCTGTGCGCCGCCCCGAATGGATCGTATTCGCTTTCCTTGCGCTTGGTGAAGCCGCTCAGGCCGCCTTTCTGCCGCAACGTCCGGATCCGGTCCCGCCGTCCGGTCAGGATCTTGTGCGGATAGCATTGGTGCCCGACATCCCACACCAGCTTGTCCATCGGCGTGTTGAAGACCGAATGGATCGCCACGGCCAACTCCACGACGCCCAGCGACGACCCCAGGTGCCCGCCCGTTTCGGAAACCGCGGAAATCACTTCGGCGCGCAGCTCGTTCGCCAGCGCCGCCAGGTCCTCGTCGGGCATCTGCCGCAGGTCCTGCGGCCCCGCCACGCGGTCCAGTATCGGTGTGTGTGGTCTGGTCTGTTGCATCGCATCCCCCTCAAGACGAGATCCGGCGCGGCCCGCAACAGTGGCTGCAAGCAGCGCGATGTTCGCGGGGCCGGGCAACATCGCGCCGCCCGGCCCCGCACGTGTTACTCGCCGTAGTCCGGCTCGCCCGAGGTCGTGGCCAGTTCCGGCCAGTCCTGGATGACGTTCGTGCCCTGCAACGGCTGCTGATAGCCCTTGTGACAGGTCCGGCACGCCGCCTTGGGCGCATCGCCGTTCTCTGGCCCCAGCCGGCTTTCCGGCAGCAGCCCTCCGATCGGGATCAGGTAGTCGTTGTTCAACTCCTGCACCATCTGGATGCCCAGTGTCTCGGTCGCCCATTGCGGCGTCACCTGCGCCCCGTCATAGAAGGCGCGGGAGTTGTGACAGAACACACAGTTCACGCCCAGCGAGTTCGAGATGTAGTTCATGAACGCGTAGGTACGTTCCGCGTGCTGAATGCCGGGGTAGTCGTCCACGCCCGGCACACCCGCCACGCGGCTGTCGAGGTCGTGCACCTTGATGGACTCTCCATCCACCAGGTAGGTCTGCAACGCGTCCGACGGCAGCGAGGTATAGCTCGACAGCGGCGTCACCCGGTTCTGCACGGCCCCCCAGCCTTGGACCCGCTCGTTGACCGGGCTGATATCGAACCAGACGTCGCTCGGCACGGGCTGACCACGGTGGCAGGTGTAACAGGTCACGCCCACCTCCGCATTGGCGTTGACGTGCCCGTCCCAGTTCTCGTTCAGGTTCTGGGTCATGCCGATCATGGTATAGCCCACCGAGGTCTGGTAGTTGTCCATGTCCTCGAATAGGTCGGGAATGCCCGTCCACTGCCGCATCGCGGCCAGAAGGCGGTCGTAGTTCTCGACCGTCAGCCCCTCCAGCCCAGGCGGCACGTTCTCACGCGCATCGCCGGCCAGCTCTTCGCCGCCCTGCGGCACCACCGGGTCCGAGCGCGTGGCCATGTAGCCCGCGATGCCCGGATCGGGTTCACCGAGGTCCGACTTGAACTTGGGCACCGACATGCCGGTGCCGCGCGGGCCCGTCTGAAGGCTGTCGACGGCGCTGGACTGATTGGCAGAAACCAACCAGGCCGCCACCAGGACCGCGCCCCCCACGACCCCGATGGCAATCGCGGGGCCATAGATGTTCGTGGGGTTGTCGGAGTTCCACTTGTTGAACCAGTTCGGTAGCATGGCTCAGTCCTCCTTGCCGATGAAGGCTTCGTAAGACCCGTAAGCCTCGTAGCCGTAAGAGCCATCGTAAGCCGGTGCGAAATTGTGCTCCTGTGCCCAGATGAACCAGTTGTCCACGACCGTTCCCGTCAGCAGGATGCCGATCCCGCCGGTCACCGGCGTCAGGACCGCGAACCACCATGCCCAGCGGTGGATGCCTTCCATCGTGGCGTTGAAGCCCATGGTCCAGCGCCAGAAGAGGGCGGCGCGTTCCGTGGCCGTGCCCCGGTCGACGATCTGCTCCAGCTCCCGGTCGCCGCCATAGCGCGTCACGGCCAGGATGGTCGCGCCGTGCATGGCGAACAAGAGCGTCGAGCCATAGAGGAACACGATGCTCAGGCAATGGAACGGGTTGTAGTAAAGGTTGCCGTACCGGATCGAGAACGCCGTGGTCCAGTCGAGGTGCGGGAAGATGCCGTAAGGCACCGCCTCGCTCCACGATCCCATCAGGATCGGACGAAAGAGGTTCAGCACCAGCATCAGCCAAATCGCACTCGCGAAGGCCCAGAAGACGTGCTTGCCCATCTTGTGCTGCGCCGCCAAGAGGTAGCTGCGGATAAGCCATGTCATGACACTGACCAGCAGCAGGAAGCTGGCGATGATGAACCAGCCCCCGTCATTCAGCGGCGGGATGGACAGACCATGTTCCGGCCCCGGCGGCTCCAGCGCCAGCCAGAAACCCTGGCGCAGGAATTCCGGGATCGACCAGTTGACCTGCGCCAGCATGTTGAAGCCGACGATGTTGAGCGCCAGGATGAAGGTGACCGCGCTGACAAGTCCTGTCCAGCCCAGGTAGATCGGCCCGATCTGCGCGTTGCCAAGCCAGCCCACCAGGTTGCTGAACCGCGGCTTGAACGCCCGCTCGTCCATCATGTGGTTGTCGTTGTCCATGCCCCATTCGGGATTTCCCCGGACTTGGACCTGCGTGAATATGTTCTGATACTCGATCATGTCTTATATCCCCATCTGCGATGGCCAGATCGGCAGTTCGAGCCACCAGTTCCACCATTCGGGCCAGCCCTTGGTCCAGACCGGACCACTGATGATGATGCAGACCGCCGACCAGAAGCCCGCGTTCAGCGCCAGCAGCAGTCCGACGCGGTGGATGCCCAGCGTGCCGACCGAATAGCCGATGAAATCCCGGAAGAACGTGTCCTCGTGATCCGGCGTCTTCATGACCTCGCCCTTCTCGGGATTGGCCGCCGACAGGATCAGACCGCCATGCAGCGCCAGGGCCAGCGTGGTGGTGAAGAAGAACGTCACCGCCAGCATGTGCGCCGGGTTGTAATGGAAATGCAGGTACGCGTAGCCGGTGTTGCTGACCCAGTCGAGGTGACTGAAGATGCCGTAGGGGAACCCGTGTCCCCACGCGCCCATCAGGACGGGGCGGAACACCACCAGCGTGACATATGCGAAGATCGCTACGCTGAAGGCGAAAGGCACGTGATACCCGATGCCCAGCTTGCGGCAGATCTCGACCTCTCGCAGGGCCCAGCTGCAGAAGGCGCCGATCGCGCAGATCGTGATGATCTGCCACAGACCGCCCTCCATCAACGGGGCCGCGCCCAGGCCGTAGGACAGGTCGGGCGGCGCGATGTTGATCAGCCAGGGGTTCCATGTGCCCTGGTGGGCCGCTCCCCAGAAGATCAGGATCGTGCCAAGAAGCGCAAAGAACGCGCCCAGCACGCCGAAAAAGCCCACGTAGAACGGACCGACCCAGAAGTCGAACAGGTCGCCTCCGATCAGTGTCCCCCCGCGGACCCGGTATTTTCTCTCAAAGCTGAGCAACGCCATTGTTTCTCTCCGCGTTTTCGGCCGGCCAGTCCTGCCCGGCCGTCACTCTTCGTTCGGTTTGTTGCGGGCGGGCGGACCCGCCCGCAACGAGGTTTGACGATTGTCTTGGATCACTCGGACGCCGCAGCGCGGGACGCTGCTGCATTCTCGAACCAGTTGACGCCGTTCGACAGAACCACCAGGTGGATCATGACGGCCAACAGGAACAGGAATACGCCTTGTGCTACGAACACGCGGCGCGGATCGAAAATGAGCCAGATCTTGTAGAACTTCGACATTTTCTTTCCTTCCTCAGAACCAAGGCGCCCAGATGTACGTCGCGATGTGCGCGATAACCGCAACCAGTGTGAAGAGCGTAAGGCCGCTCATGTACACCGAATGCAACTCCTGGGCTTGCTCGTCGGTAAGACCTGTAAAGGACAGGTCGGTGTTATCAGCCATGAACTTTCCTCCGGAACGTTATGCTGACGCCGCGAACCCCGCGGCCGGGTTCCTCAAGGGCCTTGCGGGCCCTTGAAGGTCTGCTCGCCCAGTCGGGCGGATACAGCTCGGGTTTCGGTCGGGGCACTATGCCTCAGACCGAGAAAATCAGCGGCGTGATCCGGTCCGCTTCGGACCAGGCGCGCGCCAGCGGGCCGCGCACGTTCAACGTGTGGCGCTCCGCGATATCGCGAACCCACCGGAACGTCGTGAACGGCACCGCGCAAAAGAAGATCAGCGTGAAATACACCCAGAACTCCGCGGTTCTGCGGCGTCCCGTTGTGCTGCGTCTCGGCGGGTTGGACGTCATGTCAGTCATGGGTGTTGTCCTCCTCTTGGACATCTGCCGCGGCGACTTTGGCCGCGGGCGAAAGGGCTTGTACGGTTTCCAGCACGACCCGCTCGGCGCCCTCTCGCAGGGCGGCCTCCTCGGCGGCATCGCGCAGCGTCTTGGCGGCGGAAATTCTGGTCAGCACCGGGTGGCTTTCCACGATCCGGTTCAGCTCGGCCTGCGCATCGGCATCCCACGGGAAATCCCGGCGCAACGGCGTCGGCGTGGCAGACCCTGCATCCATCTCGGACCCCAGCGGCAGGATGTGGAACAGCGCATCGAATAGCCCGTTGCACACTTCCTGGATCAGGTAGGTCGCCCCGGCATACCCCATGAAGGGCGTGCCCGTGGCGCGCCGGATCGCGGCGCCCGGAAAACTCGCCGGGATGAAGGCCGGCTTCGGCCCGTGCCCGGCGCTCATCTCGGCCAAGTACATCTTTTCGTTGATCGACCCCATCAGGATCAGCGGGCGCTTGTTGTGCACCAGCGACCGCACTTCCTCGTTGTTGGTCTTGGTCCCCGCACAGCGCGCCACCGCGAACCCGCAGGGCAGCCCCATGTCGTTTTCCAGGAAATTGCGGATGCCCCGCGCATAGGTCTCGTTCGCCACGATCCCGAAACTGGCCGTGGCAAAGAAATCCTGCGTCACCGACCGCCACAGGTCCCACACCGGCTTGATCGTCGAATGCTTCTCGCGCTCGATGAAGGGCTCGGCGTCCAGCTCCAGCAATTCGCCCAGCTTGCGCAGGAATTTCGTGGTGCTGTCGATGCCGATCGGCGCTTGCAGGTACGGCTTGTCCAGCACCTCGCACAGGCCACGCCCGAACTCGCGATACATGCAGATGTTCACATCGGCATTCACAAGGTCCCGCATCTCGGCCAGGTGCGCGCCCAGCGGCATCACCATGTTGACCTCGGCCCCGATCCCCTCGACCAGCCGACGGATCTCGGCCAGGTCCGAAGGCATGTTGAACGTGCCATACATCGGCCCCAGGATATTGACCCGCGGCTTCGCATCCTCCGCGCGCTTCTTCTCGGGCGGCATCCGGCCCTTGGTCATCCCGAACTCGGTGAAGATCCAGGTCATCGCCCGGTCGGCGGCTTCCCACTGGTCCTCGTCGATGGTGCGCGGCAGGAACCGCTGGATGTTGGTGCCCTGCGGCGTCACGCCCCCGCCGATCATCTCGGCGATGGAGCCGGTGACCACGACCGCCGGCAGTGCCGGATCGAGCGTGCCCCAGGCCCGCTTCATCGCGCCTTCGGTACCTTCCCGGCCCAGCTCCTCTTCGCCGAGGCCCGTTACCACGATGGGCAGCTCATGCGGCGGAAGCGCGTCGGTGTAATGCAGCACCGAGGTCACCGGCAGATTCTCACAGCCCACCGGGCCGTCGATCACCACCTGCAAACCCTTGACGGCGCAGAAGGCATAAACCGCACCCCAGTATCCGCCCGCGCGATCATGATCCTGAATGAGCGTCATACCGAGCATCTCCCAGCAAAGAAGATCACCGCAACAATCAGGACGACCAGCCACATTCTGTGACCCAGTTTCATCCAAATTGATGGCAAGCCCCTCGGCATCAGATCATCTCCTGCGCTTTTTTGGCCCGCGCGGCTTTTTCCAGCTTTTTCTGGTTCGTCGCCCGGAAATCCTCGCGCAGGTTGGGCTGGCCCTCCCAGACCCCGGCGGTATCGCCAGTGCCCACGCCCTCGAAGAAGTCGCGCATCCGGTCCATCCGCCCCTTGTTGGCGATGGCCGCGTTGACCACTTCGGCCAGGCTTCCGGCCCCGGCCGGACCCATCAGGGGACGCGCGGAAATCAGGTTGGTGAAATAAAGCCCCGGAACGCCCAGTTCCTTGGCCTTCTGCACCACCGGCGTCGTCCCGATGGCCAGATCCGGCCGGATGGCTTCCATTGCCGCGCAATCGTCTTCCAGCGACGCGCGATACTGCACCTTGGTGCCTTTGCTTTCCAGCCAGGCCGCATCCTCCGCCGACCACGGGCTCTTGGCACAGGCCGTGCCCACATAAGGCACATCCGCCCCGCTCTCGATCAGCAGGCGCGCCACAAGTAGCTCGCTGCCCTCATAGCCCGACAGCGTGATGGTGCCGTCGATCTTTTTGGCGCCCAAGGCCGCCTCGATCGCGGGCAGGAACGCGTTCTGCGCCTGCGCCACCTTGTCGGCGGTCACACCAAAGGCATCGCCAATCGCGCTCAGCCACGCCGCCGTCCCGTCCCGTCCGACAGGCGCGCTGCCGACGACAGGCCGACCGGCGGCCTCGAATTCCCGCACGGCGGCGGTATAGAACGGATGGATCGCCGCCACCGCGCCGCAATCCAGCGCGGCATAAAGCTCTCGCCATTCCCGGCACGGCACGACCGGCCCCGCGGCCAGCCCCATCGGCGCCAACATCTGACCGATCATCACCGGATCGGCGGGGAACATCTCGCCCAGCAAGGTCACGGTCGGCCTGTCGGACACGCCGCCATCAGGGGCCGCGACTGGCCCTGCCTCGATCTCTTGCCGCGCGTAGTTCAGCATCGCGCCGGCCAGAACGTCCTTGGCCTCGGCGTGGGTCGGAATGCCAAAGCCCGGCACGTCGATCCCGACGATCCGCACGCCGTTGATTTCTTTCGGCAACAGCCGCAGCGGCACGCCGCTCGCCGTCGGCACGCACAGGTTTGTCACCACGACTGCATCAAACCGGTCCGGATCGGCCAACTCGTGCACAGAGTCGCGGATATCCTCGAACAGCTTGCCGGTCACAAGCGTCTCGGAATTGAACGGCACATAGCCCACCGACCGACGCGCGCCGTAGAAATGGCTCACGAAGGTCAGCCCGTACACACAACAGGCCGAACCGCTCAGCACGGTCGCCACACGTTTCATCCGCAGGCCGACACGCAAGCTGCCGAAAGCGGGACACATGCTTTGCGGCTTGTCGTGCGGACCTTGCGGATAGTCGCGTGCATATTGGTCCAGCAGATCGCTCTGCCCGGCCATGCGCGCGGCTTTCTTCATCTCGTTACCGGAATGACAGCCCAGACCGGAATCGCTCGTCAGCTCCGGCGCGTATTCGCGCGCCTTGCCGCGAATGACCTCGGCCTTGCCGGCATCGTCATATGTGACTTCATCGCTCATAGAGCCCTTTCCGACCCGCCTTGGGCCGCGATATCCTTCAACAACCGGGCGATCTGCTCGGGCCGCGCCTCGGCGACCATCCGGCAGGCCCGGATCAACTGCTGTGCCCGGGTGGGGTCAGGCGTCGTCATAGACCACCTCCAGGCTTTCTTTCGGCGCAGCATTCTTGCCGCGCATGTCCTCGTCCGTCGCAGGCTCCAGCGTGACGCTGCCGCCCGTCTCGGACTCGTCGAACAGCCCAAGCAATCCGTCCTGGTCCAGCGGCGCGGGGCGCACCGGCGGGGCCAGCGATACCGCCTCGGCCAGCCCGGCAAACAGGCTGCCCCACTGGCTCTTTTCGGTACCGACGATCTGGTAATTCGCCGATTTCTTGCGCAAATCGTCATCCTGCGGGATCGCGGCCAGCACGGGGATATCCACCGCCTTGGCAAAGGCCTGCGCCTCGCCCGAATGGTCGTCCTTGTTGACCACCAGCCCCGCGACGCCGACGTTGCCGCCCAGCTTGCGGAAATACTCCACCGCCGAGCACACGTTGTTGGCCACGTAAAGCGATTGCAGGTCGTTCGACGCCACCAAAATCACCTTCTGCGCCATGTCACGGGCAATCGGCAGGCCGAAGCCTCCGCACACCACGTCACCCAGGAAGTCCAGCAGGACATAGTCGAAATCCCAGTCATGGAAGCCCAGCTTCTCCAGCAGTTCGAACCCGTGGATGATCCCACGCCCGCCACAGCCGCGGCCCACTTCCGGGCCGCCCAGCTCCATGGCAAACACACCGCCCCGCTTGAAACACACGTCGCCGATCTTCACCTGCTCGCCAGCGAGGTTCTTCTTGGTCGAGGTCTCGATAATGGTCGGGCACGCCTTGCCACCGAACAGCAGGCTGGTCGTGTCCGATTTCGGGTCGCACCCTATCAGCAGCACGCGCTTGCCCTGTTCGGCCATCATGTGGCTCAGGTTGGCCAGGGTGAACGACTTGCCGATCCCCCCCTTGCCATAGATCGCGATGATCTGCGTCTTGCTGGTGGGTTCGCCCTGCGGCACTTCAAGCGTGGGCTCCTCGCCCGCCTCGTCCCGCAGGCGTTTGTCGAAATCCTTCAGATTCGGGATGTCGTCCTTCACGCGGCGTCCTTCCAGTTGAGTATCATTTTCAGGCACGACGCCTCTTCAAAGGCCGTCCTGTACGCGTCCTCGGCCTGCTCGGCCGGGGCATTGTGAGTGATCAGCCCACCCAGGCTCAGCGCACCGCTGTCCAGCAGCGCGCCCACGGCGGCGAGGTCCTCGCGCGCCCATTCCGCGGCGATGCGCAACCGCGCCTCGCGCATGAAGGCGGGCGGAAAGGCAAAGCTCAGGCCGCCGGGATAGAACCCCGCCAGCACGATCTCGCCACCCTTGGTCAGCCGTCCGATCAGGTCGTTCAGAATGCCGGCATTGCCCGAGGCGTCGTAAATCGCGCGGTAATCGCGGCGCGCGTCGTCGTCGGGCGCGATCACCTCGTAGCCCTCGGCACCGCCGCGCCGGACCGGGTCGGTTTCCCAGACCACGGGCGCTGTTGCACCGGCGGCGATCGTCAGCCGCGCCAGAAGGCGGCCCAGCACGCCATGCCCGACGATCAGTTCGGGCACGCGCTTGTCCAGTCCGGCCATCGCGTGCCGCGCCGTGGCGGCCAGCGCCAGCAGCGCGCCCTCGGCGCCCAAAGTCGAATCGATTCTTGTCACTCTGTGGGCTGGCGTCACCAACCGGCTCGCCGCCCCTCCGAACAGCCCGAACGCACCGTCAAAGCAATCCGCCCCCGGCACGAACACGGTCTCGCCTGTCCTGAAGCCGCTGTCCGGCCCGGCCTCGACAACTTCGCCCGCGGCCTCGTATCCCGGCACCAGCGGATAGCCAGACCCCGGAAAAGGCGGCATCTCACCGGTCCAGAACAGTTTTTCCGTGCCGGTCGAGATCCCCGAATGGGCAATGTCCACGACGATATCCGCAGGGCGCAGCTGCTTGAGCGGCAGCGTGTCCAGGTGCAGGTCTTTCGGACCATTCAGGAATACGGCGCGCGTCTCCAACTGTCTGAACTCCCCCCGGTTATTGTGTGAGTCGCGCCGACGCAGGGCGCGATCCGGTTGTATGTCAGTCTATTCGGACACCAGTTTGTGTCAACTAAACTTTACACTTTACAGCGAATCGCCTGCCTGTCACCGCTCTGCCGGGTCAGCCCGGCTTGCGGCAGGCCAGCGCCGTTGTGATGAACGGGCGGATGGGCTTCGGCGTAACGATGCCCTCGAATCCCGCCCTGCTGCACATCTCGGCAATCCGCGCCTGCGACCGCACGCGCCCGGTGCCCATCGCCATCGTGTAGAACGCGAAATAGACGTCGCCCGCCCGCTCGGGCGCATCGCCGCCCGACATCGGCTCTGAAACGATCAGCCATCCGCCCGGCGGCAAGGCGGCATACGCCTTGCCCAGCAAATCCTCGACCGTGTCGTCCGCATGATCGTAAAGCACGCGGATCAGACAGATCGTGTCCGCCCCCCGCGGCAAGGGGCCGTCCCGGAAGCTGCCGCCCTGCAGCGCAACCCGATCCGTCAGGCCTGGTTCGCTCAATCGACCCCTGGCCTGCGGCATTACCTCGGGAAGATCGAACAGGATCCCCCGCGCGGCCTTGTTTCGCCGCAAGACCTCGACCAGGAACACGCCCGATCCGCCGCCCACGTCCATCACCGTCCGCGCGCCCTTGATGGGCAGCATCTTCAGCGTGTCGCGGGCCACCAGAACCTGGCTTTCGGCCATCAGCGCCGAATACCTGTCCGCCACCTCCGGCGCGACCTCGCCCTCGGCGCCGAACACGTAGGGCCAGAACCGCGCAAGCCGCGTCTCCCCCTGCCCGCGCAACAGCGCCATCGGGTCGGCCATGTCGGCATAGAGCTCGGCATTGTGCCGGATCATGTTCTCCAACCCCGGCACGCCCAATATCGCCGCCCCCTTCCGGGCCAGCGCATAAGCCCCGTCGCGCCGCCGCTTCAGCAGGCCCAGCGCAGCGCCCGCTCGCAACAGCTGATCCATCCGGTCGGCGGGCACATCATGGCGAAACCCCAGCGCCTCGGCGCTGCGCGGCCCGTCCAGCAAGGCCCGGAGAATGCCGGTGTCGACCAGCGCCGTCAGGACCTGGCTTGCCACGAAACCCTGAAGCAGATCGAAGATCCCGGCCCCCTCCCGGCGCGCCATGCCGCGTCCGAAAGGCAATGCGCCTGCGATACTCTGAAATCGCGGCCGTGCTATCAGACGGTTCAGCCAGCCCGAGAGTCCGGCACGTGACCGCATCTCGGGGTCCCGCACCGCCATGGGCCGCTAGACCCGGTAACCGGCGGGCATCTTCGGCATGATGGCCTGCGCCTGCAGACGCACCATCTCGGCCAGCGCCGCCTCGCCCGGACAGGATGGGATCGACGCGATCGCTCCTGCCAGGATGTCCTTCAGCCGCGCGACCGCGCCCTCGACCCCATAGGCCGCCACCGCGTTGGGCCTTCCGTGCAGGTCATCCTGCCCCACGGGCTTGCCCAGGCTTTTCTCGTCCAGAACCGCGTCGCGCAGATCGTCTGCCACTTGGAATGCCTCACCGATCAACGCCCCAAGGTCACCCCACGGCTCCGCATCATGGCCGGCGGAAACCGCCCCCATTTCCGTCGCCGCGATGAACAACGCCGCTGTCTTCGAGCGGTGATAGGCCTCCAGGTCCACCTCCGGCTCGCTTTCCCAGCCCTGGCCCGCGCAGATGCCGCCGGGCATCCCGGTGCGCCTTGCCAACGTCTGTATCAGGCGCACACCGCGCAATGGCTCCGCCTCGGCCGCGCGAGCCAGTACGTCGAAGGCCAGGATGATCAGGCTGTCGCCGGTCAGCACGGCCAGCGGCTGAGAATGGGCCTTGTGCACCGACGGCTTGCCGCGCCGCAGGTCGGCATCGTCGAAACAGGGCAGATCGTCATGCACCAGGCTGGCGCAATGGATCACCTCCAGTGCCGCCGCCGCCGCATCGCTGAGCGCGGGCGCATCGTCGCCACAGGCCTGCGCCACCGACATCAGGATCGTCGGCCGTATGCGCGCCCCGCCCGGCAGGCAAGCATATCTCAACGCCTCGCCGAGCTGCGCCGGAGCCTCCTTCCCCTGCGTCATGTCCAGCGCGCGCAGAACGGCGGCGTCAATTCGCTGCGAGAGGGGCATGGGTCGCTCCTTGTCAAGCCATATGTCACATCATAACGACATATATTATGTAAACTATACTGGACACTTTGGGGTTTCGAGTCAACAATCCCTTGCATGACAAGGTCTCGCGTTCCGGACACCAGCGCGCCCCACGCCGTCATCATCGGTGCTGGGATCGGCGGGCTTGCCACTGCCGCGCGTCTCTCGGGCGCAGGGCTGCGCGTCACCGTGTTGGAGCGCCACGGTCACCCCGGCGGCAAGATGCGCACAATGCCCTCCGCCGCCGGTCCGGTCGACGCCGGCCCGACCGTGCTGACCATGCGCCCGGTGTTCGAGGATCTCTTCGCCGCTCTCGGCACCCGGCTGACGGATCACGTCACCCTGCACCGGCAACACCTCCTCGCCCGGCATTTCTGGCCCGATGGCGGCACGCTCGATCTCTTCGACGACCCCGATGCCAACATCAAGGCCGTGGCCGCCTTCGCCGGGGCGCGCGCGGGCCGGCAGATGCGCAAATTCTCCGAGCGCGCCCGCGCCCTTTTCGAAGGTTTCGACGCCCCGGTGATGCAGTCGCCCGAACCGACGCTCGCGGCCCTCACCTCCCACGTGCTGCGCCATCCGCACCTGATCCGCCAGATGGCCCCGAACAAGACCCTCGCGCAACTTCTGGACTCCAGCTTCAGCGATCCGCGCCTCGTTCAGCTTTTCGGCCGCTACGCCACCTATGTCGGCGGCTCCCCCTACCACGTGCCCGCCCTTCTGGCGCTGATCTGGCAGGCCGAGGTTTCGGGCGTCTGGGTGGTCGAGGGCGGACTGCATCGGCTGGCGCAGGCCCTGGCCGACACCATCACGGCCCACGGCAGCGAATTCCTCTACGACACCCATGTCGACCGCATCCTCACCGAGAAAGGCCGCGCCATCGGCGTCACCCTTCAGGGCGGCGCCTTCCTGCCCGCCGACGTGGTCGTCTTCAACGGCGACCCGCGCGCGCTGGCCACCGGCGCGCTCGGTCCCGGCCTCGAGAGCGTCGCACCGCAAACCGCCGAAATCCCCCGCAGCTTCTCGGCCGAGGTCTGGGCCTTCGCGGCCAGGCCGTCCGGCCCGGACCTCGCCCATCACAACGTCTTCTTCCGCGCCGATCCCAAGCCGGAGTTCGACGCGCTGATGCAGGGCCGCCGCATCCCCGATCCCACGCTCTATGTCTGCGCCATGGATCGCGGCCTTCCCGCGGCCCCGCCAACCCTCGAACGCTTCGAGATCATCGCCAACGCCCCATCCCTGCAGGAGCCGCAAGGCCCAGAGGAGTTCACCGCATGTCAGACACGCACCTTCCGGACGCTGGCCCGTTTTGGCCTCGACTTCGATCCGCTGCCGGGGCCGGACGCGCTGACAACGCCCCCGGGCTTCGACCGACTGTTTCCCGAGAGCAGCGGATCCCTCTACGGGCAAAGCCCGCATGGCACGATGGCGGCCTTCCAGCGCCCGACGGCCCGGACGCCGGTCAAGGGCCTCTATTTGACGGGCGGCGGGGTCCATCCGGGGGCGGGGGTGCCGATGGCGGCCCTCTCCGGCAGGCATGCGGCCGAGGCGATACTGACGGACCCAACTTCAATCTCGCCGTCCCGCCCAACGGCTACGCATGGTGGTATGTCGACGGCCTGAAAGACGGCGGCGGTCGCGCCATCTCGATCATCGCCTTCATCGGCTCGGTTTTCTCGCCCTGGTACGCCTGGTCCGGGCGGCGCAACCCGGACAACCATGTCTGCATCAACGTCGCCACCTACGGCCCCGGCGGGCGCTTCACCATGACCGACCGGGGCAGCAGCGCCCTGCGCCAGACGGCGGACAGCTTTACCGTGGGACCGTCTTCGCTGCACTGGACAAACGGCCGTCTCGTCATCGACATCGACGAGATCGGCGCCCCGCCGATGATCTCCCGCGTAAGGGGTCGCGTCACCGTCACCCCCTCCGCGATGACAAATGTCGAACTATCGCTCACGCCCGACGGCGCCCATGTCTGGCGCCCCTTCGCCCCCACCGCGCGGATCGAGGTCGATCTCGACGCGCCCGGCTGGCAATGGGACGGCCACGGCTATTTCGACGCCAATTTCGGCACCCGCGCGCTGGAGCAGGACTTCACCTACTGGACCTGGGGCCGCTTCCCGACCGGGACGGGCAGCACCTGCTTCTACGACGCCACTCGCCTCGACGGCTCGCAGCTGGGCCTCGGCATCCGCTTCGATGAACAAGGCGACGCCCGGATCGTGACGCCTCCGCCGAATACCCGCATGAAGCGCACCGCCTGGGGCCTCTACCGCGAAGGCCGCGCAGACCCGGGCCACACCCCGACGCAAGTGCAACCCATGCTCGACGCGCCTTTCTACGCCCGCGCCGCCGTGCGCAGCGTGATCGACGGCGAACAGACCACCGGCGTGCACGAGGCGCTCGATCTCAAGCGGTTCCGCTCGCCATTCCTGAAACCAATGCTGGCCGTCCGCGTGCCACGCCGGACGCGCTGGCGCTTCCCCGACACCTGACGCAGTCGAAATCTTGAAAAGATTTCGGTCCGATTTCTTCTCAAGAAATCGGCACCGCTACCCGCTCCACGCCTGAAGCCCCACGGCCCCGCCGTAGATCCCCAGCATCGTCAGGCTCTCCCACCCCATGTTTGCTGGGCCCGACTCTTCGCGCAGGATGAGCCCGATCAACAGCACGGCGGTCATCGCCAGCCCGACCACGACCCAGAAAAGGTCGCCCGTGCCGATCGCATGATACAGCGATCCGTCGCGATAGCTGATGTCCGACAGGGTCAGGAACAGCACGTCGAACGTGTTGCCCCCGATGATCCCACCCACGGCCAGCTGCAACGCCCCGCGCCTTACCGCCGCCAGCGTGGTCACCAGCTCAGGCAACGACGTCACCACGGCGGTCATCAACGCGCCGACCAGCGCCGACGACAGACCCAACTGCTCTGTCAGCGCGCCCGCCGAGCGCGCAATCGCATAGCCGGCCAGCCCCAGCAGCACCATCAGCGCCGCGAACGGCACCAGAAGCGATACCGCGCTTTTCTGCGCGTCCTCATCGTCCTCGGGCTGGTCGTCACGCGTCTCCTTCGTGTCCACGGCCCGCCACATCGGGCTTTGCCGGATGCCCACGCTGGCATAGGCGCCAAACAGGTAGAGCCCCACCAGCACCACCGAGGCCGGATGCACCGACCAGAACGCCACATCGGGCATCACGAAGGCTGCCAGCGGCACCACCAGCATCAGCATCAGCAACGTGCTCTGAAACAGGTTCGCCACGTCCGCCGCGGCATGTTCAAGGTTCGCCCGGCGATAGATCAGGTCGGCAAAGGCAAGAAACGCCGTCTGCGCCGCGATACCCCCGATGCCGTTGGAAAAGGCGAGGCTTGCGCGCCCGTCCAGCGCTGACGTTATGGAAACCACCGTGCCCGACAGCGACGTCGCCGCCCCCAGCAACAGCCCGCCGGTCACGGCCTCGCCCAACCCGGTACGGTCCGCGATGCGGTCCGCCATCCCGGTCATCTTGGTCCCCGCCACAAGGATGACAAGCGCCGCCCCGGCGAAAACGATCAGGTTGGCAGTCAGGGATAAGTCACCGAGCATGACGCTTCAACCGCGTAGCTTTGCGGCAAGTTCCGTTGCCGCATGGAAATTTCAGCGCCGCGCCTCGGCCCGCACCACTTCGGGATTGAGCCGCATCACCGACAGGTTCAGCGCGCCGGCCACGCTCACCCAGGCGAGGTAAGGCACGAACATCAGCCCGGCCAGCCAATCCACCTGCCACAGCTCGATTGTGCCCCAGAACACCGCGATCCACAGGAAAACCAGCACCACCAGCCCCAGCCGGATCCGTTGCAGCCCGAAAAATACCGGCGTCCACAAAGCATTCAGCGCGATCTGCAACGCCCAAAGCGCCATCGCCACCGAGTTGTCAGGGCTCACCGCCACCCGTGCGCCCGCACCGGCGATCAGCAGGTAAAGCGTCGTCCACGCCACCGGGAACAGCCAATTAGGCGGCGTCCATGTCGGCTTGTTGAGGTCCTCATACCATTTGCCCGGCGGGAACAAAGCCCCCGTCGCACCCGCCGCAAAGCAGGCCGCAAGAAAGATTGCAAAGCAAAGCCAGATCATGATCTCGATCTAGCGTGCCTCCCCGAGACCGGCAAGGCCGGATCGTCCCGGTCCCGCGCCTTCAGCGTCGCCATGGTGGAACACAGCGCCTCGCTCCAGTTGCGCCCCGGGGCCGGTCGCTCCGCCGCCGCCTCAACCAGATAGGACACTTCGGGCAAGGGCCGCGCGTGCAGCACGGCCGAGCGCGGCATCATCATCGTGCCGCCCGCCCGCAGGCTTGCCAGTATCAGCCAGCCCAGCTTCTGCGCGCCTGTCGTGCGCGCCCGATGCGTGATCGAGTCGTGCCCCAACCGCCGCAACTGCCGCCCGATCCCGGCATAGATATACCGCGCAGCAAAAATCCCGGGCCGGGCACTCACGGGCAGCGTCGCCACCCCCGCCTCGGACCGGGCATATAGCCCTTCTGCCTCGCGCAACAGCCGCGCGATCACCCGGTGCAACGCCGGCGACATCTGCGGGTTGGCCAGAAACGCCGCCTCGTCCAACCCCTCGTCTTCCATCCAGTCGCGCGGCAGGTACAGCCGCCCTTCGCGGGCGTCCTCGCCCACGTCGCGGGCAATATTCGTCAGCTGCATCGCCACGCCGAGGTCGCAAGCTCGCGCCAGCCCGTCGGCCTCGCGCATCTCCATCAGCACGCACATCATCGCGCCCACCGCCGAGGCCACGCGCGCCGAATAGGCCCGCAACTCCGACAAGCTGTCATACCGCCGGCCCTCCGCGTCCCACGCGAGGCCCTCCAAAAGCGCCTCAGGCAATTCGCGCGGCATGTCGAACCGCGCCACCATGGCGGCAAAGGCCCGGTCCGCAGGCGCATTCCGCGGCACTCCGCGATAGGCCAGGTCCAGCCGTTCGTGCAGCCGTGCCACCGCCTCGGCCTTCTCGGAATGCAGGTCCACCGAGTCGTCCGCCAACCGGCAGAACGCGTAAAGCGCCAGCGCCGGATCGCGCACGCGCCGCGGCAACAGTTTCGAGGCCGCATGGAACGACCGCGACCCATCCCGGATCGCCTCGCGGCAATGCGCCATGTCGGCGGCTTCGGTTCGCTTCAATCTCATCTCACCCGCACCTCGTCGGCATCCGGCACCAGCTTGCCCAGCACCTCGGCACTCGACACCACGCCCGGCAGCCCCGCACCGGGATGCGTCCCCGCGCCGACAAGATAAAGCCCCGCCACTTCCTCGCTCACGTTATGCGGCCGGAACCAGGCGCTCTGAAAAATCCGCGGCTCCAGCGAAAAGCCCGCCCCATGCGGGCTCAGGTACCTGTCCCGGAACGTCTCGGGCGTGAATACTTCCGACGCGGTCAAGAGATCCCCCAGCCCCGGTAACAACTGCTCTTCCAGAACCGCCTGCACCTTTCGGCGATAGGTCTCAGCCATCGCGCCCCAGTCGACCGGATCGTCGAACCCCAGATGCGGCACCGGGCTCAGCGCATAGAACGTGTCATCCCCATCCGGCGCGGCGCTCGGGTCCGTCACCGTGGGCCGGTGCACGTAAAGGCTCATGTCCTCGGCCAGCTTGCCCTTCAGAAAGATATCCTCGACCAGCCCCTTGTAACGCGGCCCGTTCAAGATCGTGTGATGCCCCGCATCGGCCCATTTCCCGCGCGTGCCCTTCGTGCCAAAATACCACACAAACAACCCCATCGACCAGCGCGACCGCCTCAACTTGGGCGCGGTCCAGCGCCGTTTCTTCACGTTGCGCATCAGCCGGTCATAGGTGTGCCCGGCATCAGCATTCGACACGACCACATCGGCCTCGACCAGCTCGCCGCCTGTCAGGCGCACGCCCGCCGCACGGCCGTCGCGCACCACGATCTCGTCCACCTCCGCGCCCTGCCGCACCAGACCGCCCTGGTCGGCCACGACATTCGCCATGGCGCGGGCAATCGCGTCGACGCCGCCCATGGCGTAATGCACACCGAATTCCTTTTCCAGGTGACTGACAAGAATATACATCGACGTCACGTTGAACGGATCGCCCCCGATGAACAGCGGATGGAACGAAAACGCCATCCGCAGGCGTTCATCCCCGAACCGCTTCGCCGCATGGGCATAAACCGACCGATCCGCCCGCAGCAGCCCGAAGGCGGGCAAGGCGTTCAAAAGGTCCCGCAGCCGGTGCATCGGCCGCCGCCCCAGATCTTCGAACCCGAACGCATAGCGCCGTTCACTGTCCTTAAGGAACCGCTCATAGCCCTGCGCATCGCCGGGGCTCAGCCGCGCCACCTCGGCTCGCATCGCGTTGGTATCCTGACGCGCGGTAAACGTGCTGCCGTCAGGCCAGCGAATCTCATAAAACGGATCAAGCGGACGCAAATCCACGTCATCGCGAAACCGCCGCCCGCAGGCCGCCCAAAGCTCCTCGAACATCTGCGGCACCGTCACGATGGTCGGCCCCAGATCGAACCGATGATCGTTTCTCCAGATACTCGACCCGCGCCCGCCGGGGCTGTCCAGCCGGTCCAGCACCGTCACGCGATAGCCTTTCGCGCCCAGCCGCATGGCCGACGCCAGCCCGCCCAGCCCCGCGCCGATCACCACCGCGCGCGGCCTCAGCGCCCTCTCGGCCTGCTCACGAAGTGCGGGGTCAAGACGTGTCAACATACCAGAAGACTACATGTGTCAAGTTAAGTTGACAATCGCCGAGTGAAGTTCTTTTATGGGCCGGAACGCGCTGGACAACCGGACGTCGCGGTTGGCATGAATGGGACTGCCGAACCGCACGCACTGGCCGAAGGGGGACAGGGTCATCCAAATCGTCAGCCTCAGCTTTTTCCGTTTTGCACCGGGCCTCTCCAGGCTCTGGGCCTTTACCATGATGGGCCTTGCGCGTCCCGCGCTGGCCCGCGTCCCCGGCATCGGCTTCTGGAAGCTGTGCGGCTCTGGCACCGGCGAAGGCTTCACGCCGAAACCCAACACCGGCGTCTATGCCATTCTCGCCACCTGGCCCGACCTTGCCACCGCGCAGCGCCAGACCGCCGAGGCGCCGATCTTCCGCCGCTACGCCCGCCGCGCCATCGAATGCTATACTCTCTTCATGCAAGCCACCTCCGTGCGCGGCGCCTGGTCCGGCAGGACCCCTTTCGAACCCGAGGGAACGGCAGACACCGGCCCCGTCGCCGCCCTCACCCGCGCCACGATCAAGCCCCTTGTGGCGCTCAGGTTCTGGCGCCACGTGCCCGACATCAGCACCGTCATCGGCGCCGATACCAACGTTGCCTTCAAGATCGGCATCGGCGAGGTGCCGCTCCTGCACCAGGTCACCTTCTCGGTCTGGCCCGACACCGCGGGCATGGCCGCCTTCGCCCGCCACGACGGCC
Source organism: Roseovarius sp. THAF8 (assembly GCF_009363735.1). Classification (NCBI taxonomy): domain Bacteria; kingdom Pseudomonadati; phylum Pseudomonadota; class Alphaproteobacteria; order Rhodobacterales; family Roseobacteraceae; genus Roseovarius; species Roseovarius sp. THAF8. The sequence goes on along the minus strand of NZ_CP045410.1, from coordinate 3,505,817 downwards.
CCCACGCCCGCGCCATCAAGGCCGTGCGTGACGGCAACTGGTTCCGCGAAGAACTCTACGCCCGGTTCAACGTCGTCGCGGAACGCGGCACATGGCAGGGCGCCAAACCACTTCAACACCTGGGGGTCGGCGCATGAGCCTCGCCTTTCCGTTCTCCGCCATCGTCGGACAGGACACCATGAAACAGGCGCTGATCCTGACCGCCATCGACCCGGGCCTGGGCGGCGTGCTTGTCTTTGGCGACCGCGGCACAGGCAAGTCCACCGCCGTCCGCGCCCTCGCGGCCCTCCTGCCGCCCATCACCGCCGTCAAAGGCTGCCCGGTCAATTCCGAGCGCCCCGAGGACTGCCCCGACTGGGCCACCGTGCCCGACACCAACCTGGTTGAACGCCCCACCCCCGTCGTCGACCTGCCCCTGGGCGTCACCGAGGACCGCGTCACCGGCGCGCTTGACATCGAACGCGCGCTCACCAAGGGCGAGAAGGCCTTCGAGCCAGGCCTTCTCGCCCGCGCCAATCGCGGCTATCTCTATATCGACGAGGTCAACCTGCTCGAGGATCACATCGTCGATCTGTTGCTCGACGTTGCCCAGTCCGGCGTCAACGCCGTCGAGCGCGAAGGCCTCTCCATCCGCCACCCCGCCCGCTTCGTTCTGGTCGGCTCCGGCAACCCCGAAGAGGGCGAGCTGCGCCCGCAGCTTCTCGACCGTTTCGGCCTTTCTGTCGAGGTCGCCTCGCCCACCGACATCGACGAACGGATCGAGGTCGTCCGCCGCCGCGACGCCTTCGACATGGACCGCGAAAGTTTCGTCGCCACGTGGCAGCCCGAGGATGCGAAAATCCGCGACGCCATCCTCGCCGGACGCACCGCACTCCGCAAACTCGAAGCGACCGACGCCATCCTGCGCGACTGCGCGACCCTGGCCGTGGCCCTCGGCGCCGACGGCCTGCGCGGCGAGCTGACCCTGCTGCGCGCCGCCCGCGCCCTCGCCGCCTATGAAGGCGACGCCGCGATCACCCGCGATCATCTCGCCGCCGTGGCCCCCCTGGCACTCAGCCACCGCCTGCGCCGCGACCCGCTGGACGAGGCCGGCTCCACCACCCGCGTCACCCGCACCGTCGCCGAAACCTTCGGATGACCGCCGAGGCCGACACCGCCCGCACCCAGCGCGCCCTCGCGGCCCTTGCAGTTGATCCCGGCGGCCTCAAGGGCCTGACGTTCCGCGCCCGCATGGGCCCCGCCCGGCAGGCGTTTGAAACCGCTCTGCGCAAACTGCCCGGCGCCCAGCACCGCATTCACCCCGCTATCACCGACGACCAGCTTTTCGGCGGCCTCAACATCGCCGCCTCGCTGGCCGAAGGCCGCCCGGTGCGCGACGCGGGCCTCGCCGACCAGCCCTCCACTCTTACCCTTACAATGGCCGAACGCACGCCCCCCGGCCTCGCCGCCCGCCTCGCGCAGCTGCTCGACGCCGATCACGGCCACGCCCTCATCTTGCTCGACGAATCCGCCAGCGCGGACGAAGGCGCGCCGCAAACCCTGCTCGACCGCCTCGCCTTTCATATCGAGCCAACCGAGGCCGTCACCCCCGTCCGCCTGCCCGCCGCCGCCGATCTGGATGCGGCCCGCAAACGCCTGCCCCGCGTGCAAGTGCCCGACGACGCCCTGCCCCTGCTCGTCACCCTCGCCGCCCGCTTCGGCATCCACAGCCTGCGCGCGCCCAGCCTCGCCCTGCGCGCCGCCCGCGCCCTCGCCGCGCTCGACGCCGAGATGACGGTCAGCGACGCCCAGCTTCAGGAAGCCGCGGAACTGGTCTTTCCCTCCCGCGCAACGGTGATGCCTGCCGAGGCGGAAGAGGAAACACCGCCTGAGACGCCGGAACCGGACCAGTCCGATGCGTCCGACACCAACGGCGACCAATCCCTCACCGACCTGCCCGACGACATCCTCGTCTCCGCCATCGCCGCCCTGCTGCCGCCCGACATTCTCGACCGCCTCGCCGCCAAATCCACCCGCCCCGCCAATGCGGCAGGCAGCGGCGCGGGCGACGGCCGCCGCGGCAACCGTCGGGGCCGCCCCCTGCCCTCGCGCCCGGGCCGCCCCTCGGCCCAATCCCGGATCGACCCGATCGCCACGCTCCGCGCTGCCGCCCCGTGGCAGACCCTCCGCAAAACCGGACGCAACGCCGACCGCGCGCTGGTCATCCTGCCCTCGGACATCCGCATCAAACGGTTCGAGGACCGCTCCGACCGCCTGCTCATCTTCACCGTCGACGCCTCCGGCTCCGCCGCCGTCGCCCGCCTGGCCGAAGCGAAAGGCGCGGTGGAACTCATGCTGGCCCAGGCCTATGCCCGCCGCGATCAGGTCGCCCTTCTGGCCTTCCGCGGCACCGGCACCGAAACGCTCCTGCCGCCAACCCGCTCGCTGGTACAGGCCAAACGCCGCCTTGCCTCGCTGCCCGGCGGCGGCGGCACGCCCCTCGCCTCTGGCCTGATGGCCGCGGGCGACCTCGCACAGCTGGCCCGCGGCCGTGGCCTCACGCCCATGCTGGTCCTGCTGACGGACGGCCGCGCCAACATCCCGCTCTCCGGCGACCCCAACCGCGCCACCGCGAACGACGACGCCACCCGCCTCGCCGTCAGCCTGCGCGGGCAAGGCCTCTCCGGCGTGCTGGTCGACACCTCCAACCGCCCCACCGACACGGCCCGCACCATCGCCGCCGCTCTGGGCGCGCGCTATCTCGCCCTGCCCCGCGCCGACGCCCACGGAATAAGCACCGCCGTCACCTCGGCGCTCGAGGCGTAAAGCGCATGGACTGGGCCCGCGACCTGCCCGACTGGCCCCATGCCGATGCGTCGCGCCGCGTCCGCCACCGTCCGCACGACTGGCATGTGCAGGAATGGGGCACCGGCCCCACGCTCCTGCTACTGCACGGCGCGGGCGCCAGCACGCATACCTGGCGCGACCTCATTCCCCGCCTGTCTGAAAACCACCACATCATTGCCCTCGACCTGCCCGGCCACGGCTTCACCCGCGCCGGCAGCGTCTCGCGCCTCGGCCTCGCCACCACCGCCGAGGACATCGCGGCTCTGTGCGCCGATCAGAACTGGCAGCCGCAGGCGCTCATCGGCCATTCCGCCGGCGCCGCCGTGGCGCTCGACCTGGCAACACGCCTGCCCGGCACCCCCGCCGTCATCGGCCTCAATGCCGCGCTCGACCGGTTCGAAGGCATGGCGGGTTGGCTTTTTCCGATGCTGGCCAAGCTCCTCGCGCTCAACCCGCTCACCGCCATCGCCTTTTCGGCCGGTGGCGCCCGCCTGGGCCGCGCCCGCAACGTGATCCGCGCCACCGGCTCCACCCTCTCCGAAGAGGGCCTTGCCTGGTACAGCCGCCTCCTCGCCGATCGCGCGCATGTGGACAGCACGCTACAGATGATGTCCCGCTGGAGTACCGACGCCCTGCTCGACCACCTGCCCGAAATCGAAAGCCCGGTTCTTCTGGTCACCGGCGACCGAGACACCGCCGTCGCGCCCGAGGTCTCGGACCGCGCCGCCGCCCTACTGCCCAATGCCGAGCGCATCCGGCTGGACGGCCTGGGCCACCTTGCCCACGAGGAAGACCCCGACCGTCTTTGCGACGTCATGCTGGATTGGCTGCGCGGCAAATCTTTCTAGAAAAGATTTGGCAAAAGCTTTCTCAAAGCTTTTGTCCGCTCACCCTTGCCCCAGCGCCGCCCGCCCCTTCCGGCTGTACCCCCGTGTCATCCGGTCCGCGATCATCGCCAGCGTCGCCATCCCGATCCCGGCAATCATCCCCACGCCAAAGTCGCCATTGTTCAGCCCGATGTAAATCTCCTGCCCCAGATCGCTTGTCCCCACCAGCGCCGTGATCACCAGCATCGCCACCCCGAACATGATCGTCTGGTTCAGCCCCAGCAGCAGTTGCGGCAACGCCAGCGGCAACCGCACCCGCCACAGCATCTGCCACCGGCTCGACCCGCACGCCTTCGCAGCCTCGATCACCTCCGGGCTGACCCCGCGCAGCCCGTGCTCAGCATAACGGATGGCGGGCACGATGGCATAGGCCATGATCGCCAGCAGCGCCGTGAAATCCCCCAGCTTGAAGAACATCACGAAGGGGATCAGGATCACGAACAGCGGCATGGTCTGCAACGTGTCGCTGATCGGGCGCAGAAAGGCCGATACCGCGTCATTCTCCGACGCGATCACCCCCAGCGTCGTGCCGATCAGGAACGACAGCGCCACCGCCAGCCCGCACAGGTAGAACGAAATCGTCGCCTCGGGCCAGACCCCCGCCACCATCAGGAAGGCCAGGCCAACGCCCGTGCCAATCGCCAGGCGTCGCCCGCCCGCCTGCCACGCCAGCAACACCATCACGCCGGCAATCGACAGCCACGGCAGCCCCGTGATCCCGAAATACAGCAGGATTGCCAACAGCGCGACACCGATGGCCGCCCGCACCCGGCGCCGCAGCAACAGCCACCCGGCCAGCGCCGCCATCGCCACGGCGTACCCGATCTTCATCGGCATGGTGAACTCGAACCCCCAGGAAAACGGGCTGATCGTCTGCTCCAGCCCCATCTTCACCGGCAGCATCAGGTAAAACAGCGCCGTCGTCTTGATCGCCTTGATCGCGCCCGCGTATTCTACCAGCAGCCAGTTGAACGCATCGTTCATCGCGTCCGCCGGATAGAATTCCCAGGCCCGCGGATACTCCTGCAGGAACGGAAACACCCGCGCCAGAACCAGCATCACGCCCGTGAACACCGCCGCCACGATCCAGTACCGATAGCGCGCGACGAAACTCTCGTCCTCGCCTGCGTCCGGCGACCGCCCCATCGCGGCCCGCGCCGTGATCCGGTCCATCACCATCGCCATCAGCGCGATCACCACGCCCGCCAGTATCGCCTCGGCCACGTTCGCCTTGCGGATATGGGTCAGCACTTCCCAGCCGATATCGGACGTGCCGCCGATAATGGACGCGATGATGATCATCGAAAACGCGGCCAGCATGGTCTGGTTCACCCCCAGCAGGATCTGGCGCAGCGCGCTCGGCACCCGCACGCGCCAGAACATCTGGCCCGCCGTGGCCCCCGCCATCATGCCCGCTTCGATTACCTCCTCATCGACGCGGGCCAGCCCCAGCGTGGTGTTCCGCACCATCGGCGGCACCGCGTAAAGCACCGAGGCGATCAGCCCCACCACCGGCCCGAAGCCAAAGAGCAACAGGATCGGCAACAGGTAGGCAAAGACCGGGATCGTCTGCAACGTGTCCATCGTGGGCGTGATCACCCGCTCGGCCTGGTCGGAATAGAACGCCCAGGTCCCCACGCAGAACCCGATCGCCACCGCTAGCGGCACCGACACCATCACCAGCGCCAGCGAATTCATCGACTCGGTCCAGTAGCCGATGACGACCATGTAGAACATCGCCAGAAACGTGAACACCGCCAGCTTGCAGCCAGACACCGCGAAGGACGCGATCACCAGCAGACCCACGGTCAGCGCCCAGGGCATCCAATGCAAAAACTCCCGCACCCAGGACATCGGGTAATCCATCAGGTCCGAGAACGCGCGAAACGCCGGCCCCGCTGTGTCTACCACCCAGTCCATGCCGGTGTTCAGCCAGTCGGTCATCGGCCATTCCCACGCCTCGGGAAACTCCATCAGCCAGCCCAGCCGGTCACGAAAGCCCAGCGCCACCAGCGTCAGCCCGATCAACGCGAACCACGCCCAATGCGTGCGGTCCCCGCTCATGCCGGGGCTTCCTCCTGTTCGGACAATCGCGCCAGCGCCCGGACCACGCTTTGCGCCGTCACCACGCCCGTCACCGTGCCGCCCTGCTCCACCGCCAGCCCCTCGGGATGCGCCGACAGCATCGGCAACAGCGCCTCGACCGACACGTCGCCCGAAACCCGCTCGCGCCCTTCGGCGGATCCGGCCTCGGGGTCCGTCACCTCGTGGGCGCGCAGCACGCGCACCATGGGCACGTCATTGGTGAACTCGGCCACGTAATCGTCCGCCGGATTGGTGATCAGCTCGGCCGGCGTGCCGGTCTGCACCACGCGCCCGCCGCGCATGATCATCATCCGGTCCGCCACGCGCAGCGCCTCAAGAAAGTCATGCGTGATGAACACGATCGACTTTTGCAGATCGTTCTGGATGCGCAGGAACTCGTCCTGCATCTGCCGCCGGATCAGCGGATCCAGCGCCGAAAACGGCTCGTCCAGCAGCCACAGATCCGGGTCCACGGCCAGCGACCGGGCGATGCCGACCCGCTGCTGCTGTCCCCCAGACAACTGGTGCGGATAGCTTTTTTCGCGCCCTTCCAGCCCCACAAGCTCGATCACCTTGCCCACCCTCTCGCGGGTATGGTCCTGCGCCGCGCCCTGCAGGCTCAGCGGAAAGGCGATGTTCTCCCACACGCTCAGATGCGGCATCAGGCCGAAATTCTGGAACACCATGCCGATCTGGTGGCGGCGCACCTCGATCATCTCCTTGTCGGATTTCGCCCGCAGATCCTCGCCGTCCAACAGGATCTCGCCATGCGTCGGCTCCACCAGCCGCGACAGACAGCGCACCACCGTGGACTTGCCCGACCCAGACAGGCCCATGATCACGAAAATCTCGCCCACGGCCACGTCAAAGCTCACATCCGCGGCCGCCGGAATCGCGCCGTCCTCGCGGATGCGCTCGGCCAGCGCAGGTGTCTTTTCGGCAGGCTCGCCGCCCGGAAAATATTGTTCCGGTTTCTTGCCGTAGACCTTCCAGATATGACGACAGGACAGCCTCGGCTGGTCCGTCCCGGCGCCATCGCTCTCTTGCGTGTCGCTCATGCTGACCCTGCCCCCGCTGATACGAAAAGGCCGGGCGTCACGACCCCCGGCCTTTCCGATACGTCCATACGCACCTTACTGCGCAGCCTTTCCGGCCTCGACCCAGGGACCCCAGGTCTCTTCGTTGGCGTCGATCCACTCGGCCACGACCTCTTCCAGGTCACGACCTTTCTGGTCGATCTCCAGCATCAGCGCGTTCTGCACCTCGTTGTCGATCGAGATCTGCTCGAACACCGCCGCCACGCCCGGGTTCGCCTCGGCAAACTCGGCATTGATGATCTTGTCGATCGAGGCCTGCTGGAACCCGCAGGCCTTGCCCCGCTCCTGGCCCTCTTCCTCGATGCACTCGCCGTCGGCAGGGTCCCACGCGACCCATTCCATCTCCATGTCGGCAAACAGCCAATGCGGCTGCCAGAACATCATCAGGATCGGGTCCTGCGTTGCCACGGCCGATTTCAGCTCGGCGATCATCGCGCCCTCGGATCCGCCCGCGACCGGCTCGAACGGCATGTCGATCATCGCCACCACGTCCTTGGACCTTGTGCCCCAGTCGGCGGGATAGGTGATCAGACGGCCCTTGGGAAAGGTGTCCGCGGCGGCAAACGCCTGTGCACAGTCATAAAGCGCCTCGTAATCCGGCAGGCCGGGGCACTTTTCCTTCATGTAGGGCGGATAGATCCAGCCCTCCTGCGGTTGCAGGCCCAGCTGCCCCACAACGGTGATGTCGCCCGCTTCCACAGCCTTGGGATAGATGTCGCCCACGTTGTTCGTCCAGGTCTCGGGTTGCAGGTGCAGATCGCCGTTGGCGATGGCCGCGAATTGCGGCACCGCGCCCGCGGTCACGTATTCCACCTCATGCCCGGCCTTTTCCAGCAGCGTCCCGGTGATACGCGCCGAAATATGCTGCCCCGTCCATTCGTTGATCGGGATGCGCACCGTCTCGGCCTGCGCCATCCCGGCCCCGGCCAGCGACAGGCTCGCCGCCCACAAGACAGAATTCATCTTCATCGTTCTCTCCCCGTTTTTATTGATGCAGATCATGGCCGCCATCATGCGACGTCCGCACCGTGGACCCAAGCAGAAATGTTTGTTGACCGGAGAGTTAATAAAAACAAGGCTGATATCAGGCGTCCGCGGCGCGGCTGCCGATTTCATGAGCATTGTGTAAGGGAGGATGCCGTGCCGTTGAAAGTCGCTGAAAAATGGTTCCAGACCAAGGATATGGGCGATGGCGTCACCCTGATATGGGAGCCGCATGTCGCGCCATGGTTGCGCTGCAATATCTGGCATATCCACGGGCGCGACCGCGATCTCGTGATCGACACCGGCATGGGCCTGCGTCCCATGACGCACGAGCTGGCACAGCTGACCGAGCGCCCCCTCAGCGCCATCGTCACCCATACGCATTTCGACCATTCGGGCGGGTTGCACGAGTTCGACCACCGCTGCGGTCACACGGCAGAGTCCGACCTCATCGCCAACCCCACGCCGTCCAACACCTATGCCGACGCAGGCTTCGTGCGGGCCGAAACCTTCACCGCCCTGCCATACGCGGGCTTCTCCCACGAGCACTACACCGTGACACCCGCGCCGCTCTCCGCCCTCTTGGACGAAGGCGACGTGGTCGACCTTGGCGACCGCGCATTCACGGTCTTTCACCTGCCCGGCCACAGCCCCGGCTCCATCGCGCTCCACGAGTCCGCAACTGGCCTCCTCTTCAGCGGCGACGTGGTCTATGACGGCGACCTCATCGATGATATGGACCATTCCGACCCCGATGTTCTGGCCGAGTCCCACGCCCGCCTGCGCGAGCTCGATGTCACCACAGTACACGCCGGCCACTTCAAATCCTTCGGCCGCGACAAGCTGATTGAAATCCTCGACGAATACCGCGACGGTGGCCGCCGTCTGGGCGATGCCGACGCATGGCTTGCCGACATGATCGCAAGGAGCAGACCCCATTGACCAAACGCACGGCCATCATCACCGGCGGGCTGGCGGGCATCGGCCTCGCCACCGCCCGCCTGCTGCACGAGGCCGGGCATACCGTCGCCATCGGTGCCCGGCGCGGCGACGACACATCGCTTCAGGACATGGCCCGCGACACCGTCGGTGCGGATGTCTTCGTCGCCCCGCTCGACGTGCGCCAGCGCGGCTCGGTCACGGCTTTCTGCACCTCCGTCAAAAACCAGTTCGGCACGCCGCAGATCCTTGTGAACGCCGCCGGCGTCACCCGGCACCAGACGGTCTCCGAGCACGATCTCGACGCGTGGGACGACGTGATCGAGACAAACCTCACCGGCACCTTCCTGATGATCCACGCGTGTCTGCCCGACATGATGGCGTCGGGCTGGGGCCGGATCGTCAACATCGCCTCCACCGCCGCATCCTCGGCGGTCGCCGACCACCCCGCCTATTGCGCGTCCAAGTCCGGCGTGCTCGGCCTCTCCCGCGCCGTGGCTTTGGAAGGCGCCCCCCACGGCGTCACCTGCACCACGGTCAGCCCCACCTGGGTCGAAACGGAAATGCTGCGCTCATCCGCCGCAACCATAGCCACCCAGAACGGAACCACCCAGGCCGAAGAGATCGCGGCCCTGGCACGCGCCAACCCGCAAAACCGCCTCGTCCAACCGGAAGAGGTCGCCGCCATCATCGCCTTTCTCTGCTCAGATGCCGCCCCGGGCCTGACCATGGAAGACATCCAGATCAACGCCGGCGCGCACTGGTAATCAGGCCAGCCGCCGCGCCCGCCACGCCATCACCGCAGGCTCGATCAGCCCCGCCGACAGGATCAGCGGCAGGCCCACCGCTTCGCGCAGGCCGAACCGTTCCCCGGCCCAGATCGCCGCGGTGACCGTCGCCACCGCCACCTCGGTCATGAACAACAGCCCCACCAGCCCGGGGTTCAGCCGCGACGGCGCATAGATCGTGGCGAACGAGCTGGGCAGGATCAGGATCACCGCCACCGGCACAAACCACCACATCAGACCCCTGACCTCGGGCCAGTCCGGTACGGTCGCGATCTCCTGTACCGTCGCGATCCCCGCCACCAGCAGCGCCACGACCGCCCCGACAACCAGGAAATTCACCGCATGGGTCAGGATCCGCACCCGCCGTTCCGTCAGGATCAGCGTACATCCCACGGCCCAGAACATCCCCGAGATCAGCCCGAACCAGTCGCCCGCGTTGCGCGGCAGCGGCAGCCCGGTGTCATCGGCAAAGATCACCACCAGCCCGACCAGCCCCACGAAGATCGACAGCCACCGGAACCACGTCATCCGGTCGCCCAGGAAGATCCAGCCCAGCAGGAACCCCCAGATCGGCGTCATGTAGAACAAGAGCACCGCGCGCACCACGTCGGTATAAAGCAGTCCCGCCGCGTACAGTGCAAAGGCAACCCCGGCCAGAACACCCCCCAGAAGCGGCCGCAGCCCTTGCGCATAATCCGCCCGCAAGATCCATACCGCCGGCACGCTCAGCAGCGCGGGCAGCGTCAGGAACACCACCATCGCCCAGGGCGCATCCAGCCCCGCCTGCTCGATCATCCGCAACGGCAGCCAGAAAATGCCCCAGCACACCCCCGCGAAAAGCCCGGTCAGAACCGCCCTGCTGTTGCCGTCGGCCAAGGCGCATCTCCTTTGTTTCGTGTTTCAGTCACCAGTCAGGCATCATCAAAGTACAAAGGCAAGGCACAGCGGCCCAGCCTCCGCGTTTCAGATGTCTTCTGCCGCGAATGACGCGTCAGGCTGCCCTGTCCGGGATATCCACCACCTTGCCGCGCGGAATCTCGCAAGCCTTGTCGTATAGCGGCGTCTCGGCCAGCGTCGCGGCATACATCTGCCCGTCATTGCCCTCGACCATCAGCTCCGTGCCCGGCCCGGCCTCGGCACTGTCCATCAGCGCATAGCCAATCCCGTGCCCAAGGTAGGGCGAGGTCGCCCCGGCGGTCACACGCCCCGCAACTTTGCCGTTCCACTCCACGCGGCCATTCACCCGCGGCTCCCCGTCAGGGCAGATGATCCCGTGCAGGCGTTGGTCCTTGTCGGCCTTCTCCAGCGCGGCCTTGCCGATGAAATCATCCTTGTCCATAGCCACGAAACCGCCCAGACCCACGTCATACGGGGTAGTGGTCTCGTCGAAATCCGAATTTGCGTTCAGGATCCCCGCCTCGATCCGCCGGATATTCATCGAATCCAGTCCGAACATCCGCATTCCATAGGGCGCGCCGGCCTTTTCCAGATGCGCCCACAGGGCGGCGGCATCGTGATGCGGCTCGGTATAGAATTCCCAGCCCAGTTCGTTGGTGTATCCCGTCCGGGTGATCAGAACGGTCTGACCGCCGAAATCCACCAAGGCGCTGCCGAAATAGCCGAACGGCTCCGGGATGCCGTCCTTCGCGGCGTCCTTCAATATCTCCATCGCCAAAGGCCCCTGGATCTGGCTCACGTTCACCTCCGGGTCCAGGATCTCCACATCCATCCCCTTTGCGTGCGCCCGCGCCCAGTTGACGAAATCCCCGTCCGCCTGCGCGTACCAGAACCGGTCCTCGGCCAGCCGCACGAACACCCCGTCCACGATCAACCCGCCATTATCGAAACAAGCGATGCCATAACCGCATCGACCGACCTTCACCTTGGAAATATTGTTGACGAACAAGAGGTTCATTAACTTTTCCGCATCCGGTCCCTTGAACTCGATCGGCCACTCGCCGGTATGCAGACACGCCGCCTTGGTGCGCAGCAGCCAATAGCCCTCGTCGGTTGGCAGATCGTCCATGTAAACGCACATGAACCGCCGGTTATAGACGCAGTAATGCGGACCGTGCTGCGCCTCGATCGCGTGATAGGCATGGCGGCGCAGGTTAAAATCCCACCCCGCGCCGGGCCGCGAGGTGATCAGGTCGCGCGTCTTCCCGTCGCTCGAAGTCATCATGGCTCTGCCTCCGGGTCCAGCCGCGCGCCCAGCGCCCCGGCCACCAGCTTCTGGAAATGGTGCACCGCGTGCTCGCTCAGCTCGGTCAGTCCCTCGTCGACAACAAAACGCCCCTGGTTGTACCCGCTCGATTTCAGCCCCTTCTGCACGCTCTCGCACAACCCAATATCCTCGGGCTGCAATACGTCCTTCTGATAGTTGATCGCATCACGCAGCTGCTGCGTGACCTCGCCGTCCTTCACGAACCAGTCCTGATACTCGACACAGTGCTCCGGCGCCGTCGGGTTCATCTGAAGCACCGACAGGTTCGCCTCGCCCGGATACGCCCAGATGGTAAAGTTGGGCCAGACGAACCAGCCCGCATACCCGAAATCCACCTCGCCCGCCTCGAACTTGTAGGCCCGCGCGTTCATCGTTCTCGGCTGGCCGGCACATTGGCTGGAATACAGCCCACAGGTGATCGTGCGATAGCTGTCCATGTCCACGAGGTCGACAAAATCATGATGCGCCGGCGCGCAGTGATAGCATTCCAGAAAGTTGTCCATCAGCACTTTCCAGTTCGCCTCGACCTCGTAGGTGTCGCGCTGCGCAAATTGCAAATCGTCGACCGACGGGACATAATGTCGGATCTCATGCTCCAATTCGCCCATTTGCTCGGCGAAAGGTATCGCGCTTTCATCCAGATTGACGAGCACCAGCCCGCAGAACACCTCCACCTTCACCGGCTTCAGCGAAAACTCCTCCTTGCGGAACCCCTCGACATTCTCGGTGTTCCGCGCCGACCGCAGGTTGCCGTCAAAGTCGAACGCCCAGGCGTGATAGGGGCAGGTGATGATGTTCTTCTTGCCGGTCCCGCTGACCAGCTCATGCCCCCGGTGCGGGCATACATTGAAGAACGCGTTCAACTCGCCGGTGCGGCTGCGCGCCACGAACACGTTCTGCTCGTGGATCTTCACCGTCAGGAACTGCCCCGGCTCCGCCACCTGGCTGACATGACCGGCATAGTACCAGGTCTTGTAGAAAATCGCGTCCTTCTCCGCCGCCCAGATATCGGGGTCGTGGTAGAACCGCGCCGGCAGGGTGTAGGAATTCTTTGGATCGGCCCGGAACGGCATGTCGCCGGGCATAAGGTTCAATGTCTGAAGGGTCATGGCGCACTCCGATCTGGCTGTTGACAGTCTCAGCCATTACCGGGGATCATGACAAACGCTCTTTTCTCATGAATTTGCCCAAGCTTGACTTATGCCAAAACCACATCTGCCACCGCTGGACCTGATGGAACCGTTCGAGGCCGCCGCACGTCTCGGCAGCTTCACCCGCGCCGCCGACGAGCTGTCCGTCACCCAATCCGCAATCTCCCAGCGTGTGCGCAAGCTCGAGGCGCTTCTCGACACGCAACTGTTCGAACGCGGCCACCGCACCATCACCCTCACCCCCGAGGGCCGCGAACTGCTGATCGGCGTCCGCGCCGCGCTTCAGCACATGGCGGCGGCCACCCGCGCCCTCAAACAGCGCGACGACCGCCCCCGCGTGCGCCTCGGCGCGGACACCTCCATGGCCCAGCTCTGGCTCACCCCGCGCCTGGCCTCCGCCCTCGCGAACAGCCCGCCGCTGATGCTCGACCTTCTCGCCTCCGACACCGAATCCGAGCTTCTGACCGCCGATATCGCCCTCCTGCACGGCGCGGGCGACTGGCCCGGCTTCACCGCCACGCGTCTCTTTGCCGACGCGGTCTTTCCGGTCTGCACCCCGGGTTTCCTCTCGCACACGCCGCTCCGCACCCCCGACGACCTGCTGTCCGCCCCGCTCATCGACCTCGACTATGTCCACTGGAACTGGATGAACTGGGGCATCTGGCTGACCGAGGCGGGGCTCGACCCCACCCGCGCCACCACGCTCATGCGTACCAACAGCTACATGGCCCAGCTGGATGCGGCCCGCGCGGGTCTGGGCGTGGCGCTGGGATGGGAGGGCCAACTGGCCGAGGACCTCACGACAGGCCGCCTCGTTCGCCCCATCGACCACGCCGTCACCACGCCCTTCGGCTACTACCTGATCCTGCGCGACACCGCCGAACCTGCCGCGCTCGAACTGGCCCAAAACCTCCTCCGGGCCGGAACCTGAACCGCCCCAGCCTATTTCACACCAAGATCTTTGCATTTCTCGCCGCCCGCATGCTCAAATCCGACGTGCGCGCCAGCACCGCCTTGGCAAGCCCCGCGCCGCCTGATTTACTGCGCGTCGACAACCAGACTCACCCAAGCCAAGAGGTCTTCCCATGCGCTACCTCGCGCCAACCACGCTGGATGACGCCATCCAGTTGCTCAGCGGCGATCCCGGCGACTGCCGCGTGCTCGCCGGCGGCACCGACCTGCTCGTCCGCCTGCGCTCCGGCGATGCCGAACCCGACAGCATCCTCGACATCAAGCGCATCGACGACCTGCGCCAGATCACGCCCGAGGATGGCGGCTGGCGCATCGGCGCCGCGGTCTCTTCCGCCGAAATGAACGAGCACAAGGACCTGAAAGCCGACTACCCCGGCGTCTGCGAGGCCGCCGACCTCATCGGCTCCACCCAGATCCAGGGCCGCTGCACGCTCGCCGGCAATCTCTGCAACGCCTCTCCCGCCGCCGACTCCGTGCCCGCGATGGTCGCCGTCCGCGCCGTGGCCCGCGTCGCAGGCCCGAACGGTACCCGCGACGTCGCGGTCGAGGATATTCCCACCGGCCCCGGAAAGACCTCTTTGGAAAAGGGCGAATTCGTCGCCTCGATCTTTCTGCCGGCCAAGCCCGACCGCTCGGGCGACGCCTACCTGCGCTTCATTCCGCGCACCGAGATGGACATCGCCGTGGTTGGCTGCGGCTTGTCGCTCACCCTCGACACGGACGGCACCTGCACCGCCGCCCGCGTCTCGCTCGGCGCGGTGGGCCCCAAGGTCATGCTGGTCGACGCCGCTGCCGAGGCCCTCATCGGCACGAAACTCGACGACGCCGCGATGGACGCACTGGCCAAGGCCTGCTCCGACGCCGCCACCCCCATCGCCGACAAGCGCGGCACGGTCGAATTCCGCACGCACGTGGCCGGCGTCCTTGCCCGCCGCGCCGCCGCCATCGCCAAGACCCGCGCAGAAGGATAACCGGACATGAGCAACATTCACGTCACCACCACCATCAACGGCGACCCCACCGAATATCTCTGTGCACCCGATGAAACCCTGCTCGATGTCCTGCGCGACCGTCTCGGCATGACCGGCTCCAAGGAAGGCTGCGGCACCGGCGATTGCGGCGCCTGCTCGGTCACCGTCAATGGCCGCCTCGTCTGTTCCTGCCTCGTGCTGGGGGCCGAGGCCGAAGGCGCCGAGATCGAGACGATCGAGGGCATGGCCGACGGCGATCAGCTGCACCCGCTGCAACAGAAGTTCATCGAACACGCCGCCTTGCAATGCGGCATCTGCACCCCGGGCATCCTCGTCGCCGCCAAGTCGCTGTTGGAGAAAAACCCCGACCCGACCGAGGAAGAAGCCCGCTACTGGCTCGCCGGCAACCTCTGCCGCTGCACGGGCTATGACAAGATCATCCGCGCCGTGCTCGACACGGCCGCCGACCTCAGAAAGGCATCCTGATGGCACTCGACAGCAAACAGGTCCTCGACACGCAAGAGTTCAAGATCGTCGGCACGCGGCCCCTGCGCCCCGACGGTATCGACAAGGTCACCGGCAAGGCCCGCTTCGGCGCCGACATCACCGCGCCGGGGATGCTGATCGGCAAGGTGCTGCGCAGCCCGCACGCCCATGCCCGGATCAAGTCCATCGACACGTCGGCGGCCGAGGCGATCGAGGGCGTCCATGCCGTCGTCACCCGCGCCGACTTCGCAAATATCGAGCCCGGCGACGATGTTTTCGACATTCTCGACAACTGCATGGCCGGGGAAAAGGCGCTCTATGACGGCCACGCCGTCGCCGCCGTCGCCGCCAGCTCGGGCCACATCGCCAAGAAGGCGCTGAAGGCGATCAAGATCGACTACGAGGTGCTGGACCACGTGACAGATGTCGACAAGGCCATCGCCGACGGCGCCCCCGTCCTGCACGAGGGCCGCGCCGACGAATCCGTGCCCGAAGGGTCCTCGCCCAACATCATGGCCCGCTACGAGTTCGGCCACGGCGACATCGACGCCGGCCTGGCGCAAGCCGACGAGGTCATCGAACGCAGCTACCGCACCGAGGCCACGCACCAGGGCTATATCGAACCCCATGCCTGCCTTGCCCAGACGAGTCAGGACGGCCAGGCCGACCTCTGGTGCTGCACCCAGGGCCATTACATGGTCCGCAACACCTGCGCCGCGATCCTCGGGCTGGACCAGGGCCAGCTGCGCGTCACCGCCTCGGAAATCGGCGGCGGCTTCGGCGGCAAGACCACCGTGTTCCTCGAACCCGTGGCGCTGATGCTGGCCAAGAAATCCTCTCGCCCCGTCAAGATGGTCATGACCCGCTCCGAGGTTCTGCGCGCCACCGGCCCTACGGCGTCTTCATCGGTCGATATCCGCATCGGCATGACCAAGGACGGCCGCATCACCGCCGGCTTCGCCGAACTGCGCTACCAGGGCGGCGCCTATCCCGGCTCGCCCGTGGAAATGGGCTCGATGTCCGCCTTCGCGCCCTATGACCTGGAAAACGTGAAAACCGTCGGCTGGGATATCGTCAGCAACCGCCCCAAACAGGCCGCCTACCGCGCCCCTGGCGCGCCTATGGCCGCCTTCGCGGTGGAATCTGCCATCGACGAACTGGCCAAGGGCCTCGGCCTCGACCCCTTGGAAGTGCGCCTGAAAAACGCCGCCCGCGAAGGCACCAAGGCGTCCTACGGCCCCACCTACCCCGCCATCGGGCTCGAGGCGACGTTGCGCACCGCCAAGGATCACCCCCACTGGACGGCGCCGTTGGGCCCCAATCAGGGCCGCGGCGTCGCCTGCGGCTTCTGGTTCAACTTCGGCGGCGACACCTGCGTGACGCTCAACATCACGCCCGACGGCACGGTGACCGTCTCCGAGGGCAATCCCGACATCGGCGGCTCCCGCGCGTCGATGTCGATGATGGCGGCCGAGGAACTGGGCATCCCCTACAACAAGGTCCGCACCATCGTGGCCGACACCGGCTCCTTGGGCCAGAACGAGGTCACCGACGGCTCTCGCGTGACCTTCGCCGTGGGCCTCGCCACCATCGAGGCCGCCCGCGCCGCCAAGCGCGAGATGTGCCGCCGCGTGGCCAAGCTCTGGGACATCGACGAGGAGGCGGTGGAATGGCGCGACGGCGCGGTGCACCCCACCGGCCACAATGCGGGCAGCCATGACCCCATGAGCCTCGCCGAGATCGCCGCCATCGCGTCGAACACCGGCGGTCCCATCGCCGGCCACCACGAGGCCAACCCCGAAGGCGCAGGCGTCTCTTTCGCCACCCACATGGTGGACACCGAGGTCGACCCCGACACCGGCGCGGTGAAGATCCTGCGCTACACGGTCTTCCAGGACGCCGGCAAGGCCGTCCACCCGGCCTATGTCGAAGGCCAGTTCCAGGGCGGCGCCACCCAGGGCATCGGCTGGGCACTGAACGAGGAATATATCTATGGGCAGGACGGCACGCTCCAGAACGCGGGCTTCCTCGACTACCGCATTCCCGTGGCCTCCGACCTGCCGATGATCGACACGGTCATCCTGGAAATCCCCAATCCCGGCCACCCCTACGGTGTGCGCGGCGTGGGCGAGACCTCCATCGTGCCGCCCCTCGCGGCCATCGCCAACGCCGTGTCCGAGGCGGCAGGCGTGCGCATGACCGACCTGCCCATGTCGCCGCCCAAGGTGCTCAAGGCGATGCACGACAAGTAATCACGGGACAGGCCCCGGACCAACTCCGGGGCCTGTCCGAAACCCGTAGGGTGGGTGAAAACCCACGCGCCTCGACCCGCGCAAAGCGGCAGGCACCACCCCATTTGCCGGCGCAAACCGCCGCCGATTGAACCCGCCCCCACGCATCGCCGACCCACTCCCAACACTTGTTGAAGGAAATGGGAGACGACCCGATGCCAACGCATTACCTCACCGGATTCGACGATCTGCTCGGCTTTGGCAAAGGCGACGACACCGTCTATGCCTTCGGCGGCGACGACTACCTCTTCGGAAATGACGGAAACGACTACCTGCTCGGCATGGACGGCGAGGACACCATTCTCGGCGGCTATGGCTCCGATATCGTCGATGGCGGGGATGGCGACGACGTCATCTACGGCGGTCTTCCCGGCGGCGCCGATGTCGGCTCCAACGTGCTCTTCGGCGGCGCCGGCGAGGACCTCATCTTCGCCGGCGACGACGGCGATTTCATCGACGGTGGCACCGGCCGGGACAAGATCATCGGCGCGGCCGGGGCCGACACCATTTTCGGCGGCGCAGGCAGCGACCGCATCGAGGCCGGCGGCGGCCATGACAGCATCGAGGGCGGGACCGGCTTCGATTTCATCCTCGGCGGCGACGGCAATGACACCGTGCATGGCGGCGACAGCCGCGACACCATCAAGGGCGGATCCGGGAACGACCACCTTTCCGGTGACGACGGCAGCGACGAGTTGCACGGCAACAGCGGCGACGACAATATATTCGGCGGCGACGGCAACGACCGGCTACTCGGCGGCAGGGATAACGATTTCCTCCACGGCGGTTACGGCAACGACACGCTCGACGGCGGCTCCGGCGACGACTGGATCATCGGCGGCGAAGGCCCCAATCCCGGCGACGGCCTCTACGGCTATGACGATGTTGCCTATGGCGGGGCGGGCAACGACTATATCTATACCGGCTCGGGCAATGACACCGCCGATGGCGGCACCGGCAACGACACGATCTATTCCGGCTCGGGCCAGGACGTGATCTATGGCGGCCTTGGCGACGACCTGATCCACGCCACCGATCCGCCCGATGGCTTTTTGGAAGGGCTCAGCCGGTACCGTCCCACGCTGGATGACAGGATCTTTGCCGGAGACGGCGACAACACCATCCATTCCGGCGCGGGCAACGACCTGGTGACATCGGGCGACGGAAACGACTACATCCGCTCGACCAACGGCAGCGACACGGTCCACTCAGGCGACGGGGACGATTTCGTCTGGCTCAGCACATTGTACATTTCCCCGGATCCGGACCTGCCCCCCTCCCCGACCGAAACCGATCTAGGCGGCGGCGACGACACGTACTATTCCACCGGCTTCAACGACGACATCGTCCAGGGCGGCGACGGCGAGGATTTCATCTACATCGAGGGCGGCAACAACCTCGTCTTCGGAGGTGCCGGGGCCGACATCATCCAGGGCGGCGACCGCGACAGCGGCAGCACGAAAAGCGCCCAAGCCTCGCTCGACATCATCTATGGCGGCGACGGCGACGACAGGATCTATGTCTGGGGCGGCAACAACCTCGTGGATGGCGGCGCCGGCAACGATACGATCGACGCCCGCCTGGGCGAGGACCTCACCCTTGGCGGCACGACCCGCATGAACGGCGGCACCGGCGACGACTGGCTGATCGGACGCCGCGGCGAGGCCGACGAGTTCGTCTTCACCCACGGCGGCGATTTCGGCACCGACGTCATCCGCAGCTTCGACGCCGCGCACGACCGCATCCTGATCGACACGTTCCAGGACGATCCGGTCGGATTCACCTCGACCATCGTCGGCACCAGCGTCCATATCGAATTCGAAGGCGACGCCGGCCTGCTCTCCATCGAAGGCGGGGCCTCCACCTGGAGCGACAGCTACATCGAGTTCATCTGACTTCCACCGAATGGCGCCCCACCCCCCGTCCCGGGCTTGACCCGGGACCTTCCGGCCCCAAGATACCCCTCATGGTACAAGTCACGATATGGGGTTCGCTCGCCCGGTTCACCGACGACGCCCGCGAGGTCGAGGTCGAGGCGGAAAACCTGCGCCAACTGCTCGACGGGCTGGCGCAGAAATACCCCGGCCTGAAACCCCAGCTCGACCGAGGCGTGTCGGTCTCCATCGACGGACGCGTCTACAACGACAACTGGTTCCAGCCCATCCGGCCCGACAGCGAGGTCGTGCTGCTGGCGCGCCTCAAGGGCGGCTGACCCGTTTCCACAGCGGCATGTACCCAAGCAGCGCCGAACCGCACCCGCTCTAGTCTCGCGACAGCGCCGACAGCGGCGCGCGCAGGCGAAAGACCAGCCCCTCGGTGTCGAACGTCACCTCGGTCCTGGCCCCCAGCGCCCCCTCGGTCAGCTTGGTCAGCACCTGCGTGCCAAAGCCCGCCGTCTTGGTTCCGGTCACCTTGGGCCCGCCACGCTCGCCCCATTCCAGCGCAAATTCCGGGTTTTCGTCCCCGGTCACAGTCCAGGTCACCACGACACGCCCGCCCTCTTCCGACAGCGCTCCGTATTTCGCCGCGTTGGTCGCCAATTCGTGGGTCACCATGCCCAGGATCTGCGCCGCATTGCTGGAAATCATCAGGTCCGGCCCGTCCAGCACTATCCGCTCGCGCGCCGCCCCCGAAAAGGGCCTTACCTGCTCGGTGAAGATCTCGCGCAGGCCGAACCGGCTCCCGGCATCGTGCATCATCGCTTCCTGGTTGCGGCCCAGCGCGGCCAGCCGCGCCAGCAGGCGGTCGGCGATCTCCTCGGGCGGCGAATGCCGCGCCAGCTGCCGCACGATTCCCGACACCACCGTGATCAGGTTCTTCGCCCGGTGCCCAAGCTCGCCGATCAGGAATTGCGCCCGGCGCTCGGCCATCTCCTGCGCGGTGATGTCGACCATGGCGAAGACCCCCTCCACCGGCAGACCTTCGGCATCATAGGTCACCTGCTTGCGCGCGTTGACCCAGCGCAGCGGCACGTCCGGCACCAGGATGCGGTGCGTCATGTCCAGCACCTGCAACGGATTCTCCGGCGACAAAAGGCATTCCAGCCCCTCCTGCACCTGCGGCCAGTCGTCGGGATGAATCCGCGCGTGCAACTCCGACCGCGGCACCTCGACGCCCGCATCCAGCCCGAAGAATTCCGCCGCCAGCGAGTCGCAGCGCAGCGTGTCGGCGCGGTAATCCACCTTTCCCAAACCGACCCGGGCGACCCTCAAGCCAAGTTCCATGTCGTCGGATGTCAGGGGGATGTTCAGCGGGGTCTCTAAGGCTCTCGTCATGGCATGTGTTTCGGGGCGCTACAGGGGGCCGTCAATGTCACAGTTTAAACGCACCGCACATTTTCATTCTCCGGCAAAATCTTGCCGCCCGTCGGCTCCCGGGGCAAGTCCGGCGCGATGCCGCACATGCCGTCACGGGCGCGCTTTCGGGGACCTCCCGCGCGCGTCCCGCCGTTTCGCCTCATTCAACACGACCCGGCACGCTGCGCAAGGTGGGTCAAACCCCACGCCGCCTCCCGGACTTTCGAAACGAACCCAACGCGAAAACGCCTTATCCGCAGACGCGGCAGACCGTTTCCCACTCCTTCAACCGCTCCGCCACGGGCACGGGCACCGGCCGGTCGGTGAAGAACATGTCGACCTCTGCCAGCGATCCGATCCGCGCCGGCGCCATGCGGTGAAACTTCGAATGGTCCGCCACCAGGAAGGTCCGACGCGCCCGCGCGATGATCGACTGGCTCACGTGAACCTCCTGAACGTCGAAATCCAGAAGGTCGCCATCATCGTCCAGCGCCGAACAGCCGATGACGGCATAATCGAACTTGAACTGCTCGATCACCCGCGTCGTCAGGTTGCCGATAAGCCCCCCGTCCGAACGCCGCAACACGCCCCCCGCCACCACGATCTCGCAATCCGTATTGGCCACCAATATATTGGCAACATTGATATTATTCGTGATCACCATCAGGTCACGGTGGCTCAGAAGCGCGCGCGCCACCGCCTCGGTGGAAGTCCCGATATTCAGGAAAACCGACGCACCGTCCGGGATCTCCCGCGCGCAGACCTGCGCCATCGCCTGCTTGGCGACCTCGTTCAGGCCGCGCCGTTCCTCGTAGCCGATATTGGACACACCCGACGGCATCACCGCGCCGCCATGCACGCGCTCCAGCCGCCCGGCCTCGGCCAGGTCCGTCAGGTCGCGCCGGATGGTCTGCACCGTCACGCCGAACCGCTCGGCAAGGCCTTCGACCGTGACCTTGCCCTCGTTGCGGGCGATCTCGAGGATCTCGGGATGACGAAAAGTCTGTGACATGCGCCTGAACCAAAGTTTCGGGTTTTTTCGTTTTCGCGGAATTTTCGCACATGTCAAAGGAAAATCCCGGCCCTGGGACCATTTCGCAGCCGCAGAAAGGTTCATGCGGCGGCGCACACATGCACCCTAAGACACTGGCTTAACTTGATTTTCCAAAAACCGAACAAAAACGAAAGAAGCGTTTGACTCCATCAACCTGAACGTGCTCATTTACCGGGCACGGTTTCCGGCGGCATCTGGGGAGGATGGATGCACCCAAGTCCCGAAAATATAAGCGATATTTTCGTCATCGGGGGTGGAATCAACGGCTGTGGCATCGCCCGCGACGCCGCCGGGCGCGGCCTGTCCGTCACCCTGGCCGAGATGAACGATCTTGCCTCGGCCACCTCCTCGGCCTCGACCAAGCTTTTCCACGGCGGCCTGCGCTATCTCGAATACTTCGAATTCCGCCTTGTCCGCGAAGCCCTGATCGAACGCGAGGTCCTTTTGCGCAACATGCCGCACATCAGCTGGCCCATGCGCTTCGTCCTGCCCTATCACCGCGACATGCGTTTCGAGGGCGGCACCCCCACCTCGCGCCTGCTGGAACGGATCATGCCTTGGATGCGCGGCCGCCGTCCGGCGTGGCTGATCCGCCTTGGTCTCTTTCTTTACGACAGCCTCGGGGGCCGCAAGATCCTGCCCGCCGCCCGCTCCCTGTCGCTCGATGGCACGCCCGAAGGCGCGCCGTTGAAGCCGCATTTCAAGAAAGCTTTCGAATATTCCGACTGCTGGGTCGAGGATGCCCGCCTCGTCTCGCTCAACGCCCGTGACGCCGCCATTCGCGGCGCCGAAATCCTCACCCGCACCCGCGTCACCGCCGCCCGGCGCGACGGCGATCTGTGGACGATCGAACTGGAAGACACCGCCACCGGCGCCCTGCTGACCCGCCGCGCCCGCGCACTGGTGAATGCCGGCGGGCCGTGGGTCGGCAACATCATCTCGGACGTCACCCATATCGACAGCCGCGAGGGCGTCCGCCTCGTGCGCGGCAGCCATATCGTCACGCGCAAGCTCTTCGACCACCCCAAATGCTATTTCTTCCAGGGCCGCGATGGCCGCATCATCTTCGCCATCCCCTACGAGCAGGATTTCACCCTGATCGGCACCACCGACGCCGATCACCCCGATCCCGGCACGCGCCCCGTCTGCACCCCCGCCGAGCAGGACTACCTCTGCAATTTCGCCTCGGAGTATTTCGCCACGCCCGTCACCCGCGACGACATCGTCTGGACCTATTCGGGCGTCCGCCCGCTCTATGACGACGGCGCCAAGTCGGCCACCGCCGCCACCCGCGACTACGTGCTGAAGCTCGACAGTGACGGCCCGCCGCTGCTGAACATCTTCGGCGGCAAGATCACGACCTACCGCCGCCTCGCCCAGGCTGCGGTGGGCAAACTGGCCCCAGATTTCCCGAACGCCAAGGGCGACTGGACCGCCGACGCCGCCCTGCCCGGCGGCGATTTCGCCGTCGAGAACCGTGACGACATGGCGGCGCAACTCCAGACCGACTACCCCTTCCTGACCGAAGCCTGGGCCTACCGCCTGCTCCGCGCCTACGGCACCGAGGCCCGCACCCTTCTGGGCGACGCGACCACCGCCGCCGACCTGGGCCGCACCTTCGGCGCCACCCTGACCGAACGCGAGGTGCGCTGGCTGATGACACATGAATTCGCCCGCTCCGCCGAGGATATCGTCTGGCGCCGCAGCAAGCTGGGCCTGCGCCTGAAGGACAGTGAAATCATGGGCTTGCAGGAATGGATGCAAGCCAACCCCGAGGGCGACAGCATCGTCGCTGCGGCGGCAGAATAAGGACGCAACCGATGACGCTGGTTCTGGACAACGTGTCGAAAAAAGTAGGGGCGGACATGCATATCCACCCTACCGACCTCACGCTTGAAAAAGGCACGATGAACGTCCTTCTGGGACCCACCCTCGCGGGCAAGACCACGCTGATGCGCCTGATGGCGGGGCTTGATGCCCCCACCACGGGCCGCATCCTCTGGGACGGTACGGATGTGACCGGTATGCGCGTGCAGGATCGCGGCGTCGCCATGGTCTACCAGCAATTCATCAACTACCCTTCCATGAGCGTCTACGACAACATCGCCAGCCCCATGCGCCTGTCGGGCAAACCGAAGGAAGAGATCGACCGCGCCGTGCGCGACACCGCCGAGATGCTGCAACTGACCCCCATGCTCGACCGCAAGCCGCTCGAGCTTTCCGGTGGTCAGCAGCAACGCTGTGCGCTGGCCCGCGCGCTGGTCAAGAACGCCGGTCTCGTCCTGCTGGACGAACCGCTCGCCAATCTCGACTACAAGCTGCGGGAGGAGTTGCGCATCGAAATTCCCCGCATCTTCGAGGAATCCGGCGCGATCTTCGTCTACGCCACCACCGAACCCGAAGAGGCGCTTTTGCTCGGCGGCCACACCGCCACGCTCTGGGAAGGCCGCGTCACGCAATTCGGCCCCACGCCGAAGGTCTATCGCCAGCCCGCCGATGCCACCACCGCGCGTGTCTTTTCCGACCCGCCGATGAACTTCCTGCAGATCTCGAAAACCGGCGGCAAGCTGATGTTCGGCGAGGGCCAGTCCCTGCCCGCCACCGGCAAGATGGCCGACCTGCCCGAGGGCCGCTACACCGCCGGCTTCCGCCCCAACCATCTGGAAATCGAACAGCACACCGACGCCGCCATGCGCTTCGTGACCAGGCTCAGCGTGACAGAACTCACCGGCTCGGAAACCTTCATCCATCTCGACCACGCGGGCACCCGCTGGGTCGGCGTCATCCACGGCGTCCACGACCTTCAGCCGGGCCGCGACCTGCCGGTCTATCTCGACCCGGCCCATATCTACATTTTCAGCGAAGACGGCGATCTGGTCTCCCCCGCCGCCTACGCGCTGGCCGCCTGAGGGGCTGACGAACATGGCAAAGATCACGCTCGACAACCTGGCACACAGCTACCTCGCCAACCCCACCTCCGAGGACGATTTCGCCCTCAAGGAGCTCAACCACGACTGGACCGATGGCGAGGCCTATGCCCTTCTGGGCGCGTCCGGCTGCGGCAAGACCACGCTGCTGAACATTATCTCGGGGCTGTTGCAGCCCAGCCGGGGCCGCATCCTCTTCAATGACGTCGACGTCACCCATTCTCCCACGACCGAGCGCAACATCGCGCAGGTCTTCCAGTTCCCGGTCGTCTACGACACCATGACCGTGCGCGAAAACCTTGCCTTCCCGCTCATGAACCGCGGCGCCGACAAGGCTTACGTCGCCCAGCGCGTTCAGGAAATCGCCACCATGATCGGGCTCGAGGACACGCTGAACCGCAAGGCACGCGGGCTGACGGCGGACGCCAAGCAGAAGATCAGCCTGGGCCGCGGCATGGTGCGCGAGGACGTCAACGCGCTTCTGTTCGACGAGCCGCTGACCGTCATCGACCCTCACATGAAGTGGGAGCTGCGCACGCAGTTGAAGCAACTGCATCAACAGTTCGGCCACACCATGATCTACGTCACCCACGACCAGACAGAGGCGCTGACCTTCGCCGACAAGGTCGTGGTCATGCATGACGGACGCGTGGTGCAGATCGGCACGCCCGAGGACCTGTTCAAGACGCCCGAACACACCTTCGTAGGCTACTTCATCGGCTCGCCCGGCATGAACGTCATCCCCGCGAAAGTCGAGGGAAACCAGGCCTATATCAACGGCGCCGAACTCGCCCTCGCCAACACCTACGCCCCCCTTGAAGGCCGCGTCGAGCTTGGCGTGCGCCCCGAATTCGCCCGCCTCTCCGACAGCGAGGGCCTGCCCGTCAAGATCCGCCGCATCGAGGATGTGGGCCGCCACAAGATCATCCGCGCCGATTGCTTCGGCACGCCGATCAACATCATCGCCGACGAGGCCGAAGAAGTGCGCGCCGACGCCACCCGCGTCGCCTTCGACCCCGCCCATGTCAACGTCTACGCCAACGACTGGCGCGTGACGCCGCAAGGGAGAGCCGCCTGATGAACCTGCGCAACCCCGTCCCGGACTTGATCCGGGACCTCCCAGCCACCCCTCCCACCGTCATCCTCCGATCCGACCCGAGGATCTCCCGCCACAGAGATCATCCGGTCAAGCCGGATGATGACGCCCGCTCCACAACCCACGAGGCCCCCTGATGGACAAGACCCCCAATCAAAAGGCCTGGTTCCTCGTCCTGCCCGTGCTGATCCTCGTGGCCTTCTCCGCCGTCATCCCGCTGATGACCGTGGTGAACTATTCCGTGCAGGACACCTTCGGGAACAACGAATTCTTCTGGGCCGGGCTCGAATGGTTCCGCGAACTGCTCGAAGATGACCGCATGTGGGATGCCTTGGGGCGGCAATTGATGTTCTCCGGCATCATCCTCGCCATCGAGGTGCCGCTCGGCATCCTCGTCGCCCTCAACATGCCCAAGAAAGGCGTCTGGGTCTCGATCTGCCTCGTGCTGATGTCCCTGCCGCTGCTGATCCCGTGGAACGTGGTCGGCACCATCTGGCAGATCTTCGGCCGCGTCGACATCGGCCTTCTGGGTCACACGCTGGCCGCCCTGGGCATCGACTACAACTACACGCAGGATCCCTTTGCCGCCTGGGTCACCGTCATCGTCATGGACGTCTGGCACTGGACGTCGCTCGTGGCGCTTCTGGCCTATGCCGGCCTGCAATCCATCCCCGACGCCTATTACCAGGCCGCCAAGATCGACCAGGCCTCGCGCTGGAAGGTCTTCCGCTATATCGAGCTGCCCAAGATGGCGGGCGTGCTGATGATCGCGGTGCTCCTGCGCTTTATGGACAGCTTCATGATCTATACCGAGCCTTTCGTCGTCACCGGCGGCGGCCCCGGCAGCACCACGACCTTCCTCAGCATCGACCTCGTCAAGATGGCCCTGGGGCAGTTCGACCTCGGCCCGGCCGCCGCCTTCTCGCTGATGTATTTCCTCGTGATCCTGCTGATCTCCTGGGTGTTCTATACCGTCATGGTCAATCTCGATAAGCGGGGGACATAAGCCGATGACCGACGCCACCACCGACCGGATCCCCGGCAAGCTCGCCCCTAGCGGCCGCAACCGCCGCACCCACGCGCGCGTCAATTCCCGCGCCATCGTCATGGGCCTCTACCTGATCTTCCTGCTCTTGCCGATCTACTGGCTCCTGAACATGAGCCTCAAGACCAACACCGAGATCCTCAACAGCTTCACGCTCTGGCCCCGCAACCTGACGCTGGAAAACTACGCCACCATCCTGACCGATCCGGCGTGGTACTCGGGCTACATCAATTCGCTCATCTACGTGGTGATGAACACCGTGATCTCGCTCGCTGTGGCCCTGCCCGCCGCCTACGCCTTTTCGCGCTACACGTTCCTTGGCGACAAACACCTGTTCTTCTGGCTGCTCACCAACCGCATGGCACCCCCGGCGGTCTTTGCCCTGCCCTTCTTCCAACTCTACAGCTCCGTGGGCCTCTTCGACACCCACATCGCCGTGGCGCTGGCGCATTGCCTCTTCAACGTGCCGCTGGCGGTGTGGATCCTGGAGGGGTTCATGCGCGGCGTACCCAAGGAAATCGACGAGACCGCCTATATCGACGGCTATTCCTTCCCGCGCTTCTTCGTGAAGATCTTCATGCCGCTGATCGCGCCGGGCATCGGCGTCGCCGCCTTCTTCTGCTTCATGTTCTCTTGGGTGGAATTGCTGCTCTCCCGCACGCTGACGACGGTGGACGCCAAGCCCATCGCCGCCATCATGACCCGCACCCAAGGGGCCGCCGGCATCGACTGGGGCGTGCTCGCCGCCGCCGGCATCCTGACCATCGTGCCCGGCGCGCTGGTGATCTATTTCGTCCGAAACTACATCGCCAAGGGCTTTGCCTTGGGGAGGGTGTGATGGAATGGATCATAGCCATAGGCACAGTGTTAGCCGCCGTTCTTTCCAGCTCGGTAGTGGCGGCCTTTGTCGCGAACCAATCAGCCTACAAAAGCATAGCAGTTGAAGCGATCACGAAAGAGAGGATTACTTGGTTAGATGAGTTGAGGAAAATCGCGGAGGACTTTTCTGTTGCAGCTGCCGAAGTGGCATTAGCAGAGAACATCGACCCAAAGCGGACTCACGAATTAGACCGGCTATCCGCACGGTTGGAGCTTCATCTCAACCCAGAAGGTGATAGCGAAAAAGCTATAATCCGAGCTGGCAACAAATTGATCTCGCTGGCAAAAGCCCGAGATGATGGGTTTCGTGGGGAAGAGCAAAATTTCATGCTCGAGACACGCAAATTGCTGAAAGCTGAATGGAATAAAGCGAAGGCAGAAGCAGGAATAAAACCGTCGAAGCAAAAGGAGGCTCAATAATGGCATGGATGGCATGGACATGGCCCACCGCCGCCTTCTTCGGCGTCATCGCCCTGCTCCTCGTAACCTTCACGATCCTCGCGCTCAAGTTCCCCGAGACGCCCCGCACCGGCATCCTGCGCATCGAGACCACGCGCGGCGACCGGCTCTTCATCACGCTTCTGGGCAGCGCCTTCATCAATCTCGCGTGGCTGGGCCTTGTGGGCACAAACCAGCCCTACGCGCTGATCGTCTGCGCGATCTATGCCGCTGCGGTGTTCCGCTGGGTCTAGACGCGCGCCAACCCCCGGCGATCCGCCCCAGCGGGCCGCCACACGCAACCTGAGTTCAGAAAGACCAATGGGAGGAACCAAATGAACCTGAACCTGAAATCAACCACCGCGCTGGCCGCGGCATTTGCCCTGACGGGCAGTACCGCATGGGCCGGCATGGAAGAAGCGATGGAGTTCCTCGAGAACGAAATCGCCGGCATGTCCACGCTCAGCCAGGAAGAGCAGGAAGCCGAGATGCAATGGTTCGTCGACGCGGCCGCGCCTTTCGAGGGCATGGAGATCAAGGTCGTCTCCGAAACCATCGCCACCCACGAATACGAAAGCCAGGTCCTTGCGCCAGCTTTCAGTGCCATCACCGGAATCCAGGTCACCCATGACCTCATCGGCGAAGGCGACGTGGTCGAGAAACTGCAAACCCAGATGCAATCGGGCGAGAATATCTATGACGGCTACGTCAACGACAGCGACCTCATCGGCACTCACTGGCGCTATCAGCAGGTGCGCAACCTGACCGACTGGATGGAGGGCGAAGGGTCGGACGTCACCAACCCCAACCTCGATATCGACGACTTCATCGGCACGTCCTTCACCACCGGCCCCGACGGCAAGCTCTACCAGCTGCCCGACCAGCAATTCGCGAACCTCTACTGGTTCCGCTACGACTGGTTCAACGACGAGAAGAACAAGGCCGACTTCCAGGAGGAATACGGCTACGAGCTTGGCGTTCCGGTCAACTGGTCGGCCTACGAGGACATCGCCGAGTTCTTCACCGGCCGCGACCTTTCGCACCTCGGGGTCGAGGGCGAGGTCTTCGGCAACATGGACTACGGCAAGAAGGACCCCAGCCTCGGCTGGCGCTACACCGACGCGTGGATGTCCATGGCAGGTATGGGCGACGTGGGCGAACCAAACGGCCTGCCGGTCGATGAATGGGGCATCCGGGTGAACGAGAATTCCCAGCCCGTCGGCTCCTGCGTCGCCCGCGGCGGGGCCACCAACGCACCCGCGGCCGTCTATGCCGTGACCAAGGCGATCGAGTGGCTGCAGAAATACTCGCCCCCCGCCGCCGCCGGCATGACCTTCTCCGAGGCCGGGCCCATTCCCGCGCAAGGCAACATCGCCCAGCAGATGTTCTGGTACACCGCCTTTACGGCGGCCACGGTCGAACCCGGCCTGCCGGTAATGAACGAGGACGGCACGCCCAAGTGGCGCATGGCCCCCTCGCCCCACGGCGTCTACTGGAAAGAAGGCCAGAAGATCGGCTACCAGGACGCAGGCAGCTGGACGCTGATGCAGTCGACCCCTGTCGACCGCGCCAAGGCGGCCTGGCTTTACGCCCAGTTCGTCACGTCGAAAACCGTGGACGTCAAGAAATCGGATGTGGGCCTGACCTTCATCCGCGAGTCCACCATCGACAGCGACCACTTCACCGAGCGCGCGGATAAACTCGGCGGCCTGATCGAGTTCTACCGCTCGCCCGCCCGCACCGCATGGTCTCCCACCGGCACCAACGTGCCGGACTACCCGAAACTGGCCCAGCTTTGGTGGCAGAACATCGGGGACGCCATGTCGGGCTCCAAGACCCCGCAAGAGGCGCTCGATGCCCTCTGCGCGGACCAGGAGCGTGTGCTGGAACGTCTCGAGCGTGCCGGCGTGCAGGGCGATCTCGGCCCCGTCATGAACGAGGAACAAGATCCGCAATACTGGTACGACCAGGAAGGCGCGCCCTATCCCAAGCTGGAAAACGAGGACGAAGAGCCCAAGACCGTCTCCTATGACGAGCTGATCGCCAGCTGGCAGTAACGGCGGCCCCGGGCCGGGGAAATCCCCGGCCTACACCGTGAAAAAATCGTAGGGCGGGGGTTTCCCCGCCCTCTTTCCATCCCCGTCCCGGGCTTGACCCGGGACCTCTCCCCTTGGACACTCACACAACGCAGTTCAGGCAAGGCCCCGAAATGACCCACATCCTCGCCATCGACCAGGGCACCACCTCCTCCCGCGCCATCCTCTTCAACGAAAGCCTCACCCCCGTCGCCACCGCGCAAGAGGAATTCACCCAGCACTTCCCCCAATCCGGCTGGGTCGAACATGACGTGGACGATATCTGGGCCACGACCGCCGGTACCTGCCGCGCCGCCATCGAACGCGCGGGGCTGACCCCTTCCGACATCGCCGCCATCGGCATCACCAACCAGCGCGAGACGACCATCGTCTGGGACCGCACTACCGGCAAACCCGTCCACCGCGCCATCGTCTGGCAGGACCGGCGCACCGCCCGGACCTGCCGCGCCCTGCGCGAGGCCGGGCACGAAGAGATGATCACCGACCGCACCGGCCTCCTGCTCGACCCCTACTTCTCGGGCACGAAACTCGCCTGGATCCTCGACAATGTCGACGGCGCCCGGACAAAGGCCGAAAACGGAGACCTCCTCTTCGGCACCGTCGACTGCTACCTCATCTGGAAGCTCACCGGCGGCAAGACCCACGCCACCGACGCCACCAACGCCGCCCGCACGCTCCTTTACGACATCCGCAAGGGCCGGTGGAGCCAGACCATCTGTGACCTTCTCAACGTGCCCATCAACATGCTCCCTGAGGTCCGCGACTGTGCCGCCGACTACGGCACCACCCGCACCGACCTCTTCGGGCGCGAGATCCCGATTCTCGGCGTCGCCGGCGACCAGCAAGCGGCCACGGTCGGGCAGGCCTGCTTTGCCCCCGGCATGATGAAATCCACCTATGGCACCGGCTGCTTTGCCCTGCTCAACACCGGCGACGAGCCCGTGCGCTCGCAAAACCGCCTGCTGACCACCATCGCCTACCAGCTTGACGGCAAGCCCACCTACGCGCTCGAAGGCTCGATCTTCATCGCCGGCGCGGTGGTCCAGTGGCTCCGCGACGGCCTCAAGATCATCCGCGAGGCAGGCGAGACCCAAACCCTCGCCGACCGCGCCGACGCCCATCAGAACGTCATCCTGGTGCCCGCCTTCACCGGCCTCGGCGCGCCCTACTGGCAGCCCGACTGCCGTGGCGCGATCTACGGCCTCACCCGCAATTCCGGCCCCGCCGAACTCGCCCGCGCCGCGCTGGAAAGCGTCGGCTTCCAGACCCGCGACCTCTTGGAGGCGATGACCGCCGACTGGTCCTCGGACGAGGCCAAACAGGTCCTGCGCGTCGATGGCGGCATGTCCGCCTCCGCCTGGGCGATGCAGTTCCTCGCCGACATCATCGGCGCGCCCGTGGACCGGCCCAAGGTGCTGGAGACCACCGCGCTCGGCGCCGCCTGGCTCGCCGGGATGCAGGCCGGGATCTATCCAGATCAGGCCGGCTTCGCCGAGGGCTGGGCGCTCGACCAGCGGTTCGAGCCCGCGATGGACGCCACCACCCGTGACGAGAAATACGCCGCTTGGAAACGCGCCGTCGAAGCGACGATGTCGGTATGATCGCCCCCTTCGGCCTGACGGCCCCCGCCCGCATCCTCTTTGGTCGTGGCGAGTTCGCCAAGGCCCCGGACCTCGCCGCCAGCCTCGGCCCCCACGCGTTCGTCGTCCACGGTGCCACTCCGCGCCACGCGCAGGCGTTGCTCGACTCGCCCGGCCTGCAAACCACCGCCTTCGCCTGCCCCCGCGAACCCGATCTCGCCCTGCTGGAAACCGCGCTCGACACCGCCCGACACGCGGGCGCCACCCACGTGGTCGCCATCGGCGGCGGCGCGGCCATCGACCTCGGCAAGGCCGTCGCAGGGCTTCTCAAGGCCACCACCACGCCTCTGGACCACCTCGAAGTCGTGGGCCGTAGTCAGCCGCTCAGCGCACGACCCGCCCCCTTCATGGCCATCCCCACCACCGCCGGCACCGGCGCCGAGGCCACGAAAAACGCCGTCATCGGCGTGCCCGACCATGCCCGCAAGGTCTCGCTCCGCGACCCGGCCATGCTCGCCGACATCGCCCTCGTCGACCCCGCGCTGACCGACGGCACGCCCAAACCCGTCACCCTCGCCTCGGGCCTCGACGCCATCACCCAGGTGATCGAACCCTACGTCTCGTCGCGCGCCAACCCGCACACCGACGCGCTCTGCCGCGCCGCCATACCGCGCGGCTTGCGCGCCCTGCGCAAACTCATGGAAGGCGAAAACGCGGACGCCCGCGACGACATGGCCTTCGTCAGCCTCACCGGCGGGCTGGCCCTCGCAAATGCCGGCCTCGGTGCCGTCCACGGCCTGGCCGGAGTCATCGGCGGTCGCGTCCCCACGGCCCCCCATGGCGCAGTCTGCGGCGCGCTCCTGCCCGCCACGCTCGCCGCCAACCTCGCGGCCTTGCCACGCGAGAGCCTGCACGCCCGCCGCATCGCCGAAATCCGCGTCAGCGCGTCCGAGGCGCTCGGCACCCCCGACATCGCCGCCTGGTCGCGCCGTCACGGCCTGCCGACCCTCGCGCAGATGGGCATCGCCCCCGCCGACCACGCCGCCATCGCGGCAGAGGCGCAATCCTCCAGCTCCATGGCCGCCAACCCGGTCAAACTTCCGACCGAGCTGCTGCAACGCATCCTCGCTGCCAGCTAAGGACGAAGACGCGGGCCACGATCAAGTGTCGCGCGGCGTTTCACGGGCAAGCCATGTCCCGGGTTCATCGCGCACCACGTCAGAGCGTACCGCCCGGCTTTTTCTTGCCGAGAACACTCAAAACCCGACGCAAGCCAAAGGCACCGCCTCACGCCTCCCAGGTCACCCGCCCGCCACAGAGCGTCAGCACCGCCCGCGCCGACCCCAACTCGGACGGCTCCATGCCTTCCAGGTCATGCGACATCACCGCGATATCCGCCATGAACCCTTCCGCCAGCCGCCCCTTGCGATCCTCGGCAAACTCGACCCAGGCATTGCCCGCCGTGTAACTCTCCAGCGTTTCCAGCAGACCTTGCGACTGGTCCGGCCACCCCTCGCCCAGGTCCATCGGATCCACCGCCGCCCTTACGTTGGGCATCACGTCCACCGGCATCACCGGCCAGTCGGTGGAAAACACCATCCGCGCCGCGTGCTCCCGCTGCGCCCGCCAGGCATAGGCATAAGGCCACTGGTCCGGCCGCAGCACCTCGCGGATGCCATGCGGCGGAAAGAAATGCCCGAAGGCCGCGTGCCCCGGCTGGACCGAGGCGACCACGTCCAGCTCTCCCAGCCGCGGCAGGTCATCGGGATGAATGATCTCGATATGCTCCATCCGGTGCCGCGCGTCCCGCACGCCATTGGCCTCCCGCGCCGCCGCATAGCCATCCAGCGTCCGCCGCACCGCCAGGTCCCCGATCGCATGGGTGGAAATCTGGAACCCCCGCGCATCCGACGCCACGCAGGCCGCATTGAATTGCTCCGGCGTGAACACCGCGTCGCCGTTGCTGTCGACGTCCGGATAATTCTCCAGCATCAACCCCGTGCGGCTTTCCATCACCCCGTCCATGAACATCTTCACCCGGTTGCACCACAGGTGGTCGCTGGCATAGCGTGCCCGCATCTCCTCGGCCTCCTCCAGCCGGTCGATCGGATCGTGGCTTTTCATGTGAAACGGCACTTCCACGCGGCAGATCAGCTCGCCCTCGGCCTCCAGCTCGGCCAGCAATTCCATCTGGTAGAAATTGCCGTCCATGTTGTGCAGCCCGGTGATCCCGTGGCTGGCGCAATGCTTCAGCCCGGCGATCAGCGCCGCCTTGTCCTTGGCCCGCTCTTCCGGGCCCGGCGTGGGCACCGGATCGGCCCCGGTCACCAGCCCCGCCATGTCGCGCCCGCCATTGCGCGTCAGGCTCAGGACGGGGGCATAGGCCGACGGCTCCAGCAGCTTGCCCGTCGCCGTCCCGTCCTCTGCCATGACGATCTCCGCCCCCGCCTCGACCGGCCCGCCATGCAGGATCCCGGCAAGCTCCAGCGCGGCGGTATTGGCCCAGATCGTGTGATGATCGCCGGCATAAAGCGCCAGCGGCCGGTCCGGCAGCACCCGGTCTAGGTCCTGCCACGTCGTCTCGCGCCCCGGCCCCATCAGCTCGTAGGCCGCCTGCACCGCAAAGACGACCCGGTCGTCGGGACAGTCGTCGGCATAGGCCCGCACCGCCGCGGCCACCGCCTCCTCGCCTTGGACGCCGTACAGGTCCAGGTATCCCATCTCCACCGACCCGGCGAACAGATGCACGTGGCTGTCGATGAACCCCGGCAGCACCGTCGCGCCGCCGGCATCGACCTGCTTCGTGTCCGGCCCTGCCATGGCCCCGATCTCGGCGCTCGTGCCCACCGCCACGATCCGCCCCGACGCCACCGCCACGGCCTCCGTCCTTGGCCGGTCGGGGTCCATAGTCAGGACCTTTCCGTTCAGAATCACGATATCCGGTGCCATGCCTGCCTCCTCGTCATATTTCGCGCATGGAAGCCGCAGCCGCCCGCGCCGTCAAGCTGGGCAGCACGCCCGTCCTGCGCTTTCTTGAGCAAAGCCGCAATGCCGCCCGCCCATTCAACGAAAGCTGAAGCCGATGGCCATCAAGATCGGCATGCTCCGCTGCTTTCTCACCGTGGCCGAGCGCGGCAACCTCGCCGACGCCGCCGAGGCCCTGGGTCGCACGCCCTCCGCCGTTTCCATGATGCTCCGCCAGTTCGAGGATCACATCGGCGCGCCCCTCTTCGAAGCCGGGCGCAAGTCCCGCCTCACCCGCCCAGCGAGCTCATCCGCGTCGAGGCGGGCCGCGAGCTGGCCCATTTCGACAGCACAATCGCCGCCATCGAGGGGCTGTCCCGCGCCGAGGCCGGCCATGTCCGCCTCGCGGTCACGCCCTCGGTGGCGCAGATGCTGATGCCCGCCATCCTGCACCGTTTCGCCAAAGGCCACCCCAAGGTGCGCATCAACATGCGCGACACCGACAGCGCCACCATCGCCCATGACCTCGCCGCGGGCCGCGCCGATATCGCGCTCGCGTCCCTCGGCCCCCATGCCGGGTTCGAGCGCGCATTGCTCTTTTCCGACCGCTTCGGCGTGGTCTGCCCCTCGGATCATCCCCTCGCCGCCGACTGGGAGGCCCTCACCTGGGCCGACCTCGTGGATATTCCCTTCATCGCCAACGGCCTATGCCACTATATCAGCGATCCCGATTTCCGCCCCATCCTCGACCGTGCCACGCTCAACGTCTCTGGCACCGCCGCCCTGCTCAGCCTCGTGCGCGCCGGCATGGGCTCACGCTCCTGCCCGAACTCACCGTGCAGGACGCGGGCGCAGACATCACCTTCCTGCCGCTCGTCGATGCCTCGATCCGGCGCGAGGTTTGGATGTTCACGCCGACAGAGTCAGGGATGACCCCCGCCGCCCTCGCCCGCACCATCCGGGCGCAGGAGATCCCCTTGACCCACTAACCCAAAATTGCAGATTTACTGAAATTTCCTACAGAACTTTGCGTCTGCCTAGAAACGCTGCATTGGCAAGACTCCGCCAATCACTTTCCAGGGATGCGCAATGACCGACCTCAAGCTGAACTACATCGCGGGCCAATGGGCCGAAGGGCCGTCCTCCATCGAGAACCGCAACCCGTCGGACCTCACCGATCTCGTGGGCCAATTCACCCAGGCCAGCGCCGCGCAACTGGACGAGGCCATCGCCGCCGCCCGCACCGCGCAGGCCGTATGGGCCACCTACGGGCTGGAACGCCGCCAGGCCGTGCTCATGGCGATCGGCACCGAGCTCATGGCCCGCGCCGAGGAGCTGGGCACGCTGCTTTCCCGCGAAGAGGGCAAACCCTTCGCCGAGGGCAAGGGCGAGGTCTACCGCGCCGGGCAGTCTTTCACCTACCATGCCCACGAACTCCTTCGCCAACTGGGCGAAAACGCCGACTCTGTCCGTCCCGGCGTCGAGGTCGACATGCGTCGCGACCCCGTCGGCACCGTCGCCGTCATCTCCCGCTGGAACTTTCCCACCGCCACCGCGTCGTGGAAAATCGCCCCGACGCTCGCCTATGGCAACGCCGTCATCTGGAAACCGGCCAACCTCACGCCCGCCTCCGCCGTGGCGCTCACCGAGATCATCGCCAAACAGGACATTCCCGCGGGCCTCTTCCAGCTTGTCATGGGCCCCGGCGGCGAGGTTGGCCATCGCCTTGTCGACAGCCCCGACATCGACGCCATCTCATTTACCGGCTCGGTCCCGGTGGGCCGCCACATCGCCGCCTCCGCCGTGCAGAACTTCACCCGCCTGCAAATGGAAATGGGATCCAAGAACGCGCTTGCCGTGATGGACGGCGCCGATCTCGACCTCGCCGTCACCCCGGCCCTGGGAGGCGCCTTCGGCGGCACCAGGCAGAAATGCACCGCCTCGTCGCGCCTCGTCGTCCATGCCCGTATCCACGACGCCTTCGTCGACAAACTCGTCGCCGGCGCCAAGACCATGAAAGTCGGCCACGCGCTGGCCGAGGGCACGCAAATGGGCCCCGTCGTGTCCGAGAGCCAGCTCAACGAGAACACTGCCTATGTCGAAAAAGGCCAGGCCGAGGGCGCCGAACTCGCCTGCGGCGGCACCCGCCTCGCGCTCGACCATGACGGCCATTACATGTCCCCCGGCGTGTTCCTCGACACCACAAACGACATGGCCATCAATCGCGAGGAAATGTTCGCCCCGCTCACCTCGGTCATCAAGGTCGGCAGCTATGACGAAGCGCTCCACGTGGTCAACGGTCGGCTTCGACCAAGCCGAGATCGCCGGCCTCATGGGCGACAACTGGCTACGCTTCTTCGACGAAGACTTCACCCCGGAACACCAAAAACCGGACCCCTGAGGGCGCGAAACGCCACTCCAGGGACAGTCCACAGGGAGACACCCATGACCGACACCACCCAGACGCGGGCCGCCGAAAAGCACCTGCACCACATCAACAAACCACTCTTCGCCATCACCGGCGGCTTCATCGCGCTTTTCTGCCTCGTCGCCCTCTATGACCTCGACCTGCTCTCCAGCATGGTCGACACCAGCTTCGCGGTCTCGGCCAAGTATTTCGGCCTCTATTGGCAACTCCTGCTGCTGGCCACGTTCCTGATCGGCCTCGTCCTGATCCTGCCCGGCAGCAAGGCCCTGATGGGCAAGCTCGGCACACCCGAATTCCCCGCCTTCCAGTGGGGCGCCATGATCATGTGCACGCTTCTTGCAGGCGGCGGCGTCTTCTGGGCGGCGGGCGAACCCATGGCGCATTTCCTGTCGACACCCCCCTATTTCGGCGCCGAAAGCGCCACGGCAGAGGTCGTCGCGCCCGCACTGGCGCAAAGCTTCATGCACTGGGGTTTCCTCGCCTGGGCCATCCTGGGCGCGCTGACCACGGTGATGCTGATGCACTACCACTATGAAAAAGGCCTGCTCATGGCCCCGCGCACCCTGCTCTACCCGCTCTTCGGCGTTGCTGCCATCAAGGGCCTCATCGCCGACGCCTCCTTCATCATCGCCGTGGTCGCGGACACCGTCGGCCCAATCGGCTTTCTTGGCCTGCAAGTCAGCTACGGCCTCAACGCGATTTTCGGCCTTCCCGACACGTTCGGCACGCAAGCCGCCGTCATCCTCGGCCTCGTCGTGATCTACACGCTCTCGGCGGCCACCGGCCTGTCCAAGGGCATCCAGATCCTCAGCCGCTTCAACGTGATCCCCGCCGCCCTCCTCTTGCTCTTCATCCTCGTGGCAGGCCTCACCGGCTTCATCTTCCAAAGCTTCTTCAGCGGCATGACCACCTACATTTCCGATTTCTTCGGCATGGCGCTTTATCGCGGTGACGCCGCCATCTTCGGCGACCCGGGCTGGCTCGGCTGGTGGACCGTCTTCTTCTGGGGCTGGTTCCTGGGCTACGGCCCGCTCATGGCCATGTTCATCGCCCGCATCAGCCGCGACCGCTCGATCCGCTCGATCGTCATCATGCTGTCGATCGTGGCCCCCATCGTGACCTGCTTCTGGTTCACCATCGTCGGCGGTACCGGCATCAGTGCCGAGCTCAACAACCAGGGCGCCATCTCCAGCGCGTTCGAGGGCTTCAACCTCCCCGCCGCCCTGCTGGCGATCACCCAGTCTCTGCTCGCGGGCTTCATCGTCTCGGTCCTCTTCCTGATCCTGACGACCGTCTTCGTGGCCACCACGGGCGACTCGATGACCTACGTGATCTCGGTCGCCAAGTCGAACGAGGATATCCCCTCGCTGCCGGTCCGCATCTTCTGGGGCATCGCCATGGGCGTGATGGCGCTGATCCTGATCTACACCGGCTCGGGCGGCATCTCGAAACTCCAAAGCTTCATCGTCGTCACCGCCGTGCCGGTGTCGCTGGTGCTGCTGCCCTCGCTCTGGGACGCGCTGCGCATCACGCTCACCAAGGGACGCGAGGCGAACTGACACAATCGTGGGGCGGTCCTTGGACGGATCGCCCCGATGCCCCTATCATGGGCAGGAAAGGAACCGGCATGGAACAAGTGGCACAGCAAAGGGTCCCACCCCGTGACCCCAACACGGTCATGACGCTGGCCCGTCTCGGCGCCGCGCACCAGACCCGGCTTTCCTTCATGCGCCAGCTTCTGCGCCGCCTCGTGCGAGACGACTGGACCATCACCCAGACCACGTTCGAAATCGACGCGGGCGGCGTCGGCCACGCCGTCTACACCGCCCAGGGCCCCGAGCACGCCTATTCCCTCGTCGCCTTCGCCCATGACCTGCCGGCCGACCAACGCTCGGACCGCGTCATCGCCACCGCATGGGACGCCACATTTACCCTCTTCGACGGCACCCCGACCGACGCCGACATCGCCCGCCTGCGCGACAACGTGCCGTTGCAAGAATCCGGCCGCATCTCAGACCGCGAGCTGTCGCTCTCTTGCGCCAACCGCTCGGTACGCCTCTGGGATCACGTGGTCGACGCCCTCAGCGCAGGCCACCAACCGGACGAAGAACAAGTCCGCGCCGTCGGCTACCTCATGCGTACCACCGCGGTCTACGGCTTGGGCAACTTCGGCGCGGCGGACCGCGAACAGACCCGCCACCGCCCCGAATGCGCCGCCCCCTTCCAGGTCGAGATGCTGTCCGTGTACCTCACCCGCTGCTTCGTCATGGACCTGGTCGAGCATATGGCCCGCGCCCGCAACCCCGGCACGGCCGTGCCGCTCGATCCGGCCGTGCGCCGCCGCTTCGGCATCGGCAATTCCACCGGCCTCGGCATGGCGCCGTTCCTGGTGAACCACCCCCAGCATCGCCACATCGCCCGCCGCGCCCAGATCGCCGCCCGCCTGCCCTATGCCGAGATCCGCGACAACACGCTCAGCGCCGACATGCTGCCCGTGGACATACTGCGGCTCAAGCTCAGCTTCTTCGGCGCCTGCCATTTCGATCCCCGCTCGGACCGCTGGCTCAGGATCAACATGTTCCAGCATGCCCCTTTCCCCACGAACTGGCGGAAATGGGCGACGACTGGACCCTGCCACCGCTGCCAGGGGGCGCATAATGACGTGGTCGCTGAATGAGATCGAGGCGCTGGCCCGCAAGGCCAGCCGCGGCGCGGGCTTCCCCTGGGGCCTGGCCGAGGAAGCCTGCCGCGCCGCCCGCTGGACCTGCGCGGCAGGCTGGCCCGGCGCGCTGGCCCTGGCCGATGTGCTGACCCGAAACGACAGCGCCCCCGCCGCCACGCTTGGCCCGCAGGCCCTGGGCGAGACGTGGAGCGCCTCGGGCGGCCTGCTCTGCCCCATCGTCACCGGCGCCACGCTCTGCGACCTCGCCGCCGACTGGGCCGCGGGCCGCACCGTGACCATGGGCCCCTTCGCCTGGCCGCTCCTTTTGGTCCCCTACATGGTCTGGGCCGCCGACCGCACCGGCGCGCCTCTCTCCCTGGGATGGCAAGGCTGCACGATCACGCGGGCGGACGGCAAAACCCGTCTCGATGACCCGGGCGCCGACCTCGATTGTGCCGCAACTCCAACGGTATATCTTTCCACGACGAACACCCGTCACGGCACCGTCCTCACCCGGCTCTACCGCGCCGCCCCGATGCCGCAGGCGGTCACGATCCTCGACGCGTTCGCCCAGCGCACTTACGCCCTCCGAAACCGAGGCCAGCCGCCTGACCGGCGCCGGTGCGGGCCTCAGCGACAACGACTGACCGCCAGAAAATTCTGCGAATTTTCAGGGGCACTCCGCTTGGCCATCCGCGCCAGAAAATTCGCAGAATTTTCTCAGGCCGCAACCTCGACACCCAAGTGGACAGCATGATCGCAAGCCACGTCCTGCGCATCGGCGCGCGCCCGGGCAGAGTTGTTTAGAAAAGCCTGCACGCCCGAACGGTGCGTTCATCCGCAGCCCGCGACCACGGCACTGACGCGATACCGCTAAAAACACCGACGCAATACCGACGCCGGAATTGCAATACCCAGGCCGTTAACCTTTTGCGCGTCAGCCCGCCTCGGCGAGCCGCGCCACATAACGCGCCAGCGTGTCGATCTCGAGGTTCACCCGATCGCCCACCGCCACCCGGCCCCATGTGGTAACCTGCTTGGTATGCGGGATGAAGTTGATGCCAAAGACCGCGCCCTCGACCTCGTTCACCGTCAGCGAGGTGCCGTTCAGCGCCACCGATCCCTTGGGCGCGATGAACCTGGCCAGCGCCTCGGGCGCCCGCAGTTTCACCCGCGTGCTGTCGCCTTCGTCGTCGACGCCAACGACCTCGGCCAGCCCATCCACATGGCCCGAAACGATATGTCCGCCCAGTTCATCTCCGACGCGTAAGGACCTCTCCAGATTGACTTTTCTGCCCTCGCTCCACGTGTCGAGGTTGGTCTTCGACAGCGTCTCGGCGGACACGTCCACGTCGAACCAGTCCGGCCCCTTGTCCACCACCGTCAGGCACACGCCGTCGCACGCGATCGAGGCCCCCATGTCGACGCCCGACATGTCATAGCCGGTGCCGATCCGCGCCCGCAGATCGCCGCGCTTTTCCAGCCCGCGTATCTCGCCCATATCCGTGATGATCCCGGTGAACATGGCAGTCTCCCTGTGGTCCTGGTCCGGGTTACCGGGACTGCCCGCCCAAGGCAAGAACCGGCCCAACGTCCCGGGCCTTAATTTCGTCTAAATACTGGTATATTAAGGTCGAAAATATTAAACGCAGTCATGCGTGACAGAGGCAGAAGGGTATGAGTTCAGCAACCGGCGACAACCGGGTCTTCTTGTTTTTGCAAGGTCCCCACGGCCCTTTCTTTTCCAAACTCGGGCAGATGCTGCGCCGCGCCGGGGCCGAGGTCTGGCGCGTGGGCTTCAACGCCGGCGACGCGGCCTTCTGGCGCGACCGCCACAGTTACATTCCCTTTTCCGGCACTGCCGACGAATGGCGCGGCTTCTTCCGGGCGCTGGTCCGCGACAGGGACGTCACCGACCTCGTGCTTTACGGCGATACCCGCATGATCCATGCCCAGGCGGTCGAGGAGGCCCGGCAGGCGGGCCTGACCATCCATGTCTTCGAAGAAGGCTATCTGCGCCCCTATTGGATCACCTATGAGCGTGGCGGCTCCAACGGCCATTCGCGCCTGATGGAGATGGGCGTGGACGACATGCGCAAGGCGCTGGAGAACTCCGACATGGACACCGCCCTGCCCCCCGCGTCGTGGGGCGACATGCGCCAGCACATCTTCTACGGGGCCGCCTATCACGGCTGCGTGCTGCTGTTCAATCGCAAGTACCGCAACTTTCGCCCCCACCGCGCCCTGACCGTGCGCCAGGAATTTGACTTGTACCTCAAGCGTTTGGTCCTGATGCCCTTTCAGGCCATCGACCGCCGCCTTGCCACATGGCGCATCCGCCACGGCGGTTTTCCCTATCACCTGGCCTTGCTGCAACTGGAACATGACTCCTCGTTCCAGAAACACTCGCCCTTCGACACGATGACCGAATTCCTCGAAACGGTGACCGAGAATTTCGCCATGGGCGCGCCCAAACACCACCATCTCGTGGTCAAGGCCCATCCGCTCGAGGATGGCCGCACGCCCATTCGCGCCACCCTGCGCCGTCTGGCGCGCGAGCACGGCATATTCGACCGGGTGCATTACGTGCGCGGCGGCAAACTGGCGCGCCTGCTAAACGAGGCCCGCAGCGCCGTCACCGTCAATTCCACCGCCGCGCAACAGGTGCTCTGGCGCGGAATTCCGCTCAAGACCTTCGGCGAAGCGGTCTATGCCAAGCCCGAATTCGTCTCGACCAAGCCCTTGCGCGATTTCTTCGCCGGGGCCGAACGCCCGGACCGAAAGGCTTATGGCGACTATCGCCGTTACCTGCTGGAAACCAGCCAGGTCGCAGGAGGCTTTTACTCTGCCAACGGCCGCCGCCAGCTTCTGCGGCAGGCCGTGGACATGATGCTCAGCCCGGACGATCCCTACGATGCCTTGGTGACGGGCACCGCGGCACCAAGGCAACAGTTGCAGGCCGTCACCTGAAGGTCTGTCTGTAAGGCACTGGATTTTCTGACCGCTTCACGCTAGGGTCCCTGAAAAAACCGAGGCAAAAAAACAGGTCGAGGAGACCGGGCAGTGAAAATCCAATCCAAACGATGGGCGAAGTCCGTCGCGATATTGCTTGTTGTGAGCATGGTCGCGTCGTGTACCTTTCTTCCCCGCTCCGGGCCCAGCAAGCGTCAGATCTACTCCGGTTCGGTACAACGCTCCGGCGACGCCTTCGTGGTGTCGGTTAACGATCGCGTCACCCGGGCAACCGCCGTGCAACCGGCGCTCGGCTTCACCGAGGCCTTCAAGAACGCGGGCCTTGTCGGCTCCGACACGATCCGTCCCGGCGACACGCTTGGCCTGACGATCTGGGAAAACGTCGACGATGGTCTTCTGGCCGGAGAAGGCGCGAACCAGACCCTGCTGGAAGAGGTTCAGGTCGACGGTGCCGGCTTTATCTTCGTGCCCTACGCGGGCCGCATCCGCGCCGCCGGCAACACGCCCGAGGCAATCCGGCGCATCATCACATCCAAGCTCGACGAGCAGACCCCCGACCCGCAGGTCGAGGTGCGGCGCCTTGCCGGCGACGGCGCGACCGTGTCCCTGGTTGGCGCCGTTGGCGCCCAGGGCGTCTATCCGATCGAACGTCCGACCCGCACGCTGTCGACCATGCTTGCCGCCGCAGGCGGCGTCACCATCGAACCCGAGATCGCGCAGGTGACGGTGATCCGCGGCAACATGCGGTCCAAGGTCTGGTTCCAGGATCTCTTCCGCCACCCCGGGTTCGACATCGCCCTGCGCGGCGGCGACCGCGTGCTGGTCGAGGAAGACACCCGCGCCTTCACCGCGCTCGGCGCCACCGGCGGCCAGGCCCGCGTGCCTTTCCCGTCGCCCACCATCTCGGCGATCGAGGCCATCGCCCAGGTCGGCGGCCTTCAGGCCAACGCGGCCGACCCCACCGGCGTTTTCGTTCTGCGCAACGAACCGGCGGAAATCGCCAACCAGGTGCTCGGACGCAACGATCTTATCGGCGCACAACGGCTGGTCTACGTACTGGACCTCACCCAGCCCAACGGCATGTTCATGGCGCGCGACTTCGCCATCCGCGACGACGACACGCTCTACGTGACCGAAGCACCCTTCACCCAGTGGAGCAAGGTCATCGGCGCGCTCACCGGCACGCTTGGCGCGGTCGGATCCATCTCGACCGCAAGTGATACCCTCAGCGGAAACTGATGATCGAACAAACCCCTTCGGAACCCGCCGGGAGCGACGACGCCCGGCGGGTTTTCTATTTCAACGCCGGCTTTCTGCGTCAGAAACGTATTCGACGTATTCTCGACCTCGCCGGCCTTCCCCTGAACCTGGGCAAGCCGGGCCCCGAAGACCTTATCGCGGTCTGGGGCCGGTCCCCCTACGCCGCGCGGGGCGAGGCCATGGCGGCCCGGACGGGCGCCGGGCTGGTCCGCGTCGAGGATGCCTTTCTGCGATCCCTGCACCCCGGCCGCGCGGGCGAGCCGCCGCTGGGCCTTCTGATC
This sequence comes from Roseovarius sp. THAF8, assembly GCF_009363735.1. Taxonomy (NCBI): domain Bacteria; kingdom Pseudomonadati; phylum Pseudomonadota; class Alphaproteobacteria; order Rhodobacterales; family Roseobacteraceae; genus Roseovarius; species Roseovarius sp. THAF8. The sequence goes on along the minus strand of NZ_CP045410.1, from coordinate 3,461,137 downwards.
GACCGCACGGGCGTGCATTTCGACAGCAGCGCGCCCTCGGATCTGGAAACACTTCTCGCCACGCATCCGCTTGACGACACCGCCCTGATGGACCGTGCCCGTGGCTGCATCGCCCGCATGGCCGAGGCGCACCTGAGCAAGTACACCGCCTTCGATCCTGCGGCGCCCTGTCCCGATCCGGGCTATGTGCTGGTGCTCGACCAGACCCGTGGCGACGCGTCGGTGACCCATGGCGGCGCCGACGCCAACACGTTTCGCGAAATGCTCTATCATGCAAAGGCGGACAATCCCGGCTGCCCGGTGCTGATCAAGACCCATCCCGAGACGGCTCAGGGTCATCGCGAAGGCTATTTCGGACCGGGCGATACCAGCGACCGCGTGACGCTCTTTTCCAGCGCGGTCAGCCCGTGGGCCTTGATGGAAGGCGCAGTAGCGGTCTACGCGGTGACCTCGCAACTTGGGTTCGAGGCGATCTTTGCCGGACACAAACCCCACGTTTTCGGCCAGCCATTCTATGCCGGTTGGGGCCTGACCGAGGACCGGCATCCACATGCCCTGCCCCGGCGTGGGCGCAATCTTTCCCGCGCTCAGCTCTTTGCCGCGGCAATGCTGCTCTATCCCGCGTGGTACGATCCGCATCGCGATCGCCTTTGCGAGCTGGAAGACGCGATTTCCATTCTCGAGGCCCGCACCAATGCGTGGCGGCAGGACCACGCCGGCTGGGTCGCCTCGGGGATGCGCCTGTGGAAACGCAAGCCGCTCCAGCAGATCTTCGGCGCGGAAAAACGCATGATCTTCAAGGATGATCCCGCCCGCGCCGCGAAGGTCGCCGCCGCAACCGGGCGAAGGCATATGTGCTGGGCCGGCAAGGCACCTGCCGATGCGCCAGTCGTTCGGGTCGAGGACGGCTTCCTGCGCTCGCGCGGCCTCGGTGCGGAACTGGTGCCTCCGCTGTCGCTCGTCTGCGACGATCTCGGGATCTACTATGATCCCACGCGCGAAAGCCGGCTTGAGCGCTGGATCGCCCGGCGCAGCACCTTGCGCCCCGATCAGGACCTGCGCGCAGAACGGCTGATCAATCACCTCGTTGCCCTGGGGCTGAGCAAGTACAATCTCGGGCTGTCCGTTCCGGACCTGCCCAAGGGACAACGCGTGCTCGTTCCAGGCCAGGTCGAGGACGATGCATCGATCCGCACCGGCGCTCACCAGGTCACCACCAACCTCGCCCTGCTGGAGGCCGCGCATGCCGCCTATCCCGACGCGATCCTGCTCTACAAGCCGCATCCCGACGTCGAGAGCGGTCTTCGCGACGGAACAGTTCCGCAAGCCGAACTGGAAAGGCTGGGTGCAGTCGTCCTGCCGCACACCGACCCCGCGGGGCTGCTGACGCAGGTCCAACGGGTTTTCACGATGACGTCGCTTCTGGGATTCGAGGCCCTGTTGCGAAACGTGCCCGTCACGACCACCGGCGCACCCTTTTACGCCGGTTGGGGCCTGACCAAGGATCTTGGGCAGGTCCCCGCCCGCCGCGCCGCGCGGCCCACGCTGAACGGCCTTGTGCATGCGGCGCTCATCGACTACCCGCGCTATTTCGACCCTGTCACCGGGCAACCCTGCCCTGTCGAGGTCGTCCTGGATCGCCTGGCCGCGGGCGATATCCCCCATCCCGGTCCGGCCAACCGACTGCTCTTCAAGCTGCAAGGCGTCTTTGCCTCTTACGCTGGGCTCTGGCGGTGACATTTCGCACCGGCGTCCCATATTGAGACCGACACAACAGAGGTAACGCCGCATGGACCGGAACAGCGATTTCACCCAGCGCGCCGTGGTGCACGCCGCAAGCGAAGACTGGGTGGCGTCCCCCATGCCCGGCGTCGATCGCCGTATTCTCGACCGCATCGGCGACGAAGTGGCCCGCGCCACCTCTATTGTCCGCTATGCCCCGGGCAGCGCGTTCTCGCCCCATATCCATACCGGCGGCGAGGAGTTTCTGGTTCTGGAGGGCGTCTTCTCTGACGAACACGGCGATTTTCCCGAAGGCAGCTATATCCGGAACCCGCCGGACTCATCGCACACTCCGGGATCCGAGCCGGGCTGCACCATTCTCGTGAAGCTGTGGCAGTTCGACCTTGCCGACCGGACGCACGTGCGTGTCGACACGAACAAGATGCGCTTTCTGCCCGATCGTGACGCTGTCGAGATCGCGCCGCTATTCTCTGACGGGCGCGAGGACGTCGCCATTGAACGCTGGGCGCCTGACGCGACCGTGTCGCTCGACGCGCCCAATGGTTTGGAGCTGCTGGTGCTCGACGGCGGTTTTGTCGAGGGCGACGAGACATTCGAGCGCCTCAGCTGGCTACGGCTGCCAAAGGGCGCATCGAGCAGCGCGGAGGTTGGCCCGACCGGCGCGCGCGTCTGGATCAAGCGGGACCATCTGCGCGAAACACCCGTCGGCCCCAAGACATAGCCTGCCCGGCTCGCGCCTCAGGCTTCTGACCCGGGCAACCACCGCGAGGTATCTTGGTCACTCGCCGTAGGGCACCCACACCGTTTTCACGTCGGTCGCCGCCTCCAGGAAGGCCCGGCAATCGGTCGGATCGTACCAATCCCGAGCGTGGCCGTTCGTCACCCATGTTCGTTTGAGATTTGCCGCGCTTTCGCGCTCGATGACCTCGGACAGATCGGCCGAGGCAAAACTCCATACCGCCTCGATATCCGCATGTCCGGCCATGTGCGGCGCAAGATCCGCAACCGGCCCGACCAGAACATTTGCCACGCCCGCCGGCACATCCGAGGTTTCCAGCACCTGCACAAATTCCATCGCGGCCATCGGGAACGGCTCGGAGGCCACGAGTACGGCGCGATTTCCCATAGCCATCGCAGCGCCCAGCACCGAGACGACCCCCAGAAGCGGCGCCTCGTCCGGGCAGAACGCCCCTATCACGCCGACAGGCTCTCTCAGGGCCAACGCCATGCCCCGTATCGGCACGTTCACGACCTCGCCGGCGAACTTGTCGGCCCAAGCGGCCCAGGTGAACAACCTGTCGACGCTTGCCTCGACCTCCGCCGCGCCGCCGCGACGGCCGGTCATGGCATTCAGCAGCCTGGCAAAGTCGTCCGAACGTGCTGACAGGTTCTCGGCCATGTAATAAAGGATCTGCGCCCGACCATGACCATTGGTCCGCGCCCATCCCGCCGCTGCGCGTGCCGCCTCCACCGCGTTGCGGACATCCTTGCGGTTTGCGACCGGCACCTGCCCCAGCGGCATGCCGGATTTGCCGTAGACGACGCGGGAGTATCCCCCGTCGGGCCGCGCCTGCTTGCCCCCGATATAGAGCTTCGGGGTCCGGTCCATGCCCTCGACCGCGCCGCTGCCCGTAAAGCCCGCTTCCGGGCGGAGCGTCTTCGGCTTGGCCGCAGGCCGGAGATAGGCGTCCAGCCCCGCCCAGCCGCCTTCACGTCCGAACCCGCTTTCCCGGACACCTCCGAAAGGCGCCGCGGCGTCGAACATGTTGGCCCCGTTCACCCAAATGACACCGGCCTCCAGCCTGGGCGCCACACCCAGCGCGAGGCTCAGGTTCTCGGACCAGACCGATGCCGCCAGACCGAAGCGCGTGTTGTTGGCAAGCGTCACGGCCTCATCGGGTGTTCTGAACGTGGTCGACACCAGGACCGGGCCAAAGATTTCGTCCTGCATCAGGCCGTCGGACGGCGCCAGCCCGGTGATCAGTGTCGGCGGAAAATACGCGCCCTCCTCAGGCATTTCCACCACCGGCGAGAAACGTTCACCCGCCCCGCTGCGATCCAGCATTTCCCGCACGCGCGCGACCTGCACCGGGTCGACCATCGCGCCCACGTCGATGCACTTGTCGAGCGGGTTGCCCACCCGCAGCTTGCCCATACGCTCCCGAAGCCGCGCATGGAAATCCTCCGCAATCCCCTCCTGCACCAGCAGGCGCGAGCCCGCGCAACAGACCTGGCCGCCGTTGAACCAGATGGCATCGACAAGCCCTTCGATGGCGCTGTCGAGATCGGCATCGTCAAAGACGATGTAAGGACTCTTGCCGCCCAGCTCCAGCGTCAGCGCCTTGCCCTGACCGGCCGTCAGCTCGCGGATGCGGCGGCCCACGGCGGTGGACCCGGTGAACGCCACCTTGTCGACGTCGGTATGACCAACCACCATCTCGCCAACCGCGCCATCCCCGGTCACGATGTTGACCACCCCATCGGGCAGCCCCGCCTGCCTGCATATATCCGCGAACAGCAAAGCTGTCAGGGATGTCCACTCGGCCGGTTTCAGAACTACGGTATTGCCAGCCGCCAGCGCCGGTGCCACCTTCCAGGCCAGCATCAGCAAGGGGAAATTCCACGGGATAACTTGCCCGCAAACCCCATGCGCGCGCATTGTGGGCCGCTCTGCATCCATCAACTGCGCCAAACCGGCGTGATGATAGAAATGCCGGTGCACGAGAGGGATGTCGATGTCCCGGCTTTCGCGGATCGGCTTGCCATTGTCCAAGGTCTCGAGCACCGCGAAAAGCCGCGCGTTCTTCTGCACCAGCCGTGCCAGCGCGTAGAGGTACCTGGCTCGCCCCGGCCCACCCAGTCCTTCCCACCTGCGTTGCGCCTTGCGCGCCGCGGCCACCGCGTCGTCCACGTCTTGTGCAGTTGCCCGCGTCAGGGTCGCCAGCACCTCGCCATTGGCAGGGTTGCGCGCTTCGAACCCTTCTCCGGGCGCGGTGAAATCACCGCCGATGAAATGCCCGAAGCGATCCCCCTGATCCACCAGCCATGCATAGGCCTCGGCGGCGCTTTCCGGCGCCGGGCCGTATTCCATGCTATCGAAAATCTCTTTGACGCTCATCGTACCATCGTTCATCCAAGACCGTGCCGCCACCCTGCCGAGTACCGGCCTGTCACGTGATGCTCCAACTGCCGCTCGATATCGCCCAACAGGGACGAAGCTCCGAACCGGAAAAGGTCTGGCCGCAGCCACCGTTCCCCCAGTTCCTCCTTGATCATGGCGAGATACACCAGCGCGTCCTTCGCCTTGGAAATTCCTCCCGCGGGCTTGTAACCGACACGAAATCCGGTCGCCGCGTGGTAGGACCGGATCGCGCGCAGCATCACCAGTGTCACCGGCAGCGTCGCGTTCACGCTTTCCTTTCCGGTAGACGTCTTGATGAAATCCGCTCCCGCCATCATGCAGACCAGCGACGCGCGCGCGACGTTGCGCAGACTGCCCAGCTCTCCGGTTGCCAGAATGGCCTTCACATGGGCCGCCCCGCACGCGGCTCTGAAGCTGCGCATTTCCTGGTAGAGTGCCTGCCAGTCACCGTTCAGCACGTGCCGCCGCGAGATGACGATGTCGATTTCGTCGGCGCCTTCGGCAACACTCGCCTCGATCTCTGCCACCCGAAGGTGGAAGGGCGACAAACCCGCCGGAAAGCCCGTGGAGACCGCCGCCACCGGGATGCCGCTGCCCTCCAATGCCGCTTTCGCGGGCGCGATCATGTCGTGGTAGACACAGACCGCACCGACCGTCAGCCCTGACATGCCCAGCGCGTGCAACAGATCCTCCCGGACCGGCTGCCGGGCTTTGGCACACAGGCGCGAGACCCGTCCAATCGTGTCGTCGCCCGCCAGCGTGGTCAGATCAATGCAGCTGATCGCACGGCAAAGCCACGCCGCCTGATAGTCGTTCTTCACCGAGCGCCGACCCGAAAGCGTAGATGCCCGACGCTCGATGGCAGAGGTGTTGGCCCGCACGCCGGCAACGCGATCGAGGTCAAGCGGCATGCCCTCGTTGCGTGGCTCCGCCGCGATCGGCAAGTGCAGGGGCGCGGTGTCGGTCCGGGTCGTCATGGATACCGTGAAAGCAGGAAACTCACGGGTGAATCGTCGCACGCGCGTGGAACGATGGCAAGCTGAAGCCTGCCATGGGCCCTGCACGTTTTCTGCACGACTGGACGGTCACGCGCTGCACGTTCCCCCGATAGCCTGTCCGAGTGAACCGGACAGGCAAAAGGAGAGAAATATGTCTCGCGCCCTACTGATCGACCCCCTGCCCCGTCGCCGCAGACAAAGCCGGCGCAACGCGCTTTTATGCGCGCTCGGCCTTGCCATCCTGTCAGGTCTTGCCCTGTCCGGCGCGGCTTCGGACGGACCGGGGGCACGACAGGGCTTTTCCGCGCCCGATCAATCGCCTAGCTTCATGCCGGAAACGGTACGCCTGCGGACGCCTCAATGAGCCATATCCTGATTGTCGACGACGACCCGCAAATCCGCGATGTGCTGCGGATCGCGCTGAAGAAAGCCGGTCATGCGGTCACCGAAGCGGGTGACGGTGCCGAGGGGCTGGCCAAGGCCCGAAACGGCAAGGCCGACTTGATCGTGCTGGATATAGGCCTGCCCGAAATGGACGGTCTGGAACTGTGCCGCCGTTTGAGGGCCGAGCACCAGACGCCCGTGCTCTTCCTGACGGCACGTGACGAGGAAATCGACCGCGTGCTCGGCTTCGAACTTGGCGGCGACGACTACGTGACAAAGCCGTTTTCGCCGCGTGAACTGGTGGCCCGCATCCGTGCCATCCTGAAGCGCACGGAGTCGGGCCCGGTCCCCGACGCCGCTCAACTGCTCAGCCACGGCGGATTGCGCCTCGATCCAGGGCGGCATCTGTGCAACTTCGGCGCGCAGGCCATCGCGCTTACCGCGAGAGAGATGGAGCTTCTCGCGCATCTCATGGCCCGGCCCGATCATGTCGCGACCAAGGCGCAGCTCACCGACGCGGTCTACGGCCCGACTATCCATGTTTCCGACCGTACGCTCGACAGTCACCTGCGCAACCTCCGGGCCAAGCTGGCGGATGCCGGATGCAAGAATGCGATCGAAACGGTGCACGGTGTGGGCATCCGAATGGGCGCATGTCAGCCGGCATGAAGCGGCGCATTCGCCAGAAATGGCGCCCGCCGCTGTCGCTGGTGATCGGCGGCACCCTGTCGGCCGTTCTGGTTCTGCCGGTCATCGCGATCGGCTATTTCAAGGTCGCAGGCTTTATCCTTGGCTGGGGCGAGACAACGCTTCTGATCGGCACGCTGGCGGTGGTCGTCACGCTCCTGTTGGCGTTTCTCTTATGGCGCCTGGTTCTGCGGCCTGTCTATGCACTGACCGCCCACGCCAAGGCTGTGAAGGACGGGCGCGACGACGCGCCCTTGCCCGAGCATTTCGGAACGCCCGAACTGACGGCATTGGGGCAAGCAGTTCTGGACATGGGCAGCACGCTTCAGGACCGCGAGGCGGGCCTGAGGGCCTACACGAACCACGTCACGCACGAGCTGAAATCACCGCTGACCAGCCTGATCGGCGCGACCGAGCTTCTAGAAGAGGACATGGCCCAAGAGGATCGCGCGAAGCTTACCGAAACGATCCGTACGTCCGCGTTGAAGCTGCAGGTGCTTCTGGATGCGCTGCGTCGCCTGGCCTCTGCCCGCGATCCGATGGGACGCGGCCCGACGAGATTGTCACAGGCCATTGACGTCCTGGACACCAGCCTTTCGGTCGAGCTTCGGCACGATCGCGAGGTGCCACTGGACCGGCATGCACTACAGGCCATCTTGACGCATCTTGCGCAGAATGCGGCGGCACATGGCGCCCGAAGGCTGACTGTCGCGGGCACCGCCTCGGGGTTTACCGTGCAGGACGACGGACCAGGCATCGCGATGGGCAACCGGACCCGCATTTTCGAGCCGTTCTTCACCACCCGCCGGACGCAAGGCGGCACTGGCATGGGATTGGCGATCGTGCAGACGATGCTGCGCGCCGCGAAGGGCGACATCGCCTTGGCGCCGCAACAAAAGGGCGCGTGTTTCGAGATTACCTTCGAGTGATCGACCGGGCGCCAAAGCGTTTCGCCTTCAAGCTGAAGCAGCAGCCGAAGGCGACACGAATTAGTGCAGCGCGTCGTAATTCGCGCGTTCGCGCAAGACCAGAACCGCCGCACAACTCGATAATCGCGATATTCCTGGACGATCCGACAGATATTTCTGGTTCGGCTCGTCGCGCGCCAACGCGGCGCGGCGCAGGGTCATGATCCGGGCGCGCGGGCTGTTCAGAAACAACTCCTGCGTGATGACTTTCTCGTAAGGGCTGTCAAGGCGGGTCACCCCGTAAAACCCCCCTGTCAACGCAAACAACGTCACCGCACATGCGCCCGTTTCCTTGGGGCACGCGGTGCGGCAAAGGTCGGCAATGGGGCGTGTCGACAGATCTCTCAACACCCATTCTTCCACGGGCTGCCGCCATCGGTTTCGTGCGGACACGTCGCCAAAGCCGAACCCCAGCGCCAGGAATTGCGCCATGCCCAACGTCTCGGGGTCGTCGGCACTGATCACTTGCTCGCCGAGCCCGATCATGTGGCGCAACGCTGCCATTCCGTCCGCTTGCGGTTCGGGGATGTCGGCCAGAAAGGCCAGGTAGGGTCGCATCTCGGGCAGGATCGTTCGGCTTGCCAAAAGCTTTTCACGCATTGTCCGCGAACCGTAAAGCGCGGCAATCCGAGTTGGGTACTCCGTCGCCTGGCGCTCACCAGCTTGCCAAAGGGCGAAATGCGTCTGTAACTGCAGAAAGGGTTTTCGCGATCGCAGGAACATTTCGGCCAGTCGGTTGCCGCGCTTGGCCTCGACTGCAAGCCAGCTACGCCCGAAACGCGATTTGTCGGACATGTCTCGAAACAGCGCACGCCGCTCCTGCGGTGCAAGCCCCATGCGGTAGGGCGACGGTCCGCGATCCATGGTTTCTATCCGGGCGAGCAAGATGCGGGCATCCGCATGCCCCTCTTGCGCCAGTTCCGCAAGTCTCGGCAGACTGCCGGAATCGTCGCCGGACAGCCAAAGTGCCACGGTCTCGTCGAAGACCGCCTGCGCCGTGGCCGCGCCGGCGCAAAGCCAGCCTGCCAGAATTGCCCCGCACAGTCCCCTGATCATTGCCGGCCCCTCCTCTGCCGGATCGTCGTCAAGACTCTAGAACCCCGGGCGGGGACCTTGCAATCCAGACATGCAAAACATCCGATCCAAGCGCCCGCTGTTCGACAAGATCGAACCGCTGCGCACCATCAAGCCGGTCGAGGCCCAGCGCCCCGATGCCGGGCAGACCTTCCGCTCCCATGGCAAAACCGGCCGTGATGCCGGCCATCCGGTCCACCAGACCGTCGGCCAGCAGCGATGCCGCCAAGGCACTGCCTCCCTCGCAGAAAATCCTTGTCAGGCCGCGCTTTCCCAGTTCCTCCATGACCGACGTCATGTCCAACTGTCGCCCCGACAGACCGCAAGGCACCATCTCGGCACCCAGTCCGCGCCACGCCTCTATCAGATTTGCGTCTGCGTCCGGGCCGTGGCACATCCAGACTGGCACCTGTGACGCCGTGCGGGCCAATGTCGACATCAAAGGCACGTCCAGCCTGCGCGAGACGACCACGCGGATTGGCTGGTGTTCGACACCCAGGTCCCGCACCGTGAGCGATGGATCGTCCGCACGGGCCGTGCCCGCCCCGACCATGACAGCATCGTGTCGCGACCGCGCGGAATGGACCCATCGGCGCGCGCTTGCCCCGGTGATCCATTGACTGTGGCCGCTTGCGGTCGCGATGCGACCGTCGAACGAGGTGGCCAGCTTTAGTGTCACTTCCGGGCGCCCCCGGGTCATCCGGCTTAGAAAGCCCCCCAGGTCATAGCGCGCCTCGGTGTCGCAAGACCCGATCTCGACCTTGATTCCGGCTGCGCGCAGCGCTGCGAAACCGCGCCCGGACACACGCGGGTCAGGATCTCCAATGGCCACGACGACCCTCTGAATCCCGGCCGCGATGATGGCGTCGGCACAGGGTGGGGTCCGCCCGTGATGCGCGCAGGGTTCCAGGCTGACATAGGCGGTTGCACCGCGCGCCGCCGTGCCCGCCTGATCCAACGCAACGCGCTCTGCATGGGGACGCCCGCCAAGCCCTGTATTGCCGCGCCCGACGATTCTGCCGTCCTTGACGACAACGCAACCCACGGCCGGATTGGGCCACGTTCGCCCCAATCCGCGACGTCCGAGACCGAGTGCCAGCCTTAGATAGCGGATGTCCGCCGCGCTCACGACTCGCCGGGCTCTTCCACCACGCCGGGCCGCAACTCGCTCACGAACTTGTCGAAATCGTCCGCGGCCTGGAAGTTCTTGTAGACGCTGGCAAAGCGCACATATGCCACCGTGTCGATCCGGGCCAGGCTTTCCATGACGATCTCGCCCACTGTCTTGGAGGGAATATCGGTCTCGCCCAGGGACTCCAGTCGCCGGACGATGCCGGAAATCATCTGTTCTACCCGCTCCGGCTCGACGGGTCGTTTCTGCAACGCGATCCGGATCGAACGTTCCAGCTTGTCGCGGTCGAAATCCTCGCGCCGGCCGTTGGTCTTCACCACCACAAGGTCGCGCAGCTGTACACGTTCATAGGTGGTGAACCGCCCGCCACAAGCCGGGCAAAATCGCCGCCGCCGGATCGAAACATGATCCTCTGCAGGGCGTGAATCCTTCACTTGGGTGTCGATATTTCCGCAAAACGGGCAGCGCATCGGCCGGTCCCCTTTTCTTCTCTGCCTCTGTCGGTCATGGGTCTGCAGCCCAGTTATCCACAGCCACTATAGGACAGCCGCAAAGTTTTGGGTAGAGGGCATTTGCAGCCGCAACATCAAGCGTTATTTCTTTTGCATACTGCTGCGACAAAGAGCTTTTAGAACGCGATGCTGCTGCATACGTTGTCGCGGTAGAGCACACTCAATCACTGATCGAGAAGGATTTTCATGACCCGCAGGACCCTCTTCATCACCGGCGCCTCGACAGGCATCGGCGCCGAAACCGCCCGCAAGGCCGTCGTCGCGGGCTGGAATGTCGCGCTCTTTGCGCGCAGCAAGGACAAACTCGACGCCCTCGCAGACAAGCTTGGCACGGATCACGCTCTTGCGCTGCCCGGCGATGTCACCGATTTCGAGGAATTGAAAGCCGCCGTCGACGCCGCCGCCGATCATTTCGGTGGCCTCAATGCGGTGTTCGCCAATGCCGGTCGCGGCCTTGACACGGCCGGCGTCGAAAATGGTGACCCGGACGAGTGGCGCGTCATGCTCGATCTCAACATCAACGGGCTGCTCTACACCGTCAAGGCCGCCTATCCGCACCTGAAAAAAGCGAAGGGGCACGCGATCCTGACCGGCTCGGTCGCCGGCAAGATCAACCTGCCCGGCTCGATCTACGGCGCGTCCAAGTGGTTCGTGCAGGGCTTTGGCGGCAATCTCAGCGAGGAGATGCGTGAATGGGGCGGTCGCTGCACGGTCATCTGCCCCGGCATGGTCGACACGCCCTTCTTCGACGAGGCCAAGCCCGACAAGCTGAAGCCCGAGGATATCGCCGATGCCGTGGTCTATGCCATTCAGCAGCCCGACCGCGCGGATGTGCGCGAGATGGTGATCATGCCCACCGGCTGAGTTTCAGCACAGGTGCGCCGCCACGTTACGGGTGTGCGGCGCATCGCGATGCTCGAAGACGTAGATGCCTTGCCACGTGCCCAGTGCGAGCCGACCCGCGCCAACCGGAATCGACAGGCTCACCGGCATCATCGCCGCCTTGATATGCGCGGGCATGTCATCGGGTCCTTCATTGGTATGGTTCAGGTACGCCATGGCCGGATCATTTGTCGGCGGCACCAGTCGCGCGAAGTAGTTGCGCAAGTCGGTCTGCACCTCCGGGTCGGCATTTTCCTGGATCAGAAGGCTGGCGGACGTGTGACGGATGAAGAGCGTCAAAAGCCCGCTCTGCACGCCTTGGTCCGCCACCCAGTCGGTCACGTCCGGGGTGAATTCGTAAAGGCCTTGACCCCGCGTCTCGATCGTAAACGCTCTTTGCATGTCTGCGGTATACCCGTGTCAGCCGAATTCCGCCAGTGAGGCACGGTCAGGAACAAGGGTCGGGCCTGTCGCGTTTCTTTACTGGACGGAAAAGGAGGAACCAAATGTCTATCGGACGAGTAACCGAAATTTCCGCGACCTCGACAGAAAGCTTTGATGATGCCGTGAAGCAGGGCATCCAGCGCGCGTCCAAGACGCTGCGCAACATCGAGAGCGCTTGGGTCAAGGACTCGAAAGTCAGCGTATCAAATGGCAACATCTCGGAGTACCGGGTGAACCTCGCAGTGACGTTCCTTCTGGACGACTGAGACCATCATACGACCGCTCGACCCGATCGGGCGGGGTACGAAATTGGCCCCCGGGCGCATGTCCGGGGGCCTTTTACATCGGCTCATGCAAATGAAAACGGCGCCCCCCGGCGCCGTTCAGTGTCTTTTTCCGAAAGGTTTGCCGACCTACTGATCCAGGAATGACCGCAGCTTGCGCGACCGGCTCGGGTGCTTCAGCTTGCGCAGCGCCTTGGCCTCGATTTGGCGGATACGTTCCCGCGTGACCGAGAATTGCTGGCCCACTTCCTCCAGCGTGTGGTCGGTGTTCATCCCGATGCCAAAGCGCATCCGCAGAACGCGTTCCTCGCGCGGGGTCAGGCTGGACAAGACCCGTGTCGTGGTTTCTTTCAGGTTGTCCTGAATGGCGGAATCCAGCGGCAGGATCACGTTCTTGTCCTCGATGAAATCGCCCAGTTGGCTGTCTTCCTCGTCGCCGATGGGCGTTTCGAGGCTGATCGGCTCCTTGGCGATCTTCATCACCTTGCGAACCTTCTCCAGCGGCATCTGCAACTTCTCGGCCAGTTCTTCCGGCGTCGGCTCGCGACCGATCTCGTGCAGCATCTGGCGGCCGGTGCGGACCAGCTTGTTGATCGTCTCGATCATATGAACAGGGATGCGGATGGTACGGGCCTGGTCGGCAATCGACCTGGTAATGGCCTGCCGGATCCACCAGGTGGCGTATGTCGAGAACTTGTAGCCCCGGCGATACTCGAACTTGTCCACCGCTTTCATCAGGCCGATATTGCCCTCCTGAATCAGGTCCAGGAATTGCAGGCCGCGGTTGGTATATTTCTTGGCGATCGAGATCACCAACCGCAGGTTGGCCTCGACCATTTCCTTCTTGGCCTGGCGGGCTTCCTTCTCGCCCTTCTGCACCTGGTTCACGATGCGGCGGAACTCGCTGATATCCAGACCCACATACTGGCCGACCTGGGCCATGTCTGCGCGCAGTTCCTCCACCTTTTCGGGGCTGCGCTCCATGAACATCTTCCAGCCACGGCCCTCTTTCTGAGCCATGTCCTCCAGCCAGTTCGGGTCAAGCTCGCGGCCGCGATACTCGTCGACAAATTCCTTGCGGTTGATGCGGGCCTGGTCGGCCAGCTTCACCATCGCCGAGTCAATCTGCATGATCCGGCGGTTGATGCCGTAAAGCTGGTCGATCAGCGCTTCGATCCGGTTGTTGTGCAGGTGCAACGAATTCACCAGTTCCACGATCTCCGACCGCAGCTTCTGATAGGTCTGCTCCTGCTTGTCGGTGAACGAGCCGTCCTCGTTCAGCGTTGCCGAGATACGGCTGTCCTGCATCTCGCTCAGCTTTTCGTAATACGAGGCGATCCGGTCCAGCGTTTCCAGCACGCGCGGCTTGAGCGTGGCCTCCATAGCCGCGAGGCTCATGTTGGCCTGTTCTTCCTCGTCCTCGTCATCGTCACTGGCGATCGGGTTGCCGTCGGCGTCAAGCTCCGGTTCATCCTTGCTCTCGGACTTGTCGTTGGGGGCGCTGGACATGTTGGCCGCCTCGACCACGGTCTCGTCGCCCTCGCCGTCGCCAATCTGATTGCCGAACGTGGTCTCAAGGTCGATCACGTCTCGCAACAGGATATCTTCGCCCAGAAGCTCGTCGCGCCAGATGGTGATGGCCTGGAAAGTCAGCGGGCTTTCGCACAGACCGGCGATCATCGTGTTGCGCCCGGCCTCGATCCGCTTGGCGATGGCAATCTCGCCCTCGCGGCTCAGAAGTTCGACGGACCCCATCTCGCGCAGGTACATGCGCACCGGATCATCGGTACGATCCAGCTTTTCGTCTTTGCCCGAGCCGAGTGCCACCTCGCCCTTCTTGCCAATCTCGGCAACGGCGGTGGTCTTCTGCTCTTCTTCCTCGGCTTCCTCGTCCTCGATGATGTTGATACCCATCTCGCTGAGCATCGACATCACATCCTCGATCTGCTCGCTCGAGACCTGATCCGGCGGCAGCACCTTGTTGAGCTGATCGTAGGTGATAAAGCCGCGTTCGCGCGCCTCGCCGATCATCTTCTTGACGGCCGCCTGGCTCATGTCGAGCGAGATTTCGGCGTCCTGTTCGTCGGTCTTCTGATCGTCGTCGGTGTCCTTGGCGGCCATTCAGCTCTCCTGGTCCCAATAGGGTGAAGGTGATTCGCTTGTCCGAATCAACATGGCGATGGGGTGATTCGCAAACCAATAACCCCTATCTGCTTAAGATTACATTCAAAGCGTTACCTATCAGACCCTTTGTTGAACCCGATCTGATCAAGCAACGCGTCGAATCGCTCCCTTTCCTCGCGGCTGACCGGGGCACCGTTCTGGCCCCGCTCGTATTCCGTTTTGTCTTCCTGCTGGCTGGTCCAGGCCCGGTTGCGCGCCTGTGCCGCCTCGCCCAGACGCCAGGTGACGGCTTCGTCGGCAACGCCAGCTATATCGTGCTCAGCTTCCCGGATTTCCGCCGCCAAACCGCGGTCGGCTTCCAGTTTCGCCAGTGTTTCGCCGACCGTCATACGAGCCAGCTCGGCATCGCCCGGACGTCTCACCGCAGGAACTAAGGCGACATGGGGAAGCGACAACAGTTTTTCAACCACGTCGAGACCCAGTTTCTCGGACAATTCGGCCTCCAGCGCGCCAGTCCCGCCAGGCTGATAGAACAACAGTGCATCGCGCACCGGGCCATGGTGCGGCGGGTCGCATTGCAGCCGCTCCAGATCGGCCTCGAACTCGGGCAGAATCTCGGGATTGCGGATGATCGTGGCCAACACGACGGCCTCGCGCAGATGCGTCTGCGCGGCGTCACCCGACGCCACCAGCAGTGACGATTTTGTCGTGGCCCGCACCGGCTCGATCTTCTGCCACTTGCCGCCGCGCGCCGCGAAGCCACCACCGCCTTTCGGCTTTGGCCGGAACAACTGCCAGCGCAGATCCTTGATCGCCTGTCCGTAGTGGCTGCGCAGGCTGGGGTCGCGGATCGTCATGATTTTCTCGCGCAGCGCCTTGTCCAGCGCCGCCTTGCGCTCGGGGCTGTCGAATTCGCGCCCTTCGGTCTCGCGCTGCCACAACAGGTCGACCATCGGCATGGCCTTGTCCAGCAGCGCCTGCACGGCGCCTGCGCCCTCGGCACGCAACAGGTCGTCAGGGTCCTGTCCCTCGGGCATCAGCACGAAGCGCAGCGATTTACCCGCCTCCAGCAGCGGCAGCGCCAGATCGATCACCCGGTAGGCGGCGCGCAGCCCCGCCGTATCGCCATCAAGCGCCATTATCGGCTCGTCCGCGATACGCCACAGCATCGCCAGCTGGTGTTCTGTCACTGCCGTTCCCAACGGCGCCACCGACGCGCCGAACCCGGCCTCGGCCAGCGCGATGACGTCCATGTAGCCCTCGGCCACGATCAGCGGCTGCCCCTTGCCCGCCGCCTCTCGTGCGGGGCCATGGTGATAGAGCGTGCGCGACTTGTCGAAAAGCTCGGTTTCGGGACTGTTGAGATATTTGGCGTTGTCGTCCGGGTCCATCGCCCGGCCCCCGAATGCGATACAACGCCCGCGTGGATCGCGGATCGGAAACATGATGCGGTTGCGGAACGTGTCATAGGGCTTGCCGCCCTTATTGCTCGGCTTGGCCAGCCCGCAGCCCAGGATCAGGTCGTCCTCGACGCCCTTACCTTTCAAATGATCCCACAGGTCCTGCCAGGCATCGGCGGCAAACCCGATGTCATAGCGGTCCTGAGCCGCCTCATCCAATCCACGCCCCAGCAGGTAGTCGCGCGCCGCAGCCCCCGCCCCGGACTTCAGCAGCAGGCGGAAATGGCGCACCGCCATCTCCATCACCTCGACCAGCTGCGTGCGACGGTCGGCCTTGGCCTGCGCCTGCGGGTCGCGCTCGGGGATCTGCATCCCGGCCTCCTGCGCCAGGATCTTCACCGCCTCCATGAACTCCACGTTCTCGGTCTCGCGCACGAAGGAAATCGCGTCGCCCTTCGCATGGCAGCCGAAGCAATAATAATAACCCTTGCGGTCATCGACGTGGAAGCTGGCGGTCTTTTCATGGTGAAAGGGGCATGGCGCCCACATGTCGCCCTTGCCCTGATTGGACTTGCGGTTGTCCCACATCACCTTGCGCCCCACCACTTGCACAATCGAGGTGCGGGTGCGCAGTTCGTCAAGGAATCCGGGTGGCAGGCTCATACTTCATTATATGAGCCAAGCGGATGCCCGCGCCAAGCCGGTTTGCGCATTTCAGGGCTGAAAGCCCAGGCAACCCTTGCGGTAAAGTTCGGTAATCGTCTGCTCCGCATCCGGTTTTCCCATCTCCTGCGCGTCAATCGTGAACACCCAATCGACCAGCGCCGGCACCATGGGCGTCAACCGCGCCCCGACCTTGCTTTCGCCGCCGGTCAACTCGCGTTTGATGCGCGCCGCTTCCTTGCCGGCCTTTCTGTCGATCGCGGCCATCTGGACGATCTTCGCCGTCTCTTTGCAGACGACCGTCTTGTCGACTTCCGCTGCGGCCGTCAACGGCACCGCGAGGCTCAGCGCCCCGGCCATCAACAAGGTCCTGTCAAACATCGCCCGTCCTTTCGGCAAACCCCGATAACGGCTCAACTCTGTCAACGCCCGTGCCGCGCCGCAACCCCTTCCAGTGCTGCGCCCAGCTCGTGCACCGCGGTGTGCGCGAAGGCGCGAAACACCATCACCATGTAGGTCGACTCGCCCGAACGTGTCAGCGAGGCCGCCATGTGCCCCACCTCTGTCCGCACGGTGTGCCCCACCCCGAACACACCGGGCCGCAAGTCCACCGGCGTGAGCCGCGCCAGCGCCTCGGCGGCCCTGTCGCCCTGCATCTCGATCACCGCCCACGCGTCACTCTGGTTCACCAGCGCCGCCTGCGCGGTCAGCCCGTCATCCGGCACGAGGCCGATCAGCAGGGCCTGCGCGCGCCCGAACCACAGTATGCCGCGTTCCGTCGTGCCGGTCATCCGCCCGGTCTCGGGCCAGTCCAGCGCATGCGCCGCCTCCAGCGCAGCCGCCAACGCCTCGTCCCTGCCGCGATAGGGCATCACCAGCGTCAACGGGCCGAAACCGACCTCGCGCATCCGCACACCCGCGGTTTCCACCGGCAACAGCCGCGTTGTCGGCGTCGACGGCTTAAGCTCAACCACGCATCCGCCCTCCGTCAGGGTCGAAACCGCCCGGCGCCACCACCTCGCATAGCGTTGCCGAACCTTTCAGGTGCTCGACCATCCGCACCTGCTCACCGATCCGCGCCCGACCCCGCTCCAGAAACCCGAGGCCGATCACATGTCCCAGCATTGGCGAAAAGGCGACCGAGGTGATGTAACCTTCGTCATTCTCGCTCACCGGATCGGCTCCGGGCGCAAACAAATGCGCCCCTGCGATCAACTCCTTCACCGCGCCCACCGGCTTCAGCCCGACTAGCTGGGCGCGGTCCTCGTCCGTCAGCCCAGGCCGCGCTGCCATCGCCTTGCCGATGAAATCCTTCCTGTCGCTCATCATGCCCTGCATCCCGATGTCGAAGGCCGTCGTGCGCCCGTGGATCTCGGCATGGGTGATGAACCCTTTCTCGATCCGCATGACGTTGAGCGCCTCCATCCCATAAGGCCCGCCCTCATTGGCCTCTGCCCTTTCGATCAAAATATCGAAGAGCGCCGCGCCGTACCGCGCCGGGACCGCGACCTCGTATGCCAGTTCCCCCGAGAAAGAGATGCGAAAGAGGCGCCCTTCTACGCCGCCAATATGCACCGGACCGCAGGCCATGAATGGCCAATCACGGACGCCAAGGTCATGTCCGACAAGCTGCTCCAGCAATTCGCGCGATTTCGGCCCGGCCACGGCGAACTGCGCCCACTGTTCGGTCACTGAGGCAAAGCGCACATCCAGGTCGGGCCGCAGCACCTGGTGCGCGAACTCCATGTGCCGCATTACCTGCCCCGCCGCCGCCGTGGTGGTGGTGACAAGGAAATGCCGCTCGCCCAGCCGCGCGCAGGTGCCGTCATCCATGACATGCCCGTCCTCGCGCAGCATCAGCCCATAGCGCACGCGGCCCACCTTCAGCGTCGACATCATGCCGGTATAAACAAAGTCCAGGAATGCACCTGCATCCGGCCCCTGCACATCGATCTTGCCCAAGGTCGAAACATCGCAGACGCCCACGTGGCCCCGCACCATCCGCACTTCGCGGTCGCAAGACTGGCGCCAGTGTGTCTCGCCCGCCTTGGGGAAATAGCTGGGCCGGTACCACAGTCCCGCCTCGATCATCGGCGCCTCACGTTCAACAGATGCCGCGTGCGAGGTGGTGAACCGCTCGGGCGCAAATCCTTTGCCTTGCGCCCCCGCTCCCATGGCAGCAATCGGCACTGGCACGTAAGGCGGGCGATAGGTGGTGGTCCCGGTCTCCGCGATCCCGCGCCCGGTGGCATCGGCCAGCACGGCAAGGGCGGCGATGTTGGAGTTCTTGCCCTGGTCCGGCGCCATGCCCTGCGTCGTGTAGCGCTTCATATGCTCGACCGAGGTGAAATTCTCCTGCGCGGCAAGCTTCACGTCCTTCACCGTCACATCGTTCTGAAAATCCAGCCATGCCCTACCCTTGCCCGGCACATGCCAAAGCGGCGAAATCTCGTACGCACCGTCTTCCGCCTTCGGCACAGGTACGTCGGCCCCGTTCAGCCCAAGGTCGTCCGCCACCGCCTTGCCCGCGGCAGTTCCGCTTACAAGGCATCCGTGAGTGGAAAAGACCCCCGTCGCCGCCCCGGCATAGCGCATCCCCGGCACAGCCCCCTTGCGCGGCAGGAACGCCGCCAGATTGCTGTCCCATACGGGCCGCCCGCCCGTGTGACAGCTGAGATGCACGCTCGGGTTCCAGCCGCCGGACATGGCCAGCACATCCGCCTGAACCGTCTCGATCCTGTCGCCCCGCCGAAAGCTGACACTCTCCAACGCTTTGCGACCGCCGCTGCCGCAAACCTGCGCGTTCGCGTAAAATGGCACATCCAGTTCACAGACCGCATCCGCGCGCGCGTCGATCAGCGCCGACACGTGAACGCCCGACGCCTGCAAGTCGCGCACCGTCCGGTGCCCCGCATCGCTGTTGGCAAAAACCGCCACCCGGCGTCCCGGACAGACCCGCCAGCGGTTGACATAAGCCCTCAGCGCCCCGGCCATCATCACCCCGGGCCGGTCATTGTCGGCGAAGGCCACGGGCCGTTCGATCGCCCCCGCCGCCAGCACCGCGCGTTTTGCCGCGATCCGCCAGAAACACCCCTTCAGGGCGCCCCCCGGCGCCAGCCGCTCCAGTGCGCCATACGTCCCGTGGTCATAGGCACCCACCACGGCCGTTCGGGTCATCACCCGCACATTCTCCATCGCCGCCAGCCGCGCCCGCATCGCCTCGGCCCAGGCATGGCCCGGCTGTCCGTCCACCTCCTCGACCTCGGCATTGAGCCGCCCACCCAGACGCGTGTCCTCGTCGGCCAGGATCACATCCGCCCCGGCCTGCCCCGCCGTCCAGGCGGCCATCAGCCCCGCAGGGCCTGCGCCAATCACCAGCAGATCGCAATGAGCAAAGGCCCGCTCCCACTTCTCCGGGCCAGTCTCCCGCGACAGGGCCCCAAGCCCGGCAGCGCGGCGGATGACCGGCTCGTAAAGCTTTTCCCAGAACGCCTTCGGCCACATGAATGTCTTGTAGTAGAAGCCCGCTCCGAGGAACGCCGCACCGAGGTCGTTCACCGCCATCAGGTCGAACTCCACCGACGGCCACGCGTTCTGTCCGAACGCTTGCAACCCTTCGTGCAACTCCACCATCGTGGCCCGCGCGTTCGGTTCCTGCCCCGCGCCTCGCCCCAGCGTGACCAGCGCATTGGGCTCCTCGCTGCCCGCGGTAAAGATGCCGCGTGGCCGGTGATACTTGAACGACCGCGCCACCACCCGCACGTCCGCGCCCATCAGAGCCGAGGCCAGCGTGTCTCCCTCGAACCCAACGTGATGCCGCCCGTCAAAGCTGAACCCCACGCGCCGCGACCTGTCGATCAGCCCATCGCCCTCCAGCCTCATCGCGCCGCCTCTTCCGCCAGCACTGCGCTCAGGACCGCATGGCTGGCCGTGTCCCGCGTCACCACGATCCAGGCGCCGCAGCCGCTCTCGTGGAACCAAAGGTCTCGCGTCTCGCCACAAGGGTTCTCGCGATTGTGCACGTAATCGTCCCACGCCTCCGCGCCCGCGCCTTCACCAGGGCGTTCCAGCGCCACCGCGTGACCGGCGTAATAGAACTCCCGGCGATCCCGGTCGCCACAAATCGGACAGGGCAGCCTCATCTCACCACCCCCGACTTTTTCTTGCCAGAAATACTCATGGCCTGACGTCCACCATATGCACCTCAGTGCAGGTTATGCTGCGCACCAGTGCCCTCCTCGTCCATCAGCCCGCGGCCGGTACGGAATCTGTCCAGCCGCAGCCGTGCCGCCGCCGCGTGCGGGCGGTCCGTCGCCACCAGGTGCGCCATGCAATGCCCCGAGCCGGGCACCGCCTTGAACCCGCCATAGCACCAGCCGCAATTGAGGTAGAGCCCCTCGACCGGCGACTTGTCGATGATCGGACTGCCATCCGGGCTCATGTCCATGATCCCGCCCCAGCTGCGCAAAACCTTTGCCTGCCCGATCATCGGCATCAGGGTCATGCCGGCCTCCATCACATGCTCCACCAGTGGCAGGTTCCCACGCGCCGCATAGCTGGCGTACATATCGAGGTCGCCACCAAAGACCAGCCCGCCCTTGTCCGACTGGCTGATATAGAAATGCCCCATTCCGAAGCTCACGACATGGTCGATGCAAGGCTTCAACCCTTCGGTCACGAAGGCCTGCAGAACATGGCTCTCGATCGGCAGGCGCATCCCGGCCATCGCCGCCACCTGGCTTGACCGGCCCGCGACGATCACGGCGACCTTCTTCGCCCGGATCGCCCCGCGCGAGGTCTGCACACCTTTGACGACACCGCCCTCGATGTCGATCCCCGTCACCGCGCAATTCTGGACAAGGTCCACGCCGCGCGCGCTCGCCCCCCGCGCATAGCCCCAGGCCACGGCGTCGTGCCGAGCCGTGCCCGCCCGCCGCTGCAAGACTCCGCCGTAGATGGGAAACCGTGCTTGCTCGTAGTCCAGATAGGGCAGCACCTTCTTCAGTTGCGCGACGCTCAGCAATTCCGCGTCGTCACCCTGGTTGCGCATCGCGTTGCCCCGGCGGATCGCGGTGTCCCGCTGGCCGTCGGAATGAAACAGCATGATCTGCCCGCGCTGCGAATGCATCACGTTGTAATTCAACTCCTGCTCCAGCCCTTCCCAGAGCTTGAGAGAATGACTGTAGAACTCCGAGTTGCCCGGCAGGAAGTAATTCGCGCGCACGATGGTGGTGTTGCGCCCCACGTTGCCGCCGCCCAGATAGCCCTTTTCCAGCACCGCCACGTTCGTGATCCCGTGCTCCCGCGCCAGGTAATACGCGGTCGAAAGACCGTGCCCGCCGCCGCCGATGATGACCACGTCATAGGCGTCTTTCGGGCTGGCGTCGCGCCAATGCGCCTGCCAACCGCGATTGCCGGTCAGACCTTCCCTGAGGACGCGCAGCCCTGAAAACCTCATTTCGTGATCTCTCCAACGACCCGATGTCGAGTCAAGCAAGTTCCGCTGGAAACTGCAACCGGCTACGAGGTTCCCGCGCCCTCGCGCAGATGCGGAGGCACCGCCACCTGTCGCTGCTCCAGCGGAATGACTTTCACCGGCGCTATCGGTGCTCCATCGCCGCCGAGAAGCGGATTCGTTCTCGCGCGCCCACTGATCCAAGCACTGGCCATGCGGCGCAGAACCTGCATACCAGCGCTTGCAAAGCCGCGATCGGCCTTGGGCGCCCCCGGGGCGCGCCTTGCATGTTTGGTGAAGGCCCGGCAGCGCGATGGTCCCAACCCGGACGCTGCACCCTCGAGTTCGGCCTGCCGCAGAACCACGCCAACGAAGGGCAAGTGCACCCGGGACATCGTGTTGAAGATGGGCGTGTCGCAGCACCGCGCGTGCCAGCGGTACAGCCCCTTGGGCGACAGGCGCAGGATTTCCAGATTCTCCTCCCCGGCCTCCAGGGTCAGCCGATCGGGCGTCGTCTGCCAGATCTCACTGCCCCCGCCCGGTGATAGCAAGACGTCCGCCTCGCCGAACAGAGCCGCGGCGGTCTGGCAATCCTTGCAATAGCACGTCACGCGCGTGCCCGCCCCGGGAGCGGGCACCGCCAGTGTCACCTCGACCGCGCCGCAGCGGCAGGTCTTCTTCACCGTCGCGACCAATCGCCCCTTCCCTAAAGACCGGCGGCGCGGTAGCTGGTGGCGACCTTGCCGATCGAAACCAGATAGGCCGCGGTGCGCAGGTCGGTCACGTCCTCGCGTCCGTGCCAGGTTTCGCGCATCGACTGGTATGCCGCGCGCATCGTGTCGTCGAGGCCCGAGCGCACCAGTTCCAGTTCGCCCGCGCCGCGCAGGTACTTCTGCTTGAAATCCGGCGTCATCGACCATGCGCCTTCGAGGTGATCGTCCAGTCGGCTCAGCTCTTTCACGATGAGCTCGTGCCGCGCCTCCTCTTGTCGCCGGCCCATCCGGCCAAAGCGGATGTGGCTCAGGTTCTTGACCCATTCGAAATAGGACACCGTCACACCACCGGCGTTGGCATACATGTCGGGAATAATGACGGTGCCCTTGTTGCGCAGGATCTCGTCGGCGCCCGCCGTCACGGGGCCGTTCGCCGCCTCGATGATCAGTGGCGCCTTTATCCTGTCGGCATTTCCAAGGTTGATGACACCCTCCATCGCTGCGGGGATCAGGATGTCGCAATCCTCTTCCAGATATTTCGCCCCAGTCTTGATATAGTTCCCGGACGGATAGCCATCGACGCCGCCATGCTTGGCGATCCAGTTGCGCAACTCATCGATGTTCAGGCCGTTCTCGTCGTAAAGACCGCCGTCGCGCTCGATCACCGCGATCACCTTGCAGCCGTCCTCTTCGGACAGGAACTTGGCCGCGTGATAGCCCACGTTGCCCAAGCCCTGCACGATCACGCGCTTGCCGTCCAGCGACCCGCTGAGCCCCGCCGCCTTGACGTCCTCGGGATGGCGGAAGAACTCCTGCAGTGCGTATTGCACACCTCGGCCCGTGGCCTCGGTCCGGCCCTGAATGCCTCCCGCATGGACAGGTTTGCCGGTGACGCAGGCACGGGCGTTGATGTCGGTGGTGTTCATCCGGCGGTACTGGTCGGCGATCCACGCCATCTCGCGCTCGCCCGTGCCCATGTCCGGGGCGGGCACGTTCTGAGCGGGATGGATCAGGTCGCGCTTGGCCAGTTCATAGGCGAAGCGCCGCGTGATCAGCTCCAGCTCGTGCTCGTCCCATTCCAGCGGATCGAGGCACAGCCCGCCTTTCGAGCCGCCAAACGGTGCCTCGACCAAGGCGCATTTATACGTCATCAGCGCCGCAAGCGCCTCGACCTCGTCCTGGTTCACGGCCATGGAATAGCGGATGCCGCCCTTGACCGGCTCCATATGCTCGGAATGCACGCTGCGATAGCCGGTGAAGGTCTGGATCTGCCCGCGCAGCCGTACGCCGAAGCGGACCGTGTAGGTAGCGTTGCAGACCCGGATCTTCTCCTCCAGTCCCGGCGGCAGGTCCATCAGCGATACCGCGCGGTTGAACATCAGGTCCACGCTTTCGCGGAACGTCGGTTCCTTGATCGGTGCATTCATGGTCAGGTCTCCCTCTTCTGGCGCATGTGGCACGACTCCCCATAGCCTGCATGCATGTCACAATGGTTAAGGGATGTGTCCAGATTGTCCACCACAGATGCCCACAGCATTCCGAAGCCCACCGCAGCGTGCCGGAGCGCCGCGAAAGCCGGGTTTGTCGAGTATTTCGTAACAGTCTGGAAAATCTGAAGGATTTATCCCTTGTCGGTCACCAATGCGGCCAATTTCTTCCCGGTTTCGCCTTATTTTGACCACAGACCTTTCTGATAACAGCAGGGATTTAATCCGTTCCTGGGGCGGAAACCGTCCAAAGAGGTGCCAAAGAAATGAACGTGTCGAATTATAAATTCCGGTCGTTGCAAAGCACATGTCTGCCAACATACGCGATGGCGCGTCGCCGCGTTTCGAATTTCCGCAAGGACGAAAATGGCGCGATGATGATACTCACGCTCTTCATCTTCATTTTCATGCTCGTTATGGCCGGCCTCGGCATCGACTCGATGCGCCACGAGATGCACCGCGCCCACCTGCAAGCGACGCTCGACTCCGCCGTTCTGGCCGGCGCCGGCGCCTCCTCCGAAGAAGAAGCCAAGCACGTGGTCGAGGATTATTTCGCCAAGGCGGGCATGTCGGAGTACCTCAATGCCATCGGCGAGGACGACATCGACATCGGCCTCAACTCGGCCTACGTGACGGCCAGCGCCCAATTCGAAATGGACACCTACCTGATGAAACTGTCGGGCGTCGACCGCCTGTCGACTGCGGCCGAGGCAACGGCAATGACGCGCGTGCCGAAACTGGAAATCGCTCTGGTCCTCGACGTGTCGAACTCGATGAACCAGAACGGCACCAACAGAAAATCCAAGATGGAGAATCTGCAAAAGGCGGCCAAGGAGTTCGTCACAACGATCCTCGAGACCACGGATCCGGGCAACGCCACGATCTCGATCGTTCCCTTCTCCACCTCCGTAACCCCCAGCCAGGAAATCTACGACGCCCTGCTCGTGGACGAACGCCACGACTATTCCAATTGCCTTTGGTTCGACGAGGACGACTATGACAGCACGGCCCTCGCCACGGATGCGGCCGCGTCCGAAGATCTGTCGCTCGTGCCCATGAAGCAAGCGATCTATACGTCCCGCTTCGGTGACTTCGAGAACCTGGATTGGCCTTGGCGGTCGTGCTATACCGAGGACGGCTACCGCGTGATGCAGTTCTCGACTTCCGAGTCCGACCTACACGACAAGATCGACGAGATGATCGCCCACGGCAACACCTCCGGGGAACTGGGCGTGAAATGGGGCGCGGCCCTGCTCGACCCGTCCTTCCGTGACGTGACAGGCACCACCGTGCCCGTCGACTATTCGGACAGCGAGACGATGAAGATCATCGTGATGATGGGCGACGGCGAGAACTCCACCACCTATTTCTTCCCGCAGGACAGCAAGTATCGCGGCGAGAATTCGGATCTGTTCGAGGTCGAATACGAGGTACAGGAGTTCGATTACGCCTACTACATCTACAACGCCAACTACCGTTGGTACGGTTCGAGCAACGAATGGCGCTGCAGCCAGTGGTACGCGAACTGCAAATACAAAAGCGTCACCTACGACAACTACGTGATGCGCGATCCCGAGTACACCTATGGACCCGGTCTGCTGACCACGGTGGCCAATGTCCTGAACGGTGTCTCCGGAAGCCGGAGCTCGACCTGCCAAGGCTTGATCAATGCGGGTCATGGCTCGAACGGCTCGAAAAAGGGTTCGCCTCCCCAATCCTGGTCCGATAATGACTGCGACGCGATCGAGGACGACATCTGGGACGCCCTCATGGACGACTACATGTATCTCAACGTCGAGGACCGCACTTGGATCAACGGCACCGATTTCGTCAACCTTGATGAACTCGACGGCTTCAAAAAGCGCAAGCGCCTGAGCTGGGAAGAAGCATGGGGCCTGATGTCTCCGGAAGAGTATGGCGACCTTATCGGTATCCGCGACGCCGACAACGAATATGAAGACATGTCCTCGAACCTCAACGGCAGCAAGAAGAACACCCGGATGGACAAGGTCTGCAGCGCGGCCAAGGACAACGGCGTGGTGATCTACACGATCGGCTACGAGGTGCCCAAGGACGGCACCGCCGAGACCTCGCTGAAGAAATGCGCCACCGGATACGACCCGGTCGAGGGGAGCACCGCATACTACTACAGCGTGGACGGGCTCGATATCTCTGATGCGTTCGGCTCTATCGCCGGCAACGTGCAAGCTCTGAGGCTGACGCAATGATCACCAAGTTCAAAACGGCTTTTCGCCGCTTGATCAACGACGAGGCCGGTTCGGCAACTGTCGAATTCGTCCTGGTCTTCCCGCTCTACCTGTCGTTCATGCTGATGTCGATCGAGCTGGGTTTCGTGACGATGCGCCATACGCTGCTGGAACGCGGCCTGGACATGGCGGTGCGCGAAGTTCGCCTCGGTACCGGCACCGCGCCCCAGCACGACGACATCAAGGATCTGGTCTGCGACAACGCGTTTATGGTTCTGAACTGCAAGGAAAAGCTCCGGCTGGAAATGCGCCCGGCCAACATCTTCGCGCTGCAAACGCTGGATACGACGGCCGACTGCACCGACAAGGCCGAACCGGCCAAGCCCGTGCGCACCTTCACTCCCGGTGTCGCCAACCAGCTGATGCTGATGCGTGCCTGTTACAAGTACGAGCCCTTTTTCCCGAAGCAGTTCTTGGGTTCGGCACTTGATAAGGATGCCAGTGGCGAAGCAAAGATCGTTTCCATGACCGCCTTCGTACAGGAGCCGAACTGATGCTTATGGCCCGTCTCAAAGTTTCCCTGCGCAGCTTTCTTGAAGACACGCGCGGCTTGATCACGGTCGAAACCGTCCTGTCGATGCCGCTGCTCTTCTGGGCCATGACCGCCACCTTCGACTTCTTCGAGATCCACCGTTACAAGAGCGTTCGCGAAAAGGGCACGTTCACGATCGCGGACATGATTTCTCGCGAGACCCGCGCCGGGGGCCTGACATCCATCTATCTCGATAACGCCAAGATCCTGTTCGACGAGATCACCAATGACGACGGCGTGAACCAGATCCGCGTCTCGGTAGTGAAATACAGCGACCATAAAAAGGAGTACAGCATCGCGTGGTCCCAGGTGCGTGGCACCGGACCTTTGGTGCCGCTTACGGATGGAGACGTGAAGAACGCACACGCGACCCTGCCGGATGTCAACCATGGCGAAGAGGTCATTCTGGTGGAATCGACTTCCAGCTACCAGCCGCTCTTCAACGTCGGTCTAAACGACGTGACCATTGGCACGCGGGTGTTCAGCGCGATCCGTTTCACAGCGCAGGTCTGCTACGAAGGGGTCTGCGGCCTGCAGAAGTGATCGCGCCTCAGACGCGGTCTGCCATCAGGGCGGCGATCATCTCGGCCATCATCTTCGATTGATGCCCGGGCGTGACCCCGCCGAGCCCGATCCGGCGCCCCATTCGCCACCAAAGCCCCGGCCGCCAGCGCGCCGGGGCCTTGGTTTTAGCCTTGAGCAGGAACCCGTTGGACGGCTTGAAGGCGAAAAGGCCGCGGTCCATCGTCTCGATATCGCCAATGGACACGATGGCCTCGCCATCGCTGCTGCGCAGGCCGTCCCGCGTCAGCTCGACCCGCTGCGCCGTGGCCCGCCGCATCGCGTCCGCCATCCAGATCGCCGCCGCGCCCAGCAGGATCAGGAACACCTGCCAGCCGATCACCGCGAAAGGCCGCGTCAGGCCGATCCAGATCAGCAATGCGCCGAGCACCGCCAGACATCCGACCCCCAGGATGCGCCTGCCGGTAGAGGCCTGCATCACCGCCAGTATCTCGTCATCATGCATCCGTCCCGCCTCCTCGCCCGGATTTCGGCCTGATAGCGCGATTGCTCCGCGCGTGCGAGAGCGAAAAGACCCGCCGGCGCCTCAGCCGCCGACCATCCGGCGCACCATGTTCCAGTAGAGCGTCTCGACCTCGTCGAGGGTCAAACGTCCTTCCTCGCGGTACCATGTGTTCACACCCGTCAGCAGGGCGATCACCGCCATCGCCGTGATCCGTGGCTCGGCCACGGTAAAGACCCCCTGTGTCGTTCCTGCCGTCAGAATATCCTGCAGCCGGGTTTCATAGGCCCCGCGCAGCGCTGTAACGGTCTCGAAATTTTCTGGCGTGAGATTGCGCAGTTCCATGTAAGAAACGAAAACGGCATCGGCCCGCTTCGTGTTGAACCGGATATGGAACCGGGCAAACGCCTCGAGCCGTGTGAAAGGATCCGCGCCTCCGGGATCCTCGGCGCACCAGGCCGCCAGCAAATCGTCCATATGCTCCTGCATCAGGTCGAAAAGAAGCGTCTGTTTATCGGGGGTATAATTGTAAAGCGCCCCGGCCTGAACGCCCACCTCCGCCGCAATCCGGCGCATCGACACCGCGGCAAAGCCGTGCTGCGCGAACAGCCGCAACGCGGCGTCACGGACCTTTGGTCCGGTGAAGTGCGAGTGGGAGCCTTGAGTGCGTGCCATGACAACTGAATAACTGAACACCCGTTCAGAAAAAAGCCCTGCTTGCCTGCACCCTGCGATCAGTGGCATGACAGTTGCACCATGCCGACGCTATGCCGACCTCCGCGCGTTATCGCTTTCTTTCTGACCGTCACCTTGGCGGGCTGCACGCAGTTTCCCGAGTTGGATAACGCCACCTCCACCGAAACACGTCGCGCGCCCTATCCATCCCTGTTGCCGGTAGAAGACCTGCGCGCCCGGGTGGATGCACCACGCGTCGCCGACCAGACGACCCGCGCGCTGGAGAGCCGCGTGGCGAACCTGCGCGCGCGAGCCGAGCGCCTGCGCGGAACGGTCATAGACCAGACGTCGCGTGCCCGGCTTGACCGGAAGGTCACAATCGACGTTCCGCAATGAGGCAGGCCACCCCGCGCGCCCGAAATCTGCAACAGATTTCGTTCCGTTTTCTTTTCAAGAAAACGTCCGTGTAGCACGCAAAACCCGCGTTGCATGGCATAACGCAACCGGCTAAACCCCGGCCAAACCTGTCTCGATCACGTCTCAAGGATATACCCATGACCACCCCCATTCGCCTCGGGATTGCCGGGCTCGGCACCGTTGGCACTGGTGTCGTCAAGATCGTCCGGCAAAAGGCCAACCTGCTGGCCGCCCGCGCCGGACGCCCCATCGAGATCACGGCCGTATCCGCAAGGACCCGTGACAAGGACCGCGGCGTGTCGCTGGCCTCGTACGATTGGGAAGATGATCCAGTCGCGCTTGCGACCCGCGATGACGTGGATGTCTACGTCGAACTCATGGGGGGCTCCGACGGCCCCGCCAAGGCCGCGACAGAAGCCGCGTTGGCCGCAGGCAAGGATGTGGTCACCGCGAACAAGGCGATGCTGGCAATGCACGGGCAAGCCCTTGCCGAACAGGCCGAGGCCGCGGGCCGCGTCCTGCGCTTCGAGGCGGCGGTAGCCGGGGGCATTCCTGTCGTAAAGGCCCTGACCGAAGGACTTGCCGGCAACGAGATCACCCGCGTCATGGGGGTGATGAACGGAACCTGCAACTATATCCTGACCCGTATGCAGGCTTCGGGTCTGCCCTATGACGATGTGTTCGAAGAGGCCAACCAACTGGGCTTTCTCGAGGCCGATCCCGAACTCGACGTGGGCGGCATCGACGCGGGCCACAAGCTGGCCATCCTCGCCTCGATCGCCTTCGGCACTCAGGTTGATTTCAACGCCGTCAGTCTCGAGGGGATCCAGAAGATCACGATCGAGGACATCAAGCAGGCCGCGGACATGGGCTACCGCATCAAGCTCCTGGGCGTCGCCCGGATGACAGGTCGCGGGCTGGAACAACGCATGTCGCCCTGCCTCGTGCCCAAGAATTCGCCGCTGGGCCAGCTCGAGGGCGGCACCAACATGGTGGTACTCGAAGGCGACGCCGTGGAGCAGATCGTTCTACGCGGCCCGGGCGCGGGCGAAGGTCCGACCGCCAGCGCGGTGATGGGCGACATCATGGATATCGCACGCGGCATCCGCATTCCTGTCTTCGGCATGCCTGCGGCCGAGCTTTCCAGCCCGGCCACCGCATGCGAGGCCGCGCCGGTGCCTTACTACCTGCGAATGGCGCTGCACGACAAACCCGGCGCGCTGGCAAAGGTGGCCACGATCCTCGGCAATGCCGGCGTTTCAATCGACCGGATGCGACAGTACCGCCACGAAGAAGACACTGCTCCGGTACTGATTGTCACCCACAAGACCGCGCCGTCGGCTCTCGTCGCCGCGCTCGAAGCGTTGTCTCAGGTGGATGTCGTCGCGTCAGCCCCTGTCGCCCTGCGCATCGAAAGCGTATGATCCGGTGACAGGCGTGCGGGCCAGAGCCGAGCGCCTGCACAGTTGGCCGGCGCTGATCTTCGAGGCCCCGGTGGCGCCACGCTGGAAGACCCGGATCAACGCCTGTTCGCAATGCCGAAACCTGCCCTGAACTCCGCCACGCCGGGCGGGGCATCGCGCCGTGCAATCGCCCTCGCCGGAAATCTATGCTTCATGTTTGCGCACGAACGCTTTAGAGAACCCTCGACCTCATTCAACCAAGGCCACGCCGCAATGTCCAAATCCGCCTCTTTCAATGACGCTCTCCTGTCACTCGCCTTGGCCCGCGTGTCGGAACAGGCTGCACTTGCCTGCCGCCCGCTGATCGGCCGCGGCGACGAGAAAGCCGCCGACCAGGCCGCCGTGAACGCGATGCGACAGGAGCTTGGCGCCATGGACATCGCCGGTACCGTGGTGATCGGCGAGGGCGAACGCGACGAGGCGCCGATGCTGTACATCGGCGAGGAAGTGGGCACCGGAAACGGTCCCGAAGTCGACATCGCGCTGGACCCGCTCGAAGGCACGACTATCACCGCCAAGGCCATGCCCAACGCGCTGACAGTCATTTCCATGGCGCCGCGTGGCACGATGTTGCATGCGCCGGACGTCTATATGGATAAACTGGCCGTCGGTCCGGGATATCCGGAGGGCGTCGTCTCGCTTGACATGTCTCCCGCGGAGCGCGTGACGGCTCTGGCCAAGGCCAAGGGGGTGGAACCTTCCGAGATAACCGTCTGCGTTCTCGAACGCCCTCGTCACGAATCCACCATCGCGGAACTGCGCGCCACAGGCGCCTCCATCTTCCTCATCGGCGATGGCGATGTGGCCGGTGTCATGCATTGCGCCGACCCCGAGACGACCGGCATCGACATGTACATGGGCTCCGGCGGCGCGCCCGAGGGTGTTCTGGCGGCCGGCGCCCTGAAATGCCTCGGCGGTCAGATCTGGGGCCGGCTGCTATTCCGCAACGATGACGAGCGTGCTCGCGCCGAGAAGGCCGGCATCACCGACTTTGACCGCGTCTACACCCGTGACGAGATGGTGTCGTCCGACGTGATCTTTGCCGCGACCGGCGTCACCCAGGGTTCGCTCGTCGCGGGTCTCAAGCCGCGCGGCGACAGTATTGAAACCCAAACGCTGCTGCTGCGTTCCTCTACCGGAGAACGCCGTATCATGACTTGCCGCCATCCGATCTGAGACCGATGCTTCCTGCTCTTGTACTCATTGATTTTCAAACTGGTTTCGAAGCCGATTTTTGGGGCGCTCGCAACAATCCAGACGCGGAAGAGCGGGCGGCACAGCTGCTCTCCGCATGGCGAGAGCGCAGTGGTCCTATTTGTCACGTTCTGCACCTCAGCAAGGTGGTGGGCAGCCCGCTGCACCCAGACTCCGGCGGATGCGAATTCAAGCCCGAATTGACGCCGCTGAACGGCGAGCCAATCTTCGAAAAATCGACGAACTCCGCTTTCGTCGATCCCGCATTACCGTCCCACCTGCAATATCTCAACGTCCCCGAGCTTGTGATCTGTGGTCTGACAACACCGCATTGCGTTTCCACCAATGTGCGGTGGGCCGACAACCTGGGCTACGATGTGACCCTTGCCCACGATGCGTGCGCGGCTTTTTCCTTTTCTGCCGATACCGGCTGGAACCCTGATCTGTCACCGATGGATCCCGAGCCCATTCATGCGACGGCCGTATCGCACCTGCACGGCGAATTCTGCAGAGCCCGCTCCGTTGCGGCGATTCTCCGCGACCTTCAATGAGCTTTCTGGGCGTCGCACGCTCTTTGACCGACCGCCGCTGGGTCGGCCCAACGCCGGCAATAGACCGGCTGGCAGAAGCAATGGCGCAAGAGACGGCACTTCCGCGCCCGCTTTGCCAGACGCTCTGCCGTCTCGACGTGGCTCCATCCGATGCCACGACCTACCTTGAGCCCAAGCTGCGCGATCTAATGCCCGACCCCCGCAGCCTCAAGGACATGGAAACCGCCGCGGCGCGCTTTCTCGCCGCGGTCGAGCGGAACGAGAAGATCGCCGTTTTCGCCGATTATGATGTCGATGGGGGCTGTTCTGCTGCCTTGCTGATCGACTGGCTTCGGCAGATGGGACGCTCCGCAACGCTTTACGTTCCCGACCGCATCGACGAGGGCTATGGGCCGAACGCTCCGGCCATGACCGAATTGGCGGCGGCCCATGACCTCATCCTGTGTGTCGATTGCGGCACGCTCAGTCATGACGCGCTTGCAGCGGTCACAAGCGCCGACGTTCTGGTCCTCGATCACCATCTGGGCGGCGAAAGCCTTCCGCCCGCATTGGCGGTCGTCAATCCGAACCGGCAAGATGAAAGCGGCGACCTGGCGCACCTCTGCGCTGCCGCCGTGGTGTTCCTCATGCTGGTCGAAGCCGGTCGCCAATTGCGCGAAGCCGGAAAACCGGGCCCGGACCTGATGGCGATGCTCGATCTGGTGGCCCTTGCCACTGTCGCGGACGTGGCGCCGCTGCGCGACGTCAATCGCGCGTTCGTGCGAACGGGCCTCGCGGTCATGGGCAAACGCCTTCGCCCCGGGCTTGTGGCGCTGTGCGATATCGGACGCGTCAATACCGCCCCGTCCTCGTATCACCTGGGCTTTGTTCTTGGCCCCCGTGTCAATGCCGGCGGCCGGGTGGGCCGCGCTGATCTCGGCGCTCGCCTGCTTGCCTGCACCGATCCGGCCGAGGCCATCTCCCTGGCCGAAAAGCTCGACGAACTGAACACCGAACGCCGCGATGTCGAAACCGTCGTTCGGGCCGCGGCGCTGGACCAAGCTGAAACCCGCGGTCTCGATGCACCACTCGTCTGGGCAGCGGGTGACGGATGGCACCCCGGCGTTGTCGGCATCGTCGCCTCGCGTCTGAAGGAAGCCACGAACCGCCCGGCCATCGTGATCGGATTCGACGGCGACGAGGGAAAGGGCTCTGGCCGATCCGTTTCGGGCGTCGACCTGGGCCACGCCATTCAACGCCTGGCCGCCGAAGGCCTTTTGCTGAAAGGCGGAGGGCACAAAATGGCAGCTGGCCTTACGGTCGCGCGCGCCAACCTTGAGGCGGCTATGGACAGGCTGTCAGAATTGCTTGCGCGACAAGGCGCCGGATCGACCGGGCCGGCGGATCTTACGCTTGACGGAGTACTGATGCCCGGCGCCGCGTCCCCGGAACTGGTCAATCAGATCGAGAACGCAGGCCCCTTTGGCGCCGGCGCCCCCGGGCCGCGCTACGCGTTCCCGGACATGACGATCGGTTTCGCCAAACGCGTAGGCGAAAGCCACCTGAAGCTACGCTTCGGCGACGGCACCGGCGCGAACCTCGACGCCATAGCGTTCGGTGCCTACGATACCCTATTGGGAAAGACCCTGGAAGAGCATGGTGGCCAACGCTTTCATCTGGCGGGACGCCTCGACATAAACAGCTGGGGCGGACGTCAGACTGTCCAACTTCGCCTCGAGGACGCGGCTTTGGCGGGCTGACCAAACAGCGTGCCCGACAGCTTAAAATGACTGCAAAAATATCCAAGAATTCTCTTGCGCAGCGCGCGGCTTTTTCATAGGTACTCGCTCACGCCAAGGCTTGGCCCGTTCGTCTATCGGTTAGGACGCCAGGTTTTCAACCTGGAAAGAGGGGTTCGATTCCCCTACGGGCTGCCATTTTCTCGGAAGCACGGTCACAGCTTCGACAGCCCACGTCATATTCGAAACCATTCTTCTACAGAATTGATGCCTAACTTGCTGGCATCGAGAGCGGTTTGCACTGAATTTCCATTCTGAACTGCTAGATTCACTCCACACGAGAAGAGCATGAAAGCACTCGTGTATTCGATGATTTTACCCCTCGATCTGTTCTGGCGATGGGCGCACAGCCGCGTGGTTTCCAACAAGTATTCTTGCATCGCCACGCGGATTCCGAGGCTCCGTTGCGATTGCGCTTCGCCATCTCTGCCGCAATCATCCTGAACGCCGCTGTCTGGCCCGGAACACTCCGCACGTATCAGTCGCGTCGGCTAAATGTTCGCCGAAAGCAAGCTCACACATCTTTCACCCCAACTTTTCCCGGCCTGCTTTCAGCTTCCCGGCGATGGATGCAATATGCTCGTGCGATAAAGGCTTGTTCACATAGGAGTCGATGGCACTGCATGCTTTGGCTCGCGCGACATCCCTGGCGTCCAGCGAGGACGTCAGCATAACCACGATCTTTCTGCAGAAATCAGTGCCGAACCGCGTGACAGCCTCTTCGAGAAATTCAAAACCGTTCATCTTCGGCATGTTGATGTCGAGGAAGATGACATCCACGCAGGGCCGGTCCGAGCGCGACAGGAATGCCAGCGCGTCCACCGCCATCGGATAGCAGATCAGGGTTTTCACAAGTCCGCTGCGCTGCATGAGCCGTTTGCACGCAATGTGAAAGAACGTGTCATCGTCGACCAGCAGCACCGTTTCGATAGCTTCCGGATGCGTGTGCTCAAAGTTAATCATCTTTGAAAACCTTCAGTGAGACTAGGAAAACAGAGCCGCCGCTTGAGTTCTCGAGAACCTCGATTTCACCGTCCAGCCTGTTGACGATCCTGCGGCACATGGTCAGGCCAAGCCCGCTGCCTTGAATTTCGTCGTGCCGGTGCAGGCGGCTGAACAGATCGAAAATGCGGTCGCGATATTCGGGGGCAATGCCTATGCCGTTGTCTCTGACCTCGATCCTGACATGACCTTGCGCGCCCTTCCGGCCGGGTTGCACGAGAATTTCGGGCGCGCGCTCGGGATGGCGGTACTTGATCGCGTTGCCGATCAGGTTCTGAAAGAGGATGCGCATCATCACCGCGTCGCCGAATACGACCGGCAGTTTGCCATGACGAACCGTGGCGCCGGTCTCTTTTATCTCGGCCCGCGAATCCGAGATCACCTCTTCCAGGATGATGTTCAGGTCGCAGCGCGACATCGACATGTCCGATCCGATCAACTGCGTGTAGCGCAGAACGTCCCCGATCAAGACAGACACGCGTTGCAGCGTTTCCTGGCCCATGCGGATCAGTTCCGCCAAGTCGTAGTCCAAGCCGCCCTCTTGGCACTGCGCCATCTCCGAAAGCAGCATCGATACGGTCTGTATTGGCGACTTGAGGTCGTGAGACACCGCATAGGCGAACGACTTCAACTCGGCATTGGACGCGTTCAGTACTTTGTTGGCGCGCTGCAAAGACCGGCGATGCGCACGTTCGCGCCGCGCTTCGATATCGGCTTTCTCAAGTTCTGCGTTGAGAAGGTCGAAAGGTGCCCTCAATACGTCTTGGCCCTGAGACAACAGAACAAAATGCTCTGGCGCGCGGCTTCCCGTGCGAATGGCGCTTACCCTAAAACGAACGTCCTGCGGCCCGTTTGGCCCAGCGTTGCGCAAGGGAAAAACAAGGTCACTGCCGGATGCAGCCAAGAGAATCTCTCTGGTGGCGGCCTCCCGCGACACGGCAAATACGTCAGGCAAGTACCATGCGTCACGTTCGTTCGCGTGCTTCATAGTGTCCCGCAGCAGTTGTTCCGCTTTTCGGTTGGCTGCACACACGCGAGCCTTGCGGTCGACAACCAGCGCATGGTTGGCCAGCGCATGAAAAGCGCTGCAACTCAGATCGGTCTGTTGAAGCCTCTTATCCAAAGTACTCGCGGCCGACTTTGCCCTCGGACAGATGCACGATAATCCGGCAGCGCGGATCGCCGCGGGCGATGGTCTCGGCCTTTTCCACCCGGGCATATCCAAGATTGTCCGCCGTGATCCGGCCAAACACGCTGGATGTCATCATGCAAAGCGACTGGCGCCCCTTCACATAGGAGCCGAACGGACAGGCGTCGCTGACTAAAACGATCCGGTCGTCTGCAATCGACTCGATTTCAAACCCGCCCTCGATCCGCTTTTTCAAGTCGACGAGCGCTGCCGCAACCTGCTTTGCAGTGAGCCTTTCGACTTCGAGAAGATCGCGATACTCGGCATCCATCATTTCACCGATTCGGGTCCCGACCCGCGCGATGAAGCCTTTTGCGTCCTCAATGCCGATCCGGTTTTCCAGCACGAAGGCGAGTTCTCTGAGAAGCTCGCGCAGGAACTGATCCCGGTTTCTTGAGATCTTTCCTTCGGGGTCCGCGAATGTTGGGTCCGGCATGCGTTCAACTCCTTCCGCGAAGGGTGTCGACCTCATGTCTAGCAGCGAGGCGTAAACAAAAAGAGAACCTCACCCCGTGAACCGCACCTAAAGCGACAAGTTTATTGATTAAAATTATTATTTATAATCAATGCTTTATTTTCGCGCTTACCAAATAACGGTAAAATTTTTTCATATTTTGATTGGAATCGCCTAGACTTTGCCACTCACGCCCTTGAAGTTCGCATCCAGTTGGCGGCACCGGAACGGCTCCGCCCCGGGAGGAAACTTTGAACGACACGCGACAAGGCAAGGACGAGGCCAAGACCGCAGAGACGTCACTCGCCAAGGCGATCCGTCTTCTGCCGGTGGTGGCAGAGCGCAACGCGACCGGGGTCACCCTGTCGACCGTCGCGCGCAAGGCCAATCTCAAGATAGCGACCGCGCGCCGGCTTCTTCAGGGGCTCGTCGACGGTGGGCTTCTCAGTTTCGACCCCTATTCCAAGATCTATACTCTCGGCATCGGCATATTCGATCTGGCAGGAGCACCCGGCTCACCGCGTCAGTTCGACTCGCTGCGGATGGAATTGCATCCCGCTCTCGCAGAAACCGCGACCCTGACCGGCGAGACGGCCTATCTCAGCGTACCTTTCGGGGATGAGGCGCTGTGCATCGACTCGGTCAACGCCGCCTACCCGCTCTCGGCCAATACGTTGCAGGTCGGTGCCCGGCGGCCGCTCGGCGTAGGGGCAGGCAGCGCGGCGATGCTGGCGGCTCTGCCGGAAGATGAATGCGACCGGCTG
Source organism: Roseovarius sp. THAF8 (assembly GCF_009363735.1). Classification (NCBI taxonomy): domain Bacteria; kingdom Pseudomonadati; phylum Pseudomonadota; class Alphaproteobacteria; order Rhodobacterales; family Roseobacteraceae; genus Roseovarius; species Roseovarius sp. THAF8. The sequence continues at coordinate 3,423,735 of NZ_CP045410.1, read as the reverse complement.
ATCGCCTCCAATAGCGATGTCTACGGCCGCTATGGCGATCTGAACGTTTCCGAAGTCAGACGCATGGTTCGCCACTGGCGCGAGCACCGTTGGCTGGTCAACAACTCCATCATCATCCCCGAGGTCAGCGCCATCGCCGTGGCCGTATTCGACAGCACGGGTCAGCTGAGAGCCGGCTTGTCGGTCTCTGCGCTGAAATCCCGGCTGGCACCCAAGCGCCGGACGGAAGTCGTCGAGGTGATGACACGTGCGCTCTCCCGGGCAGGTTTCAGGACGTAAGGCAGGCAAATCATGTACCCAATTCACTTCTTTCACCGCGCGGCAAGACTCTGGCCTGATCATGTCGCGGTAGAGCATGGCGACGACGCCCTTGCCTACGGTGAACTCCACGCGAAAGTGCAGGCGCTTGCCACAGGTCTGCAGCGGATGGATCCCGAATTCGGCAGCCGCGTCGGCATCTGCTGCTATAACACGATCGACCATCTGGTCTGCTGGCTGGCGGTTCTGGCGGCGGGCAAGGTCTGGGTCCCGCTGCAGCCGATGAACGCGACCGCCGAACTGGTCCGCGCCGTTGCCTTCACCCGCGCCAGCATCGTGATCGTCCAGAAGGACACCGCCGAAAAACTCATCGGGGCCGAGACCACTCTTCTTTATTCCAACCCCGAAGGCGGCGAAGGCACCACCGGCGCTCTTTACCGCAATCATGCAGGGCAAGCCCCGGCAGAAGCCGACCTGCCCTTGTCGGCCACGCAGGCGATCAAGTTCACAGGCGGCACCACCGGCCTGCCCAAGGGCGTGATGCAGCCCTACCGCGCCTGGAATACCAACATCGCCACGCAAGTCGCCGCCTGGTCGCTGGGCGAAGGCCAGCGTTACCTGGCAGCAGCCCCTATCACGCACGGCACCTCAACCTATATCCTGCCGACGCTTGCCACCGGCGGCACCCTGGTTCTGCTCGACCGGCCGCGCCCCGAGCAGACTCTCGACTTCCTGCAAAACGCCCGGATCACCACCACTTTCGTGCCACCCACCGTGCTCTACATGCTGATGGAACTCGAAAATGTCCGCAACGCCGACTATGCGCATCTCAAGAACCTGATCTACGGCGCCGGGCCCATGCGCCCCGACGCCATCGGACGCGCGCAGGACATCTTCGGCCCCTGCCTTGCTTCCACCTACGGCCAGACCGAGGCGCCCCAGATCGCCACCATGATCTCGGCCGAAGAGCTCAAGGACCCCGCCAAACGTGCTTCGGTGGGACGAGAGACCTTTCTCAGCCGGGTCGAGATCATGGACGACAAGGGCAATCTCCTGCCCGCAGGAGAAACCGGCGAAATCGTCATTCGCGGCGACCTGCTGATGACAGGTTACTGGGACCAGCCCGACATCACCGCAAAGACTCTGATCGATGGCTGGCTCCACACCGGCGATCTCGGCCAGAAGGACGAGGAGGGCTATCTCTTCATCCGCGGCCGCGCCAAGGAGATGATCATCACCGGCGGCTTCAACGTCTACCCGGCCGATGTCGAGACCATCATGGGCGAACATCCCGAGATCATCGACTGCGCCGTCTACGGCGTGCCCGACGACAAGTGGGGCGAGGCGGTGCACGCCGCAGTGCAGGTCCGCGACGCGAACGCCGTCAGCGGTGACGAGATCATCGCCTTCATCCGCGAACGTCTTGGCCCTGTCCAGACGCCCAAATCCGTCAATTTCCGTGACAGCCTGCCGCGCAACGCGATCGGCAAGCTGCAGAAAAACCAACTCGCCGAAGAGCACGCCGCCGCGCGGGCCGACGAACTTCAGAAAGGCTGACCCATGTCCAAACCAGCGCCTACGACATCGCTGTGCCGCTATACCGACACCGAGATCTTCTATCGCAACCACAACCTCGTGGACGAGCTTCTGTCCGATGACAGCGATTTCGTCACCGTGATGATGCAACACATCCTGAACCGCCCGGTCAGACCCAGCCAGAAGCGCGTGATGAACGGCATCCTGATCGTGATGATGGAACACGGGCTGACACCCAGCGCCATCACCACCCGGTCGATCTACATGTCGGCGCCCGAGAACCTTCAGGGCGCCGTCGCGGCCGGCCTCCTGGCCGTCGGCAGCCAGTTCGTGGGCACGATCGAGAATAACGCCCGCCTGCTGTCGGAGCTGGTCGATCTGGACGCCGACGCCCAGGCCGTCCGCGCCGCCGAGATCGTGCGCGAACATCGCGCCCGGAAGGCCCACCTGCCCGGCTTCGGCCACCACTTGCACAAGCCCGACGACCCCCGCGCGCTCAAGCTGCTGGAGATCGGCGAGAAAGAATCCGAAAACCCCCACTACCTGCGCGCGCTGAAAACCCTTTCGGCCGCAGTCGACGCGGAATTCGATCGCCACATCACCATCAACGCCACCGGCGCCACTGCCGCCCTACTGGGTGACATGGACATCCCCGTGAACCTGATGCGGGGATTCGCCGTCATTTCCCGTGCCGCGGGCCTTGTCGCGCATATCGCCGAAGAGCAACAGAAACCCTCCGGTCGCTTCATCTGGGAGACGATCGACAAGGCCATGCCGTTCGAGGACGACGCATGAGCGATTTCGCCATCGTCACGGGCGGCGCGCGCGGTATCGGCGCGGCGATTGCCGAACGGCTCAAGGCCGATGGTCTGCGCGTCGCCGTGGTGGACCGTATCGCGCCCGAACACGAGCACGCCGACGAGGTGCTGGAACTGGACCTGTCGGATGTCGAGACCACCCGCACCGCGCTGGCGAAATTCTGCGACGGCCGCCGCGTGACGCGGCTGGTGAACAATGCCGGCATTGTCGAGCCGGCAGACGTGGAAGGGACCGCCCCTTATTCCATCGACAAGGTCGCGGCCGTGAACCTGCGCGCCCCGCTCGTCTGCCTGCAAGCCGCCCTGCCTTCGATGAAGGACGCGCGGCTGGGCCGGGTCGTCAACATCTCCAGCCGCGTGGCCCTGGGCAAGGAACTGCGCACTGCCTATTCGGCCACCAAGGCCGGTCTGCACGGCATGACCAAGACCTGGGCGTTGGAACTGGGCCGGCACGGCATCACCGTCAACGCGCTCGGCCCCGGTCCCATCGCCACGGAGCTGTTCAACAAGGTGAACCCGCCCGGCGACCCGCGCACCGAGAAAATCATCGCGACGGTGCCCATGAAACGCACCGGAACCCCCGAGGACGTGGCCGACGCCGTGTCGTTCTTCTGTTCGGAAAGGGCGGGGTTCGTGACCGGACAGGTCCTTTACGTCTGCGGAGGCATGACGATCGGATCCGTCTGAAGACCATCCGGACACAAGGAAAGACAAGACTTTTCATCAAAGGAGGAGACCAAGATGAAACTCAACCGCAGAACCCTGATCGGCGCCGTCAGCGCCACCGCCATGCTGGCCTTTGGCGGCTCGGCCATGGCGCAGGATTATCCGACCAAGCGCATCACCATCATCGTCCCATACAGCGCCGGCGGCGCCACCGACATCCTGGCCCGCCAGGTGGCCGATGGCCTCGCACAGGTGCTGGACGAAACCGTAACGGTCGAAAACCGTCCCGGCGCCGGTGCCACGCTCGGCACCACCCAAGCCGCCAAGGCCCGTCCCGACGGCTACACGCTCTTCATGGGGCAGGTCTCGTCGCACGGCATCGCGCCGGCGGTCTACAAGAACCTGCAATACGATCCGGTCGCGGATTTCGCGCCGGTCAAGCTAATCATGTCGATCCCCAACGTTATGGTGGTCAACAAGGACAGCCCTTACCAGACCGCGCAGGAATTCCTCGACGCCGCCAAGTCCGAGAACATGACCTTCGGGTCGTCGGGCGTGGGTAGCTCGATCCACCTTTCGGGCGAGATGTTCAAGGCGCGCACCGGCGCCGACATGACCCACGTCCCCTTCCGCGGCAGCGGCGAGGCCGTGCCCGCCCTGCTCTCGGGCGACGTCGACGTGATGTTCGACAACCTGCCCTCGGCCATGCCGCATATCCAGTCGGGCGCCCTGCGCGCGCTGGCGGTGACCACGCCGGAACGCTCCGATCAGCTTGAGGACGTGCCCACGCTGGACGAGCTGGACATCGCCGAGCTGGACGGCTTCGCGGCCCGCTCGTGGTTTGGCATCCTCGCCCCTTCCGGGACCGACGAGGCCGTCGTGGCCACGCTGTCCGAGGCGCTGGATGAGGTCATCACCAGCGACAGCTTCAAGAAGTTCGCCGACACCCGCGGCGCCAGCATCGAGGGCGGCAGCCCCGAAGACTTCGCCAAGTATATCGAGGGCGAACTTTCCAGCTGGAAAACCGTCGTGGACGAGGCCGGCGTCACGGTCGAATAATTCAGCCTTCATATTACATGGTGGCGGCCCCCACGAGGGGCCGTCACGCCAATCGGGCGGCACGGGAGGAGGGCCAGCCATGAGCGACACCAGATCAGACACCGACGCCCGCCGGGGACGCCGCCGCGAAATCGTCTTCGCGGCTCTCACGCTTCTGGCGTCGGCGCTTTTCGCCTTCGTCGTGATCCCCGCCGGTGTGACGACACCCGCCTCGGTCAAGCACCTGCCGCTTTCGCCTGCCTTCCTGCCCTATGTTCTGACCGCCGGTGTGGGCCTTTTCGCCCTGATCCACCTGCTCGAGGCAGTCTTTGCCGCCCATATCCCCGGCGAGGATGAAGCCTCGCTCGGAACGCACCCGCGCTGGAAAAGCCGCGTGCTTATGCTCGTCGGCCTGCTTCTGGTCTACCTGATGCTGCCCGACCGGTTGGGGATGCCCCTGACGGCCATGCTGGTCACCATCGCCCTGATGGCCATTGGCGGCGAACGCCGCCCGCTCATCCTTCTTGGCGTCGGTATCGGTGTGCCGGTGCTGGTCTATCTCTTTTTCGCCCATGTCGCGCAGGTGCCTCTGCCGATGGGCCTCTTCGAAGACTGGATGTGATCGATGCTTGAGAATATCGCAACCGGCTTCGAGATGTTCTTCACCCTGGGCAACCTTCTGGCGATAACCGCCGGGGTCTGCCTGGGCGTCACCGTGGGCGCGATCCCCGGCCTGACCGCGACCATGGCCGTGGCCCTCGCCCTGCCCTTCACCTTCAACCTCGATCCGGTCACCGGCATCCTGCTTCTGGTGGGCGTCTACAAGGGCGGCGTCTTCGGCGGCTCGATCACCGCCATCCTGATCCGCGCCCCCGGCACACCGGCAGCGGCCTGTACGCTGCTCGACGGCTACCCGCTGGCGCAGAAGGGCCAGGCAGGCAAGGCGCTCAACATGGCGCTCTACGCGTCCTGCATCGCCGACTTCCTGTCGAACCTGTCGCTGATCTTCTTCGCCAGCCTGATCGCGGGGCTCGCGCTCGCCTTCGGCCCGCCCGAGTATTTCTGGCTGATCTGCTTCTCACTGACCGTGGTCATCTCGATCTCCGGCTCTTCCCTGACCAAGGGCCTGATCTCGGGCCTCTTGGGCCTTCTGACCTCCACCATCGGGCTCGACCTGGTCTATGGCACGCAGCGCTTCACCTTCGACAATTTCAACCTGATGGGCGGCGTCAGCTACATCCCCCTGCTGATCGGCCTCTTCGCCCTGCCCGAGGTGATCGATTTCTACGTGCGCAAGGTCGCGCCCTTCACCGTCAAGACCGCCGACAAGAGCCGCGTCAGCCTGGCCGAGCTGAAATCCAGCCTCGTCACCATCATCCGCGGCAGCTTCATCGGCGTCATCATCGGGACAATCCCGGGCGCCGGCGCCACCGCCGCCGCCTTCCTCTCCTACGGCGAGGCGCGCCGTACGTCCAAGTCACCCGAAACCTTCGGCAAGGGCAATATCGAGGGCGTCGCTGCCTCCGAGGCCGGCAACAACGGCGTCGCCGGCGCCACGCTCATCCCGCTCCTTGCGCTCGGCATCCCGGGCGACGTGGTGACGGCGGTGATCCTCGGCGCCTTCATGCTTCAGGGACTCACCCCGGGGCCGCTAATGTTCCAGGACAACATCACCATCATCTATGCCATCTTTATCGGCATCATGCTCAGCTCCGTCGTCCTTCTGGGATCGGGCAAGCTGGCGATCCGCTACTTCGCCCGCATCGCCGACATTCCGCGCCACATCTTGCTGCCCATCGTGCTGATGTTCTGCGTCTTCGGCAGCTACGCCGTGCAAAGTCAGATGTTCGACGTGGGCGTGATGCTGGCCTTCGGCGTGCTGGGCTACATCATGATGAAGATCGACATGGCCGCGGCCCCCTTCCTCATGGGTTTCATCCTGGGACCGCTTTTCGAGGACAACCTGCGCCGGTCCTTCCTCATTTCCGAGGATATCACGATCTTCTTCCGCAGCCCGATCTGCTGGATCTTCATCGTCATCACCATCCTGTCCGCCTTCGTCGGCATCCGTCGCGAGCTGCGCGTCACCCGCGCCAAGCGCGACGCCCTGCGCTCGGGGTCGGCATGACCGGCGCGTCGGATCCGGGCCTTCAGGGCCGCGTCGCGCTGGTGATCGGCGCCGGCTCCATCGCGTCGGGCATCGGCATCGGGCGGGCCATCGCCATCTGCCTCGCGCGCGAAGGCGCCCACGTGATCGCCGCCGACAACGACCTCGCATCGGCCCGCGAAACCGTGACCCACGTCACCGACGCGGGCGGCAGCGCCGAGGCCGCGACGGTCGATGTCCTCGACGACACCAGCGTCACCGCCCTTATCTCGGATATCGAAGCGCGGCACGGCCGCCTCGACATCCTGCACTGCAACGTGGGCCTAGGCAAAAGCGGCCCGTCCGAGAACACCACGCCCGCCGACTGGCGCCGCATCAGCGACGCCAACCTGACCTCGCTGCACGTGGCCGCACAAGCCGCCATCCCGATGATGCGCGCCCGCGGCGGAGGTGTCATCACCTTCACCTCCTCGATCGCATCGATCCGGAACGTGGGCTATCCCCACCTCGCCTATTCCGCCACCAAAGCGGGTGCCAACCAGTTCGCCCGCGCCCTGGCCGTGGAACTCGCGCCCGACAACATCCGCGTCAATTCCATCATCGCGGGTCTCATCGACACCCCCCGCATCGGTGTCACGCTGGCCAATAGCTACGGCGACCGGACCGAGGCGCAGATGCGCGCCACCCGCGCCGCGCAATGCCCGCTGGGCCGCATGGGCAGCGCCTGGGATATCGCCGAGGCGGCGGTGTTCCTGGCCTCCGACAAGGCGGGCTACATCACCGGAACCGAACTCGTGGTCGACGGCGGCCTGTCGGCCAGCATCCGTCAGGCCGTCGATGGCTAAGGCGCCCGTGATAGCCGGTCGCGTCCGGGACATCCTCAACCCGGCTCTGGCGCTCTACCTGCTGGCCACCGGCGCTGCCGCGATCGTCGTTCCGGTGCCGGACATCCCCACCGTATTCGTCCTTCTGGCGCTCGCCCTGCTCAACCACCGCGGCCTCAACCGCCCCGCGTGGATCATCGGAGGCCTCGTGCTGGGGCTCTTTCTCTGGGGCTGGGCCGGCGGCTGGATCGACGCCACGGGCGGCCTCGGACGGATGACCTTTCTCGCCGCCTTCCTCGTGGCGCTTGGCCTGCTCAGCCGCGCCGCCTCGCGCGCGCCCGACATCCGCAAAGCCGCCGGCGTGGTCGCGAACCGCCCGCGCGGCGCTCGCTATCTCTTCGTCACGCTTGGCACCCATATTTTCGGCATCTTCCTCAATTTCGGCGCCGCCAGCCTGATGGCCACGCTACTGGCACAAACCCGCGAGACGCTGGAAAAGCAGAACGCGGTCGAGGACCTCACCCTCTCGATGCTGCGCGGCTTCGGCGCCATGCCCATGTGGTCGCCGCTTGCACTCTCGACGATCATCACTCTGTCGATCCTGCCCGAGGTCGATTACTTCCAGATCCTGCCCTACGGCCTCGTCGCCGCACTTCTCTACCTCGGGGCGGGATATCTGGTGTCGCGCGGCCCGCGCACGACCCCGCCCTCCGACCAGCCGACCTTGGCACGCGCCATGCCGCCCCTGCCGGATCAGGCGATCCTGCTGCGCGTCGTCGCCCGCGTCGCCCTGCTGGTTGCCGTAGCCTTCGGGCTGCACATGGCCGCAGACCTTTCGATGCCGGCTTCGGTGCTGCTGGCTGTGCTGGGCTTCTCGCTCGCCTGGTGGGCGATACAGCTCGCCGCGCGCCTGGCCCCCGGTCTGCACCGCGAACTGGGGGCAACCGCGCAATCGGGCGTCAACGAAATCGTCATCGTCTCCTGCGCGGGCTTTCTCGGCGCTGTCATCGCCTGGTTCGTCAGCAGTTTCGACGGCGCCCTGCCCACCCCACCCGACGCGCTGGTGCCCGCACTCATCGCCCTGGTGCCCGTAGGCATGGTGCTGGGCGGGCTCATGGCGCTCAACCCCATCGTGTCGGCCAGCATCCTTCTGGGCGTGCTGCACCCTCTGGTGCCCGAACCAGCCCTGATGTGGCTGGCGCTGGCCGCGATCATCGGCTGGGGGCTCACCGCGGCCTCCACGCCCTTCACCGCCAACGTGCTGATCACCACCCGGATCATGCAGCTCGAGCCGGCCCCGCTACTGCGTGGCGGCAACCTGAAACTCACCGTGCTGACGCTGGCCGCGCTAGGCCTCTTCCTCGCCACCGCCACAGTCATCTCTCTACAAGGTTAGGACCAACATGACCCAGACAATGCAAGCCGTCTTCGCCACGCAGCCCGGCGGCCCCGAGGTTTTGCAAGCCCGCGACATTCCCATCCCCCGGCCCGGCCCGGGCGAAGTGCTGATCCGCGTCGCTGCCGCCGGCGTCAACCGCCCCGACCTGCGCCAGCGCCAGGGCGGCTATCCCCCGCCCCCCGGCGTGACCGAGGTGCTGGGTCTCGAAGTGGCGGGCGAGGTCGTGTCCTGCGGCGACGACGTTCTGTCCTTTACCGAGCGCGACAAGGTCGTCGCTCTGGTCGCGGGCGGCGGTTACGCCGAATACTGCGTCGCCCCCGCCCCACAGGTCCTGCCCTGGCCCTCCGGCCTCTCGGCGGTCGAGGCCGCATCCCTGCCCGAAACCTATTTCACCGTCTGGACCAACCTTTTCCGCATCGGGCGTCTGGCCGAGGGCGAAACCGTTCTGATCCACGGCGGCGCCAGCGGCATCGGCACCAGCGCGATCCAGATCGCGCGCGCCATGGGGGCCACCGTCTACGCCACCGCCGGCACCGACGAGAAATGCCAGGCCTGCCGCGACCTCGGCGCGACCGAGGCGATCAACTACAAGACGGCCCTGTTCGAGGATGAAATCGCCCGCCTCACCGACGGCGGCGGCGTCGACGTCATCCTCGACATGATCTGCGCCGACTACCTCGACCGCAACCTCGCCTCCCTCGCCGTCGCGGGGCGGCTGGTCATCATCGCCTTTCTTGGCGGCGGCAAGACGGAGATTGACATCGAGGGCATGATCCGCAAGCGCCAGACCCTCTGCGGCAGCACCCTGCGCCCGCAAACGCCGCAGGAAAAGGGCCTCATCGCCGCCGACCTGCTGGCGCAGGTCTGGCCTCTGCTGGAACAGGGCGCGATCAAGCCGGTGATCAATTCCGTCCATTCTCTCGCCCGCGCCGCCGACGCCCATGCAGAGCTCGAAGCCGGCGGGCACGTCGGCAAGATCGTTTTGTCGGTGACCGAATAGCTATTGCGCGCGCGGCGGCCCGCTCGTCGCGCGCACCATGATCTCGGGCGGGATCAGCGCCGCCACGTCCACCGCCTCTTCCGACGTGGTCAGCTGCACGATGGCCTCTGCCGCCCGCGCCCCGATTGTGCGCGCCGGGATGCGCACCGTGCTCAGCGACGGCTCGAACTCCTTCGAGCCCTTGAAGTCCCCGATCCCCGTCACCGTCACCTGCCCAGGCACATCGATCCCGGCGCGGCTCAACGCGTGCAGCGCGCCCCAGGCCAGCACATCGTTGCCGCAGATGATCGCCGTCGGCAGATTGCCCTCGGCAATCAGCGCCGCCACCGCGCTTTTCGCCGTCGCCACGCTGTAGGGCGCCACCAATTGCCACGCCTCGGGAATACTGCACCCCACCTCCGCCAGCGCATCCTTCACCCCGGCAAAGCGCAGGGACGCCCGGTCATTGCCTTCTGTCGGCGGGAACATCGCCGCCACCCGCCGGTGCCCCAACCCCGCCACGTGCCGCGCGATCAACGCCCCGGCAGCGTAATTGTCCGATCCCACGCAAGGAAACGGCGCGTTGGGCGAAAAACTCCACAACAGCAGCGTCGGCATCTCCTGTTGCGCCAGCAGGTCCAGCGTGTCCTGCGTATGCTCGATCCCGATCAGCGCCACGCCATCCACCCGATGCTCCAGCATCTTGCGCGTCAGACTGTATTCCCGGTCCAGGTTGAACCCGTGAGAGGCCAGCAGGATCGTGAAGCCCAACTCCTCCACCGCCTCGGAAAAACTCTGGATCATCTCGGCGAAAATCGCCTGGTCCACGGTAGGCACGATCAGCCCTATTGTGCCGCTGCGAATGCCGTGGATCGTCTGCGCCGCGCGGTTGCGGATATACCCCAGCCGCCGCACCGCGGCATCAATCTTTTTCCGTGTCGTGGCCTTCACCAAGTCCGGATGATTGAAGCTGCGCGACACCGTCGACGGCGACACGCGCGCCGCCTTTGCGACGGCAATGATATCGGCTTTTCTTTTCGCCTTATCAGCCACTTGATTAGCCTTTAGCCGCCAAAAATGAAAACATTTGCAATATTGTTTTCATCCCATACCCTTTCAGGTCAATCGCGACAAGCCAATGGGAGGATACGGCTTGGAGTTCCTGTTCTACTTCGGCGACGTGTTTACGCCGTTCAACTTCATGCTGCTTCTGATCGGCACCATCGGCGGGCTGATCCTGGGCGCCACGCCCGGCCTGTCGCCGACCATGGCCGTGGCCCTGCTGATTCCGTTCACGTTCAAGCTCGACGCCACGCAAGGCCTGATCCTGCTGGGCGCCGCCTACACCTCGACCGTCGCGGGCGGCGCGGTCAGCGCCATCCTGCTCAAGATCCCCGGCGCGCCCGCCAACATCGCCACCACGCTCGACGGGCACACCATGGCCAAGAACGGCCAGGGCGCGCGGGCGCTGCAACTGTCGTTCATCTCCTCGGCCATCGGGGGCGTTTTCGGCGTGCTGTTGCTCATCTTCCTCACGCCCGTGCTGGCCGAATGGGCGCTGGCCTTCGGTCCGTCGCACCTCTTCTGGCTGGCCATCCTCGGCGTCACGGTCATCGGCTCGCTCGATTCCAGCTCCGTGGTCAAGGGGCTGCTTTCGGGCTGCATCGGGCTCTGGCTCGCCACCATCGGGTTCGACGACGTGATGGGCGCGCAGCGCTTCATCTTCCATTCCAGCGTGTCTGGCGGCATCAACATAATCCCTGCCCTCATCGGCCTTTTCGCCATTCCGCAGGTCATCACCATGTTCGCCAAGGGCCGGCACCAGCACGACGCCGAGGTTCTCAAGGTCGAGAAAAGCCCCATCATGGACTCGATCCGCGAGGTATTCCGCCGCTCGCGCGCGCTCAGCATCGGCACGCTCACCGGTTCCTTCATCGGCCTCATCCCCGGCGTCGGCGGCCAGATCGCCGGGCTCGTCGCCTATGACCAGGCCCGCAAGACCAGCCGCGAGCAAAAGAAATTCGGCACCGGCCACAGCGAAGGCGTGATCGCCGCCGAAAGCGCCAACAACGCCATGGTCGGCCCCTCGCTGGTGCCGCTGCTGACGCTCTCGATCCCCGGCTCGCCCACCGCCGCGGTTCTGCTGGGCGGCCTGCTGATCCACGGCATCTTCCCGGGCAGCGACCTCTTCGAGAACTACCCCGATGTCGCCTGGACCTTCATAAACTCCATGCTGATCGGCCAGATCCTGATGTGCGTCTTCGGCCTCTACGTGGCCGGGCTGGCGGCCCGCGTGGCCCAGGTGCCCAACGCGGTCATGGCCGCCGTGGTGCTGGCCCTCGCCGTCTTCGGCAGCTACTCGGTGCAGACCTCGATGGGCGATGTCTACATCATGGCCGCCCTCGGCACCGGCATGTATTTCCTCGAACGTTTCGGCTTTTCCGCCGCACCTCTGGTGCTGGGCCTCATTCTCGGCCCCATCGCCGAGGCGAATTTCGTGCAGGGCGCAATGATCGCCAACGCGACCTCCAGCATGGGCACCTATTTCTTCACCGGCGTGCTGAACCTTACGCTGATCGGCATCGTCGTAGCCTCCATCGCCTACTCGGTCTGGATGGAACTGCGCCAGCGCCGCTATCTCAGCAAGGAAGACACGCTCGAACAACAGGAGCGGACCACGTGACCGATCGCCCCCGCACCCAGCACATCCTCGCCAGTGGTCTGGTCGCCCTTGTCGGCATCTGGGTCGCTTGGCTCAGCTTCACCGGCACGCCCGCCCGCGCCTTTCTGTTTCCCCGCATCATCTCGGTCGTGTTCGTGGCTTTGGCCCTCTGGACCTTCGGCAAGGCGCTCCTGGGCAAGACCCGCGTCGGTCCAGGCCTCAGCGTCATCGCCGTGCGCAACATCCTGCCCGGCATCGTGGTGTTGCTGATCTACGTCTTCTGGGCCGCTCAGACCCTGGGCTTTTACACCGCGTCCACCATCGCCTTTTTCATCCTGCTGTCCCTTTACGATCCCGCCCCCCACGGCGAGATCCGCACATGGGTCAAACGGGTGCTGATCACGGCCGGTTTCCTGGCCGTGATGTACGGTCTCTTCGCACTGCTGCTGGGTGTCTTCACCCCGCGAGAGATCCTTTTCTGAAAACCAAGAAGCGAAAGACAACTTTCCAAGGGAGGACCCAAGAAATGAAGAAACTGATTGCAGCCGCATCCATTGCGCTCATGGGCCTGGCGGGCACCGCCACCGCGCAAGAGAATTACCCCGAACGCCCCGTCATGCTGATGGTCAGCTACGGTGCCGGCGGCGCCACCGACTTCCAGGCCCGCATCGTCACGATGACGGCGGGCAACGAGGACGCTTTGGGAATGCCCATCGCCATCGTCAACAAGCCCGGCGCGGGCGGCCGCGTCGGCTGGAACTGGCTCGCCACCCAAGTCGATGCCGATGGCTACACCCTGGGCGCCTACAACGTGCCCCATTTCATCGCCCAGTCCATCGAGGGCGGCGTCGACTACAGCACCGACAGCTTTGAGCCCATCGCCAACTGGGGCGCCGACCCGGCGGTCTTCGTCGTGGGTGCCGACAGCCAGTTCAACTCGATGGAAGACGTGGTGAACTACGCCAAGGAAAACCCCGGCGGCCTCACCTTTTCCGGCGCCGGGCTTTATGTCGGCCACCATATCGCCGCGCTTCAGCTTGAAAAGGCCGCGGGCGTCAAACTGGCATACATCCCCAACAACGCGGGTGGGGCTGGCGCCATGAAGGCCGTGATCGCTGGCGACGTGCTGGGCGGGGTCAACAACCTCTCCGACGCGTTCCGCGCCGAAAAAGCCGGCAACGTCAAGATCCTCGGCGTCTTCGACAACGAGCGCAGCGACTTCCTGCCCGACGTGCCGACGATGAAGGAACAAGGCTATGACATCGACAACGCCTCGGTCAATTTCCGCGGCGTGATGGTGCCCAAGGGCACGCCCCAGCCGATCATCGACAAGCTGGCCGAGATCGTCCCCGCCATGTTCGAGAACGACCGAGTCAAGGGCAAGATGGAAGCGGGCGGTTCGCCCATGCACGTCATGACCCGCGACGAGGTGATCGAGATGTGGGCCGCCCGCGAGGAAACCCTCAAGGAACTGCTCTCCGGTCTCTAAACCGCCATGCCCCCGGGGCGCGCATCATCAATTGCGCGCCCCTCACCAGAAAGGTTTCGCACCATGAACGCCCCTGACCCCATCGCAGACCTGGACGCCATCATCGCCCGCGCCCGCGCCGCCCAAGGCCGGTACGAGGCCGAGGGCAGCCAACAGCGCTACGACCGCGCCGCACAGGCCGTCGCATGGGCGATCATGGAACCGAGCCGCAACCGGGAACTGGCCGAACTGGCCGTCCGGACCACGGGCCTCGGGAACGTGCCCGACAAGATCACCAAGAACCACCGCAAGACGCTGGGCCTCATGCGTGACATAAAGGACGTCCCCACCTATGGCGTCATCCGTAACGACCCCGCCACCGGCATCACCGAAATCGCCCGGCCCAAGGGTGTCGTCGCCGCGATCGTGCCCTCGACCAACCCCGCCGCCACGCCCGCCAACAACATCATCAACGCGCTGAAATGCGGCAACGCCATCGTCGTGGCCCCGTCGCCCAAGGGTGTGGCCAGCTGTGAGAAACTGATCGAATTCATCCACGCCGAGTTCGCCAAGATCGGCGAGGATCCCGACCTTGTCGGCATGGTCCCCGCGCCCGGCTCCAAGGACAAGACCCAGCGCCTGATGGAAACCTGCGACATGGTCGTCGCCACCGGCAGCCAGAACAATGTCCACCGCGCCCAGACCTCCGGCACACCCGCCGTCGCCGTCGGCGCGGGCAACGTCACCGTCATCGTGGATGAGACCGCCGATCTCGACGCCGCCGCCGAGAAGATCCGCGCCTCCAAGACCTTCGACAACGCCACCTCCTGCTCGTCCGAGAACTCGGTCGTCGTGGTGGATGCCGTGCGCGACGCCTTCATCGCCGCCATGGCCCGCGCCGGCGGCGCCGTGGTCGAGGACGAGGCCGCCGTCGTTGCCGCCCTCTGGCCCGACGACCACCTCAACCGTTCTGTCATCGCACAGGACGCCGACAAGATGATCGACGCGCTGGGGCTGTCGGGCAAGGTGCCCGAAGGCACCGAATACATCGCGGTTCCCACCACCGGCATCGGCTCCGACCATCCCCTCTCCGGCGAAAAGCTCAGCCGCGTCCTCGCGCTTTATTCAGCCAGGGATTTCGACGACGCCCTCCGCGTCACCCGCGACATCCAGCTGTTCCAGGGCGCCGGCCATTCCGTCGGCCTGCACAGCACGGATAACGCCCGCCCGATGACGCTCGCCCGCGCCATTCCCACCAGCCGCATCATCGTCAACCAGGCGCATACCTTCGCCACCGGCGGCGCCTTCACCAACGGGATGCCCTTCTCGCTCTCCATGGGCTGCGGCAGCTGGGGCGGCAATTCCATCGACGAGAACGTCCATTGGAAGCATTTCCTGCAATCCACCAAGATCGTGCGTGAGATCCCCGCCGTTGAGCCCACGCTTGAGGATATCTTCGCCGACTACTGGAAGGCCACCGGCCAATGAAGCTCAGCCGCGACACACCGCCCGAGGGCACCGTCCGCGACTGGCTCGCCGCCCGCGCCGAAAAGGGCGGCACCGCCTGCGTCTTCCCCGAGGACGGCTCCCATCTCGACTGGCCCGCCCTCCAGGACGCGGCCCTGTCCTTCGCCCGCGCCCTCACCGCCCGCGGCGCCGTGCGCGGCGAAAGCGTCGCCATCGTCGCCCCCAACAGCCGCGACGGCCTCGTCGCGCTCTACGGCGCACTTGCGGGGGGCTTTCGCGCCACCATGATCAACCTCGCCGCGGGCCGAGACGCCATCGCCTACGCGCTGGAGCATTCCGAGGCCCGCCTGGCCTTCGTCCACGAGGCCTGCACCGAACAGTTCGAGCCCGCCAACACAACCGACATTGCCCCGGTCTCATTGTCCGAGCGGGCCGAGGCCGACCTGCACCCGGTCACCCCCGACGATCACGCCCTCCTGATGTACACTTCCGGCACCACCGGCCGTCCCAAGGGCGTGCTCCACACCCATGCCAGCCTGCTGGCCGGAGGCTGGACCACCACCATCGCGCACGATCTGTCCGAGGCCGACCGCGGTTTCTGCGTACTGCCCGTCTACCACATCAACGGCCTCTGCGTGACCGTCATGGGCAGCCTCGTCTCGGGCGGCTCCCTCGCCGTCACCTCGAAATTCTCCGCCTCCCGCTTCTGGGATCAGGCGGCGCGCGCCGAAGTCACCTGGTTCTCCGCCGTGCCCACCATCATCTCGCACCTGCTCCACGGCACGGACGAACCCGGCCCCGAGGTCCGCAGCCGCCTGCGCTTCGGCCGCTCCGCCTCCTCGGCGCTGGCGGTCGAGACTCAATCGGCCTTCGAAACCCGCTTTTCCGTGCCCATCATCGAAACCATGGGCCTGACCGAAACCGCCGCCCAGATCCTGTCGAACCCCCTGCCGCCCGCCACCCGCAAGATCGGCTCGTCCGGCATGGCCTATGGCTGCGAGGTCCAGATCCAGGACAGCACCGGCGCCGCCCTGCCGCCCGACACCGAAGGCGAGATCACCGTGCGCGGACCCAACGTGATGCAAGGCTACCTAAAGAACCCGGATGCCACCCGCGACACCTTCCGCGACGGCTGGCTGCGCACCGGCGACCTCGCCCGCATGGATGTCGAAGGCTACGTCTTCGTCACCGGCCGCCTGAAAGAGCTGATCATCAAGGGCGGCGAGAACATCGCCCCCCGAGAGGTCGACGAGGCGCTCTACACCCATCCCGACGTGATCGAGGCCGCCGCCTTCGCCCGGCCCTGCACCACCTACGGCGAAACCGTCGAGGCGGCGGTGCGCATCCGCGAGGGCTCTGTTCTCAAGGGTGCGGACCTGATCGAGATCTGCCGCAACCGCCTCGGCGCGTTCAAATCCCCCGACGAGATCCACTTTCTCGACGAGTTGCCCAAGGGTCCATCGGGCAAGATCCAGCGCCTGAAACTCGCCGATATCCTCGAACCGGCGAACCGCTGACAGAACGTCCCGGCACCACTCTGCACGCCGCTTTCAGCATTCCGGGAGCGCCTTTCGGAACCCCGTCCCGGGCTTCACCCGGGACCTCAGGCTCGGCACAAGAGGCCCCGGCTCGCAGGCCGGGGCGGGCTTGCAAACAGCACCGTGCCGCAATCGCTTGCGCCGGTCGCGCTCCGAAATTCCTGCTTCAGCTAGGGGCATTGCGCCCGCATGACCCGTCTCGACCCTCCCGAATCACCAGCTCTGCTCCATAGTGCAGCCAGTTCGACGCGCTTGCATGTCTTGCCGGCACAGCGCCTGTCCGTCCACCGAACCACCCGGCTCTTTTTATTGCCTCAGATACTCCCGCCAAAGGTTTCCGCCGCTCGCGACCACTCAACCTGCCGCGTCTCACTCACTGTCAGTGCAGACCCGTCCCGGGCTTGACCCGGGACCTCCCCGCTCAAAACAAAAGGCCCCGGCTCGGGAACCGGGGCGCACAGGAAAGCGGCAGCGGGAGCGCCCCCTCACACCCCCACGTACCGCTCCGACACATCCGGCGTCAGGTCCGCCATCGCGCCCGTCCAGACCGTCTCTCCCCGCTCCATCAGCACCGCGCGGTCCGCCACCTGCGCCAGTTCCCGCACTGACTTGTCGATCACCAGCAGCGCCATTTCGGTGGCGTCCTGCAGCTGGCCCAGCGCCGCCCAGATCTCGGCACGCACCAGCGGCGCCAGACCCTCGGTCGCCTCGTCGAGGATCATCAGCCGAGGGTTGGTCATCAACGCCCGCCCGATCGCCAGCATCTGCTGTTCGCCGCCCGACAAAGAGGCTGCCACCTGCGCCGATCGCTCTTCCAGCCGGGGAAACAATTCCGCGACGCGCGCCCTGTTCCACGGTCCGGGCCGGGCCGCCGCCAAAAGGTTCTCCGCCACTGTCAGATCCCGAAAGCATCGGCGCCCCTCCGGCACCAGCCCGATGCCCAGCCGCGCCGCCCGGTGGCTCGGCAGCGCGTGCAAGTCGTGACCGTCAAAATACAACTTTCCCTGGCTCGGGATCATCCGGCAAATCGCCCGAACCGTCGTGGTCTTGCCCATCCCGTTGCGCCCCATCAGCGCCACGGCCTCGCCTGCTTCCACCTTCAGGTCGACCCCGAACAGCGCCTGGCTCACACCGTAATGCGCCTCCAGCCTCTCGACCCGCAGCAGGCTCATGCCTCCTCTCCCAGATAGGCGTCGCGCACCGCCCGGTCGGTCCGGATCTCCGAGACCGTTCCCGTCGCGATGATCCGGCCATAGACCATAACGCTGATCCGGTCCGCCAGGGCGAAGACCGCGTCCATGTCGTGCTCCACCAGCAGGATCGGCGCCGTGCCACGCAGCTCGCTCAAAAACCCTGTCATCCGTTTCGAGCCTTCCGCCCCCAGCCCCGCCATCGGCTCGTCCATAACGAAGGCTCGAGGATCGACTGTCAGCGCCATCGCCACTTCCAGTTGCCGCCGCTGCCCGTGCGAAAGGTCAGCGCCCAGCGTCGCCGCCGCATCGGCCAGCCCTACCTGCGCCAGCGCCGCCTCCGCCCGGCCCCGTAATTCAGCATCGTCCAGCGCCCGCCCGAAAAACCGCCAGGGTCGCGCGGTGGCGCCAAGCGCGCCCAGCAACGCATTCTGCAGAACCGTGTCCTCCATAGCCAGCTGCGACACCTGGAACGTCCGAGCCAGCCCGGCTCTCGCCCTGGCCGCCGCACCAAGCCGCGTGACATCCCGACCGCCCAGCAGGACCTGCCCCGCATCCGGCCGCAGAAGACCACAGATCTGCTGGATCAGCGTAGACTTGCCCGCGCCATTGGGGCCGATCACCGCATGGATTTCCCCCGGCTTCAGATCGAGCGCGATGTCCTCGCTCGCCGTAAGCGCGCCGAACCGCTTCGTGATCCCCCGCGTCTCCAGCACCGGCTCAGTCATGCGCCACGCTCCGCCCCGCCAGGAGCCCCACGAGGCCGCCGCGTGCAAAGAGTACGATCAACAGCAGGATCACCCCCAGCCAGATCAGCCAGAACTCCGTCAGTCCGCCCAGCCAGTGCTCCAGCAGAACGAACACAGCCGCGCCCATCACCGGGCCAAACAGCCGTCCGACCCCGCCCAGGATGACGAGGATGATGATCTCGCCCGAGAACTGCCAGCTGAACATCGTCGGGCTGACGAAGCGGTTGAGGTCGGCAAAAAGCGCCCCCGCCAGCCCGGTGATCGCACCCGAAATAACGAACGCCACCAGCTTCAGCCGCACCGGGTTCAGGCCCACAGTCTGCACCCGCACCGGCACCTGTCTTGCGGCGTTCAGCGCCAGCCCAAAAGGCGACCGCATCAGCCGCGCGGTCAACCACAGGACGGCACACAGGATCGCGAAACAAAGCCCGAAGAACTGGATCGGCACCAACGTGTTCAGTCCCGGAAACCCATTGCGCACATAGATCGACAGGCCGTCCTCGCCGCCATAGGCGCTCCACGAGATCGCGAAGTAGAAAAACATCTGCCCGAAAGCCAGCGTGATCATGATGAAATAGACGCCGCTGGTCCGCAGGCTCAGCACACCGATCACCAGCGCCGCCAGCGCCGAGGTCACCACGGCCACGACCCAGATCACCGGCATCGACTTGGTGCCTTCGATCAGCACCGGCCATTCCGCGACAGCCGTATAGGTCTGCGCATGATGCGCGAGGATTCCCATCGCATAGCCGCCGATGCCAAAGAACACCGCGTGCCCCAGGCTGACCAGCCCGCCCAGTCCCAGCGCGATGTTCAAGCCGACAGCGGCCAGCGCCAGGATTACCACGCGCGTCGCCAGCGTGATCGTGAATGGCTGGTCAACCGCCACGGCCCAAAGCGGCACCGCCACCAGTCCCGCCAGCACGGCCAGGTTCAACCAGGCTTCCCTGTTCATGGCCCCGTTCATGCCCCCCTTCATGCCCGGGCCCCGAACAGGCCCGTGGGCCGCCAGACCAGCACCACGCTCATCAGGATATAGATCGCCATCGACGCCAGCGATGCCCCCACCTGCGTACCAGCCGCGGGCTCCATGAACAGCTTGAAGAACTCGGGCAGGAAAATGCCTCCCAGCGTATCCGTCAGCCCTACCAGGATCGCGCCCACAAAGGCCCCCTTGATCGAGCCTATGCCGCCAATCACGATCACCACGAAGGCCAGGATCAGCACCGGCTCGCCCATGCCCACCTGCACCGACTGGATCGCGCCCACCAGCGCGCCCGCCAGCCCCGCCAGTGCCGCGCCCAGCGCAAAGACCAGCGTGTAAAGCTTCGAGATATCCACGCCCAACGCCGCGATCATCTCGCGATCGTTTTCGCCGGCGCGGATGCGAATACCTACCCGCGTCCGCTCGATCAGCAGCCACAAGCCAATGGCGACCGCCAACCCGACTCCGATCAGCGCCAGCCGGTAAAGCGGGTACTGGATGCCGCCGGGCAGCGTCACAGGCCCCGACAGCGCTTCGGGAATATCGAGATAGAGCGGGAAGGACCCGAAAAGATACCGCGTCCCTTCCGAGAAGATCAGGATCAGCGCGAAGGTCGCCAGCACCTGGTCCAGGTGGTCGGTGGCATATAAGCGGCGGATCACCGTGACCTCCACCAACGCGCCAACCGCCGCCGCGACGGCCAGTGCGGCGCCCAGCGCCAGCAGGAAGCTCCCCGTTGCCGCGGCGACCGCAGCGGCGGCGAAGGCGCCGACCATGTAAAGCGAGCCATGCGCGAGGTTGATCAACCCCATCACCCCGAAGATCAGCGTCAGGCCCGCAGCCATCAAGAACAGCATGACTCCGAACTGAACCCCGTTCAGCACCTGCTCGATGATCAGAATGCTCGACATGCGCGCCGCTTGCTCCTCCGCCGTTTCCGTGCCCGCTGCGGCTGGCTTAAACCATGCCGTCGCACCAAGGCCAAGCCCTTCGCCGGTCCTTGGAGCAGCAGCACATGACACGGCAAGCGGCTGGATCCCGTCCTGCGAGACGCGGCTTTCTGCGCCTCTGGCTCCGGACGGCTCGGCATCGGGCCGATTCCGACGGCACCGACTCGCGCCGCCCTCTCGAAGAACGGCAATTGTCAAGCCTGATTTACGAGTAAATTCAATATCTTGCAGCTTAACTACATCTTAAACCCGACCCCATAGCATCGCGCCAACACCTCTTTTGCAGTGTGAAGGGTCCCGCATGACAGATACAGACACTTCGGTCGGAGAAGCACCGCTTGACCTTCCGGAAAGACTTGATTTCGCCGCTTGCGAAACGCTGGCGACAAGCCTCGAAACCCGGCGCGGATCAGACCTGCGCCTGCAGGCAGGCCAGGTCGGCTTCCTCGGCGCGCTGGCGGCGGAAATCCTGCTGCGCGCGCGACTGCAATGGCAGCACGATGGCGCTGCGTTCGATCTCGCCGATCCCTCTCCCGATTTCCTCCAGGGACTGGACCGCCTCGGCATTCCCCGACACGCCCTGATGCAAGAGGATTCCGCATGACCCGCATCCTTGCCGTCGATGATTCCCGAACCATGCGCAGCATGCTGCAACAGACGCTGACCGGCGCCGGATTCGAGGTGGAACTGGCCGAGGATGGTGTCGATGGTCTCGAACGCCTCCCGACCGCCACGCCTGACCTTATCATCACGGACATCAACATGCCGCGGATGGATGGGTTCGGTTTCATCGACGGGGTTCGCAAAGGCGCGCATGTGTCCAGCGTGCCGATCCTCGTACTGACAACCGAAAGCGGCGATGCGCTCAAACAACGCGCCCGCGAGGCCGGCGCTACAGGCTGGATCGTAAAGCCCTTCGACGAAGAGAAACTCGTCCAGATCATACGTCGACTCGTGGTCTGAAGGAGGGCGCGAACCATGAACGATCTCAACCAGATGTTCTTTCAGGAATGTGACGACCTGCTGGAACAGCTTTCTGCCGGGCTGAACGACCTCGAGGCCGGGGCGGGCGACGACGAGACCATCAACAGCATGTTCCGTGCGGTGCACTCCATGAAGGGAGGCGCCGGCGCTTTCGGTCTTGATCAGCTGGTTTCCTTCGCGCACGCGTTCGAAAACGTGCTCGACGACATGCGCAGCAACCGGCTGGCTGTGGGCGACAGTGTCGTCAATCTCCTTCTCACGGCCAGCGACCATCTCGCCGATCTGGTCGAGGCGGCCAGCCAGGGAACGGTGCTGTCCGCCGAACAAGGCGCATCCATCCTGAACGACCTCAAACAGGTCAGCCTTGCGGCGAATGGCGCTTCCGGCTCGGATGAGGATAGCGCCGAGGAGTCCGTTGAACCGGACTTTCAGCCGACCTTCCTCGCGATAGATGGCGAGTTGCCTTCCCTGGACGACATGGGATCGTCCGATAGCGGCGGGCCGGTGACCATCCGCTTCAAGGCATCGCCGCAGCTCTTCGCGAACGGCCACGATCCCGCAATCCTGTTCCGTAGCCTGGAGACGTTGGGAACGCTCCGGATCGAAGCCGAGCTCGACGCGGTACGACCACTTTCCGATGGGCCGTGGTCCGTCCCGGCTTTGAGCTGGACACTTGACTTCCGCGCCGACGATGCGGTCGACGAGGCCGCAATTCGCGAAGTTTTCGAGTTCGTCGAAGGTCTGTGCGAGCTCGAAATCTCCGCGCCGCTCGACCTCACATCCGCCTTGCCTTCCCTGCCGGAACTGTCGGACCCGGTTTCCGCCGACCCGGACGCCACCCACCCCGACGCGTCAGGCGAGGTGCCGTCAAATGCCGGGGCCACATCCGTTGCCGCTGGTGCACCACCTGCAGACAGCGGGGCGGCACCACCGCCTGCCGGAGCCCCGAGAACGGCAAATTCCCGCACCAGCACCATTCGCGTTGACCTCGACCGGGTCGACCGGCTGATCAACCTCGTGGGCGAACTCGTCATCGCCGAGGCCATGCTGCGGCAATCGATGGACGAGATGTCCGGTTCCGGCAACGGTGGCGTCGACGAGGCGATGAGCCAGCTCAAGACACTCTCCGGTGCGATCCAGGAAAGTGTCATGGCGATCCGGGCCCAGCCTGTGCGCAGTCTCTTTCAACGCATGTCCCGTATCGTCCGCGAAACAGCCCGGGAGGCCGGGAAATCGGCGCGCCTCGTGACAGTGGGCGACGCGACCGAGGTCGACAAGACCGTTACCGAACGCCTGGTCGAGCCGTTGACGCACATGATCCGCAACGCCATCGATCATGGCCTCGAGACACCCCAGGCACGTCGCGACGCCGGCAAGGATGACCGCGGGACAGTTACGCTCGAAGCCAGCCACAGATCGGGCCGGGTGGTCATCGTCATCAAGGATGACGGCGCTGGCATCAACCGTCCGAAAGTGCGCCAGATCGCCATCGAGAAGGGTCTGATACGCGCCGAGGACGACCTCAGCGACTCCGACATAGACAACTTGCTGTTCCGTCCCGGCTTCTCGACCGCGGGCGAGATCTCCAATCTCTCCGGCCGTGGGGTCGGTATGGATGTGGTCCGCAACGAGATCCAGTCCCTTGGCGGCCGGGTCAGCTTGCAATCGGTGCCCGGGCGCGGCACCTCCGTCACGGTATCGCTGCCACTTACGCTCGCGGTTCTCGAGGGCATGGTCGTAAAGGTTGCCGATCAGTCCCTGATCGTGCCGACTTTGCCGCTTCGCGAGATGCTGCAGCCTGGCCAGGCCAAGGTGCACACGCTGTGCGATGGCGACAACGTCCTGTCACTGAACGGCGAAATGGTTCCGATCAAGGATCTCGGCGCCGCTCTTGGCTTTCGCGCCGCGCCTGTCGGCCTAGACAGTCAGTCCCTTCTTCTGATCGAGGGAGAGACGGGGCACCGCTACGCGCTCGCCGTGGATGGCATCGCCGAGCAGCGCGAGGTGGTGATCAAGGGCCTCGAACAGAACTACCAGAAAATACCCGGAATCGCGGCGGCAACGATCCTCGGCGACGGCAAGATCGCACTTATCGTAGACACCGACCAGATGATTGCACCACCGGGTCAGGGCGGATGGGTCGATCGCGCCTGGCCAGACGCCACAGGAGATATTCATCATGCGTGAAGCCCAAGCCGAAACAAAGACCGCCAACCGGGTGGAGATCGTATGCTTCACGGTCGAGGACCAGGATTTCAGCATCGAGATCTCGCATGTGTTGGAAATCCGGGGGTGGACCAGCACCACGACGTTGCCTCATGCGCCGGATTTCGTGGTCGGAATGATGAACCTTCGCGGCACGGTCCTGCCGGTCGTCGACCTCTCGTTGCGACTTGGCTTCGGCAAGACCGAGCCCGGCAAGCGGCACGTCATTATCATTGCCCAGATCGACGACAAGATCGTCGGTTTCCTGGTCGATGCGGTTTCCGACATCATCACCGTTGACGAAGCCCAGATGCAGGCGACGCCCGACGTGTCCTCCTCGCGCACCCAGGCTTTCATCCGCGGGGTCCACTCGCTCGATGACAAGCTCGTGCGCGCCATCGATGTGCGAGAGGTTCTGCCACAAGAGGCTCCGTTGAGCGCATGAGCGACGAACCGCAGGTCACTGCACCGCCCCTGATCAGTCCCGGCGATTTCACGATCGTCGCCAACCTGCTCAAGCGGATGACGGGCATTCACATCGGAAGCAACAAGCGGGCAATGGTGTCCGGCCGCCTGGCCAAACGGCTGAAGGCGCTGGGCATCGGCTCGGTCGAGGCATATTGCGACTGGCTGCAGACCCCCGGCAACGAAGCCGAGCAGGATGCCTTTGTCTCCGCGCTGACCACGAACATGACACGATTCAATCGCGAAGAACACCACTTCAACCATCTCTCCGAACGTGTTCTTCCCCGGCTGACGGAGGCCGCAAGGTCCGGCCGCCGGGTGCGCTTCTGGTCCGCCGCCTGCTCGACCGGCGAAGAGGCCTTTGATATCGCGTTTCGCCTTCTCGAGATCTGCCCCGAGGCGGCGCGCCTCGACCTGCGCATCCTTGCGACTGATATCGACAAGTCGGCCCTCGGCACTGCGCGTGCCGGGCTCTATCCGACGTCCAGCCTGTCGGACCTGCCCGAGTCGCTTGCCGATCGCTACGTTGACCGCGCGGACGCCCCCTCCGGCATGGTGCGTGTTGCGTCCACAGCCCGAGACCTGATCACGTTCCGGTGCCTGAATCTGAACGCCGAATGGCCGTTTCAGCGCGGGTTCGATGTCATAATGTGCCGCAATGTGACGATTTACTTCGACGAGGCGACCCAGATCCGCCTGTGGGAGCGCTTGGCAGACCGCGTCGTGGCCGGTGGCGCCCTCTATGTTGGCCATTCCGAAAACCTGCCCGAACACATCGCCACCTCGTTCATTCAACAAGAGCGTGGCGCCTTCTGCCGCCCTGCCGCCGCCGTGTACCGACAAGCGTCAATGCTCAGGGTCGCAAAGGACGCCGACGGGCATCGCACAGACATAAATGGAGGCCTCGGATGAGCCTGAAAGACAAACTGCATATCCTTGTCGTCGACGACATGTCGACCAGTCGCGGACTTCTCACTCAAGCTCTCGACGAACTCGGGATCAAGAATTACCGCACCGAGGCGGATGGCCACACCGCCTGGAGCAGCCTCGCCTCCAAGCCGGTGCACCTCGTGATCTCCGATTTCAACATGCCGCGGATGGACGGGCTCCAACTGCTCGAAGCGATCCGCTCGCACCGCGCCATCGCGAGGACCGGCTTCATCCTCGTGACAGGTCGCGCCGACAAGGAGATCCTCGAGCGCGGGACGCGGTTGGGGATGAATAACTACCTCAAGAAGCCGTTCCAGACCGCACAATTGAAGGCTTGCATCGAAAAAGTCGTCGGTCGCCTTTGAGCCAGATTTCCCGAAAGCAGGAGCGTTCCGTGTCTTTTTCTTCCATCGCCCGCATTCTCGAAATTCTCGCCGACGAGACGGACGATCTTGCGGCCATCGCGGAAAGGCTCGACGCCTTGATCCCCGAACTGGTCGCGCACCTTCCGGAGCATGGCACCTCCGACCTGCGCGACCTGCAGCGCGTCGATGCTCTCTGGCAGCATTTGAGAGACATTTCCCGGGTTCTCCAGACGCTCTCAAGCATGACGGCGGCCGACGCGCCCGTCGATCTCGCGCCCCTGATCGCTCAGGTCCGGCTCGACTATTTCCGGCATCGGCTTCTGGATGATCCCGTGAAACCCGCTCTCGGGCTGGGAGATGGCCAGCCGATCCTGTTCTGAAACCCCCGCGGTGGAAGTGAGCCGCCTGAGAGGACCACGCCATGCAACAGACAACAAGAACAAGCGACCGCGCGACCATGCCGGGCGGCGAGGTCGATTTTCCGCGCGAACAGCTCCTGGCTTCCGCGACCGACACACGCGGCGTCATACGCTACGCGAACTCGGAATTCTGCAGGGTTGCGGGAATGTCGAAAGAGGAACTGGTCGGCGCGCCACACAAGGTGGTCCGCCACCCCGACATGCCGCGCGGCCTGTTCCACTTGATGTGGCAACGGCTTCAAGCCAGGCTTCCGGTCTGCGCCTATGTCAAGAATGCGTCCGCCGACGGTCGCTACTACTGGGTCTTCGCATCCATCACACCGACCCGGGACGGTTATTTGTCGGTAAGGATCAAACCCGGAGCCGATTTCTTCGAGTTCACGCGCGACATCTATACCGACGCGCTTGCCGAAGAAGCACGCGGCCTTCCGCCGGACAAAAGCGCCGAATATCTGGTGAAGCGCCTGTCGGAAAAGAACTTCCCCGATTTTGAATCATACGCATTCGCAGCTCTGAATGCCGAGTTCTCCCTGCGCGAGGATATCGACGAGACCGCCGATGCGGACCTCCGCAAAATCTCGAAACTGACCGATATGATGACTGAGGCCGAGGCGCTTGTGCACAAGATAATCTCGATTTTTCAGCAAGTTCGGGGCGAGCCCATCAACTTGCGGATTCTCTCCAGCCGGCTGGAGGGGGCAGGTGTGGCGATCGGCACAATTTCAAAGAACTACGAGACGATGTCGGACGACATGTACCAAATGGTCGACAGGCTGCGCTGTGACGACACCGGGCTGCTGGTGCGAATGCGGGCCGCCCTCGCCCATGCTCACAGCGCGTCGCAGATGTCGGCGCTGATGGACCTGACAGCGAAGCAGTCAGCGTTGAAGCACAATTCCTCCAATCGCGGGCACGGCGGCCGGGAGATACTTCATGCGCAGGCCGAGTCCCTTTCCGAGATCAGCCGTGCCGCGGTCTCCGATGTCGCGACCTTGGGCAAGATCATTCCGGACGTTTGTCGCCAATTGCGACGTCGAATAAACGGGCTCGATCTGGTCAAGCTTCTGTGTCGGGTCGAAAGCGGCAGAATGAGCGACATAGACAGTGGACTGCTCGGCATCATCCACCGCCTGGAGCACGCGCATCACCAGACCGACCGTCATCTGGCCGCCCTGTCCGCGACCGCAATTCAGATTGATTCAACGTCAACGGCACTCTGAGCCGCGCGGGTTCAGAGGATATTAAATCTTATCGACGAACATACGGAGCAATCCGACCACTTTCCAGAATCCGGAGGGAAAATGAAACATACAGTCAGCAACTTCGCAATCGCCTGCATGCTCGCTTCTGGCGCCGCCGCGTCCGGCGATTATGACGCGGCGCTCAAAGATCTCGCGAACACTACCATCTCAGAATGGGTAACAGACCCTCTCGTGCTCGAGGTACTTCGCATTCAGAATGTCGCGCACGAGAACCTTACAGAAGGCGAGATCATTGCGCTCGATGCCACTTGGCGAGAACAGGTCATCTCCGGCGGCACCCTCGTCGACAGCATCCTGTCGAACGGCCTTTCCTCCCACCTTCGGGAGATACAGGCGCAAGGCGCCGGACGTTACACCGAAATCTTCATAACGGATGCCCGCGGACTGAATGTCGGCCAAAGTGGCGTGACATCCGATTATTGGCAAGGCGACGAGGATAAGTGGCAAGTGCCACATGCCACGTCCGGCATTCACATCAGTCCCGCCGAGTTCGACGAGTCATCGCAGGCATACCAAAGCCAGATCAGCCTTCCGATTTTGGATGATGGGACCTTCGTTGGGGTGATAACCGTCGGCGTCGACCTCGAACTGCTCACCGCCACCAATTAAACCAGCCTTCTCACGGGAGCCAAAGATGACAATGACCGCCCCTATTGCCGGCCCCAATCCTGGTCGGATCAAGACCGCTTTCGCGGCGCTCAGCATCCGCGCGAAGCTTGCCGTCGCTGTTGCCTTGGGCTTTCTCGCAACCTTCGCTGTCAGCTTCGTTTTGCTCAATATAAATCTCAAGTCCATGAGCATCGAGCAACAAGTTCAGGATGAACTTTTCATCGCGAATATGCTGGCCAACCAGATGCGAGCCCCGATTCAGTTCAAGGACGGAACCCGTATTGCCGAGGTCTATGCGTCCGCAACGGAACGTGATGCCTCTCTTATCGCAGTCGAGGTCTTTCATGTATCCGGTGAGCAGTTGGCCGAATACGCGGCCAGAAGTACTAAACTGCCTCAGCTCCGCGCATCAATGGCAAGGGCTCTGTCCGAAAAAGAACTTGTACGCGCTGCCGAGGGCAATACGAACACTGTTGTAGTTCCGGTCAAGGCAAAAGATGGCAATACGCTTCTTGGCGCGGTCGGCTTCGTTTGGGACAAAAGCACGTTTATCGCCGCGCAAAAGATGCAAATCCTCGAGGTCCTGGGTATCAGCACTGCGGTCGCGGCAGGTGGCCTTGCGGCGATCGTTCTAGCCATCTCGCATCTGGTGACCGGGCCAATCAAGTCTCTGAGCAGCGCAATGCGTGCGGTCGCGGGCCACGACTACACCGCGGGCATTCCCGGGATCAACCGCAGGGACGAAATTGGCGTTATGGCGCAAGTACTTCAGCAATTTCGTGATACACTGGCTCGTGACGAAGCCGAAACCCGGATCCGGCAGGAATCGACGACTCTGAGGCAGAATCTTTTGCATCACCTTGGAGAGCGTATGTCCCGCCTTGCATCCGGACGGACCGATTGCTCGATCAATCTCGGCGACTTCGAGGGGCTCGACTCCGACCACATTGAAATCGGCAAGAATTTCAACGAAGTCGTGGCCAGCCTTCGCAAGATGCTCACGACGATCGTATCCACCGCCGAAAGCGTGCGCACCAGTTCTCAGGAAATCTCCGAGGTCGCCGAGGACCAGTCGAAACGGTCCGAGGCGCAGGCTGCGACGCTGGAAGAGTCCGCTGCGGCCATCGAGGAATTGAACAACAGCGTGCAGACAACTGCCACACTCGCTGTCGATGCCAACGAACGTATCGCGGACAACAAGAAACGTGCGGCCACTGGCGGCGACGTCGTGGGAAAGACGGTCAAGGCCATGCGCGACATCGAGGAGTCGTCTCAACAGATCACCGCGATCATCGGTGTCATTGACGACATCGCGTTCCAGACGAACCTTTTGGCGCTCAATGCAGGCGTCGAGGCCGCCCGGGCGGGCGATTCCGGCCGCGGATTCGCCGTCGTGGCCTCCGAAGTCCGCGCTCTTGCACAGCGCGCCTCGGACTCGGCCAATGAAATCAAGGAATTGATAATGCGTTCCAGCGAACACGTTACCGAGGGAAGCGATCTTGCCAACCAGGCCGGCGCTGCGCTGAGCGACATAATCGATGGCGTCAACCACGTGTCCGACCTGGTTTCCCAGATTGCCACCGGATCCAGCGAACAGGCGGCAAACCTGGCGGAAATCAAGGAAAGCGTGACAGAACTCGACAAGGTGACGCAACAAAACGCTGCGGTGATCGAGGAGTCCTCCGCAGCCAGCCGCAGCTTGAGCAATGAAGCGCAGCGCATGACGGACATCCTGCGCCAATTCAGTCTCGACGAATTGAGCGAAGGCACAGCCCCGTCCGCGCTCCAAACCTCCGCATCCGCGCAAAAGACAGGCTGGGAAGACGAAATCGCAAGGACGGAACCGCAGAACACGTCGGCAGTCAAGATTGCCGCACCAGCCGTTTCCTCCGCCGCCGTGAACGGACAGGAAGACTGGCATGAATTCTGATCGCACGTGTGCTTTGGCACCGTGCGAGGAGGTCTCATGACACATCTTGGCAACCGCGCAGGATCGCGGTCGAACATGACCGACGCATCTGATCCCGGTTCGATCGAAGGCGCCGTCTTCGTTCCTCTGTTTCAGGGCGAGACCCGAATTTCAGACCGTCCGGAAGAAGTCATGACCACCATTCTGGGCTCCTGCATCGCAACCTGCATGTGGGATCCCGTCGCCGGTGTCGGAGGCATGAACCATTTTCTGCTTCCGGGCGACACCGGAGATCGCGGGACCAACATGCGTTACGGCGTCAATGCCATGGAACTTCTGGTCAACGGCCTACTCAAGAAAGGCGCGGACCGCACGCGCCTGAATGTCAAGATCTTCGGCGGCGCAAAGATGTTCGAGGGCGGCGCGGAAATCGGTGCGAAGAATGCCAGTTTTGCCGAATGGTACCTGTCGAACGAAGGCTTTAAGATCACGGGTAGCTGCCTTGGCGGATCCCGCGGGCGCAAGATCAGGTTCTGGTCGGCGTCAGGTCGGGTCCAACGATGCTTCATGTCGAACATCAGCGATCCGATCATCGCATCGCCCGTACGAAACAAGCCCAAAAACACACCATCGCAGGGCGATATTCAGCTGTTCTAGGCACTTGCCAACCTGATGTGCCCCAATCGGCAATCGCCCTCACCTTCTCTGACCGCAGACTCTCGGAATATCTCGCCTTCACGCCGGTTTCAGCAGTGCTGAATTACGGGGCGTTCGAGACACCGTTGTAGAGGCTTGGCGGCAAATCACGGCATTTGGAAAACCGAGGTTCACGTTCAGAATGATGCCGGCCGCAGGAATCCGCAAAGGCGTCTTCGGTCAGATGCCACATCGGCCCGTTCGGGCCGCGCCGTCAATTGTGATCACGCGGAACGCGCACGTCCCAGTCAAGGTCGCGCACGCAGGTGTTGTCGAGAAACGCCTGCAACCGCGCCTCGATCCGGTACTCGCTCTTGTCAGCGGTCAGTTTTGTCCACGTCACCGTGCGAACCATCCATTCGTCGCGCCGCATCTCGTGGGTCCAGGTCACCTCTCCCTCCGCGGACGTCGGGTCATCGGGAAGGATGGTGTAGCGTTCCGCGGCTTTCGCCGCGTGGAAAAACTCCTGCCGCCGGATCGTCGCCGCCCCCTCATCGTCGACCACCTCGATCAACAGCCGTCCGGTGTCCGCATCCTCCGAGATCGACCATGACGCGGACGAGGCTCTTTCCACCTCGAGTTCCAGCGGCTCGGCGGCCCTTGCCGGACCGAACGCATCAACCGGCACCGGCGCCGCGCTGCAAAGTGGCAGGTCAAGCCGGCATTCGCCCGTAAGAACCGTCAGCGTCACCGGTTCGGGCGCCGGCCACGCGATCGGGAAATAGCTTGTGGACAGCCCCAGACGGATGCGATGTCCTGCACGGAATGTCTGGGCGACATGCTTCATCGGCACGGTGACGGTATAGGTCTGTCCGGGCTCGAGCGTTTCGGGATGCTCGTGACTGTCGCGATGCGTCAGGTTCAAGAGCCCATAGCTGACGCGTGTTGCCGCCCCGTCCGGGGCCACATCCATCAGCCGCGCGGCAACCTGCGCCACGGACCGGTCCACCTGGAATGTCATCGAAAACGTCGGGTCGCCGACCATGTGCCGGTCGTCTTCCAGCGGCTCGGTCTCAAACGTCAGGCTTCCCGCATCTTCGCGCCTTTGGTCCCCCGGTTGGTCGCCCGGATGACCGTAAGAGCACCACTTGCCGCCGTGATGCCCGACCCAAAGCGGTGAACACAGCTTCAGCGGCTCGCCCGGCCCGGCCCAGCCCAGCCCGCCATCCGACGAAAGCGCGAAGGATGTCCGCGTGATCTGCGCCGAGGGCCATGATGCAAGGTCGATCCAGTGCCCCGACCGTTCCTCGTAACAGGTTTGCGGTTTGGCGTGATCCTGCAGAAAGACGCGCAGCTTCGCCTCGTCGGCAATCCCGGTGTCCTGTCCCTTCAGCCACTGGTCCCACCATCGCGTCTCTTCCGTCAGCCAATCTATGGCCGGCCCCGGTTCGCCCAGATGCGGATAGCGATGCGACCACGGGCCAATCAGCCCCTTGACCGGGGCTTTCAAGTTCTCGACGAGTCGGAAGACCGCCCGGCAGTACCCATCGGCCCAGCCGCTGACGGCGTAGACAGGCACCTCGATATCCGTAAAGTTCTCGCAGACCGACCCGTGTTTCCAGAACGCATCGCGCCTTTGGTGCTGCATCCAATTCTCCAGCCACAGGCCAGATCCGTCCAGTCGCTCTTCCCACATCGTCCTCCAGCGGTCGCCCACATGCGCCGGGTCGGGCGGCAGGGTGTTGATGCCGAACATCACCGACGCCCAGGACAGGTGATCCCCAAGCAGCGTGCCGCCCATGTAGTGGATATCGTCGGCATAGCGATCGTCGGTCGAACAGATCGTGACCACCGCCTTCAATGCGGGCGGGCGCAGCGCCGCCAGTTGCAGGCCGTTGAATCCGCCCCAGGAAATACCGACGATCCCGACCCCGCCATCGCACCAGTCCTGCGCGGCGATCCAGGCGATCACGTCACATCCATCCTGCAGCTCGATGTCGGTATATTCATCCGTCATCAACCCTTCGGATTCGCCGGTTCCCCGCAGGTCGACGCGCACATAGGCATAGCCCTGCGCCGCCATCCAGGGCGCCCGCGCATGGTCGCGCTCCAATGTCTTGTCATTCTTTCGATAAGGGATGAATTCCAGGATCGCGGGCACAGGCAGGTCCTCTGAACCTTCCGGCATCCAGATGCGGGCGGCCAGCCGCGTGCCGTCAGGCATCGGAATCTCCAGGTGCTCGATCTCTTGGATGGTCTGCGGCAGCGGATGATCGATCTTCATGTCAGCGTCCGGATAGCGTCTTCAGGGAGGTGTCCAGCGTGGGGCTACTGCCTCTACTGCCCGATGTCCAGCCGACACCGGGCAAGGGAAGATCCCAATCCAGCGCGGAAACCGCTCTGTCGACGATCAACCGGAAATTCAAAGAAACCGGGCAGGCGAAACCGCTTGAAACGGCTTGCGCTCTGCCGCCCTACTCCACGATATCCGTGAACTCGTAGTTCAGCCTCTTCATGACCTGCTCGTAATTCCAAAGCAGCTTCGACTGTTTCTGCGCCCCCATCCAGACCGACGCCACCGCATAGCTGTAGGCATCCTGCTCCGGCAGTTCCGACAGTTTCGAACCCTTGCTGACATAAGAGGTGATCCGCGTGCCCTCGACCTGCTCGGCGGCGACCTCGACCTCGGCGCGCGAGGGGGCGCGGGCCACCGTCGCGTCGTTGAAGAACACCCGGTAGAAGAATTCCGCCGCGACGGTTTCCGGCCCTTCGCCCTTGGGCATGTCCGGCTTGCGGCCCAGGCCAAGATCGACCGTCACCTGCTGGTGGCTGACCCCGTCGACCATCTCGAAAAGGTCGCAATGCGATTGCGCGATGCGGGTGTTGATCTCCAGCAGCCAGATCTGATTCTGCACCTCGTCCCAGTAATACTCGATGTTGAACCCGGCATTGTCGTAGCCGATGTGCTTCATCACCGTCTTGGTGATCTCGGCCATCTGTTCCTGGATGCGCGGTGGCAGGGTGGACGGGTAGAGGTAATAGAAAAAGCTCAGCACCTGCGGATAGCGGATCGAGTCGACCACGCCGTAAGGGACGACCTCGCCTTCGTACACGTAACCCTCGACCGTGCATTGCCGCCCGCCGATCACCCGCTCGGCCATGCAGTAATGCCCTTCGACGGATTTCACGTCATCGGGCAGGTTGGCCTGGTTCAGGACATAGTTGAACGGCTCGGAAATCTCGTTGATCTCGGCGCGGAAAGCTTCGGTCGCATAGGCGAAATCCTCGGGGCTGTCGATGCGGAAGCCCAGGCGCGACCCCGACGACTTGATCGGCTTCACGAAGAACGGAAACCGCAGGCCGGCCTCGCCGATCTTGGACAGGGCCTCGTCGTCGAACGGATCGAAAGCGGTGAAGTTCGGCACGTGATCGGGAATGACCTCGGCCATAACCTTGCGCGACCAGTACTTGTGCTCGCATTTCAGCAGAGATTCCAGCGACGCGTTGCGCACACTGTATTTCTTGCACAAAAGCGGCAGCATGGTGGACACCGGAAAGTCGATATACCCCACGATGGCGTCGATCGACCCGTCGAAGGCGTCCAGCGTCTCCTCGGCCCGGCGCAGCATGTCAGGGATGTCGAAAATCTGCGTATCGGATACTTCCGCAGAGGTGAGCAGCGGGTGGAAATTCACGTCCTCGACGCCGCGAAGGCGCTTCAACCGTTCCGCATTAAGATCGTTCAGTCCAACAACGAAAACGTTTTTTGTCATATCGTTCCCCCGCATCTCAACGCCGTTGCGACGGCGTTGTTCCCTGTCAATTGCGCGAACGTGGCTTACGTCTGACCCAGGTCCGACTGCGCCCCGTAGCTCCGGCCTTTCAGGCGCTCGGTCGCGCCTTCGATGTCGTCGACCAGCAGCAACAGGAAGTCACCCGGTTTCGCCTCGCCGATGGCACGATCAATCGCGGCCTGCTCGTCCATGATGATCTCGACCGTTCCGGCGGATCCGGCGTCGCTGGCCCCCTTCTCGATCAGCCCGGCAGTCTCGCCTTCGCTGCGTCCGCGCGCGTCCGTCTCATAGACATAGACCGCATCGCACATCTTGGCCAGTTGAGCACCCAGCGCCGCCAGATCCTCGTCCCGGCGGTTGCCGGGGGCCGTGGCCACGGCGATCTTGCGTTGTTGGCCAAGGCCGTTGACCAGCGGCTCCAGTGCCTCGAGCGCGGGCACGTTGTGGCCATAGTCGATCAGGCACTTGACGCCGTCGGCCTCGAAATAGTTGGTCCGCCCCGGCATCTGCGCCGGTGTCGGGTGGAAGCTCAGAAGCCCCGCGCGGATGTCGTCGATCTCCAGCCCGTGCGCCAGCGCAGCA
The DNA here is from genome assembly GCF_009363735.1 of Roseovarius sp. THAF8. Taxonomy (NCBI): domain Bacteria; kingdom Pseudomonadati; phylum Pseudomonadota; class Alphaproteobacteria; order Rhodobacterales; family Roseobacteraceae; genus Roseovarius; species Roseovarius sp. THAF8. The sequence continues at coordinate 3,388,941 of NZ_CP045410.1, read as the reverse complement.
GCCGTGGCCGCCATGGCGTTCTGCACGTTGAACGGCGCGTGCCCCTCGAACGAGATCGGCACGTCGTTGACCGCCGCCACCTCGACCTCGACCGTACCGCGCAACAGCACGATCCGGCCTTGGCGCACGGTGATGACCATTTTGTGGTCGGCAAGGTGCTGCTTGAGGTCCGGGTTGTCGGGATCCATCGTGAAATAGATGATCTCGCCCCGCGCCCAGTAGGTGCCCTGGTCCATCACCAGCGGATCATCGGCATTCAGCACGCAGAACCCGCCGATCTTCTTGACTGCATCGACGACCACGGTCTTGCACCGCGCCAGTTCCTCCAGCGTGTGGATATCGCGCTCGCCCAGATGGTCGGACGCGATGTTCAGCAGGACACCCACGTCGCATTCGTCAAAGCCCAGACCCCGGCGCATGATCCCGCCGCGCGCCACTTCCAGCACGGCGTGTTCCACGGTGGGTTCGCGCAGCACGGCATGGGCCGCGGCGGGCCCGGAATAGTCGCCCCGCAGGATGACGTGGTTGTCGATCTCGATGGTGCCGGTACAGCCCATGCCCACCGAATTGCCGGCCTGCCGCAGGATATGCGTGATCAGGCGCGTCGTGGTGGTCTTGCCATTGGTGCCGGTGATCGCGGTGATCGGGATGCGCCCGTCATCCGTGGGGTCGGGGAACAGCATATTGACGACCGCCTCGCCCACCGCGCGCGGCTTGCCATGGGTCGGCGCCATGTGCATCCGGAACCCCGGCCCGGCGTTGACCTCGACCACGCCAGCCGATTGCTGATCCAGCGGCTTGGACAGCGTTTCGGCCAGAAGGTCGATCCCGATGATATCGAGACCCACCAGCCGGCCGATCCGCTCCATCGCGAACTTGATCTCGGGATGCACCTCGTCCGTCAGGTCCGTCGCCGTCCCGCCGGTCGAGATGTTGGCGGTGGATTTCAGATAGACGATCTCGCCCTTCTCCGGCACCGATTCCAGCGTCAGCTCGGCCTGCTCCAGCAGGCGCAGGGTCTGTTCGTCCACATGGATCTGCGTCAGAAGGTTCTCGTGGCCCACGCCCCGGCGCGGGTCCTTGTTTTCCTCGTCGATCAGCTGCTGGATCGTCGACTTTCCATCGCCTTCGACATGCGCGGGGCGGCGGCGCGCGGCGGCCACCAGCTTGCCGTCGACAACCAGGATACGGTGATCCTCGCCCTTGATATAGCTTTCCACGATGACAGCGCCGTAATCGTCGCGGCAGCGCGCCAACGCGGCCTCGTAACCCGATTTCAGCTCGTCCTCGTTGGTGATGTCGGTGGTCACGCCGCGCCCGTGATTGCCCGACAGCGGCTTGGTGACGACCGGCCAGCCGATCCACTCGGCGGCGTCTTTCACCTCGTCCCAGCTGTAGCCGATATAGCCCTTGGGCACGGCCACGCCGGCGTCGTCGAGCACCTGCTTGGTCCACTCCTTGTCGTCGGCAATCGAGTGGCCGATGATGCCCGACGCATCCGTCACCGTGGCCTGGAATTTGCGCTGCTTCACGCCGTGGCCCAGCTGGGTATAGCTGGTGCCTTCCGTCAGGTTGTACCACGGGATGTTCCGCGCCTTTGCCGCGTTCACGATTGAGCCGGTCGACGGGCCCAGCGCGTTGGCGTCCCGCACCTCTTTTAGGCGGTCGATGACCGGCTCCAGCTCCACATCTTTGCCGTCATACAGCGCCTGGACGATCTCCACCGCCTCCTCGCCGCAGGCAATGCCTGTCGCCTCGTCGCGATAGCGGTAGACGACGTGGTAAACACCCTTGTCGTAGCTGTCGACGGTCTTGCCATAGCCCACCGAAAAGCCGATCAGGTTCTGCAATTCGATCGCCACATGCTCGACCATGTGACCGGCCCAGGTGCCTTCCTTGACCCGAGACAGGAAACCACCGGCCTCTCCGACAGAACAGCGATGCTCGTAAATCGTGGGGATCAGGGATTGAAGCTTGTCGGCAATGCCGTCGACCTTGTCACTCGGCCGGTCTTCAAGTTCCTCGATGTCCAGCCGCATGTAGATCGACTGGTAGCGGCTGTAATAGTTCGGTCCGCGCAGCGCACGGTGTTCAAGTATACGCATCCTTCAGCTCCAGGCTCTCGGCCCCAAGCTGTTTGGCACTCAGGACCTGCCGGTCCGCCAGGTTGTATCCATCACCCTCGACCAGCGCATGCATCACGACGTTGTGGACGCTCACCGCCTCACCGTCTGACAAGTCGAATACATTGCAACTGGTAATCCTTGAACTGTCAACGAGGATTACGTGACCGGGTCCAAAGGCCTTAATTATACCGCCCTCGAACAATACGGCGGCGTCCTCGCCCAAGCCGATTCCCAGATATTCGGGGTTCGTGGCGCCCACTTCCATCAGGCGCGAGAACCGCCCCCGTTCCAGGAAATGGGTGTCGATGATGACCCCTTCGATCAAGCCGAAACCCGCGCTCATCTTGACCGCGCCCTTGCGCAGACTGTCGATCGCGCTGCCGCCATAAACCATGGTCGTGGATTGGCACGCGGCACCCGCGCTGGTACCGGCGATGACCGCCCCCTCGTGATAGATCGCGCGGATCGCCTCCAGCGACTTGGAGGCGCCGAAGATGCTGGTCAGGCGCATCTGGTCGCCGCCCGAGATGAACAGAACGTCGCTCTTGCGGATCAACTCGACCATCTTGGGGTCGCCGGCATCGCGCCGTTCGCGGATGCGGACGTCCAGCACCTCGGACGCGCCCAGCGCGTCGAACGCCTCTTCGTAGGCCGGAAAGACCTCATCGGGGATGCTGCTGGCGGTGGTGATCACGCCGACCACCGGCGTCTCGCTGTTCGAGAGTTTCAGCACGCGCCCCAAAATCGCCGCCTTGGCGGATTTGTCTTCGGCGCCGCCAATCGCGACCAGTTTGCCTCGGGGCCTCGGTTTCACGGACATATCCATCGAACGACTCCATCCATCGCTGGACTATTATCTATATGTTGTGGATGTTACCATCCCGTTCACAAGAATGTCACGTAACCCACAGTCCGCAACTGCAAAAGCGATCGCAACGTCACGATTCCCGCGCTATGTGGGATTCTTGGCAACCAAACCGCGCCAAAACGGTGCAAAACATGGCAGGAACCAGACATGAGCGACGGATTCGCACTGGCAATTCACGGTGGTGCCGGGGTCGTGCCCCGGGCCGAGATGAGCGAAGAGCGTGAAGCGGCCTGTCACGCCGCCCTGGCGCGGGTGCTGACGGCCGGCCAGTCCGTGCTCGCAGCCGACGGCACCGCGCTCGACGCCGTCACCGCCGCCGTGCGCGCGCTTGAGGACGAGCCGCTGTTCAACGCCGGGCGCGGTGCGGTCTTCACCCGCGCCGGCACGCACGAGATGGACGCCGCCATCATGGACGGACGCGACCGTCGCGCCGGGGCCGTGGCGGGTATCTGCGGCCCGCGAAACCCGGTCGACGCCGCCCGCGCCGTCATGGAGCGTACGTCGCATGTCCTCATGGCCGGCGACGGGGCGCTGACCGTCGCCCGCGAGGCCGGCCTGCCCTTCGAGGAGTCACGTTATTTCTTCACCCCGGAACGCTGGGACACGCTTCAGGAAACCCTGCGGATGGAAGCGGACGGCACGCTCGACGACGACCCGTCGCGTCGCCACGGCACGGTGGGCGCCGTGGCCCGCGACCGTGCGGGCAACCTTGCCGCCGCCACCTCGACCGGCGGGATGACGGCCAAAAGCGCCGGTCGCATCGGTGACAGCCCCCTGATCGGTGCCGGCACCTTCGCCGCCAACGACAGCTGCGCCGTTTCGGCGACCGGGGACGGCGAGGCTTTCATCCGCCTTTCCGTCGCGCATGAGATCGACGCGCGTATCCGGCTGGCAGGCCAAAACGTGACCGACGCCGCAGAGCAAGTGGTGATGAAGGACCTCGTCGCCATCGGCGGCTCGGGCGGCCTGATCGCCATCGGCGCGGATGGCAGCATCACCCTGCCGTTCAACTGCGAAGGCATGTATCGCGGTCAAAGCATCGAGGGCCAGGCCTCGCAGACCTTCATCTACTAGGGCTGTCGCGGTCCGCGCCCTGCGGCCGCCGCGCCCGGGTCAGGTGCCCTTGCGGCTCTCGATTTCCTCGCTCAGCCGGTCCAGTTCCCGCTCGTCTTCCGGCAGCCCCTCGCGCGACAGCAGCACGGCCACCTTCCTCAGGCCCGGCACATGGCTGCAAATGACCAGCATCATCACCATGATCGGCACCGACAGGAACATGCCGGGAATGCCCCAGACCGCACCCCAGAAGGCCAGGCTGATGATGATCCCGAAGGACGACAACCGCAGCGCCCGCCCCATCAGCCACGGGTCGATGACATTGCCGTTCACGAACTGGATGATGCCGGTGATCACGAACAATCCCGCGGTCACGGACGCCTCTCCGGTTTCCACGTACCCCACCAGCGCCACCATTCCGGTTGCGATGATCGACCCGATATTGGGAATGTAGTTCAGGATGAAGGTCAGGATTCCCAGCGACAGGGCCAGCTCGATATCGAAGGCCAGCGCCACCAGGTACACCATCGCGCCCGTGATCACGCTGACCAGCGTCTTGATCAGAAGATAGTAATTCACCCGGTGGATGATCGACGTGAAGATCTTGTTGGCCCGTTCCGCCTGCGCCGGATCGCCGAAGAAGTTGGACATCTTGGTGCCGAACCAGATTCGCTCGGCAAACAGGAAGCCGAAGAACAGGATCACCAGCACCGTGCCCTGCATCAGGCTGCCCGCCTGCCCTGCCGCGGTCCGGACATAGCCCGACACCTCGACCGTGTTGAGCGAATTGAGAACCGCGCGCTCCACATCCTCGCCCATCCAGGCAAAGAGCGACGCAACAGCCGACGGCGCGCGTTCGGCATAGGACAACGTCGTGCCCAGAACGGTATTCAGCTGCGCCAGCAGGATCGACGACAAGATCAGCAACGCGGTCGAGATCATCATCAGCGCAGCCAGCGACGCCAGCCAGTTGGGAATGCGGAACCGACCGATGCTCTGCCGCGCGATCAGGCGGATCACGTCCGACGTCAGCGTGAACAGAATCACGGCCACGGCAAGCGAGATCAGGATGAACCTGGCTTGCACCAGCAGGAAAAGAACGACGGCGAAGGCGATGATCACCAGCGCAACCGTCCGGACCTGCGAATATTTCGGCGTGTCCACCAACTGGCGCGTCAACGGCTCGAATTCCTTAAGGTTATCCGCTTTCATATTCCCTCTTCCCCCGATGGGCAACGTCCCTGCGACACGCGACCGTGCCTGCAACCGCCGTGCTGCAAGCCGCCTGAACACCGTTTCACGCGCCCCTGCGCCGACCTCCTCGCCCGCGGCGGCCCCCTCCGGCAAGAAAGCCCCCTGGCCTGCCGCAACGTCAACGGCAGTTCGGAAAATTTCCGCCGATACCCAATGCCATGGCGCAAATGTGCTCTATAAATGAACTTCGCGGGTGGGAATATGCCCAAACCCGTTCTAGTCTCTTGCCTGATGGGGGAAGCGGCCTGGTGATCGACAGGTCCTGCGCGTACCTTTTCCCGTCTTCACTGACGTGGGGCCGAAACGGGCCCCGGAAATGGAGCTGCCCTGTTGTTGCCGTCTCGTAGCGTTACGCCCTGGTTCGTGCTGGTTTGTCTGACTCTCGGCGTGCGTGCCGCCTTTTCCACCGAGGCCGCCGTCCAGGTCCGCGGTGGGCCTCAGGACATCGCGGAGTATCTCAGCAGGTCGTCCCTCACGGTCGAAACCGCGGATTCCGAGGACGCCACGGCGCAAGACATTCTCGCGGCCGCCCGTGCCGACTATGCCCGCATGGTCGGCGCGCTCTATGACGCGGGGTTTTACGGCGGTGTCGTCAGCATTCGCGTCGACGGCCGCGAGGCTTCCGACATCTCGCCCATCGCCGGCCCCAACCGCATCAACCGCGTCGACGTGATCGTTCAGCCCGGCCCGCCCTTCACCTTCTCGCGCGCCGCTATCGGCCCTGTGGCTCCCGAAACCGAACTTCCCGAAGGCTACGCGCGTGGACAGCCCGCCGCCGCCACGGTCATCTCGGACGCGGCCGAGGCCGGCGTCACCGGCTGGCGCGAGGCCGGCCACGCCAAGGTAGAACTCAGCGGCCAGTCGATCACCGCCGATCATCGCAATGCCACGCTCGCCAGTGACATCCGTCTTTCGCCGGGCCCACGCCTGCGCTTCGGCGATCTGGTGATCACCCGCCCCAGTGCCGTGCGGGCCAACCGCATCCGCGCCATCGCCGGCCTGCCCTCGGGCAAGGTTTTCTCGCCGGAAGAACTCGATGACGCCAGCCAGCGCCTGCGCCGCACCGGCGCCTTCCGCTCGGTCGTGCTGAACGAAGCCGCCGTGCCCAACCCCGACGGCACGCTCGACATCCAGGCCGAAGTGATCGACGCCAAGCCGCGCCGCATCGGCTTCGGCGCCGAAATCGCCTCGCTCGAAGGCTTGACGCTCAGCGGCTTCTGGCTCCACCGCAACCTTTTGGGAGGCGCCGAACGCTTTCGGATCGAGGGCGAGGTCGGCGGCATCGGCGGCGACTCGGGCGGTATCGACTACCGCCTGTCTGCCCGGTTCGAACGTCCCGCAACCTTCACGCCCGACACCACGGCCTTTCTCGAAGCACGCATCGAGGAACTGGACGAAGAGGAATACCGCCAGACCACCTTCGAAATCGGCGGCGGTGTCTCGCACATCTTCTCCGACGAGTTGGAAGGCGAGCTTGGCATCGCCTACCAGTATGCCGAAATCGACGACGACCTCGGCTCGCGCACCAACCAACTTCTGCTGCTCCCTGGCAAGCTGACCTTCGACAATCGCGACGACGCGCTCAACGCGACCGAAGGGTTCTATGTCGGGCTCGAAGCCACACCGTTCCTGGCGCTGGATGCAGGCGATCCCGCTTTCCGTCTCTACGCCGACGCGCGGACCTATGTGGGCTTCGGCGAAAACGATACGATCGTGCTGGCCGGGCGCACCCAGCTGGGTTCGGTGACCGGCGCATCTCTGCTCGACGTACCACCCGACATGCTGTTCTTCTCCGGCGGGTCCAACACCGTCCGCGGCCAGCCCTATCAATCCCTTGGCGTGGATCTCGGCGGCGGCAACACCAGTGGCGGGCGGTCGTTCCTCGCCGTGTCGGGCGAGTTGCGCGCCCGCGTTGCCGACAGCTGGCAGGTGGTGGGCTTTGCCGACACAGGCTACGTGGGCCGCGACAGCTTCGGCTCCGGCACCGGCGACTGGCACTCCGGCGCGGGTTTCGGCGTGCGCTACGATACCGGCATCGGCCCGATCCGCTTTGACGTGGCCACGCCGCTCGACGGAGACGCGGGCCAGGATTACGAGTTCTATATTGGTATTGGTCAGGCATTCTGATGCGCGTTCTGCTTTCTCTTCTTTTGATGGTCCTCACGCTTGGCCTGGCCGCACCCGCTCTGGCACAGGATCAGGCCGAGGAGGACAAGTCCTTCATCGAGGATTGGCTGCAGGATAATCTCTCCGGCGCCGGCCGCGACGTGACCGTCACCGGCTTTCGCGGCGCGCTGTCGTCCAATGCCACGCTCGAGTCGCTGACCATCGCCGACGAGGACGGCGTCTGGCTGACCCTTCGCGATGCCTCGCTTGTGTGGTCCCGGTCCGCCCTGCTGCGCGGCCGGCTCGAGGTCGACGAACTGACCGCCGCCGAAGTCATCCTCGAACGTCTGCCCTCGGGTGGCGAATCCGTCAGCCCCGACGACGCCGAGGCGACCCAGTTCGCCCTGCCCGAATTGCCGGTCTCGGTGAATGTCGAACTGGTTCAGATCGAGACGGTCGAACTTGGCGAGTCCGTTCTCGGCGAACCGGCCCGGCTGTCGCTGGAAGGCAGCGCCAACCTTGCCGACGGCCAAGGCGCCGCAAACCTCGCCATCCAGCGACTGGATCGTGAAGACAGCCTTACCTTCGAAGGCTCGTTCGAGAACGAAAGCCGCGTCCTGGCCCTCGATCTAGATTTCCAGGAAGGACCCGAAGGCATCGTCTCCACCCTGCTCGGCATTCCCGATACGCCTGCCCTGCGCCTGCAGGTGGCCGGCGACGCTCCGCTGTCGGATTTCTCGGCCCGCATCCTGCTCAGCTCTGACGGACAAGAACGCTTCGGCGGCACGGTCAATGTCGGCGCCATCGACGGCGACGACACCCAGGGCTACACCTTCGCCGCCGACCTCGACGGCGACCTGCGCCCGCTCTTCGAAGAGCAGTTCCAGCCGTTCTTCGGCGAGGCCACCGCGCTTGCCGTCTCCGGCCAGTCGCAGTCCAGCGGACGTCTCGTGCTCGACGAGCTTTCCATCCGGTCCGAGGCGCTCGAGCTTCAGGGCAACCTGGCCCTCTCCGCCTCTGGCTGGCCCGAAACCATGCAATTGCAAGGCCGCATCGGCAGCGACGACGGAGAGGTGGTCCGCCTGCCCGTATCCGGCGCGCCCACCACCCTTCAGAACGCCCGCCTCAACGCCAGCTTCGACGCCGCCGAGGACGATGCCTGGCAGGCCGAGGTCCAGATTGTCGATCTGCTGCAGGACGGGCTGAGCGTGGATCGCGCCACGCTCTCGGGGACCGGCCGGATCACCGACGCCCCGGACAGATCGTTTTCCGGTGACCTGAAATTCAACGCCGAAGGCGTGGATCATTCCGATCCCGCATTGGCCGAGGCCATCGGTACCGCGCCCTCGGGCACGATGACCCTTGCGTGGCAACAGGACCAGCCGCTGGTCATCGACGCGCTCGACGTCGAAAGCGGCAACGTCACCCTCACCGCCGATGGTGAACTGGAAAGCCTCGAAGACGGCTTCCCCTTCACCGGCAGCGCCACGCTCAACGCCGCCGACCTCTCGCGCTTCGCCGCCATCTCGAACCAGGACATTTCCGGTGCCGCCAACGCAACGCTCGAAGGCACCGGCACCCTCCTGGGCGGCGCGTTCGACATCGAACTCGAGGCCGAAACCAACGACCTTGCCATCGGACAGCCCCGCCTTGATCCCCTGATGACCGGCCAGGGTACGCTGGCGCTCGCCGCGCGCCGCGACACCACCGGCACCGTGCTGGAACGCCTGACCATCCAGACCCAGGCCCTCGCCGCCAACGCCTCGGGCCGGCTCGACTCGAACGAAGGCCAGCTGGATATCGAGGCCCGGCTGCAAAACGTCGCCCAGGTCGAGCCCACGCTCTCCGGCCCGGCCACCCTGACCACCTCGATCAACTGGAACTCTGGCGACGCGCTCAACATCTCGGCGCTCGAGGCCACCCTGGCGGACGCCACGCTGACGGGCAGCGGCGCGGTCTTCCCCGAAAACCCCAACCTGCCTGCCGAGGGCAAGATCACGCTGGCGGCGACGGACCTGTCGCGCTTTGCCCAACTCGCCGGCCGCGATCTGGACGGCGCCGCGACCGTTGTGCTCGAAGGCTCCGGCCGCATCCGCGGCGGCGCGTTCGACATCGTGCTTGACGCCGAAACCAACGACGTCGAAATCGGCGAGCCGCGTGTCGACGCTCTGATGGCCGGCGCGGGCACGCTCTCCGTCGCCGCGCAGCGCGACACCGACGGCACCGTGCTGGACCGCTTCTCGGTGCGCACTCCTGCACTCGAGGCCGACGCCTCGGGACGGCTTGATTCCGACGATGGCGAACTGACCGTAAAGGCCGCCATCGCCGAACTTGCCCGGATCGAGCCGCGCATGTCCGGCCCCGCCACCCTCGACGCCGCCGCGACCTGGGAAAAAGGCGGCGCCGTCACCATCTCGCGCCTCGACGCCTCGGGCGCCGGCACGACGCTCTCGGCCACCGGCGCGGTCTTCCCCGAGGACACGCTGCTGCCGGTCGAAGGCCAGATGACCCTCAACGCCAGCGACCTGTCGCGCCTCGCGCCGCTCCTGAACCGTCCGCTGACCGGCAGCCTCGACATGACCCTCGAAGGATCGGGACAGGTTCGCGGCCGCACCCTCGACATCACCACCGATATCGATGGCTCGAACCTGCGCACCGGCATCGCCCAGCTCGACCAGCTGATCGCCGGCAGCATCGACGCCCGCGCCTCCGTCGCCCTGGGCGAATCCGCGCCCGGCATCCGCTACATCGACATCCAGACACCCCGCGTGACCGTCGACGCCGAAGGCAGCGGCCCCGGCGCGCCGGTCAACCTGTCGGCACGCCTTGCAGACCTTGGCATTTTTGTCCCCGAATTCCCCGGCGCGGTCTCGGCCAACGGCACGATCACCATCGTCGACCGGACCGGCGAACAGATCCGCCTGTCGCTCGACGCGTCCGGCCCGGGCGGCACCAATGCCCGCGTCAACGGGTCGATCAACGGGTACGGCAACAGCCTCGACATCGACGTCAACGGCTCCGCGCCCCTGGCGCTGGCCAACCCGTTTCTTGCGCCACGTTCCATCACCGGCCTCGCCAACTTCGACCTCAGCGTCAACGGCCCGCCCGCCCTGAATTCCCTGTCGGGTGTGATCAACGTCTCGAACGGCCGGCTCGCCCTGCCCAGCCTCTCGACGGCCATCACCGGCATCGGCGGCGCCGTGCGCCTCGCCTCGGGCCGGGCCGAGACCGACATCACAGCCTCCATGGGCACCGGCGGCAATTTCCGCGTGCGCGGCCCGATCACCCTGTCCGCCCCCTTCAACGCCAATCTCGAAGCCGCGCTCAACGATCTTGTCGTCACCGACCCCGACCTCTACACCACCACCCTGTCGGGCCAGGTCGGCATCAACGGCCCGCTCACCGGCGGCGCGACCATCGCCGGCATAGTCAACCTGGGCCGCACCGAACTGCGGGTCCCCTCGGGCAGCGGTACGCGCTCGCCGGGCGACATCCCCGAGATCACGCATATCGGCGAGCCCGCCGCAGTGCGCCAGACCCGGACCCGCGCCGGCATCATCGGCCAGGACCGCGACGGCGCTCCCGTTGTCTTTCCGCTCGACCTCGTAATCAACGCCCCCAACCGGATCTTCGTGCGCGGCCGCGGCCTCGACGCCGAACTGGGCGGACGCGTCCGCCTTCAGGGGACCACGGCCGATGTGGTGCCCAGCGGCCTCTTTGAGCTCATTCGCGGACGGCTCGACATTCTCGGCCGCCGCCTCGAGCTGACGGAAGGGGTCATCGACCTGCGCGGCGCGCTCGACCCCTACCTGCGCTTCGTGGCCGAGACGGAAAATGACGGCATCCTTGTCCGCACCATCATTGAGGGCCTGGCAAGCTCGCCTTCCGTCAGCTTCGAATCCGTCCCCGACCTGCCCCAGGACGAGGCCGTCGCGCGGCTGCTCTTTGGGCGCGGACTCGAAGACATCTCGGCCTTCCAGGCAGCCCAGCTTGTCGCCGCCGCCGCCACCCTGTCAGGCCAGCGCTCGGGCGGTCTGGACATTCGCGGCGCCCTTGGCCTCAGCGACCTCGACGTGTCGACCTCCGAGGACGGTGCAACCCAGGTCACCGCCGGCGCCTACCTGTCGGAAAACCTCTATTCCGAGGTCACTGCCGACAGCGAAGGCAACCAGGAGATCAACCTGAACCTCGACATCGGCCGGAACGTCACCGTCAAGGGCTCGACCAGCACCACCGGCAATACCGGCGTCGGCATCTTCTTCGAAAAAGACTACTAAAGCGTTTCGCGATAATCCTGAATCACAGCTTTTCGCGAAACGCAGCACAACAGCCGATCGTCGCACGCGTTTCGCCTTTCGCCGATAGCTCAGGTTAGAGGCAAAACGCTTTGAGCCGCCTCGGACGGTTCGGCCCCCTCCGGCGCCAGCAGGTCCGCGATGGCCCGAAACCGATCGGCCAGCGGGCTGGTCCTGCGCCACACCATGCCGACCTGCCGCTTGGGCTGCGGGTCGCTGAACCGCGCCACCGACACCGGGGCCGACCGGGTTTCCACCGGCACCGCCATCTCGGGGATCAGGGTAATGCCCATGCCCGCGCCCACCATCTGAACCAGCGTCGACAGCGATGTGCCTTCCAGACCGTCGCGCGGCCCGCCGCCCGGAATGTTGCAAAACGCCAGCGCCTGGTCGCGAAAGCAATGTCCTTCCTCCAGCAGCAACAGCCGCCGCTCGTGCAGGGCCGTCACCTCCGGCACCGGCGCCTCCGCCTCGGCCTCGGGCCGCACCAGCATCATCGGCTCCTCGAAGATCGCGCATTCCTCCAGCGACCGCTCCGACACCGGCAGCGCCACGATCGCCAGGTCCAGCCCGCCCTCGCCCAGTTCCGCGATCAGGCGCGGCGTGATGCTCTCGCGCACCTGCACGTCCAGGTCGGGAAATTCCGCGCCCAGCCGCGTCAGGAATCGTGGCAAAAGGTAAGGCGCAATCGTCGGGATGACTCCCAGCCGCAGCCGCCCGCTCAGCCCTTCCTGCGCCTTGCGCGCAAGGTCCGACAGCTCATCGACCGACCGAAGGATCTCGCGCACGCGCGCGGCGAACTCCGCGCCGAACCCGGTCAGCCGCACCTCGCGCGTGGTGCGCTCGAACAGCGCCGCCCCCGCCGCCGCCTCCAGCGCCTTGATCTGCACCGACAGCGCCGGCTGGGTCACCGCGCAGATCTCGGCGGCCTGCCCGAAATGGCCCGTCCGGGCCAGCACCTCGAAATAGCGCAACTGTTTCAGCGAAAGGTTTTTCATAAGAAATATTTATCAATCCAATCAATAATTGCAACTTATTCTCATTGCATTGCCTTGCTATGGTCCGCCCGGAGAAGCGATTCCCGCGTTGCATCGCGCGCGGCAATGCTTACGTCTTCTCACGAAGCAATCGGCCCGGATCACGCGCATCCGGCAACGTCAGACAGCAAACCCTGGGAGAGACTCTATGGACGGCAACGATCTCGAAAATTCCGGCAAATGCCCGGTCATGCATGGTGCGACGCGGTTCAGCGTCCAGTCCAACCGCGATTGGTGGCCGAACCAGCTGAACCTCAAGATCCTGCATCAGAACACCCCTGAATCCGACCCCATGGGCCCGGACTTCAGCTATGCCGAAGCCTTCAAGGGCCTCGACATGGAGGCGCTGAAAAAAGACCTGAAGGCGCTGATGACCGACAGCCAGGACTGGTGGCCCGCCGACTATGGCCACTATGGCGGCTTCTTCATCCGCATGGCGTGGCACTCGGCCGGCACCTACCGCACCTCTGACGGTCGCGGCGGCTCGCGCTCGGGCACCCAGCGGTTTGCCCCGCTCAACAGCTGGCCAGATAATGGCAACCTCGACAAGGCCCGCCGCCTGCTGTGGCCGATCAAGCAGAAATACGGCAACGCGATTTCCTGGGCCGACCTGATGATCCTCGCCGGCAACATGGCGATCGAAGACATGGGCGGCCCGATCTTTGGCTTCGGCGGCGGGCGCAAGGACGTGTTCGAACCCGAGGAAGACGTCTATTGGGGTTCGGAAAAAGAGTGGCTTGCCACGTCCGACAAACCCAACAGCCGCTATTCCGGCGACCGCAAGCTGGAGGACCCGCTGGCCGCCGTGCAGATGGGCCTGATCTACGTCAACCCCGAAGGCCCCGACGGCCAGCCCGATCCGCTGGCCTCGGCCCGCGACATCCGCGAAACCTTCGCGCGTATGGCGATGAACGACTATGAAACCGTCGCGCTCACCGCCGGCGGCCACACCTTCGGCAAGGCGCACGGCGCTGGCGACCCCTCGCATGTGGGCAACGAACCCGAGGCCGGCGCGATGGAGGCCCAGGGCTTCGGCTGGCTCTCGACCTACGGCTCGGGCAAGGGCCGTGACGCCATCACCTCGGGCATCGAAGGCGCCTGGACGCCCAACCCCACCAAGTGGGACATGGGCTATTTCGACGTGCTGTTCGGCTACGAGTGGGAACTGGTCAAAAGCCCCGCCGGCGCGTGGCAATGGCAGCCCAAGGACCAGAAGCCCGAGGATATGGCCCCCGATCCCGAGGACCCCTCGACCCGCAACCAGCACATCATGATGACCACCGCCGACATGGCGATGCGCATGGACCCCGAGTACGAGAAGATCTCGCGCCATTTCCATGCCAATCCCGACGAGTTCGCGGACGCCTTCGCCCGCGCGTGGTTTAAGCTGACCCACCGCGACATGGGCCCGCGCAACATGTATCTGGGCAACGAGGTACCTGACGAAGTGCTGATCTGGCAGGATCCGGTGCCCGAGGTCGATCACCCGCTGGTCGACGAGGCGGACGTCAAGACGCTCAAGGCCAAGATCCGCGATTCCGGTCTGTCGGTCTCCGAACTGGCCTACACCGCGTGGTCCTCGGCCTCGACCTTCCGCGGCTCGGACATGCGCGGCGGTGCCAACGGTGCGCGTATCCGTCTGGCCCCGCAAAAGGACTGGGAGGTGAACCAGCCCAAGCAGCTGGCGAAGGTTCTGAAGGTTCTGGAAGGCATCAAGGCCGATTTCGACGCGTCGGCCTCGGGTGGCAAGAAGATCTCGATGGCCGACCTGATCGTTCTCGGCGGCAACGCGGCGGTCGAAGCGTCGGCCAAGGCGGGCGGTCATGAGGTCACCGTGCCCTTCACCCCGGGCCGCACCGACGCCACCGACGAGATGACCGACGCCGAGTCCTTCGAGATCATGGAGCCGCAGGCCGACGGGTTCCGCAACTACCTCTCCGGCGACTTCACGGTTTCCGCCGAGGAACTGATGATCGACCGCGCGCATCTGCTGGGCCTTTCGGCGCCGCAGATGACCGTTCTGATCGGCGGGTTGCGTATGCTGGGCACCAACTACGGCGGCACCGCGCATGGCGTCTTTACCGACCGTCCGGGCACGCTCAGCAACGACTTCTTCGTCAACCTGATGGACATGGGCACCGTCTGGGAAGCCACCGATGACAAGGGCATGACCTTTGTCGGCAAGGACCGCAAGACCGGCGACAAGAAGTGGGACGCGACCCGCTGCGACCTCGTCTTCGGCTCCAACTCGCAGCTGCGCGCCCAGGCCGAGGTCTATGCCCAGGCGGACAATGGCGGCAAGTTCGTCAAGGACTTCGTCAAGGCGTGGGCCAAGGTGATGGATGCGGACCGGGTGCAACCGGGCTAAGCCATTGCCGAAACGTGCAAAAACAGACGGCGCTCCGGGTCACCCCGGGGCGCCGTCGGCATTTCGGGCCACGCCCTGCGCAAACTGTCGCACCCCGGCCCCGGCGGTCATCCAACCGCGCCGCCCGCACGTATCACGTGCAGAGAGGATGATATGAAACAGCTACCCAAAGACACCACGCTCCTGATCGTCGAGAATGACGACGTCTTCCGCGAGCAATTGTCCAAGGTCATGGCCAGCCGCGGCTTCGATCCGATCCCGGTCGGCACCGTGGCCGAGGCCGCCGCCGCGATCGAGACCCGCCAGCCGGCCTTTGCCATCATCGACCTGCATCTCGGCCAAGGCTCCGGGCTCGAGGTCATCGAGATGCTCAAGAAACAGCGCAAATCGGCCCGCGCCCTTGTCCTGACGGGCTATGGCGACACGCCCACGGCCGTCGCCGCCGTGAAACTGGGTGCTGTCGACTATCTCGCCAAGCCCGCCGACGGCGACGAGATCGTCGATGCGCTGCTTGCCGCCGAAGGGGTCCAGCCGCCCGCGCCGGAAAACCCGATTTCGCCCGAAGAGGCCAAGCGCGTGCACATTGAACGCTTCCTTGAACGCACCGACGGCAACATCACCAAGACCGCCGAGTTGCTGAACATGCACCGCCGCACCCTCCAGCGGATTCTCAAACGCGCGCCCGATCTGGGCAAGGACGCGGGCTGACCGTGACGGGCGAAAACGATCCCCGACTGACGGTCTATTACGACGGCTCTTGCCCGCTCTGCCGTGCCGAGATCGGTTTTTACCGCAAACGCGACCGGGCAGGCCGCATCGCCTTCACCGACATCTCGCGCAGCGCCGACGATCCGGCACCCGACCTTGACCGCGAGGCCGCAATGGGCCGCTTCCACACCCGCCGCCCCGATGGCACTCTGGTGTCCGGCGCCGCCGGCTTTTTCGAGGTTTGGAAGCGCCTGCCCGGCTGGCGCCACCTTGCCAGGCTGTCACGCATCCCCGGCGTCGTGCCGGTGGCCGAACTGGCCTACCGCGCCTTTTTGCGGCTGCGCCCGGCGCTTGTCCGTCTCCTCGGCCCTCGGCTGGAAGACCGCACCGAGGGCACGCGATGAACGATCAGAACCCGCCTGACCGCAAGCGCGCCGCGCGCGTGCCCACCGGGCGGTTTTCGCGCATGGCCCGCACCGGCGGCATGGCGACCGCGCTGGCGGGCAACGTCGCCACCCGCGGCGGATGGGACTTGCTGCGCGGCCGCAAACCCCGCCTGCAGGACCTGCTGATGACACCGTCCAACGTCACCCGCGTGGCCGACCATCTGGCCAACATGCGCGGCGCCGCCATGAAGGCGGGTCAGCTTCTGTCGATGGAAACCGCCGACATGCTCCCGCCCGAGCTGGCCGAAATCCTCGCCCGCCTGCGCGCTGACGCGCAATTCATGCCGCCTTCGCAGCTGAAGAAAGTTCTGGCCGCCAACTGGGGCCGCGATTTCCTGCGCCATTTCAAACGCTTCGACGTACATCCCATCGCCGCGGCCTCCATCGGGCAGGTCCACCGCGCACAGACCCGCGATGGCCGCGACCTTGCGATCAAGGTGCAATATCCCGGCATCCGCGACAGCATCGACAGCGACATGCGCAACCTCGGCCTGATCCTGCGCCACTCCGGCATGATGCCCGCCAGCTTCGACACGGACCGGATGCTAACCGACGCGGCGGCGCAACTGCACGAGGAAACGGATTACACCCGCGAGGCCGCCGCCCTCACCCGTTTCCGCGCCCACCTTGCCGACGACAGCGATTTCATACTGCCCGAGGTCCAGCACGACCTCAGCACACGCGACATCCTAGCCATGACCTATGTCGAAGGCCAGAGCATCGACGCCGCCGCCGACATGGACCAGCCCACCCGCGACCGCATCGCCACGGCGCTCATCACGCTCACCTTGCGCGAGCTGTTCGAGTTGCACGACATGCAGACCGACCCCAATTTCGCCAACTACCGCTACCAGCCCGACACGGGCCGTATCGTCCTTCTGGATTTCGGCGCGACGCTTCAATTCGAGCCCGAGCGCGTGGGCAGCTATCGCGCCCTCTTCAACGCCGCGCTCAGCGGCGACATGGACGCCGCCTGGGACGCAATGATCGCCATCGGCCTCGTCGGCACCGACACCACCGCCACGGACCGCGCCCATATCCTGCGGCTTTTCGAACTCGCCGCCGAACCCTTGCGCCAGGGCGGCACGCTCGATTTCGCCACCTGCGGCCTCTTGGCCCGCCTGCGCCGCGAGGGGCTGCTTCTGGCCGACGAGCAGGTCGATATCCATGCGCCGCCCACCGACACGCTCTTGCTGCAACGCAAGGTTCTGGGCTGCTATCTGCTGGCCGAACGGCTCCGCGCCAGGGTCGATCTCGACCCGATCCTTGCGCGTTTCGCCTGATTTCAGCCCCGCGCCCGCTTGCAGCGTTCCGAGCAATAGCGCACCTCGTCCCAGACCTTCTCCCACTTCTTGCGCCAAGCGAAAGGCCGCCCGCAGGCCGCGCAAACCTTGGTCGGCAAGTCCGATTTCCGCCGCATCTTCATGGTCTTCGCCGTTCCTCTTCCACAGGGCTCCGCAGGCCAACGATAGCCCGTATCGCCCGCGCGTCACCCCGCATCCACGCCCGTCCTGCCGGTTTCGCCTTCCGTTTTTCAAGTGACGTGAAGGCATCTTCCCATTCGTTTGCTTGCAGAGCCGGAACACTAAGTTATGTTTTCGGGATCAGCCCGAGGATCAACCCGGGCGATATCCAGGGAGATATTCATGAAAACCAAGACAGTCCTTGCCGCCGCACTTCTCGCTTCCACGGCGATGACCGGCGCCTCGGCCGAAACGCTGCGATGGGCCCGCGCGGGCGACTCGCTGACGCTCGACCCCCACGCCCAGAACGAAGGGCCGACGCACACGCTCTCGCACCAGATCTACGAGCCGCTGATTATCCGCGACCACTCGGGCGAGTTCCAGGCCGCTCTGGCGACCGACTGGGCGCCGAAAGAGGACGACCCGAACGTCTGGGTCTTCACCCTGCGCCAGGGCGTCACCTATCACGACGGCGCCGACTTCACCGCCGAGGACGTGGTGTTCTCGATCAACCGTGCCAAGTCCGAAACGTCCGCGATGAAGGAACTCCTGACCTCGATCAAAGAGGTGCGCGCCGTTGACGACCACACCGTCGAGTTCGTCACCGACGGCCCCAACCCGATCCTTCCGGCCAACCTCACCAACCTTTTCATGATGGACAAGGGCTGGGCCGAGGAAAACGACGCCGTCGCCGTGCAGGACGTGGCCGGCGGCGAAACCACCTTCGCCTCGTCCAACACCAACGGCACCGGCGCCTTTACCCTGGTCAGCCGCGAACCCGACGTGAAGACCGTGCTGGAAGCCAACGAGAATTACTGGGGCAAGGACGAGTTCCCGCTCGACGTGACCGAAATCGTCTATACCCCGATCCAGAACGCCGCCACCCGCGTGGCAGCACTCCTGTCGGGCGAGGTCGACTTCATCCAGGACGTTCCGGTGCAGGACCTTGGCCGCGTCGGCGACACTGACGGCCTCGTGGTCAAGACCGCGCCGCAGAACCGGGTGATCTTCTTCGGCATGAACATGGGCGCCGACGATATCGAGAATGACGACGTCGATGGCGCCAACCCGCTGGCCGACGCCAAGGTGCGCAAGGCGATGTCCATGGCCATCAACCGCGACGCCATCAAGCAGGTCGTCATGCGCGAGCAATCCCAGCCCGCGGGCATGATCGCCCCGCCCTTCGTCAACGGCTGGAACGAGGAAATGGACAGCAGCGCCACCACCGACATCGAGGCCGCCAAGGCCCTGATGGAAGAGGCCGGTTATGGCGACGGGTTCAGCATCCAGCTCGACTGCCCGAACGACCGCTACGTCAACGACGAGGCGATCTGCCAGGCCGCCGTGGGGATGCTGGCGCAGATCGGCGTCACCGTGAACCTGGATGCCAAGCCCAAGGCACAGCACTTCCCGCTGATCGAGAACGGCGAGACCGATTTCTACATGCTGGGCTGGGGCGTTCCGACCTACGATTCGGAATACATCTTCAACTTCCTCGTCCACACCCGCGGCGACGAACGCGGCAGCTGGAACGGCACGGGCTATTCCAACCCCGATCTTGACGCCAAGATCGTCAGCCTCGCCTCGGAAACCGATCTCGAGGCGCGCAACGCCACGATCAACGAGATCTGGCAGGTGGTTCAGGACGAACAGCTCTACATCCCGATCCACCACCAGGTGCTGAACTGGGGCATGACCGACGCGGTCGGCACCGAGGTCAGCCCCGAGGACGATCCCAAGTTCAAATTCTTCGAGATGAACTAAGCCAATCGCGGGCGGCCTTCCGGGGCCGCCCGCCTGCCGTCACAGCCAGAAGAATAACAGTGCGTGACGACCGCTTCGGGGACGAAACATGCTAGCTTACATCATCCGGCGCGTGGCCCAGTCCGCGCTCGTGCTACTCGTGGTGGGCCTCGTGGCCTTTGCCATGTTCCGCTTTGTCGGTGATCCGGTCGACAACATGCTTGGCCAGGAACGCACCGTCGCCGATATCGAGCGCCTGCGCTCCGAGCTGGGCCTCGATCAGAATTTCGTTTTCCAGTACTACAAGTTCCTGACCAACGCCGTTCAGGGCAATTTCGGACTCAGCTATCGCCAAGGGCGGCCCGTGGCCGACATCTTGATCGAACGCCTGCCCGCCACACTGGAACTGGCCTTCGTGTCGGGGCTGCTGGCGCTGATCGGCGGCATCGGGCTTGGCATCTATACCGCGATCCGAAGGCGCGGGATTTCGGCCAATGTCATCATGACGCTGTCGCTGATCGGGGTCTCGCTGCCCACCTTCCTGATCGGCATCCTGCTGATCTATGTCTTTTCGGTCGAGCTTGGCTGGCTGCCCAGTTTCGGACGCGGCGAGGTCACCTGGGTCAACGGCTGGTCCACCGGGTTTCTGACGAAATCCGGCCTTCAGGCGCTGATCCTGCCGGCAATCACACTGGGCCTCTACCAGATGACCCTGATCATGCGGCTGGTGCGGACCGAGATGCTCGAGGTGCTGCGCATGGACTATATTCGCTTCGCCCGCGCCCGCGGCATCCGTGAACGCGCGATCAACTTCCGCCACGCGCTGAAGAACACTTTGGTGCCCGTCATCACCATCACCGGGCTTCAGCTGGGCTCCATCATCGCCTTCGCCATCATCACCGAAACGGTGTTCCAGTGGCCCGGCGTCGGGCTCTTGTTCATCAACGCGATCCAGTTCGTCGATATCCCCGTGATGGCCGCCTACCTGATGATGATCTCCGTCATGTTCGTGGGCATCAACCTCATCGTCGACATGCTCTATTTCGCCATCGACCCGCGCCTGCGCGTGGACCGTAGCGCTGCAGGAGGCCACTGATGACCGATACCCCCGTCACACCCCCGGCGCCGAAAGTGCGCGACAGCCGCTTTCGCCGCATCTGGGACAGTGATTTCATGTGGTCCTTCCGGCACGCGCCGGTGGCCATCGCCTCTTTCGCGGTGGTGCTGATCCTGATCCTGTCGGCGGTCTTCGCGCCGCTCATCGCGCCGTTCGATCCGTTCAACCCCGGCTCTCTGAACCTGATGAACGGCTTCACGCCACCGGGGCAGGCCAACGCCTTTACCGGCGATACCTTCCTGCTGGGCACCGACGACCAGGGGCGCGACGTGTTCTCGACCATCCTTTACGGGATGCGCATCTCGCTGTTCGTGGGCTTCGCGGCGGTCTTCCTCGCCATGCTGATCGGCGTCACGCTCGGCCTCATCGCGGGTTACGTGGGCGGCTGGACCGAGACGATCATCATGCGCATCGCGGATGTGCAGCTGACCTTTCCGGCCATCCTTGTCGCGATGCTGATCTTCGGCATCGCCAAGGGCATCACGCCGCCCGCCTATCGCGACCAGATGGCTCTGTGGGTGCTGATCCTCGCCATCGGCCTGTCGGACTGGGTGCAGTTCGCCCGCGTGGTGCGCGGCACGACGCTGGTGGAAAAGAACAAGGAATACGTGCAGGCCGCCCGCCTGATCGGCCGCTCGCCCTTCATCATCATGCTCAAGCATATCCTGCCCAACGTGCTGAACCCGGTGCTGGTCATCGCCACGATTTCGCTGGCGCTCGCCATCATCGCCGAGGCGACGCTCAGCTTCCTCGGCGTCGGCGCGCCCCCCACGAAACCCTCGCTCGGCACGCTCATCCGCATCGGGCAGGAGTTCATGTTCTCGGGCGAATGGTGGATCCTGCTCTTCCCCGCGGGCACCCTGCTGGCGCTGGCGCTGTCGATCAACCTCCTGGGCGACTGGCTGCGCGACGCATTGAACCCGAGGCTGAGATGACTGCGCTCACGCTCATCCCCGGCACCGGTGCGGCGTCAGCCCTCCGTGCCGTCAGTGTCGCGCGCGTCGGTGCACCAGCGGTCCTCGACGATGTGCCATTCGACATCGCCATCGGTCGCGTGGATGGTCACTTTCGCCTCTTCCGAGGTCACCGCCTCGGGCCCGATCATCGTCAGGAACAGGGCGAAGGCTTCGCTGGTCAGGCACATGGGCACTCTCCTTTTTCTGCGTGGTCGCCCTCTCCGGCACGGGCCTCGCACGGCCTCTGCCGCCTTCTCGCCATGGCGTCTTACCATCGTGCGGCGGCGCTGCATGACCAATCGTTAAGATACAGCACGCTCCCCTCCTGTCCCGAAAAACGTGGACACAAGCCCGTGAGACAGACGAAAGACGCAACCGCATGACCGACACACCCGTCCTTTCCGTTCGCGACCTGACCGTGGAAATCCCCACCCGGCACGGCATCCTGCGCCCCGTGGATCACGTCAGCTATGACATCCGCGCCGGCGAAATCCTGGGCGTGGTGGGCGAATCCGGAGCCGGCAAATCCATGACCGGCAACGCCGTGATCGGCCTGCTGGACCCGCCCGCCCGCATCACCGGAGGCGAGGTACTGCTCAAGGGCGAGCCAATCCACGACATCCCGCGCGCCAGGCTGCGCCGCCTGCGGGGCAAGCATATGGGCATGATCTTCCAGGACCCGCTCACCTCGCTCAACCCGCTTCTGACCATCGGCGACCAGCTGACCGAGACCATCACCGAGCACCTGAACGTGGGCCAGGACGAGGCCCGCAAACGCGCCATCGCGGCGCTGGACGAGGTCGGCATCCCCGCCGCCTCGGCCCGCATCGGCAGCTACCCGCACGAGTTCTCCGGCGGGATGCGCCAGCGCGTGGTCATCGCCCTTGCCCTCTGCGCGGAGCCGGAACTGGTCATCGCCGACGAGCCCACCACCGCGCTCGACGTTTCGGTCCAAGCCCAGATCGTGGCGCTTCTGAAGCGGCTCTGCCGCGAGCGCGGCGTGGCCGTCATGCTGGTCACCCACGACATGGGCGTCATCGCCGAGGCCGCCGACCGCGTCGCCGTCATGTATGCCGGCCGCCTGGCCGAACTTGGTCCCGTGCGCGAGGTCATCACCAACGCCCATCATCCCTATACCGCGGGACTCATGGCCTCGACCCCGCTCGCCAGCGTCGGCCAAAAGCGCCTGAAACAGATCCCCGGCGCCATGCCGCGCCTCGGCGCGCTGCCCGACGGCTGCGCCTTTCATCCCCGCTGCGAATACGCGCAGGACAAGTGCCGCCGCGAGCCCGGCCCCAGCCTTCAGGCCTGCGATGGTCGCGCGGCCTGCTGGTTCCCGCTCGGCACCACGCAAAAGGAGGACACCGTCGCATGAGCGCCCTGATCTCCATCCGCAACCTCACCCGCCGCTTCGACGTCTCGAAACCCTGGCTGAACCGGGTGATCGAACGGTTGAACAAGGCCTATCTGACCGCCGTCTCGGACGTGTCCTTCGATATCGAGGAAAACAGCGTCTACGCGCTGGTCGGCGAAAGCGGCTCTGGCAAGTCCACCATCGGCAAGATCGTCGTCGGCCTCACCCCGCCGTCCGAGGGCAGCGTCGAGATCAACGGCACGGACCTCGCCACCGAAACCGACGCGGCCAAGATCGAGGCGGTACGCGACGAGATCCAGATGATCTTTCAGGATCCCTACGCCTCGCTCAACCCGCGCTGGCGGGTGCGCGACATCATCGCCGAACCCGTCGCGGCCAAGGGCGGCGACACCTCGGGGCTGGCCGAACGCCTGCTGGAACAGGTCGGCCTGTCAGCGGCGGACGCCTCCAAGTACCCGCACGAATTCTCGGGTGGCCAGCGCCAGCGGATCTGCATCGCCCGCGCGCTCGCCTCGGAACCCAAGATCATCGTCTGCGACGAACCCACCTCAGCGCTCGACGTCTCGGTGCAAAGCCAGGTCCTCAACCTCATGTCCGACCTGCGCGAGGAGTTCGGCCTCACCTACCTCTTCATCAGCCACGACCTCACCGTCGTGCGCCACATGGCCGACCGCATCGGCGTGCTTTACCTTGGCCGGCTGGTCGAGGAAGCGCCCCGCGACGCGCTCTTCTCCGACCCCAAACACCCCTACACCCAGATGCTGTTCGACGCGGCCCCGCGCATGGATGCCTTCGGGCGCGAGGTCGATCCCCCCAAGGGCGAGATCCCCGACGCGATCAACCCGCCGTCGGGCTGCGCCTTTCACCCGCGCTGCCCCATCGCCATCGACAGGTGCAGCAAGGAACGCCCCCAGATGCGCCAGCTGGGCCAGACCCGCGTGGCGTGCCACCGGGCAGAATAACACAGCACGAGTTTCCCGCTTGTCACGCGACAGTCCGGGCGAATTCTGCGTCAGGCGCGGCTCCAAAAGGCCGTGCCAAACCGCGCGGTCCGCAGGTCCGCGCCAGGCGACCGGCTCGACTTTACCACATATTGGAAAAATCACTTTACCAATTTGGCGGTTTTCCAGTACGCTCGGCCTGGCTGGACCCTAGGCAAAAATGGGGCCGGCCCACGAACTGGGAGGAATCACATGACCAACAAACTGACCACGCGGCGCAATGCGCTGCGCACCATTGCCGGTGCAGGCGCCGCCACGCTGGCCGCACCGCATATCGCCGGGGCGCAGGCCAACGGCACCACCTGGAAAATCCAGACAAGCTGGCCCGGCGGCGCCGGTCTGCAAATCTTCAAGGACTGGTGCGGCACCATCGCCGAAAAGACCGGCGGCGAGCTGACGTTTCAGCCCTTTGGCGCGAACGACGTCGTCGGCGACTTCCAGCTTTACGACGCCGTGAAAAACGGCGTTCTGGAGGCGGTGAACCCCTTCACCATCTACGCCCAGGGCATCATCCCGGCCGCGACGTTCCTGACGTCCATTCCGCTGGGGATGCGCAACCCGCATGAATTCGACGTGTTCTATTACGGCCTGGGCGGCATCGACATCGCGCGCGAACTTTACGCGGCGCAAGGCCTGCACTTCGTCGGCCCCGTGCACCACGGCCCGAACATCATCCACTCCAAGGTGCCGATCCGCTCGATTGACGACTTCGCGGGCCGCAAGATGCGCCTGCCCGGCGGCATGGTGGCCGAGATATTCAACGAGATCGGCGCCGAAACCACCGTTCTGCCCGGCTCGGAAATCTTCCCGGCGCTGGAAAAAGGCACCATCGACGTGGCCGACTATGTGGGTCCGGCGGTGAACTACGCCCTCGGCTTCAGCCAGGTCACCGACTATATCGTCATGGGCCCTCCGGGCTTCATGTCGCTGTACCAGCCGGTCGACACCATGGACATCACCGTGGGCATGGACGCGTGGGAGGCCCTGTCGCCCGAGATGAAGCAATTCGTCGAGATGGAAACCCACGTCTATTCCGACATGCACCACGCCGCGATCCAGGCCGCCGACCAGGAAGCCTGGGAAAAGTTCGAGGCCGACGGCACCGAGGTCACCCGCCTTTCACAAGACGACGTGGCTCTGATGACAGAGGTCGCCGTGCCGATCTGGTTCGACTACGCCAACCGCGACCCGCAGGCCGCGCGCGTCTTCAAGATTCAGCTTGATTACATGCAGTCCGGCTCGCTGGGCTATGTCGACCCGGCCCTGACCGAGGGACTCGAGCTCAAGCTCTGATCCCCCGACCGATCCGCCGCCCGAGGGCCCCGCGCCCCCGGGCGGCATTTTTCAACGCTTTCAACGAGTGAGGACCGCAATGCCGGGGCTCAGCTTCACGCTGCCGCATTGGCTGTACTGGGTGGGACTGATCGTCTTCCCCATCATCGCGATGATCCTGTCGCGCCGACCACAGCCCGAAGAGAAACGCTATACCCTGCCGCTGGCCTACATGATCGCCGTCACCGGCGGCATCCTCGGCCTGCACCGCTTTTACCTCAAAAGCCTGTGGGGCCTGGTCTTCATTCCGATCTTCCTGTTCATTCTCTACGCCAACGCGCAGACCCAAGAGGCCCGCACCATCCTGTCGGGCTTCGACAACGATCTGCGCGTCGCCCAGCGGGTGATCGACCGCGAACAGGGCCGCGTCGAAGAGGCCCGCGCCGACCTGCCCGACCTTCAGGCCGCCTATGACGAGGCCGAAGAAGGCAGCTTTACCCAACGCGCCGCCGAGCGCCGCCTGAATCGGGCGAAGGAAACGCTCGACAGCGGTGCCGCAAGGCTTAAAGAGGCGCAGGCCACGCTGGAAGAGATCCGCCCGCAGCAAGTGGAGGCGTTCCGCACCCGCGCCTGGTGGGACAACGCCGCAGGCTATGCGTTCTACGCCATCCTCGCCCTTCTGGCGATCGACCTCGTGCTGATGCCAAGGCTGGTGCGCCGCGCCAACGAAAAGATTCCGCCCGAGGAGGTGTCCGACACCGAAAAGGCCCTTGCCGCCCACGAGGCGGAGGAAAACCCAAAGCACGACAGCGACTATGCCGAGAACTGGATCGACCGCCTGTCGCTCTTCTGCGGGGAATTCGTGGCCTATTGGGCCGTGATCGCCGTCTTCGTCTATTATTACGAGGTGCTGGCCCGCTACGTCTTTGGCTCGCCCACCAACTGGGCGCACGAGGCGATGTACCTGATGTTCGGGATGCAATACCTGATCTCGGGCGCCTACGCGATGCTGACCGAAACCCACGTGCGCGTGGACATCTTCTATGCGCCGATGCGGAAAAAGAACAAGGCGTGGGTCGACCTGCTGACCTCGATCTTCTTCTTCATCTTCGCCGGCACGCTCTTGGTCACCTCATGGATCTTCGCCATGGACGCCATCGCCGTGCCGTCCGGCAACGCGGTCGTGTCCGACTGGGCGCGAGGCCAGATCACCTTTGGCGAGATGGTCTCGGGCTTCGGTCTGAACCAGTGGACCGATCCCAACATCCGCTGGGGCGAGATCAGCTTCAACGAATGGGAAGTGCCGCTCTGGCCGATGAAATGGGTCATGGTCATGGGCGGGCTGCTGCTCGTCCTGCAAGGCATCTCGAAACTGTCGAAAGACATCCGTGAAATCGCACGGGGGAACTGAGGCTCATGGGTATTGAAATCGACATCGCGTGGCTCACGCTCATCATGTTCGGCAGCCTTCTGGCGCTGCTCATGGCGGGCCTGCCACTGGCCTTCGTCACCGGCGGTCTGGCCTGCGTGTTCCTGTTCATCCTTGGCGATGAACGCGCACTCAACATCGTGCCAAGCCGCATCTTCCCGCTGATGACCAACTACCAGCTTTCGGCGATCCCGCTCTTCATCTTCATGGCTGCCATGCTGGAAAGGGCAGGCATCATCAACGACATGTTCGACGTGATCTACAAGGTCATGGGCGGGCTGAAGGGCGGACTGGCTGCGGCCACGATCATCGCCTCGACGATCCTCGCCGCCATGGTCGGCGTGATCGGCGCGGCAGTCGTCACCATGGGCATCATCGCCCTGCCGGCAATGCTGAAACGTCACTACGACCCCAAGATCGCCATGGGCTCGATCATGGCCGGCGGCACGCTGGGCATCCTGATCCCGCCGTCGATCCTTGCCATCATCTACGCCGTGGTGGCCGAACAATCGGTGGGCGAGCTGTTCATCGGCGCGGTCATCCCCGGCCTGATGCTCTCGGGCATGTACATCGCCTATGTGGTCATGCGCAGCTATATCAACCCGGCCCTGGGTCCGGCCATCCCGGTCGAAGAGCGCGTCTCGAACAAAGAGAAGGTACAGCTCATCGGCAAGATGGCCGCTCCCATCGTCCTGGTGATCGTGGTGCTCGGGATCATCTTTTCCGGTGTGGCCACCCCGGTCGAGGCCGCGGGCATCGGCACCTTCGGCGCCTTCATCGTGGCGGCCATCCACCGCAAGCTCGACTGGCCCACCATCCGCGAGGCCTGCACCACCACGCTCAAGGCCAGCGCGATGGTCATCTGGATCATGTTCGGCGCCACAATCTTCGTCGGCCTCTACGTGCTCGAAGGCGGACAACAGTTCGTGCAGGACGCGCTGGCCGCCACCGGCCTCGGCCCTTGGGGCATCCTGATCCTTATGCAGATCCTGCTGGTAATCCTCGGCATGTTCCTCGACTGGGTCGGCATCCTGCTCCTCTGCGTGCCGATCTTCGTGCCGATCATCAAGGCGCTGGGGGCCGCCGCCTTTGGCCTCGACAGCCCCGAGGACCTGGTGCTGTGGTTCGGCGTGCTCTACCTCGTGAACATGCAGATGAGCTTCCTGTCGCCGCCCTTCGGCTACGCGCTCTTCTACCTGCGCGGGGTGGCACCGCCGGAAATTCCGATGTCGGACATCTTCAAATCCGCCCTGCCCTTTTTGTTCCTGCAAATCGTCGGGCTGGTGCTCTGCATGGTCTTCCCGCAGATCATCACCTGGCTGCCCAGGCTGATCTACGGCTGATCGCGAAACGGTCCCCGCCCCGCGCGGGGGCCGACCTCCAACCTGAACCCCAGGCTAGCCCAGCACCTCCGCCACCAGCGGGTTCGGGAACCGTCGCTCCAGCGTCACCGAGCGGCAATTTGCACACAGTCACACGTCGCTGGCCCTCGACGTTTCCACCAGCCCGGCCCCAAGCGCGAACCAGACCATCTGCGCGTCGGTCTCAAGGCCCGGCACGCCCTTGATCTGGTAGTGATTGTTTCGCACCGTCTTGACGCTGATCGACAACGCGTCGGCAATCTCTTCAGCCGGCCAGCCGCTTGCCAGCAGGCGCAGGATTTCCGTCTGGCGCGTGCTCAGCTCGTCCAGGCCCGTGCCGGTGCCGGCAATCCGGTCCTGCGCGATTGCCTCGATCACATCCGGTGATCATCCGCTGGTCGAACCGGATGTATGTGCCCGGCGCCATCACGCCCAGAAGCTTGATCGACGTCATCTCGGCATAGAGCGGGTCACCCACGCGCGGCTCCATGTGATAGTTCCGCTCCAGCACATAGCTGGCCCGCGTCAGCGTCGTCTGGGTGTCGCTCCGGGCGGTCCGGTACGCATCCGCCGCCGCCAGGCCAAGCGTGATCGCGGCCGCCAGCGCCGTCACCAGCCAAAGCGTGAAGACCAGTCGAAATCGCAGGCTCATGTCGCTTCCTCCCTGAACGGGCTGCCTCCAAGGATCGGGCAAACCGGCCGTCATGTCTCGGGCAATTTGCCCGACATGCACCGAAAATGGACGATAACCTCCTGGCCCAGGCGCCGCGAAAGCCCCTCGCCGATCGTGCGCGACGCCAGGTCGACCACGCCGCCCGGGGCAAAGGGCACGAGAATGGTGATGGCGCGGTTCGGATAATCCTCCTGCGCCGCCGCGCCGGTCGCAATCATCGCCGCAAGCGCGGCTCCCAGCAATTTCTTCATGGTGTTTCACTCCTCCCATTGTGCGGCCCCTTCGAGCCGCCTGACCGATCGGCCCGAACGACCGATCGTATTCAGCGTCCCGCCCGGCATCGCCACAGGCCCGGCAGGAAACTCAGAAATCTCCGAACAACCGGACGGATACCGCCTTGAGATGCGCGCGCATCAGCGCCTGGGCGGCGTCGGGGTCGTGATTGGCGATGGCCTCCGCGATGCGCCTGTGCTCGTCGAAGCTGCCATGATCGCGCGACGGCTTCGGCGTCTGCCGCTGCACCGCGCCCCACGTGACCGAGCGGCGTATCGAATTGAGCCTGTCGAAGATGGCGACCAGCGGGATGTTGTCGGTGGCCTCCGAAATCGCACGGTGAAAATCATCGTCGGCGGCCTCGTAGGCGTCCCAGTAGCCCGCCGCGTGGGTCGCGCGCTCCGCTGCGGCGATCCGGTCCAGGGCCTCGGCCGAGGCATTCATCGCCGCCTCCCGCGCGATGGACGGCTCGATTGCCAGACGTGCGGCCATCATCTTGACCGGCGTGGTGCGCCGCGACAGGGCCAGCGTGGTGTCCGCCTGCTCTTCCGCGCTGTCGGGGTCGGACATGAAGGTGCCCTTGCCGACGTGCCGCCAGATCTTTCCCTCGTCTTCCAGGTCCTGAAGCGCATTGCGCAGCGCCGCGCGGTTCAGGCCCAGCTCGTGCAGCAGCGCCCGCTCGGACGGAAGACGGTCGCCCGGACCGAAATTGCGCTCCTCGATGAAGGCGCGCAGCCGGGTTGCCGCCGCCTCGTTGTCAGCCGTCCGGATTTGAGTAGTCTCGTCCACGCCCATCCCGATCAATTTTCGATATATCAGATCAATCCTGCAATTGGTCGCAATGGTTGCCACCTTGAATTCCAAAAATCAACTGATTTATAAAATTATTGCCCAGATCATTTTTAAATTGATCTTTTCAGAAGTTATTTCTATGGCTCTATGTCAAATTAATCTGAAAGGTTGCCATGGCTGACTTTGCTATCTCCCCGCCCGAAGTTATCAGTGTTCCCACCGCCTCCGGCGCGCGATTCCCCGTGCGCCGCGTCTATTGCATCGGTCGCAATTATGCCGCCCACGCCATCGAGATGGGCCATGACCCGGACCGCGAACCGCCGTTCTTCTTCCAGAAGAACCCCGACAATCTCGATGCGTCGGGCGAGTTTCCCTACCCGGCCCACAGCTCCGACGTTCACTACGAGGTCGAGCTTGCCGTTGCGCTGAAATCCGGCGGCGCGAACATTCCGCTTGGCGATGCGATGTCGCATGTGTGGGGCTACGCGATCAGCCTCGACATGACGCGCCGCGACCTGCAGGGCGAAATGAAGAAAATGGGCCGCCCCTGGGAGATCGGCAAGGCGTTCGAGCGTTCCGCGCCGATTTCTCCGCTGGTGCCGATCGAGGAAAGCGGCCCGCTCGACGAAGGCCGGATCGAATTGCACGTCAACGGCGAGCCCAGGCAGGACGGCGACCTGAACCAGATGATCTGGAAGGTCCCGGAAATGATCAGCTACCTGTCGGAATATTTCGAACTCGCCGCCGGCGACGTCATCCTTTCGGGAACGCCAGCAGGCGTCGGGGCAATCCAGAAAGGCGACACCATGCTTGCCAAGGTCGAGGGCCTGCAGGACTTCGAGGTCAAAGTGGTCTGACCTGACCCGAGCGGGCTCAATCGAGCCCGCGCTGCGGCCTTTCTGCACGCGTGCAGCGATGCACGCGCCGGGTCCCGTTCCCGAAACGCCACCCCGGTCGAAAACCCGGCGCCGAAGGATCGGCGCCGGCCCGGTGCACCAAAGACGCGCCTGGGACCGCGGCGTAAAGCCCGCACCACCTCACACGGCGCGGGCTCGCGCGCCTATCGTCCCATCGTGTAGAATTCCGTATTCGGTCGCATCGACGTAAAATTCGCCATCCGGTTCGACAGGCCGAAGAACGCCGTCACGCCCGCGATGTCCCAGATATCCTCGTCGGTCTCGGTCTCGCACGCCATGAGTGCAAGCTGAACTCGGATGGCGCGCGCGGACCACGCCGGACAAGAAATGGCAGAAACGATTGATTCAAGCGGCCACCAGAGCTTCTCTGGACTATCTCGGATTTTGAAGTGGTGCCCGGGGGCGGAATCGAACCACCGACACGAGGATTTTCAATCCACTGCTCTACCCCTGAGCTACCCGGGCACGGGTGAACGGGCGCGCCGTTCGGGTTCCGGCTTTCTAGGCGAGGGCCACGCCACTGTCCAGTGGGTTTTTGCCACTTTTCAGTGGGGTTTTCCCGGGGCCGCGTTCTGCGCCTCGTCCATCGCCTCGGCGACCTCCTCGGCATCGTCCAACCGGCTGGATGGAATGGCATAATCCCCGCGCAGCCACGCGCCAAGGTCGCGGTTGGCACAGCGTTCGGAACAGAAGGGACGGTATTTCTTCACCGTGTCTTCGCCGCAAATCGGGCAACTCATATCAAACCTTTAAAGCGTTTCGCGATTAACCTGCCTAGCAGCTTATCGCGAAACGCAGCACGACATTCAATCGTTGCACGCGCTTCGTCATAAGCTGATGTCTCAGGTCAATGGCGAACCGCTTTCGGCAGCGGCAGCCTGTCTCGCTTTCTCTGCAACTCATAGTGCCCAAGGGGCGTCCAGCCGACAAGGGCCGTCTCTACCGTGTCGCGGCGGAACGCGGCGCGCAGGGCGGCCTCGAAGGTCTTGCGGTCCTTTTTGGGCATGGGTGCGAGGTCCAGCACCACCTGCCCGCCCAGCCCCCGCAGCCGCAAGGCCCGCGGCAAGACGCGCGCGGCGGCCATGTTGGCCTTCACCGCAGCCGCCGGAGAGGTGTCGCCGCCGGCGTTCACATCCACCGCCACCAGCGCCCGCGTCGGCTCGACATAGATGCTTGCCCCGCCCGGCAAATCCTCGCGGGGACTGGCCAGCGCTTCGACCGCATCCAGCACGCCGTGGTGCTCGAACGCCTGCGCGTCCTCGTCCCAGATCTCGGGCTCCGGCCAGTCGCGCCACGCGAGTTCGTGCGGCCCCGGCCCCTCGACCAGCTTTTCGGGCTTGCCGCTCGCATCGGCAATGACCGCGCGGGCCAGCTCCGCCATGCGCGCCACGTCCTCGGCCACGGCCTCCTCCTCCGCGCCTTCGCAGGCCGAGCGCAGGATCAACCCGTTGTCATCGCCCGCCATCACCTCCTTGCCGATCAGCATCAGGCGATCATTCAGGTCGTCATCATGAATGGCCCGCGACACGTTGATCCCCGGCGCACCGGGCGTGACGATCGCGTAGCGGCTCTTGAACAGCACCTTCGCCGTCACCGGGATCGCCTTGCC
Source organism: Roseovarius sp. THAF8 (assembly GCF_009363735.1). Lineage (NCBI taxonomy): Bacteria > Pseudomonadati > Pseudomonadota > Alphaproteobacteria > Rhodobacterales > Roseobacteraceae > Roseovarius > Roseovarius sp. THAF8. Next base: position 3,356,699 of record NZ_CP045410.1, on the reverse strand, counting down.
CGGTTCGGCATAGCCCGTGACCTGCACCAGAACCGTGCCCCCGGCACTCATCCCCTTGACCTGGCGCAGAAATCCGTTGCCGTCGGGCGTCTTCACGAACAGCCCGCCCTGCCCCTTCACCGGCCGCTCGATCACGGCGCGATAGATCGTGCCGGGGCGCGGCTGGTCGGTATCCACCAGCAGATCGGACAGCACACCATCCTCCATCAGCGCCGCCGCCTCGAAATCGCCAAGCTGGCCCAGCGCCACCACGCGTCCCTTCATGTCTTTCCCTTCCACACAGGGTATCCGGCGGCCAAAAGCAGCCCCGCCGTCTCCTTCAGCGGCAAGCCCACGATGGCCGTGAACGAGCCTTGTATCCACGGAATGAACGCCCCCGCTGGCCCCTGGATGCCGTAGCCCCCGGCCTTGCCCCGCCAATCGCCGGATCCCAGGTAGAACGCGATCTCGTCATCATCCAGCCGCTTCATCTTCACGGCACTGACCACGTCGCGCTCCCAAAGGCGGTCACCGCGGCGCACAGCCACCGCCGTGATCACCTTGTGCCGCCGCCCCGACATCTTGCGCAGGAAATCCTCGGCCTCCCCTGCATCCTCGGGCTTGCCCAGGATGCGCCGGCCCAGCGCCACGGTCGTATCGGCAGAGAGCACGATATCGTCCCCCCCGGCCTCGACGGCCAGCGCCTTTTCCCGCGCCATGCGCACGCAATAGGGGCGCGGCAGCTCGGCCTTTTCGGGGGTCTCGTCGATATCCGGCGGGCGCACGTCATCGGCCACGACGCCGATCTGCGCAAGCAGATCCCGGCGTCGCGGGCTGCCGGAGCCCAGGATCAACTTGGGGCTCTGCGCTGTCGTCATGTTGCCCCCAGATGATCGACGGGGTGCGCACGCATTTCACCTCAGGTGAAACGCTTCCGCGCACCAGGCAAACCCCTGTTTCGCCTCACTTAAATCGATAATTGATTCGACCCTTGGTCAGATCGTAAGGTGTCATTTCCACCTGTACCTTGTCGCCTGCCAGAACGCGGATGCGGTTCTTGCGCATCTTGCCTGCCGTGTGGGCGATGATCTCATGGCCGTTCTCTAGCTCGACCCGAAATGTCGCATTCGGCAGGAGTTCCTTCACGACACCTGGAAATTCGAGCGTATCTTCCTTGGCCATGGTCTCTCCTTGATTTCCGCCCTGCCGGTCGCAGGACAGGCGTTTAAATGGCCCCATTCCCCAAGGTTTTCAAGTCAAATATCATTGCAGCCGTTCAACTGTGGGGGCGCCGTCGCGTCCCGCCTGCTCGGCCCAGTGGGTGCGGTTCAGCACCCCGCCATCGGCCCGCACCTGAGCGATTTTCTTCAAATCGGCCTCGGCATAGGTCCAACCTGGCGCATCCAGTTCACCTGCGGCCAGCACGCCCGTGGGCGGAAAGCCAATGTCCGGCGGGCCAAAAACGCCGCCCGCGCCGGTGTTCACATCACAGACCTCGCACCAGTCTGCAGGCCCCACCAGCGACGACATGGCGCTGACGCATTGCTGCTCCAGCGCGCGGGCCATGGCCCCGATCCGCACCCGCCAGTACCCGGCCAGCGTCTCGGTGCAGGACGGCACCAGCAGGATGTCCACATCCTGCATCGCGCGTCCCAGAAGCGGAAATTCACTGTCATAACAGATCAGTACGCCAACCCGCCCCAGCGCGGTATCGAACACCTTCAAAGGCCCGCCGCCCACGCACGCCATAGGCTCCCGCTCCCAGCGGGTCATGATCTGCTTGTCCACCACGCCCTTGCCCCCGCCGGGGCCGAAGAACGCCGCCCGGTTCACCGGACGCGGGCCAATCGCATCGTCATAGACCGGCGCCGAGCCGCCCAGAATATGCACGCCATATTTGCCCGCCAGAGTGGAATGCAGCGCGTCCGCCTCGGGCATCCGCTCCGACACCGCCCGCAAGGACGGCTCCAGCTCCGCCGATACCGCCCGCCCCGCCAGCGGCGCCAGTTCCATCGCCGCATATTCGGGAAAGACCAGCAGATCGGCCCCCCGCCCAGCGGCCTCGGCCACCCAGGCCTCGATCTTCTCGGCATAGGCGTCCCAGCTGTCGAACTCGTCCAGCGGGTAGGCCGCAGTCGCAATCTTCATCGTTTTCGCTTTCCATGACAGGTTTCACCGGCACCCTAACGGCCCGACCGGCCAGGCGCCACTCAGACCGCTTCTCGCTCCACCGGCCGTTGCATCCGCAGCGGAATTTCCCGCGCCAGCCGAAGAAGATGCGCCATGTAGGGTTTGTCCGCCTCGTCCTCACGGATCGCCGCGTACAGCCGCTTTGTCAGCCCGCCCTTCGTGACTGGCCGGGTGATGTATTCCGTGCTGGTCCGCTGCTCGCGCAACACCCAATCGGGCAGCACCGCAACGCCGCGATTCGACGCCACCAGCAGCAGGATCACCGCCGTCAGCTCGATCTGCCGCACCGCGCGCGGCTCCACCTTGGCGGGCGTCAGAAGCTCGGTGAAGATATCCAGCCGCGAGCGGTCCACCGGGTAGGTGATCAATGTCTCGTCTCGGAAATCGTCCGCCTCGACGAAATCCTTGCCCGCCAGCACATGCTGGCTGGAGGCCACGAAGAGCGGCTCGTAATCGAAGAGCGGCTGAAAGATCACGCCATCGAGGTCCTCGGGGTCCGACGACACCACCAGGTCCACCTCCTCCTTCTGCAACGCCGGCAGCGCATCGAAGGCAAGGCCAGGCCTTATGTCGATATCCACCTCCGCCCAGGTTTGGCGGAATCGCTCCAGCACCGGGAACAGCCACTCGAAACAGGCGTGGCACTCGATGGCGATATGCATCCGCCCGGCGCTTCCCTGCCGCAATCCGCTGAATTCCGCCTCCAGCGCCTCGACCTCGGGCAGCACTTTTTCCGCCACGCGCAGCAGCCGCAGACCCGCCGCCGACAGCTTCAGCGGCTTCGAGCGCCGCACGAACAGTTCCACCCCCGCCTGATCCTCCAACCCTTTGATCTGGTGGGACAAAGCAGACTGCGTGATGTGCAGAAGATCCGCCGCACGGGCCAGCCCCCCGGCCTGGTGAATGGCCCGGATCGTCCTCAGATGGCGAAAGTCGATATGCATGAATATTAGCCCGCCTCATTCAAACCATGAATTTTATGAAGTTGTCTCACATACGCGCGCCTGCGACAAGAGACTCAACACCCCATTGCAGGATACCCGTCATGAGCACCCCTACCGTTTCCTTCGAGTTCTTCCCGCCCAAATCGCTGGAGGCGTCGTTCCGCCTCTGGGACACCGTCCAGACGCTCGCGCCGCTGGACCCCAGCTTCGTGTCGGTCACCTACGGCGCCGGCGGCACCACCCGTGAACTCACCCGCGATGCCGTCGCCACGCTGCACAAGTCCAGCGGCCTCAACGTCGCCGCCCACCTCACCTGCGTCGAGGCCACCCGCGAGGAAACGCTGGCCATCGCCCAGGACTTCGCCGATGCCGGCGTGAACGAGATCGTCGCCCTGCGCGGCGACCCGCCCAAGGACTCGGACGGCTTCACGCCCCACCCCGAGGGCTTTGCCGACAGCTGCGAGCTCATCTCGGCGCTGGCCGACATGAACCGCTTCAAGATCCGCGTCGGCGCCTACCCGGAAGTGCACCCCGAGGCGGCGGATGCCCAGGCCAATATCGACTACCTCAAGCGCAAGATCGACGCCGGCGCGGCCGAGGCGATCACCCAGTTCTTCTTCGACACCGAGGCGTTCTTCCGCTTCCGCGACGCCTGTGCCGATGCGGGCATCGACGCGCCGATCATTCCCGGCATCCTGCCGATCGAGAACTGGGGCGGCACCAAGCGCTTCGCCGCCGCCTGCGGCACGAAAATTCCCGCCTGGCTGGACGAGGCCTTCACCAAGGCCGCCCGCGACGACCGCGAGACGCTGCTGGCCACGGCCCTGGCCACAGAACTCTGCAGCGAGCTGATCGAGGGCGGCGCCGAGCACCTGCATTTCTACACGCTCAACCGCCCCGAGCTGACGCGCGACGTCTGCCACGCCCTCGGGGTCACGCCCAAGGTCGAACTGCGCGACGTCGCCTGACGCACCTTTGATCCCTGTGACACTCCCCTCCCCGGGGCTGTCGCAACGCCTGGCCCTGCCTTCCCCGAAGGCGGGGCTTTTTCGTGCACACCTGTCAGGCGCGCAGGTAATGCGGCGCGTGCTTGACCAGTGCTCGACCGTCAGGGTTGAATCCTTTGCGGAGACGCGTGATCTATATCCTCAAGCGCCATCGACGGGCCGCGGCGCGGCGATCCGACGGCAGTTCGCAGCACTTTATCCAGGCCAGATCCGAAGCAGGATTGAGCGATCCACCGAACGTCACCCAATCGCCTGGCCGTGGGGGCGGCCCGGCGATGGCGCGGGGCCTGCGGCCTGTTTCCGCGCCGGGTGTAGGTCATAGGCCTTCTATGTCCGCAATGTGAACGTCCAACGCGAACGCCCGCGCGGAATATAGGTGCAGCTTGCTGCACCGCCGCGCATCGCCGGGCCGCCCCGTCACGCCAGAGGCGTGCCGACTATAGTTGGCGCACCTTTGGTGCGACGGCCCGGCGATTTGGTGAGGCCGGGTGTGCCGCTCGGAGGTTTTGCAGAGTTGGCGGGGATAAAGTGCTGTAGAACCATCGTTGGATCGCCGCGCCGCGGCCCGTCGATGCGCGGCCCCTACAAACCCACCCTCCGTCTCGACCACAAAGCCGACATTCGTGCCGCCCGCAACACATGCCGGGATCGAGCCCGTGAGAGACACTGGCATCGAGCCCCCGGCCGGTTAACAGCCGCGAAGCGGCCCGGCCATCGTCGGCCGCTCCCTTGGGCTGGCGATTTGGCGAGGCTGGGCGGGCCGAGGATGTGTTTGGCAGGCATAAAGTGCTTCATGATTGCCGTCGGATCGCCATCTCAGGGGCTGACGATCGCCTCTGTCGTGAATGGCAGTAAAGTCCGTACAGGCGGTCTTTGCCAGGCTCCACGACAGGAATCGCAAACCTTCCGCGCCTCAAAATGCAGCCCCTCCATCACCGCCACGACCCGCGAAAGCCGTGATGCTTTCATGCCCCGCCGTCGGGGCGGGCTTGCCACCCTCCCCGGCCCGAACTAGCGTGCCGCCATGACCGACACGGCCCGCCCCTTCACCGCCACATCGCTGGACCAGATGCCCGACATGGACGCGCTCCTGTCGCGCTCCGGCCTCGACTTCATGCGCGACATGATCGCGGGCCGCCTGACCGCCCCGCCCATCGGCGCCACGCTCGGCTTCACCGCGCTCTCCGCCGATCCCGGCCGGGTGGTGTTCGAAGGCACGCCCGGCTTCGGCGCGCTCAACCCGATGCGCGGGGTCCATGGCGGCTGGTACGGGGCGATCCTCGACTCCTGCATGGCCTGCGCGGTGATGACCCTGCTGGACAAGGGCCAAGTCTACACGACGCTCGAATACAAGGTGAACATCACCCGCGCCCTTCCCCTGGGCATGGCGGCGGTGGCCACCGGCACCACCCAGCATGGCGGCCGCCGCACCGCCACCGCGGTGGGCGAGCTGCGCGGCAAGGAAGACGGCAAGCTCTACGCCACCGGCAGCACCACCTGCCTGATCATGGACGCCGCCTGACCACCCGCGCCAAATCTTTTCGACAAAAGATTTGGCAAAACTTTTCGCGAAAGTTTTGCCCGCGCCTACATCACCGCCTGCGCATCGGTCGCATACGGTGCGCCGCGGCCCTGCACGCTCTCGTGCAGCCGCTCGGACGGGTCCCGCCCCACCACCCTTGCCTTGCGGAACAAGAAGATCTTGCCCCAGCCGCGCCACTTGCCGATCGACGGCGCGTCGGGGTCCGTCGGATACCGCGCACGCCAGCCTTCGGGCAGGCTCAGCCCATGCGCCTCGGCCCGCTCCAGCATCCAGACCAGCGGGATGTTGGACAGGGGCCGCGCCGCTTCGAACCCGTCCAGCTGCCCGCCCACGTCGCCATGGGTGCCCCGGAACCACACCTGCTCCACCCGGCCCTCGCCCGCAGTACTGCCCGGCCCGGTTTCCCACATCACCGGGGTATAGACCCGCCGCGTCTCGTCCAGCGCCAGCGCGTGATAACCATGCCGGATATGCGGCCCCAGCGCGTGACTGTGAAACGCGTTCTTCGGCGTCAGCAATCGCCAGATCAGCGGGCCGGACCAGTCCAGTGCCTTCACCGTGTCCCAGACGCCCACCATCTCGATCGGAGAGCTTTCGTGGCACAGCGCGCGGGTGAATTCCGCCGCGGCGGACCCCGCCGCCTCGTCGCGGTAATGGCGATAGGCGGTCTTCACCTGCCGCTCGGTCGCATTTTCCGCCCGCAACAGCCCGACCCGGTCGATCACCCCGGCCAGCGACCGCACCGCATAGGCCCCGCGCGAGAACCCGAACAAGAAGATCCTGTCGCCGGGCCGATAGCGGGACGCAAGATAGCCATAGGCCCGCCGGATCTGCCGGTTGATCCCGCGCCCCAGCATCACGTCGCCGGTGCGCCGCCAGTCCGGCCACTGCACCCCGGGCTCGTAGTAGAGGGACATGCCCACGCCCACCGTCTCGTTCAGCAGCTTGAAGGTCAGGCCCGCATTGCTCTCATAGCCCGGATCGAGCGACGACATCGTGCCGTCCAGGATGATGACATGGCTCACCGCGCCCCGCGCGACATGCCTGGTCCGCACCCGTTCGCCACGGGTCAGGCCAACCAGCCGCCGGACGGCCCGGCCAATGCGTTTCGTCCAGCTCATCGCAGACCAGCATCCCCCAAACCCGGCCCGGGGTAAAGGACCCTGCGCACCGCTCCCGCGCTTTTGCCGGCACCCTGTTTCCTTTCCGGCACCGCCGTGACGCGCCCCGCAGTGGGGATCTTGTGGCCTGGGCCAGCCCGCGCCCGCTCCGCGACGACGCCGGTCGTCGCGGTGAAACCTGCCCCGGCACCGCCCCGCCCTCTCGCGGACCGCAAAGAGGCCCGGCGCCGATGCACGGGCCCGACGCTCCGCCGCCGCGTTTCAGCCCGACAAATGTGCGCGCGGCCCTCGGCTTTCCGCACCCGCCCCGGTCAGGACAGCCGCGTCACCATGATCGGCCCGTCCGGTCCATAGCCGTTGAACCGCGTCGCCAGCGCCCGCGAATAGGCGCCCATCCCCTCGAACAGCACGTAATCGCCCTCGGCCACATCCTCGGGCAGCGCCAGCGGGTCGGGCAGCCGGTCCAGGCTGTCGCAGGTCGGCCCGAAGACCACGCGCGCCACCGGCGCACCGCCGCGCGGCTGCCCGTCGGGCCGGACCAGCCGCACCCGCGTCAGCGCGTCGATATCCCGGGCCTCGGCCAGCGCGCCGTAGATCCCGTCGTTGAGGAAAAGGCTCCCGTCCGGGCGCACCGCCTTGACGCGCGCGGCCAGCGTGAACGCCTCGGCCACCATCGCCCGCCCCGGCTCGCAGACCAGCGCGGGCGGCACGTCGAACGCCGCGCGCGCCACCTCCGCCACGTGGTCGAAAATCGCCTCCAGGTCCGGCGCCGCCCCCGAGCGGTGCGCCGCGAACCCGCCGCCCACGTTCAGCCGCTCCAGGGTCACCCCCGCCATCCGCGCCACCTCGGCACTGGCCCTCACATACGCCCCCCAGGCCGCCGGGTCGGCGCATTGCGTGCCGGGATGAAAGCAGATGCCGGGACCAAACCCCATCTCTGCGACCCGCCGCAACAGCGCCGCCGCCGCTTCCGGCGCGGCCCCGAACTTGGCCCCGAAATCATAGGCCGCGCCGCGCACCGGCAGCGCGAGCCGCACCGTCACCTCCAGGTCGCGCGGCAGGCCGGCCAGCTTTTCCAGCTCCGACATGCAATCGACCGAACACGAGGCGACGCCCATCGCCGCGGCGGTGTCGACCTCCGCGACCGAGCGCACGGGGTTGTTGTAATGCAGCACCGCGCCGGGCGCGGCGACCCGCACCGCCCGCATTTCCGCCGGGCTCGCCACGTCGAACGCCGTGAGGCCCGCCGCGGCCAGGTTGGCCAGCACCTCGTCGCCCGGATTGGCCTTGACCGCATAGGTCACCAGCCCGTCGAACCCGTCCAGGAACCGGCGCGCCGTCGCCTGAAGAACCTCGGGACTGAAATAAAGAACCGGCACGTCGGGGCGGTGCCGTACAAGATGAGCCAGCGGGCTCTGCCACGTGGATGTCTGATGCTGCATGTGTCGCCTCGTTGATGGTCTTTTCTTTAGTGTGAAGCGAAACCGCGTGGATTTGTCGGGTCAAATTGTACGAAATGTCGCAACATGTCGGCAAAACGCCGAGGGAATCATGCAAACAGACGAACTTGACGAAGCGCTGATCGCACTCCTGCAGGAAAACGCGCGCATGCCCGTCGCCACGCTCGCCCGGCGGCTGGGCCTTGCGCGCACCACCGTCCAGGCCCGGCTCGACCGGCTGGAAACCTCCGGCGTGATCCTGGGCTACACCTTGCGCCTCAACGCCGCGCGCCGCGCGCCCCTGCGCGCCACCGCCCTTGTCCAGATCGAGGCCCGCAGCCAGCCCACGGTGCTCTCGCGCCTGCAATCGCTGCCCAATGTGCGCCGCGTGCACACCACCTCGGGGCGTTTCGACCTGATCGTCACGCTCGAGGCCGAAACCACCGAAGAACTTGACGACACGCTCGACCGGATCGGCGACGCCAAGGGCGTGCGCGGCTCGGAATCGCTCATCCACCTCGCCACCAAGCTCGACCGCGGGCACTAGGCACCCCCCGTCCCGGACCTGATCCGGGACCTCCCCGCCGCACGACCGATTCGTCCGAGCCAGCCCGTTCGGGCCGGTTTTCCCGCCTTTTTCCGCGCCGGTTCCCGCCCGTCCCCGGCCCGGAAAATCATTCCGCGTCCGACCCCCTCGGGCCCCGCCACGGTATCGCCACATCCGCGCCCGCTTCCGCCAATTTCGGCGCAAGATTCCGTACGACCTTGGTCGGACGACCTTCCGACGATCGGGTCGTAAAGCACCGCACCGACCGAGGAAGGATTTCGTACTTCGCCGCGCCGCGCCACTCTCAAGCCACACGAGGGTCGCCACGACCCGCACTCAACAACCACGACAACCACGGAAGAAAACGACCATGACCATCGCACGCAAATCCATCCAGACCCTCGCCCGCACCTTCGCCCGCGACGAGGACGGTGCCACCGCCATCGAGTACGGCCTCTTCGCCGCGCTCATCGGCGCCGTGATCATCGTCACCGTTTCGGAGGTCGGCACGGAAACCCATACCGGCTTCACCACGATGAAAACCGAACTTCAGAAGGCCAACGGCACCGGCTCGCCATAACCGGCCTTGCCGGTCGCCACCGGAGCGGCCCCCCACACCCTGTTGGGCCGCTCCGCAATCATCGAACGTCGACACTCTTTACCCCCGGAGACCGCCCATGCCCTTCGACACCCAAGACGGCGTCGCCCCGTCGCTCCAGGCCTATGTCTGTTCCGATACCGGCGCCGCCACGGCCCGCGCCGTTCTGGCGGAAAGCAAACAGGCGGCCAAGGCGATCCACGGCGGCGGCCTCAGCGGGGCGGCCCGGCTTCTGCCCAACGCGTCGAGGGTCAAGTGCATCCTGGCCGAGATGGGCCAGCTTTCCCTCGACATGGCGACAGAATGCGTCGCGGAACTGACCCGCGCCGGCATCGAGGTGATCGTGCTGGGCCGCGTCGACGACATCGCCACTTACCGCGCGTTGCGGCGAGCCGGCGCGCGCGACTACTTCGCCTTGCCGGCCAAGGCCTCCGACATTCTTGCCGCCACCACGGCGACGCCGCCGGCGGTCGGTCTCGCTGCAGCCGTCGCCGAACCGCAGGCCCAGCGCGGGCCTGCCATCGGCGTCATCGGCTGCAAGGGCGGCACCGGCGCCAGCCTGCTGGCCCAGAACCTCGCCGCGCACGCCTCCGCCTCCAAAGGCGCCGCGCGAAACACCGCCCTCCTGGATGCCGATCTCGAGTTCGGCAGCCAGGCGATCGACCTCGACCGCGACGAGACGCGCGGCCTCTTCGACGCGCTCCGCGCGCCTGCCCGGGTCGACGGTACATTCATCACCGCCACCATGGACCAGATCAGCGACACGCTCTCGCTCTATTCCGGCCAGGTGCGCCGCGACCAGACCGCCGCCGACTACGAACCCGGCCTCGCGGCGCTCCTGCCGCGCCTGCGCGATGCGTTCGACACTGTCATCGCCGACCTGCCCCGCGGCCTCGTCCTGCGCCAGCCCGACGTGATCGGCACGCTCGACCGCCTCGTGCTGGTCCTGCCCGCGGGCTTTGCCGGGGTCAACGCCGCCAGCCGCCTGATCGGCCAGGTCCGGGCGGATCATCCCGACATGCCGATCCTTGCCGTGCTGTCGGAAACCCTCAAGGATGCGGGCATCCGCCACAAGGACATCGCCAAGGCGCTCGACATGCCCCTCACCGCGATCCTGCCCTGCTGCACGTCGGCGCTGGCAAAGGCGCACAAGGCCGCGCGGCCGCTCGTCACGCTGCAGCCCCGGTCGCCCTGGGCCCGCGCCGTGCGCACCGTGTTCGACGCGGCCACGGACCCCGCCGCGGCCAAGGCCGCCCCGCGCAAGGCCACGCCCCGCAAGAGGCTGTTCGGATGAAACACGAGGTCGTCGAGCACGACAACCGTCCCGCGCTCGACCGCGTGCTGCACATCGCACGCCGGATCGACGCCGACGGCCTGTCGGTCGAGGAAAAGGTCAACACCGCCCTCACCTTCGTGGTCGAGGCCGCGAAGACCCCGATCTCGCTCGGCCAGCAGCGTGCCCTCCTGGCCCAGGCCGTGGCGGCCCTGGGCGGTACAGCCCCCGCCCCGTCCGATGCCCAGGCGCAGATACGCGTGCCGACACCGGCCCGGGCCGGGGCCGCGTCGCCGCAGCAGCCGCGCCCGCACGCGCCTCTTGATGCCCCGGCCCGCCCCGCCGCGCAGCCCCCCGCCCCGGCCCAACGGCCCGCGAATGGCACGCCCAGGTCGGCGCCCGAGCCGAAGCTTCCCGCCCTCATCCAATCCGTCAACGCCGCCACCACCGCCGGCTCCGACGTCTCGACCATGGTCGGCGAGATGATCCAGGCCCTCTCGGAACTGCTCGACTTCACCGAGATGGCCGCGCTGCCCCGCGCCGACCAGGAAAGCCGCATCCACGACGCCATCCACGGCATCTCCGAGCAGCGCAAGATGCACCTCAACGGGCGCGAAGTGGCCGACCTGGTGCAGGCCGTGCTGGCCGACATGCTGGGCCTCGGCCCGCTCGAACGCCTGCTGGCCGACGAGGAGGTGACCGACATCATGGTCAACGGCGCCGCGCAGGTCTATGCCGAGCGGCGCGGCAAGCTGGAACTGACCGGCACGCGCTTTCGCGACAACGCCCATGTCCATGCCGTAGCCTCCCGCATGGTCGCCGCCGTGGGCCGCCGCATCGACGAGGCGCAGCCGATGGTCGATGCCCGCCTCAAGGACGGCAGCCGCGTCAATGTCGCCATCCCGCCCTTGGCCATCGACGGCCCCACCATCACCATCCGCAAGTTTCCCGCCGCACCGATGAAGCTGGAAAGCCTCGTGGCAAACGGCAGCCTATCCGAACAGATGGCCGGCTTTCTGGGGCTTGCCGCCCACCTGCGCCTCAACGTGCTGGTCTCGGGCGGCACCGGCTCGGGCAAGACCACGCTGATGAACGCGCTTTCCGCCTTCATCCCCGCCACCGAACGGCTGGTCACCATCGAGGACGCCGCCGAACTGCGCTTCCAGCAGCCTCACGTGGTCCGGTTTGAAACCCGCCCCCCCAATGTCGAGGGCAAGGGCGAGGTCACCATGCGTACGCTGGTGCGCAACGCCCTGCGGATGCGCCCCGACCGCATCATCATCGGCGAGATCCGCGGCGACGAGGTGCTCGACCTGCTGCAAGCCATGAACACCGGCCATGACGGCTCGATGAGCACCCTGCACGCCAATTCCCCGCGCGAGGCGATGACCCGGATCGAGAGCATGGCTGCGCTCGCCGGCTTCGACATGGCCTCGGGCGTGGTGCGCCGCCAGCTGGCGGACGCGGTGCAGCTGGTGATCCAGATTTCCCGGATGCGCGACGGCACCCGCCGCATCACCTCGATTTCCGAGGTCGCCGGTCTCGAAGGCGATGTCGTCACCCTCCAGGATCTCTTCACCTTCGAGACCGACCCCGACAGCACCCGCGCCGAGGTGCGCGGCCAGTTCCGCTATTCCGGCTATCGCCCCAAATTCGCCAGCCGCGCCGCCGACTACGGCGTCGGCGCCGATCTCGACGCCGTGCTGAGAGGATAACCCATGAGCCTTTTTCTCATCGCCCTGACGGCCAGCATCGCCACCTTCACTGCCCTCGTGCTGTGGGTGCTGGTGCATGTCGACCGCACCCGCCGCCGCCAACACGCGCGGCTCCGGCGCGGCCTCGCCCAGACCCGCGCCGCGGCGCTCGAACCGCCCCGCCGCGTGATCCGCATGGAGGGCGACAGGGGCGGCCTCACCGCCCGGATCGAGGCGCTGCTGGCCCAGACCGGCCTCAACGTCGCGCCCAGCGACATCTGCATCCAGGTCACCATCGCCGCCGTGGCGATCTATGGCCTGGCGGTGCTTTATGCCGGGATGAACCCTGTCCTGGCGCTGGGGCTGGCCGTGGCCCTGCCCGTGGGCCTCGCCGTCGCGGTGCTGCGCCACGCCCGCACCCGCTATCAGGCCGCCTTCACCGAACGCCTGCCCGAGGCGCTCGACATCTTCGCCCGCGGCCTGCGCGCCGGACGGCCCATCGCGGATTCGCTGCGCATCGTGGTGGAAACCACCACCGGCCCCGTGCAGACCGAATTCGCCCGCTGCCACGGCGAGATCTGCCTCGGCACGCCCCTGCCCGACAGCCTCGCGGGCCTCTACATGCGGATGCGCACCGCCGAGATCGGCTTTTTCGCCGTCGCCACCGCGCTGCAGGCCGACTCGGGCGGCAACCTCGTCGAGACGCTGGAAAACCTGGCTGAACAGCTGCGCGAACGCCGCAAGTTGCGCAAGAAGGCGCGGGCGCTTTCGTCCGAGGCCCGTGCCAGCGCCATGATCCTCGCGGCCCTGCCCTTTTGCGTCGCGCTGGCGCTCTTCGTGCTGAACGGTGCGTATCTCAAACCGCTCTTCACCGATCCGCGCGGCCAGGTGATGGCCGCGGGCGCGCTGACCAGCGTCGCGCTCGGGGTCTACCTGATGGCCCGCATGGGGCGTCCCGATGTCTGAGGCGACGGTGAATATCCTGTCCTGGATGGTCTTCGCGGGCGTGATCATGGCCACGCTCGGCCTCGGCGCGCTGGTCGACATCGAACGCCGGCGCGCCGGCCTAATGCTGCGCCTGCGCCGCGCCGGCGGCTTGACGCTCGGCCCCCGCGCCGCGCCCGGCACCGCGGGCTCGGGCAGCTTCGCCTGGCTGCGCAGCGGGCTGCGCCGGATCGTCCTGCGCTTGGGCGAAAGCCTCTCGGTGATCCTCGGCGGCGAGGCCCGCGACACCGCCGCCGACCTGCGCTCGGCGGGCTATCGCAGCCGCGACGCCCTCCTCGTCTACGCTTTCCTGAAAACGGTCCTGCCCGTCTGCGCCTTCCTGTCCGGTGGCGTCTGGGTCCTGACCGTCTACCCCATCGGCATGCAAGCGCTCATTCCCTCGGCCATCGTACTGGCCGTGGCGCTCGGCATGTCGATGGGCATCGACATGGTGGTCGACAGCAAACGCCGCGCCCGCCTCGCCCGCATCCGCCGCGGCTTTCCCGACCTGTTGGAACTCCTGGTGATCGCCTCCGAGGCCGGCCAGGGCCCGCAGCAGGCCCTGCACCGCGTCGCGCGCGAACTGCATTACAGCACGCCCGAACTTGCCGCCGAGATGCAGCAGATGGTCGCCGAGATCTCCATGACCAACGACCGCCGCACCGCCTATGCCAAGCTCTCGGCCCGCGTGCCCCTGCCCGAAATCGCGATCTTCACCCAGGCGTTGGACCAGTCCGACACCTACGGCACGCCCTTTGCCCGCGCCATGCGCAACCTGGTGGCCGAACAACGCGCCAACCGCCTGATCGCGCTCGAGGAAAAGGCCGCCCGGCTGCCCGTCCTGATGACCGTGCCGCTGATCTTCTGCATCATGCCGGCGGTGTTCGTGGTGCTGGTCGGCCCCGCCGGGCTCTCGGTCTTCGACAACATCCTCGCGGGACGCTGAGACCATGACCCTGCGCCACCTCACCACTGCCGCCCGCCGCTTCGCCCGCCAATTCGCCCGTGACACCTCCGGCGCCGTCGCCATCGAGTTCATGCTGATCGCGCCGATCCTGCTGGCGCTGATCCTCGGGATCATCACCCTGGGCTTCTACATGGGCGTCAGCCATTCGGTGCACCAGCTGGCCGCCGGGGCCGCCCGCGCCTCCGTCGCGGGCCTCGACGAGACCGAGCGGCGCGACATCGCCACCACCTACCTGGCCGAGGGCGCCACCCGCTATCCACTGCTGACGGACGACGCGCTCTCCACCTCGCTCGCCTATTCCGGGGCGGCGATGGGCAGCATCACCGTCAACGTCACCTATGCGGCCGAAGGCACGTTGCTGGACGTGGCCAACGGCTTTCTCGGCCTCGGGATCGACACCATCGAGGGGCAGGCCTATGTCGCTTACTGACCGCATCGCCCGCTTCCGCCACGACGAGTCCGGCGCCGTGGCCATCATCGTGTCGCTGATGCTGACGGTGCTTTTCGGCTTCGTGGCCCTGGGGGTCGACGTCGCCTCGCTCTACCGCGACCGCGCCCGGCTTCAGGCCACCAGCGACCTCGGCGCACTCACCGCCATGGCCGACACCTCCGCCGTCCGGGACCGCGCCATCGACGCCATCACCAACAATGGCCGGGCCGCCTCCACGCTGACCGACCTGCAAACCGGGCGCTACTTCCGCAACCCCGCCATCCCCCGAACCGAGCGGTTCGTGGCCTCCGAGGACGACTCCGCGCCGGTCAATGCCGCCTTCGTCACGCTCACCGACGACTCGCCGCTCTATTTCGGCCAGATCTTCAGCGGCGCCTCCACCGTCGCGCTCAATCGCAGCGCCCTGGCCACCCGCACCGGCGCGGCCAGCTTTTCACTGAACAGCCACCTGGCCGACCTCGACCCCGCCGCGCTCAACGCCGTGCTCACGGCGGAATACGGCGCCGGGGCGCAGATCGACGCGGGCGATCTTGGCCTTCTGGCCGAGGCGCAGGTCAATCTGGGCACCCTGATGGAGACCCTCGACGCCCTCTCCGGCGGCACGTCGCGCAACCCCGCCGACGTGCTCGATGCCGTCACCACCGCCGACACCCTGCTCGACGCACTTGCCTCCGACCTTCCGCCCGCCCTCGCCGGCAGCCTCGCCGGGCTTGCCAGCGCCGCTGCCGGGCAAGACATCGACGTCGCCGCCGTCGTCGGCGGCATCGACACCCGCCTGGGCCTCACCGCCACGGATTTCCTGACCGAAATCGACGTCACGGCCCTCGATATCGTCAAGGCCGTGGTCGCCGCCGAGGCCATCGAGGCTGCATCCCTGGGCCTCGGGCTGGACGTCACCGGCGTCGTCGGCGTCGACGCGCGGCTCTCGGCCGGCGAACCGCCCGCCCGCTCGGGCTGGGTCGCCCTGGGCGAGGACGGCGTGCAACTGCACCGCGCCGCCGCGCGCCTGGCGCTCGACATCGACGCCGATCCCGGCCTGCTGACCGGGCTCGCCCCCGAGGTCACGGCCACCCGCCTGCGCGTGCCGCTCTACGTGGAACTCGCCGGCGCCACCGCCTCGCTGGAAGAGATCAGCTGCACTGCCGCGCGCGCCTCGGATCTCGCGGCGTCCTTCTCGGTCTCGCACACGCCCCTGCACCCCGCAAACGGCACCTCGGTCGCCGCGCTTTACCTCGGCACCCTGCCCACGGGCACCAGCGCCACCGCCGCGATCGACCCGGCCAGCCTCGGCTTTGCCGACCTTCTGACCGTGCGCATCGCGATCCCCGTGCCGCTCCTGCCCGATCTGGTGCTGGCCGATCTCGTGGTCCAGGCCCGCAGCCACGTCGCCCTGGGCCGCTCGAACACCGAAACCATCACCTTCACCCGCGGCGACGTGGCCGCAGGTGACACCGTCCGCAGCTTCGGCTCGGAACAGCTGGTGACAAGTGCCGTCAGCACGCTTTTGTCATCTGAAACCACCGAGATCCGTGTGAAACCCGACCAGCAGGGCCTTGTCACCGGCCTTGCGGCGCCCGTCGTCAACACCCTGCTCGCCAACCTTCCCGGCCAGCTTCTGGCCGCGCTCACCACGCCTGTCGACGGCGTGGTCGACGGCGTGCTGGCAGATGTGGGGCTGGAGCTTGGCGCGGGCGAGCTGACCCTGACCGGCCATCACTGCGAACTCATCCGGCTGGTGCAGTAAGCCCGGCCGCGGTGTCAGGCGACGTGCTGCTTGCGGCGCCCGACCAGCGGCAGCGCATCCTGCGTGCTGATCTTCGTCGCCGGTTCCTCGACCTCGCGCGCCATCGACACGACCTCGTCGGTGACGAAGGCGATCAGCTGATACCGCGATTCGAGTCCCGATTTCTGATAGATCCGGCCCAGCTGCGATTTCACCGTGGTGATGGCGCTGCCCCGCATCTCGGCGATCTCGCTGTTGGAAAACCCCTTGGCCACGAAAATCGCCACGTCCGCCTCGGCCTGCGACAGGCCCCAGTCCGGCGCATGGCGCAGGATCACCGTTTCCTTGGCGATGGGCTCGCTCATGCCCGGGGCCAGCTTTTCCTTCCGCTTCTGCACCACGTGGCGCGCCAACTGCGTGCAGGCGACATAGGCCACCACCGCCGTCAGCGCGAAAAACAGCGCGAAAAGCCCCGAGACGACCGCCACGCTCGGCGCGGCCTCGGCTCCCGCAAAGGCAAAGTGAAGAACCAATAGCGTCTTCAGGGCCGCGATGACCGAAACCAAGACACACCCAAATACCCAAATCCGTGACATCGCGTCACCTCCTGTTCGCGTTATTCCGCGGGCAACCTTACCGCAAATTGAGGCAATTTTGAGGTAACTGTTTCTAAATTGTCGACGATTTCAGGCTCCATGCACGCATTGGCAGAATCTCCCCACTCTCGTTCAGGCAAAAGTGGTCCACACACGCCTCTGACCGGCCCCGAAACCCGCCTCACCCGGCGTAAAGAGCGCTCCAGCGCTCGATCAGCGCCTGCTGAAGCCGCTTGGACCGGCCGTTCCAGCTTGCCGCTCCCGGCGGGCGCGACTCCGACGTGCTGTCGATGGGCTCGCGCAGCTCCTGGTTGGCCGTCATGATCGCAAAGGCCAGCTCGGTGTCGTCGGGCGCCGTGGCATAGCCCGCAAGCGTGCTGACGAAATAGAGCGTGCCCGTCTTGGCGGCCACCTTGACGGGATGGTCGGGCATCGGCGCGCCCTGACCGTCGCGCATCCCGAACGGCTTCAGGATCGGCTTCAACAGACCGTCGCCATGCACCCGCGCCAGCGCCCGCGCCATGGCCTCGGGCGTCACCCGCGACGTCTCGCCCAGGCCCGAGTGATCGACCAGCGTCGCGCCGGTGATGCCCAGGCTTTGCTGCGCCCAGGCCGTCATCTCGGCCCCCGACGCCGCCAGGTCCACGCTTTGGCCCAGCCGCGCCCGCGTCGCCGTCAGCCCGACCAGCTCGGCGGTCAGGTTGTTGGAATATTTCAGCATGTCCTGCAGGATCGGCACCAGCGGCTCGCTCTGGTGGCGCACCAGGACCTCGCCCTCGGGCGCGGCCTCGACCGGCTCGCCCGCCGTGACCGTCACGCCCTGCGCCTGCGCCAGCGCGGTGAACACCTCCACCGCGTATTCGCCGGGCCGCCGCACCGGCAGCCAGCGTGACCCGCCATTGCCCAGCGCGCCCGACGCCACGGTCCAGGCATCGTGATCGCCCCCGTCCTCGTAGGTATAGACCGGCCCCTTGCGCTGCGCGACGCGCATCCGCGCCACCCGCACCGACGGGCGATAGCGGTCCGACCGCGCGTCCATCTCCACGGTGTAATCCCCGCCCGAGCGCTTCCACTCGAAATGCACCCGGTTGAAATTCAGGTTCAGCCCCGACAGCGACGGGTTATAGCCCACATGCAGGGGCTGTTCGTCGTCGATGAACCGGGTAAAGGCCAGCGCCCCGGCCCAGGCCCGCACATGGCCGGTCACGCGGGTAACCCCCGCCTTCTTCAGCCGCGCCGCCATGTCGGCCAGCCCGTTGGTGTCCAGCACCGGATCGCCGCCACCGGCCAGCACCACGTCGCCGTCCAGCACGCCGTCGGTCACCGGCCCGGTCGCGATCAGCCGCGTCTCGAAACGATAATCCTCGCCCAGCGTCTCCAGCGCATATAACGCGGTGATCGCCTTCATCACGCTGGCCGGCGGCAACGGAATGTCTGCCGCGTGGCCTTCCAGCACCTTGCCGGTTTTCACGTCAACCACCGAAAAGCCGACATCGCCGCCCAGCTTGGCCCGCTCGATCAGCGCGTCGGCACTCGGCACCGACCGCTGGCGGGCCGCCTCCGCGCCGCCCTCGGGGCGCAGCTGCGGGCGCAAGGACACCTTGGGCGCATTGGCCAGCGCGCCGCCGGCCAGGCTGGCCAGCGCGGTCGTCAACAGGAAACGTCTGGAAATATCGCGTCGCATGGGCCCAATTAACCCAAGCGCGGCGGGTCACACAATCGGCAATTCCGCCATCCCGGCCCCAGGTCGCGACGTCGCGATCAACTTTCCGAAAGATCGCCCCAGTCGCCCCTTGCCCTGAGGGCGGTCGACGACAGTGCGCTCATCGGCACGTTGACGAAACACCACGCCGGCGCGACGGCAAAGCGCAGCGCCCGCGACTGCCGCGCCGGGATGCGCGCGGCGCGATAGATCCGCGCCGGTTTCGACATCCGCGCCGAGATCCGCTGCCCGGGCCGGGCCAGCACGCCGATCGGCACCGTCTGCATGATCCGTTGCCAGTCCTGCCAGTGCTCGAACTGCGCCAGGTTGTCGGCCCCCATCAGCCAGACGAAATGCACATGCGGCCGCATCCTTTGCAGCACGGCCAGCGTCTCGGCGGTATAGCGCGTGCCGACCTGCGCCTCGAAATCGCTGACGTGGATGCGCGGATGATCCACCAGCGCCCGGCACGCCGCCATCCGCCGCTCCAGGGGCTGCGGCCCGCGCGCCTTCAGCGGGTTGCCGGGACTGACCAGCCACCACACCCGGTCCAGACCGAAGCGGCGCAGCGCCTCGCGGCTGATATGCACATGGCCCGCATGGGGCGGGTCGAACGATCCCCCCAAAAGCCCGATCACCATGCCGGGCCGCGTCATCGGCAAGCGCACACGCATGTCCTCTCCCTTCGCGTCGCCCCTGAAATCGCCGGGATGCGGCGGGATGTCCAGCCTTTTCACCACCGCCCGCGTCCCCGGGATTCGGCGCAATTTTAGGGATTTAGCCTTTGCAGGCGCACCGATTGTTAAGCGTCGCGTGGCATGACGATACCCGGTGAGAGACGGCACGAGGTTGGGCGTGGCAGAGCCAAGCGACACAGCGCACCCGCATCCTGCCGATGCGGCGAAGGATCCGGCTGCGAACGGCCCCGGCCCGGCGCCGCCCGGCGCCGACCTGCCCTTCTGCCCGCAATTCCTCCACCGCACCCGCGACGCCATCATCCTCCAGGACATCGAGGGGCATCTGGAATGGATGAACCCCGCCGCCGAGGCGATGTTCAACGTCAGCCTCGACGCCGTGCGCGGGATCAAGGTGATGGGCCACGTCCTGCCCGACGGCGCCCGGGTCGATCCGGCCAAGATCGCCGCCTTCCGCTATGACATCGGCAGCAGTCTCTTCGACCGCACCCACCTCGCCCGGCACAAGCGCGTGGGCGGGCAGGTCTTCTGGAACCTGCACAGCTTCACGCTCCTGGCCACGCCCACGGGTCCCAAGGTCGCCGTGACCTGCCGAGACGTGACCGAAACGGTCGAGGCCGAACAGACCCTGCGCCATGCCAAGGCCCGGCTGCAGCACGCCGCCCATCATGACGACCTGACAGGGCTCGCCAACCGCAAGCGGCTCACGCAATACCTCGCCTCCGACATCCTGCGCCGCGCCCTGGCCGAACGGCGCGTGGGCGTGCTGCATCTCGACCTCGACAAGTTCAAGGAAATAAACGACACGCTCGGCCATGCGGCGGGCGACGCCGCGCTCCGGCACGTGGCCGACCTCCTGCGCCGCTTCTGCGGCCCGCAGGACCTCGCCTGCCGGATCGGCGGCGACGAATTCCTGCTGGTCTGCCTCGGCACGGCCACCGAAGACGCCCTGCTGACCCGGGCCGAACTGCTGCTCGGGGCCACCCACGACCCGCTGATGTGGAACAACCAGGCGATCCGCGTGGGCCTCTCCATCGGCGCCTGCCTCACCCAGGACAGCACCGAGCGCGGCGAGGCGCTCATCCACCACGCCGATCAGGCCCTCTACGAGGCCAAGACCCGCGGTCGCGGTCGCGTCATGCTGTATACCCCCGCCCTGGGCCAGGTTCAGATCGCGCAGAACCGGATGACCCGCGAATTGCGCCTCGCCGCCGCGGAAAAGCAGCTGACCGTGCACCTGCAACCCCAGCTCGACCTCGCCCGCGGCCGCGTAACCGGCTGCGAGACGCTGCTGCGCTGGAACCATCCGCGCCTGGGCCAATTGCCCCCCGGCGCGTTCTTCGAGACCGCCCGCCGCGCCGGCGTTCTGGCCGATCTCGACTACCACTCGATGCACCTGTCGCTCGACGCGCTCACGCGCCTGCACGCGGCGGGCTTCGACGACCTGACCATCGCGCTCAACGTCTCGGCCGAGGCGCTGACCGACGTCAACTATCCCGGCCTTCTCGACTGGGCGCTGCAGTCGCGCGGGCTCAATCCCTCGCAGATCTGCGTCGAGATCACCGAGACCACCATTCTTCAGGGCGGCGGGCGCACCATCGCCGCGGCCGTCGACCGGCTGAAACGCATGGGCGCCCGCGTCGCGCTCGACGATTTCGGCACCGGCTATGCGGGCCTCGCCCATATCTCGGAAATCGAGGTGGACGAGATCAAGCTCGACTGCTCGCTCACCGCCAACCTCGCCACCGACCCGCGCAACCGCGCCATCGTGCGCTCCATCATCGAGCTGTGCCGCAAGCTCGGCACCCATGTCACCGCCGAAGGGGTGGAGACCGCCGAGCAACTGCGCCTTCTGCGCGTCGCCCGCTGCCCCGCGATCCAGGGCTTCGTGCTGGCCCATCCCCAGCCCTGCGACGACATGATCGCCTGGCTTTCCGCCAACCTGCCCCTTCCGACGGATTTCGGACGCGACCCGCCCGAGCCGCGCGTCACCCGCCTGCATCCCGGCGACTGACGCATTTTGACCGTTTGAATTCGCCGCCCGGCGCGGTTACATGGGCCGCAACGCATTCCCTTCAGGAAAAAGAGCACGGAAAATGGCAGCCTACCAATACGTCTACCACATGCAGGGCGTCTCCAAGACCTACCCCGGCGGCAAGAAATGCTTCGAGAACATCCATCTCAGCTTCCTGCCCGGCGTGAAGATCGGCGTCGTCGGCGTGAACGGCGCCGGTAAATCCACCCTGATGAAGATCATGGCCGGCCTCGACACCGATTTCACCGGCGAGGCGTGGTCGGCCGAGGGGGCCAAGGTCGGCTATCTGCCGCAGGAGCCCGAACTCGACCCCAACCTTACGGTGCGCGAAAACGTCATGCTGGGCGTCGCCGCCCACAAGGCCAAGCTGGAACGCTTCAATGAACTGGCGATGAACTACTCGGACGAGACCGCCGACGAGATGGCCGCCCTCCAGGACGAGATCGACAGCAACAACCTCT
Source organism: Roseovarius sp. THAF8 (assembly GCF_009363735.1). NCBI lineage: Bacteria > Pseudomonadati > Pseudomonadota > Alphaproteobacteria > Rhodobacterales > Roseobacteraceae > Roseovarius > Roseovarius sp. THAF8. The sequence goes on along the minus strand of NZ_CP045410.1, from coordinate 3,334,750 downwards.
GGGATCTCGACAGCCAGGTCGACGTCTCGATGGAGGCGCTCCGCTGCCCCCCCGACGACGCCGACGTCACCACCCTCTCGGGCGGTGAAAAGCGCCGCGTGGCGCTGTGCAAACTCCTGCTCGAAGCGCCCGACATGCTGCTTCTCGACGAGCCCACCAACCACCTGGATGCGGAAACCATCGCCTGGCTGCAACAGCACCTCATCGACTACAAGGGCACGATCCTGATCGTCACCCACGACCGTTATTTCCTGGACGATATCACCGGCTGGATCCTCGAACTGGACCGCGGCCGCGGCATCCCCTACGAGGGCAATTATTCCGCCTGGCTGGAACAAAAGGCCAAGCGGCTGGAGCAGGAAAAGCGCGAGGACAAGTCCAAGCAGAAGACCCTCGAACGCGAGCTGGAATGGATGCGCCAGGGCCAGAAGGCCCGCCAATCCAAACAGAAGGCCCGGATCGAACGCTACAACGAGCTGGCAAACCAGTCCGAGCGTGAAAAGGTCTCCCGCGCCCAGATCGTCATCCCCAACGGCCCGCGCCTTGGCGGCAAGGTGATCGAGGTCGAGGGCCTGCAAAAGGCCATGGGCGACAAGCTCCTGATCGAGGACCTGACCTTTTCGCTGCCCCCCGGTGGCATCGTCGGCGTGATCGGCCCCAACGGCGCCGGCAAATCCACGCTGTTCAAGATGTTCACCGGGCAGGAACAGCCCGACAAGGGCGAGATCACCTATGGCGACACGGTCGAGCTTTCCTACGTCGACCAGTCCCGCGACGACCTCAAGGATGGGGAAACCGTGTGGGAGGCCATCACCGGCGGGGCCGAGATCATCCAGCTGGGCGACGCGCAAGTGAACTCCCGCGCCTATTGCTCGTCCTTCAACTTCAAGGGCGGCGACCAGCAGAAAAAGGTCTCGCTCCTGTCAGGCGGCGAACGCAACCGGGTCCACATGGCGCGCCTGCTGAAAGAAGGCGGCAACGTCCTGCTGCTCGACGAGCCCACCAACGACCTCGACGTCGAAACCCTCCGCGCCTTGGAAGACGCGCTGGTGGACTTCGCCGGCTGCGCCGTGGTCATCTCCCACGACCGCTTCTTCCTCGACCGCATCTGCACGCACATTCTGGCCTTCGAGGGCGAGGCCCACGTGGAATGGTTCGAAGGCAACTTCGAGGATTACGAGGAAGACAAGAAGCGCCGGCTCGGCCCGGATGCGCTGGAACCCAAACGGATCAAGCACAAGAAATTTGCGCGGTGACGTCGAACGCATAGCGTTCGACGCGTGCGCGAAAGCGTTTCCGCAGGAAATGCGTGCGCACCCCGGTAGCAAATCCGGGTGCCACCCTCCACGCCGCCGTCCCGGACGTGATCCGGTACCTCCGGACCCCGAGATCCTCGGGTCAAGCCCGAGGATGACGTAGGGTGGGGTTTCACCCCACCCCCACACATCCCCGCGCATAACGCCCGTCCGCCCTGTCCCGATGCACTGACGAATACGCCCAATCCTCCGGTTCCGCCACGAACCCGTGCTTCACCGGGTTCATCCAGCAATACCGCATCAGCGCGGCATATTCCGCGTCGTCTCTCACATGATGCTCCCAGAACCGCCGCTGCCAGATGGCCACCTCGCCCTTTTCCTTGAGTAGGCCGGGGTTCACCCCGGCATACCGGCCAGATCGAACCACCGGCAGGCGGCGCGGCGGGGTGAACCCCGCCCTACGCACATCCATCGAAAACCGTGCTTTGATCGCCCCCCACCGTGTCGAAAAATCCGCATCACCTTTCGGCAAGGTCCAGATTGCATGCAGGTGATCCGGCAACACGACCCAGGCGTCGATTTTAAACGGCCGCTCGGCCCGTGTCTGTCGCACGGCGGCTCGCAACCGTTCGATATCATCCACGAGAAGGTGGCTACCGCGTTCCGCCAGATTGACGGTAAAGAACACGGTCGCACCGGAAACGCGGGGGCGAAGATAGTTCGACATGGCAAAACCATGCCGCAAGTTTGGTTAACGAATGGTTGGGTTTCTAGGATTCACACCCCATCCCAACCCTCTCCCTCAGCACCTCCTCCAACCGCAGCTCCTTCGCCAGATGCATCTGCATATACGTCGCCAGCAGCCGGTTGATCCGCCCCTGGTAGCCCTTGCCCATCGCCCGGTAGAACCGCGCCACCGACCGGTCCAGATACAGCGTCACCTTCTCCTTCGGCTCCTCCACCGGCACGTCCATCTCCAGCGTGTGCCACGCCTCCGGGATCTCCTCGGCGATGGTGTCGGGGATCCAGCTTTCCTGTTGCAGGTAGATCAGGCTTTGCATCAGGCTGGCGCGGGCGGCGCGTTCGGTCTTGGTGGGCATGTCGGGCTCCTCTGTGGCGAGCCCGTATCCTCGCCCAATCCCCTTACCATCACTTAACCCCACCGCACCGCCGCATTACCACCCGGATACCGACGCGATACCGACACGTCTTTTCGCCCCCTTCGGGATGTTCTATCTGAAATCCCACGATGCCCGATTTCGACCTTGTCATCCTCGGCGCCGGCCCCGCCGGTACAGCCGCCGCCCGCGAGGCCCGCCGCCTGGGCCTCACCGCCGCGCTGGTGGACAAGGCCGTGTTTCCGCGCCCCAAGCTCTGCGGCGGGCTGGTCACAGGCCGCTGCGCCGCGCACCTGGCCGAGATCTTCGGGATCGAGATCACCCCCGACCTCTTCGAGACCCGCCGCAACTTCGAATTCCACCTTCGCGATCAACCACTTGGCACGCTCGAAGACGTCCCGCCCCTGCACCTGACCATGCGGTGGGATTTCGATCACCGCCTCCTGCAAGAGGCCTTTGCCGCCGGGGCCGCCGACTATACCGGCCACCGCGTCGAGACCCATGACCTCACGGCGGACCGCCTCACGCTGGCCAGTGGCGAAACCCTCGCCTACCGCCTGCTCATCGCCGCCGATGGCGTGCAAAGCCCCACCGCCAAGGCCCTGTTCGGACAGCCTTTTTCCCGCGACACCATCGGTTTCGCGCTCGAGGTCGAGGCCCCGTCGCAGGCCCCGACCGAGGCCACCCCCATCCGCATCGACTTCGCCGCCGCCGACTGGGGCTACGGCTGGTCCTTCCCGAAAAAACACAGCACCACCATCGGCCTGGGCGGCCTGCACGCCCGGAACCCGCAGATGAAGGCCCACCTTTCCGCCTATCTCGCCAGGCTGGGCACCGGCCAGAGCGCAACGGTCAAAGGCCACTTTCTGCCCTTCGGCGCGCCGAAACCCACCCCCGGCAAGGGAAATGTCCTGCTCGTGGGCGACGCGGCGGGCCTTGTCGACCCGATCACCGGCGAGGGGATAGGCCACGCCATCCACTCCGGCGCGCTGGCCGCGCGTGCGGCGAAAACCGCGCTGGATCAAGCGGATGCCGGGCGCGCCCTGGCCCTCTACACGAAGGCCACACAGCCCATTCGCCGCGCCATCGCGCAGGCCCGCATCCTGCGGCCGCTGATCTTCTCGGCCCGTCTCCAGCCCTTCTTCGCCCGCACCTTCGCCGCCTCGCAGACGCTGAAACGCGACTACATGCACCTGCTTTCGGGCGACATGGAATATCCCGCCCTGCTGCGCCGCACCGCCCTGCGCCTGCCCCGCGCGGCAATCCGTTACCTCTCTGCCGCAGCGTCGCGAAACTGAGACCCGGGGGTCACAGAATCGCTTGCCCTGCCGCCATTCACTTGTTTTTGATTTCTAAATGCTCATGTGGCGGAATATCGCCATATTCAATCTGCCGCCGTTTCGAGGGGAAGAAAACATGATAAATCGCCGCCAATTCGTGGCCACCGCCGCCGCGGCCGCCACTGCGCCCGCCCTGCCCGCGGTCGCGCAATCGTTCCAGATCGCTCCGAAATACATGCCGCAGGACGTGAACATCTCGGCCAGCTACGCGCCCGGCCAGATGCTGATCCTGCCCAAGGCGCATTTCCTTTACCTGATCACCGAACAGGGCCGGGCCCGCCGCTACGGCGTGGGCGTCGGCAAGGCCGGGCTGGAATTCACCGGCCGCGCCACCATCGACGTCAAGAAAAAGTGGCCCACCTGGCGCCCGACGCAAGAGATGATCGAGCGCGAGCCCAAGACCTACGCCAAGTTCAAGGGCAACGATTACGTTCAGCCGGGCGGCAAGGGCAACCCCCTGGGCGCGCGCGCGCTCTACCTCTTCCAGAACGGCCGTGACACGTATTTCCGCATCCACGGCACCACCGCGCCCCGCTCGATCGGGCGCTCGGTGTCCAACGGATGCATCCGCATGATCAACGAGCACGTGATCGACCTGTACGAACGTGTGCCGCTGGGCACGGTGGTCACGGTTCTCTGAACCCAAGCCCGTAGGGAACCAGCCGCGCGATCGCCAGACCGCGGGCTGGCGACCTGAACGTGTTTCAGGGCACTTTATCGCTGCCGAATCCGAAAAACCTCTGTTCGACGCGCGATCTTCACCCAATCGCCAGCCCGTCCGGGCGGTCTGGCGATCGCGCGGCGGCCTTCGGCCTTGAGTCCGCGCGGTCTCACTCCACCCGCTCAGCCAGGTCCGCCACCGAAGGCCCCATCGCCTCGACGATCCGGTCGACCCCCTCGGCATTGGGATGAATCCCGTCCGACTGGAAATACCCCTGCAGCTCGGACGGATCGCCCTCGCCCAACCCCTTGAAAAAGCTCTCGAAATAAAGCGCGCCGAACTCTTGCGACAGCTCGGGATACATCGCGTCGAACGCCGCCTTGTAGTCCGGCCCGAAATTCGTCGGCGCCTGCATCCCCACCAGCAGCACCGGCAAGTCGCGCGCCTCCGCAACTTCCAGGATCGTCCTCAGGTTCGCCCGTGCCTGCCCCGGGTCCAGCCCGCGCAGCATGTCGTTACCGCCCAGCGCCACGATCATCGCGTCCACCTCGGGTGTCAGACTCCACTCCACCCGTGACGCGCCGCCCGCCGTGGTGTCCCCCGAAACGCCCGCGTTGATCACCTCGGCGGCCACATCGTTCTCCTGCAACCAATCCTGAAGCTGCGGCACGAACCCATCCGCCTGCGCCAGACCGTACCCTTGCGTCAGGCTGTCGCCCAGCGCCAGGATCGTCACCGGCTCTTCACCAAAGGCCGGTAAACCAAGGAAAACAAGCGCCGCCACCTTGCCCGCCAAGGCCCGGACCCCATATGTGAAACGACTAAAAACAGACAGGCAGAACCCCATGACAGACCCCGTGTTATCGCTACGCGAGGCCGCGCTATCGCTGCAAGGCAATGCCGGCCCCGTCGACATACTTGAGGCGATCAGCCTCGATGTCCACCGTGGCGACACGCTTGGGCTGGTGGGGCCGTCGGGCTCCGGCAAATCCTCGCTGCTGATGCTGATGGGCGGGCTGGAACGCGCCACCGGCGGCACGGTCACGGCGCTGGGGAACGACCTGACGACCATGTCCGAGGATGCGCTGGCCCGCCTGCGCCGCGATCATATCGGCGTGGTCTTCCAGTCCTTCCACCTTATCCCCACCATGACCGCGCTGGAAAACGTCGCCACCCCGCTGGAGCTGGCCGGCAACCCCGACGCCTTCGCCCGCGCCGAGGAAGAACTGACCGCAGTGGGCCTGGGCAAGCGCCTGAATCACTACCCCTCGCAGCTTTCGGGCGGCGAGCAACAGCGCGTGGCACTCGCCCGCGCCGCCGCACCGCGCCCCGATATCCTCCTGGCGGACGAGCCCACCGGCAACCTCGACAGCACCACAGGCACCGCCATCATCGACCTTCTGTTCGGGCTACAGGAGCGCCACGGCGCCACGCTGGTCCTCGTCACGCACGATCCCAGCCTCGCCGACCGCTGCGCCCGCGTGGCCGAGTTGAGCGACGGCCATCTGTCCGAACGCCAGCCCCCCAAGGCCCGGACCGCATGAAATTCCGTCTCGCCGCACGCCTTGCGGGCCGCGAATTGCGCGGCGGCCTGCACGGCTTCCGCATTTTCCTGGCCTGCGTGATCCTCGGCGTCGCGGCCATCGCCGCCGTCGGCACCGTGCGTGAAAGCATCGCCGAAGGCTTGGCACAGGAAGGCGCCACGCTCCTCGGCGGCGACGCCGAGATCGAACTGACCTATCGCTTCGCCACCCCCGAAGAACGCGCCTGGATGGACACCACCGCCACGCAGGTCTCCGAAATCGCCGATTTCCGCTCCATGGCCGTCATGGGCGAGGAACGCAGCCTGACGCAGGTCAAGGCTGTCGACAGCGCCTATCCCCTTGTCGGCACGGTAGAACTCTCCCCCGACATCCCTCTGGACCAGGCGCTGGCCGATGACGGCCTCGTCATGCACCCCACCCTCGCCGACCGCCTGGGTGCCGCCCCCGGCGACACCGTCACGCTGGGCTCCAAATCCTTCACCCTCCGCGCCCTCATAGAACGCGAACCCGACAGCCGCACCGGCGGCTTCGGCCTCGGCCCTCGTACCATCGTCCTGCGCAGCGCGCTGGACGGCGCGGGGTTGTTGGAACCCGGCACGCTCTTTTCCTCGCATTACCGCCTCGACCTGCCCCCCGGCACCGATCTCGACGCCACGCGGGCGGACGCCGAAGCGGCGCTGGAAGGCAGCGGAATGCGCTGGTCCGACGCCCGCAACGGCGCGCCGGGCGTGGCCGAATTCGTCGAGCGTCTCGGCGCGTTCCTGATCCTCGTGGGCCTGTCCGGTCTCGCGGTCGGCGGCGTCGGCATCTCCGCCGCGCTCCGCGCTTACCTCTCGGGCAAGACGCAGACCATCGCCATCCTGCGCAGCCTCGGCGCGGACCAACGCACGATCTTCCTCACCTACCTGATGCAGGTCGCCGTGCTGGGCGTCCTTGGCATCACCCTGGGCCTCGCGCTCGGCGTCGGCCTGCCCGTCCTGCTGTCGCCCATCATCACCGCGCAACTGCCCGTTCCGGCGGTCTTTGCGCCGTATCCGGGACCGATGGCCGAGGCCGCGATCTACAGCGCCCTCAGCATCCTCATCTTCACCCTCTGGCCGCTGGCCCAGGCGCGCGACATCCGGCCCGCCGCGCTCTACCGCGATGCCGACACCTCCGGCACCATCCCCGGCGCGGGGTTCATCCTGACCACCGCCGCCCTTATCGCCGCGCTGGTCTGGGTCGCCTCCTGGTTCTCGGGCAATTCAACCCTCACCTACTGGACCGCCGGCTCCATCGCCGCCGCCCTCGTGGTGCTGGCCCTCGCCGGTCTCGCCCTGCGCGCCGCCGCCCGCCGCCTCCGCCCGCTCGCCCGGGGCCGCACCGCGCTCGGCTGGGCACTCGGCGCCATCGGCGGGCCGCGCAGCACCGCCAGCGCCGTGGTCCTGTCGCTTGGCCTCGGCCTCAGCGTGCTCGCCGCCGTCGGCCAGGTCGACCGCAACCTGCGCGACGCCATCACCCGCGATCTGCCCACCCGCGCGCCCAGCTTCTTCTTCGTCGACATCCAGCGCAACCAGATGCCCGACTTCTCCGCCCGGCTCGACAGCGACGACGGCGTCACCCGCGTCGACGCCGCCCCCATGCTGCGCGGCATCATCTCCGAGATCAACGGCCAGCCCGCCACCGAGGTCGCAGGCCAGCACTGGGTCCTCCAAGGCGACCGCGGCGTCAGCTATGCCGCCGCCCTGCCCGAGCGCAGCACCCTCACCGCCGGCAACTGGTGGGGCGAGGATTACGACGGCCCGCCCCAGGTCAGCTTCGCCGCCGAGGAGGCCGAAGAGATGGGCCTGAAACTCGGCGACGAGATCACCCTCAACATCCTCGGCCGCGACCTGACGGCGGAAATCACCTCCTTCCGCGAGGTCGCTTTTTCCACCGCCGGCATGGGCTTCATCATGATCCTGAACGAGGCCGCCCTGGTGAACGCGCCGCACAGCTATATCGCCACGGTCTACTCCGACGCCGAGTCCGAGACCGCCATCCTCCGCGACCTCTCGCGCCAGTTCCCCAACATCACCGCCATTTCCGTGCGCGACGCCGTCTCGCGGGTCAGCGACCTTCTCGGCAGCCTCGCCTCGGCCACCGCCTGGGGCGCCGCCGCCACGCTCCTCACCGGCTTCATGGTCCTCATCGGCGCCGCCGCCGCCGACGCCCGCGCCCGCAGCTACGAGGCGGCGATCCTCAAGGTGCTCGGCGCCAGCCGCGCGCGCATCCTCTGGGGCCTCTCGCTGCGTGCCGCCCTCTTGGGCGCGGCAGCCGGCAGCGTCGCCCTCGGCGCGGGCATCGCAGGGGCCTGGGCCGTCAGTCACTACGTGATGGAAACCTCGTTCGCCGTGGCCTGGCCGCCCGCCCTCGGTATCGTCGCGGGCGGCGCGCTCATCAGCCTTTTGGCAGGCCTCGCCTTTGCCCTCGGCCCCATCTCGGCCCGCCCCGCACAGGTTCTGCGCAGCCGCGAATAACCGCCCGCGCCGCCCCTGACCCGGTTGCGATCCGGCGCCCGGGATGGCACGTCACGACCAACCCGAACCACCCCCGAGTCGAAGGAGCGCGCCCATGTCCGCAACACAGTCGGAAACCCTTCCCATCCCTGTCTCCTCGCCGCTGACCAACGCCCAGAAGGCCGCGCTCATCAACCTCGTCCGCCGCGCGGCCAAGGCCGAGATCATGCCCCGTTTCCGCAATCTCGCCAGCGCCCAGGTCACCACCAAATCCGGCCCCGAGGACCTGGTGACCGAGGCCGACCACGCCGCCGAGGCGATGCTGTCGCGCGGCCTGCAACAGATGTTCCCCCACGCCCTGATCGTGGGCGAGGAAGCCGCCGCCGCCGACCCCGCCCTGCGCGGCAAACTGGCCGAGGCGGACCTGGCCTTCATCCTTGATCCGGTCGACGGTACATGGAACTTCGTCAACGGCCTGGCCATGTTCGGCGTCATCGTCTCGGTCACCCGGTTCGGCAAGCCCGTCTACGGCCTGCTCTACGATCCCGTGATGGACGATTTCATCGCCGCCGAAGAGGACGGCCCGGCCGAAATGACCCGCGCCACCGGCCGCGCCCGCCCCGTGTCGGTCTCGCAGGGCGGCGAGGTGGACGCGCTCTCGGGCTACATGCACTACTTCCTCATGGACCGCGCCGTGCAGGCGCAACTGGCCCCCCTCATGCCGCGCTTCGGACGCGTCGGCTCGCTGCGCTGCTCCTGCCACGAATACCGGATGCTGGCCCAGGGCCACGCTGATTTCCTGCTCTCGGCCACGCTCAACCCATGGGACCACGCGGCCGGCGTGCTGATCGTTCAGCGCGCGGGCGGCGTGGTGCGCATGCTCGACGGGCGCGACTACAACGCCGGCATCGCCACCGGCTACCTGCTTGCCGCTCCCGACGAGGCCAGCTGGCAGAAGCTCCACGCGGTGCTCAACCCGCGGCTCGACCCGGCAGCCGAGCCGCCGAAAGCCGAAAAAGGCGACTGATCGGCGTCCTTTTCACCCATGGATTGAAACGTCACAATCGGGCCATTTTCCCGGAACCCGGCCCCGCGCCCGGCGTTATGTCCACACTGCATATCGATCGCATCAGCAAGCCTTCGGAACAGGCAAGACGCCGCCGCGAAACGGCCGGCGCCCTGCAAATGTACCGAATGTCCCGAGGTCAGTTTGAACCGTCTGACCGATGGCCGCGACCCACAGGTATTCGTTCCAAGGGTCATCCCGCCCGACCGAACGAGGGCCCTGCCCCTGTCCCGGGCAAGGCCCGATCATTTTAGCGAGTGATTTCAGTAGCCAAGTAAGGGCGGTCTCCCTCGGGAGGCCGCCTGATTTACGTGCTCACTCCGCCGCCTCGGCATAGGCCTCCATCGGCGGACAGGTACATATCAGGTTGCGGTCGCCATAGGCATTGTCCACCCGGTTGACCGGCGGCCAGTACTTGTCCACCCGGAACGCGCCCGGCGGGAAACAGGCCCGTTCGCGGCTATAGGGCCGGTCCCAGTCCCGCACCAGGTCCTCCATCGTGTGCGGCGCGTGTTTCAGCGGATTGTTCTCGCGGTCCATGTCACCATCCTCGATGGCGCGGATCTCCTCGCGGATCGCCAGCATCGCATCGCAGAACCGATCCAGCTCCGCCTTGGTCTCGCTCTCCGTCGGCTCGATCATCAGCGTGCCCGCCACCGGCCAGCTCATCGTGGGCGCGTGAAACCCGCAATCCATCAGCCGCTTGGCGATGTCGTCCACCGTCACGCCCGCACTCTCGGCAAAGGGGCGCGTGTCCAGGATGCACTCATGCGCCACCCGATCGTTGCGCCCGCGATAGAGCACGTCATACGCCCCCTCCAGCCGCTTGGCGATATAGTTGGCGTTCAAGATCGCCACCCGCGTCGCCTGCGTCAGCCCCTCGCCGCCCATCAAGAGCGTATAGGCCCAGCTGATCGGCAGGATCGAGGCCGAGCCGTAAGGCGCCGCCGACACCGGACCCGGCCCGTCGTCCTGCCCGCGCGGATCGCCCGGCAGGTGCGGCGCAAGGTGCGCCTTCACGCCAATCGGCCCCATGCCCGGCCCGCCCCCGCCATGCGGAATGCAGAAGGTCTTGTGCAGGTTCAGGTGGCTGACATCCCCGCCCAGGTCCCCGGGCCGCGACAGCCCCACCATGGCGTTCAGGTTGGCCCCGTCGATATAGACCTGCCCCCCATGCGCGTGGGTGATCTTGCACACGTCGAGCACGGTCTCCTCGAACACGCCATGCGTGCTCGGATAGGTGATCATGCAGGCCGCCAGGCTGTCGGCATTGGCCTCCGCCTTGGCGCGGAAATCGTCCAGGTCGATATCGCCGTTGCTGTCGGATTTCACCGGCACCACCTTCCAGCCCACCATCTGCGCGCTCGCGGGGTTGGTGCCATGCGCGCTCGTGGGAATCAGGCAGACATTGCGGTGCCCCTCGCCATTGGCCGCGTGATAGGCCGCGATCGTCAACAGCCCCGCATACTCCCCCTGCGCGCCCGAATTGGGCTGCATCGACATCGCGTCATAGCCGGTGATCTCGCACAGCCTTGCACTCAGGTCGTCGATCAGCTTTCCATAGCCTTCGGCCTGGTTCTTGGGGCAGAACGGGTGCAGCCGGGCGAACTCGCGCCAGCTGATCGGCATCATCTCGGCCGCCGCGTTCAGCTTCATCGTGCACGACCCCAGCGGAATCATCGCCCGGTCCAGCGCCAGGTCCCGGTCCGCCAGCCGCCGCATGTAGCGCATCATCTCGGTCTCGGCCCGGTTCATGTGAAAGATCGGATGCTCCAGGTAGCCGCTCTGCCGGTGCATCTTTTCCGGCACACGGTACTCGGGCGTGAAATCCTCGTCCGCCTTCGCGATCCCGAAGGCGCGCCAGACCGCCTCGATATTCTTGGGCCGCGTCGCCTCGTCCAGCGTGATCCCCACACGGGTCTCACCCACCCGGCGCAGGTTGATCCCCTCGTCGACGGCCGATTTCATCACCGCCGCCTGCAACGGACCCACATCGACCGTGATCGTGTCGAAATAGGCCTTCGGATCCACCTTGAACCCCGCCGCCTCCAGCCCCTTGGCCAGCCGCACGGTCTTGCGATGGATGCGCTGCGCGATGGCCTGCAAGCCCTTGGGGCCGTGAAACACGGCATACATCGACGCCATGACGGCCAAAAGCGCCTGCGCGGTACAGACATTCGAGGTGGCCTTCTCGCGCCGGATATGCTGCTCGCGCGTCTGCAACGACAGACGGTAGGCCCGGTTGCCATGGGCATCCACCGACACGCCCACGATCCGCCCCGGCATCGCGCGCTTGTAGGCATCCCGGCATGCCATGTAGGCCGCGTGCGGCCCGCCATAGCCCATCGGAACCCCGAACCGCTGGACCGAGCCCACGGCGATATCCGCCCCCATCGCGCCGGGCTCTTTCAACAGCGTCAGCGCCAGCGGGTCCGCCGACACGATCCCGACCGCGTTCTCGGCATGCAGCGCCTCCATCTGGGCGGTGAAGTCCCGCACGTGTCCATAGGTCCCGGGATACTGGAACAGCGCGCCAAAGACCTTGTCCGCCTCCAGCTTCTCCGGGTCGCCCACGATCACCTCGATCCCCAGCGGCTTCGCGCGGGTTCGCACCACGGCGATGTTCTGCGGGTGACAATCGCGGTCGACGAAGAACGCCCTGGCCTTCGACTTGGCCACCCGCTGCGCCGTGGTCATCGCCTCGGCACAGGCCGTCGCCTCGTCCAGCAGAGACGCATTCGCCACCTCCAGCCCCGTCAGGTCGCAGATCATGGTCTGGAAGTTCAACAGCGCCTCCAGCCGCCCCTGGCTGATCTCGGGCTGGTACGGCGTATAGGCGGTGTACCACGCCGGGTTCTCCAGAATATTGCGCTGGATCGCCGGCGGCGTGACCGTGCCGTGATAGCCCTGCCCGATCAGGCTCACCAGGACCTTGTTCTGCCCCGCCACCATGCGCATCTCGTGCATCAGCTCGCGCTCGGACTTGGGCTTGCCGAAATCCAGTTTCCCGGCCTGCCGGATCGACTTGGGCACGGTCTCGTCGATCAGCTGATCGAGGTCCTCGACCCCCAGCGCGGCATACATCTCGGCCATCTCCTCGGGCGAGGGCCCGATATGGCGCCGGTTGGCGAAATCGTAGGGCAGGTAGTCTGTGGGCTCGAACGGCATGACAATGGCTCCTTGATGTCAGACAAGAGACGGAACCGGGGCGACGCGCGCCACCCCTGCTTCCTCTGGCCAAAAATATCCCCGCCGGAGGCACAAAAATCTTTGAAAGATTTTTGCCAAAATTTTTCAAAAATTTTGCGCCCGGCGGCGCGGATCAGTCGATGAAATCCTTGTAGGCGGCTTCATCCATGTAGTCGTCCATCGGCGAGGTGTCCGACGGCTTGATCCTGAAGAACCAGCCGTCGCCCTCGGGGTCCTCGTTGACCTTGCTGGGGCTGTCGGCCAGCACCTCGTTGACCTCGACGATCTCGCCATCCAGCGGCGCCAGGATGTCCGAGGCCGCCTTGACGCTCTCGATCACCACGATCTCGTCGTCCTTGGTGACCTCGGCGCCCACCTCGGGCAGTTCCACGAAAACGATATCGCCCAGCTGCTCGGCGGCGTGGCTGGTGATGCCGACCGTGACGATGTCCCCGTCCTGGTCCAGCCACTCGTGTTCTTCGGTGTATTTCATGCAAGTCTCCCTGATGTTCAGCGTTTGAAATTCGCGGGCGTGAACGGCATCTCCGCCACCGCGACCGGCAGGCGCTTGCCGCGCACCTCCCCATATAGCGTGGTTCCGGCCGAGGCATGGCTGGCGGCGACATATCCCATCGACATCGGCGCCTCTATGCTGGGCCCGTAGGCGCCCGAGGTCACCCGCCCCACCGCCTCGCCGCCCGTATCGCTGCCGAAAACCTGCGTGCCGGCCCGCATCGGCGCGCGGCCCTCGGGGCGCAGCCCCACGCGGCACCGCGCCACGCCGTTCTCCAGCTGGTCCAGGATCACCTCCTCGCCGGGAAATCCGCCTTCGCGCTCTCCGCCCCGGCGGCGCGCCTTCTGGATGGCCCAGCTCAGCCCCGCCTCCACCGGCGTGGTGTGTTCGTCGATATCCTGCCCGTAAAGGCACAGCCCCGCCTCCAGCCGCAAACTGTCGCGCGCGCCCAGGCCCACAGGCTCCACCGCCTCGTGCAGCAAAAGCGCCCGCGCCAGAGGTTCGGCCTGCGCCTCGGGCACGGAAATCTCAAAGCCGTCCTCGCCGGTATAACCAGAGCGCGACACCCACAACTCCCCGTAATCCGAGGTGAAAATGCCGGTATCCAGGAATTTCATGATCTCGCAGCCCGCGGCGATCGGCGCCAGCGCGTCAACCGCCTTCGGCCCCTGCAACGCAATGAGCGCGCGGTCCGTCACCTCGACCACCTCGCAGTCGGGCAAACCCTCGCGCATCCACGCGATGTCATCCGCCTTGCAGGCCGCGTTCACCACCACCAACAGGTGATCGCCCCGGTTGGTCAGCATCAGGTCGTCGCGGATACCGCCCGCCTCGTTGGTGAAAAATCCGTAGCGCTGCCGCTTTTCGCCCAGTCCCAACAGGCTGACCGGCACCAACCGCTCCATCGCCTGCGCCGCCCCGCCATAGCCCGCCTCGTGGCGGATCAGGACCTGGCCCATGTGGCTGACATCGAAGAGCCCCGCCTTGTCCCGCGTATGCAGGTGCTCGCCCATCACGCCCAGCCCGTATTGCAGCGGCATCTCGTAGCCCGCGAACCCGGTCATCTTCGCGCCCAGCGCCTTGTGCAGGCCCGTCAGCGGCGTCTCGCGCAGATCACTCATCGGCTCTCCTTCGCATCTCGCACCGGGCGCATCTGGCTAGGCAACCGGCATCCGTTCCGCGCACCCTCGTGTCGCGTCCGATGCCCCCTCTGTCCTTTCGCCTGAGATCGCTATCCCTTCGGCGCCGCAGGATTTTCCCGCGGTCTCTCCAGAGTCGTCCATCGGCCGGTCCTTGCGCCTGAGAGTTTCCGGGGCGGTTGCTCCTTCGGCACCGGCAACGCCGGTTCTCCCGTTCCGATACTCAAGGAGCGTAGTGACCGCTCCGGACCTCTGCAAGCAGAATGACGGACCAGGATCACAGTTCGGTCGTCCGCCTTGACCTTTGCCCCCGCACCTGTTGACATCAAGGCGCGAACAGAAAGGCGGTTTCCACGTGCAACCCGGATTCTTCTTCGGCTATGGCAGCCTGGTGAATCGCGGCACCCATGCTTACGAAGATGCTCACCCGGCCCAGCTTTCGGGCTGGCGTCGCGCCTGGCGCAAGACGACCCTGCGCGAGGTGGCGTATCTCACGGCCGTGCCCGACACCACCGCCCAGATCGACGGCCTCGTCGCCGGCGTGCCCGGCGCCGACTGGGCCGCGCTCGACGCGCGCGAGCGCGCCTACATGCGCGTGCCGGCCCGCCACCAGGTCCGCACCCACTTGCCCGAAGACGCCGACCTGGTGGTCTTCGCCATCGAGGACGGCCAACACCAGAACCCCGACGCGGTCAGCCCGGTGCTGCTCAGCTATATCGATGTGGTGGTCCAGGGCTACCTGCATGTCTTCGGCGAAGACGGCGTAGAGCGCTTCTTCGACACGACAACCGGCTGGGACGCGCCCATCCTCGACGACCGCCGCCGCCCGCTCTACCCGCGCCACCAAAAGCTCAAGCGAAAGGAAACCGCGCTGGTGAACGACATGCTCGACCGTGTCGGCGCAAAGGTTCAGCCTGTCTCGACCTTCAGCCCGTTGCGGGACTGATCCGCACCTCGCGCGCACGCCGGCATTGCCTCGCCGGGCACGACGGCGCCCGTCCGAGAACCGCCGCCGACGCAAAGGGCGATACCGTCAGACGCGATCCCGCGCCGACCTCGCCAGAAGTGCAAATAACAGAACGGTAACGATCAGAAGTCCGATCAGTACGATGGCGCTAGACATGTCTCGATCCCAGGCAAGCGGTAGTGGCAGAGCTCTCTCATGAGGTGGAATCAGGCAAGTCGACAAGCCCGCGCTCGCATAGCCACGTCGGTGTGTTGCTCAAATACGCGACCCATCGGCAAAGAAGCACCGATCGGGCGCCAGGGTGCCTCGTTTTTCAGCCAGAATGCGGGTCCGGGCCGGGTCCGGCGCCGGGCTGATTGAACATTCCAACCGGTTAACGGGGTGGAAAGGAACGCTGTGTAAGACCAGAGCCTGTCGGAACAGGACTGGAGTTCGATCAGTGCGCCTGCGTGTCGTGATGTTTCTCGTGATTGCGCCGCTCTTTGCAGCGGTCGGATACCTGACATCGGTCGAGGTGGCCCAGAAACGCGCCGATGCCGGCCAGGCCGAAACCTCCCGCATCCTGGCGCATGAAAGCGCGATCGTGGGCGCGCTCGTGCACGAATTGCAAAAGGAACGCGGCTTTTCCGCCGGCCTCATCGCCTCCCGCGGCGCGAATTTCAGGTCCGACCTGGCGCGACAGCGCACCGACTCCGACGCGGCCATCGCCGCCTTCGCGGCAGAGGTGTCTGCCTTGCGCCGCGCACGGCCCCCCGAAATCGCCAGTGTCAACACGCGGCTGGACCAACTCGAAGACATGCGCAAGCAGGTGGATGCCTTCGGTCTTGCCGTGCCCGACATGGCCGCGTTCTACACCGAGACGATCACCCACCTGCTCGAGCTCGAACGCCCTGTGGCCGCCAGGACGACCCGGGGCGAAACCAACGCCCTGCTGGAGGCGCGCACCCTTCTCAGCGCGGCGAAAGAGGCCGCCGGGCTCGAACGCGCGATGGGCGCGACCGGCCTTGGCAGCGGCTTCAGACCGGCTGTCTTCAATCGGTACCTGCGCCTGAACGGCGCACAGGAGGCGCTTCTGACCGAAGCCGCCGGCACGCTCGAAGACCCGGAATGGCTGGCCCGGATCAGGGCGTCCGACGCATCCGCAACCATCCGATCCGCGCGCGACCGTATCCTCGCCGGGACTCGAACCCGCAATTTCGATGGTCTGACGGCGCCAGAATGGTTCGCGATTTCAACAGCCTGGATCGACCTGCTGCGCGCCGAGGAACTGAAGCTTTTCGAGGCCGTACGCGTCAAATCGGCCGAGATCGAAGCGACGGCCGATACCACGCTCAAACGGTTTGCGATCTTCGGATCGGTCCTGGCGGTCTCGGTCCTGGCCTTCGCCGTCTTCGCCTTCGAGCGGATGATCGCGCGGATCAAGTACCTGATCTCGGTGATCAACAAGTTCACCGGTGGTGACTTCTCGGTCTATATCGACGGGATCGACAGCAAGGACGAGCTTGGCCAGATGGCCTCGGCGATCTTCCACTTCAAGCAGGAAACGATCGAGATGCGAAAGGGCGCCGAGGCGCTCAAGGCCGACCAGGAGCGGATCAAGGCCGAACAGGATCAGGTTGTCACGGCCCTCCGCGACGGGCTCAACCGCCTGTCGGACGGCGACCTGGCGCAGCGGTTCGACAATCCGTTCCCGCAGGAATACGAAAGCCTCAGGCACGATTTCAACACCACCGTCTCCAGGTTGAACGACGCTCTTTGCAAGGTCGTCGACGCAACCCGGAGCATTCGCTCGGGCAGCGGCGCGCTCGAGCGATCCTCGGGCGACCTGTCCTTCAAGGCCGAAGAGCAGGCACAGAATGTCCGCAACACCGCCGACGCGGTCAAGGAGGTCACCTCCAGCGTCCGGGCCGCCTCGCTCGGCGCGGGCGAGGTCCAGCAGACGACCCAGGCCGCGAAGAATGCGGCACTGGAAAGCGATCCGGTCGTCAGGCAGGCCGTCGACGCCATGGAAGAGATTTCCGGCTCGTCCGAGCAGATAGCCCAGATCATCGTCCTGATCGAGGACATCGCGTTCCAGACGAATCTTCTGGCCCTGAACGCGGGTGTCGAGGCGGCGCGCGCCGGCGACGCGGGCCGCGGCTTCGCGGTGGTCGCCTCGGAGGTCCGCGCCCTCGCCCAGCGTTCGACCGAGGCCGCGATGCAGATCAAGACCCTGATCGGCAACAGCTCGCTTCAGGTGAAGAACGGCGTCGAGCTGGTCAACGAGGCCGGCACCGCACTGAAGTCGATCCTCGAAAGGGTCGCGCAGATCGACAAGCTCGTCGCCGACATGGCGAAGGCGACCGAGGAACAGGCCTCGGAACTGGAAAACATCAACACCACCGTCACGCGGGTCGACAGCGTGACCCAGGAAACCGCCACCATGGCGGCCGAGGCGCGCACCACGTGCGAGGACCTCAACACCTATGCCGGCCACCTGGAACAGCTCGTCGGTCAGTTCAGCCTGACGCGCCCCGAACGCGACGGCCTACCCAGCGCCGCCTGACCTTGCCGCAAAGCACCGAACGGGCGCGCCAGGCGCGGGCTCCGGACCCCGCCTGACCGCCCGCCAAGGCCGACGCGCGGCTCAGCCCTTGGCCCTGATCACCTGCAAAAGCGGCAAGACCTGGCTCATGTCCGGCCCGTGGTTCTGCCCGGTCAGCGCCTTGCGCAGCGGCATGAACAGGCCCTTGCCCTTGCGGCCGGTCTCCTCCTTCACCGCGTTCGTCCACTGACCCCAGGTGTCGCCGTCATGCGGTCCCTCGGGCAACAGCGCCAGCGCCTGGGCCACGAACTCGCGGTCCTCGTCGTCGATGACCGGCTCCGCCCCGTCGCGGAACATCACCCACCACGGCTCCAGGTCGTGCAGCGTCGTGATGTTCTCGCGCGTCACGCTCCAGAACCGCTCGGCCTGGTCCTCGGGCACGCCCAGCCCCAAGATATGCGCCTTCACATCCGCGAAATCGCGCCCCTGCAACACCCGTGCCGTCAGCGGAAAGAGGTCGTTCGCATCGAACTTCGTCGGCGCCGAGCCGAAACGCGAGATGTCGAACCCCTCGATCAATTCCGCCATCTCGCTGCGCAACTCCACCGGATCGGCCGAACCCAGGCGCGCCATCAGCGACAACAGCGCCATCGGCTCCACGCCTTGCGCCCGCAGGTCGCGCAGGCTCAGCGTCCCCAGCCGTTTCGACAGCGATTCCCCCTGCGGCCCGGTCAGCAGCGAATGGTGCGCAAAGCTTGGCACGGTGCCGCCCAGCGCCTCGATGATCTGGATCTGCGTCGCGGTGTTGGTCACGTGGTCCGACCCGCGCACCACGTGGGTCACGCCCATTTCCGTGTCGTCCACGACCGAGGCCAGCGTATACAGCACCTGCCCGTCGCCCCGGATCAGCACCGGATCGCTGACACTGGCCGCGTCGATCGAAATGTCGCCCAGGATCCCGTCGTCCCACTCGATCCGCTCGTGATCCAGCTTGAACCGCCAGACCCCGTCGCCCCGCTCGGCGCGCAGGGCGTCCTTCTGCTCGTCCGAAAGCCCCAGCGCCGCCCGGTCATAGACCGGCGGCTTGCCCATGTTCAGCTGTTTCTTCCGCTTCAGGTCCAGCTCGGTCGGCGTCTCGAACGCCTCGTAGAAACGCCCCATCCCGCGCAATGTCTCGGCGGCTTGCGCATAGCGGTCCAGCCGCTCCGACTGCCGCTCGACGCGGTCCCATGTCAGGCCCAGCCATTCCAGGTCTTGCTTGATCGCGTCCACGTATTCCTGCTTCGACCGCTCCGGGTCGGTGTCGTCGATCCGCAGGATGAACGTCCCGCCGTTCTTGCGGGCAATGAGAAAGTTCATCAGCGCGGTGCGCAGGTTGCCGATATGGATGTACCCGGTGGGGGACGGCGCGAAACGGGTGGTTGTCATGGGGTGTCTCCTGTTGCCGCGCCAAATGTCACAAGGGGGGGCGCTTGTCCAGCATCACGGGCGGTCCGGCGTGCCACGGCGGCGCGACGCCTCAAATCCTTGTGAAAGGCGCGCGACACATGCGCGACTTTTCACGAATGCGCTTTATCTATCCGCTCGACAACAACAGGAGGCTTCACATGTCGACCCTTTCCCGCCGCACCTTCCTCGCCTCGGCCACCGCCCTCTCCGCCGCTCCCGCCCTGCCCGCCTGGGCCACCGCGCCAATGCTGGGCGCCGCTACGCCGCCCTTTCGCCGATTCAAACTGGGCGCGTTCGAGGTGACAACCCTGCTGGCGGGCGAGGCCACGCGCCCCGATCCCCACACCATCTTCGGCCTGAATGTCGACGAAGCCGAGTTCACCGCCGTCTCCGAGGCCGCGATGATCCCCACCGACCAGGCGCAGTTCTTCTTCACCCCCACCGTGGTAAACACCGGCTCGGAACTCGTGCTCTTCGACACCGGCCTGAACGCCGAGGGCACCACCGCGGCGCTCGACGCCGCGGGCTATTCCGCCGACATGATCGACACGGTCGTCATCACCCACATGCACGGCGACCATATCGGCGGGCTGATGGAGGGCGACGCTCCCACCTTCGCCAACGCGGACTATGTCACCGGATCGGCCGAGTTCGATCACTGGTCCGCCGCCGGCGACGACAATTTCGAAGCGAAAGTCCGCCCGCTGGCCGAGCAATTCACCATGATCGGCGATGGCGATGCCGGCTTCTCCGGGCATACAGCAATGGCCGCCTTCGGCCACACCCCCGGCCACATGGTCCACCTGATCGAAAGCGAGGGCGAAAGCCTGATGATCGCCGCCGATTTCGCCAACCACTACGTCTGGTCGCTGGCCCATCCCGACTGGGAGGTGAAGTTCGACATGGACAAGGCGGCGGCGGCCCAGACCCGCAAGACGATCCTCGACATGCTGGCCGCCGAGAAGATGCCCTTCATCGGCTACCACATGCCCTGGCCCGCCACCGGCTTCGTCGAGAAAACGGACAGCGGCTACGCCTACGTGCCCAGTTCCTACCAGCTGCGCCTTTGACCGCTTGCACCGCCCGGGCGCGCGGCCTAGATCACCTCCATGCCCGCGCCCGACACTTCTCTGGACTGGATGGAAGACGTGGCCCGCCGCACCGTGGCGGGCTTTCCGCAGGCCTTTGCCGAGGCCGCGCGGGCCGTCGCCATCCACGTCGCCGACTGGCCCGACCGGGAGATGCTGGACAGCCTCGACATGACCGATCCGGTCGAGCTGACGGGGCTTTACGACGGCATCCCGATGACGGAAAAGTCGGTCTTCGATCAGCCCACCGGCCCCGATATCGTCTGGCTCTTTCGCCAGCCCATCCTGGCAGAATGGCGCGACCGTGGCGACGTGGACCTGGCCGACCTCGTGGCCCATGTGACGGTGCATGAATTCGCCCACCATTTCGGCTGGTCCGACGACGACATCGCCAGCATCGACCGCTGGTGGGAATAAGAAACCCTGCGTAGCGTTGGACTGCCGCGCGAGCGCCAGACCGCGGGATGGCGACCAACAGATATTCAGGTCGCTTTATCTCCGCCACATCCGCAAAACCTCCAATCGAAGCGCTCACGGAACCCAATCGCCAGCCCGGGGGGCGGTCTGGCGATCGCGCGGCGGCGCGCAAAGCGCGCCTTGATTCCGCGCGAAGAACAAAGCTACGTGCCGTCCCGGGCCCGATCCGGGACCTCCTCCTCTCTCACCAACATTCCCGTTGCACCCCCGCGCCCCGCGTGCATTCTGGCCCCATGGATGATTACCGCGCCCACGACATGACCTCCCTCGCCGGCCTCGTCGCCAAGGGCGAGGTCACGCCAGACGACCTGCTCGACACCGCCTTGGCCCGGATGCACGCCGTGAACCCCGCACTCAACGCCGTGGTGCACGACTATTCCGATACCGCCCGCCGAATGATCGCCGACGGCCTGCCCAAGGGTCCGCTCACCGGCGTACCCTTCCTGCTCAAGGACATGGGTGCCGAATCCACCCGGCACCCCGCCTCTCTCGGCTCGCGCCTTCTGGCGAACACCAGCTATAGGATGAACTCCACCATCTACGACCGGCTCGAGGCGTCGGGCCTCGTCACCTTCGGCCGCACCGCCGCGCCCGAGGGCGGCGTGGGCGCGGCGACCGAAGCGGCGGTCTATGGCGGCCCCACCCGCAACCCGTGGGACACCTCCCGCACCCCCGGCGGCTCGTCCGGCGGCTCGGGCGCGGCGGTGGCGGCTGGCATCGTCCCCGGCGCCCATGGCAGCGACGGCGGCGGCTCGATCCGCATCCCGGCCTCCAACTGCGGCCTGGTCGGGTTCAAGCCCACCCGCGCCATGGTCCCCGACGGGCCCTACGCGGGCGAAGGCTGGGCCGGCATGGCGATCGAGGGCTTTCTCACCCGTTCGGTCCGCGACACTGCGCTCCTGCTGGATATCGTCTGCGGCCCCGACCTCGGTGCGCCCTACGTGGCGCCCCCCATGCCCTGCACCTTCATGGAATCGCTCGACCGCCCCAATGGCCCCCTGCGCATCGCCCTTTGCGACACCACCCTCACCGGCGAGGCCATCCACCCCGAATGCCAGGTCGCCGTGCAGGACGCCGCCGCGCTCTTGCACGACATGGGCCACCACGTAACGCAAGCCCGCCCCGCCGCCGACACCACGGGAATGATGCACGCCTGGACCAAGATTGTCGCCTGCGGCACCGCATCCTGGGTGCGCGCGGCGCTGGCGAAACAGGGCCGCGAGCTGCGCCAGGGCGACATCGAAGGCGTCGCCCGCGGTGCGGTGGAGTACGCCAAGACCATCAGCGGCGCGGATTACCTCGACGCCGTGGAAACCGTCCACGCCTATGGCCGCCAGATGGCCGCGTTCTTCGTGGATCACGACATACTGCTCACCCCCACCATGGCCGAGCCGCCCGCCGCCATAGGCCGCTTCGCCCACGACACCGAGGATTACGTGGCCTACCGCGTGGGCGAGGGCGGAATCTTCGCCTATTCCCCCTACACGGCCGCCTTCAACGCCACCGGCCAGCCTGCCGTCTCGCTGCCGCTCTGCCGTGGCGCCGATGGCCTGCCCATCGGCATCCATCTCGCCGCCCGGTTCGGCGCCGATACCGCCCTGATGTCGCTCTGCGCGGATATCGAACGCGCCCGCCCATGGTTTGATCAAATTCCGGCATTGCCCGGCATCGACACCTGAAAACACTTGAATGTCGCGGCCTTGTCGGGAAACATCAAGGCCATGAACATGGGGGACAACGCATGACCGAAGCCGCGGTCGAGGCCCGATCGGCCCGAAAAGAGTACGGCGCCGGCGAAAAGAAGGTGCGCGCCCTGAACGACGTGTCCGTCGTCATCAACAAGGGCGAGTTCTTCACCCTGCTCGGGCCTTCGGGCTGTGGCAAGACCACCCTGCTGCGCCTGATTGCAGGGTTCGAATCGCCCACCGCGGGCATGATCCTGCTTGGCGCGCGCGACATCAGCACGATGGCGCCCTACGACCGCCCCGTGAACACGGTGTTTCAAAGCTACGCGCTCTTCCCGCATCTCAGCGTGGCCGACAATATCGGGTTTGGCCTGACCATGCAGGGCACGCCCAAGGCGCAGGTCCAGGCCCGCGTGGCCGAGATGCTTGCCCTGGTGAAGCTAGAGGCCTTCGCCGCCCGCAAACCTCAGCAGCTCTCGGGCGGCCAGCAACAGCGCGTGGCGCTGGCCCGCGCGCTGGCCCCCGCGCCCGAGGTGCTCTTGTTGGACGAGCCGCTCTCGGCGCTCGACCTCAAGCTGCGCAAGGAAATGCAGTTGGAACTCAAACGCCTGCAAACCGAAACCGGCATCACCTTCGTCTTCGTCACCCACGACCAGGAAGAGGCTCTGACAATGTCCGACCGCATCGGCGTGATGCGCGACGGATCGATCCTGCAAATCGGCGGCCCGCGCGAGATCTACAACAAGCCGGTCAACCGCTTCGTCGCGGATTTCATCGGCGAAACCAACGTCTTGATCGGTACCGTTGAACAGGGCGGCGTGCGCCTGCCCACCGGCGACGTCATCGCCGTGGACAACCTCGACGCCGCCACCCAAGGCACTAAGGTCAGCCTCGCCGTGCGTCCCGAACAGGTCCGCATCGGCGACGGCGCGCTGCAGGGCCGGGTGGCCGAAACCGTCTATTTCGGCACCGACACCCATTGTCACCTGCGCATGTCCGACGACACCGAGGTCGTCGCCCGGATGCAAAGCCCGCCCTCGGGCGACACCGGCCTGCAGGAAGGCCAGACCGTCGCCTTCGATTTCGTCCCCGGCGCCGTCCGGGTGCTGGAGGACTAGCATGGCAGGCACCACCCACGGCAGCGGACGCACCGGCTGGATCCTGTCGATCCCGGCGCTGATCCTGCTGGCGCTCGGGGCCGCCGGCCCGCTGCTGATCGTGGTGGTCTATGCCTTTCTGGAGCCGGGCGAATATTCCGGCGTGGTATGGGACTTCACCACCGAGGCGTGGTTCCGCGTCTTCTTCGAGCGCGACATCTTCGACGACACCGTCACCTTTGCCGACGCGCACCTGACGATCTTCTGGCGCTCGGTGAAACTGTCGGTGCTGACCACTCTGATCGCCTTCGCCATCGGCTTTCCGACGGCGTGGTTCATCGCCACGCGCCCGCCCAACAAGCGCGGCTTCTGGCTGTTTTTGATCACAATTCCGTTCTGGACCAACCTGCTGATCCGCACCTTCGCCATCATGGAAGTGGTCCGCAACCAGGGCCTTCTGAATTCCTTCCTGATGAACCTCGGCATCATCGACCAGCCCTTGCAGATCCTCTACACCGACACCGCCGTGCTGATCGGCATGGCCTATGTCTATCTGCCGCTCATGGTGCTGCCGCTCTTCGCCGCCATCGACCGCTTCGATTTCCGGCTGGTCGAGGCCGGGTACGACCTCTACGCCACCCGCATGAAGGTGCTGCGCCGCGTCATCCTGCCGATCGTGAAACCGGGCATCGTCGCGGGGTCCATCCTCGTCTTCGTCCCGTCGCTGGGCGCCTACGTGACGCCCCGCATCCTGAGCGGCGGCAAGAACATGATGATCGGCAACTTCATCGAGCTTCAGTTCGGACAGGGCCGCAACTGGCCCCTTGGCGCGGCGCTGTCTCTGCTCTTGCTGATGATCGTGCTGGTGGCCCTGCTCGCCTATGTCCGCGTCACGTCGAGGGACGAAACCAATGGCTAAGGGCAAGAGCTTCTCCGTCACCACGCTGCCCGGCTTCACCGCCATCGCGCTCACGACCTTCGTGCTGCTCTACGCGCCGATCGTCACGATGGTGATCTACTCGTTCAACGACTCCCAGTCCGTGGCGCTCTGGGGCGGCTTTTCGACCCGCTGGTACGTCGAGGCATGGGACAACACCCAAGTCCAGGAAGCCACCGTGCGCTCGCTGGTCATCGCCGTCTCGGCGGCGTTCATCTCGACCACCGTCGCCACCATGGCCGCGCTCGGCACCACGCGGCGCGGTCGCTTCAAGGGCCAGACGCTGATCTACGTGATGATCAACCAGCCCCTGATGGTGCCCGAGATCGTCACCGCCGTGGCCCTCCTGATCTTCTTCGCCTCGATCAAGGTCGCCACCGGCTACACCGGGCTGGCCTACCTGATCCTCGCGCACTCGGCCTTCTGCGTGCCCTTCGCCTACCTGCCCATCCGCGCCCGGCTGGAAGGCATGGACCTCGCGCTGGAAACCGCCGCGTCGGACCTCTACGCCCGGCCCTGGCAGACCTTCCGTCACGTGACGCTGCCGCTGATGATGCCCGGCATCGCCGCCGGCGCGATGCTGGCCTTCGTCATCTCGCTCGACGACGTCATCATCACCGAGTTCGTCAAATCCGCCGGGCAGGATACCCTGCCCACCTACATGCTGGGCCAGCTGCGCCGCGTCGTCACGCCCGAGGTCAACGCGATCTCCACCGCGCTCCTCGCGCTGACCGTGCTATTGCTGACGGCCTTCTTTATACTGAACCGCAAGCGGGACTAACCCGCGCACAACCACACCAAGGGAGAATGACGATGAAGACATATCTGACCACCACAGTGGCCACCATCGCGCTGGCCGGGGCGGCCCATGCCGAAGGGTCGCTCAACATCTACAACTGGGGCAACTACACCAGCCCCGAGATGATCGAGAAGTTCGAACAGGAATTCGACGTCGACGTCACCATCACCGACTATGACAGCAACACCACCGCGCTGGCCAAGATCGAGGCGGGCGGCCACGGCTTCGACATCGTCGTGCCGACGCACAGCTACATGGGCGTCTATATCGACAAGGGCCTTTTGATGAAGCCGGGCATCCCCGAGATGGAAAACTACGGCAACATCTCCGAGCAGTGGAAGAACGTGGAATGGGACCCGAACCGCGAATATTCCGTGCCGTGGCAATGGGGCACGACCGGCATCGCCGTGAACAAGTCGGCCTATGACGGCGACATCAACACCTCCTCCATCTTCCTCGACCCGCCCGAGGAACTGGTGGGCAAGGTCAACGTCGTGCCGGAAATGCAGGACGTGATGAACCTCACGCTGTTCTACGTCGGCGGCGAGCCCTGCACCACCGACAAGGAAATGCTGAAAAAGGCCCGCGACGTGCTTATCGAGGCCAAGCCCAAGTGGATGAGCATGGATTACGGCATGACCGAGAAGCTGTCGAACGGCGACGTCATGGCCTCGGTGAACTGGAACGGCTCGACCTTCCGCGCCCGCAACAACAACGAGGACGTGTCCTACGGCTACCCGAAAGAGGGCTACCCGGTCTGGATGGACAGCGCCGCGATCCTTGCCGACGCGCAGAATGTCGAGAACGCCAAGCTCTTCCTGAACTTCATCATGGACCCGGAAAACGCGGCCATGCTGTCGGACTTCGCCCGCTACGCCAACGGCATCGACGGCTCCGAGGAATTCATGCCCGAGGACATGCGCTCGGCCCCCGAGATCGTCGTGCCCGAAGACCTGAAGGCCGCCGGTCAGTTCACCACCGCCTGCCCCGCCGAGGCGCAGGAATTCTACACCGCGATCTGGACCGAACTGCAAAAATAAGCCAGTCGTCGAGGGACGGGAAACGGGGGCCTTCCGGGGCCTCCGTTTTCTTTTGGGCGCCTGCGCAACGCGCCATGACCTCCCCGACATGCAGAAAAAGGGGGGCTTCAGGCTACTATCACATCCAGTACGTGAACTCCCTCCACGACCTCTACAAAAGGTTCATCAAGCCCTTCTCTGGACCGGCCACGAAGAACCTCAGCGGCTACATCCGCTGGCTAGAGGTGGGGCCGGCGGGTATGCGTCCAGCGGAGGTTGCCCGCGCATAATACACGAAGTGTGGCGCAGAGGTCTGCTTTGAGCCCTTTGCGGACACGTGTGATCTATATCCCCGAGCGCCATCGACGGGCCGCGGCGCGGCGATCCGACGGTGGTTCGGCAGCGCTTTATCCAGACCAAACCCGAAACAGGATTGAGCGATGCACCGAACGTCACCCAATCGCCGGGCCGTGGGGGCGGCCCGGCGATGGCGCTGGGCCTGCGGCCCGTTTCCGCGCCGGGGCTGTAGATCAAACGTCTTTTATGTACGGTTCGAGCCCTTGTGAAACACCGGGTTCGAGCACCCAGCCGGTTAACAGCCGCGAAGCGGCCCGGCCATCGTCAGCCGCTCCCTTGGGCTGGCGATTTGGTGAGGCTGGGCGCAACGATCCTTCCGAGGATGTGTTTGGCAGGCACAAAAGGCTTCGTAGTTGCCGTCGGATCACCACCCCAGGGGCTGACGCTCGCCTCCGTCGTGACCGGCAGCAAGGGCCCGCAAAACGGACCAACACGCTTTGCGGACACCTCCCAAAAAAGACGCCCGCGACGATCAACTCGCGCGGGCGTCCTACGTTGAAACTCAAGGCGTTTCAGGTTCCGCGAAAACCCGTGATCCGGGTTTTCGCGGACCGCTTCAGTTCATGCTTTCCGCGGTCACCTTGTGGATCTCGCCTTCTTCCGTCGCGATATACAGCGCGTTGTCCGGCCCCATGGCAAGCCCGCGGAACCTGGCCGAAAAGCCAAGCGGCATCCGGGTGATCCCGTTGATCCCCAGGCCGTCGGGCGTGATGCTGATCAGGTCGATCCTCGACCCGATCGGCGTGTCACCAAAGCCGATACCCATGATGCCAACGGCCAGGCGCCCCTCGTAGATGCCCCAGTTTTCGCCCGTCAGGAAGGCGGCGGAACTGGTGCCCTGGGAAAACCCGTTATTGTTCCATGTCGGCGGCATCAGGTCGTCGAAACGCGTGTCGCTCATGGGGGTGTAGGCCGCGCGTATCGCGGGGTCCACGGCTTCGGTCTGGTTCGGCTCGTAGCCACAGTACTCGTCCGGGCACTCGCCCCGGCCACCCGTGTTCTGGGCCGGATCCCAGCCGCCGTTGCCGCCATTCACAAGGGCCGTGATCTCGTCGTTGTGCCAGGGGCCATGCTCGGCGGTGAACGCCTCCCGTCGCTCGGGCGGAAATCGATGCCCTGGACGTTTCTGTGCCCGTAGGTGTAGATCCGCGGGTCAAAGCCTTCGGGCGGATTGTTGTCCGGGTGGGCATTGCCGTCCCCGTCGATTCTCAGCACCTTGCCGCAAAGCAGTGTTCCGTCCTGCGGGCAAACCCCGCGGTGACGGTCGCCGCCCGTAACCCACAGATAGCCGCCGGGTCCGATGCGGATCCTGCCGCCGTTATGCGCGCCGGGTCCGCCGAAGGGCTGATCGGAATCGAACGGCTTGAACTGGATGTCGGTCACGATATCGGTTCTGTCGGACACGCTCGCCAGGTCCTCACCGACCTTGAACTTCATCACGATGTTGCCGTCGCATCTTTCGAAATTGGTCGTGCAGCCATCGCCGTGATACTTGTTGGATGTCGAGTAGACGAACAGCGTCCGGTTGTCCTCGAAATGCCGATCGACGGCCACGCCCAGCATTCCGGCCTGACCTTCGCAGATCAGATCGCTGCCGACATCCGCATAGCCTTCGGACCCGTCGATACCATAGAGCGCGTTCACGGTGCCATCCGGCATCCTTACAGACAGACCGTCGCATTTCTCCGTGAAGAACATCGTGCCGTCCGGCAGAAAGGCCATGTCCCAGGGTGTGTCCAGCTCCTCCAGCACCACCGACGACGTGATCTTGGGAACATCCATCGCCCCGTCGTGCTCGTCCGACCATGCGGCGGGGGCCGCAGTCATCACACTCATGAAGCGACAGCCGATAAAAGCCGTGTGCTCATAGTAGTCCTCCCAATCTTGATATTTTCCCGTTAAAGGTTACTGATGCTCGGACGATTGCAACTCCAGCGTCAAGGAAAATCGTGACCGGGCCGGCACACCTGCCGGGAGACACGGGCGACAGGCAGCCGCGGTGCAAGACCGCCCCGCAAGCGTATTCACCGGCCTGGCAGCCCCGCGGAACTGCCGGCCCTAGCCGCCGTCGCGCCAGCGGTTCACGATGGGATAACGCCGGTCCAGCCAGAACGCCCGCTTCGACAGCCGCGTGCCCGGCGCCGACTGGAACCGCTTGTATTCGCTGATGTAAATCAGGTGCTCCACCCGCGCCGCATCCGCGCGCGAATACCCCGCCTTGACGCAATCCTCGATCGACCCGTCCTCGTCCACCAGGATCTGCAAGATCCCGTCCAGCACAGGATAATCCGGCAGGCTGTCACTGTCCTTCTGGTCCGCGCGCAGCTCCGCACTGGGCGGCTTCTCGATGATGGTCTCGGGGATCACCTCGCCCCCGGGCCCCATCATCCAGTCCCGGTGGTTGGCGTTGCGCCACCGGCACACATCGAACACCCGCGTCTTGTACAGATCCTTGATCGGGTTATACCCGCCCGCCATGTCGCCATAGATCGTGGCATAGCCCACCGCCACCTCCGACTTGTTGCCGGTGGTCAACAGCATCTCCCCGAACTTGTTGGAAAGCGCCATCAACAACAGCCCACGCAGCCGCGACTGGATATTCTCCTCGGTGATCCCCGGCTCGGTGCCCTCGAACAAGGGCGCCAGCGTATTGGTGATCGCCGCCCGCCCCTCGGCGATGGGCACGAAATCATACCGCGCGCCCAGCGCCTTGGCGCAGGCCTTGGCATCGTCCAGCGACCCTTGCGAGGTATATTCCGAGGGCAGCATCACGCAGCGGACATTCTCCGCCCCCAGCGCGTCCACCGCGATGGTCGCCACGATCGCACTGTCCACGCCCCCCGACAGGCCCAGCAGGACCTTCCCGAACCCCGTCTTGCGCATGTAATCGCGCAAGGCCAGCACCATCGCGTGGTAATCGCTCTCCAGCGTGTCGGGGATGTGCGCCAGCGCCTTCGTCTCGATCCGCCAGCCATCGTCGCCGCGTACCAGATCCACATGCGCGATGTCCTCCTCGAACAGCGGCATCTGCACCGCCAAACCGCCCCCGGGGTTCAGCGCAAAGGTGCCGCCGTCAAACACCTGATCGTCCTGCGCCCCCACCAGGTTCAGGTAGATCAGCGGCAGCCCCGTCTCGACCACCCGGTTCACCATCAACTGGTGCCGATGCGCCAGCTTTCCGCGATAATAGGGCGAGCCGTTGGGCACCAGCAGGAACTCCGCCCCGGTCTCGGCCAGCGTCTCGGGCACGTCATCGTGCCAGCTGTCCTCGCAGATCGGCGACCCGATGCGCACGCCGTCCACCGCGTAAGGCCCCATCACGTCACCCGACGCATAGAGCCGCACCTCGTCGAACACCGTCTCGTTGGGCAGGTGATGCTTCAGCACGCAGGCGGTGATGCTGCCGCCCTTCAGGATGTAATAGGCGTTGTAAAGCTCCGCGCCTTCCAGCGCCGGCCCGCCGATGGCCAGCGCGGGGCCGACGGCGCACTCCTTGGCCAGGTCCTCGATCTTCGCAATCGCCGCCTGGTGAAACACCGGCTTCCTAATCAGGTCCTGGGTGTTGTACCCTGTGATGAACATCTCGGGCAGCGCCACCAGGTCGGCCCCGGCCTCGCGGCCCGCCTCCCACGCCTTGCGCGCCAGCGCGGCGTTGCCCCCAAGGTCGCCCACCGTGGCGTTCAGCTGTGCCAATGTCACGCGAAACCGATCCGCCATGCGCCCTCAAACCCCTGCCATTCATCGCTCCCCTTCGATTTAACAGATGAACGCGCGAGGGAAAGCCGAAACCGGGAAAAGCCGTTGTCACCCCTGCGCCGGTCAATTACGCTCTTGCAGACCCGTTGGGGGGTTGTCGCAGAACCTGGGTGAGTGGGCAGACATGCAGAGCAGAACCGTCACATCTATCGTCCTGGCCGCCGTGCTGGGGCTGACCGGCCCGGTGCTGGCGCAGGACGGCGAGGTCCAGACCAAGCAGTATGACGATGGCGGCATCTACGAAGGCACGTTCCGCAACGGCCTTCAGCATGGCACCGGCACCTATACGCTGCCCAACGGCTATGAATATTCCGGCGAATGGGTCGATGGCGAGATCCGCGGCACCGGCACCGCCCGCTTTCCCAACGGCTCGGTCTACGAGGGCGAGTTCGCCAAGGGCAAGCCCGAGGGCGTGGGCCGCATCACCTTCTCCGATGGCGGCACCTACGAGGGCACGTGGGAGGAAGGCAAGATCACCGGCGAAGGCGTCGCGGTCTATGCCAACGGCGTCCGCTACGAGGGCGGCTTCCGCAACGCCCAGCACCACGGCCGCGGCAAAATGGAAAGCCCCGGCGGCTATGTCTACGACGGCGACTGGGTGAACGGCGTCAAGGAAGGCACGGCGACGATCACCTATCCCGATGGTGCGGTCTATGAAGGCCAGGTCAAGCGCGGCGCCCGCGATGGCGAAGGCACGCTGACCATGCAGGACGGCCTGATCTACGAAGGCACCTGGGCCGAGGGCCAGATCAACGGCACCGGCAAGCTCACGCAGCCCAACGGCGACGTCTACGAAGGCGAGCTCGTGGCGGGCCGGCGCGAGGGCACGGGCCGCGTGGTCTACAACAACGGCGATGTCTACGAAGGCGAGTTCGCCGATGACAGCCGCCACGGGCAAGGCACCTTCACCGGCTCCGACGGCTACCGCTACGAAGGCTCCTGGGTCGCGGGCAAGATCTCCGGCGAAGGCACCGTGACCTACCCAGACGGCTCGGTCTATGTGGGCCAGTTCCGCGACGATCTCGCCAACGGCCAGGGCAAGGTCACCTATCCCGACGGCGCCACCTACGAGGGCGAATGGTCGGGCGGCGTGATCGACGGGCAAGGCAAGGCGACCTATCCCAACGGTCTGGTCTACGAAGGCGAATTCCAGAACGCCAAGAACCACGGCCAGGGCGTGATGACCTATCCCGACGGCTACCGCTACGAAGGCGCATGGCGCGATGGTCAACGCCACGGCCAGGGCACCGCCACCTATGCCGACGGCACGGTCTACGAAGGCGAATTCGTCGATGGCCAGCGCCACGGCACCGGCAAGATCACCATGCCGGACGGCTTCGTCTACGAAGGCGAGTGGCAAAACGGCGAGATCTCGGGCCGGGGCGTCGCCACCTACACCAACGGCGACGTCTACGAAGGCACGTTCGAGAACGGCAAGCGGCAGGGCACCGGCACCATGCGCTATGCCACCGGCGAAGAGGCGACCGGCGAATGGTCCGACGGCGCCCTGGCCGAGCAGACCACCACCGTCACCGAGGAAGAGACCCCCGCCGTCCCCGAGGACACATCCGGCGCCTCCGGCACCGAGGCCGGCGCGGAGACATCCGACACCGCCGACACGGGAACCTCGCCCGAGGCGGAAACCGCGACCGAGGCCGAGACGGAGGCCGAAACCGGAACCGCGACCGAGGGCGGCGAGACGGACGCCGAGCCCGAAGCCGAGACCACCGAAGACGCGGCCACCGAAGAGAGCAACTGACCCCTCGCTCCGCCCGTCCCGGACCTGATCCGGGACCTCGTAGGGTGGGTGAAAACCCACGCGCGCTCCGGTTAATCAAACATGAACTCCGCACGTTGCGTTCACCCGGCAGATGGCTGAAAATCGCACCGCCGCGATACCACCCGGATACCGACGCGATACCGACGTGCCGATTCCGCCGGCATCCGCTCCGTTAACCCTCGAGTCGCGCCCTCACACGATTTCGCACGCATCCAGCCGGTCGAGGATGCGTTTCGCGCCTTTCAGAACCGCGTCCTTGCGGTCGTCCTTCATCCGGTCCCACGTGGCATACATCTGCCCCATGCGCGGATTGTTCGAGAATTTCTCCCGGTGCCGTACAAGAAAATCCCAGTATAGCAGATTGAAAGGGCACGCCTTTTCGCCGGTCTTGTCCTTGACGGAATAGGCGCAGGAACCGCAGTAATCCGACATCTTGTCGATATAGTTGCCCGAGCTGACATAGGGCTTCGACGCAATGATCCCGTCATCCGCGAACTGGCTCATCCCGATCACGTTAGGCGCTTCCACCCATTCGAACGCGTCGTGGTAAACCGCCAGGTACCACTCGTGCACCTGGTGCGGATCGACCCCCGCCAGAAGCGCGAAATTGCCCGTCACCATTAACCTCTGGATGTGGTGCGCATAGGCCAATTCCCGTGTCTGATCAACGGCATGGGCGACGCAATTCATCTGCGTTTCACCGCCCCAATACATCCAGGGCAAATCCCTCTCATGCCCCAGCGCATTGCGCGTCACATAGTCCGGACCTTCCCGGAAATAGATCCCCCGCACATATTCCCGCCAGCCGATGATCTGCCGGATAAAGCCCTCCGCCGCATTGATCGGCACATTCCCGGCTTTCCATTCCTCTTCCACACGGGTGCAGATTTCCACAGGATCCAGCAATCCGATGTTCAAATACTGCGATAACAGCGAATGGTGCAGGAACCGGTCATCCTGCAACATCGCGTCCTGGTAATCGCCGAAACAGTCCAGCAGGTTCTTGGCGAAATGATCCAGCGCCCGCAGCGCCTGCCCCCGGGACACAGCATAAGTAAAGGGACGCAACGCGCCGAAATTGTTGCCGAATTTTTCCTCGACCAGATCCAGAACCTCCTCGGTGATCTTATCCGGCGTGAACTCCATGGGCTTCGAGCGCAGCATGTCGCCCGACGCGGGCTTGCGGTTCTCGTGGTCGTAATTCCACTTCTTGCCCGCCGGCTCATCCCCCTCCATCATCAGGCCCGTTTTCCGCCGCATGTCGCGATAGAAATACTCCATTCTCAAGGACTTGCGTCCCTCGGCCCATGTGTTGAACTCATCCAGCGAGGCCACGAAGCGGTCATCGGGCAGCATCGTCACCGTCAACGGGGCATTGTCCAGCGCTTCGACCAGCCGCCACTCGCCGGGTCGGGTCGCGACTACCTCGGTCGTGTCATGCTCCTGCCCACGTCGCATCAATTCGCCGACGATGGATTTCGACGTGTCATCGTCGTCCAGTCGCGAATACGCGACCTGCCAGCCATCATCCTGTAATTCTTCAGCAAAATGGCGCATGGCCGCGAAGATCAGCGCGATTTTCTTCGGATGATGCCCCACGTAACTGGCCTCGTCCGCGACTTCGGCCATCACCACTATGTCACGCTCCTTGTCCGCGTCGCGCAGCGCCGACAGGTTATTGCTCAGCTGGTCCCCCAGCACCAGAATCAGACGCTTCACCACGGCACCGGCTCCCCGGCCCAATCAAAGAATTGCCCGGTATTCTCGGGCGTTAGCCCCGCCAGCACATCCAGAAGGTTCTGCGCCGCCTCCTCGGGCGTCACCGTCGTGTGCCCGCCCGCGAACTTCTTGGTCAGTGGCGTCTCCACCGTGCCGGGATGCAGCGCCACGCAGATCGACTGCCCGTGCGTCCGGGCCAGTTCGATCGCCCCGCCATGGATCATCTGGTTCACCGCAGCCTTGGCCGTGCGATAGCTGTACCAGCCGCCAAGCCCGTTGTCCCCGATCGACCCCACCCGCGCCGACAGGGCGGCAAACCGGCATTCCCGGTCACGCGGTAACAGCCGAACGCTATGCTTCAGCACTAGGGACGGCCCGATGCAATTCACCCGGAATTGCGCCTCCATCGCCTCAGATCTCAATTCTTTCAATGACTTCTCTGGCCCGCTCCCCTCCAGCTCCAGCGCGCCCGTGGCCACGAAAACAAGGTCGTATTCGCCCTCCAGCGCGCCCAGATGCGCCTCGACCGACGCCTCGTCCGTCACGTCCAAACCGTCCCCGGACCGCGACAGCCCGGTCACCCGAACGTCACGCTTTTCCAACGCCGACACAAGCGCGGACCCGATCCCGCCCGAGGCGCCTATCACCAATGCATCTTTCATGACGCCAAGAGCTAGCGGGCGGCTGACCGGCTTCAAGACGCAAATCATCGCCAGATCGGGGGTTTTCAAAGCCGCCCATCGTCCTTATGCTTTGCTCATGTCTACGCGCTGCCATATCTCCGGCCCCGCAAGCCCCGCCTCGGCGGCTTGCCTTTCCGCGCGTGTGCTCCTAAGCCGCCTCTGAGCGTGCCCTGATCCGGCGCGACCGCTCAGAGGAGTAGCCTTTCGCGCCACAGGCTTAGGACCAAAACACGAGACATGACATGACCAATTCCGAACAAAACCGCGTGGTGATCTTCGACACCACCCTGCGCGACGGAGAACAATCCCCCGGCGCCACCATGACACACGCCGAAAAGCTGGAGATCGCCGGCCTGCTGGACGAGATGGGCGTCGACATCATCGAGGCGGGGTTTCCCATCGCGTCCGAGGGCGACTTCAGGGCCGTCTCCGAGATCGCCAAGAATGCGAAGAACAGCGTGATATGCGGGTTGGCGCGCGCCAACCTCAAGGATATCGACCGCTGCTGGGACGCGGTGAAGCACGCCAGCCAGCCCCGTATCCACACCTTCATCGGCACCTCCCCCCTGCACCGCGCCATCCCGAACCTCAACAAGGATGAAATGGCCGAGCGCATCCACGAGACGGTCACCCACGCACGCAACCTTTGCGACAATGTGCAATGGTCCCCGATGGATGCGACGCGGACGGAGTGGGATTACCTCGCCCGCGTGGTCGAGATCGCCATCAAGGCCGGGGCCACGACGATCAACATCCCCGATACCGTGGGGTACACCGCGCCCGTCGAGAGCGCCGATCTCATCCGCCGACTGATTGCCGAGGTGCCAGGCGCCGACGAGGTTGTCTTCGCCACCCATTGCCACAACGATCTGGGCATGGCCACGGCCAACTCGTTGGCCGCCGTCGAAGGCGGCGCGCGACAAATCGAGTGCACGATCAACGGCTTGGGCGAACGCGCCGGCAACACCGCGCTGGAAGAGGTCGTGATGGCGATGAAGGTCCGCAACGACATCATCCCCTACCACACGCGCATCGACTCGACGAAGATCATGCACCTGTCGCGCCGGGTCGCCACCGTGTCGGGCTTCCAGGTGCAGCCGAACAAGGCCATCGTCGGCAAGAACGCTTTCGCCCACGAGAGCGGCATTCACCAGGACGGCATGCTCAAGAACGCCGAGACGTTCGAGATCATGCGCCCCGAGGATGTGGGCCTGACGGAAACCAACATTGTCATGGGCAAGCATTCCGGCCGTGCCGCGTTGCGCTCGAAGCTCAAGAACCTCGGGATCGACCTGGCCGAGAACCAGCTGAGCGATGTCTTCGTGCGGTTCAAGGAACTGGCCGACCGCAAGAAGGAAGTGTTCGACGAGGACCTGATCGCGCTCGTCACCGCCGGCGAGGATGCCGAAAACGACCGCCTCGTGCTGAAATCCCTGCGCGTGGTCTGCGGCACCGGGGGCCAGGCCGAGGCCGAGATGGTCATGTCCATCGACGGGGTCGAGACCTCCGCGACCGAGCAAGGCGACGGGCCCGTCGACGCGACGTTCAAGGCCGTGCGCCAGTTGCACCCCAACGACGCGCATCTGTCGCTTTACCAGGTACACGCCGTGACCGAAGGCACCGACGCGCAGGCCACCGTCTCCGTTCGGCTGGAGGAAGGCGGCAACATCGCCACGGGCCAGTCGGCGGACACCGACACCGTGGTCGCCAGCGCAAAGGCCTATATCAACGCGCTCAACCGTCTGTTGACCCGCCGCGCCAAGCTTGGCGAGAACGAAAAGGAAGTCAGCTACAAGGACGTCAGCTGACCGCGACGCCTCGCCCGGCTCAGCCCCGGGCGAGGCAGCAACGCCAAAGGCCGACACGCCGTCTCTTCAGACCTTCGCAATAGAATTGCCGCCGTCGGCCAGCATGGCCGCCCCCGTCACAAAACTCGACAGATCCGACAGCAGGAACAGCGCCGCGTTGGCAATCTCCTGCGGCTGCGCCATGCGCTTCAGCGCGTGCAATCCGGCAATGAAGTCTGCCGTCTCTGGGTTAGTTGCCGCGTCCTTGGCCATCTCAGTCATCGTGCCCCCCGGCATCAACACGTTGGCCCGAATGCCTTCGCCACCGGTCTCGACCGCAATCGCCTGCACCAAACCCACCAGTCCCGCTTTCGACGCGGCGTAGGCTCCCATCCCCGGCAGGGTCGCGGTATGGCCCACGAAGGTCCCGGTGAATACCAGCGAGCCGCCACCGCGCTCGCGCAGCGCCGGGATCTGCGCGCGGGCTGCATGGAACCCGGCCGTGAGGTTGGTCGCCAGCACCTCGGCCCATTCCGCGTCTTGGGTGTCGGCCAACATGGCGCCGCTGCCGACAGTGCCGGCGTTGTTAAGGGCCCCGTCCAGCCCGCCATACGCGTCGCGCGCGGCATCGACCAGTCGCTGTGCATAGCCCGGGTCGCACACGTCGCCCGCCACGGCAACGGCGTGCCCGTTCGACTGGTTGATCTGCCCCGCGATCCGGCTCAGCATGTCGGCCCTGCGCGCGCCCAGAACCAGCCGTGCCCCCTGTGCGGCGAAGATCAGCGCGGCGGCGGCACCGATTCCGCTTGAGGCGCCAGTGATGATGATGGACCTGTCTTGCAACAGCATTTCAACGCTCCTTCAGCTGTGTCGTGCGGGCATCCTTGCCGCACTGTCAGGGAGGAGCGACCCGGATCATGCGGTTCACGACCCGGATCTTGCGCGTCCGGCACCGCCGCGACGTCACAACGAAAAACGGCGCCCCCTATGGGGACGCCGCGTTCCATGCCTGCTCGAAAGTTGTGTCAGTCCCAGCCGACCGCGTTGAACAACTCTTGTGCCTTGGCAGCATTCCGGCTGAACGCCGCGGTGGGCGTGGTCTCGTCGGGCTTGAACTCACCCAGCCGCTCGGTGGTTGCCGTGCCCGGCGCGTCCTCGACGGCGGGGTATTCGTGGTTGCCGGTGGCCAGATTGGTCTGCGCCGTGTCGCTGGTGAAGAACTCCATCAGCTTCATTGCATTTTCCGGGTTCGGCGCGGTCTTCAGCATCGCCGCCGTCGACAGGTTCACGTGGGTGCCACGGTCGTCCTGGTTCGGCCAGACCCAGCCGATTTTCTCGATGCCGTCGCTCAGGCCCTCGACGTCGGATTCAAACCCGCGCACGAAGTAATAGTGGTTGCCTACCGCCACTTCGCACTCGCCCGACACGATGCCGCGCAGCTGGTCGGTGTCGCCGCCCTGCGGGTCGCGCGCCATGTTGTTGACGATGCCCTGCGCCCATTCCTTGGCCGCTTCCTCGCCATGTGTTTCGATGATCGACGCCATCAGCGACTGGTTGTAGATGTTCGAGGACGACCGGATGCAGATCTTGCCTTCCCACGCGGGATCGGCCAGCTCTTCATAGGTCTGCGGCGGGTTTTCCACCTTTTCCTTGTCGTAGTAGATGATCCGCGCGCGCTGCGCGATGCCGTACCACAGGTTTTCGGGATGCTCGAGGTGGTCGGGGATGCGGTCCTCGATGGTCTGTGAGTCGTAGGCCGCCAGCAAATCCAGTTCCTCGGCGCGCGCCATGCGGCCCGCGTCCACGGTGATCAGCACGTCGGCGGGGCTGTTCTCGCCTTCCGCTTCCAGCCGCGCGATCAGCTCGTCGGCATCGGCCTCGATCCGGTTCACGGTGATGCCGGTTTCCTCGGTGAATGCTTCGTAAAGCGAGTCGTCGGTGTCGTAGTGACGCGAGGAATACACGTTCACCTCCTGCGCGACCGCGGGCATGGCAACGCCGCTCAAGGCCAGAGCGGCAACAAGAGAACGAGAGGTCAGATGAGCCATCAAGAAACAGCCTTTCTTTTTCCGAGTGAATTTGTAGGCTATTGATGAATTTTCTGACTGAAAGAGTCAAGAGACGTATTCGGCAGGCGACCTCCGACAAAACGCAGCGTAAAACTTGCGCGGCCCGCAATTCGTGATCATGCTGCCGGGACGGGAGAAAAGGGCGCATCGAGACGCGCCGCGGGAGGAGACACCATGACATTTTCCACACGCCAGGACGTGATCGCTATCCAGCAAGAAATGCCGTGGGAGGCACGCGACGTACCGAAAACGGTTTACCAAATGCTGGCCGACACCGCCACGGCCTTCCCGGACCGTCCGGCCGTCAGCTATCAGCTTCTGTCGGGCCCCATGGACAAGTCGCAGACGCTCACCTGGTCCGAGTTTCACGGGCGTGTCTGCCAGGCCGCCAACCTCTTCCGCAGCCTGAAGATCTCCGAGACCGACGTGATCGCGCTGGTCATGCCCAACTGCCTGGAAACCGCCATCGCCACGATCGGCGCCATGGTCGCGGGCATCGCCAACCCGATCAATCCTTTGCTGGAGCCCGAACAGATCGGCGCCATCCTGCGCGAAACCGACGCCCGCGTGGTGGTGACCCTGCGGTCCTTCCCGAAGACCGACGTGGCCCAGAAAATGGCCGAGGCCGTGCGCAACGCGCCACGCGTGCACACGGTGCTGGAGGTCGATCTTGTCCGCTACCTGACGCCGCCCAAAAGCTGGATTGTCCCGCTCATTCGGCCCAAGAACCCCGACAACCACCACGCCGACGTCAAGAATTTCAACGCCGAGGCGCGCAAGCACCCCAACACCTTGGTCTTCAAGGACAGCGCCACCGATCGCGTCGCCGCCTATTTCCACACCGGCGGCACCACGGGGATGCCCAAGGTCGCGCAGCACAAGTATTCCGGCATGGTCTATAACGGCTGGCTGGGTCACCGCCTGCTGTTTGACGAGCATGACAGCATCATGTGTCCGCTGCCTCTGTTCCACGTCTTCGCCTGCCACGTGATCCTGATGGCGATGATCAAGTCCGGCGCGCATGTGGTCTTCCCCACCCCCGCCGGGTATCGCGGCGACGGCGTATTCGACAATTTCTGGAAGCTGCTGGAACGCTGGGGCACAACCTTTGTCATCACCGTCCCCACCGCCACCGCGGCGCTGATGCAGCGCAAGGTGAATGCCGACATCTCCAAGGTGAAGAATGCGTTCTCCGGTTCCGCGCCCATGCCGCTGGAACTGTTCAAACGGTTCGAATCCGCCACCGGAATGACCGTGATCGAAGGCTACGGCCTGACCGAGGCCACCTGCCTTGTCTCCTGCAACCCGCCCACGGGCGAAAAGAAGGTCGGCAGCGTCGGCGTGCCCCTGCCCTATACCGACGTCAAGATCTACAAGACCGACGGCACCGAATGCGGCCCCGACGAAGTGGGCGAGATCGGCATCGCCAACCCCGGCGTCTTTGCCGGCAACACCTATACCGAGGTCGCCAAGAACAAGGACCTTTACCATCACGAGGTCTATCTGCGCACCGGCGACCTGGGCCGGATCGACGACGACGGTTACCTCTGGATCACCGGCCGCGCCAAGGACCTGATCATCCGCGGCGGCCACAACATAGACCCCGCCGATATCGAGGAAGCGCTGATGGCCCACGCCGAAGTGGCGGGCGCCGGTGCCATCGGCCAGCCCGACGCGCATTCCGGCGAGTTGCCTTGCGCCTATGTGGAACTGGTCTCAGGCGGCTCGGTCGATAGCGCCGCGCTGCTGGAACATTGCAAGGTGCATGTCCACGAACGCGCCGCCATTCC
Organism: Roseovarius sp. THAF8; assembly: GCF_009363735.1. Classification (NCBI taxonomy): domain Bacteria; kingdom Pseudomonadati; phylum Pseudomonadota; class Alphaproteobacteria; order Rhodobacterales; family Roseobacteraceae; genus Roseovarius; species Roseovarius sp. THAF8. The sequence continues at coordinate 3,294,463 of NZ_CP045410.1, read as the reverse complement.
GAAATATATCGAGGTGCTGGACGAACTGCCGAAAACCGCCGTCGGCAAGGTGTTCAAGCCCGATCTGCGCAAACGGGCGATCACCCGAGTTTATAACGCGGCTCTGGCCGATGCGGGCATCAACGCCGAGGTGACCGAGGTGATCGACGACAAGAAGCGCGGCCTTGTGGCTTGCCTGTCGAAAACCGGGGACGCGGACGAGGCGGCGATTTCGCAATGCCTTGGCGAATTCACCCGCCCGTGGATATGGGCCGACGCCAAGCCCAAGGCCGACTGAAGCTCCGGCCTCAGCCCTTGAAGGACAGGATTGCACCGACGTCTTCGCGCTCGGTGCGATACTGGTTCACCGGGTGCGTCTCATCGGCATAGCCGAATGAAATCGCACAGAGGATCGCGTGGTGCTCGGGCAGCCCGAACTGTCGCCGTATCACGTGCGGATAGGCCGCGACCGCCGCCTGCGCGATCGTGCCCAGCCCTTCGGCCGTCGCCGCCAGCATGAAGGCCGTCAGGAACCCGCCCGCGTCCAGCGCGCCATAGGGCCCCAGAACCTGCGGGATATGCAGGATGGCGACGTGCGGCGCGTCGAACAGCTCGAAGTTCCTCATCGACTGCCGCGCCCGCGCCTCGCGATCCTCCCGCGCGATGCCGACCGCGTTGTATAGCGCATAGCCGCAAGTGCGCCGCCGCTCGCCCAGTTCGCCGGGATAGCTTTCGGGCCAGTCCATGTCCGGCCCGGGCTTGCCCGTCCGTACCTCGCTCAGCAGGGCCTGACGGAACGCCTCCGTCTCCGTGCCCCGCGTCACCAGAAGTTCCCAAGGCTGCGTGTTGTTCCAACTTGCGGTGTGTCGCGCCGTGTCGACGATCCGCTCGATCACAGCGTCCGCCACCGGATCGGGCCGGAAGGCGCGGCACGAGTAGCGGGCCTGCATCAGCCGCTTCAGGGCGTCGCCATCCCCGCTCATTGGCTGATCGCCACGCCGTACCCGACCGCTGCCGCCACGATGATCCCGATCACCACGGCAATCGCGATCTTGATCGCCGAATAGGGCCGCTCGCCCTGCACCTTTCCGGTGCGCCCATTGACGACAAAGCGATAGGTCTCGCCCCGGTACTTGTAGGCCGCCAGCCACACCGGCAGCAGGATATGCTTGAAGGTCACGTCGCTGACCGCCGTGTCTATGGAATGAATGCGCTGCCGATCCCCACCGATATCGAACCGCACATCCCGTGCGATCCGAGCATCCATGATCTGGCGCGCCTGCACGAACCCGTCCTCCAGCGTCACCTGGTACCCCTCGGCCCGGAACCCGGCCAAAAATTCCGGGCTGTAGGGCTGTAATTCGCCCAGCTCCCACGGCTCCAGCGCATCGGTATAGCGTTTGGGAAGGGTTTTCGAGGCCAGCACCAGCACATCGTCGAAGAACCGCGCCACCCGGCCCCGCACCGGCGTCCAGCGGACCTTGGCGACCTGCACCTGCTGCCGCTTGCCATCGCGCATCACCGTCTTGGTCTCGTAATAGACGGTCCCGCGCTCGCCGGTATAGCTGGACCTGGTGTCGGCATCATAGGTCCAGTAGGGCACATAGATGCCCTGCATCTTGCGCCCTTTGCGGGCATACTCCTGCAACCCGTTGGGCGCGAACCACAACCGGCCCAGCCAGTCGGTCATCGCGCCCCGCGCGGCGGGTTCGTCCACCTTGAACGGCAAGACCCCGCGCGGCTTGATATGCCGGTGGGTGCCGGTATCGGTGACCACCGGCGTGGCGCAGAACGGGCACTCTCTGGCGTGCACCGTCGCGTCGAATTCCACCTGCGCGGCGCAGTTGGGGCAGGTCGCGACGCGGGTCTCCTCGATCTCCGACGCGTCCAATGTGCCCTTCACCGCCGCGCCGAAATCCAGTTCCTTCAAGGGCGCGGCCCAGGGGCCGGCCTGCTCCATTTCCGCCTCGTTGCCGCAATGATCGCAGATCAGCTTGCCTGCCTGGGGATCGAACCGGAAATCGGCGCCGCACTGGTCGCAGGGGAAACGGTGTTCTTGGTCTACGGTCGGGGAATCGAGCATATGCCTACAGGTACTTGTGCAATTTGACCGGGATGATGCGGCGCAGCGCCCCGTCCCGCAAGGCCGTGTGGCGCCAAAGATGGAATATCGCGTGAAAGAGCGCGGCCGCCCCCAGCACCAGCAAGGCCGTCCGCGCCTCCGGCCCCGGCAAGGGCCGCTCCAGCGCGCCGGCGGCCAGGGCCACCACCGCCCAACCCAGCAGAACGTACATCCCCCGGCTGAGCCACGGATGCGCGGTGCGCAACACACCCTCCAGCGCCGGACCCGGCCCCTTGTTCAGCAGGCCGAAGCACAGCCACAGAACGCAGAGCGCCCCGCCCGACACAACAAAGGCCCAGCCCAACAGGCCGAATATCCGGTCGTCGACGGACAAAAGAAGGTACAAAAGCACGCCGGTCGTCCAATGCAGGACCTGCGTCGCCAGCCGTCGTGCCTTGAACGCCCTCACGCCCCGGGCGGCGGCGGCGGCAGGATGGTGAAGAGTTGCGCCAGTTCCTGCACGTCACCGGCTTTCAGCCAGCCATCCTGCCCGGCGGTCCAGACATGGCTGTCCCGCGTCAGCTTGCCGTCGCTCGCCATCCGGCCCAAAGCCGCCTTGGAATAGGGCCCGTGGGTCTGGCCGTTTTCCGCGATGTGCCAGACATGCTCGACCGGCGGCGGGGGCGGCGCGGGCGCGGCAGCCGATGACGGCTGATGCGCAGCTTGGCCCCAAGGGCCGCCCTGCCCGGCCATTTGACCCGCCATCGCCATGCCAAGACCGGCCCCGATCCCGGCACCCATGCCGCCCCCGGCACCGCCCGGGTTCTTGGCCGCTGCCGTCATTGCCTCGGCCGCGGAATACTGCGTGAACTTGCCCAGATCTCCGGCCAGGCCCATAGAGGTGCGCTTGTCCAGCGCCTCTTCCACCGCGGGCGGCAGCGAGATGTTCTCAATGTAGAATTCCGGGATGGTCAGCCCGTAGTCTGCCACCACCGCGGAAATCTCGGCGGCCACCAGCTTGCCCAGATCGGCGGTATTGGCCGCCATGTCCAGCACCGGAATACCGCTGCCCGCGATGATCCGGCTGAAGCTCTGCACGATGATGTTGCGGACCTGATAGCTGATCTCGTCCATCGTGAATTCGCCATCCGTACCGACGATCTCGGTCAGAAACTTCGCCGGATCCGTCACGCGCGTGCTGTAGGTGCCAAACGCCCGGATGCGCGTCGGCCCGAATTCCGGATCCCGCAGCATGATCGGGTTCTTCGTACCCCACTTGAGATCCGTAAACCGCGTCGTGTTGACGAAATAGATCTCGGACTTGAACGGGCTCTGGAACCCGTGATCCCAGTGCTGAAGCGTCGTCATGATCGGCATGTTGTTGGTCTCGAGCATGTAGAGACCCGGCGTGAACACATCCGCCAACTGCCCCTCATGCACGAAGACCGCCGCCTGCCCCTCGCGCACTGTCAGCTTGGCCCCGTACTTGATCTCGTGCCCGTGCCGTTCAAAGCGCCAGACCATCGTGTCGCGCGTGTCGTCCACCCAGTGGATGACGTCGATGAATTCACCTGAAAGAAAATCGAAAATGCCCATGTCTATGTCCTGTGTATTGCACGTGTCACCCCGGGATCAGGGTGTCGATGAACTTGCGGTCGCTCTTGCGACCCGCGATATCGACAAGGATACCGCTGACGTCTCCCGTGGCATCATAAAGCCAGACAGCGTCAAAACCACCATCTGTTCCGGTGGTGACAAGATAGATTGCCGCATCGCTTTGAGGTATCTCTACCTTCCTGGTAAACATGTACGGACCATCCAGAAGGAACGGCTGCAAGAACTCGAAACTGTCGCCCTTGCCCGCCTTCTGCCAGCGCTCGCCAAGCGCCGTCAGTGCCTTGCCGCCGTTCAGATCCCCAAATCCGATCACCGCAGCATCCGCGCCAAAGCCGACCCGCTCGCCCTTGCGCACCGGCGTTTTGCCCGAAAATTCAAGCCACAGAATGCCATTCTGAGTCCCCGTGGACCCGTCGCCCTGCCAGATGAAATCATAGCTGTAGGTCCACAGCCGCGCGGTCGAGGCCGGTGCAGCGCGCGGGTCCTTGATGTGCGCGCCGTCACCATAGGTCGGATCACCGAAGAAGACCTTGCCTGATGGAAACTCGATGACGCCATGATCAGCCCATTGGCCCTGCCTTTCGCTGAGATCGGCGAGATAGGACAACGCACCTTCCTCCGCGCCCGCTGCTCCGGCGGCCTGAAAGAGGCCGAGAATCAACAAAAGACGCGGCAGAAGCTTCATGCGCTGTCCTCCCGAACGCGCTTCACGACGCGCCCCTCTCGAACAACCGCCGCAGGATCGGGCGCGCATCGTCCAGACCCATGCCCGGCTTCAGCGCAGGATTGTAAAGCGCCTCCAGCAACATCTCGTCATGGGTGGTCAACAGGGCGAACTCCTCGTCATCGTTGAAGATCGACGGCCGCGCCCGCGGGCTGTCATTGGTCAGGCCCAGGCCTTGCGCGATTTCCTCGTGGATGCAGGCCAACCGTTGCAGGTCGGTCAATTCCGTCCGGATATAGGCCAGGGCCACGCCCAGATCGTTTTCGCTCCGGGTGCCTGCCGAGATCACGAAGCACTGGGTCGAGCGCGGCAGGTTCGTGACGATCGCCAGGTTGGACTTGGCAATCGCCGGGATCACTTCCAGCGCCCGCGCACGCGATTGTGCGGCATCGTCGTTGCTCATGAACATCACGACGAAATTGGGCGAGGCGTCGCTGACCGAGATCGGGTGTCCGGTGATCCGCGCCAGGCGGTTGGCATAGGCCGCCACCCGCGCGCGCTCGGTCGACTTGATCGCGTCCGGCACATTGCGCCCGAACTCGACGCCGATGCGCACGGGCCCGGTCCATTTCTTGATCGCCACGGGGCCGCTTTCAGATGGCAGCAGGCCCTTGTCGCGCTGATACTCCTCGAAAAACCCGATCCGGATGAAATTACGCAGAAGGTCGGTATCGGTGAAAGGCGTGTCCACGCCGCCGCCGTCGCGCCGCATCAGGCCCTGGGCCACAAGGTCGTTCTCCACCCGCGTGTAGTACCGAGCCAGGTTCTGGCTGGCTTCGGAAGGGCCGTCCGGCAGCGGCGCACGCACCATCGCGTTCGGGCGCGCCTGCGGCTTGGTGGGCGGCGTCTCGGGCTCGACCGCGTTGCAGCCTACCAGCGCGAACGCACCGGCCAGCATCGCCGCGCCGAAATTGAACGGTCGGAGGTAACGCACGTTTCTACTCACTTACCCCGGAACGGAACCGCCGGCATTCTCGCCGACACTGTCACGGCGCGACTTGGCGGCGGCCAGCGTATCGCGCAGTTCCTTTTCCATCGATTGCAGGTCCTGCTCTGCCTTGGCGCGGCGCGCCTTGCCCTCGTCGGCAATCTGCAGGCTTTCCTCGATCGTGCCGATCAGATCCGCATTGGCCTGCTTGACGGCCTCGATGTCAAAAACCCCGCGCTCCATCTCTTGGCGGATCGTCTTGTTGGCGTCCCGCAGGTTCTTGGCATTCGCGGTCAACAGCTCGTTGGTCAGGTCGTTGGCCTCGTGCACCGCCGCAGCGGCCTCGGCGCTGCGCTGGATGGTGACCGCCTGCGCCAACTGCGTCTCCCACAGCGGCACGGTGTTCACCAGGGTCGAGTTGATCTTGGTCACCAGGCTCTTGTCGTTCTCCTGCACCAGCCGGATAGACGGCAGCGACTGCATCGTCACCTGCCGCGTCAGCTTCAGGTCATGCACCCGGCGCTCCAGGTCGTCGCGCGCGGCGCGCAGATCGCGCAATTCCTGCGCCTTCATCACCTGATCATCCTCGGGCGCGGCATTGACCTCGGCCTCCTTGGCGGGGATGTCGTTTTCGTCCAACTCTTTCAGCTTTTCCTCGCCCGCCGCGATATAAAGCGCTAGCTCGTCGTAGAACTGCAACGTCTTTTCATACAACAGATCCAGTGACTTGATGTCCTTCAGCAGCACATGTTCATGCTTCAAAAGGTCATCGGTGATCTTGTCGATCTGGCCTTGCACGTCTTCGAACCGCGCGGTGAACTTGGCAAAAGGCGCGGCCCGACCGATCAGCTTCTCCCACCAGGACCGTTCGCGCCGCACGTCCAGTTCGCTGACCGAAAAGCCGCGAATGGTCGTCACGATACCGCGCAGGCTGTCGCCGGCGGGGCCCACATCCTTGTTGCGCACGCCCTGCAGCATGGATTGAGAAATCTCCTGCAGTTCCGACTGCGCGGCCGAGCCGAACGAGACGATCGAATTCGTATCGCTCATGTCGATCTCGTCCATCCGCTGCCGGATCTCGTTGCCGAGGGCCGGCTCGGCGTCTGCCAGCGGCACCACCGCTCCGGCCTCTTTCGGCTCGGGCAGGACCACGCGGTTCACCTCTTCCACCTCGGCCAGAGCGGCTTCGGCCTTCGTGCGTACGTCTTCTGACATCGTCAATGTCCTTCCTCAAATTCTCGGGTGTTGCCTAAACGGATGCCCTCGCGCGCCAGGCGATCGCGCAGGACTTCGATCTCGATTTCCAGGTCGCTATTGTCGTCGGCCAGCAGGGTCTTGGTCTTCGCCTCGAAATTCGTCTCCAGGTCGCCCAGCAGATCCAGGTAATCCGCCCGCGCCTTCTCATCCCGCGACCGCGCGTAGATATCGGCGAACTTCACCGTCGCGTCTCTCGCTCCCATCAGGTAGACGCCAAGGTATTTCCGCGTCGCCGTCAGGTCGCGCGGGTCGTTCTCCACCGTGCGCAGCATGTTGCGCACGCTTGCCTGGAACCGCTCCAACCTGGCTTCGGCCTTGCGGTCGCCCGCCCGCGTGATCGCATCCGACATGGCCCGCAGATAGGTTTCGGCCTGGTCGACCACACGGGCCACGCGATCAGTCTGCATCTTGTCGATACCTTCGATGCCCTTGTCGCGCATCGGGTCCAGCCCGAAGGAAAAGACGTGAAGCCCCGTGGTCACCGCACCGAAGATCACCGGCGCCACGAGCCCCGGCTCGACCTTGTAGGCCGCCACTGCGATCCCCAGCCCCGCCAGAACCGACGAAAAGAGCTTGCGCGGAATGCCCGGACTGCGCGCCACCTTGCGCGTGTTATACGCGGCCTCCGCCTTCAGCCCGTCGCGCAGCAACCAGGCAGACAGCGCAAGGATCCCGGCAGATGCCACTCCCAGCGCCAGGCCGGTCGCACCCGAGGTGATCGACGTGAACAGCACCAGGACCGCGGGTAGAAACATCAGGTTGGCGCGCGCGCCCGCGGGTTCCACCGTGGCGCCGCGGTAGGAGGAGGTATCGCCAGAGCCGGTTACCCTCTCGCCGCCGCCATCCGGGCTGTATTTTCCGCCGAACTTGCGTGCCATGCCGGTCACAATCCCCCGATCAGGCCGCTGGTGACGCCCATCATCAATATGAACAAAGCCGCATAGGCGATTTTCTGCACGTTCGTTCCCCTTGTCGTTATGGCGATATCCCGCCCGACGGATCCTGCGTCCCGCGCCGCACGTGCCATCGCCGCCATCGCCACCGCGGCCAACGCGACAATCGCAAGCGTTACCAACAACAGCATGAAAAGGCGCGCCATGCCGTACCATCTCCCGCGTTTGGCCTACCAACACTCCCGGGAAACTTAGGTTAACGGTACTGGGGTTGCTAGGGGAAACATCACGCAACCTCCCCCCGGCGCGGCGGTGCCGCCGGAATGGACGCCTTGCGCGCCATCGCCTAAGCTTCTTTCGCAAAGGGAAAGGCCCTGCCTCGCGATGATATCGGTTCGTCTACGCCTGCTGATCCTGGCATTGCTGCCGCTGGTGGTTCTGCTGCCGCTTCTGCTGTGGCTGGCGGTCAGCCGCTGGGCCGCGAACTACGACAACCTGTTGATCGCCAACGTCGAAAGCGACCTGCGGATCGCCGAACAATACCTGGACCAGATCCTCGCCACCACCGGCGGCAGCGTTGCCGCGCTGGCGCGCTCCACAAGGTTTCGCGACGCCACCAGCCGCTCCGAGGACCAGATGCAAAGCTTTCTCGACACCGAGCGTAAGGCGCTTGGCCTGGATTTCCTCTATTTCCTGCCGATGTCCGGGGCGGACGAGACTGCGCGGGACTGGCCGGTCATCGCCGCGGCCACGCGCGGCGACAGCGCTACCGAGATCGACATCTTTTCCAGCACCGATCTTTTCACCATAGACCCCACGCTCGAGGACCGCGCCCGCCTGCCGCTGATCGAAACCGAGGCAGCAGTCCCGACCGACCGGATGATCGAAGATCGCGGCATGGTCGTGCATACGGCCACAGACGTCCCCGCCCCCGGGCGCGCGGGGGTCCTGGTCGGGGGCATCCTGCTCAACCGCAACCTCGATTTCATCGACACGATCAATGCGCTGGTCTACCAGGCCGAAAGCGGCGCCAAGGCCGACAGGCAAGGCACCGCGACGCTGTTTCTCGAAGACGTGCGCGTTTCCACCAACGTCCGGCTGTTCGAGGGCGAGCGCGCGCTGGGCACACGCGTCTCGGCCGTCGTGCGCAATCGCGTGCTGGGCGAAGGGCGCACCTGGCTCGACCGGGCCTTTGTCGTCAACGACTGGTACATCTCGGGCTACCTGCCGCTGACCGACAGTTTCGGCAACCGCGTCGGAATGCTCTATGTCGGTTTCCTCGAAGCGCCCTTCGTGGCCGCCAAGCGCAGCGCCTACATCCTCGTCTTCACGGCGTTCGGCGGCATTCTGTTGCTGACCATACCGCTTTTTCTTCGGATGGCGGGCGGAATCTTCTCTCCGTTGGAACGCATGAACGACACGATCAAGCAGGTCGAGAACGGCCAGTTGGACGCCCGCATCGGCGCCGTCGACAACCGCGACGAAATCGGCCAGGTGGCGGCGCATCTGGACGAGTTGCTGGACCAGGTCCAGGCTCGCGACCGTGCCCTGCGCTCCTGGGCGGACGAGTTGAACACCCGCGTCGAGGATCGCACCTCGGAACTGCGCCAAGCCAACGCCAAGCTGGAAAGCACCTACCAACAGCTGGTGATGAGCGAGAAACTGGCCTCGATCGGTGAAATCACCGCCGGAGTGGCCCATGAAATCAACAACCCTGTCGCGGTCATCCAGGGCAATCTTGACGTGATCCGCGAGACCCTGGGCGAGGCCGCCACCCCGCTGATGACCGAACTCAACCTGATCGACCGACAGATCGGCCGCATAAACGCCATCGTCGGCAAGCTGCTGCAATTCGCACGCCCCAGCGAGTTCAACGCCTTTTCAGAGCATGTCGACGTTGCCACCGTCCTTGACGACTGCCTGGTACTGGTGGACCACGTGATCACCCGCGCCGAGGTTACGGTGAAGACCGACCGCGCGCCGGAAACTCCGGCAGTCCAAATCAATCCCGGAGAGTTGCAGCAGGTGATCATCAATCTTGTCGTGAACGCGGTCCAGGCGATGAACAGCGCGGGCGAACTCTCGATCTCTGTGCGCCCCGCAGAGCGCGACGGGCAGAACGGCACCGCGCTGGTTGTCGCCGACACCGGCCCCGGCATCGCCCGCGAAAGGCTCAATACGGTGTTCGACCCGTTCTACACGACCAAGCCCGGCGAAGGCACCGGGCTGGGTCTTTCGGTCAGCCAGACCCTGATCCGGCAGGCCGGCGGCATCATCACCGTGCGCAACCGGGCAGAAGGCGGTGCGGAGTTCACGGTCTGGCTACCCGAACACAATGACCAACTCTCCGCCGCCTGAACACGGCACCGGGTCGTTCAGAGGCCCCAGGCCGCGCATTTGCGGTCGACCGTCTTTCGACTGACGCCAAGGCGCCGCGCGGCCTCGGCGCGGTTGCCGTCGCAGGCGTCCAGCACGCTCATGATGTGACGCTGCTCCACCAGCTCCAGGGTTTCGATCGCCTCCTGGCCGGTCACGGTGCCCTGCCCTTCGAATTCGTCCGGCAACTGGCCCAGGATCACCGAGCGTTCGATCAGGTTGCGCAACTCGCGCACGTTGCCGGGCCAGTCATAGCGGCTCAGTTTCAGCAGCACTTCCTCGTTGAGGTCAAGCGCGGGCAAGGCCAGCGCACGGGAAAATTCGCTCATGAACAGCGCCGCAAGCTCGACGATATCCTCGCTTCGGTCGGCCAGAGGCGGCATTTCCACGTTCACCACGTTGATCCGGTGATACAGGTCGGCGCGGAAGCGGCCCGCCGCCACCTCGGCCTGAAGATCGGCATTGGTGGCAAAGAAGAACCGCAGGTTCAGCGGGATCTCGCGCTCTGCTCCCAGGGGCCGGATCTTGCGGTCTTCCAGCACGCGCAACAGGCCCGCCTGCACCTGTTCGGGCAATTGCGCCACCTCGTCGAGGAACAGCGTGCCGCCGTCCGCGTGCAGAAACAGGCCGTCCCGCGTACGATCGCCCCCTTCCACCAGGCCGAACAGTTCTTCGGCGATGTGATCGGGCGACACGGCGGCACAGTTCACCGCGACGAAAGGTTTCTCGGCGCGGTCGGACATTCCGTGCAACGTGCGCGCGGCGATTTCCTTGCCGGTGCCGCTGGCGCCGGTGAACAACACCGATGTCGGCGTCGTCGCCAGTTTCGCCAGCACGTCACGCACCTTCTGGATGGCCGGCGAGTTTCCCAGCAAACGCCCCCGCGCCGCCTGCCCGCCTTCACTCAGTTCATGTTTCAGCAGGAAATTCTCGCGCCGCAGGTACTTGCGGTCCAGCGCGCGGGCCACCGCGTTCAGGATCTGGTTGGCGCGAAACGGCTTCAGCACAAAATCCGCCACCCCCGTGCGCAGCGCACGGATGGCGGTGTCCAGGTCGGCATAGGCCGTAATCATGATCGTGTCGGCGAAAAGCCCGACGCGCCGCTGATCGGCCAGCCAGTCCAGCCCGGTCTTGCCCGGCATCACGTTGTCCAGGATCACCAGGTCGAAATGCGCGAGATCGAGTATCTCGGCCGCCTGCTCGGCCGAGCGCGCCTGCTCGACCCGCTTCACGCGCGGCTCAAGGATCTTGATCAGGAAATTCCGCATCCCCGGCTCGTCGTCGATGACCAGCACCGAGGCGAATTGCAGGTGTTCGCCATAGTCGTCCCGGCCCTTTTCGGCCGAAGTCCCGGGCAGGGGCGCGGCGGCGGGTCTTGTCATGCCTCAGCTGTCCTCCAGCCGCACCGACTCCCCGGAATTGCGCTCGCCGGCGGAAAAGCCCGCCTCGTGCAGCCCGTACCACGCGACAACGGCGATGATGGCCGTGGCGGCAAACGCGGAAAGCATGGCTTTCATGTCTCGGTTCTCCCTTTCAAAGCGCGCCTCAAGGCTCCGTGGCCTCGCGCAGGTAGTCGATCAGGTCCTGCCGGTCCTGCCCGGCGGTGATGCGCTGCATCGGCATCTTCGAGCCCGGAATATAGTGGTCCGGGCCGATATCGAAAAGCGCATCTATGGTCTCTTCTGTCCAGACGATATCGGACCCGTCCAGGATTTCCGAATAGGGATAGCCCGGCACCCCCCCCGCCTTGCGCCCGAAAAGCCCGTGCAACGACGGCCCCGCCTTGCGCGAGGGCGGCGGGGTCAGCGCATGACAGATGCTGCACTTGCGCATGAACTGCCGCTCGCCATTGGGCATCGCCTCGGGGTCGCGCAGAAAGCTGCGCTGATCGCTGCCCGCCGGGTCGAACGCGTCAAGGTCCGCCACGGGCCATCCGAAGGCCACGTCCTCGATCCCGCCGGCATAGATCATCGTGCCATCGGGCGAAAACTCCAGCGCCCAGACCGGCCCCTGCCGCATGGCGCGGAAATCCCGCGTAATTTGCCACGTTTCGGTGTCGATCATCATGATGAACCCGTGCCCGTCGCCCACCGCCAACTGCCCGCTGGCCGCGTGATAGGCCATCGACAGGATCGGTCGCCGGTCGAGCGAGAAATCCCGGAGCGTCTCGCCCGACATCTGGTCCACCACCCGCGTCACGCCATCCACCGCGCCATAGGCCAGCCACTTGTCGTCGGGGTCGAGGATCAGGCGGTTCACGCCGAAACCCGCGTTCACCACAACGCGCGGCGCGCCGTCCGGCTCCGCCATCTGCCACAACCGGATCGTCCCGTCGGCAGAGGCCGAGTACAGCCGTGTGCCGTCCGCACTGAACGCCACATCGCTGACCGACGCGTTGTGCCCTTTCAGAAACCGTGCCGCACCGCCGTCGCGCGGCCAAAGGCCAATCGAGCCGTCCCAGCTTGCCGTCGCCAGCGTCGCGCCATCCGGCGATAGCGCGATCTCGGCGACCTTGCCTTGGTGCCCTTCCAAACGTGTCGGGGAGCCGTCCGGCAGGGACCACAGGATCACGTCGAAATCGTCGCTGCCCGACGCCGCCGTCTGCCCGTCCAGGAACCTCACGGTGATGACTGCCGCGTCATGCCCTTCCAGCCAGCGCGGCGCGCGGCCCTCCCACAGCCCGACGGAATTGTCGAAGCTGGCCGTGGCGACCTGGCCTGTCTCGGGGTTCACGTCGATCCCCATGACCGGCCCGCCATGACCTTTCAGCGTGGTGAACTCCTGCGCCGCCACCGGCGCACCGGCGGCCAGCAGGCCCGCGCATACCAGCAGCAGGGCGCGCATCTATTCGGCGGGCGTCGTCGCGGTGTTGGCCGGCTTCGGCTCGCCCTCGCGCTTTTTCACCTCGTCCAGCCACAGGCTGTGGTGCTCGCGTGCCCACTGTTCCTCGACCTGGCCGGACCCCATCGCGTCATAGGCGCCTTCCATCCCGACCGAGCCGATGTAGATATGCGCGATCACGATGGCCATCAGAACGAAGCTGACAATGGCGTGCCACAGTTGCGCGTATTGCATCTCTTCATGCGGCGCCAACTGTTCCGGCAGCGCGCCGAAGCCCAGCAGCTGCGGCACCCCCATGTCGTTCAGGATGACGAATGTCTTGGCGAACATCGGCAACTCGAACGGGAACAGAAGCGACAGACCAGAGGCCGAGATCGACGCGCCCAGGATCATCACTGACCAGAAGATCATCTTCTGGCCCGCGTTGAACTTCTTGGCCGGCGGGTGCACGCCTTTCTTGAACAGGCCACCGCCCACAGCGATCCATTTCAGGTCGGTCTTGTTCGGAATGTTGTGCGCCACCCAGAAGATGAACGCCAGGATCAGGCCCAGCATGAAGGCCCAACTGACGTTGTTGTGGATCCATTTCGAGGCCACGGCCGCCGTTGCAAAGACTTCGTGGCCGAAGGCCGGGATGATGAACTTGCGCCCCATCAGGACCAGCAGCCCGGTGAGGCCCAGCAGAATGAAGGATCCGGCCATCAGCCAATGGGCGAAGCGTTCGATGAACTTGAAGCGGGTCACGGTGCGGCCCGTCTTTTCACCGTCGATGCGGATGCGGCCCCGGATCAGGAAAAACAGCGCCAGAAACGCGATCGTGCCCAGGAGCAGCCATCCGCCGTACTTGATCAGCGGCCCCTGCCGGAAATTCAGCCACCACATGCCGTTGTCCTGGATCAGGACCCGCGCCGGCGCACCGCCCGAAGACACGGTCACGTCGGCGGTGCCATAGCGCAGCGCGCTCCAGACGTCGGCATCCGACGACCCGCCCAGTGCTCCAAGCTGTCCGACCATGGCGCCTGCGCTATCGGGGTCTTCACCCGCACGCGAGCGGTCCGGCACCTCCTCGCCGCGCTGCCGGGCCAGGATGTCCTCCAGCGTCTGCGCGCCGCCCGTGGCCGAACGGTCCGCCTGCGGGGTCTCGGTCGCGCCGTCGGTCGCTTCCTGTGCCTGCACGCCCGGCGCGGCCAGCATCGTCAAGCTCAGAAGACAAATCAGAATCAGCCTGTGCATGTCTTTTCCTTTCTACCCTACCCTGTGTCGCGGGCCTCACCTTCGCGTCGGTGCATTGCGAATATTCTGGGAAACGGACTTTGCGGCGTGCGCTCACGTGATCCAAAGTGCGTTTCTCAAGATACTCTTGCCCCCCTGCGCGGGGACGGGATGAAAGAGGCGGGACGCACCCGCCTCTTTCGCCTGGTCTCAGACTGACGTCGAAAAGCGGTCAGCCGCCCTTCTGGTCATAGGCCGTGCCCCAGCCCCAAGCGCCCGAGCCGAAGCCACGGGAAACGACACGCTCGCGATAGATATTCGCGACCACGTCCCCGTCGCCGGCCAGCAGCGCCTTGGTGGAACACATCTCGGCGCAGATCGGCAGCTTGCCTTCCGCGATCCGGTTGCGCCCGTACTTGTTGAACTCGGCCTGGCTGTTGTTCTCTTCGGGGCCGCCGGCGCAGAAGGTACACTTGTCCATCTTGCCGCGCGATCCGAAGTTGCCCGCCTGCGGGAATTGCGGCGCGCCGAACGGGCACGCGTAAAAGCAATAGCCGCAGCCGATGCACAGGTCCTTCGAGTGCAGCACAACGCCTTCCTCGCTCTGGTAGAAACAATCCACCGGACAGACCGCCATGCACGGCGCATCGGAACAATGCATACAGGCCACCGAGATCGAGCGTTCGCCGGGGTTGCCATCCTCGATGGTCACCACGCGGCGGCGGTTGATGCCCCACGGCACCTCGTGCTCGTTCTTGCAGGCGGTCACGCAGGCGTTGCACTCGATGCAGCGTTCGGCGTCACACAGGAATTTAGCTCTAGCCATTCCATCTTCTCCTTATGCTGCTGAGATCTTGCAGAGAGTCGCCTTCGTCTCCTGCATCTGGGTTACCGAGTCGTAGCCATATGTCTGGGCGGTGTTGGTGGATTCACCCAGGACATAGGGGTCGGCGCCATCGGGATACTTGCTCCGCTGGTCCTCCCCCTGGAAGTGACCGCCGAAGTGGAACGGCATGAAGGCCACGCCTTCGCCCACCCGGTTTGTCACCATGGCCATGACCTTGACCTTGCCGCCTTCGGGCCCTTCGACCCAGACCTGCTCGCCATCCCGCACACCAAGGTTGTTGGCGTCACGCGGGTTGATTTCCACGAACATGTCCTGCTGCAGCTCGGCCAGCCACGGGTTCGACCGCGTCTCGTCGCCGCCGCCTTCGTACTCGACCAGACGACCGGATGTCAGGATTATCGGGAAATCCTTCGAAAAGTCGTTCTTCTGGATCGAAGCGTAAAGCGTCGGCAGGCGGTACGCGTGCCGGTCCTCGTAGGTCGGATAGTCCGCGACCAGGTCGCGCCGCGACGTGTAGAGCGGCTCGCGGTGCAGCGGCACCGGGTCGGGGAAGGTCCAGACCACGGCACGCGCCTTGGCGTTGCCGAAGGGCGCGCAGCCATGCTTGATCGCGACCCGCTGGATACCGCCCGAAAGGTCGGTCTTCCAGTTGACGGCAGAGACCTGCTCGTTGAAGTCGGACGGGAACGGCGACATCGCCTGCTCGCCCACTTCCTCGTCGGCCCCTTGCTCACCGCTCGGCTGCGCCAGGTTCTGGGCTTCGGCGGTTTCCTGCACCTCCTCGGTCTGGCCGCCTTCGGTCGCGTTTTGCGCTTCCTCGCCGTCGTCCTGGTTGCCGACCGACGCGTCCTCGTCGATACCCTCGACGCCCGCGACACGGCCCATGACGCGCTTTTCTTCCTCGGTCAGGTCACTGTCCCAACCCAGGTCGACAAGCATCTGGTAGGTGAACTCGGGATACCCGTCCTGGATTTCCGAGCCGACGCTGTAGACGCCCTCGGCCAGCAGGTTGTCGCCCTCGTACTCCACACCGAAACGGGCGCGGAAGGTCAGGCCACCCTCGGCCACCGACTTCGACATGTCATAGAGGTTCGGCGTCCCGGGATGCTTCATCTCCGGCGTGCCCCAGCTTGGCCACGGCAGACCGTAATAGTCGCCGTCCGCCGGACCGCCAACCGCCTTCAGCGTGGTGCGGTCGAAGGTGTGCTGGTTCTCCATGTGCATTTTCAGCCGTTCGGGCGATTGCCCCGTATAGCCGATCGTCCACATCCCGCGGTTGATCTCGCGCAGCGTGTCCTCGATGTTCGGCGTCACGCCGTCATCCTCGATGCCGATGTTGCGGAACATCCGGTCGTGGAAACCGAACTTCTGCGCGAAAAGACCGATGATCTCGTGGTCCGACTTCGATTCGAACAGCGGATCGACGACCTTTTCCCGCCACTGGATCGAGCGGTTGGACGCGGTGACCGAGCCATAGGTCTCGAACTGCGTACAGGCCGGCAGCAGGTAGACGCCGTCGGTCCGGTCATGCAGCACCGCGGACACGGTCGGATACGGGTCGACCACGACCAGCATGTCCAGCTGCTCCATCGCCGTCTTCATCTCCGTCATCCGGGTCTGGCTGTTCGGCGCGTGGCCCCACAGAACCATGGCACGCACCTTGTTGGGGTTGTCCATGTTCTCGGGGTCTTCCAGCACGCCGTCGATCCAGCGGCTGACGGGGATGCCCGACAGGTTCTGCAGGCTCTGGTCCTTGCCGTCCTTGGTCTTCGTCGTGACGAACCGCCCGGCCAGCCACTCGGGATCTTCACCCCACACGCGTGACCAGTGGCCCCATGCCCCCGCCGACAGACCGTAATAGCCCGGCAGAGTGTGGCTAAGAACACCAAGGTCCGTCGCGCCCTGCACGTTGTCGTGGCCGCGGAAGATGTTTGTGCCGCCACCCGACGTGCCCATGTTGCCAAGGGCCAGCTGCAGGATGCAGTAGGCGCGGGTGTTGTTGTTGCCGTTGGTGTGCTGCGTGCCACCCATGCACCAGATCACGGTGCCCGGACGGTTGTTGGCCAGCGTGCGCGCCACGCGCTCAAGCTGGCTGCCCGGCGTACCGGTCACACGCTCGACTTCTTCGGGCGTCCACTTGGACACTTCGTCCTTGATCTGGTCCATGCCCCAGACACGGGTGCGGATGAATTCCTTGTCCTCCCACCCGTTCTCGAAGATGTGCCACAGGATGCCCCAGACCAGCGCCACGTCTGTGCCCGGACGGAACCGTACATACTCGTCAGCGTGGGCGGCCGTGCGCGTGAAGCGCGGGTCGCACACGATCAGCGGTGCGTTGTTCTGTTCCTTGGCCTTCAGCACGTGCAGCAGGCTGACGGGGTGTGCTTCCGCCGGGTTGCCGCCGATGATGAAGATCGCCTGGGAATTGTGGATGTCGTTGTAGCTGTTGGTCATCGCGCCATAGCCCCAGGTGTTGGCAACACCTGCAACCGTGGTCGAGTGACAGATACGGGCCTGATGGTCCACGTTGTTCGTGCCCCAGTAGGCGGCGAACTTGCGGAACAGATAGGCCTGTTCGTTATTATGCTTGGCAGAGCCGAGCCAGTAGACGCTGTCCGGGCCGCTTTCTTCCCGGATATTCATCATCCCGTCGCCGATCTCGTTGATCGCCTGCTCCCAGCTGATGCGCTTCCACTCGCCACCCTCTTTCTTCATCGGGTACTTCAGGCGGCGTTCGCCGTGGGCGTGCTCACGCACTGAAGCGCCCTTGGCGCAGTGGGCACCCAGGTTGAACGGGCTGTCCCAGCCGGGCTCCTGGCCCACCCAGACGCCATCGCTCACCTCGGCCACGACCGTGCAGCCGACCGAGCAGTGCGTGCAAACCGATTTGACTGTCTCAACCGCCGCTGCTGCGGACGATTGTGCGTTGGCCCGGGTGACACTGCCCCCCGTTGCGCCAATCGCCGCCAGGCCACCGATGGCCAGGCCGGAACCGCGCAGGAACGCGCGGCGGTCGATGGTCTTTCCCCCGACCTCAGACAGGATACTTGTCCGCTGGGGGCGTCGCGCAACCCCGTTGGTCTTTTTCCTAAGCATGTTTCTCTCTCCTCCCGAGCTTTCCCGATTGGGATTGCTGGGTACTAAGGTTATCCACCGACAGTCGGGCGTCCCGCAACCAGTCGCCGGCAGGTCAAGTGATCACGTCCGGTCAGAACCGGGCGCTATCGAAGTATGCGCGCGTGTGCGCAGTGTCCTGCATCTTGTCCGATGACAGGTCCGGTTCCGCCGCTTCGGCGGTGCCGGTGCTGGCTGCCGTTGCGACCGCGACCGCGGGCGCACCTGCGGCGGCCATCTTCAGAAAATCGCGACGGCTGTTGCCTTGCGTTTTCTCGCTCATGAGAGTCCTCCTCTCTGGTGGTGACAGGTCGCCCTGCCGGTTCATGCGGATCCCTCCGCGCTCATCCGGAAACCTTCCGCCTCGATCTCCATGAACACCCGGCCGACAGCGCCGACCGAGGCATAGAGAACCGAGTTCTTCGCAGCCTCCAAATCCGTGAAAAAATGCCCGGCCCAAGGGCCGATATGCGTGTTGAAGAACGTCTTCTGATCGCTCAGGGTGGCCGGCTTGCCGAACCGCCCGGTAATCAGCCCGCCCATCATCTCCATCAGCGACGCGATGTTGTCCTCGGGCTCATAGACGTTCTGCGCCCGGGTCATGCCCCGCGCCGCCATGTCCCGCCGCAGACTCGCCAGCGGCTTTTCGTTCAGGAACCCGGTCAGGTAATAGCTGGCATAGGGCAAAAGCTCGCCCCGCCCCAGCCCGATGAACAGCGCGTTGAACTCGCGCTCCACCGCCTGCGGCTTGGTATGCTTGGCGATACGCGACAGCGCCGCGACGGCAACGCCAAGGTCGGTCTCGCTATCCCCCGAAAGACTCGCCGTCTGCGACAGCAAAGCCTCGGACGGCGGGGCCGCAAGCAACACGCCCAGGAAATCGTAAAGATCGGCGCGCAGCCGGTCCTCTTCCGCGATCTGGGCACGCGCCTCTGTGGTCATGACCGCCTCCTGGTTGCTCATTTCGTGCTCTCGCTTGCATCGTCAAAGGTGAAGTGCATCCGCCGGCGCGGCGGCGGCGCGTACGTGTCCGCCTCTGCCGCGGCAGGCTCGTAAGTGTAGCTGTAGACCGGCTCGGCCTCCGCCATCTCGACCGACTCCTCGACCTCCGTCTCCGGCGCGCCGGTGTCGTCTTCGGCCTCACCCTCGGCATCGCTCTCGGCCATGGCCGTCAGGGCCTCCGCCTCGCAGGCCAGCTTCTGCACATGGGTCAACATGCCCTTGCCCACCTGATAGGCGGTCTGCATGTTCTCGATCACCATCGCCTTGTCGGTGAAATCCTCGCCGTAATCCAGAAGCCCGTCGAGATTGGCCAGCGCCGGGTTCGTGCCCCAAAGCCGACGCAACGCCCAGCGGCGGATGCGGTCCGGCACGGCCTCGGCCATGAAGGCGCTGAAGTCGTCGCCCTTGTCCAACGTGTCCGGGTCGGGCAGGCCCAGCAGCTCCAGCACCTCGGCGTCGCTTTTCTCCTCAAGCGATGCGCGCGCCTCTTCCCGCTGCGCCTCTTCGAGGGCCTTGACTTCGGCGGCATCCTCCGCCGCCACCCGCGCCTTGCGTCGCGACCAGAAATCCTCGCGTGCGCTCATTGCATCCGCCCTTTCCGCCGCAGCGTGGGCGAGCGGTAGATGTCGCGCTGCTGCACGATACGCGGGTCGCCGATCCCGTCCACATGCGCGTCCACCTTGACCTTGTCGCGGCGGCGTTTCTTGAATTCTTCCTCGATATGGTAGGTCTCGACGAAATCCCGGACCCAGGCGATCAGGCCTTCGGGCATCGGGATCTTCTCCACGATATCCTCGCCATTGTCCTCGTAATCCTGCGCTTCATAGGGCGAGGCCGTCACCAGCACTGCCTCCATCGGACAATCACCGCCCGTCTTGCGAAAGACCGCGTAAACCGACGGGACCTGCGCCGACAGGCCGTGCAGATAGCTTTCGGTCTCCGCACCGTGCAGCTCAAGCGTCATGGTCGCAGCATGGTATTCGGTGATATCGCCTTCTTCGCGCAGCACGCGCCACGCGGCGGGGCCGGCCCCGGGCAGGACGGCAACCGCCCTCCACGCCCACGCAGCCCAGCGCGTCACGCCCGGCGTGCGGCGCATGACGATCCCCAAAGGCATAGTGGCGTACATGTCCGGATTGTGGATCATGTGTGGCTGGTATCCTCCCGATAACTTATCCTGAGCCAACTGCACCGGCGTCTCAAAGAAAAAAAGCATGCAATTGTGGACGGAACGCAAATCTGGACAATTTGGGCAGCCACCGACAGGATTCGAAAGAACGATGGACAGAATGTCCGGACGAGAAAAATGGTCGGGTTTCCCGCTTGCAACGGCGTCGCGAAGGGCAGAAGAATCGAAGGCCAGACGCCCCCTATTCCTGACCATGCTTGTCGGGAAAAGCGGCGTGAGGCCCGTGCAGGTTCGCGAGGAGGGACCCGCATTGCAATCCATAAGCTCGTCGTGCGGCATCGTCCCGCGACCCGCCAGTGAAAGCCGGGGCATACAATGACTAAGCAATTGATTCTGTGCAATTGTGCGGGCTCTCAGCAGCTCGACAAGGACGCGCTCGAAGCGGCCACCGGCCTCACCTGCAGCGCGGTGCATTCCGGCCTCTGCACCACCCAGACCGACGCCACGGCACAGGCCATCGCGTCGGGTGACGCCATCCTCTGCTGCCGCCAGGAACAGCGCCTGTTTACCGAGCTCGCCGCCGAAATGGAGATGCCCGCGCCCCCTGTCACCGACCTGCGCGACCGGGCCGGATGGTCCGACGATCCCGCCAGCAAACTACCCAAAATGGCCGCCCTTCTGGCCGAGGCCACCTTGGACGTGCCTTCGGGCAAATCCGTCGACGTCATGTCCGAAGGCCTGTGCCTGATCATCGGCCCCTCCGGCACCGTTCTGCCCGCCGCCGACAAGCTCAAGGACATCCTCGGCGTGACCGCCCTGCTGACCGATGACGCGGACGCGCCCGACCCTGCGGGCCATGACGTCATTCGCGGGCACCTGAAACGCGCCACCGGCGCCCTTGGGGGCTTCTCGGTCCAGATCGACGCTCTTCAACAGGTCGACCCGTCGGGTCGCGGTGCGCTGACATGGACCGCCCCGCGGGACGGTGCGCGCACCGAATGCGACGTCATCCTCGACCTGACCGGCGGCACCCCGCTCTTTCCCGCCCCGCAAAAGCGCGAGGGCTACCTGCGCCCCGATCCCGGCAGCATGATGGCGGTGGCCGACGCGATACTCGAGGCCAGCCAGCTGATCGGCACCTTCGAAAAACCGCTCTACGTCGCGGTCGAGCCGCTGATCTGCGCCCATTCCCGCGCGCAGCAGACCGGCTGCACCAACTGCCTCGACGTCTGCCCCACCGGCGCGATTTCCCCGGCGGGCGAGCACGTCACCGTCGACCCGATGATCTGCGCCGGCTGCGGCGCCTGCTCGGCGCTCTGCCCCTCGGGCGCCATCTCCTACGACGCGCCCTCGCCGGCCACGCTCTTCCGCCGCATCCAGACGCTGGCCTCGACCTTCCGCAAGGCCGGCGGCACCGCCCCGCGCCTGCTGGTCTGCGACGACAGCCACGGCCAGCAGATGATCAGCCTCGCCGCCCGCTATTCGCGCGGCCTGCCCGCCAACGTGATCCCGCTAGAAGTGCCCGCGCTGTCGGGGTTCGGCCATGCCGAGATGCTGGCCGCGCTGGCATCTGGATTCACAGACGTGACGATCCTGCTCTCGCCCACCACCGAACGCGACGCGCTCGACCGCGAGATCCCGCTCGCCCGCGCCATCGCGGGCGAGGCCCGCGTGACGCTCCTCGACGTGGCCGAGCCCGATGCGCTTTGCGACGCTCTCTACACCGACGCAGCCCGCCCCGATCCGGTGGCCGAGCCGGTCCTGCCCATGGGCAGCCGCCGCCAGGTCGCGCGCCTTGCCGCCAAGGCTCTGCATGGCGACGACACCATCCTGCCCCTGCCCGACGACGCCCCCTATGGCGCCGTTCTGGTCGACACCGACGCCTGCACACTCTGCCTTTCCTGCGTCTCGCTCTGCCCCTCCGGCGCGCTCGTGGAAAACCCCGACCGCCCCGAGCTGCGCTTTCAGGAAGACGCCTGCCTGCAATGCGGCCTCTGCGCCAACATCTGCCCCGAGGACGCCATCGGCTATGAGCCGCGCCTCAACCTGCGCGACGAGGCGATGGGCCAAGTCGTTCTGAACGAGGAGGAACCGGCCCAGTGCATCGAATGCGGCGTGGCGTTCGGCGTGAAATCCACAATCGACCGGATCACCGAGAAACTGGCGGGCAAGCATTCCATGTTCGGCTCCGACTCGGCGGCGCGGCTTATCCAGATGTGCGACGATTGCCGTGTGAAGGCGCAGTTCCACTCAAAGGACAACCCCTTCGCTGGCGGCGAGCGGCCGCAGGTCCGCACCACCGACGACTATTTCTCGAAACGCCGGGATCACTGATGCTCGATCGGCGCCCCGAGGTCGGCCGGCTTCACGCCGGCCACGTAGGCCAGGATCGCCTGCAAGTCGTCTATGGTGATCTCCATGGGCGCAATCGGCGACGGGCGATTGATCGGAAACGGCTCGGTCACGTCCTTGACCTGGGTGAAGGCCGGATGCGGGTTCAGGATATAGAAGGTCTGAAACCGCCGGTCCCAGTCCGCCATCGCCCGCAGCACGGCGAAACTGGGGGTCGAGGCCATGGCATTCATCCGCGTCGCCTCGCTCACCGCGTGGCACCGGGCGCAATGCGCCACCGACAGGTCATGCCCAAGCCCCGCATCCCCGTCGAAACTGACCTCGGCCACTTCCTGCGCGTTCTCCTTCGGCAGGCCGAACGGCGCCGCGCCCCCGACCTCGTAGCTGGTCACCGTCCGCTGGCCGATCTCGGAGGTCAGCCACTCGGCGAAGCGCGCCGCACCCTCGTGGCTCGGCGTGTTGATCTGCATCCGCCACTTCGCTTGCGGCCCGTCGAAGACACGCGGCCCCTCGGCATCGGGCGCCAGCAGAATATCACCGCCCGCGTCCAGGTCCACGACTTCAACCCGGATTCCCGTCTTCAGAGAAAAGCGCGGCAGAACGTACTCCAGAAGCCCGCTTTCGATCAGCGGCGGCGGCGCGCCAAGGCGAAAATCCTCGTCCGCGCGCCCTTCTGCGGTGGACATCCCGAGACAGACCACCACAATCACGCAAACCAGGGATAAGAATTGCCCACGCATGGTTCCAAGCCTAAAAAGGCTCGCAGCCACGCGTCAACACTCTTGGATAAAGGAGAGTAAAATGAGCGACGATTTCAACATGTCCATGCGCAAGTTCCTCAAGCAGGTCGGCGTGACCTCGCAGCAGGCCATCGAGGACGCCATGCGCAACACCGACGGCACCGAGGGCAAGACGTTCGAGGCCAAGGTCGTGCTGACCGTGGACGGTCTCGATGTCGAACACGTGGTCACCGGCACGATCAAGGGCGGCTGAACGTGACGGCAACAAGGGAAAGCGTGCTCGCCGCGCTGAAGAACGTGAAAGACCCAGGCACGGGCGACGACATCGTGTCGGCGGGCGTGACCCGTGGCCTGAATGTCGAGGGCGGCACCGTCCGCTTCGTGCTCGAAATCGACCCCGCCAAGTCGAAAGCCTACGAGCCGGTTCTGGCCGAGGCGCAGGAGGCCGTGCGCGGCGTTGCGGGCGTGACCGAGGTCTCCGCCGTGCTGACCGCCCATTCCGCCAAGGCGCCGCCCGACCTCCAGACGAAACGCAAGCCCGCCGAACCGCAGGGCCCGCAACGCGTCCCCGGCGTCGACCACATCATCGCCATCGCCAGCGGCAAGGGCGGCGTGGGCAAGTCGACCGTGTCGGCCAACCTCGCCTGCGCGCTGGCCGCGGAGGGCCGCCGCGTCGGCCTTCTGGATGCCGATGTCTACGGCCCCTCGCAGCCCCGGATGCTGGGCGTCTCGGGCCGGCCCGCTTCGCCGGACGGCAAGACGATCCTGCCTATGCGCAACCACGGCGTCACCATGATGTCGCTGGGCCTGATGACCAACGAGGACCAGGCCGTGGTCTGGCGTGGACCGATGCTGATGGGCGCGCTGCAACAGATGCTGATGCAGGTGCAATGGGGCGCGCTCGACGTGCTGATTGTCGACCTGCCGCCGGGTACTGGCGACGTGCAGATGACCCTCGCGCAAAAGGCGCGCGTGGACGGTGCCATTATCGTCTCCACGCCGCAGGACGTCGCCCTCCTCGATGCCCGCAAGGGGATCGACATGTTCAACCAGCTCAAGGTGCCGGTGCTCGGCATGATCGAGAACATGTCGACGCATATCTGCTCCAATTGCGGCCACGAGGAACATGTCTTCGGCCATGGCGGCGTCGCCGTTGAAGCGCAGAAGATGGGCGTGCCGCTGCTGGCCGAGGTGCCCTTGCATATCGACATCCGCATGGCCTCGGACGGCGGCGCGCCCATCGTGGTGTCCAAGCCCGACGCGCCCCAGTCGCAGGCCTTCCGCGACATCGCGCGCGCGCTGGTGGCACAGGGCGTGGCATGACGCGCGAGCCGGCCTTTCCGCCCCTGATGCAGGGCCACGCCGTGGACGCAGGCATCAACCCGTTCGAGAAAGCCTGCGCCATGGCGGCCCTTGGCTGCGACGCCGGAACCATCGTGCATAACGTGGGGGCCAACCGGTTCGCCGCGGCGCTGATCATGGCCCCCGAGGTACCGCTGGAACGGGCCATGGCCATGTTGCCCACCTGCGGCGTCGGCTTTCAGAACGCGCTTGGCGCCATCGCCCCGCCCGAGGTGGCTGTGCACCTGGAATGGGCCGGGGGCCTGCGCGTCAACGGCGCCTCCTGCGGCCGCCTGCGCACGATGGCGGGCACGACCGATCCCGCCGCCATGCCCGGCTGGCTCGTGGTGGGGCTGGAAATGCCGCTGATGCAGACCGACGCCGTGCCGGGCGACGCCCCCGACCGCACCGCGCTTTACGAGGAAGGCTGCGCCGACGTGGACCCTGTCGCCCTGCTCGAGGGCTGGGCGCGCCACACGCTGGTCTGGATCACCCGTTGGGAAGACGATGGCCCCCGGGCCCTGCACTCCGAATGGCGCGGCCTCGCGCACGGCATCGGCGAGGACATCACCATCGAGGGCCCCGACTCAACCAAATTGGCCGGCACCTTCATGGGCGTCGACGAAAATTTCGGACTGCTATTGCGGACCGGGGGCGAGACCCGCCTCATTCCGCTCAGCACCGTGCTGGAGGAAGCGTCATGAAACTCGCCCGCGCCATCCACTTTGACGAGAGCGACACGCGCGTCTTTCCCTCGCCGGCGCGCACCGGCGAATGGTGCATCTCGGGCGGGTTCGAGTTCTCCAACTGGTCCGACGCCGACCTCAGCGGCAAGCAGCGCCAGGCGTTCTCGAACGGCTGGCTGGGGCTGGAAACCTTCGGTCGCGTGACCTTCGTGGCCGTCACAAAGATCGAAGAGCCCGAACGCGCCACGCTGACCGACGCCCTGGCGCAGCACTTCGTCTCGGTCTACGGCGCGCCCGACATCGACGCCGCCCGCCCGGTGGCCGCCGACGAGATCGCCCAAATGATCGAGATGTGCGACGACCACGACCCCAACACGCTCCTGACCGTCGCGCGTGAGTTGACCGAGGCCGGCGTGCGCGAAACCTACCGCGCCATCGCGGCCCAGGATGCCGGGCTGGAACAATTCGCCATCCACGGCAGCCTCGACGAGTGATGCGGCCAGGCACTTGGGGTGCACCCGGGGCCACCGTCTCCATCGCGCATCCAACCGAAGAGGACGCAGGGCGACGTCACTACTTTTTCTTGCTGAAAATACTCAATTCCCATCCGGCGGCAGCCTGAGGATCGCGCCGGGATTCAGGATGCCCTTCGGATCCAGCGCCGCCTTGATCGCGCGCATCGCCGCCAGTTTCGCCGGATCGCCATAGCGTTCCAGGTCATCGACCTTCAACCGCCCGATCCCGTGCTCGGCCGACACCGATCCGTCCATCTCGTGCACCAGGTCGTGCACCAGCCGCTTGATGGCGTCGCGCTGGCCCGTATAGCCGTCGCGCGCCTCGCCCTTGGGCGGAAACACGTTGTAATGCAGGTTCCCGTCGCCAAGATGCCCGAAGCAATTGATGCGGAACGGTCCCAGCTCTTTCAGTGCCGCATTGCCCTTGTCGATAAAGCCCGGCACCGCGCTCAGCGGCAGGGAAATGTCATGGCTGCCGATCGCGCCGATCCGCCGGTTGGCCTCGGGGATCGTCTCGCGCACCTCCCAGAATTCCTGCCGCTGCGCCTCGGACTGCGCGATCATGCCGTCGCTCACCAACCCGGCCTCAGCCGCCTCAACAAAGAGCGCCTCAAGCGCCTCTGCCGGATCAAGGCCCTTGGCCAACCCGATATCGATCAACACGAACCACTCGGGTGGCTCGGCGAAAGGCAGACGCATGTCCGGCATGGTCTCTGCCAAAAAATCCAGCCCCGCACGATGCATCAATTCGAATGCCGACACGCCCTCGCCCATGTGATCGCGCGCCATCGACAGCAGTCGCAGCGCCGCTTCGGGGCCGTCCACCACCATCAGCGCCGTGCCTTCCCCGGCGGGCTTGGGGAAAAGCTTCAGCGCCGCGGCGGTGATCACCCCCAGCGTGCCTTCGGACCCGATCAGCAGGTTGCGCAGGTCATAGCCGGTATTGTCCTTCCTCAGCCGCTTCAGCCCGTGCCAGATCGTGCCGTCCGGCAGCACCGCTTCCAACCCCAGGCAAAGGTCCCGCGCATTGCCGTAGCGCAGCACGTTCACGCCGCCCGCATTGGTGGCCAGATTGCCACCGATCCGCGCACTGCCCTTGGCGGCCAGCGACAAGGGAAACAGCCGGTCCACCGCGTCCGCCTCGGCATGGATGTCCTGCAGGATCGCGCCCGCCTCGACCACCATCACGTTTTCCTCGGGCCAGACCCCGCGCACGGCCCGCATCCGCTCCAGGCTCAGCAGTACTGGGACCGGCCCCTCGGGCGACAACTGCCCGCCCACCAGCCCCGTGCCGCCGCCATAAGGCACCACCGGCACGCACGCCTCGGCACAGGCACGCACCACGGCCGCGACCTCCTCGGTGCTGCCGGGTGCGACCAGCACGCCCGCCTGCCCCTTCCAGCGCCCGCGCGGCTCTTCCAGGTAGGACGGCATCACCTCGCGGAACGCCGCCTCTGGCAACGTGGCGCGCAGCTGCGCGATGAAGTCTTCGGTCACGGAATTCAGTGTCATGCCCGGCTCCTAAAGCGTTTCGCGAAAAACCTGAACCACAGATTTTCGCGAAACGCCGCGCGCCAGTCGAGCGTAGCTCGACATTCGCCTTTTGGAAATGTTCCAGGCAAAGGGCAAACCGGATTAGGCTGTGTCTCCGGCACCGTCAATCGAACAGCTTCAGCAGGCCGCGCTCCAGCTCGTCCTCCAGCGCGTCCTTGGCCGCATCCTCTAGCGACTGGCCTTCCTGCCGCTCGATCCCCAGCTGCTTCTCGACCTCGCGCTCGATCTCGTCCCGCGCCTGCCGCTCCAGTTCCTTCTTCTCTTCCTTGAAGTTCAGGTCAATCGCCGCTTCCAGGTCCGGCGTGATCTTCGGGTTGGCCCACGGTCCCCGGATTTTCACCGGAATCGCCAGCCCGTCGCGGCTGCCGCCATCCAGCAGGCGCGGCGTGAAGAGGTAATCGATATCCCGCGCCCCCAACCCCACGCGCCCTTCGCCCGCGGCACTCGCCTGCGGCAGTTTAAGCGTCAGGTCGTCGTTCAGCAGGTTGCCGTCTTCCATCGTGAACGTTGCGCTCAACGTATCGAACACCGTCGTGCCCCCGGTGCCGCTACCCGACCGCATCAACCGGTCCAGATCGAAGCCCGAGGTCACGCCCCGCCCGGTCTTGAACGCGCCGCCCCCGCTCAGCGAATTCATGATCGCATGCACGCTTTCACCGACGCCCAGGAAATCCACCTCTCCATCGGCCTTCGCCTCGAAGCGCGAGATATCCATCGCGTCGTCCAGAAAAGTCTTCAGGTTGATCCCCGTGGCGATCATATCGCCGCCCACCGACAGGCCGGAACGGTTGTTCATCACGAATTGCCCGGTGATCAGCCCGTCATACGCCCGCACCTCACGCAGGCCAAATACCAGCCGCGAGCGGTCCAGCGTCGCCAGCGTCCGCACCGTGCCCAGCTTGAAATCGCCCAGGTCGATGCTGTCGGCAACCAGCGCGAACTCTCCGTTCACCGCCGCCAGTCCCGAGGCGTTGATCGGTGCCCTGGACCATCCGTCATCCGCCGCGCCACCGCTGCCGCCGTTGCCAGTGGAGCCCCTGTTGCCGCTGCCGTTTCCGCCGCCGGCGTTGTCGGCGCTCAACCCGGTCAGATCCAGCGCCCCGGCGTTCAGTTGCACATTCAGGCGCGGCCTGTCCTCGCTCAGGTCCACGTCCGCAGCCCCGGTCAAGCGGTTGCCATCCAGCCCCAGCGCCGTGTTGCGCAGCGACAGCCGGTCGTCCTTGAACGTCAGGTCCGTCTCCAGCGTCGCGGCCCGGCCCAGGCCTTCGGGGATGTCCATCGGTCCATGCCCGATCAGCGCCATGAACTCCGACGTGCTCTCAAGGTCCGCGGTCAGCTTGCCCGCCACCTCCGGCGCCGATCCCGCACGCCCGGCAAAGCTGGCCGTGCCCGCCTTGGTCGTAATCTGCGCCTGCACGTCGGACACGCCGCCATCTATGAAATGCCCCACGCGGTCCAGCGTGCCGGATATCTCGACCACCTCGCCGCCGGGGCGCAATGTCAGGTCGAAATCCGCCGCGCCGTCGTAATCCGGCCACCGCAAATCGAAATCCACGCCCGACTGGCGCACGGTGGTCCCGTCCACATCATCGACATAAACCAAAGAGGCATTCTCGATCAGCGCCCGGTCCAGTGTCAGCGACAGCCGGTTCGACCGCGCCGGTGCACCGCCGCCGTCGCTCTGGCCCTGGCCCGACGGCGCCACGCCTTCGAAGTTCAGCTCCCAGTTGACCCGGCCATCGCTGGCGCGGCGCAGGTTGATTTGCGGCCCTACGGCCTCCAGTCCGGTGATGCGGATATCGCCGCCGAACAGCGCTTGGGGCTCCACCCCGATCTTCAGGCTGTCGGCGCGGAACATCGGCGTCTCGCCCGCCCAGTCGGCATTGGCGACCGTGACCGCGCCGGTGCTGACCCCAAGGATCGGCCAGAAACTGATGGTGGTCTCGCCGCTCATCGTCACCTGGCGGCCTGTCATGCGGCTCAGCTGGTCCGCCGCGATGCCGGCGATGCGCTCACCGGGCAGGAAAAAGACCGCCGCGACGACCAGCACCGCCGCCGCCAGTACGATCATGAAAAGGCGAATGAGCCACCGCATCCTGCTCTCCGTTCTTTTCCCTGCAGACTAGGCGCAGGCCTCGCGCCCAACAACAGCTTTTCCGCTTTATCGGTTGGCCTTTGCGGACTATATCGCGCCGCATGAGCACCAACCCACCCGATCTGCGCCCCGACCTGGCACGCGCCCGCGTGACCGAGACGCCCCGAAAGGGCCAGCCGGTGATCGGCATGGTGTCGCTGGGCTGCCCCAAGGCGCTGGTCGACAGCGAACGCATCCTGACCCGTCTGCGGGCCGAGGGCTACGGCATCTCGCCCGACTATTCCGGTGCCGATGCGGTGATCGTGAACACTTGCGGCTTTCTCGACAGTGCCAAGGCCGAAAGCCTCGACGCCATCGGCGAAGCGCTGGCCGAGAACGGCCGTGTTATCGTCACCGGCTGTCTTGGGGCCGAACCCGAATACATCACCGGCACCCATCCCCGCGTCCTCGCCGTGACCGGCCCGCACCAGTATGAACAGGTGCTCGACGCGGTGCACACCGCCGTGCCGCCCAGCCCCGACCCCTTCATCGACCTTTTGCCCGAGGCGGGGGTGAAACTGACACCGCGTCACTACAGTTACCTCAAGATTTCAGAGGGCTGTAACCACAAGTGCAAGTTCTGCATCATCCCCGACATGCGCGGGCGTCTTGCCTCGCGCCCCGGCCACGCCATTCTGCGCGAGGCCGAGAAACTGGTCGGGAACGGCGTGCGCGAACTTCTGGTTATTTCCCAGGATACAAGCGCTTACGGGCTGGACCGCAAGTATGACGTGAGCCCGTGGAAGGATGGCGACCTGCGCAGCCACATCGTCGATCTGTCCCGCGCACTCGGAGAGCTCGGCGCGTGGGTCCGGCTGCACTACGTCTATCCCTACCCCCATGTACGCGAGCTCATCCCTCTCATGGCCGACCCGGAAAACGGCGTCCTGCCCTATCTCGACATCCCGTTCCAGCACGCCCACCCGGACGTCCTGAAACGCATGGCGCGCCCCGCTGCGGGCGCGAAAACCCTCGACGAAATCGCCGCCTGGCGCGCGATCTGCCCCGATCTGACCCTGCGGTCGACCTTCATCGTCGGCTATCCCGGCGAAACCGAGGCGGAATTCCAGACCCTGCTCGACTGGCTCGACGAGGCACAGCTCGACCGCGTCGGCTGCTTCAAATACGAAAATGTCGAGGGCGCCCGCTCGAACGACCTGCCCGACCACGTGCCCGAAGAGGTCAAGCAGGACCGCTGGGATCGCTTCATGGAAAAGGCACAGGCCATTTCTGTGGATAAACTGGCTGCCAAGGTCGGATCCGTGCAAGAGGTGATCGTCGACGATATCGACGAGGAGGGCATCGCCACCTGCCGCACCAAGGCGGATGCACCGGAAATCGACGGCTGTCTCTTCATCGACGAGCACACCGAGGGCCTGAGCGTCGGCGACATCGTCACCGTCGAGGTGGACGAAGCCGGCGAATACGATCTGTGGGGCCAGATCGCCAAAAGCTGAGGCACCCCGCCATGCCGCTGGAAAAGATCGACGACAACATCTGGCTGGCCGAGGGCGAGATCGTCAGCTTCTACGGCCTCCCCTATCCCACCCGCAGCGTCATCATCCGCCTGCCGGGCGGCGACCTCTGGGTCTGGTCGCCGGTCGCGCTGACCGATGCGCTGCGGCAAGCGGTCGATGCGCTCGGGCCCGTGGCGCATCTCGTCAGTCCCAATCCGATCCATCATCTCTACCTGTCGGACTGGCAGCGGGCCTTTCCCGACGCCGCGCTCTGGGGTCCGCCGGGCACGATCGCCAAGCGCCGCGACCTTGCCTTCACCGGCGCGCTGGGCGACACCCCGCCGCCCGCCTGGGCCGGGGGGATCGACCAGTGGCACCTGCAGATCGGGCGCCGCTTCAGCGAGGTCGTCTTTCTCCACCGTCCGTCCCGCACCGCCATCCTGACCGACACCAGCGAGGCGTTCGACCACGACTTCCTGCATCGCCACTGGTCGCGCTGGCAACGCGGAATCGCCCGGCTTCTCGGCATCACCGAGGATCCGGGGCGCGCGCCCCTCGATCTGCGCCTGCTCAGCCTGCCGCGCCGCGCCCCGCTGCGCAGCCGGGTCCAACAGCTTATCGACAGCGCGCCGCCACGCGTCGTCATGGCCCATGGCACGTGGCAGCACACGGACGGCGCCGCCTGGCTCGCCCGGTCTTTCAGATGGCTGGGTGTCACCCCGCCCGGCTGAGGTCGGCCGGTGACGCGGGCATGTCTGTCACGGCTTTCCACCCCGGAATGACGCCCCCGTGAAATTCTGAAATATTTCAACATTCACAGATATTTACACCAATCCGTGCGCTCACGGGCCTGTCAGTTGATTGTCACATCGGTCCGCCGCAGCTTGGCCGCACCAACGCAACCCACACCTTACAAGGACCCCCGACCATGACCTCCCTGACCACCGATCCCGCCCGCACCCTTCCCGCCATTTCCCTCGATACGGCGCTGCTCATCCTGCTCTCCGGCGCCGCCGGCACCGTGGCCTTCGACCTCTTCGGCCAGGCGCTCTCGCCGATCCTCGGCTTTGCCAACCTCGCCCCCGTGGGCCTCGCCCGCAGCCTGCTGGGCTCGCTGGGCCTGCCCAACGCCGCGCCTTACGGCCACCTGATGCATCTCTTCTTCGTGGGCCTCCTGGCCTATCCCATCGGCTGGCTCTTCATCGCGCGCCCGGCGCTGGCCCGCATCCTACCCGGTCTTCACTGGCTTCCGGCCTCGGCGCTCTACGGCGCGGCGCTCTGGGTTTTCGCCATCGGCGGCATCACCAGCATCGCCGGCCTGCCATTCTTCCTGAACTTCACCGGCATCACCTGGGTGGCGCTGGTGGGCCACGTGATCTACGGCATTGCCGCAGCGTCAACCGCGGCCTATCTCGCGCGGCTTCAAGCCCGCTAACCCTTTGCAAAAAAGCAAACAAAGGCCCGGCCGGGCCTTTGTTTCCATTTTGATTACGATGTTGTCACATAATTTTTGAACGAAAACCCCTGAAACTGAAACATAATCGAGACATCTCAGTGTCATGATCGACACGAAACCGCAGGACACCCACAGGCCGAAGGACCGCGACATGTCCTACCCACGCTATACACGCGCCGAACGGATCGCCGATGGCACCGTCCATGTGCTCGGGGTTGGCAGCGCGCTTGTCGGATTCGCGACCCTGATTACCGCCAATGCCGGGAACCTGCCCGCCGGGCCCATGACTGCGGCCGTCGTCTACGGGCTCGCCATGATCCTGATGCTTTCGGCCTCGGCGGCCTATCATCTGGCCGCCCACACGTCCCTGCGCCCGGTTCTGCGCCGGATCGACCATGCCGCCATCTACGTCAAGATCGCGGGCACGATCACGCCGCTTGCCGTGCTGCTGAACACGCCCTTTGCCTATACCGTGCTGACGCTGGTGTGGTTTCTGGCGCTGTCGGGTGCGGTGAGGAAACTTCTGGCCGCGCGCGGAAAGATGAGCACGCACTGGCTGCCGCAGGTGGCGCTCGGCTGGCTGGGCCTGATCATCATCGTCCCGCTGTGGCCGTCACTGCCGGCCGACAGCCTGACACTGATCTTCGCGGGCGGCATCATCTATTCCGGCGCCGTCGTCTTCTATTGCTGGGACACGCTGAAATTCAGCAACGCCATCTGGCACGCCTGCGTACTGATCGCCACCGCCTGCTGCTTTCTCGGGATCTCCGGCGCCATGGCAAAGAGCATCGCACCGCTCTAACGCAGCGCCACAGCCGCGACGGCTCAGACCCGCAGTCCCGCCTTCAGTGCGGCGAAAACCTCGCCGTTGCGGCACATGATCGGGGTCGCGTCCACCGGGGCCGTCTGCGCCGCCATCCAGGCCTCGCAGCCATCCGGATCGGAACAGCCCGTGCACCGCAGAACCGCGTCGCACAGCGTTTCGGGATCCAGCTGACCGGCATAGACCTCTTCTTCCAGGTCCAGTCCCAGCGTACCGGCCATGCGGTCCACAAGCTCGGTATGACGTCTGATCGTTTTCGTCTGCGGCATGGCGCCCTCCTGTCGCGTGGGTGCCACCTTCCCTGCCGGCGTCATTGCCGCGTGTC
Source organism: Roseovarius sp. THAF8 (assembly GCF_009363735.1). Lineage (NCBI taxonomy): Bacteria > Pseudomonadati > Pseudomonadota > Alphaproteobacteria > Rhodobacterales > Roseobacteraceae > Roseovarius > Roseovarius sp. THAF8. Next base: position 3,261,099 of record NZ_CP045410.1, on the reverse strand, counting down.
GGGACACCCTTGCCGCCGACACTGACCCAGCCCGCCTGAACGCGCCTTGATCTGCATCAAGACTGTTCGAGCGCCTCCATGTAGGTGCTGACACAGTCCTGCACGTGCCGAAACCTGTCACCGCCCAGGTGCTTTCCGCCGAACCAGCGCGTGACCACGATCACGTGCTCGCGCAGGTCGGCCCGTTCCAGCATCCGCACGATCACCATGCCGGCCCCGGCCTCGCCGTCGTCGGATTTCAGCGCGGTGCCCTCGCCATCCAGCATCGCCCAGGTGTTGTGCGTGGCCTTGGCGAATTTCTTGTCGCGCTTCAGTTCCTTGAGAAACGCGTCCACCGCCGCACGGTCCCGCGCAACGCCGCCCGACACGGCGTATTTCGACCCCCGGTCGGAAATCACGCCGGTCAGTTGCAGCATGACACCCCGTCAGAGCTGCGAGTTCACGCGGCGCACGGTCTCGATCCGCTGCGCGTTGGGCGGGTGCGAGCCCAGGAAACGGTTGCCCGGATCGGGAATGCGGGTGAAATACTCCGCACCGCGCACCGGATTATAGCCCGATTTCCTGGCGATGACCGTGCCCAGCGCATCGGCCTCCAGCTCGAACTCCTTGGAATAGCTGCGCGCGCCCACGGACGCGCCCACATTGGTGGCTGCGTCCACCGCACCCGTGCCGGCACCGGCAATCGTCGCCAGACCCCCCAGCAGAATCGCGCCCGCCGCGGCGCTCTGCTGCTGGCGCGGGATGTGCCGTCGGATATGGTGCGACGCCTCATGCGCAAAGATGAAGGCCAGTTCGTCCTCGTTGCGCACATCCGCGATCAGCGACGCCGTAAAGGCCAGGATCGGGCGCCCGCTGCGGTCCAGCGTCTGGAACGCGTTGGGCGGACGACCGGGGCGATCATCCAGCACGACGTTGAAATCGCAGTTCACGTTGCCGCCGCGCGCCCGGCATTCGCGCTCGGCCACCGGCTCGACCCGTGCCACAACCTGCCGAAACCGCGACAGTTGCGCCCCCGAGGGCGCTTTTACCGATTGTTGCTGCTGGCCGGTCGGCCGGGGCTGCGGCGCCTCGCCGCCCGTGGTGGTTACCTCGCAACCGGCCAGGAAAACCGCACAAATCAGAACCTTCCAACGCATCTGTCTCACCTGCAATTGCTCTCGTTGCCCTAGTTTTAGCAGGCTTTGCGGCGAGGGCCAGTCCCCCTCGTGCGCACGCGCGATGCAAAGCCGATTGCGCTCGGGCAACCATGCGCTACTGTGGCCCCATGTTTTCGATAGAGCACGAATTCGACTCCACCGTTGTCACCCTCGTCGACGAGGGCAGCGTGCCCCTGCAGGAAGACATCACCATCAACGCGTTCGAGGAATGCGTGACCATCGAACAGCTCGATCCACGCACCGACCGGGTACAGAAAGTGACGCTGTCCATGACCCAGCTGCAGGATCTCGGCGCCGCATTGAACCTGCCCGAAGGGGTCTACAGCCTGTCGCGCGGGAAGAAATAGCCGCGTGATCGCCAGACCGCGGGATGGCGATGCGACGGTTTTTCTGCGCACTTTATCCCAGCCATATCCGCACGACCTTCCATCGAATCGCCAACTTCTCTCAATCGCCAGCCCGTCCGGGCGGTCCCCCTTTCGGCGATTGCGTGCAATCGCCTTTCGGTCAGCGGGCGATCGCGCGGCGGCCTACGGCCTTGATCCCGCGCGGTGCAATCACCAAAGCCTCGCTATCGCATTGGCCTGACCGTCCCCGCCAAAAGGGTTGACGCCCGCACCGCGCCGCCCGACATATGCCCCAACAGATCAGACACGACGAAAGCCCCCCATGCCCGATCCCAATCCCGCCGCGATGGAGTTCCTGCTGACGCGCCGCTCGCGCCCCGCCAAGACGCTGACCGGCCCGGCGCCCTCGCGCGATGAGCTGCTGCCGATCCTGCAGGCCGCCGCCCGCTCGCCCGATCACGGCAAGCTCGAGCCGTGGCGCTTCATCGTGCTGGATCGTGCCGCCATGCCTCGCCTTGCCGCCCTCGCCCGCGACCGCGGCGCCGCCCTGGGCAAGTCGGAAGAGGACATCGCCAAGGCCGCCAAGCAATACGAGGACGGCCAGCTTGCCGTCGCCGTGGTCGAGGTGCGCAAACCCTCCGACAAGATTCCCGCCATCGAACAGACCTATTCGGCCGGCGCGGTGTGCCTCGCGCTCCTGAACGCCGCTCTGGCCTCGGGATGGGGCGCGAACTGGCTCACCGGCTGGGCCAGCCATGACCGGGACTTCGTCGCCCAGGGCCTCGGCCTTGCCGACAATGAAAGCATCGCCGGCCTGGTCTTCCTCGGCACCGAAACCTCGGCCCCGCCGGACCGTCCGCGCCCGGATATCGACGCCATCACCACCTGGGTCACCGAATGATCTTCACCGCCTTCTTCAAGGCCTTGGGGCAGTTGGGCGATCCGCGCTTCCGCAAGGTCTTCTGGCTGGGCGTGGCGCTGTCGTTCCTGCTGCTCGTCGCCGTCACCGCCGCCTTTCTGATGTTCATCCAGTGGGCCACCGGCGACACCACGACCCTGCCCATCATCGGCGAGGTCAACTGGATCGACGACCTGCTCGGCTGGTCCGGCTTCTTCCTGATGCTGTTGATGTCGGTCTTCCTGATGGTGCCGGTGGCGTCGGCCATCACCTCGCTCTTTCTCGACACGGTCGCCCAGGCGGTCGAGGACCGGCACTATCCCAACCTGCCCGCCGTCCCGCCAGTGCCCTTCTTCGATGGGCTGAAGGACAGCGTCAACTTCCTCGGCGTCATCATCGCGGCCAACCTCCTGGCCTTCATTCTCTACGCCCTGTTCCCGCCCGCCACGCCCTTCATCTTCTGGGGCGTGAACGGCTACCTGCTGGGAATGGAGTATTTTCAGCTGGCCGCCATGCGCCGCGTCGGCCGCGCCAACGCCAAGGTGCTGCGCAAGGAACATCGCGGCACGATCTGGATGGCCGGCACCCTGATGGCGCTGCCCCTGTCGATCCCGCTGGTGAACCTCGTGATCCCGATCCTTGGGGCGGCAACTTTCACCCATATCTATCACCGTATCGCCAAATCAGAGATCTGAGTCGCCCCGCCGCTACTCCGCCGGCTGCGCGCCCGCACCCTCCGGCGCATCTTCCTTTTCCCGGTCCTTCTGCAACAGGTCATACAGCACCGGCGTCAGGAACAGCGTCAGCACCGAGGCCGACATGAACCCGCCGATGATCACGATCCCGATGGAGAACCGGCTCGCCGCCCCCGCGCCGGTGGACAGCACCAGCGGCACCGCGCCCAGTACGGTCGACATTACCGTCATCAGGATCGGGCGCAACCGCACCGCAGACGCCTCGATCACCGCATCGCGCACGTTGCGGCCCTCTTCCCGCAACTGATTGGCAAACTCCACGATCAGGATGCCGTTCTTGGCCATCAGCCCGATCAGCATCACCATCCCCACCTGCGTGTAGATGTTGATCGCCTCGCCCAGCGCGAACAGCGTTATCAGCGCCCCTGCCACGGCCAGCGGCACCGACAGCAGGATCACCACCGGCTGAATAAAGCTTTCGAACTGCGCCGCCAGAACCAGGAACACGATCAAGAGCGCCAGCGCGAATGTCAGCGCGATACCTCCCGACGTCTCCTGATAGCTTTCGGCCTGCCCGGAATAGCTGATCTGCATGGCCGAGGGCATGTCCTCGGCAATCTGCTCGACCGTCGCGATGGCCGAGCCGAGGTCCACGCCCTCCACCAGCGACGCGCTGATCTCGACCGAGGGCTGCCGATTATACCGATTGTAAGCCCGCACCGACGCGCGCCGTTCCAGCGTCACCAGACCATCCAGTGGCACCAGTGCGCCAGTCTCGGTCCGCACGTTCACACCCGTCAGATCCGCGGTGTTGGTCCGCCGATCGTCCGGCGCCTGCAAGATCACCGGGTACTGCCGGTCGCGCGAGATGAATTCCGTCACCTCCGCCGAGGCAAAGAATGTGCGCACCGCGTCCGAGATATCCCGCGCCTCGACCCCGATCTGCCGCGCCATGGCCCGGTTCACGCTGATGTCGAAGCCCGGCGTGTTGATCTCGTAATCCCGCCGCACCCCGGTCAAGTCGGGGCTGGCGCGCATCGCTTCTTCCATCTGGCGCGAAAACTCGGCGGCATCCTCGAAACTCGGCCCTGTGACGATTACCTCCAACCCCGAGCCACTGCCCGCATCAAGCCCCGAGGGCGCGAAGGCACGCACGCTGGCGCGGGTGATCTTGGCGAACTCGGGCCGCAATTCGTTCAGAACATCGCGCGGCCCCATCTCGCGCTCGCCCCAGGGCGACATCACCGCCACCACGAACGCCCGGCCCGCCTCGCCGTATTGGCCCACGATGGCAATGGTGTCCTCGACCACGCCGTCCTCGCGGTAAGGCGCGATCAGGTCCTCAACCTGGCTCACCGCATTGTCGGTCAGCGGCAGGGCCGATCCCGGCGGTGCCTGGATCGAGACAAAGAATATGCCCCGGTCCGATGCCGGCGTCAGCTGCGACGGCAATTGCTGGTAGAGCGTCCAGGACATCCCCGTCAGCACCGCCGCAATCGCCAGCACCACCAGCGGCGCCTTGATCGCCCGCGTCAACAGCTTGCGATACCCGTCCGAGGTGCGTTGCGTCACCCGCTTGACCGCCCGCGCGAACCAGCTGTCGTTCATGCCCTGTTTCAAAAGCTTGCTGGCAATCACCGGGCACAGCGTCAGCGCCACGAAGGTCGACAGCGCCACCGCGATGGCCAGCGTCACCCCGAACTCGCGGAACAGCTTGCCCAGCTCGCCTTCCAGCAGCGACAGCGGCACGAAAACCGAGATCAGCACCGCCGAGGTCGACACCACGGCAAAGAACACCTGGTTCGCGCCCGTGCGTGCCGCTTGCCTGGGGTCCTCGCCCTCCTCGACCTTGCGCTCGATATTCTCCAGCACCACGATGGCGTCATCGACCACCAGCCCGATGGCCAGGATCAGCGCGAAGAGCGTCAGGATGTTGATCGAAAACCCGGCCAGAGCGATCCCCGCACAGGCGCCCAACAGCGCGATGGGGATGGTCACGGCGGGTATCACTGTCGTGCGGATAGAGGTCAGGAACACGTAGATCACCGCCACCACGATCCCCACGGCGATGGCCAGCGTTGTCAGAACCTGCCGGATCGAATTCTCGATGAAATCCGCGTCGTCCGAGGTGATCTGCAATTTCGTCCCACCCGGCAGGTCCGCCGCGATCCGCTCCACTTCCTCGCTGACCGCGGCCGAGATCGACAGCGTATTGGCCGAGGATTGCCGCAGCACGCCCAGCCCCAGCGCCGTCTCGCCATTGGCCCGGAACTCGCTGTCGTCGCTCTCGACGCCGAGCTCGATCCGCGTCACGTCGCCCAAAAGGACACGACCATTCTCGTCCGACCGCACGATCAAGTCCTCGAATTCCTCCACGCTCGACAGCCGCGTCTCGGTGCGCAACAGGTACGTCCGCGCCTCGTTCTCGATCGTGCCCGCCGGCAGTTCCAGGTTGTTGGCCCGCAGCGCATCGGCAATCTCGTTCGCGGTCACGCCCCGGGCCGCCATCGCCTCGGGGTCCAGCCAGACGCGCATCGCATAGGCCCGGTCGCCGTAGATCTGCACCGCCGCCACGCCGCTCAGTGTTTCCAGCCGGTCGGTGATAAACCTGTCGGCATAATCCGTCAGTTCCGAGGCCGACAGGGTCTCGGATGTCAGGGTCATCCACAGGATCGGGTCCCCCTGGCTGTCGTTCTTCTCCACCTGCGGTTCTTCGGCCTCCTCCGGCAGGTCTCCCGCCACGCCTTCGACCGCCGCCCGCACATCCGCCGCCGCCTGGTCGATATCCCGGCCTTGGCGAAACGTGATGACCGTGCGCAACCCGCCCAGCTCGGATTCGGTGTTCATGCTGTCGATGCCCGACACGGTCGACAGCGCGCCTTCGATGACTGTGGCCAATTCGCTGTCCACCACGCCGGGACCGGCCCCGATATAGGGCACGCTGACCGTGACCTCGGCCGTGGTGGTGTCGGGCAATTCCCGCACCGGCATCCGGGTCAGCCCGGCAATGCCCACCACGATGATCAGGATCGACATGACCGTGGCCAGCACGGGCCGCTTGATGCACAGGTCAGGCAGCGTCATTGGGTGGCGCCCTCCGCGCCGTCGCCCTGCGCCGCCTCGTCTTCCTGCTGGTCCACATCCTCGACCACCTCGACCGAGGCCCCGTCCGTCAGGTTGTCCCAGCCCGCAACGACAACGCGGTCGTCCAGTTCCAGCCCCTCGCGCACCTCCGTCATCGCGCCCAGCGACTGCCCCGGCTCGATCTCGGTGCGCACGGCGGCCCCGTCCGCGACAGTGTAGACATAACTCGCCAACCCCTCGCTGATGATCGCGTCATCGGCAATCGCCAGCCCCTCATAGGTGTCCAGCACGATCTCGGCATCGGCGAACATGCCGCCCACCAGGCGCCCGTCGGCATTGTCGATCTCGGCCCGGATGTTGAAGCTGCGCGTCTCCAGGTTCACTTCCGGCGCGCGCACCGTCACTTCGCCGTCGAATTCCGCATCCGGATAGGCCGGCGTATGCACGTTGACCGCCTGCCCCACCCCGATCTGGTCGAAATACCGCTCGGGCAGCGACACCGTCAGCTCCATCGTCGAGATGTCCGACAACCGCGTCACGGCCATGCCCTCGCCCAGAAACGTGCCCGTCTCGATGTCGATCAGCCCCAGGATCCCGTCGAAGGGCGCCACCAGCGTCCGGTCTTCCAGATCGGCGCGCGCCATCATCAGTGCCGCCTCCGCCCGGCGATAAGCCGCCCGCGCCTCTTCCAGCCGTGCCTCGGCCGCGGCATTGCTGTCGGTCAGCTCCTCGACCCGGCGAAATTCGTCTTCCGCCTCGGCAAAGGTCGCTTCGGCCTCGGCCAGCGCCGCGCGGGCGGCCCGGTCGTCCAGTTGCACGATAATCTCGCCTTTGGCGACTTCCTCCCCGGAGGAGACCGGCACGCCCGTCACTCGCCCCGCCGCCGCCGGGACCAGTTCGACCGAGCGCACCGGAATAAGCGTGCCGACCCCGCTCACCCGGTCCTCGATCTGCCGCGTCTCAGCCCGGGTCAGTTCCACGCGCATGGCGGGCGGCGCCGACGCGGCTTCACCCGATCCGCCTTGCGACAGGATCTGCTGCGTGCCCCAAAGCCCCGCAGCCGCACAGGCGGCCACGACGCAAAGACCGATCAAGACCCTGAAAACCTTACCCAAATCAACTACCTCCAAGCGGTCACACGCCGATACGGGGCACCGTGCCAAAGCACGAAACCGTCTGATCGGGTTAGTTTGCCGAAATAGGGCAGCCCGCCCCAAGGAACAGGCCACGGGTCACTCGGTCACGGTGGAATGCGGCCGCCATGGCATCACAAAACCGCGAGGTGCCGCCTGCGTAGGGTGGGCGAAAGCCCACGCGCCGACCCTATGCACATCGGCATCACCCCAGCGATGTCACCCACAGGATCGTCGCATCCTCGTCGCTCACCGACACCACGTTATGGCCCATCGTGGCGTCGTAATAGGCGCTATCGCCCCGGCGCATCTCGATCGGCTCGTAGAACTCGGTGTAGAGCCGCACAACCCCGGTCAGGACATACATGAACTCCTCGCCGTCATGGCGCACCCAGCCGTCGAACTCCTCGACCGACCGGGCCCGGATGCGGGCGCGATAGGGCAGCATCCGCTTCTTCAGCAAAGCCTCGCCCAACAGCTCATGCTCATAGGTCGTGGTGGCCTGCGCCGTGCCCTGCCCGGCCCGCGTCACCGCCATCCGGCCGCTCACCTGTTCGCGCTGCGGCGGCGTGAACAGCTGCGGAATGGAAATCTCCAACCCCACCGCCAGCTTTTTCAAGGCATCGTAAGTGGGCGACATCACCCCGTTCTCGATCTTCGACAGGGTGGACCGCGCCAGCCCCGCCTGCCGGGCCGCCTGTTCCAGCGTCCAGCCCCGCGACTTGCGCAAATCGCGCACCCGTTCGGCAAGGTTCAGCGGCTGGGCCGCTTCCTCTTCCCCGCTTTCGCGGGCCAGCCTGATCAAGCTCACGGGCGATCTGTCTTCCATGTCCTACGCTATACGCAGCGCCGCCATGGCTTGCAACTTCGCCGTGGCGGTCCTAATCCTCCGCTCCATGCGCTCCCAGACCGACACCACCGCGTTTCCGCCCTGCCCCGCGCCGTTCAACCTCGCGGCCCATGTGCTGCGCCGCGCGGACGACCTGCCGGACAAGGTGGCCCTGGCCATCCTCGGGCTCTCGGGGTCGGAACGCTACAGCTTCGCGCGCCTGAAATCCGCCGTCCTCGGCACCGGCGCGGGCCTGCTGGAGCACGGCCTTCAACCCGGCGACCGTGTGCTCATGCGCCTCGGCAACACCGTCGACTTCCCCATCGCCTATCTCGGCGCCATCGCCGTGGGCCTCGTGCCGATCCCCACCTCCTCGCAACTGACCGAGCGCGAGGTCGCGGGCATCCTCAAGACCACGGAACCGAAAGCCATCCTGCGGGGCGACGCCATTCCCTGCCCCGACACGGATATCCCCGTCATCGGCACCGATGCCCTGCGCGCCATGCACGACACTGCCCCGGCCGCGTTCGACATGGGCGACCCCGACCGGCTGGCCTACATCATCTACACCTCCGGCACCTCCGGCACGCCGCGCGCGGTGATGCACGCCCACCGCGCCATCTGGGCGCGGCAGATGATGGTCGACGGCTGGTACGGCCTCACCGAACAGGACCGCCTGATGCACGCAGGCGCCTTCAACTGGACCTACACGCTCGGCACCGGCCTGATGGATCCATGGACGGCAGGCGCCACCGCCCTCATCCCCGCCACCTCCGTCACGCCCGACCAGCTGCCCCTGTTGATGAAGCGCCACGACGCCACCATCTTCGCCGCCGCCCCCGGCGTCTTCCGCAAATTCGTCACGCCCGGCAAGACGCTCGACCTGCCGAAACTCCGCCACGGCCTGACAGCGGGCGAAAAGCTCTCGGCCACCATTGACGCCCACTGGCGCGAGGCGACCGGCACGCCGCTTTTCGAAGCCTACGGCATGTCCGAATGCTCCACCTTCATCTCGGGCTGCCCCGATCACCCCGCAGCGCCCGGCACGCTGGGCCGCCCGCAACCGGGCCGCAAGGTGGCGCTGATCGGCGCGGACGGCCCCGTGCCCGTGGGCGAGGAAGGCACCATCGCCATCCACCGCTCCGACCCCGGCCTGATGCTGGGCTACCTGAACGAGCCCGAGGAAACCGCCGACCGCTTCCAGGGCGACTGGTTCCTCACCGGCGACCAGGGCGTCATGTCTCCCGACGGCGATATCACCTACTTGGGTCGCTCCGACGACATGATGAACGCCGGCGGCTTCCGCGTGTCGCCGATGGAGGTCGAGGCGGTCCTGAACGCCCATCCCGACATCACCCAATCCGCCGTGACCGAGATCGAGGTCAAGCAGGACGCCCGCCTCATCATGGCCTTCTACACCGCCCCCGCCCCGGTTGCCGAGGACGCGCTCAAGGCCTATGTCAACGACAACCTGGCTGCCTACAAACGCCCCCGTGCGTTCTTTCACCTCGACGCGCTGCCCACGGGCGCCAACGGAAAACTCCTGCGCCGCGCCCTGCGGCCGATCTACAAGGACCTGCATGGTCAAGCTTGATATCGTCTCCGACCCGATCTGCCCGTGGTGCTATATCGGCAAGGCCTGCCTCGACAAGGCGCTGGCCGAACGCCCCGGCCACCCGTTCGAGATCGAATGGCACCCGTTCCAGCTGAACCCCGACATGCCGCCTGAGGGCATGGACCGGCGAGAGTACCTGGAACGTAAATTCGGCGGCAAGGAGGGTGCCGTCCAGGCCTACGCCCCCATTGCCGAACGGGCCGAGGCCGAAGGGCTGACGATCAATTTCGACAAGATCACCCGCACGCCCAATACCATGGACGCCCACCGCCTGATCCACTGGGCGGGCATCGAGGGCCGCCAGATGGCAGTCGCCATGTCGCTCTTCCGCGCCTATTTCGAGGACGGGCGCGATATCAGCGACCACGAGGTTCTGGGCGATATCGCCGACAGCGCCGAGATGGACGCCGCCGTGGTGCAGAAACTGCTGGCCTCCGACGCCGATATCGAGGGCATCGCGGGCCGCGACAAGGCCTTCCGCGAAATGGGCATAACCGGCGTGCCCTGCTTCATAGTCGCGGGCAAGCACGCCGTGCCGGGCTGTCAGCCTCCCGACCTCTGGATCAAGGTCATCGACGAGATCGTCGAGAATCTTGAAAGCGGCGAAGACACCGCCATCTGAGCACACCCCGCCTGTGGCATGACGCCCGGCACCCGCCTGCCCCCTTGCCATCGACGCCGCATCCCTGTTCCTTTGGGACCGGCGACACCGACACGAGGGCTGAAATGCGCGGATTGCGACTTCTCCTGCTTCTCTCGACCCTGCCCGCCATCATCCTCGGCGGCACCGTCTTTTTCCATCTGGTCGAAGGCTGGAGCTGGCTCGACAGCTATTTCTTCACCGTCATCACCCTGTCCACGGTCGGCTACGGCAGCCTGGTTCCGGCCACGGCGGCGGGCAAGATCGGCACGACGATCTTCATTTTCGTGGGCCTGGGCGTCTTCGCCATCGCAGTGCAACAGATTGGCGCCTTCGCCATGCGCAAGCGCGAGGAACACACCGAATGGCTGGTGGGCAAGCTGCATCACGGCCCGCCCCGGCCCTCGGACGAAGAAGGCGCGCAAGCCAATATCGACCGCCGGCCCGGCGACTGAGGCACCTGTGCGAAAACGGCGGGACTTCTGTGCAAATCCCGCTCTGGCGCACATCCCGGCGCCGTGATAGCGCCCGTGCATGACCGCCCCCACCGACCATCCCGCCACTGCCACCACGCCCGTCATGGGGCGGGCCGAATTCGTGGCGATGATGGCGATGCTGGTGGCCACGGTCGCCTACACCATCGACGCGATGCTGCCCGCCCTGCCCGCCATCGGGACCGAGCTGTCGCCCGACGCGCCCAACCAGGCGCAGCTGGTGATCGGCAGCTTCGTGCTGGGCCTGGGCGTCGGCACCTTCTTCGTCGGCGCGCTGTCGGATGCCTATGGCCGCAAACGGGTCATTATCTGGGGCGCGGGCGTCTATTGCGCGGGTGCCGTTCTGGCGCTTCTGGCACCCACACTGGAAACCCTGTTGGCCGCCCGCGTGCTTCAGGGGCTGGGCGCCGCCGCGGCGCGGGTCGTGGCCATGGCCATCATCCGCGACCTCTACAAGGGCCGCGAAATGGCCCGGCTGATGAGCTTCATCATGCTGGTCTTCACCCTCGTCCCGGCCATCGCCCCCATGGCCGGGGCCGGCATCATCGCGCTCTACGAATGGCGCGGCATCTTCGTCTCTTTCCTCGTCTTTTCCGGCATCAGCGTGCTCTGGATGGCCACCCGCCTGGCCGAGCCGCTGCCCCACGACCGCCGCGTCGCCTTCCGCCCGCAAAAGCTGCTGGGCGCCGCCGCCGAGGTCTTCCGCTATCCCATGGTGCGTCTCTCGATGGCGGTGCAGACGCTCTGTTTCGCCATGCTCTTTTCATCCATCAGCTCCATTCAGCAGATCATGGATGTGACGTATGGCCGGGCCGAGGAGTTTCCCTTCTGGTTCGCCGCCATTGCCGCCGTCGCGGCACTGGGCAGCGTGGTGAACGCCGCGCTGGTGATGCGTCTGGGAATGCGCCGCCTGATCCAGATGGCCCTGATGATCGAGGCCGGGCTGACCCTCGTCGTGCTCGCCGCCTTCCTCGCAGGGTTCGGCAGCTTCCCGCTCTACTTCGTCTGGCAGGTCACGGTATTCTTCCAGATCGGCCTGACGCTAGGCAATCTCAACGCCCTGGCGCTCGAACCCCTGGGCCACATCGCCGGCATGGCCGCGTCGATCACGGCGGGCCTGGCCACGGTGGGCTCCATCCTGCTGGCCGTCCCGGTGGGCCTTGCCTTCAACGGCACGCCTTTGCCCCTCTTGATCGGCGTCGCGATCTTCGCCAGCCTCGCCCTCCTGCTGACGCAGTTCATGCGCAAGCTCGACCGAGAGCAGAGCCCGCCGCACTGAGCGCCCGGAATTTAATCGGTATACTGTCGCATACCGTCTGGTCAAAACCGCAATCATGGTCTATGACGCGCGCAAGACTCACGCTTTGTCATGTCCTGATCGAAAGGTATTTCCGATGGCCGACACCTCCAACCCCGATATCGTCTACACCAAGGTCGACGAGGCCCCCGAACTGGCCAGCGCGTCCCTCCTGCCCATCATTCAAAGCTTCGCCACCGCCGCCGACATCACCGTGGGCACCCGTGACATCTCGCTGGCAGGCCGCATCCTCGCCACCTTCCCCGATCACCTGACCGACGAGCAGCGCGTCTCCGACGACCTCGCCGCCCTGGGCGAACTGGTCAAGCAACCCGGCGCCAACGTCATCAAGCTGCCCAACATCTCGGCCTCCGTGCCGCAACTCGTCGCCGCCGTGCGCGAACTTCAGGGTCAGGGCTACGATATCCCCGACTATCCCGAGACACCCGAAACCGACGCAGAAAAAGAGGTCCGCGCCCGCTACGACGCGATCAAGGGCTCGGCCGTGAACCCCGTTCTGCGCGAAGGCAACTCCGACCGCCGCGCCGCCGCGCCGGTCAAGAAATACGCCCAGAACAACCCCCACCGCATGGGCGAATGGTCCTCCGACAGCAAGACGCGCGTCGCCTCGATGGAGTCGGGCGACTTCTTCTCGAACGAGACATCCGCCACGCTCGACGGCGCCGCAACCGCCAAGATCGTGCTGGAAGGCGCCAACGGCGAAACCGTCCTCAAGGACGGTGTCAGCTATCCCGCCGGCACCGTGGTCGACGCCACCTACATGAGCGCCGCCGCGCTAGATGCCTTCCTCGCCGAGGAAATCAAGAAGACCAAGGACGAGGGTGTCCTCTTCTCGATCCACCTGAAGGCCACCATGATGAAGGTCTCCGACCCCATCATCTTCGGCCACGCGGTCAAGGAATGGCTGAAGCCGGTATTCGAGAAATACGGCGACCGGATGAAGGAGCTGGGCGTGAACCCCGCCTCCGGCATGGGCGACCTGCTGGAGCGCGTCAAGGACGACGCCGAAATCATGGCCGCCATCGAGGATTGCCGCGCGGCGCGCCCGCCGATGTACATGGTCGACAGCGACCGCGGCATCACCAACCTGCACGTGCCCTCGGACGTCATCATCGACGCCTCCATGCCCGCGCTCATCCGCTCGGGCGGCAAGGGCTGGGGCCCGGACAACAAGGAACACGATGCGGTCTGCGTCATCCCCGACAGCTCCTACGCGCCGGTCTATGACGAGAGCATCAAGTTCTTCAAGGAAAACGGAAAACTCGACCCGGCCACCGCCGGCACGGTGCAGAACCTCGGGCTAATGGCGCAAAAGGCCGAGGAATACGGCTCCCACCCGACCACCTTCGAAATCCCCGAGGACGGCACCGTCAAGATGATCCTCGAAGACGGCACCGTGCTGCATTCGCATGACGTGAAGAAAGGCGACATCTGGCGCTCCGCCTCTGCCCGCAAGGCGCCCATCGAGGACTGGGTCAACCTCGCCATCGAACGGCAAAAGGCCACCGGCTACCGCGCGATCTTCTGGCTCGATGAAACCCGCGCCCACGACGCCGAACTGATTTCCTTCGTGAAGCCCATCCTCGAATCCAATGGCGTCGCCGACAAGTTCGAGATCATGGCCCCGCGCGAGGCCACCCGCGCCAGCTTGGAAACCATCACCAAGGGCGAGAACACCATCGCCATCACCGGCAACGTCCTGCGCGACTACCTCACCGACCTCTTCCCGATCCTAGAACTGGCCACCTCGGCCAAGATGCTGTCGATCGTGAAGCTGATGAATGGCGGCGGCCTGTTCGAGACCGGCGCGGGCGGCTCCGCACCCAAGCACGTGCAACAGTTGCAGTCGGAAAACCATCTGCGCTGGGACAGCCTAGGCGAGTTCTGCGCCCTGGGTGAAAGCTTCAAGTTCCTGGGCGAGACCAAGGACAACGCCCGCGCACGCATCCTGGGCGAGACCATCGAGGAAGCCACCCAGGGCATCCTCGACCACAACCGCTCGCCCTCGCGCAAGGTCGGCGAGCCCGACAACCGCGACAGCCACTACTGGTTCGCCCGCTACTGGGCCGAGGCGCTGGCCGCCCAATCCGACGACCCCAAGCTGGCCGAGGAATTCGCGCCCATGGCCAAGGCGCTCGCCGAGAACGAAGACCAGATCGTGTCGGAACTCGCCGCGGCCCAGGGCAGCCCGGCGGATACCGGCGGCTACTACCACCCCGACGAAGGCCGTCTTGCCGCCGTGATGCGCCCCAGCCCGACGCTGAACGGCATCATCGGCAAGTAACCGGCACCACAGCAGAAAATCCAGGCCGCCCCGGCGCCACACCGGGGCGGCTTTTTCATGTAAGACCTGTTCATTCTTTGAACGATACGCCACTAAATCGGGCAGCGGATCGTCCAAGAGGGGCATGACGACGGGCTGAAATGGAAGTGACGGGGTGCCTGCCCTATCTCACCCGGATGGACAGCACCGACCCGCCCACAGTACCCCATTCCCCGATCGAAGACGCCCAGGGCATCGCCCTCGGCGTGTTGCTCTGCGGGGTGGGCATCCACATTCTGACCACCGTGGGCCTCATCACCGGCCAGACCGCCGGTGTGGCCGTGATCCTCAGCTACCTCTCGGGCTGGTCCTTCGGTGTGGTGTTCTTTCTCATCAACCTGCCCTTCTATGCGCTGGCCTATGGCAAGCTTGGGCTGGAATTCACCATAAAATCGCTCGTTTCCGTGGGGTTGTTGTCACTGGTGACGGATTTCCTGCCGCTCGGCTTCACAATCGAGCATCTGCACCCAGCACTCGGCGCCGTGATCTTCGGCGCGACGGTGGGCATGGGCCTTCTGGCGATGTTCCGACACAAAAGCTCGCTTGGTGGTCTCGGCGTCGTCGCCTTCTGGGTGCAGGAGAAAACCGGCTTTCGCGCGGGCTATGTGCAGTTGATGACCGACGCGGTGATCTTTACCGTCGCCGCCCTCCTCTTCCCGCTCAGCGTGGTGGGCTGGTCGCTTCTGGGCGCCTTGGTGCTCAACCTCGTGATCACCTTCAACCACAACCGCAAACGCTACATCGCGAACTGACACGCACGACACACGCCGGGATGTGATCCCGACCTACACGCGCGCACCCCGACGTTCCGCAGGGCGGGGTTTCACCCCGCCACACCCCACGGCCGGGATAAGAAATGGTCTACGACCCCCGCCCGTGCGTCTTGGCGTACATCTCCGCGATCATCCGGCTGGCCGTCTTCTCGAAGGCAAACGGCAACACGGCGTGGACCAGCGCGCAGAACCCTGCCGCAAATAGTTTAACACTGAACGATCCCGCGAACCGGGCATGTTCGACATAAGTTTCATCAACGCTCTGCGGATGGGAAAGGAAAAGACGGGCCAGCATAGGAAACTCCTGTTGATCGATGTATTCAATCTATCAGCATCACCCCGAGACGTTTTCTCAACCTGCAGCCAAATTCGCTATTATTCGTAAATTCTTCCCACTATCATCACATCATGTGGAAAATCGACAACCTCGACCGGAAAATACTGCACGAACTGCAACGCGACGCATCCCTCGGGCTGGAGGAGATCGGCACCCGCGTCGGCCTCTCGCGCAACGCCTGCTGGCGCCGCATCAAGACGATGGAGGAGGCCGGCATCATCCGCGCCCGCGTCACGCTTCTGGATGCCGCCAAGCTGAACCTCGGCCTCACCGTCTTCATCCAGGTCCGCGCCGCCAAGCATGACGCTCAATGGCTCGAAACCTTCGCCCGCGCCACCCGCGCCCTGCCGGAAATCCAGGGCGTCTACCGCATGACCGGCGATCTCGATTACCTGATCCGCGCCCGCGTGGCGGACATGGCCGACTACGACCGGCTCTACCAGACGCTCGTCGCCCGCGTGCCGATGCGCGACGTCTCCGCCAGCTTCGTGATGGAGGAAATCAAGGACACCACGGCCCTGCCGCTATGACCCTCTTGGCGCCAAGGGCGCCCGGACCCTCTAGTTCCGCGCCCCCGACATGGTGCCGAAGAAATCGATGTCCTCCACCGTGATCACCCCGCCCAGTATGACATAGGCCGCAATCGCCCAGAGCACGAACGCCACGCCGGTCACGATGATGAATTTCTTGCGCAGGTGATGCTTCTCGGGCGATCCCTTGTGCGTACCGTCCACGGTCGTGCCCGCCTCGCCCTGCGTCTGGATGCGGATCGGCAGGGCGATCAGGAAGGTCATGAACCAGATCACCAGAAACAGAACGATGCCCGACGCGATTCCCATCAGACCTGCTCCAGTTCCACAAGGCAGCCGTTGAAATCCTTGGGATGCAAAAACAGCACCGGCTTGCCATGCGCGCCGATCTTGGGCTCGCCGCTGCCCAGCACCCGCGCGCCGCTTTCCTTCAGGCGGTCGCGGGCGGCGAGGATGTCCTCGACCTCGTAACAGACGTGGTGAATACCGCCCGCCGGGTTCTTTTCCAGGAACCCGTTGATCGGGCTGTCTTCGCCCAGGGGATACAGCAGTTCGATCTTGGTGTTCGGCAGTTCGATGAAAATCACCGTCACGCCGTGATCAGGCTCGTCCTGCGGCGCGCCCACATTGGCGCCCAATGCGGTGCGATACTGGTCCGCCGCCGCCTCGAGGTCGGGTACGGCGATGGCCACGTGGTTCAGGCGTCCGATCATGGCGCACTCCCTTCGTCTGTCAGGTTCTGCGCATGTTATGGGCCTCTCGCGCCGCAGGGGCAAGCGACACGCCGACGCAACCCCGCGGCCCTCGCGCCCGTTTCGGCGAAATTTTTGCCGCATGCTTAACCCTTCGTTAGCCATGGCTGCTTAGCGTCGAGCCTGTTCGGGACCCATTCCCGCATGTGCCACTCACCAGGAGCAGCCCCATGGACGACACTGACAGCCTGACCCTGACCAAGACACCCACCGCGCAACGCCCGCTTCTCGGCCTGACGATTCTCGTGGTCGAGGACAGCCGCTATGCCTGCGAGGCTATGCGCCTGATGTGCCTGCGCAGCGGCGCGCGGATCCGGCGGGCCGATTGCCTGCGCTCGGCGCGACGCCACCTGTCGGTCTATCGCCCCTCGGTCGTGATCGTCGACCTTGGCCTGCCCGACGGCTCGGGCCTCGACCTGATCGCAGAGCTTTCGTCCGCCATCCCGCGGGTCAGCGGCCTGCTCGCCCTCAGCGGCAATACCGCGCTGCACCAGGCGGCGATCAATGCCGGGGCCGATGGTTTTCTCGGAAAACCGCTGGACAGCCTCGGCGCGTTTCAGCAGGCGGTCCTCGGTGCGCTGCCCGACAGCTTCGGCCCGACCGGACCGCGCGAGATACCGCAGGTCACCATCGCGCCCGACCCGATGGCCTATCGCGACGACATGACACGCGTCGCCGACCTGCTGGAAGAGCGCCGCGACGGCTCGATGCTGGACTACGTGGCGCAATTCCTCGACGGTGTCGCACGCTGCGCCGACGACACGGCCCTTGCCGAGGCCGCCAGCGATCTTGCGGCGGCCCGGGCGCGCGGGCGCGTGACGCCCGAGACCGTTCCGGCG
This sequence comes from Roseovarius sp. THAF8, assembly GCF_009363735.1. NCBI lineage: Bacteria > Pseudomonadati > Pseudomonadota > Alphaproteobacteria > Rhodobacterales > Roseobacteraceae > Roseovarius > Roseovarius sp. THAF8. The sequence continues at coordinate 3,243,335 of NZ_CP045410.1, read as the reverse complement.
CTCATCGAGATGGTCAAGGCACGGCTGACCCGCAGCTTCGCCATCTGAAGCGTTTCGCGTGCAGGCTGCACATCAGGTTTATCGCGAAACGCTTCAGGCCTGGCCTACACTTTCTGCGCCGGGTCCGACGCCCGGCGCACCAGGCGGGTCAGGTCGGCCAGCCGCTCCTTCTGGCGGCCTTCCGCATCGAAATTCTCCGGCGACAGCCAGAATTGGAAGGCTTCGTGCAGCGCCGGCCAATCCTTGTCGATCACCGCGAACCAGGCCGTGTCCCGGTTGCGCCCCTTCACGACGGTCGCCTGCACGAACACCCCTTCAAAGCTGAAACCGAACCGCTGCGCCGCCCGTCTTGAGGGCGCGTTCAGCGCGTCGCATTTCCATTCGTACCGGCGATAGCCCGCGTCGAACGCCCATTGCATCATCAGGAACATCGCCTCGGTCGCCGCCCGCGTCCGCTGCATCCGCGGCGCCATCGCGATGAACCCCACCTCGATCGACCCCGCTTCGGGCTTGACCCGCAGGTAGGAGGCAAAGCCGCCATAGGCGCCGGCATCCTTGTCGTAGATCGCATAGAAAAGGATCGTGTCCTTGGCCGTCTCGTCGCGTATCCACCGATGAAACTGCGCCGCCGAGGCGAACGGCCCCACGGGCATGTAATCCCACACCCAGTCATGCCCGTCGAACGCCTTGAACAGGATCGCCGCGTGCCGGTCGGCGTCCAGCGCCTCCAGCCGCACGTAACGTCCTTCCAGTGGCGTCATGTCCGGCGCGCGCGGCACCGTCCAATTCGGGATTTCGGGCCCAACCGGGCGCTTTTCGGTCATCGGCATATCGTCCTTCCTGCGGACACTATGCAGACCCGGACCGAAGAGAAAAGCGAAAGCTTACAAGGTCAGTTTCGGATCGCTCCCCAGCTTCAGTCCCGGAAAGATCGTGCGCTCGATCACGCTGCGGTCCATGCCGAAGAGGTCCCGCATCGCCCAGCCCGCGAACGCGCGCACGTCGCGCGTGGGCATCAGGTCGCGGCGCTGGTACAGGTCCGCCTCGGACAGCCCCGGCCAGTCGGCCAGAACGCGCCCGCCGCGCACCGCGCCCCCGGCCAGCAGCATCGCCCCCGCGGTGCCGTGATCGGTGCCGCCGCTGCCGTTCCAACGCGCGGTCCGCCCGAACTCGGTCAGCGCCAGCACCGCGGTCTTGTCCCAGACGTCGCCCAGTTCCTGCCGCAAGGTCAGAACCGCCTCCTGCAACGGGTCCAGCGCGCGCGGCAGCGTCCGGTCCTGCCTGGCATGCGTGTCGAACCCGTTGAGCGAAAAAGCGGCGATGCGGCTCTCCTGCCGCAACCGCTCGGCGGCAAAGCGCACGATGCTGCCGACGCGGTCGGCCTCCCGCGTCGGCTGCATGTTGTCCTGCATCGCATTCATCATCGCGCCGGCGTCCAGGTCCTCGCCGCCGGTCATCTCCATCACCTCGGCCCGCGACAGCGCGATCGCCTCGTCGATCGAGTCGCGAAAGAGCGGATCGTCATGCATCACCCGCTCCAGCAGGCGCTGCGCCTGCGGGCTCAGCGCCAGCGCCGCCTCGGGCGACCAGTTCGCCACGGGCGCATTGCCCGTCAACAACAGCATGTCCTCGCGGCCCACCGCATAGGCCGTCTCGCGGGTGATGCCGGGCATGGCCTGCAGCATCCGGTTCAACCACCCGTCCCGGGCGTGGCCCGCCGCATCCGGTCCGGTCCCGGCTTCCAGGATGTCCTGCCCGTCGAAATGGCTCCGCTTGTCGCGGTACGGGGTCGACACCGCATGGGCAAAGCCCAGTTCCCCTTTCTCCCAGAGCGGCATCAGGCCCGACAGCGCCGGGTGCAGGCCGAAAAACCCGTCCAGGTCGGGGCCCGCCTCCGGGATGCCATCGCGCAGCCCCGCAAAGCCGGGATCGCCCAGCGGGCGCACCGTATCCAGCCCGTCCATCGCGCCGCGAAGGATGATCACCACCAGCCGTGCATCCCACGGCCCGCTGGCCATCGTCACCGGCGTCACCAAGGGGCTGGCCGCCAGCGAACAGCCCAGCGCCAGGCTCCGGCTCATGAAGGCACGGCGTGAAGTGACTGTCATCGGCAGTTCTCCCTAGAATCTCTGGAACGCGGGCGAAGCAAGGATCAGCCCGATCCCCTCGGCCCGCGTCTCGGCGGCCCGGGCGGCAAAGCGGACCGCCTCCGGCACCTCCGGCCCCAGGGCCGTTTCGACGAACTCTCGCGGGTCCGGCAGCAGGCGCATCATCCGGAACGGCACGCTCATGCCCCATTGCAGCCGCGCCGCCATGCGCTGCGGCGTGATCCAGGCGGCATCCGCCTCGGGCCAGCCGTCCGGTCCGGGCGGCGCGCCCCAGGTCTGGCCCATCAACGTCATCGGGTTCATGATATGACGCATGATCGCACGGGGTTTGGCCGGAAGATGCCGGGGCGTGATATCCAGCGCCCGCAGGCCCGACGTGACGAAATCCATCGGCTGCTTCACGTTGCCCGCGCCCTCGGACCAGGCCGCGGGATGCTCCAGCATGGCCGCGTAGACCGGCATCAGCTGCCCGTCCTGCGCGCGGTACGCCTCGGCCATCGCCGCAATCATCCCGGCATCCGGCGTGTCGCCGCAGAAATGCACCGCCAGTTTCCGCGCCAGGTGCGTCGCGGTCGCCGGATGCGCCGCCAGGTCCTCCAGCGCGTCCATCACGCGATTCAGGCTGGGCTCCTCGCTGCCATAGTCCCGGCCCATGAATGCCAGCGGCCCCGGCTCGGCATATCTCGCACGAAAGACAAACCCCTTTTGCCGCTGATAGCCAAGCCCGGTCAACACCTGCGCAAGCTGTCGCACGTCGACCTGGCCATAGGGGCCATCCACGCCCAGCGTATGCAGTTCCAGCATTTCCCGCGCCAGGTTCTCGTTCAGGCCAAGCTCCCGGCCGCGCGTCGTCACGACGGCGCTGTTCGGACCCACCGATCGCGTCTGGTCGAGATAGAGCAGCATCAGCGGATGCGTCGCCGCCGCCTTCAGCATGTCCGCGAACCGCCCGGCCACATGCGGCCGGATCGCATCCTCGACATAGCCTGCCTGGCCAAATCGCGGCGGCCCGCCCTTGCCGCGCGCGGTAAAGTGATCGGCCCAGAATGCCACCAGGCGCTCGCGCAGGCCGTCTTCCGTGGTCACGCGGCGCAGTATGGTCTGGCGAAACCACCCCGCCGCCTCGGTGCGCAGACCACGGACCAGCGCCGCGCGTTCCCGGGCGGCAGCGTCGCGCGCCTCCTGCGTCTCGGCATCGCGGATGCGACGCCTGGCATCGACCACCGCCACGTGAACCTTCCGCACGGCCTCGAACCCCGGCGTGGGAAACGCCGCGGCAGCCTTGTCGGGCCCGGCCAGCAGCGCCAGCATGGCGTCCGGCGTCTTGGGCGCCGCGACCGAAGGTGACAGGCCGCATCCGAAACGAATGGCGGCGCGGGCCGGGTCGAAGGGCATGCGACTCCCTCTTAGATTGGAACGGTCGGTACGGCGGAATATGGGAGCGATCCCGCCAGATGTCACGCGGGCGGCGCGCCGCGACCCGAGGCGATCGGCGGTTTGCCACCCACCGGGTGGGAACCCGCCCGACACTGGCGCGTTGCCGTGTGACAGCCAACCGAAAGGCCCAGCCATGCCCAGCATATACGACGCCATCCGCGCCGACCACGACAACCACCGCGCCCTGATGAACCGGATCGAAGACACCACCGGCGACAGCGACGACCGCAAGTCCGCGTGGAAGGAGTTCTACGAGGATGTCAAATCGCATGCCGCGGCCGAGGAAGAGACCTTCTATTCCAAACTGATCTCCAAGACCTGGGGCCAGGACGCCGCCCGCCACTCGGTCCACGAACACCAGCAGCTTGACGACATCATGGAAGAGCTGAACGAGGGCGACATGGCCTCACCGGGCTGGCTCAACCGCTTCAAGACGCTGAAGCACGATTACGAGCACCACATGGACGAGGAAGAGGACGAGGTCTTCGCCCGCGCGCAGGAAGTCATCCCCGAAGACGAGATCGAAGGCTACGGCGAACGCTTCGAGAAACGCAAATCCAAGGAACGCGGCCTGATCGACGACAAGCGCGAAGACAGCCTGGAAGACTGAGGACACCCGCCATGCCGGACAAACCCCGCCTTGTCGGCGTCAACCACATCGTTCTCGAGGTCGGCGATCTCGACGCCGCGCTGGATTTCTGGCGCGCGATCTTCGATTTCGAGTTGCGTGGACAAGGCGACGGCCATGTTTTCCTCGACATGGGCGACCAGTTCATCGGCCTCTTTGAAGGCAAGACCCAGACCCGCGACGAACACCGTCACTTCGGCCTTGTGGTGGATGATAGGTCCCGCGTGCGCGACCTCGCCCGCGCCGCCGGGGCCGAGGTGATGGAGACCGACTTTCTCGACCTCCGCGACCCGTGGGGCAACCGCATCCAGGTGGTGGACTATGCCGACCTTCAGTTTTCCAAGACCGATGCGGTGCTGCGCGGCATGGGCCTCGACCTGAAGAAATCGCAAAGCGCCAAACAGGAACTGGAAGACAAGGGAATGGGGTGAAAATCGCCACCGGCCGCGCCTATCTGTCGCCGTCCCGGGCTTGACCCGGGACCTCTCCCATCCCGTAGGGTGGGTGAAAACCCACGCGCCCCGACCTCACTCCTCGCGCGGCAAAACCCGCAAGCTCAATTCCATCAACTGATCACTCGCCGGCTCGCTCGGCGCGTTCATCATCAGGTCCTCGGCGCGCTGGTTCATCGGGAACATGATGACCTCGCGGATATTCTGTTCATCCGCCAGCAGCATCACGATCCGGTCGATCCCCGCGGCACAGCCCCCGTGCGGCGGCGCGCCGTACTGGAACGCCCCCACCATGCCGCCGAACCGCTTGCGCACTTCCGCCTCGTCATAGCCCGCCAGTTCGAACGCCTTGATCATCGTCTCCAGCTTGTGGTTCCGGATCGCCCCCGACACCAGCTCATAGCCGTTGCAGCTCAGGTCGTACTGATACCCCAGCACCTTCAGCGGGTCGCCCTCCAGCGCCTCGATCCCGCCCTGCGGCATCGAGAACGGGTTGTGCGAAAAGTCGATCTCGCCCGATTCCTCGTCCGCCTCGTACATCGGGAAATCCACGATCCAGGCAAAGGCAAAGCGGTTCTCGTCCGTCAGCCCCAGCTCCTCGCCGATCGTCACCCGCGCCTTGCCCGCCACCCGCTCGAACGCGGCCGGCTTGCCGCCAAGGAAGAACGCCGCATCGCCCACGCCCAGCCCAAGCTGCTCGCGAATGGCCTCGGTGCGCTCCGGCCCGATATTCTTGGCCAGCGGCCCGGCGGCTTCCATCCCGTCGCCCTGGTCCCGCCAGAAGATATACCCCATCCCCGGCAGCCCCTCTTTCTGCGCGAACGCATTCATCCGGTCGCAGAATTTCCGGCTGCCCCCTGTAGGTGCCGGAATGGCGCGAATTTCCGTGCCGTCCTGCTCCAGCAGCTTGGCGAAGATGGCAAAGCCCGAGCCGCGGAAATGCTCACTCACATCCTGCATCTTTATCGGGTTGCGCAGGTCCGGCTTGTCGGTGCCATACCACAGCGCCGCGTCACGGTAAGAGATCTGCTCCCACTCCTGATCCACCGCCTTGCCGCCGCCGAACTCCTCGAACAGACCCTTGATCACAGGCTGGATCGTGTCGAACACGTCCTGCTGCTCGACGAAGGACATCTCCATGTCCAGCTGGTAGAAATCCGTGGGCGAGCGGTCGGCGCGCGGGTCCTCGTCGCGAAAGCACGGCGCGATCTGGAAATACTTGTCGAACCCGCTGACCATGATCAGCTGCTTGAACTGCTGCGGCGCCTGCGGCAGCGCATAGAACTTGCCCGGATGCAGGCGCGAGGGCACCAGAAAGTCGCGCGCGCCCTCGGGGCTCGATGCCGTGATGATCGGCGTCTGGTACTCGCGAAAGCCAATGTCCCACATCCGCTTGCGGATGCTGGCCACCACGTCCGAGCGCAGCTTCATGTTCTCCTGCATCGCCTCGCGCCGCAGGTCCAGATAACGATAGCGCAGCCGCGTCTCCTCGGGATATTCCTGGTCCCCGAACACGATCAGCGGCAGTTCCTTGGCACTGCCCAGCACCTCGACATCCCGAATGAACACCTCGATCTCGCCGGTGGGGATCTTGGGGTTCACCAGGCTCTCGTCGCGCGCCTTCACCTCGCCGTCGATGCGGATGCACCACTCGCTGCGCAGTTTCTCGACCTCGGAAAACACCTTGCTGTCGGGATCGCACAGCACCTGCGTCATGCCGTAATGGTCGCGCAAATCGATGAACAGAACCCCGCCATGGTCGCGGATCCGGTGCACCCAGCCCGACAGGCGAACGGTGTCCCCGACATTCGATTTCGTCAGCTCGGCGCAGGTATGGCTGCGATATGCGTGCATGAGGTCCTCTCCGGGCGGTTGAAACTGCCCATTTCGCGTGCAATTCGGTTCGCGCCGATACACCTTGGCAGGGCGGCAAAGTCAAGTCCTGCAGGGCTATTTCCCGCCCGAGCGGAACCGGGCCGCATCTTAAAACATTTACAGAAAGTTAATTTTGCGCAAAGATTCCGGCTATCGGGCGGAAAACATGCGGGAAAACCGCAACACTGGCAGGTTTCACACCAATAGATGCGCCTCTGCGGGCGCAAGAAGAAATGGGGTGCGCCATGTGGACCAAGATGCTCGATGTGTTCGTCACACATCTTTTTCGCAAAGGCGATTTCAGCCTGACCTATCCCGACGGCACGACGCGGCGCTACGGTGACGGCGGCACGCCGTCGGTGGCAATGACCCTGCACGACCCCGCCCTGCCCCGCCGCATCATCCTGTCACCCGAACTGGCGGTGGGCGAAGGCTACATGGACGGCACGCTCACCCTCGAAAACGATGACCTGCGCGGCTTTCTCAGCCTCGCGGTCGACAACATCGCCCGGCAAGGCAGCCCGTGGTTCCACCGCCCGCTCGACCTGATGCGCCACGCCAGCCGCTGGTTGAAACAGTTCAACCCGGCCAAGCGGTCAAAGGCCAACGTGGCCCACCACTACGATCTCTCGGGAGAGCTTTACGACCTCTTCCTCGACAAGGACCGGCAATATTCCTGCGCCTATTTCGCCCGCCCCGACATGACGCTGGAAGAGGCGCAGGAAGCCAAGAAACACCACATCGCCCGCAAGCTCCTGCTCAAGCCCGGAATGCGCGTGCTCGATATCGGCTGCGGCTGGGGCGGCATGGCGCTGACGCTGGCGCGCGATTACGGCGCGCATGTGGTCGGGGTCACACTCTCCGAGGAACAGCACGCCCTGGCCACGCGCCGCGCCGCCGAGGCGGGACTGTCCGGCAAGGTGCAGTTCCACCTGATGGATTACCGCGCCGTCACCGGCACCTTCGACCGCATCGTGTCGGTCGGCATGTTCGAACATGTGGGCGTGCCGCATTACCGCGAATATTTCCGCACCGTACACGACCTGCTGTCCGAGGACGGCGTCGCCCTCATCCACACCATCGGCCACACCGACCCGCCCGGCACGACCAACCCGTGGATCCTGAAATACATCTTCCCCGGCGGCTATTGCCCCGCCCTGTCGGAGGCGACCCGCGCGATCGAGGTCAACCAGCTGCATTCCTGCGATATCGAGGTCTGGCGCCTGCACTACGCCGAAACCCTGCGCCACTGGTACGACCGTTTCATGGCCAACATAGACCGCGCCCGCGACCTTTACGACGAGCGGTTCTGCCGGATGTGGCGCTACTACCTCATCGCCTGCGAAGCGACGTTCCGCTACAACAGCCAGGTCGTGTTCCAGTTCCAGTTGTCGCGCCGGCAGGACGCCGTGCCGCTCACCCGCGACTACCTCTACAGCGACGCCGCCGCCGCAGAGTTGCGTCACGCAGCCGAGTAATGCGTCAGACCAATCGCGCCGGGATCAACCCGCGCAACGCGTTGCCCACGTAAAGCGCCCGCGCCCCGGCCAGGTCGGCCGGCGTCAGCACCGCCTCGCGCGCCCGGCCCTCCGCGATCAGGCTCGCGCGCAGCACACCAGGCAGCACGCCGCAGCTCAGCGATGGCGTCTCCAACCCGTCGCCCCGGTCGACAAAGATATTGGTGATCGTCCCCTCGCAGACCGCGCCATCGGAATTGAGAAAGATCACCTCCTCCACGCCCTCGGGCAACTCCGCCCGCGTCCGGTCGTACAAGTCCCGCTCGGTGCTCTTGACCGTCAGCCACGGATCGGTGGCGATCAGCCGCGCCTCGGACACCGCCAACCGCCACGCCCGCCCCTCCGGCTCGGGCGTGAACTCGTGCAAGGCAACCTCAACCTGCCCGCCCGCATCCACCGTCAGGCGCAACCGCCGCGGCGCGCTCGCCTCGATCCCCTCAAGCGCCGCGTCCAGCCCGTCGATCCCGATCCCCAGCCGCGCCGCGCTCGTGCGCAGCCGCTCTAGGTGTAAATCGACCAGCCGCAAGCCGTCTTCGGGCGTCCACAGCCCGGTCTCGATCAGGCGAAATCCGCGATCAGCCGGCGGGCAAAGCGGGCTTTCCATAGGGCTTCCTCGTATTCCGACGCGGCGGTGCTGTCATAGACCACGCCGCCGCCCACGTTCAGCGTCGCACGTCCCTCTTCCACAAGCAAACTGCGGATCGCCACGTTGAATTCCGAACGCCCGTCCGGCGCGGCCCAGCCGATGGTGCCACAATAGACATCCCGCGCGCCATCCTCCAGCCCCGCCAGGATCTGCATCGCCCGCATCTTGGGCGCCCCGGTGATCGACCCACACGGGAAAAGCGCCCGGAACACGCCAGACAGCGCCGTCCCTTCCAACATCCGCCCCCGGATCAGCGAGGTCATCTGATGCACGGTGGCAAGGCTTTCCACGGTGAACAACTCCGGCACCTCGATACTGCCGATCTCGCAGATCCGGCCCAGATCGTTGCGCAACAGATCCACGATCATCAGGTTCTCGGCGCGGTTCTTTTCATCCTCCATCAGGAACCGGCAGCGCCGCGCATCCTCGTCCGCATCGTCACTGCGCGGCTGCGTGCCCTTCATGGGTTTGGTCTCGATGCCCCCCGCCCCATCGGTGCGGAAAAACAGCTCGGGCGAGCGTGACAGGATCGCGGGCAACCCCTCGGCCTCGATCATCGCCCCGAACCGCACCGGCTGCACCGCGTTCAGCGCAGCATATATCTCGCCCGGCGTCCCAACCGCCTCCATCATGCAGGCGAATGTCAGGTTCGCTTGATAAAAGTCGCCCGCGCAGATATGCGCATGGACCGCCTCGAACGCCTGCTTGTATCGCGCCTCCGACCAAAGCGGCACGAAATGGTCCAGCCTCCCGGCAGGCTCCGGCAACTCCGCCGCCGGCCCAAACCCCTCGTACACGCCGAACTGCACCAGCGGCACCCGCCGCCGCGCGGGCATCAGCGGCGCCAGCGTCGGCTCCAGCGCATAGCCCAGCTCGTAGCTCGCGAATCCCGCCAGCCACAGGCCCGCCGCCCGCGCCGCGTCCATCGCCTCCAGCGCAGCAGGCACGTCCGCCGCCTCCCGCGCCGAGATCACCTCGACCGGGCGCTCGAATGCGCATTCGCTCCCCTCGGGGCCATGATCAAACCGGATTCGCACGCAGCTTCCCTTCGCTTTGGCTGGATATCTATGCAATCACGGCCCCGAGTGCACTGCGAAATACGTCGCATCGCGTGCAAAGACCGATGCCCCTTGCGCTGTCCCGCGTAATGAATATAAGGCCAACAATTTGCGCCGCACCGGGGGATCACATGCCGAAAAGAACCGATATCAAGTCCATCATGATCATCGGTGCCGGCCCCATCATCATCGGGCAGGCCTGCGAGTTCGACTACTCCGGCGCCCAGGCCTGCAAGGCCCTTCGCGAGGAAGGCTACCGCGTCATCCTCGTCAACTCCAACCCCGCCACGATCATGACCGATCCGGGCCTCGCCGACGCCACCTATATCGAACCCATCACCCCCGAAGTCGTGGCCAAGATCATCGAAAAGGAACGCCCCGACGCGCTTCTGCCCACGATGGGCGGCCAGACCGGCCTCAACACCGCACTCGCCGTGGCAGATATGGGCGTGCTGGAAAAATTCGGCGTCGAGCTGATCGGTGCCAACCGCGAAGCCATCGAGATGGCCGAGGACCGCAAATTGTTCCGCGAGGCGATGGATCGTCTGGGCATCGAAAACCCCAAGGCCACCATCGCCGAAACCATGGAAGAATGCATGGCCGCCCTCGAACATGTCGGCCTTCCGGCGATCATCCGCCCCGCCTACACCCTTGGCGGCACCGGCGGCGGTGTCGCTTACAATCGCGCCGATTACGAGCATTACTGCAAATCCGGCCTCGACGCCTCGCCGGTCAGCCAGATCCTGATCGACGAGTCGCTGCTGGGCTGGAAGGAATACGAGATGGAGGTCGTCCGCGACCGCGCCGACAACGCCATCATCGTCTGCTCCATCGAAAACGTCGATCCGATGGGCGTGCATACCGGCGATTCCATCACCGTCGCCCCGGCGCTCACGCTCACGGACAAGGAATACCAGATCATGCGCAACGGCAGTATTGCCGTCCTGCGCGAGATCGGGGTCGAAACCGGCGGCTCGAACGTGCAATGGGCCATCAACCCCGAGGACGGCCGCATGGTCGTGATCGAGATGAACCCCCGCGTCTCCCGCTCCTCGGCGCTGGCGTCCAAGGCCACCGGCTTCCCGATTGCGAAAATTGCCGCCAAGCTGGCCGTCGGCTACACCCTCGACGAGCTCGACAACGACATCACCAAAGTGACTCCCGCCAGCTTCGAGCCGACCATCGACTATGTCGTCACCAAGATCCCGAAATTCGCCTTCGAGAAATTCCCCGGCTCGCAGCCCTACCTGACCACCGCGATGAAATCCGTGGGCGAGGCGATGGCCATCGGCCGCACCATCCACGAATCGCTGCAAAAGGCGCTGGCCTCGATGGAATCCGGCCTGACGGGCTTTGACGAGATCGAGATCGACGGCGCCCCCGAAAAAACCGCCGTCATCAAGGCGATCAGCCAGCAGACCCCGGACCGGATGCGCACCATCGCCCAGGCGATGCGCCACGGCCTCACGGATGACGAGATCTTCGCCGCCACCAAGTTCGACCCGTGGTTCCTCGCCCGCATACGCGAAATCGTCGAGGCCGAGGATGCCGTGCGGCAGAACGGCCTGCCCACCGACGAAAAAGGCCTCCGCCGCCTCAAGATGATGGGCTTCACCGACGCCCGCCTCGCCAAGCTCACCGGCTTTACCGAGGCCGACGTGCGCCGCGCCCGCCACGCGCAAGGCGTCGTCGCCGTGTTCAAGCGCATCGACACCTGCGCCGCCGAATTCGAGGCCCAGACGCCCTATATGTACTCCACCTACGAGGCCCCGATGATGGGCGAGGTGGAATGCGAAGCCCGCCCCTCCGACCGCAAGAAGGTCGTTATCCTCGGCGGCGGCCCCAACCGCATCGGCCAGGGGATCGAGTTCGACTATTGCTGCTGTCACGCCTGTTTCGCGCTGACCGACGCGGGCTACGAGACCATCATGGTCAACTGCAACCCCGAGACCGTCTCGACCGACTACGACACATCCGACCGGCTTTACTTCGAGCCGCTCACGTTCGAGCATGTCATGGAAATCCTGCGCGTCGAGCAGGAGAACGGCACGCTGCACGGTGTGATCGTCCAGTTCGGCGGTCAGACGCCGCTGAAACTCGCCAACGACCTCGAGGCGGAGGGCATCCCGATCCTCGGCACCACGCCCGACGCCATCGACCTTGCCGAAGACCGCGAGCGGTTCCAGGCGCTCGTGAATCAGCTGAACCTCAAGCAGCCCAAGAACGGTATCGCGCATTCCGACGCCGAGGCGCTGGCCATCGCCGAGGAAATCGGCTTCCCGCTGGTCATCCGCCCTTCCTACGTGCTGGGCGGCCGCGCCATGGAAATCGTCCGCGACATGGGCCAGCTCGAACGCTACATCAACGAGGCCGTGATCGTCTCGGGCGACAGCCCCGTTCTGCTCGACGGCTACCTCTCCGGCGCCATCGAATGCGACGTCGACGCGCTGTCGGACGGCACCGATGTCCACGTCGCCGGCATCCTGCAACATATCGAAGAGGCCGGCGTTCACTCCGGCGACAGCGCCTGCTGCCTGCCGCCCCACACCCTGCCCCAGCATATCATCGACGAGATCGACCGCCAGACCCGCGCGTTGGCCAAGGCGCTGAACGTCGTCGGCCTGATGAACGTGCAATTCGCCGTCAAAGGCGACGATATCTACCTGATCGAGGTGAACCCCCGCGCCAGCCGCACCGTGCCCTTCGTCGCCAAGGCTACCGACTCGGCCATCGCGTCCATCGCCGCGCGCCTCATGGCCGGCGAGCCGCTTTCGGCCTTCCCCCATCGCGGCGCGTACCCGTCGGACACCAAGCCCGGCACCCTGCCCATGGCAGACCAGATGACGCTCGCCGACCCCGCGATGCCCTGGTTCTCGGTCAAGGAGGCCGTGATGCCTTTCGCCCGCTTCCCCGGCGTTGACACGATCCTGGGGCCGGAAATGCGCTCGACGGGCGAGGTCATGGGCTGGGACGTCTCCTTCCCCCGCGCCTTCCTCAAGGCCCAGATGGGCGCGGGCGTCGAGTTCCCCGAAGGTGGCAAGGTCTTCTTCTCGATCAAGGACGACGACAAGACGCCCCAACTGGTGGAAACCGCGCAGATCCTCGTCGATCTGGGTTTCGCCATCGTCGCCACCCGCGGCACCGCGGCCTTCCTCGAAGGCCACGACATCGCCTGCGAGGTCGTCAACAAGGTCTACGAGGGCCGCCCCGACATCGTGGACATGCTCAAGGACGGGCAGATCAGCCTCGTGATGAACACAACCGAGGGCATCCAGGCGGTCGAGGACAGCCGGGAGATCCGCTCGGTTGCGCTCTACGACAAGATCCCCTATTACACGACCGCCGCCGCCGCCCATGCCGCCGCACTGGCCATGAAGGCCCGGCAAGAGGGCGACCTTGTGGTATTGCCGCTACAGGGCGTCGCCTGACCGTAAATGCCTCGCGCGGGGCCACCCCGCGCAAGGTTCTGAAAATAATGGAATTTTTCAGAATCTCCGCAGCCATGCTCTGCGGCCAGAGCGGCTATGCACAATTTTCATAGAATTCGAAACGAATAAGGATTGCGCCGTCATAATTTTTGACTAGGTGGATGGTACGAGCGCACTGACGCGCTCGCTAGGAAACGACCGCCAGCCAAAGGAGGCCATCATGACCCGCGATGAATTGAACCGGGAACTTCGTATGCACAGTGCCACCTGGCAGTCGGTGGTCTTGGTCTACGGTATCCTCGTCGGTACGCTGATTTTCTCGGCCTCGGCCATTATCAGCTAACCCTCAAACGGCGCCTCGCGCCACAGCCCAAAACCAAACCTCCCCCTTTAGGCGTTGAACGTGAGAGACGTTTAGCGCCATTGGCGTCTCTGAAAAGGATACCCGCCATGAACCGTGACCAACTGATCCGCGAATTGCAGGCCCACAGCGCAACGTGGCAGGCCGTCGTGATCGTCTATGCCCTGATCGTCGGCGCGATGGTCCTGTCGGGTATGGCCATCACCGGCTAACGCACCATACGAATTCATCAAAGGAAAACGGCGCCCTGTTTCCGGGCGCCGTTTTTTGTTAGTTCCGACCGCCAGGCTCAGACCTGCGTTCCCTCGACCTTGTCGTCGTCCGGGTCGATCTTGGCCGAGGCCGCGTCGCCGATATTATCGACGCCCCGTTCCTCCAGCAGCGTGGTCAGCCAGTTCGGATCCATCTCCGGCACCGAGCTCAGCAGCAGGTCTGTATAGGGGTGGTGCGGCGGCGTGAACATGTCGTCCTTCGGCCCCTGCTCCACCACCTGCCCGTTCTGCATCACCACCACTTCGTCGGCGATCGACCGCACCGTCGCCAGGTCGTGCGTGATGAACATGTATGCCAGGTTCAGCTCATTCTGCAGCCGGTCCAGCAGCCGCAGGATGCCTTCCGCCACCAGCTGGTCCAGCGCCGAGGTCACCTCGTCACAGACGATGAAACTGGGTTCCGCCGCCAGCGCCCGGGCAATCCCGATCCGCTGTTTCTGCCCGCCCGACAATTCCGGCGGATACCGGTTGTAGTATTTCGACGGCTCCAGTTCGATCAGGTCCAACAATTCATCGACACGAGTCTTCAACGCCGTGCCCTTCAGCCCGGAATAGAACTGCGCCGGACGCCCGATGATCTCCGAAATCTGCACCTTGGGATTCAGCGCCGTATCTGCCATCTGATAGATCATCTGGCATTGCCGCAGCTGGTCCTTCGAGCGGTCCTTGTAACTCGCCGGGAACGGCTCGCCCTTGAACAGCACCTCGCCCTTCGACGGCGGCAACAGCCCGGTGATCACCCGCGCGGTCGTCGACTTGCCCGACCCGGATTCGCCCACCACGGCCACCGTCATCCCTTGGTAGATGTCGAACGACACGTCATCGAGGATCTTCGGCCCGTTGGAATAGGACGCATCCACGTTCTTGACCGAGATCAGCGGCGGCGTGCCATCCGTCGGGCGATGCTTCTGCTCGCTGGTAAAGCTGCGCACGGCCCAGAGCGACTTGGTGTAGTCCTCCTGCGGGTTTTCCAGCATCTGGTCGGTCGGCGCCTCCTCGACCTCTTCACCGCGCAACAGCACCTTGATCGTGTCGGCCATCTGCGCCACCACCGCCAAGTCGTGGGTGATGTAGATTGCCGCGGTGTTGAACTGGTCCACGATGTCGCGAATGGCCGCCAGCACCTCGATCTGCGTGGTCACGTCCAGCGCCGTCGTCGGCTCGTCAAAGATGATCAGGTCGGGCCGGCACGACATGGCCATCGCCGTCATCGCCCGCTGCAACTGACCGCCCGACACCTGGTGCGGATACCGGAAACCGATCTCGCCCGGATTGGGCAGGCGCAACCGCTCATAAAGCTCGATCGCGTCCTCCTGCGCCTCCAGCCGCTTCTTGATGCGGTACTGCACGGGGGCTTCGGTGTGCTGGTCGATCAGCTTGTGCGCCGGGTTGAACGACGCCGCCGCCGACTGCGCCACGTACGCGATGCGCGAGCCGCGCAGCGCGCGCTTTTCGGCCTCCGACGACGTGGTCAGCTCGATCCCGTCGAACTCGATCGAAGAGCCCTCGACGATCCGCGTGCCGTCGCGGGCATAGCCCATGGCGGCGGCGCCGATGGTCGACTTGCCCGCGCCGGATTCCCCGATCAGGCCCATCACCTCGCCGCGATGCAGGGTCAGGTCGACACCCTTGATGATGTCGACCCAGGTTTCGTCCGAGTAGCCCTGGATCTTCAGGTCCCGGATTTTCAGAAGGACATCTGTTTTTTTCAAGCCCATGTCTATTACTCCTTCAAGCCCGAGGACCGGTGCAGCATCCAGTCCACCACGAAGTTGACCGCCACGGTCAAAAGCGCGATGGCCGCGGCCGGAATGAGCGGCGTGATCTCACCGAACGAAATCAGCGTCGCGTTCTCCCGCACCATCGACCCCCAGTCCGCCGTGGGCGGCTGGATGCCGAGACCGAGGAAGCTGAGGCCCGCGATCAGCAGGAACACGAAGCAGAATTCCAGCCCGAACTCCGCCACCAGGGGTGCTGTCGAGTTCGGCAGGATCTCGCGCCGGATCAGGTACCAGTTCTTTTCACCGCGCAGCTTGGCGGCCTCGATATAGTCCATCACCACCACGTTGCCCGCGACCGCCCGTGTCAGGCGGAACACGCGGGGGCTGTAGATCACCGCGACCACCAGGATCAGGATGATCTCCGACGCGTTGAAGATCGTCGTGCCGGCCAGCGCAAAGGCAAAGGCCACCCCGGCGACGATCGCCGCCCCGATCAGCCAGCTGACAAGCGAATATGCCGCCGCCGCCAGGAACAGCAGCCCCACGATGACCGCAAAGCCGAACAGCAGCCAGGAACTGGTCTGCGGCGAGGCCAGCGAGCCGCCGAAGATCGACAGCATCAGCAGCGCGAAGATCAGCGACGGGATCGACATGATCACGTCTGCCATCCGGCCCATGAACCCGTCGAAGTATCCGCCCTTGGTCGCCGCCAGCAGGCCCGCCATGGCGCCCAGGATGAACGCCAGGACCGTGCCGCACAGCGCCAGCGCCACGGTGTTCCGCGCGCCATAGATGATCCGGCTGAACATGTCCCGGCCCAGCTGGTCCGCGCCCAGCAGCATGTTGTTGTCCGGCGGCGCAAAGGCCTGGCTGACGATCTCGGCCTCGCCATAGGGCGCGATGGCCGGGGCGAAGATGCCCATGATCGCCACGACGAAGATCACGAACATCCCGAAGGCCGCGGTCAGCGGCGCGGTGCGCAGCTCCTTGGCCATCTCGTCGCTCGCCAGCGCCGTCAGGAACTCGCGGAACGCGTAGGACATCATGCCCGCCGCCAGCAGCATCCCCGCGGCAATCGCCACGAAGCGCAGCGCCGGAATGCCGCCGATGATCGCCAGCACCAGCGACACCAGCGTCAGCGAGAACAGCAGCAGGAACGCCGATCGTTGGTTGTAATAGGCCGCCCCGCACGACAGCAGAAGCAGCAGGGCGAAGTAGAGGATTACAAATATCATGATCCGCCCTCCTTATTTCGGGTGCCGCAGGCGCGGGTTGGTCAGAATGGCCCCCACGTCGGCTGCAAGGTTGAGAAGGATGAAGGTCGCCGCGAAGATCAGGCAGCAGGCCTGCACCACCGGGAAGTCGCGCTTGGACACCGCGTCCACCAGCGCCTGTCCGATGCCCGGATAGACGAACACCACCTCCACCAGCACCACGCCGGTAATGAGGTAGGCCAGGTTCAGCGCGACCACGTTGATGATCGGCGCCCAGGCATTGGGCAGCGCGTGTTTCACGATCACCTTCCACGGCGGCGCGCCCTTCAGCCGGGCCATCTCGATATAGGGGCTGGCCAGCAGGTTGATGATCGCCGCGCGGGTCATCCGCATCATGTGCGCCATGACCACCAGCACCAGCGTCAGCGCCGGCAGGAAGGTCCGCTCCAGAAGCCCGAAGAAGGTCATCCCTTCGCTCAGGCTCGCGATGGCCGGGAACATGCCCCATTTCACCGCGAAATACAGGATCAGGATATAGCCCAGGAAGAATTCCGGCGACGAGATGAACGACAATGAGACCACGTTCGCCACCCGGTCGAAGATCGAGTTACGCAACAGCGCCACGATCACGCCGAGGATGATCGACACCGGCACCGCGATCACGGCCGCGTAGGCGGCCAGGAACAGCGTGTTCATGAACCGCTCGCCGATGATCTCGGTCACCCGCGCGTCGGTCACGATGGAACTGCCGAAATCAAGTGTGACGGCGTCGCTCAGCCACGCGAAATATCGCACCAGCGCGGGCTGGTCGAGGCCCATTTCACGGCGCAGGGCCGCAAGGTTCTCCGGGGTCGCCGACTGTCCCAGCACCGCCTGCGCGATGTCCCCGGGAAGAAGTTCGACCATGAAGAAGATGATGACGGAGATCACCAAAAGGATGATCAACCCGAGACCCAGACGCTTGCCGACAAGCGTTAAGATGTCTCCCATATGTCCCTCCTGCTGTTGGGCGTCCGCCTTGCCCATCCCGGGCCGCATCCGCACAGCTTATATTGTTATGACGTTGTGACGTGCCCCGGGCGCTTTTGCTGCGCTCTCTTGGCCGTCCCGTCGGCCCGGACGGGGCGATGATCCGCCCCCTCCAAATGGTTGCCCCGGCGCCTTGGCACCGGGGCAGAACCTCTTGCTTATGCGTCTGCGAACCACCACCGGCTGCAGGCGCGCGCGCCGTCCATCTGCCAGCTTGGCGCCAGGTCGGGCCCGTGCTGCACGTTCTTGCGCCGCGCGTATACGAAGTTCGGGAAGAACGGGATGACCGTCCCGCCATCGTCCTTGGCCAGGATCGCCATCTCGCGGTACATTTCCGCGCGCTTTTCATCGTCCAGCTCGGCCTTGGCCTGCAGCAGCAGTTCGTTGAACCGCTCGTTCTGCCACCGGCTCTCGTTCCAGGCCGCGTCATCCTTGTAGGCCAGCGAATACATCACGTCCGGCGTCGGACGCGCGCCCCACTGCACCGCGCACCACGGCTTTTTCAGCCACACGTCGGAATAGTACCCGTCATTGGGCTCGCGGTTGACGTTGATCGTGATGCCCGCCGCCTTGGCGTGCTCGGCGTAAAGGACGCACATGTCCACCGCCCCGGAAAAGACCGAATCGGCCACGCTCAGGTTCACCGTCAGCCCCTCGGCGCCGGCTTTCTTCAGCAGCGATTTCGCCTGGTCGGGATCGTATTCGCGCTGCTCGATGCCTTCGGGATAGTAGGGCATCGCAGGCGAATGGTGGAAATCGTTCGCCTTGGTGGCCGCGCCGAAGGTGATCTTCTCGATCAGCTCGTCCCGGTTCATCGACAGCTTCAGCGCGTTGCGCACATCCACGTTGTCGAAGGGCGCGGTGTCGCACAGCATCGGCATGGTGATGGCCGCCGCGGACGGCACGTCGTCGATCTCGATGTTGGGGTCGCGCTGCAACAGCGCCAGCGTCTTCAGCTCCAGCTGCGTCACCGCGTCCACGTCGCCCGTCACCAGCGCCGTCTGGCGCGCGTTCGGGTCGTTCAGGACGATCAGCTGCAGGTCGTCGAAATACGCGCCTTCCAGGTGCCAGCCCTCGTGGCGGGTCAGGCTGTAGCGCACGCCGAACTCGGCTTCTTCCATCTTGTAGGGGCCACAGCCGTCACCCGACTGCCAGTTTGCCGTGCCGTCCTCGTTGGCCGGAACGATTGCCAGGTGATAGTCCGTCATCAGCCACGGCAGGTCGGCGTTGCCGGTGCCCAGCACGAAGGTCACCGAGTTGTCGCCGTTGTCCGTGATGTCCTGCACGTCCGACAACAGCGCTTTCGCGGCCGATGTCGTGTCGTCGCCCCGGTGGTGGTTCATCGACGCGATGACGTCCTTCGCGGTCACCTTCGGGCCGCTGTGGAACGTCGCGTTCTCGTTGATCTTGAAGGTCCATTCCTTGGCGTCCGGGCTCGCGCTCCACTCGCTGGCCACGTCCGGCCCGAGAGAGCCATCGGGCTCGATCAGCGTCAGGTAGGACCGATAGGTATGCGCCACCTGGATCATCGAGAAGGTGACGTAGGTGCCGGGATCATGCGAATCCGACGTGTTGCCGTCGTGCATCCCCAGGCGGAACGTCCCGCCCTTGGCGGGCTGCGCCTTCGCGGCCCCGGTCCACAAGCCGGTCGCGGCCGTGGTCGTCAGGCCCGCCGCGGCGGCGTAATGCATGAACGACCGGCGCGAGATCTTGCCTTCGCGGGCCGCGGCTGCCAGTCGATCCAGCAGCATTTGATCTTTGATATCAGTCATGATGTCTCCCTATGACTAGTCTGTTCCCAGGCCATCTTTCGCGGCCCTTCAAAGCAGCTTTGCGTCGTTTCCCCTGAACGGGCGGCTCAATTACGACATGATGTTACCAAAACACGAAAAAAATGTCGCTTCCAGCCTTCATATGCCGCATCACGATTTTTTTTCGCACGTTCAAATCACTAGCCAACGCTGTTGAACCTCTTGCAATCAAGGCGTTTTCGCGCACAGGCCCGATCTGCGACCGACTGTTCAGAAAACGACATTTCCGCGCACCCGGGCCACGGACGGGCCGGGATTCGCCTATGACCCCGCCTCGTCCTTGCGCGCCCGCAGCTTCGCGAAATAGCCCACCCGCTTGCCCAGCTCCCGCTCGAACCCGCGTTCGACGGGCTTATACAGCTCGGGCCGCTCCATCGTGTCGGGAAAATAATTCTGCCCCGAAAACGCGTCCTCGGCATCGTGGTCATAGGCATAGCCCGCACCGTATCCCTGCTCTTTCATCAGCCCGGTGGGGGCGTTCAGGATATGCTTGGGCGGCGGCTCGCTGCCGGTTTTCTTCGCGGCCTTCATGGCGGCCTTGTAAGCCACGTAGGCCGCGTTCGACTTGGGCGCCAGCGCCAGGTACGTCACCGCCTGCGCCAGCGCCAATTCGCCTTCCGGGCTGCCCAGCCGCTCGTAGGTTTCCCACGATTGCAGGCAGACCGCCTGCGCCTGCGGATCGGCTAGCCCGATATCCTCCACCGCCATCCGGGTGATCCGCCGCGCCAGGTACCGCGGGTCCTCGCCCCCGTCCAGCATCCGCGCCAGCCAGTAGAGGGCGGCATCCGGGTCCGACCCGCGCACCGACTTGTGCAGCGCCGATATCAGGTTGTAATGCGCGTCCCCCGACTTGTCGTACTGCGCCGCCCGCTTCATCAGCCGCGCGGTCAGCGCGTTCGTGTCCAGCTTCTTGTCGGTCTTCCACGCCGCCACCTGCTCGATCAGGTTAAGCAGCGCCCGCCCATCCCCGTCCGCCATCTCCAGCAACGCCTCGCGCGCCGCGCCGTCCAGCGGCAGCGCCCGGTCCAGTTCCTTCTCCGCCCGTTGCGCCAGCCGCTCCAGCTCCGCCAGGGTCAGCCGCTCCAGCACCAGAACCTGCGATCGGCTCAGAAGCGCGGCGTTCAACTCGAAACTCGGGTTTTCCGTAGTGGCCCCCACCAACAGGATCGTCCCGTCCTCCATATGCGGCAGAAACCCGTCCTGCTGCGCCTTGTTGAACCGGTGGATCTCGTCCACGAACAGCAGCGTTCCCTGCCCGTTGGCGCGCCGGTGCTTGGCCGCGTCGAACACCTTGCGCAGTTCCGGCACACCGGAAAAGATCGCGCTGATCTGCACGAAATGCAGGTCCGTCTCGTCCGCCAGCAGCCGCGCGATGGTGGTCTTGCCCACGCCCGGCGGTCCCCAGAAGACCAGCGATGTCAGACTGCCCGAGGCCAGCATCACCCCCAGGGGGCCATCCGGTCCGATCACCTTGTCCTGCCCGATCACCTCGGACAGCGCGCGGGGCCGCAGCCGGTCCGCCAGCGGGCGCGGCGCGCTGTCATGCGCCTTGTCGTCCCTTGCGTCCGGTTTGGCTTCGGGGCCGGTATCGAACAGATCGCCCATGGCTACAGCCTGAACCGCAGCGTGCTGCGCTGCGTGCCCCGCTGCACGTCCAGGCTCAGCCAGCGCCCGCTCGCCTCCAGCAGAGGCTCCACCATGCCGGGCTCCTCGACGGTCACGCCGTTGATCCCGCGCAAAATGTCCCCCTGCCGCAACCCGGCCCGCAGCCCCGCGCGCCCCGGCTCCAGAACAACGACACCCTCCGCCATCAGCGGCAGGCCCAGTTCGGCAATGACGGCCGGGTTGATGTTGCCCAGCACCATGCCCGGTATCACGCTCCGCGGGCCCGTCTCGGTCACCTCCCGCGGCGGCACCTCCGGCGCGCGTCCCAGCCGCAGGACCACGTCCTCGGCTTCCCCGTCGCGCACCCGCGTCACCCGCGTCTCGCCGCCAATCCCGGCCACCGACATCCGGTAAATCATCTCCGGCGCGGCATTCACCACCTGCCCGTCCACCGCCGTGATCACGTCGCCCGCCTCGAATCCGGCCTCGGCAAAGGGGCTCGCGGGATGCAGCTGCGAAATGATGATCCCGCCCGGCACGCCCAAGCCCATTCCCTCGGCCATGTCCGCCGTCACCGGCTGGCCGCTGATCCCCGCCCAGGGCCGTTCGAACGCGGTGTTGCCGGCCTCTGCCTGCGCCACGAACTGCGCCACCAGCGCCGCCGGAATCGCAAAGCCGATCCCGTTCGACCCGCCCGACCGGCTCAGGATCCGCGTGTTGATCCCCACCAGCCGGCCCTCTATGTCCACCAGTGCCCCGCCCGAATTGCCCGGGTTGATCGGCGCGTCGGTCTGGATGAAATAGCCCCGCGCGTTGCCCGTGGCCGCGCCCGACCGCGCCAACCCCGACACGATCCCGCTGGTCACCGTCTGGCCCACGCCAAAGGGGTTGCCGATCGCCAGCACCAGCTCGCCCACCTCGACCGTATCGCTGTCGCGCAGCTCCAGCGCCGGCATCCCTTCCGCGCCGTCCAGCTTCAGCACCGCAAGGTCGCTCTCCTCGTCGGCCAATAGCACCCGCGCCTCGAATTCCCGCCGGTCGTTCAGAACCACGCGGATGTCCGTGGCCATCCCCACCACGTGGTAGTTCGACACCACGATCCCGTCCGCGCTCAAGATCACACCCGACCCCAGCGAGTTCTCCACCCGCTGCCTCGGCCCGCCGAAATCGCGAAAGAACTCGTCGAAGAACGGATCGCCCCGGAACGGGCTCGCCCGCGTGTTCACCACCCGCCGCGCATAGATGTTCACCACCGCGGGGGCGGCCGTCTTGACAACAGGCACGAAGCCCATGCTGATCTCGCCCCGGCTCTCGGGCACGCGCACTTCCGCCCCCGCCGGCACCGCCAGCGTCGCGCAGAGGATAAGGCCAAAGATCCATCTCACCATGCTCCACGATATGCGCCCGCCGCGCCCTTGATGCAAGCACGACAAGACAGGCGCCCCCCTGCTTTTCCTCTGGCCAGAAATATCCCGGGGAGCGCGAGGGGCTGGCCCCTCGCTGCCGTCCTCACAGCCCGCACCACCCGATGGAACCCCCCGCCCCACCCGGCGTTTTCCTGACAGGAGGTACCACCATGGCAGAGAGATACAGATCGAAGGACGGCAAAAGCGAAACCGAAGAATTCGTCGACGACGTCCCCACCCCCGACCAGCAAGGCCGCGCCCAGGGCAACCTGGAACGCAAGGTCGGCACCCGCGACTCGCTGAAGCGGACAAAAAGCGAGGATGCCGGCGCGACCCGCGTCACCAAGGAAGACGAAAAGGGCGAAGGCAATCTCGGCGGCCATCACGGCACCGGCAAGGAGAAACGCGATGACTGAACTCAAGCAAGGCACCTGGGTCGTGGTGACCGACAGCGAAAAGGCGCTCTTCCTGCGCAACCTCACCGACCACCAGGACCCCAATTTCGAGGTCATGGACACCGAGGAACAGGAAAATCCCTCGGATATCGAGCAATCGGCCAACCGCCCCGGCCGGATGCAGGACACCGGGGTTCAGCAGATGTCGGCGATGGATGACACTGACTGGCACGAACTGCAAAAGGAGCGCTTCGCCGCCGACCTGTCGGACATCCTCTACGATGCCGCCCATAAGGGCGAATATGACCGTCTGATCCTCGTCGCCGCGCCAAAGGTGCTGGGCCACCTGCGCGACGACATGCACAAGGAGGTCACGTCGAAAGTGGTCAGCGAGATCCCCAAGAACCTCGCGGGCCATCCCGTCGACGAGATCGAGAAGCTGGTCAAGAAAGAGCTCGAAAGCGCCTGACCGGGGCCCCTTCGGGAACGAAAAAACGCCGCCGGGCATTCCCGGCGGCGTTTCTGTTTCAGTCAAGGGAAACGGGGCTTATGCCTCGTCGTCCCCGTCCATGTCCTCGGCGGCGACGCGGGCCTTGTCGGCCGCACCCTTGGCGTCGCGGTCGCGCTCGACGAATTCGATAATCGCCATCGGCGCCATGTCGCCATAGCGGAAGCCGGCCTTCAGCACGCGGACATACCCGCCCTGGCGCTCCTTGTAGCGCGGGCCCAGCACGTCAAACAGCTTGGCAACATGCATGTCCTGCTTCAGTTGCGCGGCGGCCTGGCGGCGGGCGTGAACGTCCCCGCGCTTGCCGAGCGTGACCAGCTTTTCCACCACGCGCTTCAGCTCCTTGGCTTTCGGCAGGGTGGTCTTGATCTGTTCGTGTTCAATCAGCGAGCCGGCCATGTTCGCCCACAGCGCCTTGCGGTGCTCGTGGGTCCGGTTCAGGCGGCGATAGCCTCGTGCGTGACGCATGTTTCTTACTCCATTTGGTGCCCTCTACGGGCGGTTTTGCTTTGTCCGGCCGGCGATGCGTGTCACCGGCTCTCCTTGGGGCAAGCACCGCTTGAAAAGCGGCGCGTCACCCGAAAATTACCCGCCCCGGGGCGGGCAATCCGTAGGGTGGGGTTTCACCCCACCTTCTTAAAATTGATCCTCGAACTTCTTCGCCAGATCCTCGATGTTGTCCGGCGGCCAGTCCTCGACATCCATGCCAAGGTGCAGACCCATGCCCGACAGCACCTCCTTGATCTCGTTCAGCGACTTGCGGCCAAAGTTCGGCGTGCGCAGCATCTCGGCTTCGGTCTTCTGGATCAGATCGCCGATATAGACGATGTTGTCGTTCTTCAGGCAGTTCGCCGACCGCACCGACAGTTCCAGCTCGTCCACCTTCTTCAGCAGAAGCGGGTTGAACTCCAGCCCGTCGTCGTCGTCCTGACGCTGCGCGCTCTCCGGCTCTTCGAAGTTCACGAAGATCGACAGCTGGTCCTGCAGGATGCGCGCGGCAAAAGCCACCGCATCCTCGGGCGTGATCGACCCGTCCGTGGTCAGCTTCATGGTCAGCTTGTCATAGTCCAGCACCTGGCCCTCGCGGGTGGGCTGCACGTCATAGCTGACCTTCACCACCGGCGAATAGATCGCGTCGATGGCAATCAGGCCGATGGGCGCGTCTTCCGGTTTGTTCTTGTCGGCCGCGACGTACCCCTTGCCCTGGTTCACGGTCAGTTCCATGAACAGGTCCGCGCCCTCGTCGAGGTGGCAGATCACGTGTTCCTTGTTCAGGATCTCGATACCCGCGCTGTCGGCGATGTCGCCGGCGGTCACCACGCCCGGCCCCTTGGCCGAGATCGACAGCCGCTTGGGCCCCTCGACATCCATGCGGATCGCGACACCCTTGAGGTTCAGCACGACATCTGTCACGTCTTCACGGACACCGGCGATGCTGGAAAACTCGTGCAGCACGTTGTCGATCTGCACGGATGTAATCGCCGCGCCCTGAAGGCTCGACAACAGCACGCGGCGCAGCGCGTTGCCCATGGTCAGGCCAAAGCCGCGCTCCAGCGGTTCCGCCACGACGGTCGCCTGGCGCAGCGGGTCGTTGCCCGGCTTCACCTCAAGCTGCGTCGGCTTGATCAATTCTGCCCAGTTCTTATGGATCATGCGGTCCCTCCATCCTTGTCCCCGGCCCCATGTCCACAGGCCTCCGAGACGCTCGAGGTTTCAAAATAACGGAAATGGGGCCGTGAAAACTCACGCGGCCCCATCCAAAAAATCGGTCTCAGACCCGGCGACGCTTCGGCGGGCGGCAACCATTGTGGGCAATCGGCGTCACGTCGCGGATCGACGTGATGTTGAAGCCGACGGCAGCCAGGGCGCGCAGCGCGCTCTCGCGGCCCGACCCGGGCCCCTGCACTTCGACTTCCAGCGTCTTCATGCCGTGTTCCTGCGCCTTGCGGCCGGCATCTTCGGCGGCCATCTGGGCGGCATAGGGCGTCGACTTGCGCGACCCCTTGAAGCCCATCGTGCCGGCCGAGGACCACGCAATCGCGTTGCCCTGCACGTCCGAGATCAGGATCTTGGTGTTGTTGAACGAGCTGTTCACATGCGCCACGCCCGTGGCGATGTTCTTCGAGACCTTTTTCTTGGTCCGGCGGGTATCTCGTGCCATTGGTTCTGCCCTCCCTTACTTCTTCTTGCCGGCGATGGGTTTCGCCGGGCCTTTGCGGGTGCGCGCATTGGTATGCGTGCGCTGACCGCGAACGGGAAGGTTGCGGCGATGGCGCAGGCCGCGGTAGCAGCCAAGGTCCATCAGGCGCTTGATGTTCATCTGCACTTCGCGGCGCAGGTCGCCTTCGACCATGTAGTTGGCGTCGATATGTTCGCGCATGGCGACCACTTCGGTGTCGCTCAGCTCGTTGACCCGGCGGGTCAGGTCGATATTGACGGCCTCGCAGATGGCCTTGGCCGAGGATTGGCCGATTCCGGTGATGTAGGTCAGGGCGATCGGGACCCGCTTGTGGGTCGGGATGTTAACGCCGGCGATACGTGCCACGTGTCATGTCCTTTCGTTGCGGGTCCGTAACGCCAGACCCTTTTTTCACAACGTAGGCCCGAGGCGATTGCTCCGGGCCGCAGCTGAATTCAGGTGATCGATTCTCGGGCGGGCGCGACCCGCGCGGGAATCATGTTCTCGTCAGAGATGGTGTCGTCTAGAAGCAAACGCCCGAGGCGTCAACCCTCTGTCAAGAGAATTGTGCCTGTCGGCGAAAACCCAAGGAATAAAGGCTCTTCAGCAGGGCCGCGCAGATGGCGTTCAGCCCTTGAGCGCCCCCGCGATGCGGGCCTTGACCTCGTCGATTTCGCCCAGCCCGTCGATCGTCTCCAGGTCGCCCTTGGCGTAGTAATACCCGATCAGCGGCGAGGTTTTCTTGTAGTATTCCATCAGCCGCTTTTTGAGGCTGTCCTCGTTGTCATCCGCCCGGCGCTTCACGTCGGTCGAGCCGCAGTTGGCGCATTTGCCATCTTCAGGCCACGGCTTGGTGATGTCGTTGTAGACCGCGCCGCAATTGCCGCAGGTCGAGCGCGCGGTGATGCGCTGCACCAGTGCCTCGTCATCCACCCGCATTTCCACCACCGCATCCAACGTCTGGCCGGTCTCGGCCAGCAGTTCGGCCAGCGCGTCGGCCTGGGCCAGCGTCCGGGGGAACCCGTCGAAGATGAAGCCGCCGCCATTCTCGCCGTTGATCTTCTCGCGGATCAGGCCGATCACGATCTCGTCCGTCACAAGGTCGCCACGGGCCATCACGTCGGCCACGACCTTGCCCATCTCGGTGCCGCTGTCCTTGGCCTCGCGCAGCATGTCGCCGGTGCTGAGCTGGGTCATGCCCCGCTCTTCGACCAGGATATGTGCTTGCGTGCCTTTACCGGCCCCCGGCGGTCCGAGAAGTATGATATTCATCGACGTCCTGTCCCTTTTCTGCGTGACCGTTTACGGCCCTTGCCGCTTAGCTGCGACTTCTCGATCAGGCCCTCGTACTGGTGCGCCAGAAGATGCGACTGGACCTGCTGGATCGTGTCCATGGTCACCGATACCACGATCAGGACCGAAGTGCCGCCAAAATAGAAAGGTATGGCGAACTGTCCACGCAGGATCTCCGGAAGGAGACAAACTGCCGCAAGGTAAGCCGACCCCAGCACCAGGACTCGCGTCACCACGTATTCCAGGTATTCCGCCGTCTTCTTGCCAGGCCGGATGCCGGGCACGAACCCGTTCTGGTTCTTCAGGTTGTCGGCCACGTCATCGGGCTTGAACGCCACGTTGTAGGTGTAGAAATAGGCGAAGAACACGATCATGGCCGTGAAGAACACCAGGTAAAGCGGCTGCCCGGGTCCGAAATAGGCCAGCAGGGTCGACATGAACGGCCCCGTGTCGCTGCCCGAGAACGTGCTGACCGTGGCCGGCAACAGCAGCAGCGACGAGGCGAAGATCGCCGGGATCACGCCCGCCGGGTTCACCTTTACCGGCAGGTGGCTGGAGCCACCGTCATAGACCTTCATCCCCACCTGGCGGCGCGGATACTGGATGTGGATCTTGCGCAGGCTGCGCTCCATGAACACCACGAAGGCGATCGTCGCCACGACCATCACGATCACGCCGATGATCACCGCCGGGCTGATCGCGCCCGACCGGCCGCTGGCAAAAAACTGCGCCAGCGCGGCGGGAACCTCGGCGATGATGCCCACGAAGATGATCAGCGAGATACCGTTGCCCACGCCCCGCGCGGTGATCTGCTCGCCCAGCCACATCAGGAACATCGTGCCGCCGACGAGCGTGATCATGCAGCTCGCGATGAAAAAGAACCCGGGGTTGGACGCCAGGTCGCCCGCCTGCAACGACGCGGCCAGGCCATAGGATTGCAGCGTGGCCAGGAACACCGTGCCATAGCGCGTGTACTGGTTGATCTTCTTGCGCCCCTGCTCGCCCTCTTTCTTCAGCTGCTCCAATGCCGGCACCATCGCCGTCATCAGCTGCACGATGATCGAGGCCGAGATATAGGGCATGATCCCCAGCGCAAAGACGCCCATCCGTCCCAATGCGCCGCCGGTGAACATCGACAGCATCCCGCCGATCGACGATGCCGCGCCTTCCATGAAGTTGCGCAGCTCTGCCCCGTCGATGCCCGGCACCGGGATATACGTCCCGATCCGGTACACGATAAGCAGGCCGATGGTGAAGAAGATGCGCTTGCGAAGCTCGGTGGCCTTGCCCAGGGCGGACCAGCTCGTGTTCGCCGCCATTTGTTCTGCTGCAGATACCATGCGGATCTCTTTTTTATGCAAACGCCGCCCAAGCCGTTTTCCGGCCAGGCGGCGTTTATAAGGAAAACTAGGGGTGTATGTAAGGGGCGGGACGCCCGCTCACAACCTCTTATTCAGCCGCCTTTGCGCTCGCCACGGTCAGCGAACCACCGGCTTTCTCGACCGCGTCGACCGCCGATTTCGAGGCACCGGTGACGTCCAGCGTCAGCTTCGCGGTGACTTCGCCCTTGGCCAGAACGCGGATGCCATCCAGCTTGCGGCGCACCAGGCCGCTTTCCACCAACGTGTCCTCGGTGATGGTCTGGCCGGCGTCGATCTTCTTGGCGTCGATGAACTTCTGGATCATGCCCAGGTTCACCACGGCGAATTTCTTGCGGTTCGGCTTGTTGAAGCCACGCTTGGGCAGCCGTTGATACAGCGGCATCTGGCCGCCTTCATAGCCGTTGATCGCCACGCCCGAACGGGATTTCTGACCCTTGATACCACGGCCGGCGGTCTTGCCCATGCCGGAACCGGGGCCACGGCCCACGCGTTTCTTGCGTTTGGTCGCGCCTTCGTTGTCGCGCAGTTCATGCAGTTTCATATCGCTTCTCCTAAGCCGGATGTGACCCCCGAAGCGATGGGGCCAACCACGGCATGTCTTGGTTCATGTGAATCGGGTCATGTCTGACCACCGGGGGCGTATAGACCCGTTGCGCCGGTCGATCAAGGGGGCTTGGTCGTCCTGCCCGCCCCGCGCCTGTCAGGCCTCTTGCGGCTTGCGCGACACGAGGTTCGACAGGCAGGCCGAAAGCTCGCGCGCGGTGAACGGTTTTTCCACGACCGGCCCGGTATAGCCCATGTCGCGCACCGTATCCTCGCTATGCGCGGTCACCAGCAGGTAGGGAATGCGCAGCTTCTCCATCGCCGCCACCAGCGGGCGACAGCTGTGCCCGCCCAGATCGACGTCGATCAACGCGCAGTCGATCAGCCGCGACCGCGTCTCGACAAAGGTCATGGCCGATTTCAGATCGGTGGGCGCGCCTACCACGGCAAAGCCGCCATCATCGAGCGTCCCCTCGATATCGGTGCGGATCAGAACGTCGTCCTCGACCACCAGGACGCGCCACGCCGATCCGGGCGCTTTCGCGAGGTCGCGCGCGCTGGTCGGTGCGGGGTCGGTCATACCCCCCAACTCGCCGGCCGCGTTCGAAAGGTCGGGATCAGGTCGAAAGGTCTGTGTGTAGGATCGCGTTGTCATACGTCATCATATAAGGACCAGCTCAATATATCATAACGATTTCACTGCCCTATAATGCTCACGCCACTCAACACACTCATTATGAGTAAGCTGTTGAATCCAAGGTGCGCAATCTGGTATCAGTGCATCTTCCGAATGGTCTTCGGCCTGACATCCCGTGGTGGAGCACCTCATGCCCGATTCCGGCTCTAAACGACTGGAAAGACTGCAAGTCATGATCTCCGAAGAGGAGCTAAAGGCGCTGGACGACTGGCGTTTCAAGTCCCACATGCCCAGCCGCGCCGCCGCCGTGCGCGAACTGCTGAAGCGCGGACTTGCGGCCGAAGGCTACTTTTCCATCGCCGGCGACGGCTCCTCGTCGCGCGATTTTGGCGTCATTGCCTCGAAACCCGACAAGTCCCCGTAGGGTGGGTGAAAACCCACCGCCCGTCGGGTGAAAACCCACCGCCCGTCGCGTTAAGCCCCACCGCCCGTCGGGTGAAACCCCACCGTGCGCCGGGTGACAAGCACGCCACCGCCTCCTTCAGCCGAACGCGCGGTGGTTCTTCACATGCCGATCCACCAGCCGCCGCCCGCGCCCGCCCTTCACGAACAGCCGCGCCGGAACGTCCTGCCCGGCGATCGGACCGGCACCGGGCATGGCCAGACCGGCGCTTTGCGCAGTCTTCAGCGCCTTCATCGCTTCCTGCCCGCGATACAGGCTCTCGGCGCCGATCCCGTTGGCCCGCAGCACCTCGTGCCGGTCCATCACCACATGGTAATACTCGACCCCTCCCTCGCGCATGTCCACCGCGACGTCCGCGACGCACAGCAGGAGCTTGGCCGGCAACAGCACCTCGGTCTGGCCGAACATGCGGTGCGCGATTTTCGAGCGGACGAGGATGCGATGCTGCGGCGACACCACCAGGTCCTCCACCGGCAGCCCCGGCCCCAGCGCCCCCGTCGCGATGCGGATCGGGCGCACATGCGGGTTGCGCGCCAGCGTCGCGGCGCTCAGCGCGTGACGCTCGATGGCCCGCACCGGCTGCGGTCCGTGGTCGGCGGTCAGCACCAGGTCTCCCGCCGCCAGCGCCTCCACGGCAATTTCCGCCTCCGGCGACACCGCCGCGATCCGCGTGCCCGCGGCAAAGCAGACCACGTTCACGGCGTCGTCGGTGGTTCCGATCACCGCCGCGTCGTGGCCGCCCACATCGGTGATCCCGCCGGTCGTCACCGACTGGACATTCAGATCGCCATAACTGTCGTTGGGCAGGATGAAATACCGCGTCGTGCCCCCGCTCGACACGGTCAGGAACACCACGTCGAGGTTGCTTTCATGCTGCGGGCCGAAGGTGCTCGTGCTGCCGTCGCCGCGCAGGAAACTGCCCGAGGATGACGGCTCCCGGATCAAGTCGATGGTATAGGTCGTCCCGCCGATGGCGATCAGGTCGCCTTCATCGAACTCCCCGTCGTTCAGGTCCGGCCCGCTGGCGCCGTCCACCACGCCAATAAGAGTTCCATCCGCGTTGGAATAGGTCGTGTTCGCACTGATACTGGTGACCTCGATCAGGTCATGGATCGTCGCCATCGCCCGAATGCCTCCGCGTTCGCACCGTGCGCGGGCAAGCGGCGCATCGCTGGCCGGCCCGGTGCTGCACCGTCCACGTCTTAACGTGCTGCGGTGAAGGAAGGCTTAATCCGGCCCGGTCCGGCCGCACAGGTCGAAGAGCGGCGGGCGCAGGGCGCCGGGCGCGTCCGCGCCAGGCTCAGCCCAGTATGCCCGCCGCCGTGTCCAGGACATGCGGCAGGAACTGCTCCAGCACCTGCCTTTCGTCGAACGTGATGCCAGAGATCGACACCTGCACCGCCGCATGGGCATGGCCCTCGTTGCCCCGCACCGGGGCGGCCAGGCTGATCTCGTTCAACAGCATCTGGTCGCGCGTGATGCAGTACCCGTCCGTCCGCGCCGCCTTGATGCTGCAGGCGATCTCGGCACGGTCCATCACGGTCTTTTCCGTGCCTTGCACCAGCGGCCAGGTGGCACAGGCCGCCTCGATCTCGGCGTCGCTCCTCGTGGCCAGCATCACCCGCCCCGAGGCGGTGTTCAGCGCCGGCAGCCGCCGCCCCACGATACTGGCGGCGAAATGCGTCCGCTGGTTGGGCAGCCGCAGCGAATAGATGATGTGATCCCCCGACATTTGCGCCAGGTTCACCGTCTCGCCCCTCGCGCGGCTGAACTCGATCAGCTTGGGCAGGGCACGGGCGATCACCGGGTCGGACCAGTAATAGGCATAGGCCAGCTCCAGCCACGCGTGGCTCGGGCGGTACAGGCGCGATTTCGGGTCGCGCTCCAGCATCCCCTCCACGTGCAGCGTGTGCGCCATCCGCTGCACCGCGCTCTTCTCCAGCCCGGTGCGCGCCACCAGGTCCGTGAGCGACAGCGCGACGTGTGATTCGTCGAACGCCCGCAGGATCTGCAACCCCCGTGCCAGCGTGCTGGCATAAAGGCTATCCCGCTTCTTTTCCATGCTTTTCCTCCCGCTGCGGCTGTACCTGCCTCGCCGGATACACCCGGCTCTTGACGTCAACCCGCACACCATTGCTATACTCATCAAATAACAATCGGCAATATCAAATAATGATAACCGCCATAACGCAACAGGGAGTCCCCATGCTCGGAAAGACCACAACCACCGCAACCCTCCTCGCCTCGGTCCTGGTGGCCGGCGTGGCCATGCCTGCCCTCGCCGACAAGGCCTCGGGCACGCTCAACGTCGCCTTCACCAAGGAGCTGGAGAACGTCGACAGCTACTTCAACTCGTCGCGCGAGGGTGTCGTGCTGCAACGCGCCATCTGGGACGGGCTGATCTACCGCGACCCCGAAACCAACGAATATGTCGGCAACCTCGCCACCGACTGGGAGTGGATCGACGACACCACGCTGGAATTCAAGCTGCGCGAGGGCGTCACCTTCCACAACGGCGAGGCGTTCAACGCCGATGACGTGGTCTACACGGTCAACTTCGTCGCCAAGGAAGAAAGCGGCGTGAAGACCCAGCGCAACGTCAACTGGATGGAATCGGCCGAGAAGATCGACGAGTACACCGTCCGCATCAACCTCAAGGACAAGTTCCCGGCGGCGATCGAGTTTCTGTCCGGCCCGGTCTCGATGTACCCCGATGAATATTACGCCGAGGCCGGCCCCTCCGGCATGGGGCTCAAGCCCGTCGGCACCGGCCCCTACAAGGCGGTCGAGGTCACGCCTGGCCAGCATTTCGTGCTCGAGGCCAACGAGAACTACCACGACAGCCCCAAGGGTCAGCCCGAGATCGAAAAGATCGACATCCGCACCATTCCGGACGTGAACACCCAGATGGCCGAGCTTTTCTCCGGTTCGCTCGACCTGATCTGGCAGGTGCCCGCCGACCAGGCCAACAAGCTGGCCACGATGGACCAGTTCACCGTCGCCAATGAATCCACCATGCGCGTGGGCTACCTGCAGATGGATGCCGCCGGCCGCTCGGGCGAAAACCCGTTCACCAACAAGCTGGTGCGCGAGGCCGTCAACTACGCCATCAACCGCCAGGAACTGGTCGATGCGTTGCTGCAAGGCGCGTCCAAGGTGGTCTACACCCCCTGCTTCCCCAGCCAGTTCGGCTGCAACCAAGACGTGACCGAGTACGAGTACGACCCCGAAAAGGCCGAGGAACTGCTGGCAGAGGCGGGATATCCCGATGGCTTCACCGTCGATTTCTACGCCTATCGCGACCGTCAGTACGCCGAGGCGATCACCTCGTACCTGAACGCCGTTGGCATCCAGACCAACTTCAACATGCTGCAATATTCCGCCCTGCGCGAACTCAACATGAAGGGCGAGGTGCCGATCTCGTTCCAGACCTGGGGCAGCTACTCGATCAACGACGCCTCGGCCATGGTCAGCCAGTTCTTCAAGCACGGCTCGCTCGACAGCACGCGCGACGACCAGGTACTCGAATGGCTGGACATCGCCGACAGCTCGACCGACCCGGACGAGCGGGTGGAGTACTACACGAAGGCCCTGCAGCGCATCACCGAAGAGGCCTACTGGGCGCCGATGTTCACCTACAACACCAACTACGTGTTTAAAAATGAAGTCGCCTACACGCCCACGCCCGACGAGGTGCTGCGCTTCGTCGACATGAGCTGGAACTGATACAGCCCAAGGCGAGGGGCCGGCCCCGGCCCCTCGCCCGCCCGACCTTCACGCCAAGCTTTCCCTTTCCCCGCAACGCGCATCCGGCGCGTCACGCAAAAGGTCCGCCATGCTCACATTCATACTGAAACGTCTCGGACTGGCGGTGCTGGTCGCTTTCACGGTCAGCTTCATCAGCTTCTCGCTGCTGTTTCTGTCCGGTGATCCCGCCGCGGCGCTGGCCGGGGAAACCGCCAGCGGCGAGGACGTCGAGGCGCTGCGCCGCCTCTACGGCTTCGACCGCCCGATGCTGGTGCAATACGGCGACTGGCTGTTCTCGGCGCTTCAGGGGGATTTCGGCGAAAGCTATTACTTCAAGCTGCCCGTCGCCAGCCTGATTGCCGAGCGCCTCCAGGTCACCATGACCCTGGGCGTCTGCGGCATCCTCTTCGCCCTGATCACCGCCGTGCCGCTGGGCGTGGTCGCGGCGATCCGCCCCAACTCGATCATCGACCGCGTGGCGCTCTTCCTGTCGGTCGCGGGCCAGGCGATGCCGTCCTTCTGGTTCGGCCTGATCCTGATCGTGATCTTCGCGATCCAGCTGGGTATGCTGCCGCCCTCGGGCGCCGACAGCTGGCGGCACTTCATCATGCCCACCATCGTGCTGGGCTATTACGCCATGCCCGCCATCATGCGCCTGACGCGCGCCGGGATGCTCGACGTGCTGAACTCCGACTATATCCGCACCGCGCGAGCCAAGGGCGCGGGCGAATCCCGCGTGCTCTTCAAGCACGCGCTGCGCAACGCCATCATCCCGGTTGTCAGCCTCGCCGCCGTGCAGATGGGCTTCATGCTGGGCGGCTCCATCGTGGTCGAAAGCGTCTTCGCGCTGCATGGCGCGGGCTATCTCGCGTGGGAAAGCATTGCTCGCAACGACCTGCCCACCGTGCAGGCGCTGATCCTCGTCTTCTCGATGTTCTACATCGTCTTCACCTTCCTCGCCGACGTCCTGAACGCCTGGCTGGACCCCAGAATGCGGAGTGCCTGACGTGACCGATACGACCGATCCACTCTCGCGCGAAATCCAGGGGCCCTCCCCCCGCCAGATGCTCAAGGCCCGCGCCCTGTCGCACCGGGGGCTGATCTTCGGCCTGGTCGTGGTGGGCCTGCTGGTGCTGGTGGCGATCTTCGCGCCGCTGCTGGCCCCGCACGATCCCTACGCCCAAAGCCTGATGAAACGCATGGTCCCCCCGGTCTTCATGGGCGGCACGTGGGAACATCCGCTGGGCACAGACCACCTGGGCCGGGACTACCTGTCGCGGCTGATCTACGGCGCCCGCGTGTCGCTGCTGATCGGCGCGGTCGCGGCGCTGATCTCGGGCTTCATCGGCACCGCGATGGGCGTCGCCGCCGGCTATTTCGGCGGCAAGGTCGACACCGTCGTGACCTTCCTGATCAACGTGCGCCTCGCCATGCCGGTCGTGCTGGTGGCGCTGGCGGTGGTGGCCATCCTGGGCGGCTCGCTCACCGTGGTGATCTGCGTGCTGGGCCTCCTGCTGTGGGACCGTTTCGCGGTGGTCATGCGCGCCTCGACGCTGCAGATCAGCCGGCGCGATTACGTGGCCGCCGCACAGGTGATCGGCGCCTCGACCCCGCGCATCGTCCTGACCGAGATCATGCCCAACGTGTTCAACAACCTTATCGTCATCGTGACGCTGGAAATGGCCCACGCCATCCTGCTGGAAGCCGCGCTAAGCTTCCTCGGCCTGGGCGTCCAGCCGCCGATCCCCTCCTGGGGCCTGATGGTGTCCGAGGGCAAGAACATGATGCTGTTCGAGCCGTGGCTGGTGCTGATCCCCGGCGCCGTGCTCTTTGCGCTCGTGCTGGCGATCAACCTGATGGGCGACGGCCTGCGCGACGTCACCGCCCCCGAAGGACGGAGCTGACGACATGTCCGAGACATTGCTTTCCGTAAAGAACCTCACGCTCGACATCCCCACCGGCAGCGGCACGCTGCACGCGGTGCGCGGCATCGACTTCGAGATGAAGCGCGGCGAGACGCTGTCGATCGTCGGCGAAAGCGGCTCGGGCAAGTCGCTGACCTCGTTGGCAGTGATGGGCCTTCTGGGCAAGTCGATCAAACGCGCGGCGGACGAGATCCGCTATGACGGCATCGACCTTCTGAACGCGAACAACCGCGTCATGCGCGACCTGCGCGGCAATCGCATCGCCATGATCTTCCAGGAGCCGATGACCTCGCTCAACCCGGCCTACACCATCGGTGACCAGCTTATGGAAACTCTGCTGCTGCACCGCGATGTCAGCAAGGCCAAGGCCCGCGCCCGTGCCGTGGAACTTTTGGAAAAGGTCGGCATCACCGCCGCCGAAAGCCGCCTGTCGCAATATCCGCACCAGCTGTCCGGCGGCTTGCGGCAACGCGTGATGATCGCGATGGCCCTGATGTGCGAACCCGACCTCCTGATCGCGGACGAGCCCACCACCGCGCTCGACGTGACCATCCAGGCCCAGATCCTGCGCCTTCTGGTCGACCTCACGCGCGAGATGAACATGGCGATGATCCTGATCACCCACGATCTTGGCGTCGTGGCGCGCGTGGCCGACAAGGTGGCGGTGATGTATGCCGGCGAACTGGTCGAAACCGGCCCGGCCGAGGCCGTCTTCGCCACGCCCAGCCACCCCTATACACGCGGCCTGCTGCGCTGCATCCCGCAACCGGGCAAGACCGAACGCGGTGCGGCGCTCGGCACAATTCCCGGCATCGTGCCCTCGCTGGTGGGCGACGTCACCGGCTGCGCCTTCCGCACCCGCTGTCCCCATGCCGTGCCCGCCTGCCGCGAGGCGATTCCCCTGCGCGGCACCGACAACCACGACTTTCGCTGCGTCCATGCCGATGGCGCCCTCTCCAAGGAAGGAGACGCCGCATGAGCGATATCCTCACCCTCGACCACGTCAAGAAGACCTACAGCGTCAAGCAGGGCCTTTTCGGCAAGCGCAAGCCGCTCTCGGCGGTCAACGACGTCACGCTTTCGATCCGCAAGGGCGAGGTGCTGGGCCTCGTCGGCGAATCCGGCTGCGGCAAGTCCACCCTGGCCAAGCTGTTGCTCGGTCTCGAAAAACCGACCGATGGCGAGGTACTGGTCGAAGGCGAGAACATGCAGGATCTTGACCGGCGCGCGTTGGCCGGACGGCTTCAGCCGATCTTCCAGGATCCCTACTCCTCGCTCAACCCGCGCAAGTCGATCTACGACCTGATCTCGCTGCCCTTGCGGGTCCACCGCATCGGCGACTCCGCCAGCCAGCGCAAGGCGGTCGAGGAGATCCTCGACATCGTGGGCCTGCCCGCCCGCGTCATCAACACCTATCCCAGCCAGATGTCGGGCGGCCAGCGTCAGCGCGTGGCCATCGCCCGCGCGCTGGTGATGAAGCCCGAGATCGTCATCTGTGACGAGCCCACTTCGGCGCTGGACGTGTCGGTGCAAAGCCAGATCCTCAACCTGCTGGCCGATCTGCGCCGTGACTTCGGGCTGACCTATCTCTTCATCTCGCACGACCTTGCGGTGGTCGAACACCTCGCCACCCGCGTTGCGGTGATGTATCTTGGCCGCATCGTCGAGGAGGCCCCTGTGGCCGACCTTTTCGAGCGTCCGCGCCACCCCTACACCCAGGCGCTTCTCAGCTCGGTCCTGACGCCCGACCCGACGCAGGGCGTGCCCGAAACCTCGCTCGGCACGGCCTATCCCAACCCGATTGACCCGCCCTCGGGCTGCGCCTTTCACCCGCGCTGCCCGCACGCCACGGAACATTGCGCGGCCCAGGCGCCCCGGCCACTGCAAACCGAAACCGGGCTGGTCGAATGCCACCTGCACGACCCCGAAAGCCCGATGTACCAGAAAGGCGCGGCATGAGCGCACTGTCCAGAACCCAGACGGTCGCCAAGCACGTCATCGAAACGCCCGGCGGCGTGGTCGCCGCCCAGCACCGCCTGGCGGCCGAGGCGGGCGCCGAAGCCCTGCGCGCGGGCGGCGACGCGGTCGATGCCGCCGTGGCCACTTCGTTCGCCATCGGCGTGCTGGAACCGTGGATGAGCGGCCCCGCCGGCGGCGGCGCGGCGCTCCACTGGCGCGCCGACACCGGCGAGGCGGTGGCGATCAATTTCGGGATGCGCTCTCCAAAGGCGCTCGATGTGGCCGACTATCCCCTGTCCGGCGAAGGCAAGGCCGGCGACCTTTTCCCCTGGGAACGGGTCGTCGAGGACCGCAATGTCGAAGGCCCCAAAGCAATCGCCGTGCCCGGCGTCGTGGACGGCATCGGCCAGGCCCATGAAAGATGGGGCCGCTTGCCCTGGGCCGATCTCCTGGCCCCCGCCATCGCCCACGCCCGCGAGGGGATGCTGGTCGACTGGTACGCCGCGCTCGTGATTGCGTCCGTCGCCCGCAACCTCGCCGCCGACCCCGACGCCGCCGCGCTCTTTCTCGATGACGGCACCTGGCCCAAGGGCTCGGGCTGGACCGCGATCCCCGACAACCGGCTCGACCAGACCGCCATGGCCGACATGCTGGAGGCGCTGGCCCGCGGCGGCCCGCGCAGCTTTTACGACGGCGATATCGCGCAGGCCCTTGCGGGCGACGTTCAGGCCAAGGGCGGCAGCCTCGCCACGGGCGACCTTGCGGGCTACCGCGCCTGGATGGGGGAGGCGCAACGCGTGCCCTACCGCGACGCGCTCTTTCACGTCATGCCCGGCCTAACGGCCGGTCCCACTTTCGCCCGCGTGATGGAGCAACTCACGGATCAGGACCTTTCGACCCCCGAGCGCGCCTTCCCGGCCTATGCAAGCGCCCTTGACCGCGCCTATGCCGAGCGTCTGGGCAAGATGGGCGACACCGGCGAAGTGCCCGAGGCGCCCGGCTGCACCACGCATTTCTCGGTCGTCGACCGTGCCGGCAACATGGTCGCCAACACCCAGACCCTGCTGTCGATCTTCGGCAGCCGCGTGGTCTCGCCCTCGACCGGCCTTTTGATGAACAACGGCATCATGTGGTTCGATCCAGAGCAGGGCAAACCCAACTCGCTGGCCCCGGACAAGGCCTGCCTGATGAACGTCTGTCCCATCCTCGGCCACCAGGGCCCGCGCCACTTCGCGCTCGGCGCCTCTGGCGGGCGCAAGATCGTCTCGGCGGTCTCGCAGATGGCCTCCTTCATCACCGATCGCGGCATGGATATCGGGGCCGCGTTCCACGCGCCCCGCATCGACGTCTCGGGCGGCGGCACCGCCATCGCCGACGACACGCTGCCCGCCTCGGTTCTGTCGGCCATCGAACAGGTGATGCCGGTGCAGACCACCCGGCGCACCGTCCTGCCCTATGCCTTTGCCTGTCCCGCCGGCGTCATGCGTGATGATGCCGTGAACACGGGATGTACCGAAATCATGTCACCCTGGGGTGACGCAGTCCTGGAAGACCCTGAATGACCCGCGACACCGCCATCTCCAACGCCACCGAGTATTTCAACGCCGGCACGTTCCAGTCCGACCTGGCGACCCTCGTGGCCTTCCGCAGCGAAAGCCAGAACCCCGCCCCCGAGGCCCGCGCCGAGGCGCAGCGCTACCTGGTCGAGGCGATGCAACCCCGGCTGGAGGCCATGGGCTTTGCCTGCGAGATCGTCGCCAACCCCAACCCCAAGGGCGGGCCGCTCTTGCTGGGCGAACGGGTCGAGGGCGACGACCTGCCCACGGTCTTGACCTATGGCCACGGCGATACCGTGCTGGGACAAGAGGGCATGTGGCGCGACGGGCTACAGCCCTGGAAGATCACCGAAGAAGGCGACCGCCTCTACGGGCGCGGCACCGCCGACAACAAAAGCCAGCACCTGATCAACATCGCCGCGCTTGAATCCGTTCTCGCCGCGCGCGGCAGCCTCGGCTTCAACACCCGCATCGTCATCGAGATGAGCGAGGAAGTCGGCTCGGTCGGCCTGCCCGAGATCTTCCGCACCTACAAGGACCGGCTGACGGCGGATGTGCTGATCGCCTCGGACGGGCCGCGCCTGCAACCCGAGGTGCCCACCATGTTCATGGGCTCGCGCGGCGGCACCACCTTCGACCTCGTGGTCGAAACCCACGAAGGGGCGCACCATTCCGGCAACTGGGGCGGCCTGCTGGCGGACCCGGCGATGATCCTCGCCCACGCGCTGGCCTGCATCACCGATGCGCGCGGCCAGATCAAGGTGCCCGAATGGCGCCCCGACAGCCTGACCGACACCGTTCGCGAGGCCCTGCGCGACTTGCCCGTGCAAGGCGGCGAAGGCCCCGATGTCGACCCCGACTGGGGCGAGGAAAGCCTGACCCCCGCCGAGCGCGTCTTCGGCTGGAACAGCTTTGCCGTGCTCGCCATGGTCTCGGGCGTGCCCGACGCGCCGGTCAACGCGATCTCGGGCTGGGCGCGGGCCACCTGCCAGCTGCGCTTCGTCGTCGGCACCGATCCTCAGGATGTGGTCCCCGCCCTGCGCCGCCATCTCGACGCGCACGGCTTCGACCGGGTCCAGATCCGCCCGCATGACCGTGGCTTCTTCGCCGCCACCCGGCTCGATCCCACCCACCCCTGGGCGCAGTTCGTCGGCCAGTCGATCCGCGAGACCTCGGGCCAGCTGCACGTCCTGCCCAACCTCGCCGGCTCCCTACCCAACGACAGCTTCACCGATATCCTCGAGGTGCCCACGATCTGGGTGCCGCACTCCTATCGCGGCTGCTCGCAACATGCGCCCAACGAACACGTCCTGAAATCCGTCTGCCAGGATGCGCTGCGGGTGATGGCGGGCGTGTTCTGGGACATCGGCGAAAAGCCGACACCGGGCCGGTGACGCAGGCGCGGGCGCGGGCGGTGTTGCGCGCACGATGCGTCAACGCCGCGTTCACCCCTCCGGCGGACCAGCGCACGATGCCCTAACGCCGCGTTCACCCCTCGGGCGGGCCGGCGCACGATGCCTTAACGCCCGCATTCCGCGAAAGTCGCACCGTCGCGATACCGCCCGGATACCGACGCGAGACCGACGTGCCGTTTTGGCGAGTCGCGGCCTCCTTAACCCTTGGCGCGCGGCTTGCCTTTGCCCTGCGCGCCGGCCGGGACTACATTACCCCCATGCGTCTCGTTCTCGCCCTTCTGGCCCTGTTGCCCCTGGCCGCACTGGCCTCCGACCGTCCCGCCCCGGGCCTGATGTGGAACCGCACGGGCCTGCCCCTGGTCTTTCCCCTGCAAGTAAAAACCGCGTCCGGCGCGGATTTTGTCGTCACCCTCACAAACATGGAGACCGATGAGCCGGCCCTTGCCGCCTACATCCGCGGCGGCACGTTCTTTCGCGTGCTCGTGCCCCCCGGCACCTTCCGGCTCCGCTTCGATTACGGCACCGCCTGGGACAGCGAAGAAGAGCAGTTCGCAGGCCAGCGGAGCTTTCGCCTGACGAAGCCGCTCACCTTCGAAACCCGTGGTATCGGTCGCAAGGCGGGGCACCTGGTCGACCTGACGGACATGAACCTGGGCCAGGACACCGCCCTTGCGCCACAGGTGCGCGAACAGGTCTACTGCCAGGTGTCCCGCACCGAGATCACGCCGAATTGCCCCTTGGGCGACGACACCTGCGAACCGCGTGACAAATCAGACGGTTACACCTCGCCCTACGGCATCGCTCCGCGCTACGAC
This sequence comes from Roseovarius sp. THAF8, assembly GCF_009363735.1. Classification (NCBI taxonomy): domain Bacteria; kingdom Pseudomonadati; phylum Pseudomonadota; class Alphaproteobacteria; order Rhodobacterales; family Roseobacteraceae; genus Roseovarius; species Roseovarius sp. THAF8. Next base: position 3,201,950 of record NZ_CP045410.1, on the reverse strand, counting down.
TACGCCCGCGAAAGCTATACGCGCCTCTGTGACTGACGTCATCGGTCACTCCGGGTCGGGCGCCGTCTCGGCCTTGTTCTGATCCTCGCGCCCCGTCAGCGCAGGCGTGAAGATGCAGATGAACCGCAGATTCGTCTCCGCCCGCACGATATGCGGATCGTTCTGGTCCAGCACGTACATCACGCCAGGCTCCAGCGGCCAGATCTCGCCCGTGGTCTCGTTCTCCACCTCGCCTTTGCCCTCAATGCAGTAATTGACCTCGATGTGCTCCTTGTATTCCAGGAGCTGCACCGTCCCGGCCTTCACGATCGTGTCGTGAAACGAATAACCCAGGTCGTCGCGGGCCAGCAAAAGCCGCCTGCTTTCAAAGGTCTCGCCCTTGGCGTGGTCCTCTGTACCAATCACGTCTTCCAACGTTTTAACGAACATCCTTTGTCTCCTCAAAAGGGTCAGGCTTGATTTCGAACCCGCCGCGATATCTCATCTGAATATGAAACGCGCCCTGCTGACAACGTTAACCGTACTGGCCTCTGCGCTGCCGGTGGCGCCGCGTGCCGTGGCGCAGGAGTGCAGCCGCGACGCGATGCTGGTTTTCGACGGCTCGGCCTCCATGGCCGAGCTCGGCTTCGACCAGACCGCCCCCACCCGGATCGAGGACGCCCGCACCGCCCTGCGCCGCGCCCTGCCGGAGATCGCGCCGGTGCGTCGCGTGGGCCTCTTGACCTACGGCCCCGGCCCCGAAGGCTCCTGCGACGGCATCAACCTCAAGTTTCCCCCCGTCGCGGACGCCGCCCAACCCATCATCGACGCCATCGACCTGATGGACCCGATCGGCCTCACCCCCCTGACAGAGGCCGTGGCCGAGGCCGCCCGCGTGCTGAACCACACCACCACACCGGGCATCATCGTGCTGGTCACCGACGGCAACGAGACCTGCGGCGGCCGTCCCTGTGCTTTGGGGGCCGACCTCGCCGCCACCTCCGCCAATCTCACGGTCCATGTGATCGGCTTCCGCGTGGTGGCCGACCCTTTCGCCTGGGACAGCCCCGAGGCCGGGATCTACACCGACGGCTCCTCCATCGCCCGTTGCATCTCGGACCAGACAGGCGGCATGTACGTGGCGACCGACACGGTGGACGAGTTGACCGAGGCGCTGCGCCAGACGCTGGGCTGTGCGCTGATCGGCTAGCACGGACCGCAGCGTTAACAGTTCCGCAAACCCGCTGGTGTTTCAATCTCCCGGAAAAGCGTAGTCGGGTCCGCCCCCCTGACCGCGCTTTCGGAAACTTCAAAAGTTTCCGCTCCGTTTTCTTTTCAAGAAAACGGTTCCGCGCAGCAAGGCGCAAAAAACGACACCCGTTAACCTTTGCCCAACAAAGGTTAACAGCGCCAAAACGAAAACACCCCGGCCATCTCTGACCGGGGCGTCAATTCCGTAGGGTGGGGTTACACCCCACCGGGTTCGTAGGGTGGGTGAAAACCCACCGGGGCCTCAGCCCTTCTCTTCAACGATCTCCACGAGGTGCGGGATCTTGTTGATCATGCCGCGGACCGACGGCGTGTCTTCCAGCTCGCGGGTCTTGTGCATCTTGTTCAGGCCCAGGCCGATCAGCGTCTTGCGCTGGATCTCGGGGCGGCGGATGGGGCTTCCCACCTGCTTGACGACGATGGTCTTTGCCATGGTTTACGCCTCCTCTGCGACGTGGGACGACTCGGCCGGGGCCTCGTCACGCTTGGGCAGAATGTCGGCGACCTTCTTGCCGCGACGCTGCGCGACCATGCGCGGGCTGCTTTCCTTTTGCAGGCCGTTCAGGGTGGCGCGGATCATGTTGTAGGGGTTCTGCGAGCCCGTGGACTTCGCAACAACGTCCTGCACGCCCAGCATCTCGAACACGGCCCGCATCGGACCACCGGCGATGATACCGGTACCGGTGGGCGCGGTACGCATGACGACCTTGCCGGCGCCCCAGCGGCCTTCCATGTCGTGGTGCAGCGTGCGGCCTTCGCGCAGCGGCACGCGGATCATCTGGCGCTTGGCCTGCTCGGTGGCCTTGCGGATGGCCTCGGGGACCTCCTTGGCCTTGCCCTTGCCGAACCCGACGCGGCCCTTCTGGTCGCCCACGACGACCAGCGCGGCAAAGCCGAAGCGCTTACCACCCTTCACGGTTTTCGAAACACGGTTGATCGCAACCAGGCGATCGGCGAATTCCGGGGTTTCGTCGCGGTCGCGACCCCCACGGCGGTTGTCATCTCTTGCCATACGCGGCGTCCTTTCTGCGGGCATCTGCCCTTTGATTTTCCCAATCCAAGTCCGCCAACCGGCGTCCGGATCATCGAGGCGGATCACCCGCCTGCAACGTCAGGGTGGGTCGAAGCCCCACCCTACGCAGGTCGCGTAGGGTGGGATTTCATCCCACCTAGATCTTCAGGCCACCCTCGCGGGCGGCATCGGCCAGCGCCTTGATCCGGCCGTGGTAGAGGAACCCACCACGGTCGAACTGCGCCTCGGTCACGCCTGCCTTCTTGGCGCGTTCCGCGATGGTCGCGCCGATCTTGGCCGCCGCTTCCAACGTGTTCTTGCCGACAAAGCCCAGATCCTTTTCCAGGGTCGAGGCCGAGGCCAGTGTCGTGCCGTTCACGTCGTCGATCAGCTGCACGCTCATGTTCTTGGACGAACGGTGCACCGAAAGACGGGGACGGCCGGCATTGACCTTGCGAAGTTTGCTCCGGACGCGCATACGGCGTTTCTGGAACAGTTGTCTCTTGCTGTTTGCCATTTTCTCGCGTCCTTACTTCTTCTTGCCTTCCTTCTGGAAGATGTACTCGTCCTTGTAACGGATGCCCTTGCCCTTGTAGGGCTCAGGGCGCCGCCAGTCGCGGATATTGGCCGCGACCTGTCCGACGAGCTGCTTGTCATGGCCTTCCACGATCAGTTCCGTGGGCTTGGGCGCCGTGACAGTCACACCTTCCGGAACCTGAAAATCGACGTCGTGGCTCAGGCCCAGGTTCAGCTTCAGGATGTTGCCCTGCACCTGGGCACGATAGCCCACGCCGCGGATCTCGAGCTCTTGCTTGAAGGGCTCGCGCGAGCCGTGCACGAGGTTCGCCACGATGGTGCGGGTCATGCCCCACTGCTGACGCGCGCGCTTGGACTTGCCGCGCGGCGTCACGGTGATGGCGCCGTCGCCCACTTCGATCGACACGTCGTCGGTCGCGGTGAAGCTCTTGGTCGCCTTGGGGCCTTTGACCTCGATGGTCTGGCCCGACACGCTGGCGGTGACGCCATCGGGCAGGGCCACGGGTTGTTTACCGATACGAGACATTACAGGGGCCTCCTTAGAATACCGTGCAAAGCACTTCGCCGCCAACGTTCTGGCTGCGCGCGTTCGCGTCCGACATCACACCCTTGGAGGTGGAGACAATCGACACGCCCAGGCCCTGACGGACGCTGGGGATGTCATTGACGCCCATGTAAACCCGGCGGCCGGGCTTGGAGACCCGCTTCATCTCGCGGATCACGGGGGCGCCTTCGAAATACTTCAGGCTCACTTCGATGGCCGGGTGGCCACGCTCGTCCTTGGTGTCCTCAAACCCGCGGATGTAGCCTTCGTCGGCCAGCACTTCCAGAACGCGCACGCGCATCTTGGAGGCGGGGACCATGACGGTGGATTTGCCACGCATGCCCGCGTTCCGCAGGCGGGTGAGCATATCGCCGATAGGATCGTTCATCTCATATCCCTCCTTACCAGCTCGACTTGACCATACCGGGCAGCTGACCGCTCGAACCAAGGTCGCGCAGGGCGATCCGGCTGATCTTCAGCTTGCGGTAATAGGCATGCGGCCGGCCGGTCAGCTGGCAGCGGTTATGAAGGCGGGTGGCCGAGCTGTTGCGCGGCAGTTGCGCCAGTTTCAGGGAGGCCCGGAAGCGTTCTTCCATCGGCTTTTCCTGGTCGTTGATGATCGCTTTCAAAGACGCCCGCTTGGCAGCGTATTGCTTCACCAGGCGCTGACGCTTCTTCTCGCGTTCGATCATTGCTTTCTTAGCCATGTTTCAAATTCCTCGCGATTAGCTGGTGAAAGGCATGTTGAAATGCTTCAACAGCGCCTTGGCTTCAGCGTCGGTCGGCGCCGTGGTTGCGATGATGACGTCGATCCCCCAGACTTCGTCGACCTTGTCGAAGTTGATTTCGGGGAAAACGATGTGCTCCTTGATGCCCATGGCATAGTTGCCGCGGCCATCGAACGACTTGCCCGACACACCGCGGAAGTCGCGGATCCGCGGCATGGCCACGGTGATCAGACGGTCAAGGAATTCGTACATGCGGTTGCCGCGCAGGGTCACCTTGGCGCCCAGCGGCATGCCTTCACGAACACGGAAGCCGGCGATAGAGTTCTTGGCCGACGTGATCACGGCATGCTGGCCGGCGATGGTGGACAGGTCTTCCTGGGCCGACTTGGCCTTCTTGGAATCCTTCACCGCCTCGGCACCGCAGCCGATGTTCAGGACGATCTTGTCCAGGCGCGGGATCTGCATGTCGTTGGTATAGCCGAACTCTTCCTTCAGCGCCGCCTTGATCGTGTCGCGGAACTGTTGGCGCAGACGCGGGGTGTAATTTTCAGTATCAAGCATCGATCACGTCCCCCGTGGTCTTGGCGTAACGCACCTTCTTGTCGCCTTCCATCTTGAAGCCGACGCGGGTGGGTTTGCCGTTGGCGTCGACAAAGGCCAGGTTGCTAATGTCGATCGGCAGCGCCTTGGGCAAGCGTCCGCCCTGGCTTTGCTGGCTCTGGCGGGTGTGGCGGATGGCCATGTTCACACCGTCGACCACGGCCTTGCCGGCCTTGGGATCGACAGACGTGATCGTGCCTTCCTTGCCCTTGTCCTTGCCGGACAGGACGACGACCTTGTCGCCTTTTTTCAGTTTGGCAGCCATGTCACAGCACCTCCGGGGCGAGCGAGATGATCTTCATGAAGTTCTTCGCGCGAAGTTCACGAACCACCGGCCCGAAGATACGCGTACCCACCGGCTCACCTGCGTTGTTCAGGATCACGGCAGCGTTGCGGTCAAAGCGGATGGCGGTGCCGTCTTCACGGCGGATCTCTTTGGCGGTGCGCACGACGACGGCCTTGCGGACGTCACCTTTCTTCACGCGGCCGCGCGGGATGGCTTCCTTCACCGAGACGACGATGATGTCGCCCACGGACGCATATTTGCGCTTGGAACCACCCAGGACCTTGATGCACTGCACCCGGCGTGCGCCGGAGTTGTCAGCAACATCCAGATTGGTCTGCATCTGGATCATTAGGTTTCTCCCGACCTAAGGGGTCAGCCTTTCCGGCGTGTTGGCCCCATGGTTTCGATCAAACCGAAAGGTTCTTTGGCCTAGGCCTCAAGAACCTCCCAGCGTTTCGTTTTCGATTTCGGCGCGCATTCGATGATGCGAACTTGGTCGCCGACCTTGAAAGCGTTCTTTTCATCGTGAGCCCGGTATTTCTTGGACTTACGAATGGTCTTCTGCAGCACCGGGTGCTTGAAGCGACGCTCGACCGAAACGGTGACGGTCTGGGCGTTTGCGTCGGAGGTCACGACGCCTTGCAGGATACGCTTGGGCATTCGAGGCTCTCCTTATTCAGCAGCCGAGGCGGCTTTTTCGTTCAGCACGGTCTTGATCCGCGCCACGTCGCGACGGACCGACTTGATCCGCGCAGGGTTTTCCAGCGACCCGGTCGCTGCCTGAAAGCGCAGGTTGAACTGCTCTTTCTTCAGGTTGGACAGCTCCTCGCGAAGCTGGTCCGGCGTCTTGTCACGCAATTCGGTGGCGTTCATGGCCATCGTCCCTTCTCAAAACACCGGCCGGCCCCTGCTCGATGGCTCAGGGTCACACGGTTTCCCCGGTGGATGAATTTCAAAAACGAATCCCCGCGAAACGCGGGGACCCCTTGGATTGGGGCCGTATAAGGGAGGTGCGGGTTCAGGGCAAGGGAAAGTTTGGGGAAATTGCGTTAGCCGATCTCAACGCCTGTCATCGCGCACCAACATGACGCCGTCCCCGAACAAAAGCGGCTGCCAGCCGCCGTCCCACAGGCGAAAGCACAATGTCCGCACCCGGTCCAGTTCGGGCCGGAACATCGCGCCGGTCACCCAGTCACGCAGCTCGAACTGGTTCCCACAGCTAGCGTAAAGCGGCTCGCCCAGGAACAGTTCCGCGGCCACGCGCGGCAGCATCTCATCGGAAAGCGGATCGAACAGCGACCGCTCAAAGAGCCACCCAATATTGGACGTCTTGCGCCATGTATCGCTCGCCTGAAACTCCGAGAGATCCATAACCACGACCTCGCCCCAGTTCACCACCTCGTTCGGCTCGCAGGCCTCGGCGGCACGGCCAAGCTCGACCAGAAGGTCCCGCGCGGCCGGCTCGTCCAATGTTTCACGCGCGCCGCTCATGTAATGCTCGAACCGGCGGTGCATCTCGGCCCCCTCGGGCAGCAGGGCAAAACAGCGCGCTCGCGTTTCGACCGACGCTTGCGAGAAACCGAAGGTCAGGCGAACGTCCGCACACAGGTCTTCGGGCAACACATCGTCCCGGTCGAACTCCCTGGTCGCCAGCAGCGCGGCGTCCCGATCGAAAGCGTCGTGCCATGCGACCTGCCATGCCTTCAGTTGTGCATTGATCCAGTCGTTTTGTGCGGCAAGAACGTCCTTGTTTTCTTCCCAGCTCATGGGCGCCGCCACCGCGCGGTCGACCCCGCCCGCGCCGGGCCGACGTAATGATCATCCAGCATCGCACGTGTCCCTTTACCAAGCGTTTCCGACCGGCATGAAAGTGACACCATAACACCCCCTACACAAGGCACCGCAACACCAAGGTCTATCTTGCCAGACCCCGCTCCGCCCGCGTCAGATAAGCATCGGGTGCGCTCAATCAGCACCCGACGAAAGAGGAGGAGAACCCCATGTCCAGCCCGTATTCCGGCGGCTGCGATCACGTCAAGGTGACCGCCAGCGCCGAACCGATCGACAATCACGAGTGCCACTGCAACGTCTGCAAGAACGTCACCGGCCAGCACACGACCCACGTGGCCTTCTTCAACCATGACGACCTCAAGGCCGAGGGCGGATCGATGAACCGCCAGCCCTTCAATGCCGACAATCCCGACGGCCCGCTCGAGCTCTGCACCTGCGCCGATTGCGGCGCCGCGCTGATGCTGGACGACAAGCAGAAACGTATCCGCGTGGCCGTGCCCAACGTCATGGGCTATGACGACGCCGCGTTCCCCGATGCGACGTATCACGCGTTCTGGGACGAAAGCAAAGGTTACGCCAAGCCCGATGACGGCCGCCCGGTGTATGAGGGCCTGCGCCCCGACTTCAGCTGGCCCCAGCCTGCCGCCTGACGCTCTGGCCCCGTCGGAAAAACCGGCGGGGCACAGCATGGGTCATGATGAAACAGTCAATTTCCCGCATTTCTTCTGCCCGCAGGGAAGAACCTGCTATCCAATAGGCGTATAGTTGAGTTGCCGGGGGGCGCGCTTCAATGTTGACCATAGCACTTCTTTCACTCCTGGGTATTGGCGCGACCGCCTTCCTGATCGATGAATTCGTCGACGACGACAGTGACTCCGGCACAGCGACCGAAGAGGACACGCCCGACATCGCCGACCCGGAAGAAGAAGACCCGGGCACGCCGGATCCGGGCGACCAGCCCGAGGATATCCTGACCGAAGCCGGCTTCACCGTCGAGGAAGAACCACGCGGTGACTTGCGGCCCTTCATAAACCTGATCGGCACCGAAGGCGACGACACGATCAAAGATGTGCATGTCGATGCGGCCGCGGAAACCGGCACGGGCGTGCTGCAGGTTCTGGCCGGTGACGGCGACGACCTTGCCCAGCTGGATCAGGATGGCCTGCTGATCCAGGGCGAGGACGGTAACGACACCATCAACCACGAAGGCGAATACGGCTACATTCTGGGCGGCGCCGGTGACGACGTGTTGAGCGGCGTGAACAGCTATAACCTCATCGGTGGCGCTGGCGATGACGACATCACGGTGCAGCGCACCCCGGTGGACAATACCAGTATCGTTGAGGGCGGCAATGGCGACGATACGATAACCCATATCAGCGACATCGAATATTACAGCGAAGGCGGCGGCGCGTTCCTGAGAGGCGGCGACGGCGCGGACTCCTTCACGTTGGACTTCAACGGGCCGACCGGCGAGTCCCCGGGCTTTGGCGGCGCTCCCTTCGAGGATACGGACGAAGTCGTCCGCATGGACGACTTCGATCCCGCCGAGGACGAACTGGTCCTGGACCTGACGGATATCGACCCCGGCACGGTCATCCGCGGCGTCGAGACCGAAGACGCCCCCGACAGCAGCGAAACGCAACTCAAGATCCTGCTGAACAAGGACGGCGAGGATTTCGAGCGCAGCATCGCCCTCGGATCCGCCGCCGTCGGCACCGACGTTTTGTCATACGTAACGGTGCTGCTGCCCCCCGAACCGGTGGTCTGACCGCTCAGCCCCAGGCGTAGTTGAAGCTTACGCTGATCCGTTCGTCCTCGGACATGTTCATCGGCACCTCGTGCCGCAGCCAGCTTTCCCACAGCAGCACGTCGCCCACCGCGGGCGTGGCATAGATGAAGGTCCGCAATTCTTCCCGCGCGTCCTTCTTGCGCCCCGGCGCCGCCATCATCCGGGCCGAGCGCGGGTCCTCCAGCTTCAGCGCGCTGGCGCCATCCGGCATCGCCACGTAGGTCGTGCCGGAAATCACCGAATGCGGATGCAGATGCGATGAATGCGTGCCGCCTTCGGGCAGGATGTTGATCCAGATATCCTCCAGCTTCAGCTCCCGCCCGTCCAGGTCGAACTCCAGGTCTTCGGCAAAAGCCGCCACATGCGCATCCAGCGATTTGACGAGGTCCGCGAATATCGGAAACCGCCACGGCAGGTCGGTCAGCGAGGCATAGGAGGTATAGCCCGGATACCCGTTTTCCTCGCACCACTCCTGCCCCGCCTCGTCATCCTCGGCGATGGCGTAACAGGACGCCTCCATCTCGTCAGAGTCGATCTTGGGGCCATGCTCCGACAGGGCAGCACGGTAAAGGCGGGTCACGAAGAGGGATTTGATATCAGCCATGCCCCGCGTCTTACCGCGCGATGGGCCGAAGGCAAGGATTTCTTCATGCCTGTGCCGCATAACGCCCCTTGGACCAGAAGGGGGCAAGCATGATCCGAACCATCGCGGCGTCCGGCCTCTGCGTCGGCCTGGCCCTTGCCGGCCCCGTTACGGCGGACCCGGCCACCGGCAGCCTCTTCGCCGCGCGTCAGCCGCTTTTCTCGATGCAGTCGAGACCCCGTGACGCCGTGTCCTCCGCCAGCCTCTTCGTGGGCAGGGCCGAGGGCGGACTATTCGCCGCCCTGCCCGGCCGCCTCGATGCGCCTCTGCGCCACGGCGGCACCAAGGCCGCCCGACTGCGCGACCTGATCGCCCGGGCCGAGGCCGGACGCGCGGGCTATGACGCCGTCCAGCATGGCGCGCGGGTGAAACCACCCCGCCGCCCCACCGATATGACCCTTCAGGAGATCTACGACTGGATCGAGGCCACCCCCGGCCAGCCCCACGCCATCGGGCGCTACCAGTTCATCCCGCCCACGCTGCGCCACTCCGCCGCGCGCCTCGACCTGCCCGCCAACACCCGGTTCAGCCCTGCGGTGCAGGACCGACTTGCCGACCTGTTGCTGGGCGACGCAGGCCTGATGAAGGTCAAGGCGGGCGAAATGAGCGTGGACACATTCATGCTGAACCTCGCCAGAATCTGGGCCGGCCTGCCGATCCCCTCGGGCCGCAGCTATTACCACGGGGTCGCCGGCAACAAGGCAACGATGACGTATGAGGCCTACGCGCGGCAGGTGCGGGGCATCCTGGGCGGCTGACATCGCATCGCTCCACCCGTCCCGGGCTTGCCCCGGGACCTCCCGTAGGGTGGGTGAAAACCCACGCGCACCGGAGCAAAGAAAAACCCCCGCCGAATTCTCGACGGGGGTTCTTTTTTCTTCACCGGCGTCATTCGCGAGCGAATGACGTTACCAATCCTCACGTACGACGACGCGGGTCTTGACCGGCAGTTTCATCGCCGCGAGGCGCAGGGCCTCCATGGCAACCGCCTCGCCGACGCCGTCGATCTCGAACATCACGCGGCCGGGCTTGACCTTGCAGGCCCAGAAATCGACCGAGCCCTTACCTTTACCCATCCGAACTTCGACGGGCTTAGAGGTCACGGGCGTGTCCGGGAAAATCCGGATCCAGACGCGGCCCTGACGCTTCATGTGACGCGTCATGGCACGACGTGCCGCTTCGATCTGACGGGCGGTCACGCGCTCGGGCGTGGTCGCTTTCAGGCCGTAAGTGCCAAAGTTCAGATCAGAGCCGCCCTTGGCCTCGCCCTTGATCCGGCCTTTGAACATCTTGCGGAATTTAGTGCGCTTTGGTTGAAGCATTTCTCATCCCTCCTCAGCGGCGGCCGCCACCAGCACCACGAGGTGCCGGGCCGTCCTGAAGTTCCTGCGCCTTGCGATCCCGGGCTGCCGGATCATGTTCCATGATCTCGCCCTTGAAGATCCAGACCTTGATGCCGATGATCCCGTAGGGCGTGCTGGCCTCGATATTGGCGTAATCGATGTCGGCACGCAGCGTGTGCAGCGGAACCCGGCCCTCGCGGTACCATTCGGTCCGTGCGATCTCGGCACCGCCCAGGCGGCCCGCGACGTTGACCCGGATACCCAGGGCCCCCATGCGCATGGCGTTCTGCACGGCACGTTTCATCGCGCGGCGGAACGACACACGACGCTCAAGCTGCTGGGCGATGCTTTCCCCCACCAGGGCCGCGTCCAGTTCCGGCTTGCGAACCTCGACGATGTTGAGGTGCAGTTCGCTGTCGGTCATTGCCGCCAGCTTCTTGCGCAGGGTCTCGATATCGGCGCCTTTCTTGCCGATGATCACGCCGGGGCGCGCGGTATGCACCGTGACGCGGCACTTCTTGTGCGGACGCTCGATGATCACGCGGCTGATGCCGGCCTGCTTGCACTCTTTCTTGATGAAATCACGGATCGCGATGTCTTCCAGCAGAAGATCACCGTAATCCTTCGTGTCGGCGTACCAGCGGCTGTCCCAGGTGCGGTTCACCTGCAGGCGCATGCCGATCGGATTGACTTTGTTACCCATTAGGCTTGCTCCTCGACTTCACGCACCTTGATGGTGATTTCTGAGAACGGCTTCATGATCCGGCCAAACCGGCCACGGGCACGCGGACGGCCGCGTTTCATCACGAGGTTCTTGCCCACATAGGCCTCTGCCACGATCAGATCGTCGACATCGAGGTTGTGGTTGTTCTCGGCGTTGGCCACGGCGGACTGAAGGCATTTCTTCACGTCCTGCGCGATCCGCTTCTTCGAGAAGGTCAGATCGTTCAGCGCCTTGTCCACCTTCTTGCCACGGATCAACGCGGCCACCAGGTTGAGTTTCTGCGGGCTGGTGCGAAGCATGCGCAGTTTTGCCATCGCTTCGTTGTCAGCCACGCGGCGGGGGTTCTTTTCCTTGCCCATGACTTACTTCCGCTTCGCTTTTTTGTCGGCGGCGTGCCCGTAATAGGTACGGGTCGGCGCGTATTCACCGAATTTCTGACCGATCATATCTTCCGACACGTTGACGGGGATATGCTTGTGACCATTGTACACGCCAAACGTCAGGCCCACGAACTGGGGCAGGATCGTCGAACGGCGCGACCAGATCTTGATGACTTCGTTGCGCCCCGACTCGCGCGATGCTTCGGCTTTTTTCAGCACGTAGGCATCGACGAAGGGGCCTTTCCATACAGAGCGGCTCATGTGTTAACGGCCCTTCTTCCTGGCGTGACGCGAGCGGATAATCAGCTTCTGCGACGCCTTGTTCTTGTTACGGGTGCGCGCACCCTTCGTCGGCTTGCCCCAGGGCGTCACCGGGTGACGACCACCCGAGGTCCGGCCCTCGCCACCACCATGGGGGTGATCGATCGGGTTCATGACCACGCCGCGCACCGACGGGCGAATGCCCTTGTGACGCATCCGGCCGGCCTTGCCGTAGTTCTGGTTGCTGTTGTCGGGGTTGCTGACGGCACCCACGGTCGCCATGCACTCCTGACGCACCATGCGCAGCTCGCCCGAGGACAGGCGGATCTGGGCATAACCACCGTCGCGACCCACAAACTGGGCGTAGGTGCCGGCAGCACGTGCGATCTGGCCGCCCTTGCCGGGTTTCAGCTCGATGTTGTGAACGATCGTGCCGATCGGCATACCCTGAAACGGCATCGCGTTGCCGGGCTTGATGTCGGCCTTGGGCGAGGCGATGACGCTGTCGCCCACGGCCAGGCGCTGCGGCGCCAGGATGTAGGCTTGCTCGCCATCTTCGTATTTGATCAGCGCGATAAAGGCCGTCCGGTTCGGGTCGTATTCGATCCGCTCGACGGTTGCGGCCACGTCGATCTTGTTGCGTTTGAAATCAACGATCCGGTAAAGGCGTTTGGCGCCACCCCCGCGACGACGCGAGGTAATCCGCCCGGTGTTGTTCCGGCCGCCCGATTTCGTCAGACCCTCGGTGAGGGCTTTGACGGGACGTCCTTTCCACAGCTCCGAACGGTCGATCAGCACCAGCCCGCGCTGGCCCGGCGTCGTCGGCTTGTACGACTTGAGTGCCATGCTTTCTGTCTTCCGTTTAGCAAACGGCGAAACCGGAATGTCCAGTTCCGCCTATGTAGGGTGGGTAAAAACCCACCATGGTTATAGGCCCCCTTAGGTGCCCGGTTCAGGTACGGTCTGGGCCTCGTTTCCACGAGATCCCGGATCAGGTCCGGGACGGCGCCCGCGCCGCAACGGCAAAGCCCCGGACGAATCCGGGGCCTTGCGGATGGGGTCGTTTACGAAAGACCACCCTTGGGGTCAAGCCTTTCTCCCAAAGAAAAACCCCGGCCACGCCTGCGCCCGGGGTTCACGATTTTCAAAGGCCGGCGGAAATACCGCCTGAGCGCCTTATGCCAGCGCGATGTTGACGGCGCTTTCGCGTCCGTCACGGCCGGATTCCAGGTCATAGGTGACCTTCTGATCGTCGGCCAGGCCGGTCAGGCCCGAACGCTCGACGGCCGAGATGTGAACGAAAACGTCCTTGCCGCCCGATTCCGGTGCGATAAAGCCGTAGCCTTTGGTGGTGTTGAACCATTTCACGGTGCCGTTGGCCATTTTCCCGTGTCTCCTTTAGATGTTGCTGCCCGCAGTATGCGGCAGCTTGGCGGCGTCATGACAAGATCGAAAGCCAGTCGCCGTAAAGGAGAAAGGGTCGATAGGTAGTAACGTGCACCGCCCATATGGGCGTTCAGGTGATTCCCGTCAATGAAAATTAGCGGGGGCTCCCTCCCAGCCGTTGATTTCGGGCGACAAAATGCCGGGGCGCGCCAAAAGAAAAACCCCCGCCGATCTCTCGACGGGGGTCTCAATCTCGTAGGGTGGGGTTTCACCCCACCACGCCTCAAAGGCCGGTCGTCACGTCGATCGTGTTGCCCTCTTCAAGCGTCACGTAGGCTTTCTTGACGTCCTTGCGGCGGCCCATGATGCCACGGAACCGCTTCTGCTTGCCCTTGGTGATGGACGTGTTGACCGCTTTCACCTTCACACCGAAGAGCGCCTCGACGGCCTCCTTGATCTGGGGTTTCGCGGCGTCCATGGCCACCTCGAAGACAACGGCGTTCGCTTCCGACGCCATCGTGGCCTTCTCGGTGATCACCGGCTTGCGGATCACATCGTAATGTTCTGCTTTCGCGCTCATTTCAACCGAGCCTCCAGTGCTTCGACACCCGCCTTGGTCAGCACGAGCGTGTCGCGCTTGAGGATGTCGTATACGTTCGCGCCCATGCTGGGCAGCACGTCCAGACCGTCGATGTTGGCCGCGGCGCGGGCAAAGCCCTCGTTCACCTCGGCGCCGTCGATGATCAGCGCGCGCTTCCAGCCCAAGTCCTTGACCTGCTTGGCCAGTTCCTTGGTCTTGGCGGCACCTTCGGCGGCCTCGATCACGACCAGTTCACCCGCCTTGGCCTTGGCCGACAGCGCGTGCTTCAGGCCCAGCTGGCGCACCTTCTTGGGCAGGTCATGCGCGTGGCTGCGCGGGACCGGACCCTTGTAGATGCCGCCCTTGCGGAAGATCGGCGCGCCGCGGTCGCCGTGACGTGCGCCACCGGTGCCCTTTTGGCGGTAGATCTTCTTGGTCGAATAGCTGACCTCGGACCGGGTTTTCACCTTGTGGGTGCCCTGCTGCGCCTTGTTGCGCTGCCAGCGGACGACACGGTGCAGGATGTCGGCACGCGGATCGAGATCGAAGATCTCGCCCGAGAGCTCGACCGAACCGGCCTTGCCGCCGTCGAGTTTGATCACGTCGAGTTTCATTCCTCACCGTCCTTCTTCTCTTCGCCGGCATCATCGGACTTTTCAGCCTCGATTTCGGCTTCGGCCTCTTTCAGCGCGGCAGCTTCCTGGGCGGCCTGCTCTTCGGCCAGGCGCTGTGCTTCGGCCTCGGCCTCTGCGGCTGCGGCGGCTGCGGCTTCTTCCGCGGCTTTCTCCGCTTCGGCGGCGGCCGACTTCAGAGCGGCGGGCAGAATGGCGCTCTCGGGGAACGGCTTCTTGACCGCATCTTTGATCGTCACCCAGCCACCCTTGGAGCCGGGAACCGCGCCCTTGACCATGATCAGGCCACGGTCGGCGTCGGTTTTCACCACTTGCAGGTTCTGCGTCGTCACGCGGGCGGCGCCCATGTGACCGGCCATCTTCTTGCCCTTGAACACCTTGCCGGGGTCCTGACACTGGCCGGTGGAGCCGTGCGAGCGGTGGCTGATCGACACACCATGGCTGGCCCGCAGACCGCCGAAGTTGTGCCGTTTCATCGCACCGGCAAAGCCCTTACCGATCGAGGTGCCGGAAACGTCCACGAACTGACCTTCGAAATAGTGGTTCGCGGTGATTTCCTCGCCCACGTCGATCATGTTCTCGGGCGCCACGCGGAATTCCGCGACCTTGCGCTTGGGTTCCACCTTGGCGACGGCGAAATGGCCACGCATGGCTTTCGACGTGCGTTTCGCCTTGGCGGTCCCTGCGCCCAGCTGAACAGCGGCATAGCCGTGCTCTTCGGGCGTGCGTTGGGCGACGACCTGCAGTTTGTCCAGTTGAAGAACGGTCACAGGGATCTGCTTGCCGTCTTCCATGAAAAGCCGGGTCATGCCGACTTTCTTTGCGATTACACCAGAGCGCAACATATCCTGCCCTCCTTAAACCGAGATTTGCACGTCCACGCCGGCAGCCAGGTCGAGCTTCATCAGCGCGTCGACGGTCTGGGGCGTGGGATCAACGATGTCCAAGAGACGCTTGTGCGTCCGGATCTCGAACTGATCGCGCGATTTCTTGTTCACGTGGGGGCCACGCAGAACGGTGAACTTCTCGATCTTGTTCGGCAGCGGGATGGGCCCGCGCACGTCTGCGCCGGTCCGCTTGGCGGTGTTCACGATCTCCTGCGTGCTGGCGTCCAGCACGCGATAATCGAACGCCTTCAGGCGGATACGGATGTTTTGGCTAGCTACGGCCATTTTTATTATCCCTAACAGGGTTCCAGCGGAGAGGAAGAGAAGCGGAATTGCCGCCCTTCATCGCGCCCAAAGTGGGGCCGGGTGCCGACCGCAGTCAGCACCCGGAAATTCTGGATCACCCCGGACCGCGGCCCGGGATGACGCGCCGCGTCAGATCACTCGAGGATCTTGGACACAACGCCGGCGCCGACGGTGCGGCCGCCTTCGCGGATGGCGAAACGCAGGCCGTCTTCCATCGCGATCGGCGCGATCAGCTCGACCTCGAACTTCAGGTTGTCGCCCGGCATCACCATCTCGGTGCCCGACGGCAGCGTCACCGTGCCCGTCACGTCCGTCGTGCGGAAGTAGAACTGCGGACGGTAGTTGGCGAAGAACGGCGTGTGACGGCCACCCTCTTCCTTGGTCAGGATATACGCCTCGGCCTCGAACTTGGTGTGCGGGTTCACAGACCCCGGCTTGCACAGCACCTGGCCACGCTCCACACCGTCACGCTCGATACCGCGCAGCAGCAGACCCACGTTATCGCCGGCCTCGCCCTGATCCAGAAGCTTGCGGAACATCTCGACGCCCGTGCAGGTCGTCTTCTTGTTCTTGTTCAGGCCCACGATCTCCATCTCTTCGCCGACCTTGATCAGGCCACGCTCGATCCGGCCGGTGGCAACCGTGCCGCGGCCCGAGATCGAGAACACGTCCTCGACCGGCATCAGGAACGGCTGGTCCACGGCGCGCTCCGGCGTCGGGATGTAGTCGTCCACCGCCGCCATCAGCTCGCGGATCTTGTTCTCGCCGATCTCCGGGTCACGCCCTTCCATCGCCGCAAGCGCCGAGCCCGCGACGATCGGAATGTCGTCGCCGGGGAACTCGTACGAGCTCAGGAGCTCGCGCACTTCCATCTCCACCAGTTCCAGCAGTTCCTCGTCGTCGACCTGATCGACCTTGTTGAGGAACACCACCAGCGCGGGCACGCCCACCTGGCGCGCCAGCAGGATGTGCTCGCGGGTCTGCGGCATCGGGCCGTCGGCGGCGTTCACCACCAGGATCGCGCCGTCCATCTGCGCCGCACCCGTGATCATGTTCTTCACGTAGTCGGCGTGGCCGGGGCAGTCGACGTGAGCGTAGTGACGGTTCTCGGTCTCGTATTCCACGTGCGCGGTCGAGATCGTGATCCCGCGCGCTTTCTCTTCCGGTGCGCCGTCGATCTGGTCATACGCGCGGAAGTCACCGAAATACTTCGTGATCGCCGCCGTCAGCGTCGTCTTGCCGTGGTCAACGTGACCAACGGTCCCGATGTTCACGTGCGGTTTCGAACGGTCAAACTTTTCCTTTGCCATGGGTTTGGCTCCTCTTTTTCTTGTCGGATGGTGGGGTGAAACCCCACCCTACGGTGGTGGGTAGGGCGGGGTTCACCCCGCCACCCGGGTTATGCGTATTTCGCCTGAATCTCTTCCGAGATGTTCGACGGGACGGGCTCGTAATGCGAGAACTGCATCGTGAACTGGGCGCGGCCCGACGACATCGAACGCAGCGTGTTGATGTAGCCGAACATGTTGGCCAGCGGCACGTTCGCGGCGATCGCGATGGCGTTGCCGCGCGGCTCCTGGCCCGACACCTGCCCGCGACGCGAGGTCAAATCGCCGATCACGTTGCCGGTGTATTCTTCCGGCGAGATCACTTCGACCTTCATGACGGGTTCCAGCAGTTTCGCGCCGGCCTTGCGCAGACCTTCGCGCATCCCCATCCGTGCCGCGATTTCGAACGCCATGACCGACGAGTCCACGTCGTGGAACTTGCCGTCGATCAGAGCGACCTTGAAGTCGATCACCGGGAAGCCGGCCAGCGGGCCGCTGTCCATCACGCTCTCGATGCCTTTCTCGACGCCGGGAATGTATTCCTTCGGCACGGCACCACCGACGATGCGGCTCTCGAACGAGTAGCCTTCGCCCGGCTCGGTCGGCGAGATGATCAGCTTCACTTCGGCGAACTGACCCGACCCACCCGACTGTTTCTTGTGGGTGTAGGTGTGTTCGATCTCGTGGCTGATGGTCTCGCGATAGGCCACCTGCGGCGCACCGATATTGGCTTCGACCTTGAACTCGCGCTTCAGACGGTCGACCAGGATGTCGAGGTGAAGTTCGCCCATGCCCTTCATGATGGTCTGACCGGACTCGATGTCGGTCTCGACGCGGAAGGACGGGTCCTCGGCGGCCAGACGGGCCAGACCCTGGCTCATCTTCTCCTGGTCGTTCTTGGTCTTCGGCTCGACCGCGATCTCGATCACCGGATCGGGGAAGGTCATGGTTTCCAGAACCACCTGCTCTTTTGGGTCGCACAGCGTGTCACCCGTGGTGGTGTCCTTCAGACCGGCCAGCGCGATGATGTCGCCGGCGAATGCCTCTTCGATCTCTTCGCGGTTGTTCGAGTGCATCATCATCATGCGGCCGATGCGCTCTTTCTTGCCCTTGGTCGAGTTCTGGACTGTGTCGCCCTTGTTCAGCACGCCCGAGTAGATGCGCGTGAAGGTCAGCGAGCCGACGAACGGGTCGTTCATGATCTTGAACGCCAGGCCCGAGAACGGCATGGAATCGTCCGCGCGGCGGGCGATGTTGCGGGTCTCGGTCTCGTCATCGGGGGCAAAGCCCATGTAATCGACAACGTCGAGCGGGCTCGGCAGGTAGTCGACCACCGCGTTCAGCAGCGGCTGCACACCCTTGTTCTTGAACGCGGAACCGCCCAGAACCGGCACGAAGCTCAGCGACAGGGTGCCCTTGCGGATCAGTTTCCGCAGGGTCGGGATGTCGGGCTCGTTGCCTTCCAGGTATTCCATCATCGCGTCGTCGTCCATTTCGACGGCGTTCTCGATCAGTTTGGCGCGCCAGTCGTCGGCCAGTTGCTTGAGGTCATCGCGAATGGGCTGACGGGTCCAGGACGCGCCCAGATCCTCGCCTTTCCAGGTCCACTCTTCCATGGTCACCAGGTCGATGATGCCTTCCAGCTCGTTCTCGGCACCGATCGGCATGGCGATCGGAACGGCCTTCGCGCCGGTCCGGGCCTCGATCATCTCGACGCAGTTGAAGAAGTCGGCACCGATCTTGTCCATCTTGTTGACGAACACGATGCGCGGCACCTTGTAGCGGTCGGCCTGGCGCCAGACGGTCTCGGTCTGGGGCTCGACGCCAGCGTTTGCATCCAGCACGCAGATGGCACCGTCAAGCACGGCCAGCGAACGCTCGACTTCGATGGTGAAGTCGACGTGGCCGGGCGTGTCGATGATGTTCATGCGGAACTTGGTGTCGTCGGTGCCCTCTTTCGTCGGGTCTTCCTGCCACTGCCAGAAGGTGGTGGTGGCCGCCGACGTGATGGTGATGCCGCGTTCCTGCTCCTGCTCCATCCAGTCCATCGTGGCCGCACCATCGTGCACCTCGCCGATGTTGTGGGACTTGCCGGTGTAAAACAGGATCCGTTCCGAGCAGGTGGTCTTGCCTGCGTCGATATGGGCCATGATGCCGAAGTTGCGGTAGCGTTCGAGCGGATAATCGCGTGCCATGATGCAAATGCCTCTAGGGTTTTACCAGCGGTAATGGCTGAAGGCTTTGTTCGCCTCGGCCATCTTGTGGGTGTCTTCACGTTTCTTGACGGCGGTCCCGCGCGAGTTCACGGCGTCCAGAAGCTCGCCGGCCAGGCGTTCTTCCATCGTGTTCTCGTTGCGGCCACGGCAGGCGGTGATCAGCCAGCGGATCGCCAGCGCCTCGCGGCGCTCGGGGCGAACCTCGACCGGAACCTGGTAAGTGGCACCACCGACACGGCGCGAGCGGACTTCGACCGACGGTTTGATGTTGTCCAGCGCTTCGTGGAAGATCTCCACGGGGGCGCGCTTGACCTTGTCTTCGACGCGATCCAGCGCGTTGTAGACGATTTTCTCCGCGACCGACTTCTTGCCGTCGATCATCAGGTTGTTCATGAACTTGGTCAGAACCCGGTCGCCATACTTGGCGTCGGGCAGGATTTCACGTTTTTCAGCGGCGTGACGACGAGACATCTCGAATTCCTCTTACTTGGGACGCTTGGCGCCGTATTTCGAACGACGCTGCTTGCGGTCCTTGACGCCTTGGGTATCCAGGACACCGCGCAGGATGTGGTAACGCACACCGGGAAGGTCTTTCACACGGCCGCCACGGATCAGGACCACCGAGTGTTCCTGCAGGTTGTGGCTTTCGCCGGGGATATAGCTGATGACCTCGAAGCCATTGGTCAGGCGCACCTTGGCAACCTTCCGCATGGCCGAGTTCGGCTTCTTGGGCGTGGTGGTGTAGACGCGCGTGCAAACGCCGCGCTTCTGCGGGCACCCTTGCAGGTGCATCGACTTCTGGCTTCTTGTTTTCGGCTGCCGCGGCTTGCGGATCAGCTGTTGGATCGTTGGCATAGGGTCTCTTTCCCGTCTTTCAACACATGTGTTTGCACCGGGTCACCCCCGCGCGGTTTCAGTTCTTTCCGCACATCACGCGTCCGCAATGCGCAAATACCGCAATCGTTTCCATTCCGAGGTAAACGACGCGGCGGGTTCCCAGAGGATCGGGGCACTCAAACGGCCCGGATCTTGTCCACTAGAATTTTGAGTTCGACACACGGGGCGACCCCCGACGTCGAGATGAGCGGCGTATAGGGGGAGTCGGGACGGCTGTCAACAGCCCCGCGGATATAGGTTGAGCACCGCCAAGCGCCGGGTTTCCTCAGGGCTGGTCCGCGGCATAGAGAGCGCGAATTTCCGGCTCGCGCGGGGCGGCGCAGAAATCGAGGATCAGGCAGCGGTCCAGTGCGACATCGTCGTAGGACTGCGTGGCATGCCACCTGGCAAAGTGCAACACCTCGCGCAATGTCTCGTCGCTGTGCCATGTCGTCATCACGAAATGCTCGGGAAGGACGTCGTCGTACCCGAATTGCTCCAGGCTGGCCATGTCCACGCTGTCGTCCCAAAGGCTGCAATCCAGCCCCCAGGCAAGCATGTACTGACACCCCGTCGCCACCAGGTCCTTGCTGACCTGCCACCGCGCCTCCGCAGAAACCTGCCGCTCGATCAGCACCACGCATTTGTAGGGCGGCGCAATCCGGGGCAGCGCGACAGGCGCGGTCGGGTCTGCGAAATGATAGCGCACCATGTTTCCTCTCGCGTCCGGTCCCATCAGCACCTCTCTTTCTTTGGCCTTGTTCGCGCCATGCTCATTTGTAATTCTCGCGCTGATTTTGGTCCAAAGGTACCCGCCCCATGCGCGCAATCGGTATATGCCGCTTTTCCTACCCCGCGCTTGGCGGCTTCAAGCGAATGCACGACACGGTCGAGGAACGCGAGGCCTATCTCTATGCCCGCGAGCGCATGGAATTGCGCTTCCGGCATTTCGAAACGCTCACCCTGCCCTCCATCGCCGCACAGAAGGACAAGCGCTTCACCTTCATCGTCCTCACCGGAGAGCGGATGCCCAGGCCTTTCTGGGACCGGCTCAACGACATCTGCGCCCCGGTCGAGGCCATCAAGATCGTCACCGCCGAACCGATGAAGCACCGCACGGCCATGCAACTGGCCATCCAGCACGAGCTTGCACAGGGCGACGACGATATGTCCCTCCAGTTCCGGCTTGACGATGACGACGCCGTGGGCATCAACTTCATCCGCGGCATCCGCCGCACCGCGCGGCTGGCCGGCAAACTCAGCGCCGGATGGCGCAACATGGTGATCGAATATTCCCGTGGCTACTCCGTCAAGCTGATGCCCGACGGCATCCAAGCGCGGGAAATCCAAGGACAGTTCCTGGCCTGCGGCCTGGCGGTGCTCTTCCGCCCCGGCGACCCCAGGACGGTGATGAACTACGGCCATCACAAGCTGCATCACACCATGCCGACCCTGATCGAACCCGAGACCCACATGTACCTGCGCGCCCTGCACGACGATAACGACAGCCACGCGCGCACCAGCACCAAGGGCCTCGCCCCCCTGACCGACGATCAGCGCGCCTTTTTCAAGGAGCGTTTCAATGTCGACGAGGCGGCTGTGCAAGCGGCCTTTTCCGCCCCAATTGCGACTCCCGGTAAAGCGTGAACAGACCGCTGCCGACCACGATCGCAGCGCCCAGCAATGTCAGTGTCGCGGGCCACTCGCCAAACACCACGAAGCCCAGCAGCATCGCCCACAGCAGGCCGGTATAGCGGAACGGCGCGATGAAACTGATCTCGCCCACCCGCATCACCATGATGGAAAACAGATACCCGCCGATGATGAGCAGCGAGGCGGTTCCCACCAGTCCGGCCTCTCGTACGCCCATCGGCGCCCAGTCCACGCCGAGGCTCAGGAGCCCGAAAATCGTCATCGTCGCGATGGATGTCAGCAGCGTGACGAACATCGACGGTGTGTCCTTCGACAACCGCCGCGTCGACAGGTCCCGCACCGTGACGCAGCCCACCGCCAACAGCGCATAGACCGCGTAGAAGTTGAAGTCATCCGTCCCGGGCCGCACGATCAGCAGCACGCCGGCAAAGCCCACAAGGATCGCCACCATCCGCCGCCAGCCCACCGGCTCGCGCAGGAACAGTGCCGCGGCCAGCGTGATGGTCAGCGGCAGGGCCTGAAGGATTGCCGTCACGTTGGCCAGCGGCATGTTGAAGAGCGCCGTCAGAAAGAAATACGCCGCGCCCACCTCGGCCGCCGTGCGCAGCGCCATCAGCCCCCAATCCCGCCGCGGCAGGCGCGCGCGCAACGCGCCCATGCGCCAGGCGATTGCAGCCACCAGGACCGTCGTGATCAATCCCCGCAGCAGCAGCAACTGGAACAGCGGCACGTCCCCCGCCATCGCCTTCATCGCGGTGTCGTTGAACGTGAAACACGCCATTGACGCCATCATCAGCAGGGCGCCGGTCAGGTTGTCGGAACGGGTCATGCCCCGGCTCTAGACCGGCGCCGCACCCGGTACAAGCGGCAAGCGCGTCAGCCCGCCAGCATCAGGATCATCGCCAGGTTCGGCAGAACCGCCACAAAGGTGACAAGCGCGTATGTCGCGAAGGTCACGACCTTGCCCAACCGGGTCTCTTTCCGCGTGGCCCCTTCAAGGCTGTAGGCCATTGCCATCACCGCGTATCCGCTGGCCTCCCGCCTGCGCCGCTCCGTCTGCAACTCTGCCATGCTGCGCTCGAAGATCTCCCTCTGACGCAGGTATTCCGCACTGCGCGCATCCTGTTCTATCGTCTGTCCGTCCATATCCCGTCTCCCTTCTGGAAACGGTTATCTAGGCGGCGCTGCGCGCGCTTCTACCGCCCCGGACAAGACGCGCCAATCTGTCGCTCGAACCCGAGTTTCATCGTTCGGTAAATACTCGAACAAACCAAACCTGCGCGGCGCAGCCGCACAACCGGATCAGATCGCAGCCCCGGGCGCCAGCGCCTCCAGAAGCGCGCCATGCACTGCCGGATTCGCGGCCAGTACACCGTCCAGCTTTGGCATCGGGTTGTTGAACCGCAGCGGACGCCCCTCGCGGTCCGAGGTCACCGCGCCGGCCTCCCGCAGGATTAGATCTCCCGCCGCGATGTCCCACTCCCACGCGCCGCGCAGGGTCATCATCGCGTCGAACCGCCCCTCGGCCACCAGCGCCAGCCGATAGGCCAGCGACGGGCGAAACCCCCGATCCATCGCTGGCGGCCGCCCGGCCCGCCAGTGCCGCGCGTCGAAATTCGGTTTCGCCGCCAACATGCTGCTGCCGTCCAGTACCGCCGCATCGCTTACACCCAGGCGGTCGCCGTTCAGCGTCGCCCCCTGCCCGGCGGCGGCGGCATACATCATGTCGCGCATCGGCAGGTAGACCACGCCCGCCACCACCTCGCCCCGCTCGACCACCGCCAGCGCGTGCGCCCAGGTCCGCGTGCCTTCGATGAAACTGCGCGTGCCGTCGATGGGGTCGACGATGAACACCCGGTCGCGCGACAGCCGCTCGGGCGTGTCGGCGCTTTCCTCCGACAGCCAGCCATAGTCGGGCCGCGCGCCGCGCAGATGCTCGAACAGAACCTCGTTCACCGCCAGGTCGGCCTCGGTCACCGGTCCTGCGCCGCCCGGCTTGTCCCAGACCCGCGCCTCGGGCCCGGTATAGCGGCAGGCCACCTCGCCCGCCGCCCTTGCCGCCGAGATCAGAAGGTCCAGCTCAGTTGCCGGCAAGGGTCAGCCCCTCGACCAGCAGCGACGGCACGACGCGCGACTTCCAGGGACGCGCGTCATTGGCCGGGACGATCCCCCGCAGCATCTCCGGCAGGCTGCCCGCGATGGTGCATTCGTTCACCGGAAAGGCAATCTCGCCGTTCTCGATCCAGAACCCCGACGCGCCCCGCGAATAGTCGCCCGTATTGGGGTTGATCGTCGAGCCGATCATCGAGGTCACCAAGAGGCCCGTGCCCATCTCGGCCATCAGTTCCTCGCGGCTCTTGTCGCCCTGCGTCAGCGCCACGTTCGTCGACAAAGGCGACGGCACCGAGGACGGCGCCCGCCTTGCATGTCCCGTGGACGGCAGGCCCAGCTTGCGCCCCGTGGAAAGGTCCAGGATCCACGACGTCAGCACACCGTTCTCGACCAGGGCACGCTTTGCCACCGGCAGGCCCTCGGCATCGAAAGGCTGGGACCCCAGCGCGCGGGGGCGCAGCGGATCGTCGATCAGCGACAGCGCCTCGGGAAGCACGGGCTCGCCCATCCGATTCATCAGCCACGACGCCCCCCGCGACACCGACCCGCCGTTGATCGCAGACAGAAGGTGCCCGATCAGCGTCGACGCCACGCGCTCGTCGAACAGCACCGGATAGGAGCCGGTATAGGGCTTCTTCGCGTCCAGCATCGACGCGGCGCGTTCCCCCGCCCGCGTCCCGATCTCCTCGGGCGTGCGCAGATCGGCGGCAAAGACACGCGTATCCGCATCGTAATCGCGCTGCATCCCCGTGCCCTGCCCGGCAATCGCCACGGCGCTCAGGCTTCGGGCGCTGCTGGTGAACCCGCCGGAAAACCCGTTGGTGGCCGCCATGTGCATCCGCTCGACCTCGTGATCGGCCGCCGCCTGCACCTGGCTCACACCATTGACGCCCATCGCCGCCGCCTCCAGCGCAAGCGCCGCCTCCTGCATGTCGGGCGCCGCGGGTTCGGGCCCGGGATCGTGCAGCTCCAGCGCCGCCACATCCCAGTCCCGCGCCAGTTGCTCGGGCGCGGCAAGCCCGGCATAGGCGTCTTCGGGCGCTTCCCGGGCCATCGCCACCGCGCGTTCCGCCAGCATCGCCAGCGTCTCCTCGCGCGTGTCCGACGCGCCCACACAGGCCTGCCGCTGGCCGATGAAAACCCGCAGCCCGACCTCGATACTTTCAGACCGCTCCGCCTGTTCCAGCGTGCCCGCCCGGACATTGATGCTCTGGGCGCGCGTTTCCACCGCCACGGCATCCGCCGCCTCGGCCCCGGCCTTGCGGGCGGCAGAGAGCAGCACTTCGGTCAGGGTCTGGGGGTCGAGAGGCATGAAGTTCTCCTGGTCAGGCATCGCAAGGCGCGGCGTCGGGGATCGGCACGGGTTCGATGTACTGCGACGCCGGAACAGGCGCAAGGCAAGCCCCGGTTCAGCGCATCCGCTGCCCGTTCACCAGAACCTGGCCTTCGGCGGTGATCTCGACCTCCGAACGGGCGGTTTCATCCTGCCCTTCGACGGGGCGCGTGAACATTCCCAGCATCATCCGCGCCGACATCGCATCCTCGGTCGTCAGCACCTTTGCCGACACCAGCCTGTCAAGCAGCGCCTGCGCCCCGGTCACGTCGAAGACGGCACGGCCCTCCGTCGCCGGAATCCCGTCCAGCGTCTCGTAATCCATGTGATCGAAGCGGAACACGCCGCTGCCCGTCACCTCGGCCTCCGGCAAGCGCAGCCCCAGCGACCGAAGATCGAGCGTTTCGACAAAAAACGGCAGGGCGCCGCCGAACGCGGCACTCATCGCGTCCAGGTCGAACAGGGTTTCCACCAGGATCACCTCACCGCCCAGGTCGAACTCAACATCCGCGGCCTGGCGCGGAAAATCCTCGGCCATGAAGAACTGCGCCCAGCTCTCTTCGGACATGGTCAACCCGTCCAGTTCGAACCGCAGCGCGAAGTCCTGCGGAGCGACGTTCCGCAATACCGGCAGGGCCAGGTCCAGCAGAACCCGCGACGCCTCGACATCGAAATGCACACCAAGCATTTCGTCGGACAGCTGCATCGCCGTCTGCTGCGCACCGGAGACGATGCGCAGCCCCTCCCGGTCCAGCGCGAAGTCGCCCTTGATCTCGCTCCAGTCGGTCTGGCTGGTGGCAATCAGCGCGCCGTTCAGCCAATCCTTGTCGCGGTCGATCCCGCGCTCGGCAGCCATGGTATGCCGAAACGCCATGCCGTCCGCCGCCTGCTCGGACAGGCTCTGCAACACCGGACCTTCCGGCGGCAGGCGCAGTTCGGTCACGGTCTCCACCGCGTGCCGGTCCAGCACGCCCTCCAGGCCCTCGGCGGTGGTCTCGTCCCCATAACCGTATTCGACCAGAACCTGCTCGGCCTCGCCCCGGCGCGTGAAGTCCAGCCAGCCATCGCCGACATCGCTCGTCTGCGTGATGTCGAATCCCGATTGCAGATAGCGGTACGCGGCGGGATAGGGCGTTCCGAACAGACCGAACTCGGTCAGGGCGATCTCGAAGCTTTGTCCCCGCCAGCGCGTTTCGATGCCGGCCTCCGTCTCGCGCATCCGCACGGTGACATCCTCCATCCGCCACGCGAACGCGCCGGAGGAGGTGAACCCTGCCGCGCCGTCCTCGACGGTGGACATGCTGAACGGCATCGCCTCGGACACGGGTAACCGAACGTCGATCTCCGGACCGTCCGGCACGAAACGCGGGCCGGGCAGTTGCAGGTTCACATCCAGCGCCGTGCCCGGAACCCGCAGGGTCAGGAAGATCGGCCCGACCGCCAGCGCCGCGCCGTCCCGCTTCGTCTCGGCCTGCCACTCAAGGCCCAGCGCCTCGAACTGCGTGGTCCAGACATCCCAGGCGGCCTCGACGGTCAGGTCCGCCAGCGCAACCTGCGGCGCCGAAAGCGCCGCAGCAAGCAGTATCGGGCGCAGGGCCATCCGCTCAGCGGATCCGCTGGCCGTTGGCCAGCACCTGCCCGTCCTCGGTCACCTCGATGGTCGAGTTGATCACGTCCTCACCCTCGCCCGGCGTGCCGAACATGCCCATCATCATCCGGGTTCCCATCGCCTGTTCCTCGGGCAAAAGGCCCATCGCCACCAGCGTGTCCAGCAATCCGTTGGCGCCGGTCACCTGCAGGTCGATGCTGCCCGACGGGGCCGGCATGCCCGGGAAAGTCTCGTGATCCTCGTTGTCGATCTCGAACGCGCCCTCGCCCGTGACCTGCGCGCCCACGGCGTTCAGCAGGAAGTCATTCAGCGTCAAGCTCTCGAAGCGACCCAGGGACTCTTCGTCCGGGCCGACCTCCATCATCCGCATGATATCCAGCGGCTCGCGCGCCAGCGCCGCATCGCCCGACATGTCCACCACCAATGTCATCGGATCCCGCGGCAGTTGCGTCTCCGGATCGAAGAGCGCCCAGATCTCCTCGGCCATCGTCAGGTCCTCGAGCGTCATCCGCAGCGCGACCGGCACCGCGCCGTCCGTTTCGGTGACCGGAAAATTCAAGTGACCCTCGCTGCGCGCGATCTGGCCGGCGATGGGAAACGGCAGCTCGGACGGCATCTGCAACTCGAACGCAAAATCGGTGTAGGCACCGGCCAGGGACAAGCCGTCAGCCCCGAGCGTCAGGTCGTTGCTTTCCATCATGTAGCTGGTGGTCTGGCGCATCTCGACCTCCTCGGCGGTCGTGACCGTCGTGCCCTCGACCTGCATGCCGCCGGTCTTCGCCACCATCTTCAACCCCGCCCGCAGCGCATCGTCGAGGTTCAGAAGGTCCACCTGGCCCGCCGGAATGGCCAACTCCAGTTCCGAAGTGCCGCCCGTCATCGTCTGCCGCCCTTCGGATCCCGCTCCGGTGGCATCCGAAAACGTTGTGTCGAACTGCATGCTGTCCGAGGTGGTCGACAGCGCCACTGTCACGATATCGCCCTCGGTGATCTCGTAGCGGCTCGTCCCGCTGACGCTTCCGCTGACCGCGATGTCGAATTCCTCGTCTTCGTCCTCTACCGAAAAATCGCTCAAAGAGAACCGCGCCCCGTCAAAAGCGCCCTCGTAGACCACCTGCCCCGGCGTGCCCGTGGCGATGGTCGGCGTGTCGAACCCCTCGTAGACCACGGTTGCGGAAAACACCTCGCCCTCTTCGGGCGTCGAGAACGCGACCTGCATCTCCATCGCGTCGGTATACCGCAACGCCACGCTGCCGTCGCCCTGCTCGGTCAGGGTCATGCCGTTGGTCGTCAACCGTGCCTCGCCCAGCTCCAGCGGCAGGGCATAGGTCATCACCACGCTGTCGATGCGCACCGTGTCGCCGTCGCGCACCGGCTCTGCGGTCACCTCGAAACCGAATGCGCGGGCCGGGGCCAGCATGTTGGTCACCACGTCGTCGGCGGTCACATCGGCCTGCGCCGCGGTGGGCAGCCACGCGGCGGCACCAAGGAAAACGGGAACTATACGGATGGCATGCATCGCATCACCTTTCATCAAACGGTATGGATCGAACGCGAAAGGGCCGGATCGCCCGGCCCCCCGCATGGTATTCAGGCGTCGCCCGGATCAGCGCAGACGCTGTCCGTTGGCCAGGACCTGGCCGTCGCTCTTGACCTCGATCTTCGAGGTCAGCGCATCCTCGCCCTCGCCGGGAACCGCGAACATGCCCATCATCATGCGCACGCCCATGGCCTGTTCTTCGGGCACCAGCCCCATCGCGATCAGCGAATCCAGAAGACCGTTGGCGCCCGTCAGCTTGAGGTCGACCGAACCGTCCGGCGCGGGCATCCCGTTGAAGGTTTCCAGATCGGTATTGTCGAAGGTGAACGCGCCGTCCCCGGTCAGCTCGGCTCCGGCGGCACTGACCGTCAGGGTGTTGATGTCCAGCGTGTTCAACTCGCCCGGCACACCAAGCTCGCCGGTTTCCGCCGCTTCCATCTGTTCGGGGTCGAAAAGATCGAAGAACAGCTTGGCCGTCCCCGTCAGGTCCACGTCGATCGTCGCAGGATCATGCGGCAGTTCGCCCGCCGGGTCGAAAATGCCCCAGATGATGTCCGACATCGTGAAATCGCCCAGCGTCACGCCCATGGCGAAATCCTGCGCCTCCTCGCTCTTGGCGATGGGGGTGGTCAGGTTGAACGCGGCCGTGCCGAATGCCACTTCGATCGGCAGCGGGATATCACCGCCGGCCATGTTGAGCTGCATGTTCTTCGACGACACGTCATAGGTCAGGCCCTCGGCGCCCATCGCGACGGTGAACTCGCCACCGTCCGATTTGGTCGTGCCTTCCGTGGTCTGCGGCGGATCGACGACCTTGAACTCCGACGAGCCCTCGGAATAGGTCATCGTCAGATCCGCGGAAAAACCGTCATTGATCGACGCCGCGAAATCGGCGGGGTCCATCTCCAGCGGCATGGCGCCCTCGGCCGCGACCGTCATGCCGGCGAACTGGCCCTTCATCATGAACTGGCCGGTGCCGCCCTCGGGGTCGGCCACGTCGATCGTGTAGTTCACCGGGCCGGTGCTCATCTTCTGGTCCGATTTCCGCAACTCGCCCACTTGCATCGTGGTCGTCCCGGTGACGTCCGCGATGCGGAATTCCACGGTCCCCAGGTCGACGCTTTTGCCTTCGACGGTCACGTCATCTACGATCACCGCGATCTCGCTGGCGCTGTAGTTGTAAAGCAGGTCGTTCGGCTCGCCCGACGCGGTCATGTCGAAATCGGACGTGTTGTATTGCAGGCCGACCGAGACCTCCTCGGCGTCAGGCGACTCAACCTGCACCTGCATCGGCATTTCCGCCGGCATGCCCACCGACACCGTGCCGTCGCCGTTCTCGGTAAAGGTCATCTCACCCAGGTTGACCGACACGGTCGTGTCCTCTTCGGGGATCGCCATCGTCATCGTCACGTCGGATACGGTCAGCGTGTCGCCCGACTGGCTCTCGTCGCCCGCCACCTCGTAGCCGGACGACGAAAGATACCCTTTCCAGTCCGCCCAGACATCCGCCGCGGTCACATCCGCCTGTGCCGCGCCCGCCGATAAGACAAGGCCGATCGCCGTCGTCATTCCGAACCTGGCCCGGTCCGTCATATCGAGCAGTTTCATGAAGAATCCTTTCGTGTTGAAATCCTTGATCCCACGCAGCTTCCGCCCTCGCGAAAGCGTGGTCAAGGGGGGTTATTCCCGTCTTGCGCTGGACCTCGGTCGCACCGCGCGATAGCTCTCGTTTGAGCATCTGTACCCATATCGGCGCGAAAGGTTCAATCCATGAAAGACACGACCGTTCTCATCACCGGCGCCAGTCGCGGCATCGGCGCGGCCACCGCCCGTCATTTCGCCGCGCTCGGCGCCAACGTGGTGCTCGCCGCCCGCAGTACCGACGCAGTCGAGGAGATCGCATCGGGTATCGGCGACCGCGCCCTCGCGGTGTCCTGCGACGTCAGCCGCTACGATGACGTCAAGGCCGCCGTCACCGCCGCCACGGAACGCTTCGGCGGGCTGGACGTTCTGATCGGCAACGCCGGCGTGATCGAGCCCATCGCGCATCTCTCCGACGTCGACCCGGACGAATGGGACAAGGTCATCGACATCAACCTCAAGGGCGTCTTTCACGGAATGCGCGCGGCCTTGCCGGTGATGAAACAGGCCGGCTCCGGCACCATCATCACCATCAGTTCCGGCGCCGCCACCAGCGCGCTCGAAGGCTGGAGCCACTATTGCGCCTCCAAGGCCGCCGCGCTGATGCTGACCCGCGCCGCCGACAAGGAAAACCGCGATCACGGCATCCGCGTTCTGGGCCTCTCGCCCGGCACCGTGGCCACCGACATGCAGCACCAGATCAAGGCCAGCGGCATGAACCCCGTGGCCCAGCTCGACTGGTCCGACCATATCCCGCCGGACTGGCCCGCGCGGGCGCTGGCGTGGATGTGCACGGCGGACGCCGATGGCTGGCTCGGCCAGGACATCAGCCTGCGCAACGAGGACATCCGCCTCGCGGTGGGCCTCGAATGATCGACCTCGACAAATCCGATGACGGCCTCTGGACCGTCACCCTCAACCGGCCCGACAAGGCCAATTCCCTCACGCACGCGATGCTGACCGAGCTGGCCGACATCGCCGAGGCCGCCACCGAGGCCCGCGCGCTGGTTCTGACCGGCCGCGGCAAGGCGTTCTCGGCAGGCATGGACCTCGAGGCCGCCAGGTCCGGCCTGCCGACCGACCCGGTGTGGGAGCGCTTGTCGGGCGCGCTTTCGGTCCTTCCCTGCCTGACGATTGCCGCGCTCAACGGCACTGTGGCGGGCGGTGCGATGGGTATGGTGCTGGCCTGCGACCTGCGCATCGCGGTGCCCGGCACCAAGATCTTTTATCCCGTGATGAAATTGGGCTTCCTGCCACAACCCTCCGATCCGGGGCGCCTGACGCGGCTGATCGGCCCGTCGCGGACGAAGATGATCCTGATGGCAGGCCAGAAGATCGACACCGACACCGCACATCACTGGGGCCTGATCGACCAGATTGTGGAACCTGACGGGCTGCTCGACACCGCGCGCACGCTGGCCACCGACGCGCTCGGAGCTGCGCCCGACCACGCAGCAGGCATCAAGCACGTCTGCCGCCCCTGAGCGCGCCGGAATTTACGTAAATTCCGGGATTGAAAATACGCATTTTCTATCCCGTTTTCCGCGCGGAAAACGGCGCCTACGTGATCCGTATCCAGTTCATCATGCCCGACATCTGGTGCGCAGCCATGTGGCAATGAAACATCCAGTCGCCGGGGTTCTCGGCGACAAAGGCAATCTCGCGTGTCTCGTCGGGATGGACCACCAGCGTATCGCGCCACGGCCCAAGACGCCCCTCGGGCAGAACTTCGCGGAAATGCTGCCCGTGCAGGTGCATCGCGTGGGAAAACGCGGTCCGGTTCTCCATCGGCACCCGAACCGTCTCGCCCATGCCTGCCTCGATCAGCGGCGCCCCGTCCATCCCCGCCTGCCCGTTGAAGGCCCAGAACTGCCCCGCCTCGTAGAGCGCCCGCGCCTCGCGCTTGCTGCCCTGCCACCGGACGCGCTCCGGCAGGCCCCGCATCGCGCCGCCTTCCATGACCAGCGGCACCTGTCGCGCATCCTTCAGCGCCAGCGTCGGCAGGTCGTTGGGCGGCAGGGCGTGCGGCGCGGCCCGCATCGCCTGCTCTTGGCCCGCGACCGACACGGACACCGTCGCATAGGTGCCGTCCCGCTCCACCGATCCGATGATCGCCTCCTCCCCGGTCCCGGCGCTGACATTTACGATCAGATCGACGCGCTGCGCCGGTCCGATCTCGACCTGCTCGATCCGCTCCGGCGCCTCAAGCGGCATCGCGTCCAGCGCCACCACCCACGCATCCATCCCCCGGAACACCAGCCGGAAGATACGCGCCGTCGCCGCGTTCACCAGCCGCACCCGCAGCCGCGTGCCCCGCGGATAGCTTCGCCGCAGCTCGCCCGCGCCATTGACCGTGATGTAATTGCCCAGCCGCCCGGCATGGGACATGTCGTGCCGGTTGCCGAACTCGGGATGCAGCTGCGCGTCCTCGGTCAACCGCCAGTCGTCCAGCACCAGGATCTCCTCGGCATCCACCTCGGGCGGCTCGGCCTCGTCCACCACCAGCACCCCGGCCAGCCCGCGCGAGATCTGCTCCAGCGAATTGGCATGCGGGTGATACCAGAACGTGCCCGCATCGCGCAGCACAAAGCGATAGTCGAAACTCTCGCCGGGGCGCACCGCCGCCTGCGTCATGCCCGGCACGCCGTCCATGGCGTTGGGCAGGCGCAGGCCGTGCCAATGCACCGTCGTCGGCTGGTCCAGCCCGTTGACCAGCCGCGCCTCGAACGTCTCGCCCTGCCGCCGGCGCAGCACCGAACCCGGCACCCGCCCGTCATAGGCCCAGACCCGCGTCTTCGGGTAGTCCCCGGGCGCCAGCTGCACCTCGGCGGGCGCGGCGGTCAGGCGGTGCCCCGGCGCACCGGCCCATGCCAACCCCGGTACCACCTGCGCCCCGGCCAGCCCGCCGGCCAGCGCCATCACGTCCCGCCGCGTCGGATCCATCTTGCCCTCGCATCTTGCCACGCCCGCAAGAGTGGCCCATCCCGGCACATGGTCAAGTCACTCTGACGCGATCCACTCCCGCGCCGCATCCAGGTCGTCCAGGTCATACGTCCGCAGCTTGGTCGACACCAGCGCGCCCGCCGCCTTGGCCACCGGCCCGATCCAGCCGATATCCGACACCACCGCCACATGGCTGATATGGCGCAGGTTTTTGAAATCGAACTTGATTCCCGGCCAGATCACCGATGGCGCGAACCCGTCGAGGCTCTCGATCACCTCGATCAGCTTCACCGTGCCCTGGGCGTCGATAAAGCCCTGCATCCGGTCCACGATCCTGTCGTAATCCTCCCGCGTGACCTTTCCCGCCACGGTCAGCTCGACAGTTTTCGTTTCGGCGTCTTCTTCGTACTCAACGGTCATGATGCGATCCTCCCGCGCCAAGCATACCGTATTCCGGCACGCCTCGCATTGCGCAGGATCAACGCAGCCGACGCCGTCCGGGCGTTTTCGAATGAAATCCCGGCGGACGCCTGGCCACCCAGCGAATGAACTTCTCCAGCCGCGGATGCGCCCGCAACGCCTCGACCGTGGCATAGCTTCGCGCCAGCTCGGCCTCGGTCAGC
This sequence comes from Roseovarius sp. THAF8, assembly GCF_009363735.1. Classification (NCBI taxonomy): domain Bacteria; kingdom Pseudomonadati; phylum Pseudomonadota; class Alphaproteobacteria; order Rhodobacterales; family Roseobacteraceae; genus Roseovarius; species Roseovarius sp. THAF8. The sequence continues at coordinate 3,168,396 of NZ_CP045410.1, read as the reverse complement.
GTGGCGTGGATCTCATTGTGACAGATCTGGTGCAACAGCACGACCGGCCCGCCCTTGCCGCCTTTCAGCTTGGGCACAAGGTGGTGCAGGCTCTGCCTGGCCTCGGGCGGAATGGGCCGCCCGCACAGCGGACACACCGGGTCGTCCATGGCTTTCCCTTGATCTTTCGTCCACGACAGGCAAGAGGATGGACGCACCACGAAGAATGGCAAGGGGGCTGCCATGGATTGGGACAACCCGCCCGAGATCGTCGCGCAAGGCATGGGCCAAGCGCACCAGGGCCCGGATATCGCGCAGACATGGGCGCTCAGCCCGGCAGCCTGGTCGCAACACGCGATCCACGTGGCAGCGTTCGCGCTGGCGGGGCTTGCCACGCGGCGCCCGCGCCCGCGCCCGTCCCAGCGATCCGCCACTCATATCCGGTCGCAGGACGTGCTGCGCCCGGCCACGCGCCGAATCGCCGCCGAAATCGCCGTCGAATACCGGGGCCACGCCACCAGCGACGCCAGGACCCGCGACACTCCGCAAGCGCTCCTTGCCACCCGGAACGCGCTCAAGGCGCATGAGATCGAAATTCCCGTTCCGCAGCAGGTCATGCGTCCCAGCAGCCCGGGCGCGGCGGCATCGCCCGCCCCATGACGGGCGCGCTGGTCATCGGTGCAGGGCCGGCGGGCCTCATGGCCGCCGACGCGCTGGCCTCGGCGGGCGTGCCCGTCACCGTGGCCGAGGCCAAGCCGTCCCCGGCCCGCAAGTTCCTCATGGCGGGAAAGTCCGGCCTCAACCTCACCAAGTCCGAAGACCTCGAAACCTGCCTCGCCGCCTATGCCGAGGCCGCGCCGCACCTGCGCCCGATGCTTGCCGCCTTCGGGCCGGACGATGTCATCCGCTGGGCCGAGGGGCTGGGGCAGCCCACCTTCACCGGCTCCACCGGACGCGTTTTTCCCACCGCCATGAAAGCCTCGCCGCTCCTGCGCGCCTGGCTCTCCCGCCTCGAAGGGCTGGGGGTGACACTGCACCGCCGCTGGCGCTGGACCGGCTGGGACGGCGATGCCGCGGGGTTCGACACGCCGGGTGGCTCGCGCCAGCTGACTCCCACAGTCACCGTGCTGGCCTGTGGCGGCGCCAGCTGGGCGCGTCTCGGCTCCGACGGCAGCTGGGCGGCCCATCTGCCCGGCCAGACCGCCCCGTTCCAGCCCGCCAACATGGGCTTCACCGTCGATTGGTCCGACCACATGCAGCGCCATTTCGGCCGGCCGCTGAAGAACATCGCGCTTCATGCCGGTGCGCATATCTCGCGCGGCGAGATCGTCCTGTCCGCGAGGGGCATCGAAGGCGGGGGGATCTATGCCCTCTCCCGCCCCCTGCGCGAAGGCGCGGCGCTCACGCTCGACCTGCGCCCGGACCTGTCGCTCGATGCGATCCGAAAGCGCCTGGGGCGTCCGCGCGGCAAGGCCAGCCTGTCGAACCACCTGCGCAAGACTCTGCGCCTCGCACCCGTGGAACAAGCCCTGCTGAACGAATGCGCCCGACCCCTGCCCGACGACCTCGCCCCGGTCACCAAGGCGCTGCCAATCCCACTCGCCGGGCCGCGCCCCATGGACGAGGCGATCTCGACCGCCGGCGGCCTGCGCTTCGATGCCCTCACCGGCGACCTGATGCTGAAATCCCGCCCCGGAACCTTCGCCGCCGGTGAAATGCTGGACTGGGAGGCGCCAACCGGCGGTTACCTGTTGACCGCCTGCCTGGCCTCCGGCCTCTGGGCCGGTCGTGCCGCCGCCCGCTTCGCGACGGTGGCCGCCAGCCCCTAGGCCAGCCGCGCCTGCACATTGCTCAGCCCTCGCGCACCCCGGCGACCGAGAACACGTTCGACGGCTCCAGCACCAGGTCCAGCCCCAGTTTCAGACCGACGGCCAGCACCAGCAGGGCCAGCAGGATGCGCAACTGTTCCGCTTTCAGGACCTGCCCGATCATGCTGCCGAATTGCGCGCCGACCACGCCGCCGACAATCAGCAGCGCGGCCAGGACCGTATCCACCGTATGCGTCGTATAGGCGTGCATCATCGTCGTGTAGGCGGACACGAAGATGATCTGGAACAGCGACGTGCCGATCACCACCTTCGTCGGCATCCCAAGGATATAGATCATCGCCGGCACCACCACGAAACCACCCCCGACCCCCATGATCGCCGACAGCACGCCGACGAAGAACCCCACGATCAGCGGCGGAAAGACCGAGATGTACAGCCCCGACGTTCGGAACCTCACGCGCAGCGGCATCGAATGCACCCAGTCGCGCCGCGTGCGGCGGGCGCGTGGCTTCGGTCCCTGCATCTTGGCACGACGAATGGCTTTCAGGCTTTCGACGAACATCAGCGTCCCGATCAGCCCGAGAAAGACCACGTAGAACAGGTTGACCAGCAGATCGACCTGCCCCAGCTGCCGCAGCAGGCTGAAAACATAGACCCCCACGGTCGACCCCGCGAGGCCCCCGGCCATCAAGGCGCTGCCCATGCGGAAATCGACGGTGCGGCGTCGCAGATGCGCGAAGATCCCCGAGAACGACGAGGCGACGATCTGGTTGGCCGATGTCGCGACGGCGACGGCAGGCGGAATCCCGATGAAGAACAGGAGCGGCGTGATCAGAAACCCGCCGCCGACGCCGAAAATGCCCGACAGCAACCCGACGACAAGGCCGACCGACAGCAGCAGCGGGCCGTTGACCGAGACCTCGGCGATGGGCAGATAAAGTTGCATGGCGCGGGTTTCCCTGACCGGGCATGTCCCGCACTTACGCCCATCCCCCCCGGGCTGCAAGGCGGCGGTTCAGGGTCTCGCACCCGCCACGCCCTGCCCCTGGCCCCCGTAGGGTGGGTGAAACCCACCGCTCCCGAACGGCGGCTGTCTCACCCCATCTCCGCGACCTTGCGGAACGCCTCGCGTGCTTCCAGCCGCGCCCGGTACTCCGCCAGCACCTTGCCAGGCTCGGGGAACTTCGCGATCTCCGCCCAGCGCAGGCAGTGCACCAGCAGGATATCGGGCACCGTCATCTTCTCGCCCATCAGGAACGGGCCTTCCAGCGCCTCCGACAGCCGGGCGATATTGGCCTCGTATTCCCATTTCAGCGTCTCCTTGACCTCGGGCACCCGCTTGTCCTCGGGCAGCACGAAGGTATGCCGCGCGGCCATCCACAGGGCACAATCCACGTCATCGAGAATCTGGTGCGCCAGCGCATCCTGCCGCGCGCGCTCCAGCGTGCCTGCCTTGTGGGTCAGCGCGCCGTGCCGATCGGCCAGGAAGCTCATGATCGCCACCGACTCGGTCACCACGGCCCCGTCCACCCGCAACGCCGGTATCTTGCCCGACGGGTTCGCCGCCACCGCCTCGGCGCTGCGCGGCCCTGCGGGGGTGTGGTCGTAATCCACGCCCAGCTCCTCCAGCAGCCACAACACCCGGAACGCCCGGCTGGCCTTCGATCCGATCACTTCGTACATCGCACAACTCCCTGATATGTCGCCTCACGCTTGCCCGCCCCGGGCGACAGCGCAACGATTTTCCACTTCCATACTGACATTTGCTGTCATACCCGTCACCTATCCTGCCGATCAAACTGGAGCGGAGATCCATCATGCACAAATCCGGAACCTGCCTGTGCGGCGCCGTGACCGTCGACATCGCCAACGCCCCCGACAGCACCGGGGCCTGCCATTGCGGGATGTGTCGCAAATGGTCCGGCGGCGTCTATCTGGGACTGCACGTCAGGGCCGGCGATGCCACGATCACCGGCGCGGACAACATCACCGCCTACACCTCGTCCGACTGGGCCGAGCGCTGCTTCTGCGCCACCTGCGGCACCAACCTCTTCTACCGGGTCACCGCGCCGGGTCCGATGCAGGGCGACATGCATGTAGGCCTTGGCCTGCTGGACGATCCCTCCGGCATCACCCTGACCGAGGAAATCTTCGTCGACCGCAAGCCCGACGCCTACGCGCTGGCAGGCACCCACAAACGCATGACCGAGGCCGAGACCCTGGCCATGTTCGCCGACATCTCCTGAGCCGCCCTACCGCTGCGCCAGCGTCGCCAGCCGGATCAGCGCGCGTTCCACCAGCGCCATGTCCGGCGCGGTCTGGCCCGCCGAGCGCAGGCGCAGGTCGGTGTCGGTCAACACACCCAGCGCCTCTTCCAGCTTCGCCGCGCCCCAATGCGCCGCCTGCCGCTGCATCCGGTCACGGCGCGGGCCGAATACCGGCGGGCGCACGCGGGCAATACCCTGCCCCGGCCCGCCCGGATCGCTGGCCGCCGCGTAAAGCGTGCGGAAATGCCGGTTCGCCGCCATGCAAAGCCCCACCGGCTGCACGCCCTGCGCTCGCAGCCGCTTCATCACCGGGCCGATCTCGCCCGGCTTGGCCTCGGCCACCAGGTGCAGCACGTCGTCCAGGTCCGCCTCCACCGACACCGGCGCACAGGCGGCGATATCCTCGGCGCTCAGGGGCGTGTCGTCGCCCCGCTTGTACAGCGCCAGCTTGTCCATCGTCTGGCGGAAATCGCCCGGATCGAGCGCGCGCGCCAGCGCGTTCAGGTCCGTCATCGCGTCGCGCGGCACATCGCGCAGCCCCGCCTTGGACAGGATCGCCTCGATCTCGGCCCGCCCCGGCGGCTCGTCATAGATCGCCGCGGCATAGGCATTCCTGTGCCCCTCGAAGAGCTTGCGCAGCTTCGACGTCGCCTTCAGGCTGCCGGCGATCACCACCACCTGCGCATCGCCCGGCTGCCAATCCTCCAGCGCCGCCGTCACCACCGGCGCCACGGTCTCGTTCGCATCCTCGACAAACGCCACGCGCGGCCCCGGAAAGAAGCCCTGCGCCTTGACCGCGTCCAGCAGCATCGCGGGGTCCTTGCGCAACTCCGACGCGGGGATCCGCGTCAGCCGCATCTCCTCCTCGCCCTGCGGGCCGATCAGCGCGGCAATCACCTCCTGCCGCTTCAGCGCTACGCGCATCGCGTCGGTGCCATAGATCAACAGGCCGGTCTTGTCGGGATCGGGCCGCGCGAAATAGGCCGGCGCATCGCGGGGCGACAGCTTCATGCCGGCAGCTTGCCGGCCTCGGCGGTCAGCCGGTTCAGGATCTGGTCCCCCAGGATCACCATCAGCCGCGCCTCGGCGTCGCGCTGCGCCGCCTGCGTCGCCACGGTGGTGCCCGAGGCCGAGTATGAGGTAAAGCTGTCCGCCTGTCCGCTCAGCACGACCGCGTTGCTGCGCAGATCGCGCAGCGCGTATGTCACCTTGCCCAGAAGGTTGTAGCGCGTGTTCACGTTGGCGCGCGAGATCGCGACCGCCTCTTCCGTCAGAATGATCGAATAGCCCAGCCCGTAGACCTGCCGCTCGCCGCGGCCCAGCCGCTCTTCGATATGGCGGGTCAGCAGGTAACCTGGCCGGCTGTTCGGCGCCTCCACCAGCACCGCGCCCTGCAAATTGTGGGCCGCGCCGCCCGGCGCATAGGCCGGCGCGAATCCACAGGCGGCCAGCCCCGCGGGCAGGCCCAGCACGATGAAACGACGGTTAAACGACGACATTCACGATCCGCCCGGGGACGACGATGACCTTCTTGGGCTGGGCCCCATCCAGCGACCTTGCCACAGCTTCGTGCGCCAGCGCGCGTTTTTCAACCTCTGCCTTGTCCATGTCCTTGGGCACGCTGATTTCGGCCCGGCGCTTGCCGTTGACCTGGATCGGCAGGGTCACGCTGTCGTCGGTCAGCATCGCCTCGTCGGCCACCGGCCAGGGCGCCTGCGCCACAAGGCCCTCACCGCCCAGCATCGACCAAAGCTCTTCGGACAGATGCGGCGTCATGGGCGACATCAACTGAGCCAGAACCTGCGCCGCTGCCTTTTTCGCTTCCGCTCCGGCGCCCGATTTGGCCAACCCATTGGTGAACCCGTAAAGCTTGGCAATCGCCGCGTTGAATCCAAAACTTTCCACGCCGCCCGTCACGTCCCTGATCGCCCGGTGCATGTCCTTCGCGAGCGCCTCATCCTCGGCGGCATTGGCCGGTGTCTCGTCCCCGGCAATCTCCGACACGATGCGGTGCACCCGCGCAAGGTGCTTGTGGGTCGCCTCTGCGCCCGCGGCGGTCCATTCCACGTCCCGCTCCGGCGGGCTGTCCGACAGCACGAACCAGCGCGCGGTGTCGGCGCCGAAGGCGTCGATGATGTTCACCGGGTCCACCACGTTCTTCTTCGATTTCGACATCTTGGCCGAGGGGATGATCTGCACGGGCGTGCCATCGGCCAGCTTGCCGTCGGTCACGTCCTCGGGCAGGTGATAGACCGGGCGGCCCTTGGCGTCGCGCGTCTGGTAGATCTCGTGCGTCACCATGCCTTGGGTGAAAAGCGCGTCGAACGGCTCGATCGCCTTTTCCGGCAGGTGCCCGCAGATATGCATCGCCCGGGCAAAGAACCGGCTGTAGAGCAGGTGCAGGATCGCGTGCTCGATGCCGCCGATATACTGGTCGACGTTCATCCAGTACTGGGCGTCCTCCATCCGCGTCGGCGTCTCCGCATCCGGGGCCGTGAACCGTGCGAAATACCAGGAGCTGTCCACGAAGGTGTCCATCGTGTCGGTCTCGCGCCGTGCATCCGCGCCGCAGCTCGGGCATTTGCAGTCGCGCCAGGTCGGATGCCGGTCCAGCGGGTTGCCGGGAATGCTGAAATCAATCGGCGTGCCACCCTCGTCATAGGGCAGTTCGACCGGCAGGTTTTCCTTTTTCTCGGGCACCACGCCGCAGGTGTCGCAATGCACCACCGGGATCGGACAGCCCCAGTAGCGTTGCCGCGACAACCCCCAGTCGCGCAGGCGATACTTCACCTGCCCGGTGCCAAGCCCCTTCTCCTCGAACCAGTCGATCGTGGCGTCGATGCCTTCCTGGCTCGTCGCCTCGCCGATGCCGGCGAAGTGGTCGATATAGATCACCGTCTCGGTCTTGGCGGGCACCAGCGCCTCGGTCTCCACCTCTTTGTCCTGACCGGGCAGGTAGAAGGCGTTTCGCACCTCGAGGCCGTATTTCCGCGCAAAGTCCAGGTCCCGCTGGTCATGCGCCGGGCAACCGAAGACAGCACCCGTGCCGTAATCCATCAACACGAAGTTACCGACCCAGACCGGCAGCTCCCGCTCCGGCCAGACCGGGTGCCGCACCGTGATCCCGGTGTCGATCCCCTTCTTCTCGGCCTTCTCCATCGCGGCCTCGGTGGTGTCCATCTTGCGCGTCTCCGCGATGAACGCCTCCAGTTCGGGATTGTTCTTCGCCAGTTCACGGCTCACCGGATGCTCCGGCGAGATCGCGATGAAACTTGCCCCGCGCATCGTGTCGGGGCGGGTCGAGTAACAGACAAGAGGCGCACCCGCATCCGTCCGCTCGAACGGAATCTCGATGCCGCGCGACTTGCCGATCCAGTTCTCCTGCATCAGCCGCACCTTGGCGGGCCAGTTCTCCAGCCCGTCCAGCGCCTCCAACAGCTCTTCCGAGAAATCGGAGATCTTGAAGAACCACTGCGTCAGCTCGCGCTTTTCCACCTCGGCGCCGGACCGCCAGCCCTTGCCGTCGATCACCTGCTCGTTGGCCAGCACGGTCATGTCCACCGGGTCCCAGTTCACCACCGCGTTCTTGCGATAGACCAGCCCCTTTTCCAGGAAATCGAGGAACAGCGCCTGCTGCTGGCCATAGTACTCGGGATCACAGGTGGCGAATTCCCGGCTCCAGTCGATCGACAGGCCCAAGGGCTTCATCTGTCCGCGCATGTCGGCGATGTTGCCATAGGTCCAGTCCTTGGGATGCCCCCCCGACGCCATCGCGGCATTTTCCGCGGGCATCCCGAACGCGTCCCAGCCCATCGGATGCAGCACGCTGTGGCCGGTGGCCAGGCGGTATCGCGCGATCACGTCGCCCATCGTGTAGTTGCGCACATGCCCCATGTGGATGCGCCCCGACGGATAGGGAAACATCTCCAGCACATAGTATTTCGGCTTGTCCCGCGACCGTTCGGCCCGGAAGATCCCGGCCTCGTCCCAGGCGCTTTGCCATTTCGCTTCGATATCGGCGGCAGAATAACGCGACATGACCCGATCGGTCCCTTGTTTCTCAAACTCCAAAGGGTGATAGGGCCCCGCGCCCGCAGGGTCCAGTGCGCAGCGGGCAAAAATCAGGCGTAACCGATTTCTTGCAAGAAATCGGGCCGGAAAATCCGAATTTTCCGACGCGGAATTTTGCAAAATTCCGCCCCGCCGCTATAAGCCGGAAAAAACGCACAGGCAATTGCATGAAAATCCTCTTCATACATCAGAATTTTCCCGGCCAATACAAACATCTGGCACCCTTGCTGGCCTCGCGCGGACACCACTGCGTGGCCCTGACGATCAAGGTCGACAAGCCGATCAACTGGAACGGCGTGCAGGTTGTCCCCTACACTCTGCCCAAACGCGCGGCACAGAACCTGCACCCGTGGCTCGTCGATCTCGACACCAAGGTCACCCGCGGCGACGCCTGCTACCGCGCCGCCCGCACGATGAAGAAAAACGGCTACGCGCCCGACCTCATCCTGGCGCATCACGGCTGGGGCGAATCGATGTTCCTGCGCGATGTCTGGCCCGATGCGCGGCTTGCCATCTACTGCGAACTCTACCACCTTGCCGATGACCAGCACCTCGACTTCGACCCCGAATTCGCCAAGTCGGACCGTGGACTTCAGGCGCTGCGCATCCGGATGAAGAACATCAACAATCACCTGCATTTTCCCTTTGCCGACGCCGGGATAAGCCCCACGCGGTTCCAGGCCGATACCTTCCCTGCCGACTTCCGCGACAAGATCACCGTCTCGCATGACGGCATCGACACGCTCACCGCCTGTCCCAAGCCCGATGTCCGGCTGACGATCAAAGGCCAGGTCGACGTCACCCGGGACGACGAGGTCATCACGTTCGTCAACAGGAACCTCGAACCCTATCGCGGCTACCACATCTTCATGCGCGCCCTGCCGCGCCTTCTGCGCGAGCGGCCCAACGCCCGCATCCTGATCGTCGGCGGCGACGAGGTCAGCTATGGCGCCGCCCCGCCCAAGGGGCAGACCTGGAAACAGATTTTCCTCGACGAGGTGCGCGACCAGATCCCGGATGCCGATATGGCCCGGGTACATTTCCTGGGCCGCATCCCCTACGACCAGTTCCTGCGTCTCTTGCAGGTCAGCCGCGTGCATGTCTACCTGACCTACCCCTTCGTGCTCAGCTGGTCGCTGATGGAATCGATGTCCTGCGGCGCGGCGATCGTCGCCAGCGACACCACGCCCGTGCGCGAGGTGATTCGCCACGACGAAACCGGCCGGCTGGTCGATTTCTTCGACGGCGAAGCATTGGTCGACGAAGTTTGCGCCCTCTTGGAAGACGAGCCTGCCCGGCGCAGGCTCGGCGCCGCGGCGCGCGACCTCATGCGCGAGAAATACGATCTGCAAACGATCTGCCTGCCACGGCAACTCGACTGGATTTCCAGCGTGATGGACGGTGCGAAGGTCTGACGCCGGTCAGGCGGCAGGCCCGGTCAGAACCGTTCCGCCTGCGTGCGCAGCTGACGCGCGCGGCTCAGGATCGCGTCCTCGATGGCGCGTTGCGTGCCCGCCGCAACCGGGCCGCTTTGCGATTGCAGCGCCACGTTCAGCGCCCGCGCATCCAGCGCCGGATCGCTGATCAGGACGGTCGCGCGATAGGCGCGCCCGCCGCCCGGCGGCCTGCCGTAGCCGGTCGAAATCACGCCGGTGAACGGGTCCGCGCTTTGCACCGGAAGAAAATCAAGCACCTCCAGCGAAGCGGTCCAGAGAAAGCGGTTCACCCGGATCCCCGCCGAGCCGTCGTTCTTGAACGCGTCGAACAGGCTCGTGCCCCCGGTCGCGGCCGTCGGTGTCTGGTTCGGACCGCCTTCCACCTTATACGCATCAGGGTTCAGCTTGCCGTTTCTGAACGTGCTGCAAGACGCCAGCAAACCTATGCTCGCCAACAGCACCACCGCGCTTTTCAAAGGGGATTTGAACATTCCACCACCCGTTCCAGTTTTCCCCTCATTATCCAACGAAAAGAACCTCGGCAAGGTTGTTTCCCCCACCCTTACCCGAATGCGGGCGAACTGTGGTCGCACCGCGTCGGGATTTGCGCACCCGCCGCGCCTGTGGCACTACCTTTGCAGGTATCAAGGATCGGATCGACACGATGAGTTTGCACGACATCAAAACCCGCATCGCGGCCGCCGAACAGGACGCGGGCCGTCCCGCCGGATCGGTCAGCCTCATTGCCGTGTCCAAGGTTCAGCCGGACGCGCGCGTGACCGCGGTCCTGGACGAAGGCCACCGCGTCTTCGGCGAGAACCGCGTACAGGAAGCCGCCGGCAAATGGCCCGGCTTCCGCGAGAGCTATGACGGCGTCGAGTTGCATCTCATCGGCCCGCTTCAGACCAACAAGACACGCCAGGCGTTCGAGCTCTTCGATACGATCCATTCGGTCGACCGTCCCAAGCTGGCCAGGACCATCGCCCGCATCGCGCAGGAAGAAGGTCACTGCCCGGGCCTCTTCATCCAGGTCAACACCGGCGAGGAAGACCAGAAAGCCGGCATCCTGCCCTCCGAGGCGGACGCCTTCGTCGCCGACTGCCGTGATCTCGACCTCACGATCGAGGGGCTCATGTGCATCCCGCCGGTGTACGAGGAAGCCAGCCTGCATTTCTCTCTCCTGGCCAAGATCGCAGAGCGCAACGGCCTGTCCGGCCTGTCGATGGGCATGAGCGGCGATTTCGAACGCGCCATCGCGCTTGGCGCCACCCATGTCCGCGTCGGCAGCGCCATCTTCGGCGAGCGCGAACACGATTAAACGCTAGGTGAAACCTTGGCGCTGACCTAACCTTGCCGTGACTGCAGCACAGCACCGGGAGAATCAGAATGCGTCTCATATCCACCGCACTTGTCGCGCTCGTCTTGTCCGCCGGCGTTGCCGCGGCCGAGTTCACCCTCGGCTTCGACTGGGGCGACATTCCCCGCTGCACCTCCGGACGCCCCAACACGGTCGGCAGCCCGGCCTTCGTCCTGCGCGGGGTTCCGGCGGGCACGACCACGATCCAGTTCCGGCTGAAGGACCTGAACGTGCCAAGCTACAATCACGGCGGCGGCACGGTAAAGGTGGGACGCGACGGAAAACTGCCATTCGGCGTCTTCAAATACAAAAGCCCCTGCCCGCCCGGCGGCACCCATACCTACGAATGGACCGCGACGGCCAGGTCGGGCAACAGCACACTGGCCACCGCCAAGGCCCGCCGCAAATACCCGGAATGAGGCCGGGACCAAAAGTCGAATTCGTTGTGGGCACCTGAGGACCGCACTTCGTGATTGATAAGAAATCACAACTCGACAAGTTCAAGGAAGCTGCTCGTCAGCTAGAGACGGACGACGACGACGAACGGTTTGAGAAGAAACTAAAGAAGCTTGTGAAGCAGAAGCCGGACGAAAAGGACTGCGACGACTAACTGCCCCCCCTGATCGCATTCTGAAGGTCCGGGTTCGCCGTGAAAAACTCGATCACCAAGTTGTCGACGACATTGTAAAGAAGAATGCCGACGAAGACGGCGAGAACGGTTTTCCAAAAGCCCATCAGATACTCCAGTGCTGTGGGCTGGACGCTACAGCTCAAAGGCCGGGTTTGTCGAATATACAATCGCCCAAAAGTCTTAAGACTTTTGGCAATTTCCTTTCAAAGGAAATTCCCGCGCCAGCGGCACCGACGCGCTGCCACCCGGATACCGACGCGATACCGATATGCGTTTGGACGCGTTCACCCCGGCACGATCAGCCGCGTCCCCAAGGTGATCCTCCCAGCGATCCAGCGCAGGTGATCCGGCCGGAACGCCACGCAGCCCGCCGTGGGATAGCCCGGACGACGCCAGCGGTGCAGAAAGATGCAAGACCCCTTGCCGCGCTCTGCCCTCGGCCAGTTCCAGTCGGTAATGATCACCAGGTCATAGAGCGGATCGGCCCGCCGCAGGACCTCGTGCGAGTGCGGGTAGGGCTTTGAAACCATGAGGTTATAATCCTCGTGGCCCAGGTCGTCCGACCACAGGTCGCCCGGCCGGATCGGCACCGCCCAGTCCGCGGGCCGTGCCATGCGGTCAGGCCGGTACAGCATTCCGACGATTTCATGCGTGCCCACCGGCGTCGCGCCATCGCCCTCGTGCTTGTCCCGCGACAGCCCGCCACGCCCGACCGTGCACGGAAAGCGCCGCCCCCGAAACCGCACCCCCATCGGCGTCAGCACCAAATCCCCAGGCCTCATCCCGCAAGTCCCTCCGGCATGGCCGCATTGGGAAGGAACATCTCAGGCGCTTGATTTTCATAGAGAAAAGCCGCCTCGAATACCCTTTCATCCGCGAATGTCGGCCCTACGATCTGCATCCCCGTGGGCACCCCGTGCCGGTCGCGCCCCGTGGGTACGGACATCACGGGACAATTGTGCAGCATGTTGAACTGGTGTGTCAGAACCCAGCCATATTCAGGGTCCACCTCGCGCCCCGCCACGGTGAATCCCGGCCCGACCGGGTCGTGATCCGCCCGCACGCTGCCCATCGACAGGGTCGGGCATATGAAAACGTCCACTTCCTCCAGGATCGCGCCCAGCCGCTGATACATCTCGTGCTGCACCTCCCAGCTTTGTGCCACATCGTCCGGGCCCAGCCTTGCCGCCGCCTCCGCCGTGGCGATGGCATAGTCCGTCATCCGCTCGCGGTACTTTTCCAGCGCCCACAGCGGGGCCCGTCCGAAATGCATCGCCAGATACCAGCGCATCGCCGCCTCGTCCACGCGCACATCCCATCCGACGTCCACCGGCACGACCTCGCACCCCGCGCCTCGAAAAACATCCAGCGCTGCCAACGTGTTACGCTGCACATCCTCGTCGATCGGCACATATCCAAGGTCCATCGAGAACGCGATCTTCAGTGGCCGTCCCGTGCCACCCATCGGCAACACGACACGCTCGCGCAGACTGTCGTGGTCGCGCTGATGCGGCCCCGACACGATGTTCTGTCCCAGCGCGCAATCCGCCACGCTCCGGCTCAGGAAACCGCAATGATTGTAGCGGTCGAAATTCGCCGGCGGCCCGTCCGGGTTGCGCCCGTGCGGCGGCTTGTAGCCCACCAGCCCGCAGGCACTGGCCGGAATACGGATCGACCCGCCGATATCGGTGCCCGTGGCCAGCGGCACCATCCCCGCCGCCAGCGCCGCCGCCGACCCGCCCGACGAACCGCCTGGGCTGTAATCGCGATTGAACGGATTGCGCGTCACCCCGAACCGCTCCGACCGGCAGACGCCGGAAAGGCAGAACTCCGGCGTGGTGGTGCGCGCCGGTATGATTGCGCCGGCCGCCAGCAGACGCTCGACCATCGGGTCGGACCGCGTTTCGACCTCGTACCCCATCGACCAGGACCCTTGCGTGGTGCGTTGCCCCGCGACCCGCTGCGCGTCCTTCACCGCCACCGGCAGACCCTCAAGCACCCGGGCCGTGCCGTTTTCATAAGCGGCTTCGGCTCCGCGCGCCGCGTCCAGCGCGTCGTCGAAAAAGGCTTCCGTATAGGCGTTCAGGCCCGGGTTCACCGCCTCGGTCCGGGCAATCAGTGCCTCCAGATACGCCACCGGCGACAGGTCACCCGCCTTGAACCGGGCCAGGACATCGCTCGCGGAAAGATAGCAAAGATCATTATCGGACATGGTGACTCTCATGCGGTCAACATGTCGAAAACCGATGAGGGTTGAAAGCCCGACCAAGCAATAGACATCCTCCAAATGAAAAAGGCCCCGCCGGTGACGGGGCCTTTCTTAAGTCCTTTGCGCGGGATCAGTCCTCGCGGCTCTCCGGCGTCTCGACCAGCGTGTCGAACTCGTCGCCGCCGATCACGTCGTCGACCGGAGCAGCCAGCGCGGCAGCCGCTTCGGCCTCCTCGCGGCGGGCCTCGATCACCACGTTGTCACGCTGCTGCGCGATCTGGCGCATGTTCAGCGTGGCACCGCCGGTGCCGGCCGGGATCAGACGACCCACGATGACGTTCTCCTTCAGGCCCACGAGCTTGTCGCGCTTGCCCTGAACCGAGGCTTCGGTCAGGACCCGCGTCGTCTCCTGGAACGAGGCCGCCGAGATGAAGCTGCGGGTCTGCAGCGACGCCTTGGTGATCCCCAGAAGGATCGGCTCGCCCTGCGCCGGGCGCTTGCCACGGGCAATCGCCTTCTCGTTGGCCGCGTCGAACTCTGCCTTGTCGACATGCTCGCCCTTCAGAAGCGTGGTTTCACCGGAATCCTGGATCTCCCACTTCTGCAGCATCTGGCGCACGACAACCTCGATGTGCTTGTCGTTGATCTTCACGCCCTGCAGGCGATAGACGTCCTGGACCTCGTCGATCATGTAATCGGCAAGCGCCTCGACACCCATGATCGACAGGATGTCATGCGGCGCCGGGTTGCCGTCCATGATGTAGTCGCCCTTCTGGACATAGTCACCTTCCTGAACCGGAATGTGCTTGCCCTTGGGCACCATGTACTCGACCGGCTCCATCGACTCGTCGGCGGGCTCGATGCTGATGCGACGCTTGTTCTTGTAGTCGCGACCGTAACGAACGTACCCGTCGATCTCGGCGATGATGGCGTGATCCTTCGGACGACGCGCCTCGAAGAGTTCGGCCACACGCGGAAGACCCCCGGTGATGTCCTTGGTCTTGGCGCCTTCACGCGGAATACGCGCAACCACGTCACCCGCATGCACTTCCTGCCCTTCCTCGATGGACAGGATCGCGTCCACGGACATCGGATAGGTCACCGGGTTGCCCGCGTCATTGCGGACCGGCTCGCCATCCTTGTCGGCGATCAGGATCTCCGGCTTCAGCTCGTTGCCCTTGGGGGCCGCGCGCCAGTCGGACACGATCTTCTGCGTCATGCCGGTGGCATCGTCGGTCACGTCACGCACCGACACGCCCACGGTCAGATCGACGAATTTCGCCGTACCGCTCTTCTCGGCCAGGATCGGCAGGGTGTACGGATCCCACTCGAACAGCTTGTCGCCGCGCGCCACGCTGTCGCCTTCCTTGACGAACAGCTTGGTCCCGTAGCCCACCTTGTGGCTGGCCAGCTCGACATCCTTCTCGCCCTTGATCAACACTTTCATGTTGCGGCCCATGACAAGCGTCTCGCCGCTGGAGTTCTCCAGCGTCTGGGCGTTCTCGAACTCGATCTTGCCGCCTTGGCTGGCCTCCAGGAAGGACTGCTGGCCACCCTGTGCCACGCCGCCGATGTGGAAGGTCCGCATCGTCAGCTGCGTGCCCGGCTCACCGATCGACTGCGCCGCGATGATGCCCACGGCCTCGCCGGTGTTCACCATCGTGCCGCGTGCAAGGTCACGACCATAGCACATCGCGCAAACGCCGTCCTCGGCTTCGCAGGTCAGCGGGCTGCGGATGCGTGCGGTCTGCACCGCGGCCTGATCGATCGCGTCCGAGGTGCGTTCGTCGATCAGCTGGCCTTCGGCCACGATGACCTCGCCCGTCACCGGGTTCACGATGTCCTCGGCGGCGACACGGCCCAGCACACGCTCGGCCAGCGACGCCACGACCTCGCCGTCATTGACGGCCGGTTCCGCAGTGATCGCACGGTCGGTGCCGCAATCATGCTCGCGCACGATGCAGTCCTGCGCCACGTCCACCAGACGGCGGGTCAGGTAACCCGAGTTCGCCGTCTTCAACGCGGTGTCCGACAGACCCTTCCGGGCGCCGTGGGTCGAGTTGAAGTATTCAAGAACGGTCAGGCCTTCCTTGAAGTTCGAGATGATCGGCGTCTCGATGATGTCGCCGTTCGGCTTGGCCATCAGGCCGCGCATCCCGCCCAGCTGTTTCATCTGCGTGACCGAGCCACGCGCACCCGAGTGCGCCATCATGTAGACGCTGTTGGGTTCCGCGACCGCTCCGTTCTCGTCCTTCACCTCGGCCGAGATGGAGCCCATCATCGCCTCCGTGACCTGGTCGTTGCATTTCGACCAGGCGTCGACCACCTTGTTGTACTTCTCGCCCTGGGTGATCAGGCCGTCCATGTACTGCTGCTCGAAACCTTTGACCTGCTCACGGGTTTCTTCGACGATGCCCCACTTGCTGTCAGGGATCACCATGTCATCCTTGCCGAACGAGATGCCGGCGCGGAACGCTTCCTTGAAGCCCATGCTCATGATCTGGTCACAGAAGATGACCGACTCTTTCTGACCGCAATAGCGATAGACGGTGTCGATGACCTGCTGCACTTCCTTCTTGCGCAGCAGTTTGTTGACCAGTTCGAACGGCGCCTTGGCGTTCATCGGCAGCAAGCCCCCGATACGCACCCGGCCCGGCGTGGTCTCGAAGCGCTGGATCACCTCCTGCCCGGTCTCGTCGATCTGCGGCAGGCGTGCGGTGATCTTGGCGTGCAGGTGCACCTCGCCGGAATCCAGCGCGTGCTGCACCTCGTCGACCGAGGCAAAGCTCATGCCTTCGCCCTTCATGCCTTCGCGCATGATCGAGGTATAGTAGAGACCCAGGACCATGTCCTGCGACGGCACGATGATCGGTGCGCCGTTGGCGGGCGACAAAACGTTGTTCGTCGACATCATCAGAACCCGCGCTTCCAGCTGTGCCTCAAGGCTCAGCGGCACGTGCACGGCCATCTGGTCACCGTCGAAGTCGGCGTTGAAGGCCGAACAGACCAGCGGGTGAAGCTGGATCGCCTTGCCTTCGATCAGCGTGGGCTCGAATGCCTGGATGCCCAGACGGTGCAGCGTCGGCGCACGGTTCAGCATGACCGGGTGCTCGCGGATAACCTCGTCCAGGATGTCCCAGACTTCGGGGCGCTCCTTCTCGACCAGCTTTTTGGCCTGCTTCACGGTGCTGGACAGCCCCTTGGCCTCCAGCCGTGAATAGATGAACGGCTTGAAGAGCTCCAGCGCCATCTTCTTGGGCAGACCGCACTGGTGCAGCTTCAGCTCCGGCCCGGTCACGATGACCGACCGGCCCGAAAAGTCGACGCGCTTGCCCAAAAGGTTCTGACGGAAACGACCCTGCTTGCCTTTCAGCATGTCACTGAGCGATTTCAGCGGGCGTTTGTTGGCGCCGGTGATGACGCGGCCACGACGGCCGTTGTCGAACAGAGCGTCGACGGATTCTTGCAGCATCCGCTTTTCGTTGCGGACGATGATGTCCGGCGCACGCAGCTCGATCAGGCGTTTCAGACGGTTGTTCCGGTTGATCACGCGACGGTAAAGATCGTTCAGGTCCGACGTCGCGAACCGGCCACCATCCAGCGGCACCAGCGGACGCAGTTCCGGAGGAATGACCGGAATGACCGTCATCACCATCCATTCCGGGCGGTTGCCGGATTCGATAAAGGACTCGACCACTTTCAGACGCTTGATGATCTTCTTCGGCTTCAGCTCGCCGGTGGCCTCGGCCAGGTCGGCGCGCAGGTTCTCGGCCTCGGATTCAAGGTCGATATTCGCCAGCATGTCGCGGATCGCCTCGGCGCCGATATTGGCGGTGAAGGCATCCATGCCATACGCGTCCTGCGCATCCATGAATTCCTCTTCCGTCAGCATCTGGCCATAGGTCAGGTCCGTCAGGCCCGGCTCGATTACCACGTAGTTCTCGAAGTAGAGCACGCGTTCCAGATCGCGCAGCGTCATGTCCAGCATCAGGCCGATGCGGCTGGGCAGCGACTTCAGGAACCAGATATGCGCGCAAGGCGCCGCCAGTTCGATATGGCCCATCCGCTCGCGGCGGACCTTTTGCAGCGTGACTTCCACACCGCATTTCTCGCAGACGACGCCACGATACTTCATGCGCTTGTACTTGCCGCACAGGCATTCGTAATCTTTGATCGGGCCGAAGATACGCGCGCAGAACAGGCCGTCACGCTCGGGCTTGAACGTGCGGTAGTTGATGGTTTCCGGCTTCTTGATCTCGCCATACGACCAAGACAGGATGCGCTCCGGGCTGGCCAGCGACACCTTGATTTCGTCGAACACCTTCGCCGGTGCGGCGGGGTTGAACGGGTTGTTTGTCAGTTCTTGGTTCATTTCGAATTCCTAAAAAAGAGGAGCGTAGGAGGGGGCGGCGCGTGGGTTCCACCCACCCTACGATTGTCCCGTAGGGTGGGTGACAACCCACGTTATTCCGCCGCGATGTCGGAAGACGGGTCTTCCTCGTCATCCTCCGCGTCCAACAGCTCCATATTCAGGCCCAGGCCACGGACTTCCTTCACGAGCACGTTGAAACTCTCCGGCACACCGGCCTCGAAGTTGTCCTCGCCCTTGACGATCGACTCATAGACCTTGGTCCGGCCTGCAACGTCGTCCGACTTGACGGTCAGCATCTCCTGCAGGGTGTAGGCGGCGCCGTACGCTTCCAGCGCCCAGACCTCCATTTCCCCGAAGCGCTGGCCACCGAACTGCGCCTTGCCGCCCAGCGGTTGCTGGGTCACAAGGCTGTACGGCCCGGTCGAGCGCGCGTGGATCTTGTCGTCCACCAGGTGGTGCAGCTTCAGCAGGTACTTGACGCCCACCGTTACAGGACGCGCAAACTGCTCGCCCGTACGCCCGTCGAACAGGACCGACTGGCCACTTTCGTCGAACCCGGCCCGCTTCAGCGCGTCGTTGACGTCAGGCTCCTTCGCGCCGTCAAAGACCGGCGTCGCGATCGGAACACCGCGCGTCACGTTGCCCGCCGCCTCGATCAGCGCCGCCTCGTCCATGTTGGCGATGCCCTCGTCGTAGACATCGTCGCCATAGGCGTGGTGCATCGCCTCGCGCACAGGGGTCAGGTCGCCGGTGCGGCGATAATCCTGAAGCGCCTCGTCGATTTTGATGCCAAGGCCGCGCGCGGCCCAGCCCATGTGGGTTTCAAGGATCTGACCGACGTTCATCCGGCTGGGCACGCCCAGCGGGTTGAGGCAGAAGTCGACCGGCGTGCCGTCCGACAGGAACGGCATGTCTTCCATCGGCACAACCTTGGAAATCACACCTTTGTTGCCGTGACGCCCGGCCATCTTATCGCCCGGCTGAAGCTTGCGCTTCACGGCAATAAAGACTTTGACCATCTTCATCACACCCGGCGGCAGGTCGTCGCCACGGCGCACCTTCTCGACCTTGTCCTCAAAACGGGCATCCAAGGTGCGTTTCTGCGCCTCGTACTGCTCGTTCAGGGCTTCGACGATCTGCGCGTCCTTTTCGTCCTTGAGCGCAAGCTGCCACCATTGGCCACGGCTCAGCGTTTCCAGCAGTTCCTCGGTGATTTCCGAGTTCGCCTTGACGCCTTTGGGGCCTTTCACGGCGGTCTTGCCGAGGATCAGCGATTTCAGACGGGCGTAGATGTTGCGATCCAGGATCGCCAGCTCGTCGTCGCGGTCGCGCGCCAAGCGCTCGACCTCTTCCCGCTCGATCTGCAGCGCACGCTCGTCTTTTTCGACACCGTGACGGTTGAACACGCGCACTTCCACGACCGTGCCGTAGTCGCCCGGCTTCACGCGCAGCGAGGTGTCGCGCACGTCCGACGCTTTCTCACCAAAGATGGCGCGAAGCAGTTTTTCCTCCGGCGTCATCGGGCTTTCGCCCTTCGGCGTGATCTTACCCACGAGGATATCGCCCGGCTCCACGTCGGCGCCAATATAGACGATGCCCGCCTCGTCGAGGTTGCGCAGGGCTTCCTCGCCGACGTTCGGGATATCGCGGGTGATCTCTTCCGGTCCCAGCTTGGTGTCGCGGGCAGCAACCTCGAATTCCTCGATATGGATCGAAGTGAACACGTCATCCCGTGCGATCCGCTCGGAGATCAGGATCGAGTCCTCGAAGTTGTAGCCGTTCCACGGCATGAACGCGACCAGCACGTTCTTGCCCAGAGCCAGTTCGCCCAGATCGGTCGACGGGCCGTCGGCGATAACCTCGCCTTTCTGCACCGTGTCGCCCACCTTCACCAGCGGCTGCTGGTTGATACAGGTGTTCTGGTTCGAGCGCTGGAACTTGCGCATCCGGTAGATGTCCACGCCCGGGTCGCCGATCTCCAGATCTTCTGTCGCCCGGATCACGATCCGGCTGGCGTCGACCTGGTCGATGACACCGGCCCGGCGCGCCAGAACAGACGCGCCCGAGTCGCGGGCCACGACGCCCTCGATCCCGGTGCCGACCAGCGGCGCCTCGGAGCGCAGCGTCGGAACCGCCTGCCGTTGCATGTTCGAGCCCATCAGCGCACGGTTGGCGTCGTCGTTTTCCAGGAACGGGATCAGCGACGCCGCAACCGACACCAGCTGTTTGGGGCTGACGTCGATCAGGTCCACATGATCCACCGGGGCCAGCATGTATTCGCCGGATTGCCGTGTGTTGACCATCTCATTGACGAACTTGCCGCTGTCATCCAGTGTCGCGTTGGCCTGCGCCACGGTGTGGCGCATTTCCTCGGTCGCCGACATATAGGTCACGTCATCGGTCACCTGCCCGCCCTCGACCTTGCGGTAGGGGGTTTCGATGAAGCCGTACTTGTTGACCCGCGCAAACGTGGCAAGGCTGTTGATCAGACCGATGTTCGGGCCTTCCGGCGTCTCGATCGGGCACATCCGACCATAGTGGGTCGGGTGAACGTCGCGCACCTCAAAGCCCGCGCGCTCGCGCGTTAGACCGCCCGGTCCAAGCGCCGACAGGCGGCGTTTGTGCGTCACTTCCGACAGCGGGTTGGTCTGGTCCATGAACTGGCTCAGCTGCGACGAACCGAAGAACTCGCGCACGGCGGCGGCAGCCGGTTTCGCATTGATCAGGTCCTGCGGCATCACCGTGTCGATCTCGACCGACGACATGCGTTCCTTGATCGCGCGCTCCATCCGCAGCAGGCCGACGCGGTACTGGTTTTCCATCAGTTCACCGACCGAGCGGACCCGGCGGTTCCCGAGGTGGTCGATATCGTCGATATCGCCCTTGCCGTCGCGCAGTTCCACCAGCGCCTTGACGCAGGCCACGATATCCTCGCGATCCAGCGTGCGCTGCGTGTCCGGCTTGTCGAGGTTCAGACGCATGTTCATCTTCACCCGGCCCACGGCGCTCAGGTCATAGCGCTCGGAGTCAAAGAACAACGTGTCGAAGAGAGCACTCGCGGCCTCCTCGGTGGGCGGCTCGCCCGGGCGCATGACGCGGTAGATATCCATGAGCGCGGTTTCGCGGTTCATGTTCTTGTCGTTCGCCATGGTGTTGCGCATGTACGGACCGACATTGATGTTGTCGATGTCCAGCACCGGGATATCGGTGATCCCGGCCTCGATCAGCTCCTGCACGGTGCCGCCGATGATCTCGCCATCCTTGTCGCGCTCGATTGTCAGCTCGTCGCCGGCCTCGACATAGATCGCGCCGGTTTCCTCGTTGATGATGTCGCGCGCCACGAACTTGCCCGCGATCTGCTCGTAGGGCAGCAGCAGTTCGGTGACTTCGCCCTCGTCGATCAGCTTCTTGACCGCGCGCGGCGTGACCTTCTTGCCCGCCTCGGCAATCACCTCGCCGGACTTGGCGTCGACAAGGTCATAGGTCGGGCGCGTGCCGCGCACGCGCTCGGGGAAGAACTTGGTGGCCCAGCCCTTTTTCTTCTTCAGCTTGTAGTCGACCGTATCGTAATAGGCCGTCATGATGTCTTCCTGGTCCAGACCCAGCGCATAGAGGAGCGTGGTCACAGGCAGTTTGCGGCGGCGGTCGATCCGGGCGAAAACGATGTCCTTGGCGTCGAACTCGAAGTCCAGCCAGCTGCCGCGATAGGGAATGATGCGGCAGGCGAACAGCAGTTTGCCGGACGAGTGCGTCTTGCCCTTGTCATGGTCGAAGAACACGCCGGGCGACCGGTGCATCTGGGACACGATCACGCGCTCGGTGCCGTTCACCACGAAGGTGCCGTTGGGCGTCATCAGGGGCATGTCGCCCATGAATACGTCCTGCTCCTTGATGTCCTTCACGGACTTGGCGCCGGTGTCTTCGTCCACGTCGAACACGATCAGCCGCAGCGTCACCTTCAGCGGTGCGCTGTACGTCATGTCGCGCTGCATACATTCCTCGACGTCGTATTTCGGCTTCTCCAGCTCGTAATCGACGAATTCGAGAACGGCGGTCTCGTTGAAATCCTTGATCGGGAACACCGACTGGAAGACACCTTTGATGCCCTCGCCGTCCATGGGCTCGGGCTGGTCGCCGGATTTCAGGAAAAGATCATACGAGGATTTCTGCACCTCGATCAGGTTCGGCATCTCCAGGACTTCGCGGATTTTGCCGTAATATTTACGAAGACGTTTCTGGCCAAGAAAGCTTTGCGCCATGTGACAAGTCACCTTTCATTTCTCACCGGTCCTGCACGCTGTCGGGCCACAGCGGCAGAGCCACCCGAGAGAGGCGGGGAACGATCCATTCTTGGTCCCAATCCCACAAGGGACCACCCGATCGTTGAACCTCGCCTGAGAGAGGGTCTCGGCCCGCAAAAACCGCCACGCGGCGCAAGGCCCTCTCTGAGACAGGTTCGGCTGGACCGGGATTTTGCCCGGTCCAGCCTGTTTTCATACGATCCCGCCCCGGATTCGATCCGGGACATCGTCACATCGGCGAGAGATCCCGGATCACGTCCGGGATGATCCCGCCGACGCCGGGATCACTTGAGTTCGACTTCGGCGCCAGCTGCTTCCAGCTTGCCCTTGATCTCGTCGGCTTCGTCCTTGGAGACCTGCTCCTTGACGGCTTTGCCACCGGCTTCGACCAGGTCCTTGGCTTCTTTCAGGCCCAGGCCGGTGATCGCGCGGACTTCCTTGATCACGTTGATCTTGGAGGCACCGGCCGACTTCAGGATGACGTCGAATTCGGTTTGCTCTTCAGCCGCCTCGCCAGCGTCGCCGCCAGCAGGGCCCGCCATCATGACCGCGCCGCCGGCTGCGGGCTCGATGCCGTACTCGTCTTTCAGGATGGTTTTCAGTTCTTGTGCTTCGAGAAGCGTCAGACCAACGATCTCTTCAGCAAGTTTTTTCAGATCAGCCATTTTTCAGCTCTTTCCGTTCTAAGATGTGTTCCAACGTCGGTATTGCAACCCGATACGCAGGACTTGCAGTTGCTTACGCTGCTTCCGCCTTCTCTTCGATGGTCGAAAGGATGCTCGCGATGTTGCTTGCAGGTGCGCCGATCGCACCGGCGATGTTCGAAGCGGGTGCGCCAATCATGCCGGCGATGGTGGAGATAAGCTCCTCGCGCGACGGCAGTTTCGACGTGGCTTCGACACCGGCCCGGTCCAGGGCCGTCTCACCCATTGCACCACCAAGGATTTCAAACTTCTTGTTGTCCTTGGCGAAACCTTCCGCGACCTTGGCTGCTGCCACGGGGTCTTCGGAAAAGGTGAGCACGGTCATGCCCGAGAGGTAATCCGCAATGCTTGCGCATGGCTTGCCCTCAAGGGCGATCTTTGCGAGCCTGTTCTTGGCAACGCGAACGGATGCTTCGGCCTCGCGCGCACGGGCGCGCAGGTCTTGCATCTCCGCAACTGTAAGGCCTTCGTAGTGGGCAACCACAACGACGCCAGAGCTTTCGAAGATCTGGCCGAGTTCGTCGACCACTTTCTCTTTCTGGGCTCTATCCACAGTTTCACTCCAAATTTGGGGGTGTCCCCCGGCTCAGTACCACCGGGCCACTGAACGACCCGGCAAAGGGTCCGCTAACGGGGCTGAGCCAGTCGGGGCACGCCTTGATACCAAGGAGAACCTCGAGAATTCTGGTCTTTCCCGTCTCGGGCAGGATTTATGACCGGCATATCCCGGCCACCCACCGTCTCGGACGAAACACAAATGGCCCGACGAATCGAGCCATACGCGCAACGCCGGGTGTATGCCGCATGGCGGCAAATGCCAAGGGGGAATTTCATCGCCTGCCACAACAAGCGATAACGCGCGGGCCGACGACCGGCCCGACGCGTGATACTGCGCAGTCTGCCACGACGCCGGTCTTTCCGCAAGTCTGGACCTGCGCGCGCCCCGTGCCTAGCTCTGACCCAGGAGCATTCCCCGAACTGGAGACCTTCCGATGCACACCCATATCGTCCACGCCCACCCCGAGCCGACCTCCTACAACGGTGCGCTGACCGACACGGCACAGCAGGCACTGGCGCGTTCGGGCGGCACCGTGTCGATCAGTGACCTCTGTGCGGAAGGCTTCGACCCGGTCGAGCGCGCGGCGCACTATACCGACCGCGCGGATGCCGACGCCTTCGCCGCGCTCAACGAGCAGCGCAACGCCTGGAAGACCGGCACCGTGCCCGGCGACGTCGCCACCGAAATCGGCCGGCTCGAGAGCGCCGACCTTCTCATCCTTCAATTTCCGCTGTGGTGGCATGGTCCCCCGGCCGTCCTGAAAGGCTGGATGGACCGCGTCTTCATGAGCGGCGGGCTTTACACCAGCCGGATGCGCTACGACGCCGGCTATTTCCGGGACAAGCGCGCGATGGTCTCGGTCACCACCGGCGCGCCCGAACAGGCTTTCGGCCCCGACAGCCGGGGCGGCGATTTCGACGTGATGCTGTGGCCGGTGCAATACTCGCTGCACTACATGGGCTTTACCGTTCTGCCGCCCTTCATTTCCTACGGGGTGCAAGGGCATGGCTACAGCTACGAGGGTCGCGACAGCCTGGAAGCACGGCTCCGGGACAATCTCGACGCCTGGGGCAAGCGCCTGTCGAACCTCGACAGCGACACACCGCTGCACTTTCCCGGCTGGGACGACTGGGACGAGGGCGGTGCCGCAGCCCGCGCGTGACACGCGCCACGCAACCGGCACAACGAAAAAGGCCCCCGATCATGCCGGGGGCCTTTTCAATCTCGATGCGGAACCGGCTTACTCGGTCACAGCGCTTTCGATCGCGATGCTGACGCCCGGGCCCATGGTCGAGCTCAGCGCCACCTTCTTCATGTAGGTGCCTTTCGCCCCGGCGGGCTTCGCCTTTTGAACGGCGTCGATGAAGGCGCGGACGTTCTCTACCAGCTTGCCTTCGTCGAAGGACGCCTTGCCGATGCCTGCGTGCACCACGCCGGCCTTTTCGACCTTGAACTGCACTTCACCGCCCTTGGCGGCCTTGACGGCGTCGGCCACGTCCATCGTCACCGTGCCGACCTTGGGGTTCGGCATCAGGTTGCGCGGGCCCAGCACCTTGCCCAGACGGCCCACGATGGGCATCATGTCCGGGGTCGCGATGCAGCGGTCGAAATTGATCTCGCCGCCCTGGATGGTTTCCATCAGGTCTTCGGCACCAACGATATCGGCCCCGGCTTCCTGTGCCTCGTCCGCCTTCGCGCCACGGGCGAAGACGGCAACGCGCACGTCCTTGCCGGTGCCGTTGGGCAGGCCGACGACGCCACGGACCATCTGGTCGGCGTGACGCGGGTTCACGCCCAGGTTCACGGCAATCTCGACGGTCTCGTCGAATTTCGCGCTGGCGTGGTTCTTGACCATTGCGACAGCCTCTTCGACGGTCACGTTGTGCTTGTCGGCGAATGCTTCGCGGGCGGCGCGGGTACGTTTTCCAAGTTTCGCCATCTTATTTCACCTCGATGCCCATGGACCGCGCGGAACCGGCGATGATCTTCATCGCGGCTTCGACGTCGGTTGCGTTCAGGTCTTTCCACTTGGCTTCCGCGATCTCGCGCAGCTGCTTGGGGCTCACCGTGGCGACGCTTTCGCGGCCCGGGGTCTTGGAACCCGATTTCAGCTTGGCAGCCTTTTTCAGGTAATAGGACGCCGGCGGCGTCTTGATGTCCATTTCAAAGGACTTGTCCTGATAGTAGGTGATCACGGTCGGGCACGGTGCACCGGGCTCCATCTCCTGCGTCTTGGCGTTGAACGCCTTGCAGAATTCCATGATGTTGATGCCGCGCTGACCCAGGGCCGGACCAACCGGCGGGGACGGGTTCGCTTGTCCGGCGGGCACCTGAAGCTTCATGGTGCCGGCAAGTTTCTTGGCCATTGGCCTTCTCCTTTTCAAACAGCCTCGGGACGCGTCCCTCGGCCTATGTTGATGTGGTCAGGTCTGAGCGGTCGCGACCGCCGCGCCTCCCACATGGAACGCACCCCGGCCCGGTCCGGGCAAAGGTACGAGGGCGCCGCGTACACCCTCCATTGGCGTTTGGCAAGCCCCCGCCTGGCCTGCGGGCCTATTCTTGGCGGCAATACTGCGCGTCCAGAGCGCAAGACTGTTCACGATAGTCGGCCGCCTCTTCCGGCGCCGTGGCCTTCTTCAACTGCGCCATGTTGCGGCAGCCAAGCGCGACCTCGTTGCTGCACGCGATCACGAAGTACCGCGCCGCCTGACCCGGATCCGCTGCGACACCGCGCCCATGCTGGTACGAGTCGCCAAGATTGTTGCAGGCCGTCCAGACCCGTAACTCGCACCCCATCCGATGATAGCCGACCGCCTGCTTCAGCGCCGCCTCCGTGCCGCGATCAAGCTTCAGCAGGTTGCCCACCACGAGGCATCCCATCCCTTCCGACAGGGCGCAGGCGGCGGTGGCAAAGCGCTCGGCTTTCACCAGATCACCCATCGCCCGTGACAGCGTCCCAAGGTCGGCGCAGGCCCGCACCCATCCGTCCTTGCAGATGCGTTCGAGGTCTTGCGCAAAGGCCGCCATCCGCGCCTTGTCCTCTTCGGTGCGCGGTGCGGTCGTGATCGGCGCAAACGCGTGTACGGCGTAATAATGACACGCGCTGAAATCCCCCGCCTCGCAGGCCTTCTTCATGGCCAGCAGGTTATCCGTCGGCCGCCAGTAGGTCTCGCGGTTGATCTCGTCGCACCCGTAGCGGAACCCGCCGCGACAGGCCCGCACGTAATACTCTTGGGCGCGCTTCCAGTTCTCATTGACGGCCTGCCCCTCGTCATGGGCCAACCCGGCATTGTAACACCCCACCGGGTTACCAAGCCCACAGGCTTTCTCGGCATCCCAAAGCGCATAGCGCTGCTTGTTTTCCACCTCGTCCAGAAAGCCGGGGTCGAACACGGCATACTCCTCGGCGCCGGCGTGGCTCTGGATGTAGGACATCAGCGCACAGGCCCGCGCCGCGTCTTCCTCATCGCACAGCCGGCGCAGCTGGTCGAACCAGATCGCCCGGTCCGGCACCGCCTGCGGCACCAGCACATTCAAGCGCGACTGCGATATGCAGGCCGTCACGTTGCCTGTCGCGCACGCCTCCGCCTGCTCGGCGTAAAACGCCTCGTAGGACGTCCCGGCAAACCCAATCAGGGAAAAGTTCAGGTCCGACAGCAAGGCGCAGGCAAACCCGTCGCCCGCGTCGCATCCTTCCGCCCACAGCGCGTAAACTTCGGGCGCATCCGTGCCCTCCCGCACATGCACCAGCGACGCATAGTCGGTGCACGCCTCCTGCCCGCCCGCGTCGCATCCCGCGGAGGCCTCCGCCAGCGCGGCGGCGTAGTGGCGCTCGTATGTCCCGGACACCATGCCGGCATCATTGTAATGCGGATAGCTGGCCACCAGCGCGGCACAGGCCGCCTCGTCGCCCGACTGGCAGTCGAAGACCGCCAGTTGCCGCTCCGTCGCGCTCATCCGCGCCTCTGCCGCGTCCGGGCTCCAAAGCAGGGCCGCGATGGGTATCGACCACAGTCGAAGCGGTGTCATGCAGGTGTCTCCGGGCAGGTCAGAACCGCGTCCAGTCTCCCCCAACGAAAACGGCCGCGCAATATGCACGGCCGCAAAATCGTCTGTCCGGTCAGGGCCCGCATCAGCCCTGCTTGGTCACCTGGGTGAATTCCAGCTCCACCGGCGTCTCGCGGCCGAAGATCGACACCGTCACCTTCAGGCGCTGGTTGTCGTCGTCCACTTCCTCGACCATGCCATCGAAATCCTCGAACGGGCCGTCGTTGACCTTGACCTTCTCGCCCACCTCGAAGCTGACAAGCAGTTTCGGCGCGTCCTCGCCCTCCTGCACGCGGTTCAGGATCTGGTTCACCTCGGCGTCGCGCATCGGCATCGGACGCCCCTGCGGCCCCAGGAACCCGGTGACGCGGTTGATCGAGTTGATCAGGTGATAGCCCTGGTCCGACATTTCCATGTGCACCAGCACGTAACCGGGCATGAAACGCCGCTCGGCGGTCACCTTCTTGCCCCGGCGCACCTCGATGACCTCTTCGGTCGGCACCAGAACCTCGTCGATATCTTCTTCAAGGCCCTGTTCGGCCACGGATTGCCGGATCTGCTCTGCGATCTTCTTCTCGAAATTGGAAAGAACGCTGACCGAATACCACCGTTTCGCCATGCTGAGCACCATCCCTCTTTGCCCGGGCCCTGCCCGTGAAATTCATGTTCCGCAGGGCTTTTGCAGCCCAAACCACCTTCCAGAAACAAATCAGCGCGCGGGCTCGAATCGCCGCGCGCTGCTGGAAGTGTCGGGTCACCTACCGCCCTTTGCCCTTGATTTCAAGGCTCAAGGGGCAAAATTTGCAACCCTTAGCCGAAGAGGCCAAGCAAGCCTTCCAGGCCGCTGCGGATCGCAAGGTCGACCAGCGCAAAGAACACCGCCGTCAGTGCCGCCATGATGAACACCATGACCGTGGTCAACAGAACCTCACGCCGGGTCGGCCAGACAACCTTGGCAATTTCCGCGCGGACCTGCTGAATGAACTGAAGCGGGTTTGTAACAGCCATGGGTGCGACACTCTCGTGGTTTGAACCTGTCCGCGGCACATACGCCGCGAAATAAAGGAATTCAAGGGCCGAGGCAGCCACGGGCGATTTCGGTCGGCCTCATGTGGCGCGGGTTCCTCACGCGGCGCGTCAGGTCTCGCGCGCCTCGGCGGCCAGCCGGTCGAACGGATCGGGCTTTTCCGCGTCGGTGGTCGCGCTGGCCGAAAAATCCGGCAACGCCAGCCGGTCGGCCCACGCCTCCGGCAAGCGGTCCAGCACCCGATCGAACCGTTCGGCGAACCGATCGGCGCGTTGGCGGATCCTCTCGGCCAGTTCCGGTTTGCGGGCGTGCAGGCGCTGCCATGCCCCGCCCAAGATCTCGCCCCACCGATCGGGCCCCAATGTCAGATAGGCAATCAGCACCAGCCAGACCAGCAGCAACGCCACCAGCGGCACCATCAGAGGACGATAGAGCACCAGCCCCGCCACAACGGCCCAGGCGACATGCTTGCGCGTCGGGCGATACGAACGCAGCCACCGGGGCAAGCGCAGCCTTCGGTGTATGGCACCCGAAGCCGTGGGGGCAACGCCCGTGTTCTTGGCGGATCGCGCCGTCATGCGACGCATCTGCGGCATCCGCAGCTGCGGCAGGCTCAGCGCGGGAAGGCGCGGCCTCGCCCGACCGGCCCCGGTCGGCCGGGCCGTCGGCGCCCGTTCCGCCTTCAGGATCTGTGCAATGGATTGCTGGGCACTCTGCTTGCGGTCCTCCGGCGATACCGGGTCGTAGGTCAGCACCTCTTCCTGCGGCGCGATCTGCGGCAGGCGCTCTGGGATGGTCCGGCGCTTTTCCTCCAGCAGAAGTTGCCGGACAAGTTCGTCGGCATCGCTTTCGACGGTCTGGCCTTCGGTCATCTGGTCGGCAGGCGTCCCGGTCAGTTCTTCGCTACGGATGTAGAGATCGTTCCGAAGCGCCGGACGGCGCATATCTGTCATGGTCATGGCAGCACTCATTCACGGTTCCACGCCCCCACGCGGTGATCGGCCTGGCGTCCCCTTGCAGGGCGCCAAGCGCGATTCATGGTGATGCTAAGGCTGGAATGTGGCCAAATCATGGCAGTGCTCGGGCAAGGGCATGTCCCTGCCCTTGCCGATCTCGATACCGGGCAGCGGACTGGCTTGCGCGCGCCGAGCGTGCCCCGACCAGGGCGCGCAGCCCGGCGGCCAATACTCGGCCGTCCCGGCGCGCAGCGCGCGCACCTGCGACGACCTTCATCCTTGCCGGGGCTTCACTCCGATTTCGCCTTGGACGGCCTGCTGTTCCTGAAAATCCTGTCCTGCACCGACGCGATCGGCGGCAGGAGCGTGTCGGTATTTCCTCCCAGATTCCCGACGAACCGCCGGATCAGGCTGATCGCGATGTCCGAAGACAGCATCCGCTTCTGCGACAGGGCCGAAACCTTCAGTTCAAGGTCTCCCGGCGCCAGAATCCGGTGCCCGGCCAGATACGCGCGGAACGCGTCGCGCACGCGCGCCTGCAGCAGGTTCGGCACGATATGGTTCCGTACAACCACCAGGCAGATGAACTTGCCATAGCCGACATAGGACATCGTCGCGCCGCTCGCCGGCAAGGTCTTTCCGATGATGTGCGCCACGGCCTCGATGACTTCCAGGAATTCCCCCTGATCCAGGCGTCCATCCAGAGCGTCGACACCTTCGATCTCCACCGACAGCAGGGTCAGGGCATAGGTGCCTTCGTTGAGGCGCAGCAACCGGTTCTCCAGCTGGAAATAGTCGCGCATGTTGGGCACGTCGGAATAGGTGATCCGCATCGAAGGATCGAACCCTCGTGTTTCCGGGGCGCTTGTCAGCAGCGTCTTCAGCGCAAGCCGGCTTTCCGCGTCGCTCTTGACGGTCTCGACCAGCAGCATCGCGACCTGGATACGCACGCGCAGGTCGATTTGCTCGATCGGCTTGGGCATATAGTCGGTGGCACCCGCCTCGAACGCCTCGTTCATGTGAAGCTTGGCCGCCGCCGACGTGATCATGATGATCGGCGCGATCCGGTATTGCGGCATTTCGCGGATCTTCGAGCACAGCTGGATCCCGTCCATGCCTTCCATCTTGATGTCCAGAAGGAAACAATCGAACGGGTGATCCTGTGCCGCGATGATCTCCATCGCCTCTTCTCCAGACGTCGCCGTCGTGACGTCGTTGAACCCCATCTCGCCGAGGTGTTCAAGAAGCAGCGCCACGATGATTTCTTCATCGTCCACGACCATGATTCTCATGGGTAACATCCCTTCATTCGCATTCGTTCGCCTGTCAGAATACAATTAGAGGGAGAATGCGGTAACATTGCGACGGCCCAAGGTTAATTTCGTGAAAGGCAAAAATCCGCCACATCGAACCGCAGGCGCGCCGGGACGGTGGTGCGCCGCGGCAAATGCGTTTGAAATCAGGAGGTTTTGGCAGGGGCAGCAGGGCTCGAACCCGCGACCTACGGTTTTGGAGACCGTCGCTCTACCAGCTGAGCTATACCCCTAAGGCCGACGCCTCAGGTACGGCACATGTGGGGCGGAATCAAGTCCCCTTGCCGCCGCGCGCGCGGATTTTTCGACATTTTTCTCCTGCGTTCAGGCCGCCGATTTCTTGCGATACTCGGGGCTCGCAACGATCCCGTCGTCGAAAAGCCTGGAAATCTCCGTGTCGCTCAGCCGCGCGACATCGCCCAGCACTTCCTCCGTATGCGCCCCCAATGCGGGCGCAGGCGCGGGGCGCACGCGGCCATGACTGCCGAATTCCGCCGGATGCCCGGGCACCGGGAACCGGCCCATGCCGGGCTGCTCGGTCATCGAGAACATCGGATTCGCCTCGCCGAAATCCGGATCCTCGCGCACCGCCTCTTGCGTGCTGCGAAACACCGACCACGTCAGGCCCATCGCGTTGAAGTCATTCGCGAAGTTCTCGATCCGACGCTCGGCGAACCACGGCGCCAGGATGCCGGTGATCTCATGCCGCAACCGCCAGCGCGCGCCTTCGTCGCCCAGGTCCACCTTGTGGCGCCTGGCCAGCAGTTTCATCTGGTCGGCCGTACCCGTCGCCTTGACCAGTCCTTCCCACTGTCGCTGGGTCAGTCCGATCACCATCACGCGCCCACCGCAGGCGCAGACGAAATCCTGTCCGTAAGCCCCGTACAGCGCGTTGCCCGACTTCTCCCGCCCTTGACCGTTCACATGCACGTCGCCAACAAGCCCCAGATGGGCCATTGTCGCCGCCGCGACGTCCTTCAGGGTCAGGACGACCTCCTGCCCCTCGCGATGGCGCAACCGATGCCGCTCGGCAGCCAGCAGACTCGATACGGCCAGGTTTCCGGCAATCAGGTCCCACGCGGGCAGCGCGCTCGCCACCGGGTCCTCGTGGCCCTCGGGTCCGGTCATGTGCGGCACGCCGATGGCCGGGTTCACCGTGTAATCCACCTGCGGCCGCCCCTCGCGGTCGCCCAGCAGGCTGACCATCACCAGGTCGCGGCGCATCTTGCTCAGCGTCGGATAATCCATCCATCCGCGCACCCGCAGGTTGGTCAGGAACAGCCCCGCATCGCGCCCCGGCGCGGTGATGATCCGGCTGATCAACTCGCGCCCCTCGCGCGACCGCATGTTCACCGCGACCGATTTCTTGCCCTTGTTCAACCCCGCCCAGAACAAGCTCTGCCCGTCCGGCGCCAGCGGCCAGCGCCCGTAATCCAGCCCGCCTTCCAGCCGGTCGAATCGGATCACCTCGGCCCCCATCTGCGCCAGCGTCATCCCCGCCAGCGGCACCGCGACAAAGGCCGACCCTTCGACCACCCTCATGCCTTTCAGGATCTTGTTCATGTGGTTTCCTCCCATGTGGCGGTGGCCTGCATGCATTGATGCCCGGCCTGTCCGGTATGAAGTGTCAGCCCCTGCGTCTCCTCCTGCGCACAGGCCGCGATCGTCATCTCGTTGCGGTCCCCGGGGATCAGCATCATCGGATGCACGCCCCGGAACGCAAAGCTGTCGGGCCTGCGCCCCCGCAGTTCCGTCGCCCGGCGCATCAGCCATGCCGCCTGCATCGGCCCATGCACCACGAGGCCCGGATAATGCTCGACCTCGCTGGCATAAGGCAGATCGTAATGAATCCGATGCGCATTGAAAGTGATGGCCGAGAACCGGAACAACAGCGCTTCGTTGACCGTCTGCGTCCAGGTCGCCAGTGCCTCCTCCGGCATCGGCTGTTTCGCCGGCGGGCGAAACTCGGTCGGCAGTTCCAGATAGACGATATCCTGCCGTTCCGTGATCACCACTGCCCCTTCGGCTCTGAGTTCGTGATCCACCGAAACGAAAACCATGCGTCCGGTCCTGCCCGATTTCTCGGTCACGCGCGCGATGACAGAGCGGCTCGTAAATGGCACTCCCACGCGCAGCGGCGCCCCGAAGCGCAGCGTGCCTCCGGCCCACATCCGCCGTCCCAAGGGCACCGGAGGCAGGAAGCCGCCCAGCTTGGGATGTCCGTCGCTTGCCAGTTCCTCCAGCGGGCAGACGGGCGGAAAGGCGCACCAGTGCCAGAGCGGTGGCATGTCGGCGCCCATCTCCGGAGCGTCCTGCGCCGGGTCGCCGATGGTGGCATGGATCTGCGCCGCCTGCGCCGGGGCAATCACGCCCTCACGCACGTCCGTCCGGCCTTCCCATGCTGACAAGTTCACTTGATCCAAGGCACGCTCCTCCACGGTTACAAATGTGAACGGAGGGCAAAAAATGTCAATATTTCAATAATTTAACGGGATACAACGGTATGCCATGCCCATGCTGCAGCTGCAGAAACACGCGCTGGCTGTTGATTTCACGACGCTTTCCGCCCCGCACCGACCCGGCTTCGCCCCTGCGACCCGGCCAGGACCGGCCCTGGCAGCGCGTGTCCCGGTTTGCGGCAGATTGCCTCAGCCCGTCCTAGGGCGCGGCCCGCTCCAGCGCCTCCATGTCCGCGCCGCAGATCGCCGCCTCGTGTTGCAGGATGCGCTCGATGGGCCAATCCCACCAGGCGATGTCGTTCAAACGCGCGATGGTCTCGGGGTCGAACCGCATCCCGACCACCCGCGCCGGGTTGCCCGCGACCACCGCATAATCGGGGATCCCGCCCCGCACCACGGCCCCGGCACTGACGATCACGCCATTGCCCAGCCGCGCCCCCGGCAGCACCCGCACGTCCTTGCCCAGCCACACGTCATGCCCCAGCACCGTGTCCGGCCCGGACCACTCCGGCAGGCTGGGCCGGCCCGCCGCCGTGGCGTGATCGAAGACGGCAAACGGAAAGGTGGAGAACCCGTCGCGCCGGTGATTGGCCGAGGCGGTGATGAACACTACCCCGTCGGCGATCTGGCAGAACTTGCCGATCACCAGCTTTTCGTCCGACACGGGAAACAGATACGGCGCCAGGTGCGTCGCCCAGTCCTCGGGCGGATAGGTCGCACTGGTATAGCTGTAATCGCCCACGATGAACCGTGGATGGTCGATCACCGCTTTCAAAAAGACGGTGCCGGCATGGGCGGTTCCATCGGGCAGGATCAGCGGATTGCGCGTGTCAGGGGCGGGAAAGGGATGTGCCATATATCTTCATCTCACCCCGCGCGGAAAATGGGAAGGCCGCGCACGAAAATGGAAAGGGCGCCCGTGGCGGACGCCCTTTCCAATATTCACGGAGATCCCGGATCAAGTCCGGGATGACGCGCCGCGTCAGATCACTCGAGGATTTTGGACACAACGCCGGCGCCGACGGTGCGGCCGCCTTCGCGGATGGCGAAACGCAGGCCGTCTTCCATCGCGATCGGCGCGATCAGCTCGACCTCGAACTTCAGGTTGTCGCCCGGCATCACCATCTCGGTGCCCGAGGGAAGCGTCACCGTGCCCGTCACGTCCGTCGTGCGGAAGTAGAACTGCGGACGGTAGTTGGCGAAGAACGGCGTGTGACGGCCACCCTCTTCCTTGGTCAGGATATACGCCTCGGCCTCGAACTTGGTGTGCGGGTTCACAGACCCCGGCTTGCACAGCACCTGGCCGCGCTCCACACCGTCACGCTCGATCCCGCGCAGCAGCAGACCCACGTTGTCGCCGGCCTCGCCCTGATCCAGAAGCTTGCGGAACATCTCGACGCCCGTGCAGGTCGTCTTCTTGTTCTTGTTCAGGCCCACGATCTCCATCTCTTCGCCGACCTTGATCAGGCCACGCTCGATCCGGCCGGTGGCAACCGTGCCGCGGCCCGAGATCGAGAACACGTCCTCGACCGGCATCAGGAACGGCTGGTCCACGGCGCGCTCCGGCGTCGGGATGTAGTCGTCCACCGCCGCCATCAGCTCGCGGATCTTGTTCTCGCCGATCTCCGGGTCACGCCCTTCCATCGCCGCCAGCGCCGAGCCCGCGATGATCGGAATGTCGTCGCCGGGGAACTCGTAGGACGACAGCAGCTCGCGCACTTCCATCTCCACCAGTTCCAGCAGTTCCTCGTCGTCGACCTGATCGACCTTGTTGAGGAACACCACCAGCGCGGGCACGCCCACCTGGCGCGCCAGCAGGATGTGCTCGCGGGTCTGCGGCATCGGGCCGTCGGCCGCGTTCACCACCAGGATCGCGCCGTCCATCTGCGCCGCACCCGTGATCATGTTCTTCACGTAGTCGGCGTGGCCGGGGCAGTCGACGTGGGCGTAGTGACGGTTCTCGGTCTCGTATTCCACGTGCGCGGTCGAGATCGTGATCCCGCGCGCTTTCTCTTCCGGTGCGCCGTCGATCTGGTCATACGCGCGGAAGTCACCGAAATACTTCGTGATCGCCGCCGTCAGCGTCGTCTTGCCGTGGTCAACGTGACCAACGGTCCCGATGTTCACGTGCGGTTTCGAACGGTCAAACTTTTCCTTTGCCATCTCGTGGGGCGCCTTATCCTATTGGGGGCCTGTCGCGGCCCGAATTGCTACTGGCCGGGCATTTATTGGGTTCAACCGGGAAAATCAAGCGCTTCATGCCCGCGTGGTGGCAAGGTTGCGCGAACCGCGACGCACCGGCGGCGTTGGCCGGCGGTGGCGCTATTCCGCGGTCTGCGTCTGCGCCTTTTCCAGCGCTTCCTTCGCGGCGGCCTGCATCCGCTCTTCCTCCGATGCCGCCGCGCGCGCCTCTGCCGCGCGGGCCCTGGCCTTGGTACGTGCGGGCCGGCCGTCATCCTCGAACCAGCCTTCGGCGTTGTTCTGCCGCACCAGCCAGTTCTCGATGAGCTTGGCCCCCTTCCGGGTCAACACTTGCATCTGCTCTTCAGCCGTCCGCGTCAGACCGGACCCCACGACGGTGTCCCCCGACAGGCCCTCGATCACGGTGATCAGCTCCGGCGTCTCGTTCAGCCGCGCCTTTTTTGCGTCGTCCCAGGCCGTGACCTTCAGCACCAGTGCCGATTTCGGCGCGGCCACCACCGGGATGCCCGCCTTCGCCAGAACGTAGGCTTCCAGCGTGATGCCCAGGTGATAGAGCCGCGTGCCCTCCTGCCGCGAGAACCGTTCGTTCACCGCCTGCGTCATCGCCGCGATCCAGTCGGCCTTGCTGGCCTCGCGCGACAGCGGACCCTTCTGCAGGTTGGGCGCTGCGACGACGTTATGCCCAAGATGGAAATTGCCGAGATAGACCGGCGCCTCGTCAAGGTCGTCCACCTGCGTGCAGGCCGACACCCAGGCGACCACCAGCCCCCAAGCCAGAAGTCTCAGCATTTCCGTACCCCCGCAACTGTCCCGTTTCAGCGATACCAAGGCCGCCCGGCGCTGGCAATTCCCGCCCTGCCCATATTGCCGCAGATGTCCGCCGCCGATTTGCCGCCTGCCCGACGCGTGCCTATGTTAGAGAGAGCCAGCACCGGAGGCCCCATGTCCCACGCCGACACCCCCGTCAAAGTCGCCCTCGTCACCGAGCCGATGGGCATCCTCGGCAGCCTCGGCGCGGCACGGCGCAACGTGCTCAGCATCATCCCCGAGCTGGCCACCCGGCAGCCCATGGTGTCGGGACGCACCGGCAAGCGCTGGCACATGGTGATGGATCCCGGCGCGATCCGCGAAATCCTGCTGGAACGGGTCGACACCTACCCCAAGTCTCTGGTCACCAAGAACCTGCTCAAACCCGCCATCGGTGAATCGCTCTTCATCGCCGAAGGCGCCCACTGGCGCTGGCAAAGGCGCACCGCGGCGCCGGTGTTCTCGCACCGCAACGTGATGAACCTCGCACCGATCATGACCGCCGCCGCCCAGCGCAGCGCCGACCGCGTGGCCGAGGCCGGCCCCCGCGCCATCGACATGGCCGCCGACATGGTGCGCACCACCTTCGACGTCATCGCCGACGTGACTTTCTCCGGCGACGGCATGTTCGACGCCGACGCGGTGCATCGCGGCATCGACGCCTATATCTCCGAGGCGGGCAAGATTTCCCTCCTGGACGTACTGGGCGCGCCCGACTGGGTGCCGCGCCCCGGCCGCCTGATATTTTCGCGCAACGCGGTAGGCGACATGCGCCGCATCGCCGACGAGGCGATCGAAGCCCGCCGCCAGCGCGGCCCCGAGGGCGTGCCGGACCTGCTCGACCTGCTGATGGAAGGCGAGGATCCCAAGACCAAGCGCCAGATGAACACGGCCGAGCTGCGCGACAACCTTCTGACCTTCATCGTCGCGGGTCACGAGACCACGGCGCTCACGCTGGGCTGGTCGCTCTACCTCTGCGCCTTCGACCAGGACGTACAGGACCGCGCCCGCGCCGAGCTGCGCGCGGTCTGCGGCGACGGCCCGGTGACGGGTGAGCATGTCGAAAAGCTGCCCTACCTGCGCCAGATCATCGACGAGGCCCTGCGCCTCTACCCACCCGCCGGAATGGTCTCGCGCACCGCCATGGCCAACGACACGCTCTGCGGGCGCGAGATCCGCAAGGGCGATACGGTGATCCTGCCCATCTACGCGCTGCACCGACATCACATGCTGTGGGACGACCCCGACGCCTTCCGCCCCGACCGCTTTGCCGACCGCAAGGCGGTGGAACGCTATGCCTACCTGCCCTTCGGCGACGGTCCCCGCATCTGCATCGGCGCCAGCTTCGCCCTGCAGGAGGCGGTGATCATCCTCGGCACGCTCCTGAACCGCTTTCGCTTCACCCCGGTCGCAGGCCGCGACCCCGATCCGGTGATGATCCTGACCCTGCGCCCCGAAGGCGGCGTCTGGCTAGAGGCCGAGCCGGTCTCGACGCCCCAACCGGCCTCTGTCGCCTGACGCGTCCGCCGGCTTATACCTCACCCCGTCCCGGGCTTGCCCCGGGACCTCCTGTCTTGGACAAAACTCAACCTGTTGGGTGGGTGAAAACCCACGCGCCCCCACCGCTACCCGCCCAACACCCTCGGCCAATTCGCCTCGCCTTTCGACACGTTGCCCGGAATGTCCCCCGACCATTTCCGGCGAATGGACTTGTTGTAATTGAGGTAGAGCTTGCCGCCATGCACCGTCCAAGCATCCTTGTCGCCATGCGCTGTGTATCCCTGCGACACCGCCCAGGAACAATACCCTCCGAACTGCGGCGCGTATTTCTGCGGGTTCGCCTCGAACGCCGCCTGGTTCGCGGCCGTGGCGAACCGCCACTTCGCGCCATTCCACTCGGTCACGAATTCATCAGATCCGGCCACGCCGTTCGCGCCCGGTTCCAGCCCGAAATAGGCCACCACGTCCGCGCCATCCGCCGCATAGGCCCGGTTCTGGTACCAGCGCGGCTCATCGGCCATCACCGGCCTTGTCAGCAGTGCCGCAGCACAACATGCGATCATTCCCCGTCGTGTCAAAAGCATTTCCATCCTCCTTGCATCCATCTGCAAGCAAGCTAAGCGGCACCCCCCGCACACGACAAATCAATCTCAGGTGAAACGGTTGTTACGCGGAAAGCCCCTTGGCGCCATGCGCCCGGCACCCGCACGCCGCGCGGTCCATTCCTCCAGCGCCGTCTCGGTGCGTGTCCGCCCCGCAGGATCGAGCCAACTCAGCCCTTCGGCCAGCGTAAAGGTCGTCGCATCGGACAACCCGCCATCCTTGTATTTCTGCAACCGCACGCCCTTGCCGCGGCCCATCTCGGGCAACTCGTCCAGCGGGAAGATCAGCACCTTGCGGTTCTCGCCCACACAGGCCACGTGATCGCCCGTGACCGCCCGGCACACCTGCGCCCGCACGCCGTCACGCACGTTCAGCACCTGCTTGCCCGAGCGTGTCTGCGCCACGACCTCGTCCTCGGGCACGATGAACCCGTCACCCGCCGAGGACGCCACCAGCAATTTCCGCCCCGGTTTGTGGATGAAAATCGCCACGATGTCGGACTCGTTCGGCAGGTCCACCATCAGGCGCAATGGCTCGCCCATCCCCCGCCCACCGGGCAGGTTGGCCGCACTCAGCGTGTAGAACCGCCCGTTCGTGCCGAAGACCAACAGCCGGTCTGTGGTCTCCGCATGGAAGATGAAACGCCCCTCGTCCCCGTCCTTGAACTTCAGCTCTCGGTCCAGGTCGATATGCCCCGACATCGCCCGGATCCACCCCATCTTGGAACAGACGACGGTGATCGGTTCGCGGTCGATCATCGCCTCCAGCGGCACGTCCTCGACCTCGCCCGCCTCGGCGAATGTGGTCCGGCGCGCGCCGCCCTCGTACTCCTTGCCGAACTTCTTCTTCACCTCTTTCAGCTGGTCCGAGATCACGTCCCACTGCAGGCCCTCGCTTTCCAGCAAGTCCTCCAACCCGGCGCGCTCTTCCATCAGCGCGTCGCGCTCCTTGACCAGCTCGATCTCTTCCAGCCGCCGCAAGCTGCGAAGGCGCATGTTCAGGATCGCCTCGGCCTGCACCTCGGTCAGCCCGTCCTCACCGCCCTCGGCCGGCGACACGTAATCCGACTCGTTCGTGGCGCGCACAAACTCCCGCCCCCAATCCTCGCGCATCAGCGCCGCCTTGGGATCGTCATCATAGCGGATGATGTCGATCACCCGATCGAGGTTCAGGAAGGCCACGATCAGCCCTTCCAGCACCTCCAGCCGGTGGTCGATCTTTTCCATCCGGTGCTCGCTGCGCCGGATCAAAACCTCGCGCCGGAAATCGAGGAATGCGCGCAGCACTTCCTTCAGGCTGCAGACCTTGGGGGTCACCCCGTCCACCAGCACGTTCATGTTCAGGCTGAACCGCACTTCCAAGTCCGAGTTGCGATACAGCGACTGCATCAGCACCTCGGGCTCCACGTTCTTCGAGCGTGGCTCCAGGATCACGCGGATGTCGTCGGCGCTCTCGTCCCGCACATCGGCCAGGATCGGAACCTTCTTGGTCTGGATGACCTCCGCCAGCTTCTCGATCAGCTTGGATTTCTGCACCTGATAGGGGATTTCCGTGACCACGATCTGCCACTGCCCGCGCCCCAGGTCCTCGACCTCGTAGCGGCACCGCAGGCGAAACCCGCCCTTGCCCGTGCGATAGGCCTGCGCAATCGCCTCAGGCGGCTCCACGATGATGCCCCCCGTGGGGAAATCCGGGCCGGGCACGTAGTTCAGCAGCGTGTCGTCCCGCGCATCGGGCGTCTTGATCAGATGCAGGCAGGCATCCACCAGTTCCGCGATGTTGTGCGGCGGAATGTTGGTCGCCATCCCCACCGCGATCCCGCTCGACCCGTTGGCCAACAGGTTCGGAAACTGCGCCGGCAGCACGACAGGCTCGGTCAGCGTGCCGTCGTAATTGTCCCGGTAATCGACCGCATTCTCGTTCAGCCCCTCCAGCAGGGCCTCGGCCACGATGGTCAGCCGCGCCTCGGTGTAGCGGCTGGCGGCGGGGTTGTCGCCGTCGATATTGCCGAAGTTTCCCTGCCCGTCCACGAGCGGATAGCGCACGTTGAAATCCTGCGCCAGCCGCGCCATCGCGTCATAGATTGCGGCATCGCCATGCGGGTGATAGTTGCCCATCACGTCGCCGCTGATCTTGGCGGACTTGCGGAACCCGCCGCTGGCGCTCAGCCGCAGCTCGCGCATGGCGAACAGGATCCGCCGGTGCACCGGCTTCAGCCCGTCGCGCGCATCCGGCAGCGCCCGGTGCATGATGGTCGACAGCGCATAGGTCAGGTAGCGCTCGCCGATGGCCCGGCGCAGCGGCTCCGCCACGGAATTGCCTCCTTTCTCGGGGCCTATGTTGGGGTCGTCGACCAAATCAGTCATAGATGGTGTGATACCCCCCGCATTTGCGCAGGTAAAGCACAGGTTGGGAAGATTCTGTGCCTTTTCCCATGCCGGCGGGAACCGAATCGTGTAAGTTGTGTTCTATTGTAGGAAATTGACTTCGCTGCCCCGGGGGACCTGCGCAATGTGGCGCTTTATTTTGGTAACGTTCGCTTTTCTTGGTTTCGCCTTCTGGGAACTCAGCGGCGGCGCCGATTACGCGCCCAGTGAAAACTCGATCCAGGCCCGGGCAAACGACCCCGCGCCAGAGGTGACCGTGGCCGAATCGCAGCCCGTCGAACCGCCCGCCCCGGAACGCATAGAACTGCCCGAAACCACCAAGCCCGAGCGCTTCCAGATCACCCTGGCCTCCATCGGCGAGATGGCAGAGGCCGGCGCCGCCCAGCAAACCGCCCGGACAGAGCGTGTCGAGGACAAGGCCAGGTTCCTGACCCGTCCGAAGACCAACGAAGACAATGCCGTCCTGGCCGCCCTGGAAGAGGGCGGTGCAGCCGCGGACCAGGTCAAGCGTCACTGGCCCGGCGCGATCGAGCTGTTCGAGCAGCAAGCCTCGCAGGCCGAGCTGCGCGAACAGGCCGAAGCGGCCGCGCGGTCGGCACGCGCCGACATGGCCTATTCCGACATTCGCTACATCACCGCCAGCTCTGCCAACATGCGTGGCGGACCGGGCACCGACTTTGCCCGCGTCGGCAGCCTTGGCGAAGGGGCCGAGGTGGCCGTGCTCGGACGTGCCGACAACGGCTGGCTGGAACTCGAGGTCGTCACGACCGGCGAAACCGGCTGGATGGCCGACTGGCTCGTCAGCGACCCGGCGCGGTAATTCGCACTCAAAGCGATTGCATATGACGCCGGCCCGCGCCAAGGTCCGGCCA
The DNA here is from genome assembly GCF_009363735.1 of Roseovarius sp. THAF8. Lineage (NCBI taxonomy): Bacteria > Pseudomonadati > Pseudomonadota > Alphaproteobacteria > Rhodobacterales > Roseobacteraceae > Roseovarius > Roseovarius sp. THAF8. The sequence continues at coordinate 3,126,508 of NZ_CP045410.1, read as the reverse complement.
TGACGCGGAAATCCCTCCTTATTACCGGCTGTTCCTCCGGCATCGGCTATGACGCGGCGTACGGTCTACTGGCGCGCGGCTGGCGCGTGTTCGCCTCCTGCCGGCAGGAAAAGGACTGTGCCCGGATGCGGGCCGAAGGCTTCGACAGCCCCCTCATCGACTATCAACAGCCCGACACCATAACCTCCGGCCTTGCCGAAGTTCTCGACGCCACCGGCGGCACGCTGGATGCGCTTTTCAACAACGGCGCCTTCGGCTGCCCCGGCATGGTCGAGGATCTGCCCACAGACGCCCTGCGCGCCATCTTCGAGGCCAACTTCTTCGGCTGGCACGAGCTGACGCGTCAGGTCATCCCGGTTATGCGGGCCCAGGGGCACGGGCGGATCGTGCAGAACTCCTCCGTTCTGGGCTTTGCCACGCTGCGGATGCGCGGCGCCTACAACGCCACCAAGCATGCGCTAGAAGGTCTGACCAGCACCATGCGGATCGAGATGCGCGACACGCCCATTCACATCGTCCTGATCGAACCCGGGCCGGTGACGTCCAAGATCCGCGTCAACTCCATCCCCCATTTCGAGCGCTGGATCGACTGGAAAAATGCCCCCGCCCGGCCGCTCTACGAAAAACGCCTCATCCCGCGCCTTTACCACAGCAGCGGGCCGGACACGTTCGAACTGCCTGCCCCCTCCGTCACGAAAAAGCTGATCCATGCATTGGAATCCCCACGCCCCCGCGCCCGCTATTTCGTCACCACGCCGACCTATCTGCTGGACGCGCTGCGGCGCATCCTGCCAACCAGCGCCCTCGACTGGATCCAGGCGAAACTGTAACCGGACGGCCCGAAAGGGCAGGCAAGCGGCCCCGCGTCACCTTACCCCATTCGCCTTTTGACACAGACGGGCTACCTCCGGCATTGACTGGAAAAACCAAGAGTCTCACATGCTCAACGACCCCCTCTTCATCATCGCCGCGCTTGCCTGCGCGGTCGTCGGCGTCATTCTCATCCTGGGCATTTCGAACTTCGGCAAGGAAGGCATCGACAACGCCAAGCGCTCGAACAAGTTCATGCGCTGGCGCATCATCGCCCAGTTCATTGCAGTGGTCCTCATCCTGCTTTTCGTCTATATCCGCCGCCAAATGGGAGGTGAATGAATATGGTCGTTCTCAACAAGATCTACACCAAGACCGGCGATCACGGCGAAACCGCGCTCGGCAACGGGTCTCGCGTGGCCAAGCACTCGATGCGCGTCACCGCCTACGGCACCGTGGACGAGGTGAACGCCACAGTCGGCCTCGCCCGCCTTCATGCCGACGGCGAAACCGACGCCGCCCTGTCGCGCATCCAGAACGATCTCTTCGATCTCGGCGCCGATCTCTGCCGCCCCGACATGGAAAACGACGACAAGGCGGAATTCGCGCCCCTGCGCATGGTCGACAGCCAGGTCTCGCGCCTGGAAACCGAGATCGACACCATGAACAAGGTCCTGGAACCCCTGCGCAGCTTCATCCTGCCCGGCGGTTCGGCCCTGTCGGCGCACCTGCATCTGTGCCGCACCGTGTCGCGGCGGGCCGAACGCCTGGCGGTGGAACTCGCCACGATGGAACACGTGAACCCGGCGGCGGTGAAATACCTCAACCGCCTCAGCGACTGGTTCTTCGTCGCCGCCCGCATGGCCAACGATTCAGGCCGCGACGACGTGCTCTGGACACCGGGCGCAAACCGCTGAACCTGCGCTGAAATCTCTGGCGCGGGGCTGGCAAAAGTGACATTCTGAGCGCCAAATGCCGGGCGATCCAACGCCCGGTCCGAGCAGCCAGGAGAGGTCCATGACCCTGCCCACCATCGCCATGTTCTGGGACGGCCCGCCGCTGGGCTTCATCGAACGGCTGTGCGTCACGTCCTTCGTCGATGCCGGCCATCCCGTGGTGATGTTTTCCTACCACGGGGTCGAGGATTGCCCGAAAGGCGTCGAACAGGCCCCCGCCTCCGATATCCTGCCCGACCCCGATACCATCGTGCGCCACGAACGCACCGGCAGCCCCGCGATCCACGCCGACAAGTTCCGCTATCACCTGCTGGCCAAGAACGACGGTATCATCTGGTCCGACACCGATGCCTACTGCCTCAAGCCTTTCCTTCCCAAGGACGGCTTCTTCTTCGGCCGCGAAAGCGACAAGGTCGTGGCCAATGGCGTGATGGCCCTTCCGGCCGCGTCGCCCTCGCTGCAAAGCCTGATCGAGTTCTGCGAGGACGAGTATGCCATCCCGCCCTGGATGATGCCCCGCCACAAGGAGGAAATGCGCGCCCGTGCCGAGGCGGGCGATCCGATGCATGTGTCCGAAATGCCCTGGGGCGCGTGGGGGCCCAAGGCGCTGTCGCATTTCCTGCATCAGAACGACGAGTTCAAGCACGCGCTCGATCCGCACGTTCTTTACCCCGTCCTGTTCGAGGACCGGCGCATCTATTTCCGAGAGGCGTGGAAGGTCTGGAAACAGGTGCAGGACGATACCGTCTCGATCCATTTCTATGGCCGGCGCGTGCGCGAACGGCTGTGGAACCGTTTCAACGGCACCCCGCCCGAGGATTCGGTGCTGCATGAACTGGCGCAGAAACACGGCGTCGCCCCCTGACACCGGCGCTTTGCGCACAGATTCCCCATGCCGTACCGGAAACGCGACGTCGCAAGTCGGAAACGTGACGATTTTACCCTGTTTCCCCGGCTAACAGTTCTGTATCAAACGCCCCACAGCAAGGGGCGGAGTCGCATCACGGCGGCTCTGCGCAATTTTTTAGGGAGACCATGCCGATGAAGGTGCTCGTGCCTGTCAAACGCGTGATCGACTACAACGTGAAGGTCCGCGTCAAGGCGGACGGATCGGGCGTCGATCTTGCCAATGTCAAAATGTCGATGAACCCGTTCGACGAAATCGCCGTCGAAGAGGCCATCCGCCTGAAAGAGGCCGGCAAGGCCGACGAGGTCGTCGCCGTGTCCATCGGCGTCAAGCAGGCGCAGGAAACCCTGCGCACCGCGCTGGCCATGGGCGCCGACCGCGCCATCCTGGTCGAGGCTGCCGACGACGTGCACACCGACATCGAGCCGCTCGCGGTTGCCAAGATCCTCGCCGCCGTGGTCAAGGAAGAAGAGCCGGGCCTCGTGATCGCCGGCAAGCAAGCCATCGACAACGACATGAACGCCACCGGCCAGATGCTGTCCGCTCTGCTGGGCTGGTCGCAAGGCACCTTCGCCTCCAAGCTGGACATCGACGGCGACAATGCCGTCATCACCCGCGAGGTCGATGGCGGTCTGCAGACGATCAAGGTCAAGATGCCCACGATCGTCACAGTCGACCTGCGCCTGAACGAGCCGCGCTATGCGTCGCTGCCCAACATCATGAAGGCCAAGAAAAAGCCGCTCGACGAGAAAACCGCCGCCGATTACGGCGTCGACGTCGCGCCGCGCCTCGAAATCGTCAAGACCGAAGAGCCCGAGGCCCGCAAGGCCGGCGAAATGGTCGGATCGGTCGATGAACTTGTCGCCAAACTCAAAGAAGCGGGGGCCGTGTAATGTCTGTACTTCTTCTTGCCGAAGTCAACGATGGCGAACTGGCGTTCGACGCCACCGCCAAGGCGGTCACCGCCGCGTCCAAGCTGGGCGACGTGACCGTGCTCTGCGCCGGGGGCTCCGCCGCCGCCGCGGGCGAGGCCGCCGCCAAGATCGACGGTGTCTCCAAGGTCCTCGTGGCCGAGGACGCCTCGCTGGGCCACCGCCTGGCGGAATCCACCGCTGCCCTGATCGTGTCGCTCGCCGGCGACTACGAACACATCGTCGCCCCGGCCACCACCGACGCCAAGAACGTCATGCCCCGCGTGGCCGCCCTTCTGGACGTCATGGTCATTTCCGACGCCTCCGGCGTGGTCGACGCCAACACGTTCGAGCGTCCGATCTACGCCGGCAACGCGATCCAGACGGTGAAGTCCTCGGATGCCAAGAAGGTCGTCACCTTCCGCACCGCCACCTTCGACGCCGCCGGTGACGGCGGCTCGGCCTCGGTCGAGACCATTTCCGCCGCCGACAACCCCGGCCTGTCGGAATGGGTCGAGGACAAGGTTGCCGAATCCGACCGCCCCGAGCTGACCTCGGCGGGCGTCGTCGTCTCCGGCGGCCGTGGCATCGGCTCGGAAGAGAACTTCAAGCTGATCGAGAACCTCGCCGACAAGCTGGGCGCCGCCGTCGGCGCGTCCCGTGCCGCGGTGGACTCAGGGTATGCCCCGAACGACTGGCAGGTCGGCCAGACCGGCAAGGTCGTGGCCCCCGACCTCTACATCGCCGTGGGCATCTCGGGCGCGATCCAGCACCTTGCGGGCATGAAAGACTCCAAGGTCATCGTCGCCATCAACAAGGACGAAGAGGCGCCGATCTTCCAGGTCGCCGATTACGGCCTCGTGGCCGACCTCTTCACCGCCGTGCCGGAACTGACCGAGAAACTCGGCTAATCCGTCCCGCACATGGCACTGAATTGACCCGCCCCCGTGGCGGGTCTTTTCGTTTTGCGCCCGTAGGGTGGGTGAAAACCCACGCTCCGCCGCCTGCAAGTGCTCACGGATCCAACACCCCCGCCAATACAGGGATCAACGCCTCCGCCACCGCGTCATGTGCCGCCTGCCCCGGCAGATCCCGCGGCACGCCCGCCTCGCACCCCGCCGCGTCGGATGGCGGACTCGCCACGCGCGCCCCGACCTGCGCCACCTTGCCGGCCTCCACGAACGCCACCGCGTGCCGCTGCAACCCCGCGACCATCTCGCGTCCCACCAGTACCGGCTCGCATCGCGCCTCGACCGCGTCCTCATCCCGATCCGGCGCGCGCTCGGAAAACCACAACAGGATCACCGGCGCCCGGATTTCCGCGATCAGCCGCCGCATGCCCGCGTCCCAGGACTGCGCCAAGCCATGCCGCACCTCGCCGAACCGCTCCGCCGAAACCGCCTTCAGATGCATCAGCATGTGCCGCGTAAAACTGAACTCGCTGAAATCCACTTCCGGGAACAGCGCCCGCAACGGCGGCTCGGCCCGCAGGAACCGATCGTTGCGCCGCGAATGCACCTTGTAGAACGGGTTCGACAGGTTCGCCGCGCATGGCACCTGCACCACCGCCGCCGCCGCCCCGGACGCGATGCGCGTCAGCCCTGTGTCGCCCAGCATCACGTCGATCCCCGCATTGGGCTGGCCGAGGTTCACGCAGGCCACGCCCGTCGCCGCCTCGATCCCTTGCGCAAAGGGGCGGGCGACGAACTTGCCATAGGTCTCGGTCCCACCCAGGAACGCCACATACTCATTCGTCAGGCTTCGCTTCGGCCCCCGAAACGCCAGCTTCGACACCCCGTACCGGCACGCCTCCGGCGCCGCTTTCCAGCGGCCCTTGCCATGAAAGGACATTACGCCGACCTCATAATACTCACCCAATCGCCAGCTTTGGGCCGCAGGCCTTGCGATTCCGTTAAAGGCGCAATTCGTCCAGAATTTTAACGTCCGCTTTCCCTTGCAGCGCCCTCGGCACGGGGCATATGGTGTCGCAAAAGCGAAAGGGACCTGCATGGACATCCGCAAGGTGGGCGTCGTCGGCGCCGGACAGATGGGCAACGGAATCGCGCATGTGATGGCCGTCGCGGGCTATGACGTCCTGCTCAACGACATCAACCAGGAGGCGCTGGACAAGGGCCTCGGCGTGATCAAGTCCAACATGGACCGCATGGTCAGCCGCGACAAGATGACGGCCCAAGACCGCGACGCCGCCCTGTCGCGCATCACCACCACGCTCGACCTTCCCGAACTGGGCAAGACCGACCTCGTCGTGGAATCCGCCACCGAGCGCGAGACCGTCAAACAGGCCATCTTCGAGGATCTCGTGCCGCATCTCGGCCCCGATACGATCCTCACGTCGAACACCTCGTCGATCTCGATCACCCGGCTGGCCAGCCGCACCGACCGCCCCGAGAAATTCATGGGCTTCCACTTCATGAATCCGGTCCCGGTCATGCAACTGGTCGAACTCATTCGCGGCATCGCCACGGACAAACCCACCTATGACGCTTGCCTCGCCGTCGTGGAAAAGCTCGGCAAGACCGCCGCCAGTTCCGAGGATTTCCCCGCCTTCATCGTCAACCGCATCCTCATGCCCATGATCAACGAGGCGGTCTATACACTCTACGAAGGCGTCGGCTCGGTTACCTCCATCGACACGTCGATGAAGCTCGGCACCAACCACCCGATGGGCCCCTTGGAACTGGCTGATTTCATCGGGCTGGACACCTGCCTTGCCATCATGAACGTCCTGCACGACGGGCTGGCGGACACCAAGTATCGCCCCTGCCCTCTGCTGACCAAATATGTCGAGGCCGGCTGGCTCGGCCGCAAGACCGGCCGCGGCTTCTACGACTACCGCGGCGAGGAACCGGTCCCGACCCGCTGACGTGGCTGAAAACCCAAGCGACTTCGGCACCATATCGTAGGGTGGGTCAAAACCCACGCGCGTCACGTCTGTGGGTTGGGTGAAAACCCGCGCGCGACACCTTGCGTAGGGTAGGTGAAAACCCACCGCGGCCCTCACGTATCGCCCAAGCTCAACGTATGCTCGCGCAACCACGCCATAAACCCGCGCGGATCCTTGTCGAGCAATTCCATCTGCTCCGGCGTGATCGGCGCGCCCACGACCGGCTTCTGCGGATTGTTGCACCCCCGCACCACCTCGTGCAGCAACAGGCTCTGGCGCAGCGTGGCCGAGATGCAATTGGCCATCTGGTAGGCGCGTGAATTGGCGCCAGGGAAATAGATCGGCACCACCGTCGCCCCCGATCGCCGGATCATCTGCGCGGTGAACACGTTCCACTCCCGCTCCTTCACCGGCCCGAACAGGCTGTCCGACGATGCCACCACGCCCGACGGGAACACGCTGATCGCCCCGCCTTCCTTCAGGTGCGCCATCGCCTTGGCGCGCATCTCCACCGATTTGCGCTGCGCGTCGGGTTCATGCGGGAACGGCACCGAGATCATGTAGGACGCCGCCACCTCGTCGATCCCCGTCAGCAGCGCGCGCGTCAGGATCTTGTAATCGGTCCGCCGCCGCCCGATCAGGTCGGCCAGGATCATCCCGTCCACCAGCCCGTGCGGATGGTTCGCCACGATCACGACCGGCCCGGTCTCGGGGATATTGTCGATCTGGTCCTGCGGGGTCAGCAGCGGGATGCCCATCGTATCCAGCGCCGCGCGCCAGAACGGCTGGCCCGTGGGCGCGCCGCGTTTCTCGAACGCCTTGATCATCTTGATGATCGTCAGCTTGCCGGTGACCCACTCGATCGCGCGGATGGTAAAGGCCGTGGCCGGACTGTCGAATGAATTGGCATAGGTCAGGCTGCGCCGGTCATACTTGGTGAAATTGACCGATCCGGGCTGCGCCTCACCGCTCTGATCCTGCGCCTTGTCCGCCACGTGGTCTGTTCCCGTTCCGCCGCGCACCCTGCGCCTACATATCCTCGCCGAACCGGTCGGCCACCAACGCGCTCACGGCATCCGCCAGCGCCTCGGCGTCGGGCCCCCAGGCTCGCACGTCAATAGTCGTTCCGCGCGACGCTGCCAACATCAAAAGGCCCATGATGCTGTCCGCGCCCGTGGTCTGCCCATCATGGCTGACCTCGGCCTGCGCGTCGAATCCCTCGACCACCTCCACCAGCTTGGCCGCGGCACGCGCGTGCAGGCCCTTCTCGTTGACGATCTCGATCTCGCGGGTGACGGTGTCTGTCATGTCGGTCTTGGTCTTTCCGGGTCTGCCCCGCATCACGGGGTGTGGCTGTCGATATACTTGCGCCCCGCATCCAGCGCGGCGCGCGCGGCCTCGGGCACCGGCAGATCGCGGCTCTTGGCCAGCTTCAGCAGCATCGGCAGGTTCGCACCGTAAAGGATACGCCGGTTCTCCGGCTGGCACGCCTTGAGCGACAGGTTGGCCGGCGACGCGCCGAAGATATCGACCACGATCAGCACGCCATCTCCGGTGTCCACCTCGTCGGCCACCCGGCAGATCTCGTCCTGTTTCTCGCCGCGGTCGAAATCGCCCTCGATCGGGATGGCGCGGATACCGGACTGGCTGCCGACGACGTGCTCGATCGCCTTCAGATAGCCCTGTGCCAGGCCGCCATGTGCCACGATCACGATCCCGATCACGCCCCGATATCCCTTTCCTTCGCTGCCTCGGCCGGTGTGCCGGGGCCGGACGGCACGAGCAAGCCGCGCCGTTCCAGTTCGCGATGCCTTATAGACACCTGCCAGCCCGCCTCTGCAAGGGTTTCGGACAAGGTTTCTGCCATCGTGACGCTGCGATGCTGCCCGCCGGTGCAGCCGAACCCGATCGCCAGATAGGCCTTGCCTTCCGCCTTGTAGGCCGGCAAGAGCTGCCGCACCAGATCGCCCACGCGGTCCGCGAAGCCCTTAAACATCGGGTCGTCGCCCACATAGGCCCGCACCCGCGCGTCCTGCCCGGTCAGCCCGCGCAGCCCCGCCTCCCAATAGGGGTTCCGCAGGAACCGGCAGTCCAGCACCATGTCCAGGCCCCTTGGCAGGCCCCGCTTGTAGGAAAACGACTGCACGGACACCGACATGTGCCCGCCTTCGCCCGGTGCGAACCAGCGCGACAGATCCGCCCGCAGGTCGTGCGGCGACAATTCGGACGTGTCGATCAGGATATCGGCCCGCGCCCGGATCGGGCCCAGCAGGTCGAACTCGCGGGCGATGCCGATATCGGGGGTCTCGGCCGGGGCAAGGGGATGGCGACGCCGCGTTTCCGAAAAGCGACGCGTCAGCACCTCGGCACTGCTGTCCAGATACAGCACCTGCAGATGCACCGTCGCATCGGTGCTCAGCCGGTCGATCACCTCGATCAGCGCATTGGTGGAAAAATCCCGGTTGCGCGTGTCCACGCCCAGCACCAGCGGCTTGTCCGGGCCCTCGCCCTCGATCAGCCGCGGCAACAGCGACAGCGGCAGGTTGTCAATCGCCTCGAACCCCATATCCTCCAGCGCGCGGATCGCAGTCGTCCGCCCGGCTCCCGAGGGGCCGGTCACCAGAACCAGTCTTTTCGTCACCGGACCTGCCGGCATCGCGGGCCACTCCTCATTCCCGGCATGTCTGCCTTAGATATACTGCAACCGCAGCAGAAAAATGGGCGCTCTCGGATTTGTTAAGAACCGGCAGCGAAACGCCCATCATCACCGCCGCGTGGTCTTCGGGAAGACGCGCGGTTTCGACCGTGTCCATGTCGACGATCAGCGCAACGGGCACGGGTCCCACGGCGCCGGGGCGCAGGATGCCCACGCCCCGCGCCTCGATTTGGCCGCGGATGGTGTCCGGCGCGTCGGCCCAGAGCGTGCCGCCCTCGGCCCAGACCACCGTGCGGTCGTCCGCCACCAGACCCGCGCCCATCGCCAGAAGCTGCAGCGCAAGGCCCGACTTGCCACTGCCGGACGCGCCGCGGATCAGAACCGCACGGCTGTCGATGGCGACGGCGGTTGCGTGGAGTGTCTGCGTATCCGTCACTCCGGCGGCTCGGGACATGTCAGTGCAGGTAACGCGCCCACCGGCTCAGACCGGCAGACCCACGACGAAACGTGCGCCAAGCGGGTCAGAGGTGACGTCGGCATCGGTGGGCCGGATGTTCTCGGCCCAGATCACGCCTTCATGCGCCTCGACGATCTGCTTGGAGATCGACAGGCCCAGGCCCGAATTGTTGCCGAAATCGTTCGCGTCCCGCTGCGAGTAGAAGCGGTTGAAGATCTTGGTCAGCGCCTGTTCGGGAATGCCGGGGCCGGTATCCTCGACCACGACCACCACGCGGTTTTCCCGCTTGCGCGCCCAAAGACGGATCGCGTCGCCTTCCTCGCAGAACGAGGTGGCGTTGGTGATCAGGTTCACGAAAACCTGGGCCAGCCGCGCTTCCAGCCCCATGATGACAATCGGGTCCTCGGGGAAATCGGTGATGAACTCCACGCCCTTCTGCCGCGCCTGTTCGCCCAGGTAATGCGCCAGGTTCTCCAGCATCTGGATCAGGTCGAAGGCTTCCTGCTCCTCGCGCACCAGTTCGCTGTCCAGCCGCGATGCGTTCGAGATGTCGCTCACCAGCCGGTCAAGGCGGCGCACGTCATGCTCGATCACGTTCAAGAGCTTCTCGCGCTGGTCCTCGCGCTTGGCCACGCGCATCGTGCCCACCGCGCTGCGCAAGCTGGCCAGCGGGTTCTTGATCTCGTGCGCGACATCCGCCGCGAACTGCTCGTTGCCGTCGATCCGGTGATAAAGGGCGGTCACCATGCCCCGCAACGCGCCCGAAAGCCGTCCGATCTCGTCGGGACGCGCGGTCAGGTCGGGAATGCGGACGCGTCCGCCGCCATTGTTGTTTCCGTTGCGGTTGCGCGCGCCCCCCACTTCGGCGGCGGCAGCCAGCTCCGACAGCGGATTCGCGATGGTCGAGGCCAGGATCAGCGACAGGCCGACGGAGACCAGCGTCGCGACCAGGAACATCTGCAGCACGCGTTCGCGCTCCATCCGGCTCAGCTTGTCGATCTCGCCCGATGCGCTGGCCAGCGCGACCACGCCCACCGGCCGGTCGCCCTGCAGGATCGGCGTCGCCACGGTAAACACCGTCGCGCCATCGCTTTCGCCCCGGCCCACCTGCGTGCCCTCGTTCAGCGCGTCGTCGACCATGCCTTGCGCCAGGGCCTCCACGCTGACTTCCGTCTCGGTGCTCAGGATCGCCGAGAACGGCGCCGATACCCAGTTCCATACGTGATTCAACGCGTCGGTGATCACCGTGGGCTTTTCCGGCACGCCCGCGTTCGGCCGTGGCAGGCGGCCTTCGGTCCGTCCGACCAGCTGACCCGCGCGGTCGTAGACCAGCACGTCGATGCCCTGCTGGACATCCAGACCGTCCAGCGTGCCCGCCACGTCAAGCCCGTCCATCGCCACAAGGCTGACGGGCGCCCCCTCGGGCAATTGCGCCTCGAACACGTCCGCGATCAGTTCCACGTCGCTTTGCAACCCGTCGGCATGCTGCTGCGCCAGCCCGTCGCGCGACGAGTTCAGGTACAGGATGCCCGCGACCAGCACGTTCAGGGCAATCAGGTTGAACGTGATGATCTTCCGCGTGAGCGACCCGCCACCGCTGCCGAAGTAGCCCCGGCGCGCGCGGCGCCTGCGGACCTCTTCCTCGACGACGTTCTCCGGCGCCACGAAATCATCGCCAAGAACGACGCCGTCATCGTCATTCAGCGAGTGATCGCGCACCTGGAAGCCCTCCGCCAATGCCATGTTTCAGGCCATCATTCCTCGTTGTAACGATACCCGATACCGTAAAGCGTTTCGATGGCCGAAAATTCCGGGTCCACCATCCGCAGTTTCTTGCGCAGACGCTTGATATGGCTGTCGATGGTCCGGTCGTCCACATAAACCTGGTCGTCATAGGCCACGTCCATCAGCTGATCGCGGCTTTTCACGAAACCCGGGCGCTGCGCCAGCGCCTGCAACAGCAGGAATTCCGTCACCGTCAGCGACACGTCCTGGCCTTTCCACGACACCGCGTGACGCAGCGGGTCCATGCGCAACTCGCCACGCTCGATCACCTTGGTTTCCTCGGTGTCGGCCACCACGTTGCCGTCGACCGCGTCCTGCCGGCGCAACAGCGCGCGGATGCGCTCGACCAGCAGGCGCTGGCTGAAGGGTTTCTTGACGTAGTCGTCCGCGCCCATGCGCAGGCCCAGCACCTCGTCGATCTCGTCATCCTTGGAGGTCAGGAAAATGACCGGCATCGCCGATTTCTGCCGCAGCCGTTGCAGCAGGTCCATCCCGTCCATCCTCGGCATCTTGATGTCCAGCACCGCCATGTCGGGCAGCTTCTTGCTGAACGCCTCATAGGCTTGCTGACCGTCATTGTATGTTTCGACCTCGAAGCCTTCCGCCTCGAGAGTCATGGACACCGATGTCAGAATATTCCTGTCATCGTCCACAAGGGCGATTTTTGACATAATGATTTCCTTGTACTGCTCGATTGCCTGCTTTTTTCCAATACTATGATCCGTTTTCGCCTTTTTAATCAATCCCAAACTGCGAATCAGACACGCTTTCCCAACCATCTGACGCGAAAATGTCTTAGGAATGGCTAAATTGACTCACTTTATCGGCCGGCGGTTGCAGGCCCGTTGCGGCGGCTCGCCGATGGTGGCGCTAACGATTGGCATGGTGGCGCTAACGCCTGATTTGATTGCGCTAACTGTGCATTTGCGTCCTGTTCAATCATAAAACCGTCATGTTAAGAGGCCCGCGACACATCCGGCACGGGCCGGAGTCTCGCCGCCAATTTCGGCGGACCTGCATGGCCAGAACCGCCACGATGGCGGACGGCCGGAACTCAAGGAGCGCACGCATGTCAGCAGGACGGGTCAATCCCAACTTTACCCTCGAGCACCAGGGGATCACGGGCCTCGGCCAAGTGCATTACAACCTGATCGAACCCGCCCTGATCGAAGAGGCCCTCCGCAAGGGCGAGGGGCGCCTCGGCAAGGGCGGCACCTTCCTCGTCTCGACCGGCCAGTTCACCGGCCGCTCCCCCAAGGACAAGCACGTCGTCAAGACCGACAGCGTCGCCGACAGCATCTGGTGGGAAAACAACGCGCCAATGACGCCCGAGGCGTTCGACCAGCTCTATGCCGACATGGTCGCCCACATGCAAGGCCGCGACTATTTCGTGCAGGACCTCGTCGGCGGCGCAGATCCGGCGCATTCGATCAACATGCGCATGGTCACCGAACTGGCCTGGCACGGCCTCTTCATCCGCCACATGCTGCGCCGCCCCGAGCGCGAGGCGCTGGACAGTTTCACCGCCGACTTCACCGTCATCAACTGCCCGACCTTCAAGGCCGACCCGGCCCGGCACGGCTGCGTGTCGGAAACCGTGATCGCCATCAACTTCGACCGCAAGCTGATCCTGATCGGCAACACCGAATACGCCGGCGAGAACAAGAAATCGGTCTTCTCGGTGCTGAACTACCTGCTGCCGGAAAAAGGCATCATGCCGATGCACTGCTCGGCCAACCACGCCAACGGCAACCCCGTGGACACCGCCATCTTCTTCGGCCTCAGCGGCACCGGCAAGACCACCCTTTCCGCCGATCCCAACCGCACGCTCATCGGGGATGACGAACACGGCTGGTCCGATCGCGGCACCTTCAACTTCGAGGGCGGCTGCTATGCCAAGACGATCAACCTCGACCCCGAGGCGGAGCCGGAAATCTACGCCACGACCGAGAAATTCGGCACCGTGATCGAGAACATGGTCTATGACGAGGAAACGCTGGAACTCGACTTCGCCGATGACAGCCTCACCGCGAACATGCGCTGCGCCTACCCGATGAGCTACATCTCCAACGCCTCGGAAACAGCGCTTGGCGGGCACCCCAAGAACATCATCATGCTGACCTGCGACGCGTTCGGCGTGCTGCCTCCCATCGCGCGTCTGTCGCCAGCGCAGGCGATGTACCACTTCCTGTCGGGCTTCACCGCCAAGGTCGCCGGAACCGAGCGCGGCCTGACCGAGGCCGAGCCTACCTTCTCGACCTGCTTCGGCGCACCCTTCATGCCCCGCCGCCCCGAGGTCTACGGCAACCTCCTGCGCGAAAAGATCGCCAAGCACGGCGCGACCTGCTGGCTGGTCAACACCGGCTGGACCGGCGGCGCCTACGGCACCGGCGAGCGGATGCCGATCAAGGCCACCCGTGCGCTGCTGACAGCCGCGCTTGACGGTTCGCTGAACGAGGTCGAGTTCCGCAAGGACCCCAATTTCGGCTTCGAGGTTCCGGTCAGCGTGCCCGGCGTGCCCGAGGTCCTCCTGGACCCGCGCCGCACCTGGGACGAGGGCGCGGCCTACGACGCGCAGGCCGACAAGCTGGTCAAGATGTTCGCCGACAATTTCGAGCAGTACGTGCCCTATATCGACGAGGACGTGAAAGCCGCCGCCATCGGCTGAGGCTCACACGCCCCGCCCGGGCCGACATTGCCCCCGTGCCTCCGGCGCGGGGGCTTTTTCAAACCGGGCGTTCGTGGCTGCCCGGCGCTGTCGCGGCTGATCTTCATACTGAACGGCTGGCCCGCCGTCCCGGACCCAATTCGGGACCTCCTCCCACAATCCTCCAGCGTAGGGTGGGTGAAAACCCACGCGTCTCCCCGGCTGGAATGCAAGAACCCACGCGCCCCGCCCCCGTAGGGTGGGTGAAGACCCACCCGGGCGCCACGCTACTTCGGCGCCGCCTTGTTCAACGGGCTCTCCACCGGCGGCGGCGCCACGTCCATCACGCCCAGCGCGTCGAACCCGCCCAGCACCGCATCCACGGCAATCGTCGCCAGCACGATCCCCATCACCCGGCTGATCACGCTGGCCCCCGTGCTGCCGATCACGCGGTGCACGTATGTCGCCGCCAAAAGCAGCCCCAGCGTCATGAGCAGCACCAAGAGAAGCAGCCCCGCCGTGATCGCCTGGTTGGCCAGGGACTCTGTGTGGTTGTCCGTCAGGATCACGATGGCCAGCATCGCACCCGGCGACGCGATCGACGGCATCGCCAGCGGAAACACCGCGCCCGCCAGATGGTCGCGCTCGGCCTCCTCGATCTCACGCGCGGGCTTCGACTCGCCGAAGATCATCGTCATCGCGAACAAAAACAGGATGATCCCGCCCGCGATCTGGAACGATCCCAGCCGCAGCCCCAGCGATTCCAGCAGGAACTGCCCGCCCACCAGGAACGCCAGCAGCACCAGCGCCGCAATCGCCACCGCCCGCAGCGCAAAGCGCCGGTGCAGCGCCCGCGGCACGCCCTGAACCGCAAACAGGAACACCGGGATCGACCCCACGGGGTCGATCACCACGATCAGCGTCACCAGTTCTCTTGCAAGGGCAGCCCAGTCCATCGTGTCGGATCTTTCCGGTTGAATGTGACGCGCGAATGCAGCGCGGCGGACCATCGCTCCGCGTCTCACACATATCCCATGCCGAAGCAGGATTGAACCTCGCAGGACGCCCGGAGCACCGCCAAAGCGCCTTCCGGGCCCCTCGCTGACGCTTTCTTGATCTCCCTTTTGGCGCACGGCGTGCCAACTCACCCCCAACGGGGTCGACGTGCTGGCCCGCGACCTCAACCTCCTTCTCGACCGGATCCCGACCATCATCGGCAGACTGGACATGGCCCCGGGCAAGGTCGTCGCCGCAACCGACGACGTCATCGCCCTGCAAGGCGATCCGCGCAGCTCCCTCGACAGCGTGGTCCCGGACATGCGCCGCCTCGGGCAGGCACCATAGGGTGGGTGAAAACCCACGCCACCCCGCGCCGCCGCTACTTCGGCAACGTCCCTTCCAGGACATAGCGCAGGATCTCCACCACCTGCCCCGGCTCGCGCGTCACGGCCAGCGCCGCGGCGTCCACCTCCTTCAAGGCGTGGTCATGCTCCGGCGGCTGCAGAATGATCAGCGACTTGCCCATCGCGCTGGCATAGCCTGCGTCAAAGGCCGCGTTCCACTGCTTGTACTTGTCGCCGAACCGCACGACCACGATGTCGGCTTCCTCGATCCCCTTGCGGGTCCGGATCGCGTTCACCATGGCGCCCTTGTGGTCGTGCCAGTACTTGTTCTCTTCCGCTCCCAGGATCGTCACGCCGCAATCGTCGCTGGCGCCGTGATCCGTCACCGGCGCGGAAAACTCCACGTCGAGGCCCCTGGCCCCTTCGATGATCTGCTCGCGCCAGTCGGTATGGATCTCGCCTGAAAGATATACGCTCAGCATCTGATGTCCTCCTTGTTCAGTGTCGCCGCACAATCTGCATGCCGCGCCGCGGATGACAAGGCGAACGCGGCACAACATCCACTCGTAGGGTGGGTGACAACCCACGCGCTTCCGCGTGCGCCGTACCGCGATCCAGTCTCACCCGCGCAGCGTGCCGCCCGTGGCCTTAGTCACCTTCTCGACGATCCTCGCCGACACCGCCTCGATATCCGCGTCCTTCAGCGTCTTCTCGGTCGGTTGCAGCCGCACCGTCAGCGCCAGGCTCTTCTTGCCCTCGCCCAGGCTGCCGCCGATGAACTCGTCGAAGACCCGCACATCCTCGATCAGCGCCTTGTCGGCCCCGGCCGCGGCATTGACCAGCGTCAGCGCCTCCACATCGGCATCCACCACGAAGGCGAAATCGCGTTCCACCACCTGCAGGTCGCTGATCTTCATCGCGCCCCGGTTCGCGTCGGTGTTCCGCGGCTGCGGAATTTCCTGCGGGTAGAGGGTGAACCCCACGACCGGCCCCTTCACATCCATCTCGCGCAGGACCTTCGGATGCAACTCGCCAAAGACGCCCAGCACCTTCTTCGGCCCCAGGCAGATCATCCCGTGCCGCCCCGGGTGCCACCATTCGGACGCCCCGCGCAGAATCTGAACTTTCGCCGGCGCGTCCAGCGCCCCCAGGACCGCCTCGGCATCCGCCTTGGCATCGTACAGATCCACCGGACGGCTCGCCTTGTGCACGTCCTTCGGCCCGGTTCGGCCCACCAGGATACCGCTCACCTGCACGTGCTGCTCTCCCGGTTCGCCACCGTGAAACGCGTGGCCCAGCTCAAAGAGCGCCAGGTCCATCGCCCCCCGCGCCTGGTTGCGTGCCGCGGCCCGCAACAACCCGGGCAGCAGGTCCGGCCGCATATGGCTCATCTCGGTGCTGATCGGGTTGGCCAGCATCGTCGCGTCGCCGCCCCCGCCGAACAGCGTCGCACTCTCCTTGTCGATGAAACTGTAGGTGACGCACTCGTTATAGCCCAGCGACGCCGCCATCCGCCGCGCCGCCCGCTCGCGCTGCTGCGCGGTGCTCAGGATCGGCTGCGGCACGCCCGCCTGCATCCGCGGCATCGGGCGACCTTCCAGCTTTGTCAGCGAGGCCACCCGCGCCACTTCCTCCACCAGATCGGCCTCGCCCATGATATCGGGCCGCCAGCTTGGCACGTGGGCGGTGTTGCCCTCCATGCGAAAGCCCAGCCGCGTCAGCGTCTGGCGCTGCTCGGATTCCGGGATCTCCATGCCCACCAGCGACTGCACCCGCGCGGCATCCAGGCGGTACGCCCGCGCCACGTCGGGCACCTCGCCCGCCACCACCAGGTTCGACGCCTCGCCGCCGCACAGGTCCAGGATCATCTGCGTCGCCAGGTCGTGCGCTTCCATGTTGAACGCCGGGTCGATCCCCCGCTCGTTGCGATACCGCGCGTCCGAGTTGATCTTCAGCCCCCGGCCCGTATGCGCGATCTGGATATGGTCCCAGACAGCCGCTTCGAGGAACACGTTCGTCGTCTCGGCCGTACAGCCCGTCGCCAGCCCGCCCATGATGCCGCCAACGCTCTCGATGCCGTTCTCGTCCGAGATCACCACCTGCCCTTTCGAGAAGGTGTATTCCTTCTCGTCCAGCCCCACCAGCGTCTCGCCCCCACTGGCGCGATGCACCCGCAGGTTTCCCGCCACCTTGTCGGCGTCGAACACGTGCAGCGGCCGATTGCGGTCATAGGTGAAGAAATTGGTGATATCCACCAGCGCCGAAATCGGCCGCAGCCCGATGGCCCGCAGCCGGTCCTGCAACCACTTCGGGCTCGGCCCGTTGGTCACACCCCGGATCAGCCGCCCGGCAAAGACGAAACAACCGTCCGTCCTGGTATCCTCGTCGATGCTGACAGTGATCGGGCACGGAAACTGCCCCTCCACATGCGCGCGCGGCGCCTCCTTCATGGTCCCCAGCCCCCGCGCCGCTAGATCCAGCGCGATCCCCCGCACACCCAGCGCGTCGGGCCGGTTGGGCGTGATCGCGATCTCGATCACCGGGTCCACCTTGGCCGGGTCGTTCTCGGCCAGCCAGTCGACGAACCGCTCACCGACCTCGCCCGAAGGCAGCTCGATGATCCCGTCATGCTCGTCCGACAGCTCCATCTCGCGCTCCGACGCCATCATGCCGAAGCTCTCGATCCCGCGGATCTTGCCCACCCCTATCGTGGTGTCGATCCCGGGCACGTAGACGCCGGGCTTGGCCACCACGACGGTGATGCCTTCGCGCGCATTCGGCGCCCCGCAGATGATCTGTTTCACGCCCTCGTCGGTGTCCACCTGGCACACCCGCAGACGGTCCGCATCGGGATGCTTTTCGGCGCTCACCACCTTGCCGATGGTAAAGTCCGCAAGCGTCTCCGCCGGGTTGGAAATCTCTTCCACCTCGAGACCAAGATCGGTCAGCGCCTCGGCGATCTCCGCCACGCCGGCAGTGGTCTCAAGATGGTCTTTCAGCCAGGACAGGGTGAATTTCATCGTCTCTCATCCATGCGGGTTCAAACTTGTCCCGGGCGCTTTACCGGATATGTCCCGCGCTTGAAAGAGGGCACCGCAGCGGGGGGCCAGCCCCCCACGTCGAAACCCCGGTTTCGACGCCCCCCCGGGATATTTCCGGCCAGAGGAAGAAGAGTGTTGCACACACCTTCCCCTGGCCGCAAGATATCTTCGCCGGAGGCCCCCACCTGCCAGGAGGTGCATCGCCGGGTCAGCCCGTCGCACCGGGGCTCCCGCGCCCGAGGAGCCGCCCGGAGGGCGGGCGACGAGACATCCGGCGCGGCGCAGCCGCACCACCTTTCTAGAAGCTCATGATCCCGCGCCGCACAAGGTTCAGGCCCGCGATGACCAGCACCGCCAGCGTCAGCCGCCGGAACAGGCGCTGGTCGATCCGGTCCTGCAGCATGAAGCCGATCCCGAGGCCAATCAGCGCCGGCACGATCAGCGACAGCGACAGCGGCAGCGTGGCGCGGTTCAGCACGCCCGAGACGGTATGCGCTCCGGTCAGCAACACCGCCCCCATGCCGTAGATCACGCCCTGTACGCGCATCTGCTCGGTCTTCTCGGTGTCCAGCGCGGTCAGCATCGCCACGGTCGGCGGCCCCCACACGCCCGAAATCCCGCCGAAGAACCCGGCCACCGCACCGATCCCCGCTTCCACGCGGCGGCCGGGGTTGGGCGGCAGCCGCAAGGGCCGCCCGGCCAGCGCAAAGCCCGCGTAGATGATGATCGGCACCCCGATCAGCAGCAGCATCACCGCCTCCGGGATCGCCCTCACAAGCTGTGCCGAAATCAGCATTACCGTCATCCCGGCCAGCAGGAACATCCGGAACCGCGTCAGGGACCCCCAGGCCGCACGGACTCCCTGCCGCAGCGCCTGCCAGCCGTTCGAGGCCAATGTCGGCAGGATCAGCCCGGCCAGCGCCACCTCGGGCGGCATCACCGTGCTCAGCCCCGAGATCACCACCATCGGCATGGCGAATCCCACCACGCCCTTGACCAGTCCGCCCAGCACGGCCACGCCCCAGGCGAACGCCATCACCATCAACCAGTCAGGGCCGAGCAACGCATCCATGCGCCTCTCGTACCACTTTTCCCAGGGCGCGCACGGCCTAAATCACCGCCATGACTGCCGGAAATCCATGCGGACCCACCGCACCCCGCGACACGACAGCGCAATATTCGACCAAATTGCACGCCGCGTGAGCATAATAGTTGCGCTGCACCTGCGAAATGGCTATGCCGGTGCGGCGAAAACCGAAGGAGCTACCCCATGGCGCATGACGGACAGGACGTTGACCTTTCGACCGAGATCCTCCTGAAGGACCTGCTGGAGCTGACCGGCAAGGCTGTGGCCCCGGCCGAACAGATCCTCGACAAGGCCAGGGACGCCCTGCGCGACCTCGTCACGGTCGAGGGCCGCGTGTCTTCCCGCGCCGTGGAACAACACCAGACCGCCAGCCACGGCCTCGCCTGGCTCGCCACCTACGTCGAATCCCTGCGCCAGATGCAGGGCTGGGCGACCCGCCTGCAGGACGAGGGAAAATTTGGCGAGGTCGAGCAACTCATTCACCAGATCGCCTTCGGCGAGTACCTCAACCAGATCCGCGGCGGCATCCCGATGAACCAGGGCGAGGTTCTGCGCCTGCAGGACATCGGCCTCAGCCAGGACGACATGCGCGTCCTGACGACTCCCGAGGTCCAGACGCTCACGCAGTCCGGCAACACCCAGGCCGCCCGCATCCGCCTTGTCGAACTGATGCAGGAACGCGCCGCCGAGATCACCGTCGGCGCCACCGGCCTCGACGAAGAGCTCGAGATGATCCGGGAGCAGTTCCGCCGCTACGCCGTCGACAAGATTCTGCCCGAGGCGCATGAATGGCACCTCAAGGACGAACTGATCCCGATGGAGATCATCGAGGAACTCGCGGAAATGGGCGTCTTCGGCCTGACCATCCCCGAGGACTTCGGCGGCCTTGGCCTGTCGAAAGCCTCGATGTGCGTCGTCTCCGAGGAACTCAGCCGCGGCTATATCGGCGTCGGCTCGCTGGGCACCCGCTCGGAAATCGCCGCCGAACTGATCATCGCCGGCGGCACGCCCGAGCAGAAGGAAAAGTGGCTCCCCGGCCTCGCCTCGGGCGAGATCCTGCCCACGGCCGTCTTCACCGAACCCAATACCGGCTCGGACCTCGGATCGCTCAAGACTCGCGCGAAACAGGACGACAACGGCGACTGGATCCTCAACGGCAACAAGACCTGGATCACCCACGCCGCCCGCACCCACTTCATGACCGTGCTGGCCCGCAGCGTGCAGGGCACCGACGACTACAAGGGCCTCAGCATGTTCCTCGCCGAAAAGACCCCCGGCACGGATGAAGAGCCGTTCAAGGATCCCGGCATCTCGGGCGGCGAGATCGAGGTGCTGGGCTATCGCGGCATGAAGGAATACACGGTCAATTTCGACGACTTCAGGGTGAAGGGCGAGAACCTTCTGGGCGGCGAAGAAGGCAAGGGCTTCAAGCAGCTGATGGAGACCTTCGAGTCCGCCCGCATCCAGACCGCCGCGCGCGCCATCGGCGTGGCGCAGAACGCGCTGGATCTCGGGATGCAATACGCCCAGGAGCGCAAGCAGTTCGGCAAGGAACTGATCGAATTTCCCCGCGTCGCCAACAAGCTGGCGATGATGGCCGTGGAAATCATGGTCGCCCGCCAGCTGACGTACTATTCGGCCTTTGAGAAGGACGAGGGCCGCCGCTGCGATGTCGAGGCCGGCATGGCCAAGCTCTTGGGCGCCCGCGTCGCCTGGGCCGCCGCCGACAACGCGCTTCAGATCCACGGCGGCAACGGCTTCGCGCTGGAGTACCCCGTCAGCCGCGTGCTCTGCGACGCCCGCATCCTCAACATCTTCGAGGGTGCCGGCGAGATTCAAGCACAGGTGATTGCACGAAGATTGCTCGGCTGATGTTTTCGCAGACCGTCCGGTGGACGGTCTGCCTCGCCGGCACGCGAGATCCAGGCACAGGTGATTGCAAGACGGCTCCTCGGCTGACGATGTCACAGACCGTCCAGTGGACGGTCTGCCGCGCCGGCACGCGAGATCCAGGCACAGGTGATTGCAAGACGGCTCCTCGACCGACACCCGCGCAAGCCTGCGTAGGGTGGGTGAAAACCCACGCCGCGCCGCCCCCCACCCGTTTCACCCAAACGCCCTTGCCATGCCTGGCACACCCGCCGACGCAACGCTCAGGCCGGTCCCCCAACTCACGCCCCTCACGGGATCAAATCGTCCGTCTCCAGTTCAACCCCATTTTCTTCGTACGAAGAAAATCCCCCAAGAAAATTCGTACGAATTTTCTCCAGCCGCCGGTCCGGAAAATCGCGGCGTCGTCAGCCCGCGCAAGCCACCTGCACCTGTTGCAACCCCGCGCCCCCGCCGCGCAGACGAAAGCTCGGCCTCCCCGGCTCCACATCCGCAGGCGTGCCGGGCACATTCAGGTCCCCCACCTACAGATGGCAGAACCGCGACAATCGCGCGATGATCCGGGGCGCGCCCCACGCCCTGTCGGCCAGCCTTCCGCCCGGCCCCCTAGCCCCGTCATGATCCGGCAAGATCGCCGATCCCGCCAAAGGCATCGGCCCGCGTCAGAGGCCCCGGGATCGCAGCAGTCCCGCAATCCTTGCCCATGTCGCAGGGCCACCGCGGACATCATCTCACGGTGGCAACGCTGCCGCCACATGCGCATTGCCCGCTCGCGTAGAGTGGGTGAAACACACCTTTGCTTAACAAAACCCACCTTTGATGGCCGAAACCCGGCACGCGGCCAACGGCCCGGATCACGCCACCCGGTTTCCCCGGCTCCACACCGCCCGCAAGGCCGGCACGCCGCCGCGCAGGTCGAACCGGATCAGGTCCGCCCGCTTGCCGACCGCGATCTCGCCCCGGTCCTGCAACCCCACGGCCGTCGCCGGCGCCGCCGTCACCGTCGCCAGCCCTCGCGCCATGTCATCCCAGTCCTGTCCCAGCTTGACCGCCGCCAGCAGCAGGGCCGAGGGCACGTAATCCGACGACAGGATATCGAGAAGCCCTGCGCGGGCCAACTCGCCCGCCGCCACGTTGCCCGAATGCGACCCGCCCCGGATGAGGTTCGGCGCCCCCATGATCACCGCGATATCCCGCGCGTGGCTGGCCTCCGCCGCCTCCACCGTGGTCGGAAACTCCGCCATCGCCACGCCGTACTCTTTCGAGGTCTCCACCTGCGCTTCGGTCGTATCGTCATGGCTCGCCAACACCGCGCCATAGCGCGCCGCCTCGCGCACCGCCGCCGCCTCGTGCCGGTCGCCATTGGCATCGCGCAGCGCCTTCAATTGCGCGACATGCTCTTCGAATTCTACGTCCGACAGTGCGTGCTTGCCCTTCATGTAATCCGCCAGCTTGGTGATGTCCCGGAACTGCCTCTGCCCCGGCGTGTGGTCCATCAGGCTGACGATGCCGACACGGTCTTCCGGGCCGAACTCCGCCATCTCCTCCTCCAGAGTTTCCGAACACACCTCCGCCCGCAAGTGCAGGAAGTGACTGATCTTCAACGCATCCTCCTCGCGCAGCGCCCAAAGCTCGCGCGCCAGTCCCCGCGCATAAGCCTTGTACCGCCCCCGCCCCGTGGGGATCGACCCCACCCGCATCGCGTCGAACACCGTGGTGATCCCGGTGCTCGCCAGTTCCGCGTCATGCGCCAGGATGGCGGCATTGTGCGGCCAGTCCACCTTGGGCCGCGGCTGGATATGCCGCTCCAGGTTGTCGGTATGCAGCTCGATCAGCCCCGGCGCCACGAAACCGGCCCCGCAGTCCACCGCCCCGGCGGGCACCGCGTCGCCCTCCTCGATCCCGGCGATCGCACCCTCCTCCACATGCACGGCCCCGGTCATCACCCGGTCGCGCAGGATCACTTGCGCATTGGCAAGGCAAAACGTCTCTGTCATGGAACCATCACTTGTCTTGAAGTTGAAACAGGGGCAGACCCGGGCACATGGCATTCCAACGCTACGCTGTCTACCACACACCGCAGGGCGCCCTGGGCCGGTTCGGCGCCGATTGGCTCGGCTGGGACTTGGAAAGTGGCCAACCGACCACCCCGCCCGACATCGACGGCCTTCCGGCCCCGTGGGACGACATCACCGGCACCCCCCGCAAATACGGCTTTCACGCCACCGTCAAGCCGCCCTTCCGGCTGGCCGAGCGCTGCACCCAGGCCGACCTGGTGGCGGCTTTCACCACCCACTGCGCCCACTCCGCGCCGGTCACGCTCGACGGGCTGGAACTGGCGCAGCTCGGCCGTTTCCTCGCCCTCGTGCCCACCGGCGACACGCAGGCCCTGAACGCCCTCGCCGCCGACACCGTGCGCGACCTCGATGCGTTCCGCGCCGCCCTCTCCGACGCCGACCTCGCCCGCCGCCGCGCGTCCGGCCTCACGCCCGAACAGGACGCGCTCCTGCTGCAATGGGGTTATCCTTACGTGATGGACCAGTTTCGCTGCCACTACACCCTCTCGGGCAAACTGCCCAAGGCGCAGGCAGGCCAACTTCGCGCGGCTCTCGATCCCGTGGTCACCCCGCTTGTCCCACAGCCTTTCACTCTCGACACGCTCAGCCTCTGCGGCGAGGATGCCGAGGGCCGTTTCCATCTCGTTCATCGCGCCACCCTTTCGGGCTGAAGCTGCGCCCAGACCGCCTCCGCCGCCTCCTCCAAGGTGCCGGTATTCTCCACCCGGATCACTTGGCCCATCCCCTCCGGCAAGGCAAACCCCGCCCGCGACAGCCGCGCCGCGATCACCTCGGCACTTTCGCGCCCGCGTGCCGCCAGCCGGTCCGCCAGCACCGGCACCGGCGCCGTCAGGTGCACCACGGCAAAGCCGGGATACATCGCCTGCGCCTCGCGCAACACCGACCGCGACAGGTTCACCAGGCACAGGTGCCCCGCCGCCAGGTCCTCATTCACCGCCACCGGCACGCCGTATCTCAACCCGTGCGCCCGCCAGTGCAAGGCGAACGCCCCGGACCGCACCCGCGCCGCGAACACGTCCTCGCCGACCGCCTCGAAATCCTCACCGCCCGCATCCGCGTCGCGCGTGATCACCCGCCGCACCAGCCGCACGCACGCGTGCCGCTCCGCCAGCACCTGCATCACGCTGTCCTTGCCCACGCCCGACGGCCCGACAACGCCAATGAGCCGCCCGCCATGGACCAGCGCGCACATTACGCCGCCTTCGGGGTAAAGACCGACACGTCGATTTCCCGGTCGCAGACCCTTGCCCGCGCCGCCTCGTCATGGAAAATCCCCACGATGGCCGCGCCCCGCGCCTTGGCCTCCTCGATCAGGCGCAAGACCGTCTCGCGGTTATCCGCATCCAGACTCGCCGTCGGCTCGTCCAGCAACATCGCCGGATAGCCATGCGCGAACCCCCGCGCGATATTCACCCGCTGCTGCTCGCCCCCCGAAAAGGTCGTCGGGCTCAACCCCCACAACCCCTCGGGGATGTTCAACCGCCGCAACAGCTCCTCTGCCCGCGCCATCGCCACACCCTTCTCCACGCCCACGGCAAGCAGCGGCTCGGCCACCACCTCGCGCGTCGGCACCCGCGGCACCACCCGCAGGAACTGGCTGACATAGCCCAGCGTCTCGCGCCTGAGCGCCAGGATCTCCCGCGGCGCGGCGCGGGCCACATCCACGCCCGCCACCACGATCCGCCCCGAAGCGGCCAGGTAATTGCCGTAGATCATCCGCATCAACGTCGACTTGCCCGCGCCCGAGGCCCCGGTCAGCGCCACGCATTCCCCCGCCGCCACCGACAGCGACGCCGCCGCCATCACCGGAATCACCGCGCCGCCCTGGTTGTGCAGCACGAAATTCTTCGACACGTTCTCGATCTCGATCATGACCCGGCCTTTTTCTTGCCAAAAATACTCAAATCCCGCCGCCTCAAACCTGCAACACGCTGGAGACGAGCAGCTGCGTATAGCCATGCTGCGGATCGTCCAGCACTTGATCCGTCAGCCCGGTCTCCACCACATGCCCGTCCTTCATCACCATCAGCCGATCCGCCAGCAGACGCACCACCGCCAGGTCATGCGTCACGATGATCGCACTCAACCCCATCTCCCGCACCAGCCCGCGCAAAAGATCCAACAGCCGCGCCTGCACGCTGACATCCAAGCCCCCCGTGGGCTCGTCCATGAACACCAGCCGCGGCCCGGTCACCAGGTTCCGCGCGATCTGCAACCGCTGCTGCATCCCGCCTGAAAAGGCCGTGGGCCGGTCATCCACCCGGTCCTCGGCAATCTCCACCCGGCCCAGCCAATCCACCGCGCTGCTGCGGATCTCCCCGTAATGGCGCGCGCCCACGGCCATCAGCCGCTCGCCCACATTGCCGCCCGCACTCACCCCCATGCGCAACCCGTCCCGCGCGTGCTGATGCACGAACGCCCAATCGGTGCGCCCCAGCATCCGCCGCTCCGGCTCCGACATTTTCAGCGTATCGCGCGGCCCGTCCACGGCCGTGTCGAAAATCACCTCGCCGGCATCAGGAGCCAGATGACCGGCGAGGCAGCCAAGAAGCGTGGATTTACCCGATCCACTCTCCCCGACGATCCCCATCACTTCGCCCGGAAAAAGATCGAAGGACACGTCCCGGCACCCCACCCGGGGGCCATAGAACTTCGCCACATCGCGCACCTGCAACAATGGAGTCATCACACCAGCCCTCCCGCACGCGGATTTTTCGAAAAATCCGCTCCAAAATTTTTCCATAAAATTTTGCGCGCCTCGTGTCTCACGCCGCACCCTCCTCATTGGGCACGCCCTGCGCCCCCACATGCCCCGCGGCCCGGCGCCCCCGGCAGTAATCCGTGTCCGAGCAAACGAACATCCGCCCGCCCGCATCGTCCACGATCACCTCGTCGAGATAGCTGTCCCCGGCCCCACACAGGTCACATGCGTGCTCCGCCTTGCTGGCCTCGAACGGATGATCCTCGAAATCCAAGCTCACCACCTCGCACCAGGGCGGCAGCGCATAGATCCGCTGTTCCCGCCCCGCGCCGAACAGCTGAATGGCGGCCATCTCCAACTTCGGGTTGTCGAATTTCGGAATCGGCGACGGGTCCATCACGTAGCGCCCCTCCACCTTCACCGGATAGGCATAGGAGGTGGCGATCGCCCCGTGCTGGCTGATGTCCTCATAAAGCTTCACATGCATCAGCCCGTATTCTTCCAGGGCGTGCATCTTGCGCGTCTCGGTCTCGCGCGGCTCCAGAAACCGAAGCGGCTCGGGGATCGGCACCTGGTAGACCAGGATCTGGTCCTCGGTCAGCGGCTCTTCCGGTATCCGGTGCCGCGTCTGGATCAGCGTTGCGCGTCCCGTCTCCTCGGTCGTCTCCACACCCGCCGTGCGCTCGAAAAACTTGCGGATCGACACCGCGTTCGTGGTGTCGTCTGCGCCCTGGTCGATCACCTTCATCCGGTCCTCGGGCACCAGCGTGGCCGCACTCACCTGCACGCCGCCCGTGCCCCAGCCATAGGGCATCGGCATCTCGCGCGACGCGAACGGCACCTGGTAGCCGGGAATGGCCAGCCCTTTCAGGATGGCCCGCCGGATCATCCGCTTGGTCTGCTCGTCCAGGTAGGCGAAATTGTACTCGTTCACAGCAGCCCCCGCTCTGTCAGGTCCCGGCGCAGCGCGTCGGGAGAGGTGAAATGATGCGCCTGCCAGCCCGCCTTGCGCGCACCGTCCGCATTCGCAGCACTGTCGTCGATGAACAGGCAGTCACTCGGGCTCAGCTTGTTGCGCCGGCACAGCAGGTCATAGATCTCGCGCTCCGGCTTGACCGTGCCTTCACGCCCCGACACGACCACGTCCTCGAACGCCTCGCCCAGCTGCGGATGCACCCTCAGGGCCACGGGCCAGGTCTCCGCCGCGAAATTCGTCAGGCCATAGATCCCGTGCCCCTTGCTGCGCAGCCGCTCCATCAGCGACCACGTCTCACAGATCTTGTCCTGAATGGTCAGGTGGAACCGCTCGAAATACCCGTCCATCAACGCCGCATGGGCCTCCGGCACCGCCGCCACGGCCTCTTTGCGGCTGCGCCCGCGATCCTGCTCCAGGTTCCAGGCATAGAAATCCGCATCCATCAGGAACGCGTCGATTTCCGCATCACTGTCAAACGCATGCCGAAACGCCGCATAGGGGTCCCACCCGATCAACACGTTGCCGATATCGAAGACGATATTCACGCCACGCCCTCGCGTCCGCGCGCATACCGCCCCAGCCGTTCCTCCAGCGTGCCGGTGTGCAACTCCAGCAAATGCCCATCCGGCGAATGAAAATACACCGACCGCCCCTCTCCCTCGACCCGGGGCCGGGGTGGGCGCATCTCCAGCCCCAGCGCCTCGATCCGCGCCACGCGGCCCTCGAAACCGGCCTCGTCCACCTTGAACGCGACGTGATTATAGGTCCGCTCCGCCAGCGCCGCGCCCTTCATGATCGCCACCCAAACGTCGCCCACCATGAAAAACCGCTCCTCGGACAGCGAGAATTGCTCGGCCCCGCTGGCATAGACGCAGCGCGCCTCCAGCACCTCTTCCAGAACGCGCTGCATCCGGTCTAGGTCGGCGCAGACGAAGGTGATATGCGACAGTCCTTCGCTCATTCCGCCGCCTCGCGCGCCGGCTGGCCGTCCGCCACGCGCCGCAGTTTCCGCACCAATTCCAGCTCGCTCTGGAAATCCACGTAATGCGGCAGCTTGATATGCTCCAGGAACCCCGTGGCCTGGATATTGTCAGCGTGCATCAGCACGAATTCCTCGTCCTGCGCCGGCGCACCCTGGTCATCCTCGCCCAGCTCCTTCCAGCGCAGCGCCCGGTCCACCAACGCCATGGAAATCGCCTTGCGCTCGGTCTGCCCGAAGACCAGCCCATAGCCCCGCGTGAACTGCGGCGGTTCGGTCTTGGACCCCTTGAACTGGTTCACCGTCTCGCATTCGGTCAGGGTGATCTCGCCGATATCAATGGCGAACCCCAGCTCGGGGATGTCCATCTCGACCTCCACCGTGCCGATGCGCAGCTCGCCCACGAAGGCGTGGTTGCGCGCGTATCCCCGCTGCGTCGAATAGGCCATGCCCAGCACGAACCCCTCGTCGCCGCGCGTCAGCGATTGCAGCCGCAGCGCCCGGCTCGCCGGCAACTCCATCGGCTCGCGCGTCAGGTCGGGCGGCGTGGCGTGACTCTCATCCTCGGTCTGGATCAGCCCCTCGCGGTTCAGAAACCCGGTGATATGCGGCACCGGCCCGTCCTCGGCCTCGCCCTCCGGCGCCTCCGGCACCGCGCCCTCGGCGGCCAGTTTGAAATCCAGCAGGCGGTGCGTGTAATCGAAGGTCGGGCCCAGAACCTGCCCCCCCGGTGCATCCTTGAACGTGGCCGAGATCCGGCGGTCACACATCATCTCGCCCGTTTCCACCGGCGCGGACGCGCCGAACCGTGGCAGCGTCGTGCGATAGGCCCGAATGAGGAAAATCGCCTCGATCAGGTCCCCCCGCGCCTGCTTGATCGCCAGCGCGGCGAGGTCCGGATCGTAGAGCGAACCTTCCGCCATGACCCGGTTCACGGCCAGGCTCAACTGCTCGCGGATCTGCGCCACCGACAGCTCCGCGACGGACGTGTCGCCCCGCCGCTCCTCGGCCAGCCAGGCATGGGCGCTTTCAATCGCCCGCTCGCCGCCCTTCACCGCAACATACATGGCTCAGCCCTCCACCTTCGTGGTCCGCGGCAGCGCCGCCACGCGGTCGCCACAGGTGAAAAAGAAATCCAGCCCCAACGGAAACGCCTTTGCATTGCGCTGGAACGCCGCCACCTCCGGCAGGCTCAACCGCGCCGTCTCCCTGATGCCCGGCCCACTCAACACCGCCCCGTCGGCCACCAGTTCCGGCACCTCGACGATCAGAGTCGTCGACCGGTCCGGGTACTCCGGTGTGCCCAGCGGATAGGCCTCCAGCGGCCGCAATGCCTCCCACGACCCAAGCGCGAACATCGCCGCTTCCGGCCCGGCAAACGGCGCGCCGGTGTGGAACGTGATCCACTCCCGCACGGCGGGCGCATCGTGATCGCCTGCCAGGTACACAGGCGTCTCCGCATCGCACAGCGTCAACACCAGCACCCCCGCCGCCACCGTCAGCGGCGCAGGCGGCACCGCCCCGGCCAGGTCCTCGATCCGCCCGGGCCGCGCCATCGCGTTCATCGCCCCGCGAAAGGCCCTCGCCGCGTCCACCGGCGCATCGCCGAACCCGCCTGTCAGTGCCTCGGTGTGCATCAATCCTCTCCCCGCTGCATGGTGAAGAACTCCACCCTGGTCGCCGCCGCCTTGGCGCGGCGCTTCGCCTTCGCCGCTGCCAGCGCCTCGGTCAGCGGCCCCACGACCCCCTCGCGCACCCGGTCGGCCTCGTCGGTCTGCATCAACGCATCGACCAGCGCGGCGGTCGTCGCGTGCACCTTGTCGCGCCCCTGCACGTAGCCATGCCCGACCGCACCACAGCCCAGCCGCAACGAACAGCGCGTCACCGTCATTTCACCCAGGTTGAACGGCGCGCCCGTCGCCCCGGTCCGGCCCCGCACCATCACCGCACCCACCTCGGGCGCGCGCAGCATCTCGTGCTCGGGTTCCAGCCCCAGCCCGTCCCACAGCCGCGCCAGATCGGCGGCGGGGGCCTTGGCCAGCGTGCTCATCCACGCCTGTCTCTCGATAGTTTCGGTCATCTAGACACCTTGCGAAGTTGTCTATGTTACTATACAACTAGACAAATCTATAGCGCATCGCATCCGAGTCGCCAAGCCCCCGCCCCGTGAAGGTTTCATGACATGCCGACCAACACCGCCACACGCACCCCGGTCTGGAAATCCATCCGTGACACGCTCACCGATGACATCGCGGCGGGCCGCTACGCCCCCGGCGACAAGCTGCCGACCGAGGCGGAACTGGCCCGCCGCTTCGGCGTCAACCGCCACACCGTGCGTCGCGCGCTGGCGGACATGGCCGAGGCCGGAACCGTCTTTCCCCGCCGCGGCGCGGGTGTCTTCGTGGCGCAGAAACCCACCGACTATCCCCTGGGGACGCGCGTGCGGTTCCAGACCAACCTCCGCGCCGCCGGGCGGCTGCCATCCCGCCGCGCCCACCTGATCGAGACCCGCGCAGCCGACGCGACCGAGGCCGAGGCACTGGCCCTCGCCCCCGGCGACCTCGTGCACTCCTACGACGGGCTGTCGCTGGCCGACGACCAGCCGCTGGCGCTCTTCCGCTCGGTCTTTCCGGCCGCCCGCCTGCCCGGCCTGCCCGACGCCCTGCGCCGGCACAATTCCATCACCGACAGCCTGCGCGCCATCGGCATCCCGGACTACACCCGCGCCTGGACCCGCGTGGCCGCCCGTCTGGCCAGCCCCACCCAGGCCGGCCACCTGCACATCCGCGAAGGCGCGCCCGTCCTGCGCACCGTCTCGCTCAACGTCGACCCGGACGGCCAGCCGCTGGAATACGGCCGCACCTGGTTCTCGGGCGACCAGGTCACGCTGACCTTGGGCGACGTGCTGCCCGAAAATGAACCGGAAAAAGACACGCAGAATTAACGCTTTGTCACTCCGACGATACAAACCCACGCTACCTTAGCGAGAAACGAGCGAGAGCAGTACGATGGCCCCGAAACCCTGTGACATGCGCCTGACGGGCGCGCGCGTCCTGCGCGACGGCGAGCTGCAACGCCGCTCGGTCGTCGTCCGGCAGGGCGTGATCGGCAAGGGCCCCCTGCCCGCGGTCGACCTCACCGGCTATCTCGTCCTGCCCGGCATCATCGACCTGCACGGCGACGCGTTCGAGCGCCATATCGCGCCCCGCCCCTCCGCGCCCTTCCCGCTGGCCGACGCCCTCGCCGCCACCGACCGCGACGCCGCCTCCAACGGCATCACCACCGCGTGGCTGGCCCAAAGCTGGTCCTGGGAAGGCGGCCGCCGCGCCCCCGACCAGGCCGAGGCACTGGCCACGGCGCTCGCTACCGCCCGCCCCCGGCTGCTGACCGACCTGCGCCTCCAGATCCGCTGCGAGACGCATCTCACCGATTCCGCCGACCGCCTGCTGGCCCTGGTCGATGCGCATGACATCGACTACGTCGTCTTCAACAACCACCTCGACGACGCGCTCGACGCCGCCCGGGCCCGGCCCGTCACTTTGGCCCGCTGGGCCGAAGAGGCCCACCGCACGCCGCAAGAACACCTTGCCGCCCTGCGTGCCGCCAAGAAGAACGCCACCTTCGTGCCCCGCTTCCTCTGCCGCCTGGCCGAAGGCTTCGACCGCCGCGGTGTGCTCTACGGCAGCCATGACGACCCCGACGCCGAAACCCGCGAGACCTATTCCATGATCGGCGCCAAGATCTGCGAATTCCCCGTCACCCGCGCCGCCGCGCGGCTGGCCACCGCCGTGGGCGACCCGGTGCTGATGGGCGCGCCCAACGTGGTGCGCGGCGGCTCGCAGGCCGGCAACGCCGCCGCCGAGGACTTGATCGAGGCCGGCCATTGCGACGCGCTCGTCTCCGACTACCACTACCCGTCTCTGGCCCGCGCGGCCTTTGCGCTCGTGGACAAGGGCCTGCGCACCCTGCCCTCGGCCTGGGCCATGATCAGCAGCACACCCGCGCGGATCATGCGCCTGCCCGACCGCGGCGTGATCGACTATGGCCGCCGCGCCGACCTCGTGGTGGTCAACGAAGCCACCCGCCAGATCGAGGCCACCCTCTGCGCCGGCCGCATCACGCATCTCGCGGGCGAGGCCGCCACGCGGTTCTTCGGCGCCGGCACCGAACTGGCAATGGCCGCCGAATAGGCTGTTACCCAGATTTTATCCTGCCGACACATCCCTGTTGCACGACTCGGCCATACAGGCGGCGTTCACTTGTCCCTGAACATGCCAAGCTTATTTTCATGACCAATCCGGGCGGCCTTCGGGCCGCCCAATTTGGATCGGGACACCCCGCGCCTTCCCGTGAACGTCATCCTCGGGCGCGCCCCGAGCATCACACGCGCCACGCTCCGTAGGGTGGGGTTCCAACCCACCACGCCGCTCAACCCTCGTATTTCTCCAGGAATCCCTCCACCGGCAGGCCCCGGAAATCCTCCAGCGCCGCCCGCAGCCGATCATGGTCCCAATCCCACCAGCCCAGCGCCATCACCCGCTCCGCAACCTCGGGCGCCAGCCGCGCGCGCGCGGGCTTTGCCGGCACGCCCGCCACGATGGTGTAGGGGGCCACGTCCCGCGTCACAACCGCGCCCGAGGCCACCACGGCCCCGTGCCCCACCGTCACCTCCGGCTTCACCTGCGCATTGTGCCCCAGCCACGTGTCATGCCCGATGACCGTACGCCGCGCGCGGCGCTTGCCGAACCAGTCGGCATCATCCTCCGCATCGTCCCAGTAACTGGCCGAGCGATACATGAAATGATGCAGGCTCGCCCGGTCCAGCGGATGATCCGTGGCCCCCACCCGCACGAAACTCGCGATGTTGGAAAACCTGCCCACGTCGGTATTGGCGATGTCGCACATCCGGTCGCAATAGGAATAATCCCCGAACACCGACTGCGCCACACGACTGCCCCGGCCCACCTCGCAATAGGCCCCGAACGAACTCCCGGAAATCTCGCACTCGGGATGGATCAGCGGCGCATCGGCACTCAGCTTCGGCATGTGGCCCTAGTGCCCCGCATCATCCGACTGGATCAATCGCCGCCGCAACATTCCCGACACCCAGTCCATGAAGATCACCATCAGCACGACCAGAACGATGTAATAGGTCACCTCTTCCCAGTCCTTCTGGGTGATGATCGCCTGCGTCAGCAAAAGCCCGATCCCACCCCCGGTGATCGCGCCGATGATGGTGGCCGACCGCGTGTTGCTCTCCAGATAATACAGCACCTGGCTCAGCAGCACCGGCGTCACCTGCGGAATGACACCGAACCGATACCGCTGCACCGGCTTCGCCCCCGTCGACTGCACACCCTCGATCTGCTTGTCGTCCACGTTCTCCAGCGCCTCGGAAAACAGCTTCCCGAACGAGCCCGTATCCGTCAGCAATATCGCCAGCGCACCCGTCAATGGCCCCAACCCGAAGGCCCGCGTCAGAACGATCGTCCAGATCAGCGCATCGACCCCGCGCAGGAAGTCGAACAGCCGCCGGAACCCGAACCGCACGGTTTTCAGCGGGGCAAAGTTCTTGGCCGCCATGAACGCAATGGGCAGCGCCACGATGGCCGCCCCCATCGTGCCCAGGAACGCCATAAGGATCGTCTCGAATATTGCCCACATCACGTCCGAATGCCGCCACATCTCGTTGTGCCAAAAATCCTCCCAGATCTCGCCCGCCTCGCCGCTGAACGCTCGGCCCAGAACCTGCCCCACGCTCATCCCGTGATAGGGGCTGTCCAGCGTGAAGAAAAACAGCTCCCAGCCGGTGAAATAGCGAAACACCTCAGACCGGTTGCGCGTGACCGACAGGCGACCCGCCTCGGTCGTGATCGCCAGCCGGTTCTTGGAACTGTTGATCCACTCCGGCAGATCACCCGTCGGGAACTCCTGCACCACGCCCTGGCTGCGGCTCGGCGTCGCCCGGATCAGGCCATAGCCCGGCACATCATAGGTGACCGTCTCGGGGCCAAAGACCACTACATGCCCATCCCCAAGGTCGATCACCGTGTCGCGCCCCAGCTCAACCCATTCAGGCGCCTCGCCCTCGGGATACTCGCCTTTACGCTCGCCCTCGATCGCCACGCCCACGCTGGCGTCGCTGTTATCGCGCGTCACGTGCACCTTATAGCTATAGGTATCCGCCACCAGCGCCCGGGCATTCTCGGCACTCGCCCTCTGCATCAGACCCGGCACGTCGAAGGCGAAAAAGACATAAACGAAATAGGCCAGGATGAGCGCCGGCACGCCAAAGGCCACCATCCGCTTGCGCTGAAACAGCGTGGCCGTCTGCGCCATCAGCGCGTCGGTGTCGGTCATCTTGGTATTCATCGATGTCGCGCTCATCGGTGCAACTCCACCTTGCGTCCGTGCACCAGCCGGTCCCGGAAGTGGCTCGACAGCTGGTCGAACAGAATGATCGTGGCAAACAGCATCAGGAACATCGCCGCCGCCTCGTCATAACGCCCCTGCCCCCAGCTGATCGCGTTCTTCAGCTCGTACCCAAGGCCGCCCGCGCCGACAAAGCCCAGGATAGCGGACGCGCGGATATTGATCTCGAACCGCATCAGCGCATAGCTCAGCCAGTTCGGCGCCACCTGCGGCACCACCCCCAGCATCATCCGCTGGCTCCACGTGGCGCCAACGCTTTCCAACCCCTCCAAAGGCTTCAGCGACGCGTTCTCGTTCACTTCCGAGAACAGCTTGCCCAGCGCCCCCGCCGTGTGGAACGCAATGGCGATCATCGCCGGCACCGGCCCGCCCCCCAGCACGAAAATCAGAATGAGCGCGATCACGATCTCCGGCACCGCTCGGGTGATGTCCATGATCCGCCGAAAGACCGGCACCAGCCTTGGAAACCGCGCCAGCCCGCGGGTCGACAGAAGCGACAGCAAAATCGCCGCCAATGCACCCACCAGCGTGCTGACGGCCGCGATGTTCACCGTCTCCAAAAGCGCCGGGAAAAACGTCACGAAATGCGCGGGCAGTTCGCCCGCCTTCTCCACGGCCTCGGCCATCACCTCGCCGGGATAGTCAAAGAAATTGTCCAGCCCGCCGATGAAGGACCCGCCATTGCGCTCTTCGGCAAGGCGAAAGCCCGACACCATCAGCAGGATGAAGACCAGCAACGTGATCCCCGAATAAAGCCGCCGCTTCGACACCTGCGCCATGTAGGTCGCCTGCATGTCGCTCAGCCGCGTCGCGCCGCCGGATTGGGTCACATCTGCCATGAAGCCTCTCGGAAAATATGCAAATGGCGGGCCCGGTTTTGGGGCCCGCCATCTAGGTGTCACGCGCTTATTGCGACTTGGACTTGCGCGCCTCGATGATCGACAGGTACGCGTCATGCGTGATCGGGTCGAAGCCCAGGCTTTCGCCGGCCGAGATCGAGTAGGTGCAGTCCTTGTCGGTGTCGTACATGCCGTCGACCAGGGCCACCATCGTCTCTTTCACATCCGCGGGCAGCGACTTGCGCAGCACGATCGGGCCTTCCGGGATCGGGTTCGATTTCCAGATTTCCACCAAGTCGTTCATGTCCACCAGGCCCGCATCCACGGCCTTTCGCAGCGCGCCCGAGTTATAGCCGTCTTCCCAGTTGCCCTGGCCGTCGGCCCAAGTCACGCCGGCGTCGATGTCGCCGTTGTTGACCGCAACGATGGTCTGCTCGTGGCCGCCGGTGAACTTCACCTCGCCAAAGTAATCACCCGATTCCATGGTGATCTCTTCGCCTTCCTGCGGGATCTCGATCGACGGGATCAGGTACCCGCTGGTCGAGTTCGGGTCGCCAAAGCCGAACACCTTGCCTTCCATGTCCTCGAGGCTGGTGATGCCGCTGTCCTTACGGGCAAAGCCGATCGAGTGATAGCCGTAAGAGCCATCCAGGTTGATCTTGACCAGCACCGGCTCGACCGCCTCGGGGTCCTGCAGATAGGTCGCGGCATAGCCCGACGCACCCAGCCACGCCATGTCCAGCGTGCCGCCGACAAGGCCCTGGATCACACCGGCATAGTCGGCGGGCGCGAACAGCTTGGTTTCCACGCCCAGCGCTTCCTCGGTGTAGTTCTTCAGGCACTCGTGCGAGCTCAGACGGTCCTGGGCGTTCTCGCCCCCCAGGATACCGATGCGGAACTCTTCGATTTCCTGGGCCATGACAGGTGCGGTCATGGCAGTGGTGGCCGCAAGGGCAGCGATCAGTTTCTTCATCTTGGTCCTCCAGTCAGGTTTGTTGCCACCGGCCCCCGTGACCGGCGTGCAGATGAATTTCAGGTCGTAGGGTCAGGCGATCTCGCGCTCCGGCGTCTCGATCGCGGTCGAGGTCGCAGCCTCGGAAAAGCCTGCGTCGGCGCCGTAGATGTCGCGCGCCACGCCGGTGGTCAGCTGCTCGGGCGTGCCATCGAACACCATCCGCCCGTCCCGCATCCCGATCACCCGGTCACAATATTTGCGGGCCGTATCCAGCGTGTGCAGGTTGGCCACCACAGTGCGGCCGTCCTCTTCGTGGATGCGGCGCAGGTCGTCCATCACCAGCTGCGCGTTCATCGGGTCGAGGCTGGCAATCGGCTCGTCGGCCAGCACGATCTTGGGCTCCTGCATCAG
The DNA here is from genome assembly GCF_009363735.1 of Roseovarius sp. THAF8. Lineage (NCBI taxonomy): Bacteria > Pseudomonadati > Pseudomonadota > Alphaproteobacteria > Rhodobacterales > Roseobacteraceae > Roseovarius > Roseovarius sp. THAF8. The sequence goes on along the minus strand of NZ_CP045410.1, from coordinate 3,089,742 downwards.
CGCCCGCGCGATGGCGACGCGCTGCTGCTGGCCGCCCGACAGCGCCTCGGCCCGCTTCGGCGCGTGCTCGGCAATACCCAACCGGTCCAGGATGGCGATGGCGCGATAGATATCGGCCTGCGGGTAGAGGTTGAACATGGTGGCAAAAGTCGACCGACGATTGAGCGTGCCGTGCAGCACGTTCGAAACCACGTCCATGCGCGGCACCAGGTTGAACTGCTGGAAAATCATCGCGCAGTCCGACTGCCACGCGCGCTTCTGGGCACCTTTCAGGGCGGTTACGTCGCGCCCTTCAAACACGATGCTGCCATTGCTGGCATCGGTCAGCCGGTTCAGCATCCGCAGCAAGGTCGACTTGCCTGCCCCCGACCGGCCGATAATGCCGATCATGGCGGGTTTCTCCACGCTGAACGTGATGTTGTCCACGGCCTTGTGCTGGCCAAAAACCTTCGTCAGCTTGGTAATCTCAAGCACGCTCATGTCCCCCGGTCGTTCGGCGCACACCTACGCAGGGTTTCAGAAGCTTCTGTGACGCTGCGGTAAAACTTTTGTAACGCAGGCCGGCCCGCGACACTTCGCGCGCCCATGCTGCATTGCGGCGGAACGCTTGCATTGCGCCCTGCGCGGGCGTATCCCGAAACCATGACACGCGCATCCACACGTCTGAAATCCAGCGACTGGCTTACCGCCGGGCTCGATGCGCTGTCCGAACTGGGCCCCACCGCGCTCAAGGCCGAACCGCTGGCGGTACGGCTGGGTGTATCCAAGGGCTCGTTCTACTGGCACTTTCGCGACGTGCCGGCCTATCACCAGGCCCTGCTGGCCGCGTGGCGCGACGACAGCATCGCCCGCCTGCCCGACCTGATGAATGACGGCAGCACCGAGGTGGCCCGCCTGCGCAATCTCGCCCAGGCGTATGCCGCGCCGGATGCGACCGAACCCGCTCTGCGCGCCTGGGCCAATTCCGACGACCTCGCCCGCGCCGCGGTCAACGACGTCGACGACGCCCGCCTGGCCGCCCTGCAATCGCTTCTGTCCGACATCGGCATCGACAACCCGGAAATGGCGCGCATCCTCTATGCCTCGGCCATCGGCATGACATCGCTCGGCAATGCCAGCCCCGCGGACCACATCAGCGCCATCGGTTCGCTCGTCGACCTGGTACTGGCCCTGCGGTGATGCGCGGCCTCCTGACGATGCCCCTGGTGGTGTCGCTGCTGAATTGCAGCGGCGATGAAACCCTCTCGGGCCACGGCGCGGCGGACAGGACATGGCAACTCGCGGAACTCGACGGCGCCGCCTTCGACGCGACCGCCACCATCACCTTTCCCCAGGAAGGCAAGATCGTCGGCGAGGCCCCCTGCAACCGCTACTTCGCCGCGCAACTGCAACCTTACCCCTGGTTCGAGGCCGCCGAGATCGGCACCACCCGCCGCGCCTGTCCCGACCTGGCGCAGGAAACCGCGTTTCTCGACGCGCTCGGTGCCATGTCTTTGGCCGAGGTCACCGAAACCACCCTGATCCTCAGCACACCCGAGGGCCGCGAGATGATCTTCCGCACCGCCGAGTGAGGCGAGCCGGGGCTGGGGACACATAGCGGAACAAAGCACGCAGTACGCCCCTCGCGCCATCCCCCCTCTTCCTCTGGCTTCAAATATCCCCGCCGGAGGCATCCGCCGCTGCCCTCCGTCCCAAGGGTCAGCCATCTGGCCGCGCGGGTTACCCCAGCCCGTCGACCAGGATCGCATTCAGCTCCGACCCCGACCGCCGCAACACTGCGAGCTCCTGGAACGCGTCCGAGTGCCAGAACGCCCGCGCATGGTCCCGGTCTGGAAACTCCAGGACGAAGGCCGCATCGGGCAGCACACCCTCACCCTCCATTCTCTCGGGCGCACCGCCCCGCACCAGAAACCGGCCTTCATGCGCCGCCACCACCTCGGGGATCTTGGCGAAATACGCCTCCATCCAGTCCCGGCTGTGGATCTCCATCTCCCCGATCACGTATGCCGCCATGGCCCTGCCCTCCGTCCGATCCGCCGATCCTAGGCCGCAGACACCAGCCGGCGCAATGCCACCGGCCCGCCGCACGGTTGTTCTCGGGCCCCTCAGCCCCCAGATGACATCCAACAGATGAAAGGCCCCGCCATGCGCTATTCCGTCCTCGATCTCGCCCCCGTGCCCGAAGGTCACGACACCGCGACCGCCATCGCCAACAGCCGCGACCTCGCGATCGCGGCCGAAAAGATGGGCTATCACCGCTACTGGCTGGCCGAGCATCACAACATGCCCGGCATCGCCAGCGCCGCAACGTCTGTCCTGATCGGCCACATCGCCGAGGCGACGACGACCATGCGCATCGGCGCGGGCGGCGTCATGCTGCCCAACCACGCGCCGCTGACCATCGCCGAGCAGTTCGGCACGCTCGCCACCATCCATCCCGGCCGCATCGACCTTGGCCTCGGCCGCGCGCCGGGCGGCGACATGGCCGTGGCGCGCGCCCTGCGGCGCGGGCTCGAGGCCGACCGATTCCCCGACGACGTGGTCGAACTCATGGGCTATTTCGCCGATGCCGATCCCGCCGCCCCCGTCTCGGCCCATCCCGGCCAGGGCACCCATGTGCCGGTCTGGATCCTCGGCTCCAGCCTTTACGGCGCGCAACTGGCCGCGCATCTGGGCCTGCCTTACGCCTTCGCCTCGCATTTCGCACCCGACGCGCTCGACCAGGCGCTGGAAATCTACCGCACCCGGTTCCAGCCTTCGGCCCAGCTAGACCGTCCGTATTTCATGCTGGCGGCAAACGTCTTCGCCGCCGAAACCGACGCCGAGGGCGCCTACCTGCGCACCTCCATGCAACAGGCCTTCGCCCGCCTGCGCACGGGCCAGCCCGGCAAGCTGCCCGCGCCGGTCGAGGATATCGAGGCCGCCATCGGCCCGCAGATGACGGAGTCGATCAACCACGCCCTGAGCGTCTCCGCCACCGGCTCCCCCACCACCGTCCGCGCCCAGCTTGGCGTCCTCAAGGACCGCTACCAACCGGATGAGATCATCCTCACCGGCCAGATCCACGACCACGCCGCGCGGGTCAATTCCTTCCGCATCGCCGCCGAGATCTTGCAGGACATGACCACCGCCGACGCCGCCTGATGCCCCAGCCACCTCTCCCAACGGAGGCAATCGTCAGCCCCTGGGGTGGCGATCCCACGGCAATTCTGAAGCACTTCATGCCTGCCAAACACATCCTCGGAAGGATCGTTGCGCCCAGCCTCCCCCAAATCGCCAGCCCGAGGGAGGGGCTGACGATGGCCGGGCCGCTGCGCGGCTGTTAACCGGCTTGGTGCTCGATACCGGTGTCTTTCAAGGCTCGAATCGTACATTCGCTGCCGGCGGCACGAATGTCGGCTGCGCGGACAAAGCTGCCGTGTCACAGTCCTTGTAGGGTGGGGTTTTACCCCACCACGACGGGGAGTGTGGGGTGAAACCCCACCCTACAATTGACGTCAAAGTGGGCTCAAACCAGACCAACGCGCTCTTGTCGATCATGAGCGACCCGATCGCGAACAACCGCCCCCCTCACCCCTCCGCCGCCTGCTCCAGCCGCCGGATCAGCCGCGCCCGCGCCTCGGGCAGCGGCTTGTGCCCCATCTCCGGCGCCAGGTGGTGCATCAAGAAATATCCCGTCACCCCTAGCCCCTCCAATATCTCGGCATCGCTGCACACTCCCTCGCCCAGCAGCGGCGCAGGCAGCGGCAACAGCTTGTCCGCCCATTCCCCCGCGCCCGCCCGCGACACCGCCCGCCCCGTGCGCGGCGATATGAAGCTCAGGTCGTTCGCCTCGCGCCCCTTCACCGCGCATTCGCCCAGGTCCAGCCCGAACCCCATCTCATCGAGCAGCGCCATCTCCCACTTGAGATAGGCCAGCGGCCACACATCCCCCTGTCCCAGCAGGTCCAACAAAGCCTCGGTCTGGCCATAGAGCCGCCGGTGCGCCTCACGCTCTGGCAGGCAGAACATCAGCAGCGCCGTCACCGCGTTCAGCCCCGCCAGCGCCACCCGGTCCCCCAAAGACGCCGCCGCGCGCGACCGCACAGGCTCCACCGTGAACGCGCCCAGGTGATCCTCCAGCCGCGCCTTCCACGTCACATCCACCTGTCCGCCGGGCTGCAACACCGGCGCCATCTTGCGCGACGCCCCGCCGCGCACCACGCCCGCATGCCGCCCCTTCAGGGGCGTGAACACCTCCAGGATCGCCGCCGCCTCGCCATGCGGGCGGCTGGCCAGTACAATACCTTGGTCGCGCCATTCCATGACACTGCTCCGCCTTCCGAAGGACCATAGGACATCAAAAGATGAACCCTGCCAAGGCCCGCCCCGACACACGGTCTGGAAATCCAGACATGACCGGGGGCGCGGGATATGCTTATCTGCCCCCCGTATAGATTTTTCGCATAGGGGGATCCGATGACAATTTCCACCGCCCGCGCCGTGGCGCTGACCACCACGCTTCTCGCAGCTCCGGCGGCACTTGCGAATGACAATGTCATGGTGGTCTTCGACGGCTCCAACTCCATGTGGGGCCAGATCGACGGCACCGCCAAGATCGAGATCGCGCGCGACGTCATCGGCAACCTTCTGGGCGACTGGGCCGACGACCGCAGCGTCGGCCTCATGGCCTACGGCCACCGTGCCCGCGGCGACTGCTCGGATATCGAGGTCATCGTCGAGCCCGGCGCGGCGCAGCGCTCGGAAATCCTGGACCGCATCAAGTCCATCACACCCACCGGCAAGACCCCCCTGACCGATGCCGTGGAACAGGCCGCGACACAGCTTTCGTACACCGACCGCCCCGCCACCGTGGTCCTCATCTCCGACGGGCTGGAAAGCTGCGAGCGGGACCCGTGCGAGCTGGCCCGCACGCTCGAAAAAGGCGGCGTCGGCTTTACCGCCCACGTGGTAGGATTCGGCCTTGGCGCAGACGAGGACACCGCCTCGCTCGCCTGCATCGCCGAGGAAACCGGCGGGCAATACATCCAGGCCTCCAACGCCGATGAACTGGGCGCCGCCCTCTCCGCCGTCGCCACCGCCGTCGCGGCACCGGACCCCGAGCCCGAACCGCAGGCGCCCCAGGTCACCGTCGACGCACCTGATACGGCCGTCGCCGGCAGCCCCACCACCATCACTTGGGACCCGACCCAATCCGAGGCCGACTACATCGCCGTCACTCCCGCAGACGCGCCCGAAACCGAACTTGGCCAATACACCCGCATCGGCAAGAACTCCGACGTCACCTTCGCCATGCCCGGCGAGCCCGGCGCCTACGAGGCCCGCTATTACAGCACCGAGACCAAGGCGGTACTAGGGTCCGACCCCATCGAGATCACGCCAGCCCAGGTCACCCTGCAAGCCGCCGACACCGTCCAGACCGGCGCGCCCGTGGCCATCAGCTGGTCGACCACCATAAACCCGCGCGACTATATCGCCATCGTCCCCGCCGGCGCCGATGCCGGCACGCTCGCCAACTACCGCGCCATCAACAAGAATGAGAGCTTCGACCTCACAGCCCCCGCCGATCCCGGCCTCTACGAGATCCGCTACATCCTCAACGTCGACAGCCGCACCGTCGCCAGCCGCCCGCTCGAGGTGGCCGACCCGCAGGTCACGCTCCAGACGCCCGAAACCGCCCTCACCGGCGCCGAAATCCCGGTCAGCTGGGCGGGCACGGTCAACGCCAAGGACTACATCACCATCGTTCCCATGGGCGCCGAGGAAGGCAGCTACACCAACTACTTCCCCGTCCTCGACGACAGCTCCGGTCGCCTTCTGGCCACCGCCGATCCGGGGATGTTCGAGATCCGCTACATCCAGCGCGAAGGCAACAAGACGCTGGCCCGCGCCACCATCGAGCTTCTGACGCCCGAGGTCACCATCAGCGGCCCCGCCACCGCCGTCACCGGCGCGCAGGTCCCCGTCAGCTGGACCGGCACGGTCAATGCCAAGGACTACATCACCATCGCGCCCACGGGCTCGGACGCCGGCACCTACGGCAGCTATCAGCCGGTGCGCGACGATGACACCGTGACACTCACCATGCCCTCCGACCCCGGCATGTACGAACTGCGCTACGTCCTGCGCGAAGGCCCGCGCGTGCTGGCGACTGCCCCCATCGAGGTGGCCAACCCCGAGGTCACCGTCTCGGGCCCCGAAACAGTCGCCACCGGCGCACAGTTCACCGTCTCCTGGACCGGCACGGTCAATCCCAAGGATTACGTAACCATCGTGCCCGTCGGCGCCGAGCCCGACACCTACGGCAGCTACCAGCCCGTCCGAGAAGACACCGAGACGCGCCTGATCGCGCCGTCGGATCCCGGCATGTACGAACTGCGCTATCTCCTGCGCGAAGGCCCCAAGGTCATGGCCACCGCAATGATCGAGGTGACTGAGCCTCAGGTCACCGTCTCCGGCCCCGAAACCGTCAGCACGGGCGCGCAGTTCACCGTCTCGTGGACCGGAACCGTGAACGCCCAGGACTATGTCACCATCGTCCCCGTAGGCGCTGCCGAAAACGAGTTCGGCAACTACCAGGTGGTCCGCGACAATTCCGAGACGACGCTCACCGCGCCCTCCGACACTGGCATGTACGAATTGCGCTACCTCCTGCGCGAAGGCCCCAAGGTCATGGCCACCGCCATGATCGAGGTCACCGAACCGCAGGTCACCATCTCCGGCCCCGACAGCGCCGCGACTGGCTCTTCTGTCACCGTGAAATGGACCGGCACCGTGAACCCGCAGGATTATGTGGTCGTCGTCCCCGCCGGCGCGACCGAAAGCGAGTTCGGCAATTACCAGGTCGTGCGTGACGCGTCGCAGGTGGCGCTGACCATGCCCGCCGATCCCGGCATGTACGAGCTGCGCTACCTGATGCGCGAAGGCCCCAAGGTTCTGGCCACCGCCATGATCGAACTGACCCCGCCCGAGGTCACGGTCACCGGCCCCGACCAGATCCGCGCGGGCGACGACATCGCCGTCGAATGGAGCGGCACGGTCGCCACCAACGACTACATCAACCTCGTCCCGATGGGCGCGGCGGATGACACGTTCGGCACCTACCTCTCGGTGCGCGAGGCCACTTCCGCCACCCTCGAAGCCCCCTCCGACCCCGGCCTTTACGAGGTGCGCTACCTCCTGCGCGAAGGCACCCGCGTGCTGGCCCGCCACACGGTCGAGGTGCTGGCCGCAGACGCCGCCCTCAACACCGGCGCCGCCCTCACCGCGCCCGACAACGCGGCCCCCGGCAGCACCATCGACGTCTCCTGGCAGGTAGACAGCACCAGCGCCGATCAGCGCATCACGCTGGCGCGCGGCAACCAGGCGATCTTCACCTGGCTTCAGGCCGTCAAGATCACCGACGGCGCCACCGGCGTGCAGATCGACCTGCCGAATGAACCCGGCGTCTACGAGCTGCGTTTCCTCGACGTCTCGGGGCAAGAGGTGCTCGCCCGCAAGGTCATCACCGTGGAGTAAGACCGATGCACAAACCCCAAGGCTACCCCGACGTCTCCGCCTACCTGATCGTGCCGGACGCGGCGGCGGTGCTCGACTTCTGCACTGCCGCCTTCAACGCCGACCGCCTCCGCGTGATCGAACGCGAGGGCGGCGGCGGCATCCTGCACGCCGAATGCCGGATCGGCGACAGCGTCGTGATGATGGGCGAAATGCCGGACGGTCCGCCTGCAAACCTGCACCTCTACCTCGCCGATGCCGAGGCCGCCTTCGACCGTGCCGTGGCGGCAGGGGCCGAGGTGATCCAGCCGATGCAATCCAAGGGCGACGGCGACCTGCGCGGCGGCGTCCGCGATGCCAGCGGCACGACCTGGTGGATCGCCCGCCAGGAAGAGGCGTAGCACCCCCCCCGGCTGTCACATCACCGTCCCCGTCCCGGACCTGATCCGGGACCTGCCAGCCACCCGGACCAGCGCCGAAGGCATTAACCGCCCCTTTACCGCGCACGCCCCGTTAACCCGCCGGACCCTTTGAAACCGCACCGTCGCAATACCACCCGGATACCGACGCGATACCGACATCCCGTTTTCACCGAATCCGAGCCCGTTAACCTTTGTCCGACCCCGTAGGGTGGGTGCCAACCCACCTGCCCTCAATCCCTCAAGCCAGGCTCGTCCAGCAGGTGCCGCCCCTGCCGGTCCTCCACCTCGATCACCCACAGATCCGGATCGAAAGACCGCTGTTTCGCCACCGCCTGATCGACATCGCGCTCGTCCCCCTCGGCCAGCGTGACCCATGTCCGCGCGCCACTCATCAGGTCAAAAGAGCGTTGAAAAACAGCCGCTTGCCCATCCAGCGTGTTCAGCTTGACCAGCACCGCGCCGCCGGTGTCATCGCCATGCGCCACCACGAAGGCCGGGATTTCCATCAGCCGCAGCCGCGCCAGGTAGGCCTGCACCCAGAACTCCGCCGTCAACCGGCTCATCGCGCCTGCCGCCCCGGACTTCGATTTGGGGCCTGTCCCGGACCCCGATCCGGAGCCTCTCTGCCAAGGTCCGTCACCGGTTCCCGTCCTTGAAATCAAGGCCCATCTCGGAATACCGCTCGGCTTCCTCCAGCCAGTTGGGCCGCACCTTCACCTGCGTGAAAAGATGCACGCGCCGCCCCAGGAACTCTTCCAGCTCCGCCCGCGCCGCCTGGCTAACCGCCTTGATCGTCTCGCCTTTTTTGCCCAAGACGATCCCCTTGTGACCGTCCCGCATGACATAGATCACCTGGTCGATCCGCGCCGATCCGTCCTCACGCTCTTCCCAGTTCTCGGTCTCGACGGTCAACTGGTAAGGCAGTTCCTGGTGCAGCCGCAGTGTCAGCTTTTCGCGCGTCATCTCGGCCGCGATCATCCGCATCGGCAGGTCCGCGATCTGGTCTTCGGGATAGAGCCACGGCCCCTCGGGCACCTCGCCCGCAAGCCATGTACGCAGGTCCTCGACACCATGCCCCTTCTCGGCGGAAATCATGAAAGTCTCAACAAATGCATAGCGTTCGTTCAGGTTCTTGGTCAGCCCCAGCAGAACCTCGGATGGCACCCGGTCGATCTTGTTGATCGCCAGCGCCACGCGCCGCCGCTTGGGCAATTCATTCAGCCCGTCCAGGATCTTCTCGACGCCTTCGGTCACGCCCCGATGCGCCTCGATCAGCAGCACGATCACGTCCGCATCCGCCGCCCCGCTCCAGGCCGCGGCCACCATCGCCCGGTCCAGCCTGCGGCGCGGCGCGAACAGCCCCGGCGTATCCACGAAGACCAGCTGCGCGTCACCCTCGATGGCCACGCCACGAATACGCGCCCGCGTGGTCTGCACCTTGTGCGTCACGATGCTGACCTTCGCGCCCACCATTCGGTTCAGCAGCGTGGACTTGCCCGCATTGGGCTCCCCGATCAGGGCGATGAAACCGGCGCGTTGGGTCATGATGCAAAGCCTTTTGTCATAAGGGCTTCCCCTACCCGATCCCTGCGCCCTTGACCAGTTCAGAACACCGCATGGTCGCCCCGCTCCAGCGCGATCTCACCCGCCGCAAGCCTTGCATAGAAGTCCTCCAGCCGGTCCTGCCCGAATTCCGGTGTGGCGTCGGCGTCGTAGCACTGCCGGGCGTCGTCCCAGACCAGCATCGACTCGGTGGCGTAGTACCGCCCGATCCGCGCCAGCTCCGCCTTGGCGCGGGCACGCCTGTTTAACCTTCCGGTAACACTCAATGTGGCAATGATGGCGTCGAGCAAACCCACCGGCACCCGTTTCATCCGGAACGGAACGCCCAGCGAATCGGCCAGCAACCGGCCTTGCTCTTCCGGGGTCAGTGCCGGACCGGGCCCGCCCACCGGCAGGACGCGGTTGTCGCAGGCCGGGTTGGTCAGCGTGTTCGCGATGAACCGCGCCAGATCGCCGTCGCTGATCGGCTTGCAGGCCGTCAGCCTGCCGTCGCCGAAGGCCAGGTAAGGCTTGCCCGCCCGCATCCTGTCCATCTGCCCGGACAGCGATTTGAAGAACGCAGTGGGCCGCACGATCACGTGGCACAGGGTTGAGGCCCGCAACTCCGCCTCGAAGGCCAGCTTGGCCTTCTGGAACGCCAGCGCCGGCCTCTGCACGCAGATCGCCGACAGCAGGATGAACCGCCCGACGCCCTGCGCCTCTGCCGCCCGCAGGGCCGCCGCGTTCAGCCCATGGTCGACAGCCCAGGCATCCCCGGGCGCGCCCGATCGCGACGCCAGGCAGCTGACCACGGCGTCGGCCCCGCGCATCGTGTCCTCCAGCAGGTCGGGCGCAGACAGGTCACCGATGACACACTGCACCCGCTCAGGCACTGCCGGGTCGGTGCGGCGCAACGGGCACACGACGTCATGACCATCGGCCAGCAGCACCTCCAAGACCGCCCGCCCGATCGTGCCGCTTGCCCCCAACAGGACAACACGCATCGTCGCGCCGGACGGCTGCAAAAGATAGGCTGAATCCTCGCGCATCAACGGCACCCGCTGGTGTTTTGAAAAGACTACACAAGGTGCCATCCGAAACCAACGCACCGCCGCAAATCCTTTGAGAAAGGATTTTCCAAAAGCTTTCTCAAAGCTTTTGGCCCCGCCCTAGGCCGCCGCCCCGTCGGTGAACTGCAACCGCGCCAGCCGGGCATAAAGCCCGCCCTCGGCCACGAGGCTGTCATGGGTGCCTTCCGCCACGATGCGCCCCTGTTCCATCACGATGATCCGGTCGGCCTTCTTCACCGTCGCCAGCCGGTGCGCCACGATCACCGTGGTGCGGTCCTTGGCCAGCCCGTCGACTGCCTGCTGCACCGCCCGCTCGCTCTCGGCATCCAGCGCCGAGGTCGCCTCGTCCAGCAGCAACACGGGCGCGTCCCGCAGGATCGCGCGGGCGATGGCCACCCGCTGTTTCTGGCCACCGGACAGCATCACGCCGCGCTCGCCCAGATAGGTGTCATACCCGTCCGGCAGCGCCATGATGAACTCATGCGCCGCCGCCGCTCGTGCCGCGGCCTCGACTTCGGAATCCGCTGCATCAATCCGGCCAAAGCGGATATTGTCCCGCGCCGACGCGGCGAAGATGACCGGCTCCTGCGGCACCAGTGACAGCTCCGCCCGAAAGTCGGGCCGCGCCAACTGATCGAGCGCCACGCCGTCCAGCATCACCCGTCCGGTTTGCGGATCATAGAAACGCTGAATCATCTGGATGATCGTGGTCTTGCCCGCGCCGGACGGCCCCACCAGCGCCACCGTCTCGCCCGGTTCGATCACCAGGTTCAATTCATGCAGCGCCGGCGCATCGGGGCGCGTCGGATAGGTGAAGCTGACATTCTCGAAGGCAATGCGGCCTTTGACGGGGCGCGGCAAGACCTCGGGGTGCGCCGGGTCCTGGACCTCGTCCTCGGCCTGGAGCAATTCGACCAAGCGTTCCGTCGCGCCAGCGGCGCGCTGAAGTTCTCCCCAGATTTCCGACAGGGCGGCCACCGAGCCGGCCACCATGACCGAATAGATCACGAACTGCACCAGCGTGCCGCCGGTCATCTGGTCTGCCCGCACATCCCGGGCACCGATCCACAGCACGCAGACGATCCCGGTAAAAACGAGGAAAATAACGATAACCGTCATCAGGGCGCGCACCCAGATGCGCCGCCGGGCCACGTCGAAACTGCGCTCCGTGACGTCCGAAAACGCGGCACGACTGGCCGTCTCATGGGTAAAGGCCTGAACCGTCTGCACGTTCAACAACGCCTCTGACGCATTGCCGGAACTGGCGGCGATCCAGTCCTGGTTTTCGCGGCTCAGCTTGCGCAGTTTTCGCCCCAGGGTCAGGATAGGCACGATGATCAGCGGCACCAGAAGCAACACCATTCCGGTCAGCTTGGCCGAGGTGAACAGCATCAGGACCAGCCCGCCGACAAAGATCAACAGGTTTCGCAACGCGATGGAGATGGACGACCCGATGACGGACAGAATGAGCGTGGTATCGGTCGTCACGCGGCTCAGGATTTCACCCGTCATCGTGCGTTCATAGAAGGCGGGGCTCAGTCCGATCACCTTGTCGAACACCGCCTTGCGCATGTCCGCCACGACCCGTTCGCCCAGCCGCGTCACCAACGCGTATCTCAGGCCGGTACCGATCGCCAAGAGCCCGGCGATACCGACAGCCGCAAGGAAATACTGGTCCAGGATCGCGCCGTCCTCGGCTCCGAAATTGTCGACCACGCGCCGGACCGCCAAGGGCAGCACCAGCGAAACACAGGCCGTCATCACCAGCGCAAGTATCGCAAGCGTCAAAAGCCGCCCGTACGGACGCAGGAACGGCCAGAGCTCCGACAAGGCGCCCATACGCTTCGACTTCGCCCGCTCAATCATGTCTGCGCCGTTTTCGGCCTTGCGTACCATGTATCCCCAAACGCGATTTTTCCCGGACCTCCTCATGGCCGCGCGGGACGCCGGGGTCAAGGGCGTTGCAGTCTTTCATCGCCCCTGGAACTGGAAGGAAGAAGCTGGAGCGGGCGACGGGAATCGAACCCGTATCTCTTGCTTGGAAGGCAAGGGTCTTACCATTACACAACGCCCGCTCGTCAATTCAGACGGATATTTCATGCGCACGGCAGGGTCAAGTGCCACGTCGAGAACGGCCCATACCTGCCGTTGCCGGTGGGCAGCTCATGCTGCTGTGCGGCCCGCCAAAGCCGCCATTTGCTGCCGATGCAAAACACAAGGTTGCTGGCACGCCCGGCTTGCCGACAAAGCGATCACTCGAACTTCTTCCGCTTGCCGCTCAAAGTGCCCTGCACAATACAAAAGAGTAACGAACCTTACCTGATCGAACTCACTGTCATGGAACCACGCCCGGGTTTCATGAATCGAAAGTCTGAAAGTTGGTATGCTAGCGTATCACTGCTAAGCATCACTTAGAAAACTTTCTAATGGTAAACTCTCAAAGTCGCACCACAAAACGATTTGAAAGCTGAAGGGGAAATCCATGCGGCCACTGGAAGATGGACAACTGCTTCAAACTGAAAGCATGGAGTTCGCTCCTGAAGGTCTGATAGAAGTTGATCCCTCGGGCCCAGTAATCTGGGTTGGTGGGTCGAAGTTGCTGTTGCTGGAAACTCGACAGGACGTGAAGTGGTTATCACACGCGGCGATGACTGCGCAATTGTCATCATCTTCCATAGAGGAACAAGAGGCAGTGTTCCTGGAGATCATTAGCAGGTTTCCCTCCGAGCCGCCGCCGCCAATCAATCAAGATCAGATAGAGATTTTTCTGAAGGACACACTCGAGTCACAGCGCGATCTTACACCGCTCGAAACCCTTGTTTCCGGTTGCGAGGGGCTCGCCTCTTTGATGGAATATCCAACCTTCAGCGACACCAGCGTTGGAATTGTGTTTGCCTGGCAACCAGAGAATGATGATCGCCCGTGCCGCGTTGCTGCGCATGATGAACTGCCAATGCTCATTTTAGACCACGGGTCGCTTTCCATCGCGCTCCTGAAATTGAAAGGTCTTTATACCGCTAGCAAATGGATGCTCGTAGGTTACGGCTGGGTCCGGCCAAATTTCACCTCCGCAAACGAAGCAGCGAACTGGTACGTAAATGAACTGCGAAGTCGCGCTTTCAAACATGGACATGGAGCCATGCCGCTAGATCGCCTCGACCATCCGAACGCAGTCCAGACATTTAACCCAGACAAGCACTCCATGGCTTTAGTCTATGTTCACGGACTCTTCTCGACAGATGCCGGGAGTTTCGATGGATTCCGCGACGCTTGGTCGTCGTTGCGTATCAATCTTTATACCGACGGGGCACTAGACCGAAGATGTGTGGAATCAGTGTTTGACAAGGTTGGTCACATCGGTTTTCCGCATGATACGTTCTGCGGAATAGATAAAAGCGGACAAGCGCTGGCCGACGCCCTACATGATCGCTTTGAAGCATCGGACACCAAACTCGCTCTTATCGCCCATTCGCGCGGTGGGCTTGTAACGAGCCGGGCCATTCAACATCTGCTTTTCCGTGGAAATGGATGGAACGACAGGATTAAGATTTTTGCTACATTTGGCACTCCACACACTGGAGCGAAACTGGCGCAGTTGCCAGGGAGATATGAGGGATCCTACTTACTGCTCAAAGGTCAGTCTGACCAGTTGATCGCTCTCGACATGCTGTTCTGCTACCTGAAACACGTCAGGCGCATTGAAGGCATAGACGATCTTCAGCCTGTTGGAAATCTGGTGTCGACTTTTCTCGAAGATCTTGAAGACCGTGAGAACAAATATGGTTCGCTTAGCACCTGGGCTGTATCCGGAGCTGCGCCACAGATTTCCGGGTGGGGAATACGTAGTCTGATTACCAAAGCTGTTAGGATCGGAATAGACCAGATAGTTGGATCTCCGAACGACATCGTCGTGCCACGTTCCTCTGCGGAGGCTGCGCCCAACCCAACTGTCCGCAAGTTTGACTGCGAACATTTTGAGTACTTTTCGCAGTTAGACGGTATGAAGAACACAGCGAGAGAGGTTATGAGAGCTTTTGGTCTTGAAGACGAAATCAACATCTGTACTGGAGGATCCGCACCGGACATCGAGTTCATTGAGAGTGGTGATGACACTATTGTTCGGATTGGAGGCATTGACCTCCCCGTGAACTAACGAAGTGGCTTGCTTTCACGATCCTTAGGCAATCTACGGGGTGTAAAGCTGAAACTCGCGGCCCGAAGCGGACCTTAACGGTCAGCCCGGCGAACGACTGGAGTGAGTCCATGACGCGGCGAAGTCTAAAATTATGGCATGTTGGGACAGGCAGCAACCTTGCCTGTGCTGTGCTTTTTACAAGTTGGCTATCGTGTTCCTAATTCGGATCTGCGACATACACGACAAGAAGTCTTCTAGAATATCGGATACCACTTGGACATTGGCATTGATGCCTCGGCATAGGGGGCGAGGTTTCAGCGCCGCCATTTCAGCGGCGCCGGCAGTACTCGAAATTACACAGGCTGCACGGTCGGACGGAACAGGATCTCGTTCACGTCGACGTTTTCCGGTTGGGACACGGCAAAAGACACCATGTCAGCCATCGTGCTGGCGGGCACGGCGATCTCCTTGACGAAGTCGCGCACGTTGTCGCCAAGTTCAGGCTCGGTGATATGCTGTGTAAGCTCTGTATCCACTGCGCCCGGCGAGATCACGGTGACGCGCACGTTGTAATCCTTGACCTCCTGCCGCAACCCTTCGGAAAGCGAGCGCACGGCGTGCTTCGTGGCGCAATAGACCGCGCCGGACGCCACGGTGATATGGCCATAGACCGAGGACACGTTGATGACCTGGCCAGATTTCTGCTCTTTGAAGATCGGCAGCACGGCGGCAATGCCGTAAAGTGTGCCCTTCATGTTCACGTCGATCATCTGGTCCCACTCGTCGATCCGCAGGCTTTCGAGGGGCGAGAGCGGCATGAGACCCGCGTTGTTGAAGATGACGTCGACGCGGCCGAAAGTGTCCTTGGCCTTGGTGACGAGCGCCCGCACGTCGTCGAGCTTGGTCACGTCGGTTTCCATCGCGACGGCCTCGCCGCCCGCGTCGGTGATGTCTTTGACGATGCTGTCGAGCCGGTCCTTGCGGCGCGCGCCAAGGGCAAGTTTCGCGCCTTTGGCGGCCAGGTCGCGGGCCGTGACCTCGCCCATGCCCGAGGAGGCGCCGGTGATGACGATGACTTTGCCTGTGATGTTGTCGGTCATGATGTGTCCTTTCGTTTTGGATGCAGGTTTGGGGCGGACAGGCTGTGAAAGCCCTGCCAGATGTGGGTGGGTTGAGGTTCAGGGGGGCCTAGTCCGCCAGCTCGATGCGGACAGGGAAATCTCCGTCGCGGACAAGCACGTCGATCGGCCCGTCAAAGGCGCCAAGCCGCACAAGGCCACGCGAGCGCTGGAATGGCTTGTAGAAGATCGCCAGATTGCCCCAAGGCGCATAAAGCGTGATGTCACCGGCCTTGGGCTCATAGCTGTCCGGAACACCGCTGGTGTCCAGCTTGCGCGGCAGATCGGCGACTTTCTCAATCCCGTGGTAATCGCTCAGCGTCAGGTCGAGAGGCAGAAGCGCCGCAAAATCCTGTGTCACCGGCGTCGTGTCGAGCGTGGCTGTCAGGGTCTTTTCCCCGACGATCACTCTGATTTCGGTCATGGCGGCCTCCTTTCCTTGGTCGGTTGCCTCTGCGGCGGGGGCAAGGCTGATCGTCAGGGCCGCGATGGCCAGCCGGGCAATGTTCGTGGTTGATCCGATCATGGTCGTCCCCTTGGTTTTGAGGGGGATATACGCCGATGGCGGCGCGGGATAATCCCCGCTGAATCTCTACCTCTCATGAAGGCGCCTCATGAATGGGTGACATTGTTCGCCGAGTGATGAGGGCAATCATTCATGAACCCTCCTCATGTCCGCTTGCCGAATGCCGCCCATGATACGGGCCATCACGCGCTTTAGGTAGCCGTTCATGTCGGGACGGTCGCGGTGACCGACCCATAAACGCAGCCAAAAGGAGATTTTTCGACATGACACGAATTCTGGGACCCACACTTGCTCTGGGGCTGGCCGCGCCCGGCGCCTTCGCCCAATCCATGGAAATCACTCGCGCGAGCGATCAAGAGGGCTTTATCGGCGATACCGATCTCTTCACCGGCACCGCCTATATCGAGCCGGTTTTCCCCGCCAACGAGCCCTTTGCCGTGAACGCGGGCAAAGTGACCTTCTTGCCCGGCGCACGGTCGGCCTGGCACACGCATCCGGCGGGCCAGATGCTCATCGTGACCGAGGGCACCGGCTGGGTACAGGAACGCGGTCAGGAGCGCCACGTCATGCAGGCCGGCGACGTGGTCTGGTGTCCGCCGGAAGTCGAGCATTGGCATGGCGCGACGGACAGCACGGCTGTCACGCATATCGCGGTGCAGCAGTTCGCCGACGGTGAGAACGTCGTCTGGGGCGAGCATGTGACCGACGCCGAATACGGGGCCGAGTAGCGACTCTTGCCGCTCCGCCCATTCATTCGGCGGGGCGGCATAATTCTTCGACACATGAAAATTCGACATATATTCTGAGGGGCAACCGACGTGATCATCGATCCGCAGATCCAAGGCGCCCTCATGCTTCGAGAGAATATCCAGGACCTTATCGCGCTGGCCGCCGTGGCCGAAGAGCGCAGCTTTACCCGGGCCGCAGCACGGCTCAACGTGTCGCAATCTGCGCTCAGCCATACGATCAAGGGGCTGGAGCAGCGCCTTGGTCTGCGGCTTCTGACGCGCACGACGCGCTCTGTCGCGCCGACGCTGGAGGGTGAGGACCTGCTCGCCACTCTGAACCCTTGTCTGGAAAAGATCGAGGCGCGTCTTCATGCGCTAAACGACTCTCAGGGCGCGCCGTCTGGGACGGTGCGTATCGTAGGGGTGGAGTATGCCATCGAGTCCCTGCTTTGGCCCAAGCTGTCTCCGGTGTTGAAGGAATACCCAGACGTGAAGGTCGAGTTCGTGATGGACTATGGCTATACCGATCTGGCCGAAAGCCAGTGCGATGCGGGCGTGCGATATGGCGACCAAGTGAGCGATGGCATGATCGCGATGCGCATCGGCCCGGAGGAACGGATGGTGTGCGTCGGCGCGCCGGGGTATTTCCATGTGGCGGGCACGCCCGACGTGCCGCAAGACCTGACCGGACACCAGTGCATAAACCTGCGTCTCACCAATCATGGTGCGCTTTACGCGTGGGAGTTCGAAGACGAGGACGGCACCGAAATCCGGGTCAAGGTGCAGGGGCGGGCGATTTTCAACACGATCAACCCGGTGCTGCGGGCGGCGAAGGACGGGCATGGGCTGGCCCTTGTACCCGAGCGGCTGGCGCAGGCCCATCTGGACAGCGGGGCACTGCGCCTGTGTCTGGAGGGTTATTGCCCTTATTTCCCCGGGTTCCACCTCTATTACCCCAGCCGCCAGCGGCCCTCTTCGGCGTTTGGTGTCGTGCTGGATGCACTCCGCGAAAAGGGCTGAGCGATTGATGAGAAGGGATCATGAATGGTTTGAGCATCCCGGCCATTAAGGCCTAGGTCAATCGCACCATATGAGGGCGGAGATCACAGCGAACCAAGGAGATCCCCCGATGAAGACCTTCCTGACAGTTTCCGCGCTCGGCCTCATGACCAGCGCCGCCGTGGCCCAGGACGCCACGCAGACCCTGCCCGATGCCGTGGGCAAGGTCGCCCCGGCGCTTGAGGCTTATTCTAACAATTCGCTTTTCAGCGAAGTCTGGACGGACGAGGCAATGTCGCACCGCGACCGCGCGCTTGTCACATTTGCCGCGCTGATGACACGGCAAGACACGGGCGCCTTGTCCGATCACGTGGCGCTGGCGCTGGACGCGGGCGTCACCGCGGCCGAGATTTCCGAGACGATCACGCATCTGGCCTTTTACACCGGCTGGGGCAATGCGACCGCTGCCGCAACGGCTGCCGCGCCGGTTTTCGAGGCGCGCGGCATCACCGCCGAGGACCTTTCGGCAGTGGACCCCGAGTTGCTGGGCTATGACGAGGAAGCTGAGGCGAGCCGCCAGGAGTTCGTGCAAGGCACCTATGGCAGCGTGAGCCAAGGTGTCGTTGACGATACCGAGCAGCTGCTGTTCCTCGACCTCTGGCGCCGTCCTGCGCTGGAGCCGCGCGACCGCAGCCTTGTGACCGTTGCCGCGCTGATCGCAGCGGGTCAGGCGGAACAGATGACGTTTCACCTCAACCGCGCCATGGATAACGGCCTGACCCAGGACGAGGCGGGCGCGATGCTGTCGCATCTGGCCTACTACTCCGGCTGGCCCAAGGTCTTTTCCGCCATGCCGGTGGCCAAGGACGTGTTCGAGAACCGGTCCGAGTAAGGCCCGTCAGCGGAGAAAAGACCCATGAAAATCGGTATCCTCGGCTCTGGCCTGATGGGATCGCAACTGGGCCGTGTCTGGGCCGCGTGCGGGCATGACGTGATTTTTTCCTATGCCCGAAACACGTCCAAACTGAATATGCTGGCGCGCCAATACGGCGCGCTGGCCGGGCGGGTGGACGAGGCGGTGCGCTATGCCGATGTCCTCCTGCTTGCCGTGCGCTGGTCGCGCATCCCGGACGTCCTGGAGCAGGCGGGGGCGTTGGAGGGAAAGGTCGTGCTGAACTGCTGCGTGCCGTTGAACGAGGCGAATTCCGAATTGGTTCTTGGCGCGACGACCTCGGGCGCGGAGGAACTGGCGCGCCTGCGGCCCGCTGCGCGGTGGGTGTCGTGTTTCAACACGGTGCCGTCCGAGGCCTTCAGGCCGGTTCTTTCCGGCAAAGGGCAAAGTCCGGCACCTCAGGTCCTGACCTATGGTGACGATGCCTCGGCCAAGAAGATCGCCCAAAAGCTGATCCGCGACGCGGGATTTGAGCCGCTTGAGGCGGGCTCTTTGCGAACTGCGAGGTTCGCTGAGCCTTTTGCCATGGTGACGGCGGAACTGGCTTACGCCCAAGCGGGCGGCCCGGCGTTGACCTATCGCTTCACCAAGCTCTGAGATCGACGGCACGGGCTTTGGCCGGAACGCATGGACATCCAGCCCGGATGACATTCGCTACGATCCATTGAGAACTACACCGTCCCGGACCTGCGAATGTTCGACACCGCCTTCGGCGAAATGATACCGTCCGATCTGCGCTTCTACCCGCAGGACCTGGCCGCAGAGATCGACACGCTGAACGCCGTGATCTACGACAAGCTGAACAACGGCGTCTACAAATCCGGCTTCGCCAGTTCGCGGACTACCCACGCCTGTCGGCTCTTCTGCAGCGGATGCTGGATATCCCAGGCGTGCGCGAGACCGTGAACATGGACCATATCACGCGCGGCTACTATTATATCAAGGCACTGAACCCGACGCGCATCCGGCCCGTGGGCCCCGCGCATGTGGTCAAGACGCTTGGGCTTTGAGGTTGGAATTAACTCGCCGACTGTGACCTAGATCAGCCGTTGCGGCATGTCTGAAAATGTTTCGCGTTTCACACCCTGCCTACTCGGCTATCATGGTTCCCCTATCAGACGAACGTCCGGCAATATCAATGCTCCAACCGACACACTGGATTGAAGATTTCGCCAAAGCGGACGTTGAACATTGATGCAGCGAAGGTCCGCTCCCCGCCCAATTCTTTAAGTGTCTACGCTGTTCTAAACTTCCACATAGGTCTGCGTGAAAGAGTTTACATGAGACAAGATTGCGGCGCTGGAACGAGCTGACCCCCGGTCATCTGCACGAAACCCATACTTCTATGTCCCAACAATCAAGCATTTCGCGAGCCTAGGTCTTATTGGGGTTCGGCCACTTACCGAACCCCATCAGGCCCAAGGCTCTCTGGTCAGACCACAAGATCGTCAGGCTGCGTGTCGAGCCCGAGTATCAGCGGATCGTGATCGGAAGAGGCGAAGACATCGTCACTATAGAAGCCCGGATCATTGAATCGGCTGCTGTAGTTCAACAGGTCGGGTTCTTGCGCGTTGATATGCCACTCGGTTACGCCGGTGACCATGCTGACGACATCATTTGATGCCAGAGCCTGGTCAAGCGTTCCCTGCTGTCCGTCGAAAACGAAGCTGAAGGCATTTTCCTGACCGATGAAACTGTCGATCAGATCGGTGTAATCGGCGTCGTCTGCGATCGTCTGAACCGGGTCCTCCTCGGCATAGGCGTTGAAGTCCCCAAGCATCAGGTAGTTCTCCGTGCCGGTTCCGGCGTAGTCATTCTCCAGCCAGTTCGCCAGTTCACCCGCCGCATCGGTCCGCACCGCGTTCCAGAAGCCCTGACCATCGCCCTGGTCATAGTTCGGGTCGGCGCGCAGCGCGTCGATGTCGGCCTGCGTGATGCCGGTACCACCACCGTCCAGATAGGTTTGCGCAGCTACCACCAGGTCGACAAGCCCGCTGTCGCCCTTGGATTTGAAATGGCTGGACGACACGGTGAACGTCTCGCCCGTGACAACATCCTCGAACTCCGCCGCGACGCTGGGACGGTTGCGCTGAAAATCATCCAACTGTTCTCCGGACGCGATTACGGCGTTCAGCACATCAGCCAATCCGAAGGTAGTCGCGGCCGACAGCTCGTCGAACACGATGAAATCGGAACTGACGAGGCTCACCGCCGTGGTGTCATAAATCAGCCCTGTGGTTATCGAGTCGGTGCCGATGGGTCCGGCATCCGTTGTCGGATCAACGAAGGCGTAGACCGACGAAGAGCCGCGCAGCGCCGCCTCGGCATTCAGCGCATCGACAAGGGTGGCAATCGCCGAGCCAGGACCAAACCCGTTATTCTCGATCTCCTGAATGGCAAAGACTTCCGCCCCCGTTCCAAAGAACGCCTCGACCAGCTTGGCCGTCTGCCGGTCAAGATCAGATGCGGACGTTGCACCACGCGCCTGCCCCGCCGGGTTGGTCGCGGTGCCGTCACTGAAAGAAGTAAAGTAATTCAGCACGTTGAAAGACGCCACTTGGATATCGCCTCCGACATCCTCTGGCGTATCCGGGCGGGCATCTTCGTTGGTCGCCGGGTCAATCACCAACTGGCCGTCGACCAGCATCCGGTATTCGCCGAAACCGAACCGCATCACCCCGGTGATATCATCTTGTTCCGGATGCCCGGTTACACCCGTAATCTCGGACCCCAACCGCAGAGTGGCGCCCTCTGCGGTGAAAGTGTCGGCCGCATTCAGGATTCCATTGCCATCGTCACCCGCGGTCAGGTTCGGCACGTACTCGAAGGCGTCCGGGTTCTGCCCCGACACCCCGTCGTCGATGATCAGCCGGTTGTTGAGATTGCCCTCGATCACCGCGGCCACCTCCGTGGCCTCGGTCTGAGCGTCGAACAGTTGGGTCGCCTGGGTCTGGGTGCCGGCGCTGACAGTGATCTCACCGAAGCGGTCGAAGTTGAAATTCTCGATCACGGTAATTTCTTCACCGGCTATGCCGCTCGACAGGCGAAAGCGCATCCCCTCGATCGCCTCGAAATTCGATGCAGTGTCGGAAAGCATGATTTCGGCCATGGTCGGCATCGCGTTGCCGGACGAAACCACGCTGATGTCGGTCACGTCGCCGATCTGGGTTTCGTCGAAGAACTCCGTCACAGTGCCCGTGACCGAGACCTGGTCACCAAGGCTCGGGAGGCTCGCGCCCTCACCGGTGAAGATGAAAATGCCTTCCGAAGTGGCGGCATCACCATCGCTGTCGGTGTCTTCTTCCTGCAGGAAGAACCCATCGTCCACCAGATACGTCACGATCGCCGTCACGGTGACCACTTCGCCAAAGCGGGCGGCAACCGGACCGGCTCCCTGCACCTCCGAGATGAGCGCGGGCGTTGCCGGGCCTGCCGCGTTGCTCTCGCCCGGTGTGTCCTGCGACGTGTCGCCGAACGCCAGCTGCGTGAAGGTGCCGCTGCCATCGGGGTCGCGCGCCCCGCCCGCCGGTGTGAAGGATCCGTCGGGACCAAAGATATCGCTGCTATAGCTTACATCAGGCGCGCCGTCACCATCGATCAGGGACAAAGAGGTAATCACGTTGCCCACGCCCATGTCGAAGGTTCCGTCATTGCCCGTGTCCAGATCGTCGCGGGCACTGCCGGTGAACCCGTCGACCAGCAAGAAAGTCTGAGGCGAGCCGAATAAATCAAGCCCTGCCACGCCGACATCACCAGCCTCCAGCGCCGGGTTGCTGTCTTCCGCTATCAGAAGAAATCCGTTCTCGTCGGCAACCGCGCCGTCGAGCGAGATGGCATAGTCCACCTGCCCTGGTTCGAATTCGCCCGAGACGGCAAGTAGCGTCAGACCGTCAAAGCCCTGGCCAGGTGTGCCAAGAAGCTCGACAAAGTTCGAGGTATCGTCGCTCGATCCCCCGCTTGAGATGCGGAATTCGTTGATCACAATCCCCTGCGGCGGAGTGATGCCGTCATTGGCGGCCCCGCGTGTTTCGGCCTCGGGTACGCGCCATGTCCCATCTTCATTGCGCTGCAGCGAAAACCCCTCGGGCGTGTTGCCGGATTCCGACGCGCCGATATCGGTTGAGGCCAGGCCCGCCGCCGGACCGCCAAGGGCGGTAAATTCGCCCTCGTAGCTGAGGAATTCGACCACCGAGCCGTCATTCACCAGCGCGATCGCATCCGGGCTGCCATTCTGAAGACCGGGAGTGTCAACGACGTAATAGTCAAAGGTGCCGTCGCTGGACGCCGGCGTCGTGGGCAAGCTGTAGGTTTCATACAGGCTGCCGTTGCTGCCATTGTAAAGCGCAAGCGTCGTGTTGACCACATTGGTCCCTGCTGCGACACGGATTTCGACGAACTCACCCGCGTCCGCACCGTCATTGTCGTAATGGAACTCGTTGATCCGTCCGGCAAAAGGCTCCGGCGCCCCGCCGTTTTCGGCACCCGGGGTGCCCAGATCGCCGTCTCCGAATGCCTGCGTTGCGGTTACCCAGTTGCTGCCGATGTTGTTGTCTGTGGAAAGGTCGGTCAGTTCCATCGATGCGCCGTTCGGATCGGGGAAATCCGGCCCACCGTCATATTCAACGCGGTCCACTTCGCGGCCCTGAGTGTCGGTCAGGACAATTTCGTCGGCCCCGTTCGCGAGGGCCACGCCGCTGTATTGATAGTCGACCGTTACCCCCCCGTTGCTGAGCGTATCGGCGTTGCGTCCCAGAACAAGGTATTGGCCAGGCTGGATCAGCAGCGGGCCACCATTTTCAATGACATGCGCGTCGGAGTCATTGTCGGTAATCGTGAATCCATTCAGATCGACAGCCTGCTCGCCCGAATTGTAGACCTCGAAATACTCACCGTCCGCATCCGAAACCGCTGCCGGATTCTGCATGATCTCCGAAATCACGATCTGCGCCAGCGGAACGAAATCGTTGTTCAATCCGCGCGTGTCCTGATCGGCCACCGTCCAGCCGTCACCATCCTCGGCACGTTCAAGCGATGCGCCGATGGGTGTGCCACTGCCTTCGGCGACGCCGATATCGGTCGAGGTGACGCCCGCCGCGGTGCCTTCGGTCGCGGTCAGCGTTCCTTCGTAGCTCAGCAGCTCGATGAGCTCTCCGTTGTTCGACAGGGCGATCCCGTCCGCCGGGCCGTTCTGGATGCCGTTGGTCGGCAGTTCGACAAGGTAATAGTCGAAGTCACCTTGCGTGCTGTCCGGCGTCGCCGCCAATGTCTCGGTGTCGTAGACGGTGCCGGTGTCGCGGTAGAACTCGATCAGCAGGCCCGAAACATCCTGGCCCGCGCCCACCCGGATCTCGACAAACTCACCGGCATCGGTACCGGCATTGTCATAGTGAAACTCGTTGATGCGGGCGTCGATTTCCGCGACATCGGCCAAGGTCACGGCGATATCGGCCGTCTCGGTCACGTCGCCATCGCTGACGCCGACCTGCACGTCATAGACATTGTCGCCACCGGCATCGGCAGGGGCCTCGAAATCCGGCGCGGACACAAAACTGAGCGCGCCGGTTTGTGCGTCGATCTGGAAGAACGCCGCATCCGCACCGCCGGTGATTGAATATGCAAGCGTGTCACCGTCCACGTCGCTGCCCATGATCTGGGCCGGAACGGCGGTCGTGTTCTCGTCGATGGTGACCTCCGCAAGTGCCGACAGGACGGGGGCGTCATTCGCGCCTTGGACGGTCACGGTAACCACGGCGTCGGTTGTGCCACCCCGGCCATCATCGACAGTGTAAGTAAAGGTATCGGTCGCCGTCTCGCCATCGTCCAGCGCATCGAAAATCGTGCCTGGCTCATAGACCACCTGATCGCCCACAAGGCGGACCGACGCGCCAGACGCGGAAGTGGCCGAAATTGCGGTAATCGCGATGGTGTCCCCATCGAAGTCGCGGTCATTCGCCAGAAGATCGGCCACCGCGATCCCGGTCGGGCCATCCTCTGCGGCGTCCACGCTGTCATCGCCCGCGATGACGGCATTATTGCGCCCATTCACAAAGATCGTCAGGTCATCGGCCGCAAAATAAAGCGCCTCAACGCTTTTCAGCCGATCCGTGCCAGCGTCGCCGACTGCCGTAGACGAGGCGCCGGAAACCGTCACGTTGCGCCCCAACCATCCACCACGCACTATGATGTCGTAATCGTCCAGCCCACCCTCGTAGACCGCAGTGTCAAAACCGAGACCGCCAACGATCAGGTCATCGCCCGCGCCGCCTTCCAGGATGTCATCGCCCCAGCCGCCAAAGATAGTGTCGTTACCGTCCCCCGCGGAAATCTCGTCGTCCCCGCCAAACCCAAAGATATAGTCGGAATAGACCGAGCCGGTCAGGATGTTGGATTTGGAATTGCCGAACTCAAAATTGCGCCACCAAGCGGTCATGCCGAATCTCCCAGGTAAATCCAGATTTGGTTGACGCGAACGTTGCAGGGCGACGTATCAGTATTGTGTCGACCGGCTCGCATATATCCTGCGCTCGAACTCAGGCGTTGGACAAACCACAGTCTTTGACGCACATGCGAGATGCCTTTGCATCACTCCGCTATTCAGGCTTGATAAACTTTCTCGGATACAAATCGACCCGCTCGTTGCTATCAGCTTTCACCCTCTGGTCACGTTCGATTTTCCCGTTCTTCTACAACCGTCTCCGGCGTACTCTTTTTGTTGAATGCGATGGGAAAAGCCTGCTTCTTCACGCCGCGCCGCACCGTTGAAAAAATTTGGTCGATCAAACGAAATAGCCGCGATATTTTCCAAACTCGATCAGGAAAAGCCGACACCGATCAAACTTAGTACCTCTCAAGAAAAATTCCCAACGACTTCGCCTTCCCGCCTTAAGACTTGCTAAATTGCGGTCAAATTCATTAATTTTACAAGATCGTTACATGGGAGTGTCGCTATGGCTGTGAACACGTTCATTGCTGAAACTGACGAGAATGGTCGTATCAGCTGCGTCTGGATCATTCCTCCGGACAAGAAAAGCCCAAGGGTCTTCGATCCCCAAAAGCACATCTTCGATCACAAAATCAAAGCTAATTTCTGCGGCGCGCGACCGTCCGATATCCAATCCTGGCTTACCGCATGCTCAAAGTCTGATGAATTGTCCTCCCGCATAGGGTCTGCGCCGAACTGATCGCAGTTGATCCTGCCCGACCATTGTTCCTCGGACGGTCAGTCCGTCGATTAAACAGCAACGCGCGTTCTAGCGATAGACCGGGTTGCTCCATGCACGCCTGCCCGCGGAATCGACCACGGTCACCCGCATCCAGGCCGAATTTTCGAACCGGCCCAAGGGAACGGAGGCGCGAGTCATTGATGCCCCATGCTGCGCCACCGCAGCCGAGCCCTGCCCCTGAACGATGACTGAAGACGCCGCGCTGCATTCAACCGTGACCACGTCTTCCTCCCAGTGGATGCCACAAATTTCCGGTCCGGTACTGGAATAGAACGCGCCATCCTTCAATGCCGCCAGAAGTGCATCAGGATCGTTTTCTTCGGCCTTGACCATAACCCAGCCACCAAAATGGTCCGGTTCCGTGAAATGGGCGTCGTCCGTGGCGCAAAGCGTCATTTGCCGCCCCTCGGTCAGCAACTGGTCAAGCGTGTAAAAGCCATGCGGCCGGTCGCAGCCCACGGCACAACCATGGTTGTAAACCTCGACCGCGTGCGCCGCGGACAGGCTGCGGGCATCTTCGGTGGTCAGGCCCGACCATTCCGGATGCGCCACCGCAACGAAAGCCCCCGCCATGCGTGCTCGCTGCGCTAGGTCGGGACCACTTTCCTGGTCCTCGACCGGGAAAAAGCCCGGCGCGTTCGGCGGCTCGAAATCTGTGGGCAGGCCAACGGCTAGAATATGCCAAAGCTCATCATTCTCCATTGCGCCCGAATGCAGCTCGGCCCCAAGGATCGTAGTGAAATCACGCGTTCTGAACGGTGTCGTGTCCGCAATCGGATAGCCATACTGCCCGATGAAGTGATCGGTGAGCGAGATAAAATCATATCCTTCGTCACGATAGCGGCGGCAGACCTCCTCTGGTTCCAGACACCCATCAGACAGGTTCGAATGTGTATGAAGATTGCCGCGCCAAAAGCGGCCCGGTCGGTCGAAAGCCATACTGCTCATCAGGTCCCCCAGGCAGTGTCACAGACTTGTCGCGAAAGAATGTGAAACCGGTGTGACGACGGGTCCGAAAGGGTGCGACATGGCTGATCTTTCGCGCCTTCCGGCGCTCTTGCAGGCAGAAGACTGGGCGGCGGCCGAGCGGCTTTTGCGGCGCGCCGCCAACGCGAAATCCGCCCCGGCCGAGGTCTTTTACAACCTTGCCAAGGTTCTGGAAGAGTCGGGCAAGAGTGGCCAGCGTGTCCAGTGGCTTAGGCGCGCGGTGCTGCGGCGGTCAGATTACGCCAAGGCCTGGTTCGAACTGGGCCGGGCCGAGCTTGAAGCGCTTGATCTCAGGGCTGCGCACCGGGCGTTCGACAAGGCGCACAAGCTGGATCCCGGCGATAGCGACGCTCGCCGCATGTTCGCGCGGCTCTGCCTGCGACTTGGACAGTGGGACAAGGCAGAAACGGCATTTGGCAATGCGGAAGACGCCGAGGCCCGATTGGCGCGATATCGCATTGCAGCCGAAACCGGGCGCAGCACAAGAGCCGATCGCCATGCGTTACTGCTGGATCAGTCCTTGCGGCCACAGGCGCTCAAGGCGCTGACCCGCACCGCCAAAGGTGCGATCCCGCTTAACCTGTGTCAGTTCCGGATGTAGCCTTCATCGGCGGCGAGCGACGCCTCCTCGAAAAAGAGCTTGCACGCCGCGCGCTGCCGGACGCTGTCATAACCCACCCTCTGCGCCCGTGCGCATTTGAACAGGAACGGGGACGGCAACGAGAATTGCGCGGTACAGGCTGTTTCCTCGATGCCTGACGGATAGCCCTGCATCATCCATCCCATGCATTGCGCGCGCCGGTCCTCCAGCGTCTGCGCTGCGGCGGGGCTTGCGACGGCGATAAGCGCCGACATTACGATAACTGCTCTCATGACCTACTCATTTGTCATGAAAGTGTTACACTTCCACCTTGATCCGTAAATCCCTAACGTCGATATCGTTTGCGATACAGACCGGGTTCGCGCGCCAGACCGTCCTGCATGGCGCGATTATCGGCAATTTCGCTCTCGGTCATGGTTATGACCTCCAGCGTGCTGTCCTTGCGCACTGGCACCACCTGCGCCACTGGCGCGCCACGCGGGATGATGCCGTCGAAACCGGGATCGAGCAGCGCTGGGAAGTGAACATAGCCATCGGTGTAAAGGTCGCTATCCACAACGCCTGACAAAGTCTGGAACGGCAGGTTCGGATACCCTGCCGGATGATGAAACAGAAGCGACCAGCCCGGCTCAGTCGAAAGCGTCCAGTAGTTGATGAATTTCAGAATCAGACTTTCCGTGGCAAGCGGCGTGCCGTCGGCCTGTTCCGGAACATGCACGCCCACCGGCGCGCGGCTGATCTGGGCATCCTCCAGGATCGGTGGGTCCCACTCCCAATGCAACTCCCCATCCTTCACCAATAGGTCGACAGGGCTCAGAATCAAGACGCCAAGCCGCATTGCGTCGATGAACGGCGGGCAACGTTTCAGCGTCCGGATGCTCTCGTTGCCCAGGCTTTCGGCCGCAATCTCGGACGGCATCCTCGACAGCCAGTCGGGCAGCATCCGCCCCGCCGGAACGGGCGGCGGTAGCAACGGCTCCAGCGCCGGGTGACAGCGTGCGGTGATTTTCATAGACCGAAGTTTACCGACTTTCGCGCCGGGTCAGAAGAGCGTGAGTCACCGCGGCCGTGACAGTCAGAAAAATGATCACCGTACCCACCGCGTTGATTACCGGCGGGTGGCCGTTCGGGTTGCGGCCCATCGCCCCAATTTCGGTGGCGAAATTGCAGGCCCCGCCTTTGGCGAACATCGTCGTGTTGTAATTTTCCATCGAGCTCAGGAACGCGATCACCGCTGCCGAGGCCAGCGCCGGCAACAGAAACGGCAGTGTGATCCGGCGGAACACATGGAACGGCGACGCGCCAAGATCCAGCGCCGCCTCCTCCAGTTCAACGGGCTGGCGTTGCAGACGCGCCATCAGGATCAGCAGCGGGTAGGCGGCAATAAATGTCACTTGTGCCATCATGATCGTGAAAAGACCCGCGCCAACACCAAGCCTGCCCCAAAAGACCAGCGCCGACAGCCCCAGAATAACACCAGGCGCCAGCATCGGTGACAGCAGTACCCACCAGAGCACTCCGTTCATCCGGCTGCGCCAGCGTGTCAGCAACACTGCACCTGCCAGTCCCAGCAACAAAGCCAGCGGCACGACGACCGCCGAGATGATCAGCGAATTGCCAAAGCACGCCATGAATCTGTCCCGGTCCAGCGCGCGCAGCACCGGGTCGGCGCGGATCTCCTCCTCAGGCATCCAGAAAAAAGCGTACCACTTGCCCGTCAGCCCGCCCCACTCCGTGACCGAAGGCGGCGAGGTGTCGTTGACGCTCGAGACGATCATCATCAGAAGCGGCGCGAACATGAAGGCCAGGAAGGCCCAGGTGTAAACGGTCAATACCGCGTTCGCTGTTATCCATGCGTGGCCTTTTGCGGCATTGGGGCGAACGATCATGCCGGTGGTCGCTTCGGTCATTGCACCCTCGCGAAGTCTTTCAGGCGCGTGCGCATCGTCCACATGAACAGCGCCACCAATAGAAAGCAGACTAGCGTGTAGGCAAAGGAATAGGCCGCACCGACATTGGAATTCTCCGACTCGAAGAACTTATTATAGATGGTCTGGCTGAACCATTCTGCCTGCAGGCCCCGGCTAATGATGCGTGGAACAGAAAACGCTCCGGCAGCCAGCATGAATGTCGCGATACAGCCCACCGCGATACCTGGCTTGGCGTGTGGCATTATCACTCGCCAATGCAATCGCGCCGTCGATGCGCCAAGGTCGCGCGCCGCCTCGATCTGGTTGCGGTCGAGCGTGGACATCACGTTGAAGATCGGGAAGACCATGAACAGGACATAGGTATACACGATCACCACAAAGACGGTCAGCGCCGACCGTTTGAACTGGATCGGCTCGGAAATCGCGCCCGCCCACATCAGCGCCTGGTTCAGCAACCCTTCATTGTCGATGATCGCGGTCCAGGCATAGATACGCATCAACTCGACGATGGCATAGGGTATGACCAGCCCAAGAAACAGCCACATTGCCCGTTCCGGCGGGGTCGCCAAAGCAACTTTGTAGGCAATCGGATAGCACACCACCAGCGCCAGTGTCGTGGCCAGTATCGCAAAGATCAGCGTGCGAGTGAGCGTCACCATGCCGATCCGCTCGTAAACCCGCCCGTCCCGCTCGAACCGTAGGCCCAATACGCCTAGAAGAACGTTTGATAGCGCGGCATCCTCTTCGGCCTTGGTCTCCGGCGCCAGCGGGATAAGCACCGGCTGGGTCAGGGCCGCAAAATTGCCAAAACCAAAACGCGACGCGTTGGCTTCCATCACCAAAAGGTCCTGATACAGCGCACCGGCGACGCGCGTGATCTCTTCAGCCCTCGCGATCTGGTCTTCGATGGGCGGACTGTCCGTCACTTCCAGCAGAGGCAGGTCATAAAGCTCGTTCAGCCAGGCCTCGTCCCCGGCATCGCGCACCATCTTCTTGCGGGTCGTGGCGCGGTCGCATTGCAGGATGTAAGGCCGGGTTGCCGCCCCGCTCGCGCTTGCATCCATGTCGGACGCGGACGGAACCGCCATGCCGGACGCCGATGGCACGGACATTCCCGAAGCGGACGGCACCGCCATGCCCGAGGCAGAGGGCACGGCCATACCGCCATTCGTCCCCGCCGTCGCGGAAGGCGCCTGGTGTTGCTGCAAAACGTTGATACAGGTAAAGGCGTCGCGTTCAAGCTGCGCGGCGATCGAACTGTCCAGTTGCCGCTTGGGCTTGGTCAAGGCCCGCTCCAGCATCGCCAGCTGCGGCAGCACGATCAGCACCAAAGCCCAAATCGCCACGGCTCCGAAGAAGACCGCGACCAAGCCTTTGCCATAACCCCGCAGAAGCTCTCTCATTCCGCCGCCAACTCTTCTCGCCCGGTCTTCGCCAAGGGCCCCTCAGGCAGCACCAACGCCTGTTCAGCGCTGAACCCGACATCGACATCACTGGTGTCGAAGCCGATCATACCCGTATTGGGCATCGACATCGCCAGTTCAGCGCCCGTCTGGCTGCGCAGGAAAATATTGATAAACGCGCCCTCCAGATCGCGACGCTCCAGCCGTGCTTTAAGCCGGTTGCGCCCGTCGGCCACCCGCATCACCTCGGGGCGCACGAACAGGATCGCTGCGTCGCCCTCTTGCAGATCAGCGATGTTGCGGCCCAAAAAACGCCCATGCGCCGTCTCGATCCAGGCCATCTGCCCTTCTTGTGCGCTGACACGCCCGGGGAACTGGTTGCTTTCCCCTACGAAAGACGCCGCAAAGGCGGTGCGCGGACGGGCATAGATTTCGTCGCCGGTACCGACCTGCTCGATCCGGCCGGCATTCATCACCGCAATGCGGTCCGACATGGTCAGGGCCTCGCCTTGGTCGTGAGTGATATAGATAAAGGTGACGCCGGTTTTCTGCTGGATCGACCGCAGCTCGGCGCGCATATGCTGGCGCAGTTTAAGGTCCAGGGCCGACAACGGTTCGTCCAGCAGCAATACCGCCGGATCGACCGCCAAGGCGCGCGCAATGGCCACGCGCTGTCTCTGACCACCGGACAACTCGCCAGGCTTCTTGTCGGCCTGATCGCCGAGTGCCACAAGGTTCAACAACTCTGTCGCCCGCGCCTGCCGTTCCCGTTTCGACACGCCGCGCGCTTCCAGCCCGAAGGCCACGTTCTCCCACACAGGCATCATCGGGAAAAGTGCCAGGTTCTGAAAAATCAACGCCGTGGGCCGCGCGTTGGGCGCAAGCCCGCGCTGATCCTGGCCACCGATACGCACCGCGCCACCCGACGGCTCGACGAAACCCGAAACGGCCCGCAGGATCGTTGTCTTGCCACAGCCCGACGGCCCCAGGATCGAGAAGAACTCACCTGCCCTGACGGTCAGGTCGGTTTCGTGAACTGCCGTGAAACCGTTGGGATATGTGATCTCCACCTTTTCCAGCAATACATCCTTACCGCGCATACGATGTCCTCCATGAAACGCCGCGGCAAAGAGAGTCGACGCGGCGCAACATTTTCATAATTCCGTTCCCAGCTACGAAGGACGCTAAGCCGGCGGCGCACTGGTGCCGCGCGCCGCCACGTGATTCTCAAACGGTCAGAACGAGAAGTGATCCTCGGTCAGATCAAAGCTGCGGCCTGCCAGTGTGATCTCGATTTCGTCACCCATGTCGCCGTATTCCACAACGAACTGGCGCGGATTCAGCTCCGTCAGCGTCAGGTCACCAAAGGTAAGGCCGGTAGAGGTCATGTCGATCATGTCACGGTTACCGAAATCAATAATCTCATCCGTACCATCACCCAGGTCGAAGACGAAAACATCGCGGCCAAAACCGCCTCCAAGAAGGTCGTCGCCTTCGCCGCCGTCAATCGTATCGTGGCCGCGTCCACCGAAGACCGTGTCATTACCTGTGTCACCACTCAGGTCATCACGACCCCGACCGCCAAGGATCAGGTCATCACCGCTGCCGCCGGAAATGTCGTCGCGGCCACGCCCGCCATCGACGGTATCGTTTCCGGCGCCGCCATTCACGTTGTCGCGGCCTGCGCCTGCGTCGATATCGTCGTCGCCGCCGTTCCCCTCAATCGTGTCACGGCCCGATGCGCCATCGATTTCGTCATCCGCAATCGTGCCGTCGATGTTGTCGGCCCGGCGGGTGCCTTTGAACTCGGCGCCGAATTCAAGGTCATAGACCGCTGTCGTGCCAGATACCTCGTAAGAGACCGCGATCTGCGCAAGACCGCTCGCACTCTCCTCCGCCGGGATGAAGTCGATGACCTCGGGGCTGACATTGCCGAATTCAGTGCTCTCGATGTAATCCACGAACTCGGCATTCGCCGGGTCGGAGATATCGTAGATCATGATGCCGCTGTCACGTTCCAGCCCGATGAAGGCCAAAGTGCGTCCGCCAACCTCTCCGATCTCGATCGCCTCGGGCTCGGGGCCCTTGTTGTCCGAGCGGTTCTCGTCGATCACGTCGGGATCATCGGAGGGGAAATCATCGTTGTTGAACGCATTGGGTACACGGTTTTCCGCGATGATCTGCTCGAAATCATCGCCCGAGTCGAAGACCACGTTGCCGGCCAGATCGAAGATCGTGAAAGACCGCGAGCCGTAGGCGTGCAGGACGTCGATATCGCCGTCGCCATCGGTGTCCCCGTCAATGACCGAGACCGTCAAACGGTCTAGCCCAGTTCCTTCAAGGCCGTTCAGGTACGTGACCAGGTCCTCGTCAAGCGTGATGTCGATGACAGTGTCGCCGTCACGGAACTGCACGAAATTGCCCGACTCCATTCCGTCCAGAATGTCACCCACGCGTGCGGCATCGCCACGGTCGTTGCCGTCGTACTCGCCATCGTCATAGACGAAGGCGTCGCCGCGGTCGTCGCCTTCGTTCGCCGTCAGAAAATAGGTCTCACCGTCGATTTCGGTGGCCGCAACCGCGTCCGGCATCCGCAGTCCGACAAGGTTGTCGTAGGTCTGGATACTGATCGCGTCATCCCGGTCCGAGGCATCGAGTGGGCTGACCGAATGGTCGATTGTCCCAAGGGGCACGATCCCGTCAAAGCTCATGCTGTCCAGGTCGAAGATCGCCACGGCGTTGGCTTCCTGAAGCGTCACGATCAGCTTGCCGTCGGACTCTGCGATGTATTCGGGTTCGAATTCCGTCGACGGCAGGCTGCCAGGGAAAATCCGCACGCCGGCATCGCGCAGCGCGTCGACCTGGTCATCGAATTCCTCGAACCCAAAGGTTTGAGTCACGCCCGTCGTCACGTCGATGACCGAAATCGATCCGGCCGGATCGCCGAACTCGGTCGGCTCACCCTCGTTGGCCACGAAGATTTTCGTGCCGTCCTTCGAGAAGGTCACCATGTCCGGCAGGTTTCCGGCCTCGAAGGTCTGCTGCAAGTTGCCATCGAGATCGAATAGCGCCACTGTGCCGTTCGCGTTCCCGATCGGGTCAACCGGATCCTGCACGCCGATCTCGACACCGGGGGCGGCGAGGAACAAAAGCTGACCACCTTCCTTCAGGTTGTCGTCGGTCAGTTCCGAGGCCGGGAAGGGCACGTCGAACCGATCTTGGTCGTCAAGCGCGTGGGCCTGAACATCAGCCAGGAAAAGTGTCCCCGGCGCTTCGCCGAAGAGGGTCGAAACATCCAGGATACCCGAGCTTTCCCAGTCACCGATGTCCTGCTGACCAGTGAAGAATACGTTTTCATCCACGGCGCCGGGCGAGACGTTATCCTGGTTGATCTCTGCAATCCGAGTCACCTCGCCGGTCAACGGATCGAGGCGCACCACGCCCGCGTCCGCTGGGTTGGCAGCGCCGTCGCCAAACAGACCGTTCGCCGCGCGGTCTTCCTGGATATAGATCATGCCGTCATCGGCCCAATCCAGGTTGTCCGGACTACGCAGGGTTTGGTTCGGGTCGACGTCGCCGTCATAAAGAATTTCCAGCGCCGCGGTCGGTGCATTGATATCGGTGAAGTCCGTCTTCACGCTGTAGATCGTGCCGACGGTGTCCGCCCCGTTGAAGTCGGGGGCGTCGCGTCCGGTCGATGCAAGTACCAGTTCGCTGCCGTCATTGGGGTTGGTGGCTACATCCTCTGGGCGCGAAAACTCGAATGCACCCAGTGCTTCGGCTTGTTGCCAAAGGTTGCTTTGCGTCGGATAGCCGAACTCGTCATAGCCGTTCGCGCCGTTCTCGTCAGCGAGGGCGAGGTTCTGCGAGTTGTCCACCTCGACCCATGCGCCGGTCTGAGGGATGTTGTTTGCCCCGCCGTTCAGGTCTTCGGGGCTGGTAATGTTGGGATTGTACGGCACCCAGACATATAGCTTGCCGCCGTCCAGGCCGTTCCGAGCCAGGAAATCGGCATCCGGATCAGTGCTCTTTTCACCTACATACATGAAAAGCGGAGCGGCTTCATCGACCCCGTCGCCATCCGCATCGAAGGGCGCCGTGTCGTCTGCCAGAACAAAAGCCACGTGGGTCTCGGTTCCGGTATCAACTTCGGTGACATTCTCCCAAGCGCCGCGGCCAAATCCGGGCAACGCATAGATCGTGCCCGTGGCGACATCGAGCGCCCATTCCGCACCGCCGACGCCCGAGAAATCACCGCCCGTTTCTTCGCCGGTGAAATAAATCGTATCGACAAGACCCTTCCCATCGCCGAACTGCTCAGCCTCGACCAGCACGCTGGAGCAAAAGCGCTCAAACCCCGGTTTGTTTTCGAAGGTGAAAGAGGTGTCGGTCGCGATGTCGCCGTTGGCATCAACGATCTGTTGAATGGCCTGGCCGCCGTCCACGATCGAACGGGTTGCGATGTCGATGTCGAAGTAGCTGATACGCGCGCCCGTCAGGGTGATGCCATTCACTTCGTATTCGTAGCCGTCGCCCGAACCAAGCTCATGGTTGACGTAGATCCGCACGGTCTGGTCATCCAGTTTCATCGCGCCGATGCCGTCCATTATGCCCGGCGGGGTGTAGCCATTGTCCAGAACGCCGCCCACAGTGAAAAGCGGCTCCGTGGTCCAGCCCTCCTCGCCTTCCAGCATCGGCGGCGAGGTAACTTCGCCAGGCTCGCTTTCGATGGCGACGGCAATACCATGCTCCGACACACTGACCGAATTAACGCCGTCATAGCCCGGGATTACGGTCAGATCGATCGACTGCAGCAGAACGCCGGTTTCGGCGTCAACGACGTCGATCCGATCCTCTTCGCCATTGGTGATGTAAAGCTTGCCGTCAAAATGCGAAACGACTTCCGACCCACCTTCACCGACGCCGCTGTCATAGGATGTGGCTTGCTCTACTCCCAGGTCATCATTCGGGGTGATCGTGACTGCGGGCTTTTCCTTGGTCAAAAATTCTGCGGGAAACGTGAACGGTTTCATTGGCTTATCCTTTTTCGGATTGGCTAAATTGTAAGATTCTGATTTTGCTGAATGGCCCCTCCCCGCAAAACGGAGAGGGGCGCCTGAATTTTGCGCCTATTTGGCGTTACGCGTTGGTAATAATTTCCACGAACTCGTTGCGCACCGGCGCAAAGAACGGCGTGTCCGCCTGCCACCACCACATGTTGCCCAGAACGTCGGCGGTGTAGACCTCGTTGAACTGCGCCTTGAACTCGTCCGAGGCGTAGTCAGCAGCGCCCTGAACGGCCGAGTTGTATCCGGTATTGTTGGCGAACATGCCACCGGTTTCGGGTTTCAGCATGAAGTTCATGAAGGCCACCGCCTGGTCTTTGTTCTCGGCGCCCTTCAGGATGCCGAAACTGTCGAGCCAGGTTATGATGCCCTCTTTGGGCGCGCGGTACAGGTAATCGCCGTTCTCACGGTTCAGCAGCAGGCCAGTCGTGTCCCAGGTCTGGCCGATGATGCTGCCCGCATCCTTGAACGCGGCGGTCGCTTCGGTTGCATTGTTCCAGAACGCGCCGAAGTTTTCTTTCCGCTCCAACATCCACTTGGTGATTTCGCCCCAAACGCGGCGCGCGTCGTCTTCGGATTTGTAGACGTCCAACATCCGGTTCGACGGGACTTCGCCCGTGGCGTCAAGATAAAGACCCGTTCCCATAATAACCGATTTCTGGCGGAACGCTGCTTTGCCCTTCGCGGCATCGACCCACAAGTCGCCATAGGACACCTGCCCGTCGATCGGCATCTCGGAAGAGTTATATGTCACACCTTCGGTGCCCCAGTCGAACGGCAGGAGGATCTGCTCGCCCTTGTGCACGCCGCCCAGCGAAGCACTGTCACGCATGAAAGACGG
Source organism: Roseovarius sp. THAF8 (assembly GCF_009363735.1). Classification (NCBI taxonomy): domain Bacteria; kingdom Pseudomonadati; phylum Pseudomonadota; class Alphaproteobacteria; order Rhodobacterales; family Roseobacteraceae; genus Roseovarius; species Roseovarius sp. THAF8. The sequence goes on along the minus strand of NZ_CP045410.1, from coordinate 3,052,701 downwards.
GATCACGTTGTCGGTGTTGACGTCCGTGGGAACCGCCATGAAGAAGCTGTCACCATTGTCGTCGACATAGCCTGCCGCGTTGGTGATCGACGGAAAGACAACGTCGAAACCCTTGCCGCCCGACGCGCGCACTGTCGATTCCGCTTCGTCGTTCGAACCGTACGTTGTCAGGTCCAGCGTGATCCCGGTTTCGGCCTCAAAGGCCTCTGCGATATTGGGCTGAATATAGTCCTGCCAAGCAAAAACCTTGACGGTGCCGGACGAGGCCAGCGCGTCAGACGCTTTGAGGATTGCAGGTGCGGCAACGGCCGCCGCAGTCATTTGCAGCGCGGAACGACGCGAAACTTTCATAGGATATCCCCCTTGGATTCTTGATTGACGCTCGGAATAGAGCGCCCCGCGGATTTAATCGCGCTTCGAATCCACTGCGTGACGTTACCTTAAAAGATTTGTGACAGCGCCCTTGGCTCAGGTGCGCTTAACCATTGTTATTGCGTTCAGAGGGACTGCGCGACCGTGCGGCCATCACTTGATGCCAGCCCGCAGGAACGCCTGAACGAACTGCCTCTGAAAGATCAGGAAAACCGCGAGAAGCGGCAGTATCACCATCAGCGTCGCCGCCGAGATGACCGAGATATCGACGCCGTTTTCCGGTGCTCCGAAGATCGATAGCCCCACCGTCAGCGGGCGCGTGGTATCTGAGTTAGTCACCACCAGAGGCCATAGGAAATTATTCCAATGGGTCGCAACTGATACCAGAGCATAGGCAATATACGTCGAGCGCGCAGCCGGTATATACACATGCCACAGCACCCCAAGCAGACTGCACCCCTCGACCCGGGCCATTTCATCAAGTTCCTTCGGGACTGTCTTGAATGCTTGCCGCATCAGGAAAATCCCGAAGGCGGATGCCATGTAAGGCGCCCCAATCCCCAGGATACTGTCCAGCAGGCCCAGGTTGGCGGCCACCAGGTAATTCTCTACGATCAACACTTCGGGCAGGATGAACAGCTGCATCAGGACCAGCACGAACAGCGTTTCCTTGCCGCGAAACTCGACCTGGGCAAAGGCAAACCCAGCCAGCGTGCACAAGATGAACTGCCCGATAAGAACGGTCGTCACCAGTAGAAACGTGTTCAGGAAGTACCGCAGCCAGGGCGCGCCCTCCCAAGCGGTACGGAAGTTCTCCAGCGTCAGCGGCGCGGTCAGGTTGAAGTTGACCGCATCGCTCGTGGTGTGAAAGGCCGCCCAGACGGCAAAGGCCAGCGGCGAAATCCACAACACCGCAAGCACCAGCGCCCCCGCGGTTTCTATCCGGCGCGACACGCTCATCTGTAATGCGTCCGGCGGTCGATCACGAAGAATTGGATCGCCGCGACGCCCCCTAGGACGGCAAGCACCATGACCGTCATCGCCGCCGCCGCCGGGGCATCGAAGAAGGCAAACGCGTTTTCCCAGATATAATAAAGGATCAGCATTGAAGCGTCCGAGGGACCGCCCTTGGTCAGAATGAAAATGTGGTCGATCAGCTTCACCGAATTGATCAGCGCGTTCACGAGGATGAACAGCGTTGTCGGCATCAAAAGCGGCAGCACGATCCGCCGCAGATAGGTCCAGCGGCTTGCCCCCTCAATCTCGGCAGCTTCCTTGAGGTCCGGCGGAATGGTCTGTAAGGCGGCGAGATAGAAGATCATGAAGAAACCGGCCTCTTTCCAGATCGTCACAATGCAAACCGCCCAGAGTGCCGTTTCGGGTTGCCCCAGCCAGTTGACCGACGGCGCCCCGAAAAAAGCGCCGATCTGGTCCAACACGCCAAACCCCGGCGTGTAGAAGAACAGCCACAGGTTTCCGGCGGCGATCATCGGCAGAACCGTGGGCGTGAAATAGGCTGTGCGCACGAAACTGCGCGCTGGGATCTTCGCGTTGGCCCACAGCGCCATGGCCAGCGCGATCACGATCGAGACGGGGATCGTAACGGCGGCATAAAAAATGTTGTTCTGAACCACAGTCCAGAAGGTCGGATCGTCGAACAGCCGTTGGTAATTCTCAAATCTGACGAACTCGGACGGATTGCGGCGGGTGCCGCGCGAAAAGACGGAAGTCCAGAGCGTCGCCAGCGAAGGATAGAAGGCAAAGGTCGACAGCATGACAAGCGCAGGCGTCAGCAAAAGCCAGCCATGCACGGCCCGACGGCGACGCATGAACGCCTCTTGCCCGATCTCTTTCGTCGCGTCCCCCGGCATCCCGTGTTCCATCCGGTCAAAGAAACGAGGCGCCGCCAAATACGTCGACGCCGCCCCGATCGGTTGGTTTTACCTATAGGCCGACAGCAGGTTCTCCGCCTGCGCCTGCGCCTCCGACAGCGCTTCTGCCGGTTCCTTGGCGCCGGTCAGCGCCGACTGGATGGCGTTGTTCAGCCCCTCACGCACCCGCGCCGTCTCGAAAGTCGAGAATTCGGCCACTGCATGTTCAAGCTGGTTGCGAGCGACCAGGGCCGGAGGGAATTCCTCGGTATAGGCTTTCAGCTTTTCGGTCTCATAGGCGGCGGGCGAAACACCCATATACCCGGTCTGGATCGACCATTCCGCGGCCTGTTCCGGTGCGGTCATGAACTTGATCAGTTCAAGCGCGGCCTGACGCTCTTCATCGGTGGCATCCTTGAAGATATAGAAATTGCCGCCGCCAGTGGGCGAACCCAACCTCTCGTTGCCCGGCAGCATGGCGACACCGAAATCGAAGCTGGCGTCGTTCTTCACGGCGGTCAGGTTGCCGGTGGAATGCCACATCATCGCGGTCTGACCTTCCAGGAAGGCCTGGCGCAACGTGCCCCACTCGACGGTGCCCTCGGGCATGATGCCATGCTCGGTCGACAGCGATTTCCAGAATTCCAGCGTTTCGACCACCTTCTCGTCATCGAAATTGGTGGTCAGCCCGTCGTCCGACATCACTTCCTTGCCGTTCTGGATCGCCAGCGCCTGGAACATCCAATAGGGATAGCCCGTCGACGGAATCATCAGGCCATAGCGGTCGTCAGTGGTCAGTTCTTTGCCCATCGACACCAGCTCGTCCCACGTTTCGGGCGGGTTTTCCGGGTCAAGACCGGCGTCGCGGAACATGTCCTTGTTGTAATAAGCCACGATGGTCGAGCGCTGGAACGGCACGCCCCATGTCTTGCCCTCGATCTTGGAGTTTGCCATCAGCGCCGGATAGAAACTGTCCAGCCACTGCTTTTCTTCTTCGGTCTCGACCACGTCCTCGAAGGGCACGATCAGGTCCTGTTCGATCAGGTCATACGCGTCGATCGAGAACATGACCGCCAGTTGCGCCGGGTCTCCGGAATTCAGCGCCGACAGCGCTTTGATGCGGGTGTCGTCGTAGTTGCCGGCATAGATCGCGTTGACGGTGATATCGGGGTTTTGCTCCTCGAAATCGGCGACGATCCCGTCCACCACCTCGGTAAGCGGGCCACCCACGGCAATGGGATAGTACATGGTCAATTCGGTCTCGGCAGCGGCCGGATTGACAAGGGCCGTGCTCGCGGTGAGCATGACGGCAGCAGTAGAGTAGCGAAGCATTTGGCCTTCCTCTTCAGTCTGATACGGGTTGGGGTTGGGGTGCCTTGCGGCTATCACGGGGCGCCGTTTGGCGATGGTTCGCCCCGTAATTCTGCTGCGGGTTCTCTTTGGCCCGGCCAGTGTCGGCGTCAAAGAGAACCCTGTGTTCATCGGGTATGCACAGCCCGATCTCGTCGCCCGGGCGCCAGTCAGCATGTCCTGGCAGGGATACGATCAGGCCACGCGCCGCCGGGTGATCCACTACCACATGCGTCTGCGCGCCCAGAAATTCGACATCGCTTACGCGAGCTGTCAGGTCGCCCGCCTCGGGCCGAAGGGCCGTTATGTGTTCGGGGCGAATGCCAATGGTCGCGCCCGTACGTCCCATCACATCGCCTTGAATCATCGCCATCGGCGGATCACCAATGAACTCGGCGGCGAAGGTGCTGGCCGGATGCGCGTAGAGCGTGGCGGGACTGTCGGCCTGCTCGACCCGACCATCCCGCATCAGAACCACCGTATCGGACAGCGACATCGCCTCGGTCTGGTCATGGGTGACGTAAATCACCGTGAGGCCCAGCTTGCGCTGCAAGACCTTGATTTCCCGGCGTACCGAATGGCGCAGCTTTGCATCCAGATTCGACAGCGGTTCATCCATCAGACACAGCGGATGCCCCGAGACGACGGCACGCGCCAGTGCCACGCGCTGGCGTTGCCCGCCAGACAGTTCGGCGGGCTTTCGCGACTCTAAGCCTTGGAGGCCAAGCATCTCGACGGCTTGGCTGAATTTCTTGGCCCGCTCCGGCTTGGAAACCTTGCGGACCTTCATCCCGAACGAGATGTTTTCCCTGACGCTCAGATGCGGAAATAGGGCGTAGGACTGGAACACCATCGACAGCGCGCGCTGCGATGCCGGCAGGTTCGTGACATCACGCCCCGCAATGCTCACGGTCCCACTCTGCGGCTGTTCAAGCCCCGAGATCAGCCGCAAGAGCGTAGACTTGCCACATCCCGACGGGCCCAGCACAGCCACAAAGTCACCCTCTGGCACATTCAGCGTTACGCTCTCGACGCCACCGCGACCATCCCATTGGCGAGTCACGGCATCGAGACACACGAAACCGGTCATTCCGCCGCTCCTGCGGCCTGCGCCAGCAGGATCCGGTCTTTCACAGTGTCGAGCACGTTGTCGAAGGATGGGTCTGGGCGGCGATCCAGCACGATCCTTTCCATGTCCGACAGATGCCCACCGACAGCCGCCGCGCGGCGTCCGAATTTGCTGCAGTCGGCCACAAGGATAGACACCCGGCTGTTCTCGCGAATTTGCTCTCGCGCCCGGACCTCAGGCTCATGAAAGTCCAGAAGGCAGCCATCGGTGTCGATCCCTCCCACTCCGAATATGCCGAAGTCGGCCCGGTAGTTTGCGAAAAGCTCGATGGACGCCACCCCGAGAAAATCCCGGTCCGGAAGGCGCATCTCGCCGCCCGGCAGGATGATCCGATTGGCCGAGTTTTCCGAAAGCGCCATTGCTGCGTTGAGATTGTTGGTCACCACGGTCAGCGCATCTTTTTCGACCAAGGCCTGCGCCACGAGCGCCGGAGTTGTCCCGATCGATATGAAGACCGTAGCGCCGTCTGGCACGAGGTCGGCAACTGCTGCGGCAATGCGTTGCTTGGCGTCAAAGTTCAGGACAGAACGAGAGGCATAGGGTACGTTGGCGCTGCCATCCACGAATTCCGCCCCACCGTGCAGACGCCGCAATTTGCTTTCTTCGCAAAGTGCATTGAGATCCCGTCTCACCGTGTGACTGGACACGCCCAATTCGCGCGAGAGCGCATCAACCATGACCCGCCCTTGTTGTTGTGCAATCTCAAGAATCGCAGATCGTCTGTCCATTCGCGCGCCCCCTCTTGCTCATATGAGCAGTTGTCTGTGACAAGGCTATGAACACACATGGTGGCCAAGCGCGGACCTGCCTCGGAATGCAACGAGCTCTTTGGCAAGAACAACAACAACCCAAATCTCAACAGTTTGAAAAGACGACACAAAGACTAGCACCGGGGTGCGAATTACCCGCGTGCAAACAGGGGGCGGGAAGGACCCAAGCAGCAACCCGACAATTATCCGCCAAACTGCAGACGCTATCCGACGCTAAGTTGAAAACGGCTGCAAACCGATAGGGAAAAAAACTTCAGAAATCGCTTCGGCACACACGAAACCGGAAAATGCCACAGCCGTGCAAAACGATTATTGATCCGAATCATCTAAGCATTTGAATTAATTTAATTAAAATACATTCGCCTTCCTTCTTCGGGGAGGTTTGGTGGTCATCGATTATTCATTTCGTTTGACTGTCGCGCTTGGAAAATTCCGCTCAATCCGGGAAAAAAATCTGCGAATTAGAGAACACGCGGGTCGGCGCAATCAGTGGTTTCAGCGATCGAACCCACCCCTCCCGGGTGTCGTTCAAGGCCTCTTTTTTTGTTCACCGTGAGCGGACCCAAACAATAGCTGATCGCAAAACCTTCTATGGCAATTTTTTAGATGGCGGCCTTTCGTTGCAAGAGCGTTCGATGTCTTATGTGCGGGACGGAGCTGCCACTCGATCAAAACTCCGGAGGTCCGGTTTGAGACCGATTGCTGACCTGGGGACTATTTCTCGGATGTGCAAAAGTTCAGACATCGGTGCTGATGGTGTTAGACTTCGGTCGTTGGCCAAAAGCAGAGAACTATCGGGGCAATCCAAGGGATTCATTGAGGCGTCGATCATCCAAAACTCCCCAATACTCCGAGATCTTGTCGTCTCGAATCCCGTAGATGCTGACAAGTTCCCACTCCACTCGTTTACCCGTCGCCGCGACACCCATCCATGGCCCGAGGTGAGTCGCCGTGAAAGACTTATGTGCGACTACCTTGTCGCCCTCCGCCAATAGATGGTTGATTGCGACCTCCAAGTCGGGGAACGCGCACAAGATTGAAGCCAGCCCTTCGGTAAGTTGCACCAATCCACCGTCAAATACTCCACCAGCTACCCGAGAATGATCGACAAAATCCTCTGCAAAGATTTCCCCAATCGTCGCCAACGAGTGTTGCTCCTGCACCTCTTTGACATAGCGCATGACCAAAGCCTTGTTCTTGTCATTCTTTGCATGACAGGCGCTCATCAATCTTCTTCATCCTGTCTGTATGCGACCAGCAAGACGATAGCGTTCAATGATCAGATGCTAAATTCAGATAACCACAATGGGTCAGAGATATGAATGATGCAAGGTTGCTGGACGTCTGCTATATTTCAAATTGCCGCCGTTCGTTCCCGGTGCAGCAATCGTTTGATTGGGCTCAATCCTGCCGTTAGCCGCGCTTTACTCGCAGGTCTGCAATGCAGCAGATGCGACCATTATCGTCGAGGCCGTAGCCAGAAATTGGATTTCTCTATTCAATTTCCGTTTGTTGCAAAGAAAGGCTCCCTCTCCGGTCCCCGGGCAAAACGAATTCGTCTTTCCCCCTCCCCCCGATCACGCGAAGAAAATATGGCATCGATTGGTTCAGAGCTTCGCGACTTCCACACCGAGTTCGCTGCTCGCGACGGCAACCGCTTCTTCGACACTCATCTTTCCGTTCAGGCACCGGGCCTCCAAGTCTTCCAACGTATCCCTAGGCAATTGCATCACCGCGACCCAGCCCTGCTCGCCCCCTCCGAACGCGTCGGCAAGTTTGTTCTGGAACTGCCCTTCTTCCACGCTTTTTCTCTCACAGCATGCGGACGTTCGAGCAACACCCTCAATCGGCACCTGCTCCTCGCTGGCCTCTATTTCTTTTTCTGTTTCTTTTTCTATTTGGGCGGAACCCTTGTTCCTGTTTTTCGGAACCTCCGTTCCGGTTTTATGGAACACACGTTCCGTATTTAGACCCGGGATCAGATAGTCATTGGCTTTCTCACGCCCTCGATGAATAATCCTTTTTAAGTGGCCATTCTTCTCAAGGCGGGCGATGCACTTGCTCACGCCGCGATCGGTCATCGAAAGCTCTTCGGCGATCAATCCAATGGACGGAAAGCACTTGCCTGTCGTTAGATTGACGCGCCAGACAAGTCGCCCGAACACGAGGTTGTCGTGCGCAGTCAGACGTTCGTCGCGGGCTGCCTCGTTGATTTTCAGGAGCTTGTGATATGAAGATTTCTTATTCATTGCACGGAACGATCTGCAGCAGTCTCGACCCGCTGCTCGAGGATCCAGCTTTCCAGGTCTTCCCGCCTGTAGCGGACCGATCGCCCAATCTTGATAAATGCCGGGCCTTCCCGCCGTGTCGCCGCAACCTCGAGATACCGTTTTCCGATGCCGTATTCCTGCTCGACCTCTGAGCGGGTCAGCAGTTTCAGGTCAGACTGCTCTTTTTGTGACATCCCATAGCTCCGGGTAACTTGCTGTTACCCCGAGATACACAGGCTCACATGCTGTCCGCATTTGATTGTATTTGAGATTTATTGAGCGAAATGCGCGCTACTCACGAGCTTCTTGGATTCTACTCATCAATCGGCGCTTTTTCGCATCGTAAGATGCACCGGGAATTTCATCGCCAAACCGGTCCAAGATATCCACGACAGCACCATGAACAGTCGCATCGCTATTCCGGTCCAACTCTTCGAGTATCTGGTCCACAAAGGGTTTATCTTTTGCCGTGTATCCGCCACGTCCTGCTGGGCGTCCAAGCTTTCTCGGTCTTGACCGGAACCATTCGGTAGGCAGGTCACGGGTCAGCACAACCCAATAGTTTATGTAATTGACTGGATCGTATTCTTCCTCCTTCCAGCGATCAGGATGCAAAAGCCGCGCACCGGGGAAAAGCTCTTCAACGATAAGCATGCGTCCCTCGCGCAAAGCAAGCAGGAGCGCGCGGTCGAGCTCTGCCGACAAGGCAAGGCAAGCCTGCCGAAACGCTAACCACTCGGGCCCGATTTCATAACATTGCCAATGGCCAAGCCATTGTGCGTCTTCTCGATCGGGCAACTCGATCAGGCCAAGAGTTTCCACTTCCTCTGCGGAAGGCTCATGATCCAAGCTAACCAGCTTCTTCCGAGCTAGACGGTCGCCCAACGCATCGCTGATCTGTCGAGAAAGGCCTGGAACAGGTCCCTCCGGACCCAAGAGCGCCTTCCTGAAAGCGACCTCACCCTTGGAGGAGCTGCGCGTCCACGAGATATGCTCACCTTCAAGAATCGTCTGCCGAACACCCGATGGCAGCAGCTCGGGAGAAAAACGTTCCAGTGCTTCAGAAGTCATTGGCGGACCAACTCGGTCCAGTGAGGCAAGAGCCTTTTCATGCACTCGGCGGGGTCAAGTAGAACGTCCGTACACGGCCCAAAGCGGATGAGGTGGATGGCTCCTGCTCCACCGGCATCGAACGTGCCAAAGTGCAGTTGTCATAGACTGCGAGCAAAGGAGCCACCCAATGACAGTAAAGACTGTGGGCCTCGATTTGGCCAAGGACGTATTTCAAGTGCACGGCATTTCAGAGAATGGCCGGGTTATCTTCAACAAGGCAATCAAGCGCGCCAAGCTGTTGTCGTTCTTCGAGACGCTGGCGGCTTGCACGGTCGGCATGGAAGCGTGTGGTTCTTCGCATCACTGGGGCCGGCAGCTGCGTAAGCTTGGCCATGATGTGAAGCTCATGCCCGCTGGCTACGTCAAACCGTATGTGAAGCGCGGGAAGAACGACGCTGTTGATGCGGAAGCGATCTGCGAAGCAGTTCGGCGCCCGACCATGCGCTTTGTCGAGATCAAAACGGAGGAACAGCAAGCCATTCTCTCTATTCATCGAACGCGAGACCTGGCTGTTCGGCAACGCACCCAGATGGCCAATATGATCCGTAGCCTTCTGCGCGAGTTTGGGCATATCTTGCCCATCGGGATCGAAGCGGTAACGGCCTTTGCAAAGCGCCACCTTAACGGTGATCACCCGGACATGCCGGAGATCGCCAACAGCATGCTCGGCATCCAGTGTTATCAGTTCATCGGCCTGAACGAGCGCATTGACGGCTATTCCAAGATGATCGAACAACACGCGCTACTCAATGCGGATGCGCGTAGGTTGATGCGCATGCCTGGGATCGGGCCGATCACCGCCTCGGCGATTGTCGCCACGATCGGTGACGCGCATCAGTTCCGAACAGGACGTGACCTGGCGGCGTGGTTGGGCTTAACCCCGCTCAACAAATCGAGTGGGGGTAAGGAGCGTCTCGGCAAGATCACTAAGAAAGGCGATCGCTACATTCGAAAGCTGCTGGTCGTCAGCATGACATCGCGCGCCGTCATGGCGAAGCGCTCACCCGAGAAAGTCGACCTATGGACCGCCAAGACTATCGCGGACAAGCCGTTCCGGCTGGCCACAACCGCGATGGCGAACAAGGCAGCCAGGATCATCTGGGCGATGCTCACGAAGAAACAGGAATATCGGCAGCCCGCGTTCTGAGCGCGGCGACTGCTTACGCGATGCAAGACGTTGAAGTGATGATGCGGACTTAAGTCAACCAAGAGCAAGGACACTCCGGGAATGTCAGCGGCCATATTTTGAGGTCGATAAGCCGATTGGAACCTCGCTCGCGGAATTCATCAGGGCCAGTGGCGACAACGCCGCCACGCAAACAGGCCGGACAGACGACAGTACTGACGAACAAGACCGCAAAAGCCACAAGAAAACTCTTGCAATGCAGGAGCCATCCACAGACGACATTCAACGGATCAAGAATTCCGCACCGCAGCGAGCGCTTATCGGAATCTTCTGTCATGCTAAATCGCATTATCCAACTGCACACTCGCTCCTCGGGTGAGGCTTTCGGCCGATGATTTTGTTGCATGGAAACCGATATGGTGGTCGATCAGTCGTGACCAAGCTGACGCGAAAGCGCTTTCGCAATCGCAGGCCCGCTCGGCGCTCCGGGTTGCCGGATTGGCCTCAAACGCTGCAGCAAGCGCCTTCTCCCAAGCGATTTCACTGTGACCAGCGACGAATGTGGCTTCGGCACCTGCGCTCGTTTTCAGGCCATCGATATCCGAGCAGATGATAGGACGTCCGGCAGCGCGTGCTTCCAATGCCACCAATCCGAAGGCTTCCCAGCGCGACGGGATGGCGACGAAATCGACCGACTGCATTACGCGGTCCGGACTATCAGAGTGGCCGAAGAACCGGATGCGCGGGTCACCGGCAGCCAGTGCGCGCAGTTCCGTTTTTTCCGGGCCGGTGCCGTGAATGTGCAGCGAAACATCCTTGTTCGGCAATCTTTGGAAGGCACGGATCAGAATGTCGAGTCCCTTCTGGCGATGCAGCCGACCGATTGCGCCGATCACTTGCGGCTTGCGTGTTGCAGCTTCGATCGAGCGAAAGTCTTGCAGATCGACCACCGGTGTGATGATGCGAAGCGCGTCAGGTGAAACGAGGCGGCGGCGCTTCATCCATTCTGCCTGCGCATGGCTGACAGCGACGACACTGTCGAACAGAGCCAGAGATGTCCGCAACATCGTGAAGAACCTCAGTTTGGAGGGAACGTTCAAAGCGGTGAAAGCCTCTGTGTAGCTGTGTTCCACATGTACGAGCGGTTTGCTGGCATGACGGGCGCGGAACGCGACAAGTGCTGGAAGTCTGCGCCAGCTCAGGCTGAGGTGCGAGACGATCATATCCGCATCGCAAATCGGCAAAGCGCCCTTGCGCGATACGACGCGCAAGCTGTGGCGGGCAGATCGGGCCATCATGGGACAGGTCCGGATATGCTGAAGAACACGGTTCACGCCGCCCGGGGTGGCATCATCGACAAGGTGCAGGACGTGGGGAAGGTTGGTCATGGATCTCTCTCTCTTTCTTTTTCTTTCGAGGTCACGCGCGGGCGACGCGCAATACGGAACGGGCAAGCGTCATCGGCAGGTCGCCGAAGCGCGCCGTGGCGTGGGCTGCCAGCAGGGTCGACACGCTGCGCAGCGGCTCTTCGATGATCGGGCGGGCGGACTCATGGTATGCGCTGGCGAGCAGAGCACAGGCGGTTTCTCCGTCCCCGCTGCTGACCGCGCGACGGGCAAGATAGCGCAGTTGATAAGCTCGGGCCGCGGCCTCGTATCTGGCGAAAAACTCCGATGCCGTTGGGCGCAGCTTGCTCACCATGCGCTCCCATGATGCGAGTTGGGCGTCCACATTGGCCGAGAGCCCGGTGGAATTGACACGGTATTCCGTCAACAGGCCGGGAACGCCCGCAATGATCCAATCGGTACAAAGGCAAAAGCGCATCCAGCACTCGATATCCTCGGACTGACGGAATGTTTCGTCGAAGATCCAGTCGCGTTTCATCTCAGAAGCGGGTCGCCAGGCAATCTCTGAAAGCGCCTCGCGACGAATGACCGGGGCGGATCCGTTTCCGATGGGGTTGCGTTTGAAGACATGGGCTGGCGTCACGCCGTAAAGGCGGGGGCGCTGCGCATGCCCTATGCGTTGGCCTGCCTCATCGATCATCGCCGAGCCGGAATAGCTGATACCCACGTCAGGCTTTCCAAGCAGGTGATCTACATGAGTGGCAAGCTTTTCGGGCATCCAAAGGTCATCGGCGTCGCAAAACCCGATGACTTCACCCTGCGCCTCTGCAATGCCGCTGTTGCGTGCGCCTGCAAGGCCACGGTTGAACTGATGAAGAACCCGGAATCGGCTGTCCGAGGCGGCGTGGATACTGGCGATCAGGGCCGTGTCGTCGATCGATCCGTCATCGATGATGACGACCTCGAAATCACGGAATGTCTGTGCGCTGAGCGAGGCAAGCGTCGCAGGAAGTGTGGCGGAGGCATTGTAGGCGGGAACGATGATCGTAGCGTAGGGCATGGGACAGATCCTCAATTGGCAAAAAGATATTGGCGGGTGGGTTCGGGCAGACACGGCAGCAGCAGCGCGGCGAGCGCGATCAGCCCACCGCGGCGGGCCGGTAGAAGAAAGGCGGCGGCATGCTGGTAGCATCCTTCAAGGACAAGACGCTGCACGGTGGCGGCGGGAGCACCGACGCGAAGGGCCCGGCGCGCGAGGTAGCGCAGGTGCACGGCCTCCGCCCGCGGATCGGCGCGAAAGCCGAACCGGGCCGCGGTTTCGAGGGCAGAACACCGTCCGGCACGCATTCTGTCGATATCCGCAGACAGGCCACGCGGGCTGAGCCGGTAGAGCACATGATCCGCATCGAGCCCCAAAAGGCGGCGGCCGGATCCCACGAGATGGACCAGGAACTCCAGATCTTCGTTGTGAACGAGGTCTTCGCGGAAACCGCCGAGGATTTCGAACGTGTCGCGGCGCAAAGACAGGTTGGACAGCGTGCAGACCGGGTTCTCGCCGAGCAACGATGGGACGGTCACGTCGCCTGCCGGCACGTGCGAGCGGGTGCGAACGTGACCGGGGTCTTCGTTGAAAAAACCAACCCGCCCGAAAACGGCCTGAACCTGACCCCTGCCGAGATGTTGCGCAACATCACGCAGCTTGTGACGCTTCCAGATGTCATCGGCGTCGCAAAAGGCTATGATATCGCCGGTGGATTGCACGATCGCACCATGGTTGCGAGCGGCACTGGGGCCTTTGCGCGGATTGCGCACCAACTTCAGGCGAGGGTCGCCTTGCACCAAGGATTTGGCGACGCTCCAGCTGCTGTCGGCCGATCCGTCCTCCACAAGTATCGCCTCCCAATCGGTGAAGCTCTGGTCCTGCAAGGCTGCGATGGTGGCAGGGAGCGTGTGGGCGGCATTGAAAACAGGAATGACGATGGAAATGCGGGTCATGATAGGGCGCTCTCGGGGATCGGAGTAAAGGCGAGTTTCAGGGCCGGACGCGAGAGCAGCAGCATGATGATGCTGGCCGTCACCAAGTAGCCCCATGCGATGGCGTCGAGGCCGAAAGGAGCAGCGATCACGACGTTCAGCATGACCGCCGCCGTCAGCAGCACTGTACCTTTGAGTTCCAGCATCGGGCGGTTCTCGGCCCGGTGCCAGCCGGCGGTCGCCGTCCAGAGCATTGTGGGGATGGCGACAAGGCAAAGGATAGATACCGGTTTCGCCAAGGCGTTCCAGCCGTCGCCAAGCAGCAGCGGCACATACCACTCGGCGAGTAGGGCCTGCAGGATGACTGCGGGTGCCACGATGCAGATGGACAGGCCGAACCCCTGGCGCATGGCCGCGGAACGGTCGGCGTTCGAACAGAGATGCGGGAACAGCACCGCAGCGAATGCGGCCGAAAAAGACGAGGCAAGGCTGAGGCCGGCGTTGAAGGCCATGAAGTAGAGGCCGAGAACTTCCGGGCCGAGCAGCGCGCCGACGATCAGCTTGTCGGCATGCAACCGTGCGGTCATGATCATCTCGGTGCTCAGGATCGGCCAGCCGAACCGAATGAACGGGCGGGTCGCAGCCTTGCCTTGCTCTGGAGTACTGTGCCACGGGTGCAGGCGGCGCATCGCCACGAGCCAGAAGGGCGCGGTCAGAAACCGTGGCAAGACAAGCGCCAAGGCCGACGGCCACACCATTGCAAGAGCCACCGAGATCAGGTTCGCCAGCACGGTCTGCCCACCGGCGATGGCGGCAGTCTGCTTGAGCTTGCCTGCCCTCATGGCCAGCCCCGCCTGGACCAGCCCGCCGGGCATGAACAGGTACTCGCCAGCCAGGACAAGGATCAGTGTGGCCATTGCAATGTTGCCGGTCAGCGCCCATACGCCACCGGCGATGACGCATTGGATTGCGAAAAGACCAAGGCACCAGACCCAAAAGAGGTCACGCGCCCGGTTGCAGGTTGGTACAAGCTCGGATGCCGGGGCGGCGATGATGCGCTGCCCGATGCCGTTCTGGGTCAGCGACTTCAACAGGTCCCCGATCGCCAGCGCGGCGGCGGCCACGCCTATCTCTGCCACGTCGAGCGTGCGGGCCACGGCAATGACGACACCGAGGCGCGACAGCTTGGTCGCGATCTCGGAGGCACCGTAGGCAATCAGGTGACTGAACATGGAGGAAGGTCTGGGCACGGTCGCTTGGCTTTCATTAAGGTTGGCTATTCCTACCCGCCAATGACACGCCCGTCGCTGGCGCGGCGGGAGAGCAAGATGCCGCTATCGAGTGGTCATCTATCCTTTCGGGTCACACTTCCACCCGATTGAATGCGTGGAGCGAACAAAACCCTGCATTAGAAAACGCTAAGTTGTACTTAGGAAGAATCATGACTGCTTTTCGCACACGCCTGCTCGGCTCTTGCCTGAGCCTCGCCCTCACCGCCGCTTGTGGCGATGCCCCCGCGCCCGAGAACCTCGCGCCCGTCAATAGCGGCGGCGCGTATCAGGCCCAGTACCGCGAGCTACCCCGCAGGTCCGAGGATCAGCCCATTCTGCATTCAGAGCAGATGAACGCTCGCAAATGCAGACAGGCTCAGGGCGCGGGCGGCAAGGGCGGAAGCGTCGCCGCCGCCGGATTGCGCGGTGAACGCCTGTCGCGGAATGACCTGGTCGATATCAGAATTTCCGACGATGAGACCTTCAACGGTGATTACGTGGTGTCGCGCGACGGTGACCTGAAACTCCCCTTCCTCCCACCGGTACGCGCGCAAGGGCGTACCACCGTAGACATTGAAGCGCAGATCGCACGCCTTCTCGTGCGGGAGGGTTTCTACGACGAGGCACCGCGCATCTCTGCGCGTGTCTCCGATTTCGCAAGCGTCAACGTGGCGGTTTCCGGAGCGGTTTTTGAGCCGCACGCGGTAGAGATCGGCAATCGTGTCGCCGACGACATCGACCGGGCGCGGCAGGCAGCACTCGGCGCGTCCACCGAGGCGCGAAATCTTTCGGCAGCGCTGCGCGCGGTTGGCGGCGTTCGCCCGGATGCCGACCTGTCCGCCGTGGAACTGCGCCGTAACGGAACCCGGCATGTCCTCGACATGCGCGGCGTCTTCGAAGGCCGCAACGCAGTCGATGTTATGCTGCTGACCGGCGACGAGATCAGGGTGCCTTCGCGCCAGTGTTTCCAGGACGACCTGATGCGTCCCAGCCCGATCAGCCCGCCCGGCATATCCCTGTTCCTGTCGAACCTGACCCAGCCGGCGACCGGCAATGCGCCATCGGCCGTGGGCCGAGAGGTGCGCGAAGTTCCCTACGGGACGCGGTTCATGCAGGCAGTGGTCAATACCAACTGTGTCGGTGGCGCGCGGGCAACCAGCGCCAAGCGTTCGGCCGTCCTGTTCACGCGCGACCCAATCACGGGCGTCTCGACGGTGATCGAGCGCAAGATCGAGGACATGCTGCGCCGCGCGGATCGGGACGATTACGACCCCTACCTGCTGCCGGGTGACGCGATCGCCTGCTACGACAGCAGTGTCACGAATTTTACCGAGGTTGCAAAGATCGTCGGTGCGGTTGTGGCCACAGGCGCAATCGTCGACTGATGGTCAGGAAAGCGAAGGGTCGGGCAGGTGCGCTCGTGTCTGCCTGGCTGTTTCGATTGCCCGCTCCATACGGTCGCGATCCCCGCTTTCTGCCGCCATTTCAACAGCGACAAGCGCGTCTCGCAGGTCCGGTTGACCGAATGCAGCGGCGCTGCCGGCCACCTTGTGCGCTTCTGCGGCAATCTCGGACATGTCGTCCGGTCGGGTTTCAAGCCAGTCGAACAGCGCGTTCGTCTGTGACACATAGCGGGCGGTCAGGCGATCCAAGGTATTCTGTTCCTCTTGCGGTGCGACCGATGCTTCGACTGCCGATTGCTCGCCGGACGTGAATTGGTTAATAACGCGCACGAGTTCTTCCTCGACAAGCGGCTTTGGAAGAAAGCCAGACATACCAGCCGCGATAAAACGGTCCTTGGCCTCTGGCAAAACGTTGGCCGAGAACGCCACGATCGGCACATCTTGGTTAGGACCGTTGCCAGCGCGGATGGCGCGTGTTGCACCCAGCCCGTCAAGCACGGGCATCCGTATGTCCATCAAGATGAGATCGAAACGCCCCTTTTCAGCGGCTTCTACGGCCTCCTGGCCGTTGCGTGCCTCGGTCACCCGGTGACCGAGGCCAAACAGCGTTTCCCCTGCCAGTTCGAGGTTTATCTCGTTATCCTCGACCAACAGTATATTGTGACCTTGAGCTTCGGGATCCGAGGGTTGCGGATCATCTTCTTCTTCGGGACCATCAACGCAGGTCAATGGCAAGCGCAGCCAGAATACACTGCCCTCGTCTTCTGTGCTTTCGACCCCGATCTCTCCGTCCATCGCCTCGACAAACCGGCGGGCAATGCCAAGGCCCAGGCCGGTCCCTGCGGACGCGCCTTCGCCGGTGTTGTCGATTGTCTGAAAGTCGCCGAATATCCGCTCTTGGTCAGCTTCGGGAATACCAACACCCGTGTCGATCACACGCAAATCCAATCCGCTTTCGCTGCATTCCGCTTCGACTACGATACGTCCGTCGCGCGTGAACTTGATGGCGTTGCCGACGAGATTCAGCAGCACCTGTTGCAGACGCGAAGCGTCAATGCGCACCCATGTCGCCGGATCTCCGATCCAACCCCATTGAATATGGTTGCCGTTTGCCTCGGCCGCACTGGCCTGCGAGTCCACGATATCCTGTATGAGACGCCCGATATGCACGACCTCCTCGCGCGGCTCGGCGGCGCCGGCTTCGAAACGCGCGACATCGAGGACGGCATCGACATGATGCATCAACACGCCCCCCGATATGTCCATGTTGCGCACGTATCGGTCCTGTGTCACCGAGAGCGGTGTCTTCTCGAGAAGAGCGAGGTTGCCAAGAAGCCCATTCAGCGGCGTTCTGATTTCATGTGTCATCATGGCCAGGAAGTCGGCTTTGGCCTTCTCTCCTGCAAGTGCCTTGTCACGGGCCTCGACCAGTTCGGTTTCAGCTGCAACACGGTGAGAAATATCACGGAGAAATGCGACGATCATCTCGTCCTCGCCTGATTCCGCCATCTCCAATGCCAGCTCGACGGGGAATATCTCACCATCGCGCCGCTTGGCTTCAAGCCGAACCCGGCCTTGGCCAACCACGCGCTGCTCACCCGAGACGCGCATGCGTTGCATTCCGGCGTCATGGGCTGCACGGTGGTGGTCCGGCACGACAATTTCCGCGATGTTCTTTCCGAGAACTTCATCTGTTGGATACTGAAAAGTGCGTTCCGCGGCCTTGTTGAAATTCAGAATCCGCCCGTCCAGATCCGCGACAATGACCGCATCCAAGGAGGTTTCGAGGATGGTATTGAGTCGGGAGTAGGCATCGGCCAGTTCATGCCCCCGGGTTTCCGTTTGCTTGCCCACCCGCCGGGTATGACCCAGCAATACGATCAACGCCAGTACGAGCGCCGCAGCGATAAGGGCCAGGCGCAACAGGGTGGAAGAGAAGTTTTCACGGCTTTGGTCCGACCGTTCCACAAAAAACTGAAGCCCCGTGGTTGCGGCCGCGCGCAACAGCGACCTCATTTCATCGGCGGCCTCGCTCAAGGCGGGGAGCGCGGCGCGCAATTCATCGCGAGGTCCGTCGATGATCGGGATCACGGCATCAAGCCTGTTTCGGATCGTCGCGATCGATTGCCCAAAAGCCTCAATCTGTCGCAACTCCGTATAGAGCGCACCGGAGTGCAGAGTATCTATTCGGCTGTAGAATACGTCAAACTCGACAATCAACTCCTCCAATGCGTCTGGATCTGTGCTTGACTGCGCGGTCTGTACAGCGTTTCGAAAATCAAGGAACTCAACCTCCGCCTGTGACAGCACCCAGTGGACGTTGTCGGACCGAGCGGAGTTCAGAAAGCGCAGATCGCGGATGATCTCGGAAATCAGGAACGTGATGGACAGCACGCACAACAAACCAACCAGGACCAGCAAAAGCTGGCCCCGGCGCCATAGCGCAGTGTCGCGTGATCGCTGTTGCGATGTGGCTTCAATCATTCCTTTATGGTGATCCGATCGAGTTGCCAAATACTGCGAGAGTAGATGACTTCGGTCCGGTAGTCACTGGAAGACGAGAAGGGATAGATCACCCAGAGCGGTCCCTTGTCACGGCGCGACAATTCCTTGCCGTCCATCGCATAGGCAACGATCGGGCCGCCCTCGGTCGCGTCGGACACCGGGATCGACACGCTGTAATCGTTGATCGCGGTCGCCTCGATCGTGCTGCCGTCGGCGCCGAGGTGATCGAGCAGAGTCTTGAGCCGTACGCCTGTAAAAACATGGTCTCCGGGGGTCCAGATGGTATCGGTTTTGATTTCGCTCTCGCCGAGTGCGCGCAGCATTTCCAAGTCTAAAGTCGCGGCTTCGCCATCATTGGTCATTTCGATATCGCCGGAAACAGTCAGCAGGACGCGACCCTCGGGCAATGGCAGGCTTTCGGCTTGTGCCGGCAGCGCCCACAGGCTGACTGCAACGACAACGGCCGGGACGACGCGCAAGAAGTTCATTTGATGCTCCTGTATCTTGGTTAATCAGTTTCTCGCATTTCTGCGTGATGTTGTATGCTGGTCATAAGGATCAGCCTTGTATCCGTTCGGATAGTTCGCCGTCCGACCGGATAGTTTAATAAGCGCCCCGCCCGGACAGGACCGCCCGCACCGTCAGGGAAAGCAGCATCAGGTCGAGGATCATGCTATTCGATCGGACGTAGGCAACATCCATGTCGATCATCTTGTCGAACCCGATATCGGCGCGACCAGAGACTTGCCACAGGCCGGTGATGCCGGGCCGGACCTTCAGCCGCTCCAGCGCCGCAGCCGGGTAAGCTGCAACCTCGCGCGGAAGTGCCGGGCGTGGCCCGACAACTGACATGTGACCCAGAAAGACATTCAGGATCTGCGGCAGTTCATCGACCGAATAGCGACGCAGGAATCGACCAACTCGGGTCACACGCGGATCGTGGCGCGACTTGAAGCAGATACCCTCGCGATCGGACTGCGACCGTATTGCGGCCAGTCGTTCCTCGGCATCCGTATGCATTGTGCGGAACTTGTAGATCGTGAAAGGAGCCCCGTCGCGACCGACGCGCATCTGCTTGAAAAGGGCGGGCCCCTTGCTTTCGAGCCTGATAAGAGCCGCGACACAGAGCATTACGGGCGAAAGAACCAGTAGAGCCAAACCACTCGTGACCATGTCGAAGCATCGCTTGCCAATCGCTTCCGGGCCGGCCATCCGCACTGCATGGACGGCAGCGCGACCCAGAAATGCGGCGTTGCCGAGCAGATATCGCTTGGCTAGGCGCCGCGGTTCTTGCGCGAGACGCCAGATCCATTCCATCCGTGCAGCCCGGACCAGTCTTGGGGCCCGGGTGACATTCCCGGCCAGAAAGTCGAACAAGGCCCCTACGCCAAGGACCACGCGCGGAGACAGGCCCGGCAGATGCCTGTCTATCCAGATTTCCTGCCGAGGTACGCCCATTGCGACAAGAAGTATATCGGCGCCGGAGGCATTGATCCGAGCCACGGCGGCGTCTTCGTCGGCGGCGCCATCATAGCCATCGAGCGCACCGGCGACGCGTAAACCGGGAATGGTCGTCACAAGTTTCTTTGCCGCTTTGTCTGCCGTGCCGGGGGTCGCTCCGAACAGGAACACGGATAGCCCCCTCCGTGCTGCCTCGGCCAGAAGCGCCGGCGTGAAATCCGTACCGTTAAGGTTCTGGGTCAAACCCGCACCGCTCATGCGGGCGGCCAGCTCGACCCCAATGCCGTCCGGTAGGATCAGGTCGGCCCGGCCAAGCGCGGCGGCATAGCCGCGGTCGCCTGCTCGGACATTCGCGCAATGCGCGTTCAGAAAGAATACGCTCCGCACAGAACCTGAAAGAACGTGCTCCACGGTCTGTTCAGTCGTCGCATCGACGAGCGGCAAGCCAAGGATGGTTCTGCGGGCGAGCGACGGCGAAACAGGCGTTGCAGCGGTTTCGAACGTTGCGAAAGGGTGGTGTCGGGTCATGTCGGGTCTCCGGGATGAAATTGAGCTTTCCCGGTTCATGCCCTCGCCACCTGTCGCACCGCAATTTCCCGGCCGTATAACCGGGGAACGCATTCGATACATCGCGCATCCGGACGCGTATCTAACGCTCGAAAGGCTGTGCGACGCGCTGCATGCGGGGCCGATGCTACCCGGATGGATACATCAGGTAGCCGGTTTCCCCGTTAATTAATCTACTCAATGCCGTAATCTTGTCTTAAGTCGCGTTTAGATTGCATTAACCGATTCACCGAGGACCAGTTCGAAATGAGAGTTCTGATTGCCGACGACCATGATCTGCTGCGTGATACGCTCATCGCGTTTCTCAGCGCGGACAATGATATGGAACTGGGAAGCGCGTCGAACTTCGAAGAGGCGAAACGGCGTATTCGCGAGGATGCGCATTACGATCTTGTTCTGCTCGACTACAAGATGCCGGGCATGAAAGGGCTTGAAAGCCTGTCGGAGGCGATAGGACTGGAAGGCGGTCAACGGGTCGCGCTGATCTCCGGACAGGCCACCCGCGAAATCGCGGGAGAAGCACTCGGCCTGGGAGCCGCCGGTTTCGTGCCCAAGACCTTGCCGGCCAAGTCTCTCGTGAATGCGGTCAAGTTCATGGCCATGGGTGAGCAATACGCCCCTATCGATTTCATGAAAGCTCAGGAAGAGGACGAACCGCACGCCATGGCAGAGCAGCTGACCAAGCGCGAGCAGGAAGTCCTGAAAGGACTGACCGAAGGCAAGTCGAACAAGGCCATCGCGCGTGACCTCGATCTGACCGAGCCGACGATCAAGCTTCACATGAAGACCCTCTTCCGCAAGCTGGAGGTCAATAACCGTACGCAAGCGGCCATCGTGGCCCGCGATGCAGGCCTTTTCTGACAGGGCTCCTGTCCGGAAGGATATAAGGCAGGGCAAAAGCCCCACGTGACCCACCAGTCGCGCAGGCGAATTGCAACAAGATCCGGGATAGGGATTTCGGCGAAGGAGATCGCCGATGACCACACGGAACATTGCCTCGACAGATATACCGAAACCGCGCCGCGCCCCGGGCGCCATGCGCAAGCTGGTGCGCCGTGCGCTCATCGGCGGGGCGCCGACCGACAGCGGGCGGATCCCGCGCTACGTATGGATCTGCGCGCTTGGTCTTGCCGCGATCTGGGCGCCGATCACGGGGTATCTGAAAACCGCCGCGCCCAGCTTCGCCAGCCACATGTCACTTATCCTGCCTGGCTCGGGGTCGGCTTCGTCGGTCAACCTTGCCGAAATCGGGCAGGCCTCCAGCCATGCAAATTCCGCCTTCTCCAGTAACTCGATCAGCCCGACGGAAACCTACAAGCGGCTTCTCGCCGCGGACCGCGTGATCAGGGATGCCGCCGGTCGTCTTGGCATCAAGGCCAGAGAATTTGGAAAGCCCCAGGTCAAGCTGGTCGATCAGACGGCATTCATCCACGTCAAGATCACCGGGCCGGCCCCCGAAACGGCGCAGGCGCGCAATTCCGCACTGCTCAGCGCCTTTTTCGACGAGATTGACCGCCTGCGCAGTGACGAAACGAACAGCCGCCAGACCGGCGGCCTTGATGCGATAACCGAGTATAAGGACTCAGTGGCCGCGACGCGCGTGGAAATTGAGAAGTTGCGCGCCGAGACCGGTCTTCATTCGGCCGAGCAATACAATCGCCAGGTCGACGAACTCGATCTGTTGCGCGCAAAAATCGACACTGCCACGGCGGAATACGAGCGTAGCGCGGCGGCTGTTACCGGGCTGGAAGCCCAGCTGGGAACAGATGCGGAAACGGCCGCACGCATCCTGCGGCTGAATGGCGATGGCGCCTATACTGCACTCATCGATGCAATGGCAGAGGCCGAGACAGAATTGGCGCGGGCCAAATCACGATACGGCAAACGCCATCCCGAAGTGCTCAAAGCCCTCGCGGCGATGGAGACTGCCCGGTCCGAGGCCACTGCGCGTGCCGTGTCCCTAACCGGTGACGCAAGCGCGCTTGAGCGGTCCCTCGATGGTGCCCGGGACGCACTACTGACCGAACTCGTCAGACAGGACGCTTCTCGCGCCGGTTTGCTGGCCGAGTTAAACGAGCTGCGCGAACTCGTGTCGGCCCAGGCCGGTCGAATCGGGGCGTTGGCACCGAAAGCCGCTCGTCTGGAGGATCTGCAGCGCGATTTCAACGTGGCCGAAGCCGTGTTCGCATCGGCGATCGCCCGCACCCAGTCCAGCAAAGCCGACGTGTTCGCCTCGTATCCGCTTGTCCAAGTGCTCGAAGATCCGACCCTGCCCGAAGCCCCGTCTTCCCCGCGCAAGAAACTGGCCATCGCCGCCGGTGCCGCAGCCAGCATCCTTCTGATCTTCGCTCTGTCGCTCGCCTGGATCCGACGCACCCTGATCGAAAAGCTGATCTCCGAGAAGGGTCGCATGGCATGATGCGACCCGAGAACCCGGCCGAGGCCATGGTTTGGAAGACGATCCTCTGGACCTGGCCCTTCTATGCACTTGGGGCGCTCTATGTGGTCGGGCCGGTGCTGGCGTGGCTCATCGCGGGGTTGGCCGTATTGTCACTCTACCTTGGGCAGGCGATACGGTCTGACATGCGTGCCACGGGCCCGATCCCGCCTGTTGTCTGGGCATGGATCATCGGGATGCTGGTGATGCTCGTTGCCTTGTGGGCCGGGCACCTCAATTGGGATCTTGGGCTAAAACAGACCACTAAATCCTCGATCGGCTGGGCAAAAGGATGGGCGCTTCTTGCGTTGTTCCCGCTGGCGGGCGCCGTTCTCCCGATACGAAGAGAATTGCTGATCCGTGCGCATTGCCGCCTCGGCTTCTGGACGCTCTGCATCGCGCCGGTGCTGCTTGTCGCCCCCTATATAGGTTTGCCTGAGCGCATCTGGACCTCGCCCCTGAAGGCTGTTGGCGGTCCGGGGCCTGAATACTTTACGGTCTTCCTGTTTACGTTCGATCCCGCGTCATGGACGCCCAGATGGCAGTTCTATGCACCATGGTCGCCGTTCGCCGCGCTTCTCGGCGTGGTCATGGTGCTGTTTGCCCTTGAGGAAAAGGAAGGGCGCTGGCGCGCGGCCGGCATCGCGGCGGGCACCTTGATAATTCTCGCGTCGAAATCCCGTATGGGGCTCGTAGGGCTTTTGGCTTGTACGGTAGGCCCTCGGCTGGTGCCTCTGGTGCTTCGTAGCTGGGCGTGGGCTGGACTTGCGGTCTTCACTGCATCCCTTGCCGTCACAGGACCCTGGCTATTGGAAAAGATCGGCGCAGGCGTCGATGGCTTCAAGTCTGCCCGCGCCGATAGCACACGTGTTCGAGCGACACTTCAACGTATCGCACAAGAGCGCTGGCAGGAGGACGCACCGTGGTTCGGACACGGCACCGTTCAACCGGGTCCACACTTGGTGGAATACATGCCGATCGGCACGCATCATACTTGGTTTGGCCTCCTGTTCGTCAAGGGATTGGTAGGGTTTATAGCCTTGGCGTGTCCCTTGATCTGGCAAACTTCGCTCGCATTCAAAGACGCGGCCCTCAGTCCGCGCGGGCGCTTACCGCTCGGGTTATGTATGGTCGTCGTCTTGCTCTCCTTCGGCGAGAACATAGAAATCGAGGCATACTTGCTTTGGCCAGCACTGTTGTGCCTTGGAATACATGCCCGTGAATGCAGTCATTCGTTTGTTCAAGGAGTGCCGTAATTGCGTCTGGTGGCAGTTTGGATCGCCTACTGAGCATAACTATAACCTATTGTCTGCGTTCTGCCGCAGAATGAATTACGGACGATGCGTTTAAGAAGCACAGGCCTTGGACTTCTGTAATTCAGCCAAACTGAGGCTCATCAAGCTTCGCGCAGGTGCGGTGAAGGTCCGCAATCCGCCCGACGACGCCGTTAACATAATGTAGCTTACGGGGGTCGCGTTATTTACTTTGATACATGCCGCGGCGGAACTATTTTTGAGTCGCGCCGACTGCGCAGCGTAGCACCGGCTAGCGTTCCAAATTTCAGCACTGTCGACAGCGAGAACTGCAGACAGGGTAACGGACCATCTTCTTTGCGAAAGCGGCGAGGCGTTTGGAATGCATGATTCATCCTCGCCGCCGCCGGTCAGGTTAGGTGACCACGAAGCCACGTCCAACTGGATCATTGTCGTCCAGAAGCCACTTGGCGTAGCCTGTCACCTTCGCAGTTCCCTTTACGGTGGGGATGACCGCCCGAAGGTTTCCGAGCCTCGTCTCGCCGATCAACTCGCCCTCGAACCTGCCAATTCCGAGCAAACCTTCGGAGCGAATTTGCTCGTGAAGTTCCATCTTCCCGCGCGCCTCGAAGGCGGCCATCATCATAGATGTCCCTGTCCCACCTGGCGAGCGGTCCAGCTTGCCGTCACTAAAGACGTGAACGTTGCGATAAAGACTGTCTGGGTGGTCTGGCTCTTGCCAGAATGTCGTGAAGTTCAAACCTTGAATGTGGGGCGCCGTCGGATGAGTGATTTTCATTTTTGCGTTGATCTGGTCCTTCACCATTACGCCCAATTCCGAAAGCATTCGGCCATTCTCCGGGCCGATGGGCTGGTTCGGATAAGGCCACTTCACAACCGCAAAGAAGTTCCCCCCGAATGTGATGTCAGCCATCACCTCACCGACCTCGGGAAGTGTTACCGGCACGTCCTGTGCCAGAACAAAGGCCGGGACATTCTGGAAACGGGTCCAGGCGACCTGGCCATTCTCGCGCCCGACTTCCGACGTGACTGGCCCTGCCGGTGTCTCGAAACGGATCTTCACGACATCACCGCCGTCATCGTGCACCATGCCATGTGCGACCATAGCCATGGACAGCGCAATGGTGCCGTGGCCGCACATTTCCATGAAGTCATCCCCGTCACACCAAAGCATGCCGGCATCAAAATCGGGGCTCGACGGCGGTGTGACAAACACGCCGACCATGTCATGGTGACCGCGCGGTTCCCGCAGCAAGCCGGTGCGAACGGTATCATAGTGGCGCCGGATGAAGTCGCGCTTGGCGACGATGTCCAGACCGTAGGGATAAGGGATCCCGCCGGGGATGATGCAGGTCGGCTCGCCGTCCGTATGCGTGTAGATCACGTCCAGGAAACGGTTGGGTGTCATCATGATGTCGAAACCTTCTTTCTTTCAGAGATTAGAGACCGAGGGCGCGCGGGATCCACAGAACCATCGCCTCGGGGAAGAGAATTACGGCGCCAAGCACGAGCAGCATGACCGCAATGAACGGCAGGTTGGCGCGTGTGAGCGAGAACATGTCTACCTTTGCGATCACACTGGTGATGAAGAGCGCTGCGCCCACCGGCGGCGTCTGTTGGCCGATGCCCCAGCACAGCACGACAACCATTCCAAAATGCACCGGATCGATGCCAAGGAACTGGATGGCCGGAAAGAACAGCGGCACGATGATGAAGATCATCGCGATCCCGTCGAGGAAAGTGCCTGCCACGATCATCACGGCGCTCAGCAGGACAAGGAACATCACCGGCGACAGATCTATCTCTGCCAGAGGGCGCAGGATGTCGTCGGCCAGCTGTTCGTAGGTGAAGGCAAAGCCCATCACATGTGCCGCAGCCGTGACGAGCATCACCGCGCCGCTGAGGACGGCAGCTTCGCAAAGCGTCTGATAGAGCACCTTAAGCTTGAGGGTTCGGTAGTAGAACATTCCCACGGCGGTGCCGTAAACAACCGCAACTGCGGAGGCTTCGGTGGCTGTGAAAACCCCACCCAGGATGCCGCCGAGGATAATGGCTGGCATCAATAGAGCCGGCAGCGCCCGGGCAAAGGCTTTCGTTGCGCGGCTCGCCGAGAACGGCGCTTCGACGGGATATCCAGCGCGGATAGAGATCAGCCAGGCTGTGACGATCAGTGCGATGCCGAGCACGACACCCGAGATCAGGCCGGCGGCAAACAGGGCGCCAGTGGAGATCCCGAGATACGCCCCGAGGATGACCATAGGGACACTTGGCGGGATGATGATGCCAATGGTCGAAGATGCGGCCGTCACGGCCCCCGTGAAGGGGCGGCTATAGCCGCGCTTGACCATCGGATCGATCAGCATGCCGCCAACGGCGGCGGTATCGGACATCGACGTGCCGCTCATGCCCGCAAAGAACATCGACGTGACGATGTTCACCGCCGCCAACCCACCGCGCATCTGGCCGACGAGGGTCTTGGCGAATTCCACGAGGTGGCCCGAGATGCCGCTTCGGGTCATGATCTGACCGGCAAGGATGAACAGCGGAACGGCTAGGAGCGGGAAGCTCTGGACGCCCCTGTAAAGGCGCTGCGCCACGATGAGCTGGTCGACATCGGCAAGCCAGAATATTCCTACGGCGATCGAGATCAGCGCAAAGGCGATGGGGACGCCAAAGCCGATCAGCCCAAGAAGGACGCAGAGAGCGAGCAAGAGGGTCATATCGGTGCCTTAAAGGTCGACGGAGGTGGTGGAGGTTTTTGACGCTGCCGTAACGGGTTCTTCGCCCCGAGACATCCGGATCAGGCCCCGGATCGTGGTGATCACTGCATCGAGGCAGATCAGAACTCCAGCTATGGGTATGGCTGCGTAATACCAGGACGTGGACACTTCGAGCACGTTGGTCAGCTGGTCCGAGAACCGCAGCATCTGCTTGGTGCCATGCCAGGCCATGATCCAGCCAATGACGCCGATTAGAGCCTGGTTCAGCAGGAATGCCGCACCCCGCATCGGGAATGGCATCCGCGCCAGAAGAAGATCGACCTTCAGATGCGCACCTTTGCGAAGCGCGAGATAACCGCCGATGAACGTGATGTAGGTCAGCAGCGCAAGCGAGACTTCGAAGCTCCAGCTCAGTGCGGAATCGAGTGCGTAGCGATAGATAACGGCGAGAAACGCGACGCCTACAGCGGCAACTAGAAGCATCGCGATAACGCCTTCAAGAATTCGGTTGATCATCGCGATGCCTCCTTTCTTTGTATCAGGGACGCGCAGCGACGATGGCGTCGATCAGGTCCTGCGCCGAACCAGACTGCTCAGCGGCCCACTCGGTCCAAATGGCGGAAGACGCATCGGTGAAGGCCGCGATGTCGGCGTCGTTCACCTGCATGCCCTGCTCCTTGAGGAAGCTGACAATCTCGGCGTCCGCCTTCGTGCCTAGCTCGACCGAATAAGCCTCGGCCGCGTCTCCGGCTTCCATGACAGCCTGTTGTTGCTCTTCAGTGAGGCTCTGGAACTTGTCCTCGCTCATCAGCAGGTAGGTGACCGTGTAAAGGTGGTTGGTCAGCGACAGGTAGTCCTGAACCTCGTAGAACCGTTGAGACTGGACCCAGATGACCGGGTTTTCCTGGCCGTCAAACACGCCGGTCTGCAGCGCCGAATAGAGCTCGCTGAACGGTAGAGGCGATGCGTTGGCGCCGTAGTGGTTGAAGATTTTGATCCGCAGCGCGCTGCCCGGTGTCCGCATCTTGATCCCATCCAGATCGGCAGGCACGTTGATTGGGCGGACATCGTTCGTGATCTGGCGGAAACCACCTTCGAGGAAGGCAACAGGGCGCAGGCCCTTTGCAAGTAGCATTTCTTCAATCATCTCGCCGGCGTCGCCATCCATCGCCGCCTTTACATGGTCACGACCGGAAAAGATGTAGGGCAGCGCGGTTGCTCCAAGTTCGGGCACCACACTGGTAATCGGCGTCTCCACCGTGGCCATGTCGAGTAGACCGGTCTGCATGGATTCCAGCGAGCTTTCCTGATCGCCTAGGGCGCTGTTGGCGAAGAGATCGATATCGACCGCCCCACCAGTCAGCTCGCCGAGCACCTCGTCGAACCGTTCGACCGACAGGTAGGCAATCGATTGTTCGTTGCCGGGCATGTTCGCTTTGAACGTATGGTCTTGAGCGGCTGCCGGAAGCGAAAGAGCCAGACAACTTGCGATCGCCGTGACGGATAATATGCGGTTCATCATTTTCGGTTTCTCCTGTCGGGTCGTTTTTGTATTTGGAAAGGCTAGAAGCAAAAACGACAACAAAATAGAATACCTCGGACATAATGAAGAATGCCGCAGTCATTTTTCCGGATTGGAGCACGGAATGTCGAATATCAAGGTTCGGTCAAACCGGCCCGGAGGCGGGCGACAGAAGTTCCGCGTGGCGATTCTTCCGTTGGACAATTTCACTCTCAATGCATTCTCCGGGTTTGTCGACGCGCTACGACTGGCAGCCGATGAGGGTGGGCGCAGTCGTCAGATCGAATGCGGTTGGGAGATTGCCGGACACAGGACCGTCCAAGCGAGCTGCGGTCTTACCGTAACACCACAAGGGCCGCCACCCGATCCCGCGGAGGTCGACTACATCGCTGTAAGCGCCGGGAACGACTATAGAGACAGACGACAGCCCGCTTGGTTGGATGCATATCTCAAAGATGCCGCCGACAAGGGCGTGACGCTGATTGGTCTCTGCACTGGCACCTTCAATATCGCGCGCGCAGGTCTTATGAAGGGTCGCCCAGCATGCGTCCACTGGAATGTCCGGGAAGAGTTCCGCGAACAATTCCCCGGCATCGAGACTGTGTCAGATCGCATATTCCTCGATGCCAGAGACCGCATCACCTGTGCTGGCTCGACCGGGGCATCGGACCTAGCTCTATACTTGGTGTCCCGTCATTGCGGTGCCGAAAGGGCACAACAGAGCCTGCGTCACATGATCCTGAACCGGCAACGGGAATCCTCGGCGCCACAACCTCAATTCGTAACCGACATGAGTGGTGTGAAGGACGCGGATGTCAGACATGCGATTGGCTTGATGGAGCAGACCCTAAATGCTCCCATCTCTGTCGATGATCTGGCGAAGAAAGTGGGGCTTAGCACACGCCAGCTGAGCCGTCGGTTCCTTGAATGCGTCGGTCAGCCGCCCTCCAGGTTCTACCGGGTAATGCGCCTTCGATATGGCGCATGGCGGCTTCTGCACACCACGGACAGTGTCGGACAAGTGGCCGCTGATCTCGGCTTCGCGGACTCCTCTCACTTCTCAAGAGAGTTTGCGTCACTCTTCAACATGACGCCGAAGAGCTATCGTGCAGCTTCTAGCCAATTGAGCCAAACAATCGACGGAGGCTGATCTCGGACGTTGATTGGATAAGACTCAAAATTGATGAGACATCATGGTCCTCACCAACGAACGTGATCCACCGAAATGCTCAGGAATACGGATGGCCAAAAATGACGCGCATAGCGGACTTTGGCGCAGACCGCAGCAAACGTCAGATTTTCGTCCGCTGGGAAATCAATTTGTGAAATGCCGCGAAATCCCCTGAACTCGACCTCAGAGTTCAGATCCTAGTCTTCTATGACGACAGATTTCGCTTTGGGATCATAAACACCTTCACTTTGCATTGCGCCAAGAAGTTGCGCATGGTCGATGGCTTTGCAGATTTTGCCTGATGGTCGTGTGGTCGGTGTATCTTCAGCAGCGAACATGGCATTCAGGACGGCCTCTTCTATAGCCTGTACAGCGGCGAGATAGACTGGGTCCAGCAATTCGTCATTGAGTTGTTTGACCGACCGCCACGGTCCGGAAAGTTGCGGCAGTTCCAGTTCATTGGCCGTGCTAAAAGACATGAAAATGTCGCCCGAGTTGTTCCCGCCGGGAGAGCCGGATCGGCTGATGCCGATCGATGCGCGACGCGACAAACGCTCCAATTGGCTAGAGGACAGGGGTATATTGGTCGCAAGGACGCAGATGATCGACCCGCGCTCGGCTTCGAAATCCGGTAGCCGGTCTTCGGTCATCGTAGCGCCAACCGGCGTTCCAAGTACGGTCAGCCAGGGGCGCAGCCCATGGTTCGCCTGAACAAGCGCCCCCATCGTGTAATTTTCGCCGTCAATCTCGATCCGACGCGACGACGTGCCGGTGCCGCCCTTGTACTCGTAGCAGATCATCCCGGCGCCGCCGCCGATGTTGCCCTCGCTCACCGAGCCGGTATCAGCGGCCGCGATGGCCTTCAGGGCATGTTCCGGCCGCACGTGAAAGCCGTTGATGTCATTCAGAACGCCATCATAGGTTTCGGCGACGACCGGCATCGCCCATAGGTGATTGTTCTCCCAGGCTTCCGCGTAATGCTCCACGATCCAGCGTGTCGCGCCTTCGTGGACGGCACCGACGGAGTGGGTGTTGGTCAGCATGACCGGCCCGACGAAATAGCCACCGTCCCGGATCCAGTGGCTGCCTGTCATTTCTCCGTTTCCGTTGAGTGTGAACTGGCCAGCCAGAACCGGGCGCGGCTCCTTTGCGAAGCCGCGCGGCAGGATAGCGGTGACCCCGGTCTGAACATGCATGTCACTGGTACGCAGCGTCGGATCGGCATGCGAGCAAAGCGTCTCGTAGCCAACCAAAACACCGGGAACGTCGGTAATCGCATTATTTGGTCCGGTCTGCCCGAGGAAAGGCAAGCCCGTATCGCGCGCCCGTGGCTTCGTGGTCGTCACACGTGTCATATCAGGCCTTTCTCGCTCTCATGTAGAGCCCAACGGAAGCGATGATCAGCGAGAATAGCAGCATGATCGTCGCAATCGCGTTAATCTCGGGTTTGATGCCCCTTCTCAGCATCCCGTAGATGAAGACCGGCAATGTCTGGCTGTCCACGCCAGCGATGAAATAGGTGATCACCAGGTCGTCCATCGAGATTATGAAGGCAAGAAGCGCGCCCCCCACGACCCCCGGCATGATCATCGGCAGAGTCACCCGCCGGAACGTCACCCAGGAATTCGCTCCCAGATCGGCAGAGGCCTCTTCCAAGGCCTCGTCCATATCGGCGATCCGGGCCGAAACAACTATGAAGACATAGGACACCAGAAAGGTGCAGTGGCCAATGATGATCGTAAAAACCGACAGCTCGATGCCGACGCTGACGAAGAAGATCAGCAGCGCAATACCCAGCAGGATGTCCGGCATGATCATCGGCATGAACATCAGCGCCCGGTAGAATGGTTTGAACCGGAAACGGAACCGCGCGATGGCCAGCGCGAGCGCAGTACCAAAGACAGTGGCGACCGCGGTGGTGACAAGCGCCACGACCAGGCTGTTCTTCACCGCCGCGTAAAGCTGATCAGTGGAATCGAGGTAGAGCGCGGATTCCGTGGCCGCGGAGGTGAAGCCGAAGATCGTCTTGTACCAGTCAAAGGTGAAATCCTCCCAGATCATCATGTTGACCGGGTTGGAGTTGAACGAGAACACGACGATCAGCAGGATCGGCGCATAGACGAAAGCAAAGAAGAAGTAGCCATAGATCGGCAGGATGCTGGAACGCAGAAGCTTGCGAATTTTCATGTCTCAGCTCTCCTTCACTTTCGCAGCCGTGGCATATTCCTCTTCGCGCGTCATCATCCGCACGTAGATCATCAGCAACAACAGAACCGCCGCCATCACCATCATCCCGAGAGCCGAGCCGAAGGGCCAGTTTCGCGCCGACAGGAATTGCTGCTCGATAAGGTTGCCGATCATCATCACCTTTGCCCCGCCCAGTACCGAAGGCACGATGAAGTTGCCCAGCGACGGGATGAACACAATGATCGACCCGCCGACAATGCCCGGCAGCGTGACCGGAAGAATGATCCGGCGGAAGGTCTGAAGGCGCGTTGCCCCAAGGTCAGCCGACGCCTCTACCAGCGACATATCCAGCTTCTCAATCGAGGCGTAAAGCGGCAGGAACATGAAGGGTATGAACACATAGGTCATGCCGATGACCACGGCGGTATCGGTAAAGATCAGATTCAGCGGCTCGGAAATCATTCCGATTTCCATGAGCGCTTGGTTCAGGAACCCAGTCGGCCGCAGGATCAGCACCCAGGCAAACAGCCGGACCACCAGGCTGACGAAGAAAGGCAGCGTGATCAGGAACAAGAAGAAGTTCTTGCGGCCCTGAGGCATGCGGCTGATCCAGAAGGCAGCCGGATAGCAAATGACCAATGACATGAGGACAGTTGTCAAGGCCAAGCGGACGGAGCGTAAAAAGATCGTCAGATAAACTGGGTCAAATTTCTCGTACCTCGTGTCGGCCCAGCCGAGGATCCTGCCATAGTTGAGATCGTAGAAATTCCACACCACCCCGCCGTAAAGGCCGGGCTCGAGGAAGGAATAAATCACCATTATGGCCAGCGGCGTGATGAAGAACACGCCAAGAAAGATCGTGGGCGGTGCAAGCAGTCCTAGAAGCGAGAGCATCTTGCGGCCTTGGCTCGTGTCACGCCGTGCCATTATGCCACTTTCGCAGACGTGACCGGATGCAGCGCTTCATGCTGAACGAACAGCGTGATGCGTGCTCCCGGTGCCGTGACACCGCCGCGATCCTCCGCCCTGGGGCGCAAGGTGGCTTTCAGCTCGACGCCGTCATCGGATTCGACGTGAACGATGTAGTCAGTTCCCACGAACAACACCTGCTTGACCGTTCCCTCGAACCGCAAGGCGCCTGCATCCCTGGTGCTGTCCATCCGGACGTCTTCGGGCCGTATCAAAAGCTTGATCCTCTCGCCACGTGCGGCGTCGGTCGAAGGCAGATGCGCAACTTGCCCCGACTCTAGTATCGCGATAGCACCGGCTTCCTTGCGCTCGGAAACGGTCGCACCAAGAAGATTTCCTGCTCCGAGAAAACGCGCGACAAATTCGTTCCGCGGGCGGCGATAGAGCTCTTCGGGCGTACCGAACTGCTGAATCTTGCCATCTGACAAGACAGCGACCCTGTCCGACATGGTCAGAGCCTCTTCTTGGTCATGGGTGACAAACACGAACGCAATGCCAACCTCTTCCTGCAGGGTCTTCAATTCCTGCTGCATCTTTTGCCGCAGGTTCTTGTCCAGCGCCGACAGCGGCTCGTCCAGCAGCAATATCTTGGGCCGCGCCACCAGAGATCGCGCCAATGCCACGCGCTGCTGCTGTCCGCCAGATAGCTGGTTGATCTTCCGATCGCCGAAACCACCAAGGCCGACAAGCTCCAGCATCTCACCCACGCGCGACCCGATTTCGGCGCGCTTCAGGCCCGCCACCTCGAGGCTGTAGGCCACGTTGCGCGCAATCGTTAGATGCGGAAACAGCGCATAGCGCTGAAAGACCGTGTTCACCGGTCGCCTGTGCGGGGGCAGATGAGTGACCGGAGTCCCGTCAATTTCAATCGAGCCACCTTCGAGATCCTCGAAACCGCTGATCGTGCGCAGCAGGGTCGTCTTGCCGCACCCCGACGGGCCCAGCAAGGTCACGAACTCATTCTGTTGCACATCGAGAGACACGCCGTCGAGAGCGGTAATCGTTCCGCCCTCGGGCGTGCTGTAACGCTTGGTCGCGTCCTTGACGCTTAGAATTGGCGACATCGGCTTGGCATCTCCGCTAATTCTCGCTTAAAGGGGCGCGACCGGCCGGCCGTCGCGCCCGCTACTTGTCACAGGTGCTTACTGGGCGGTTTTGATCGCGGTCCACTCGCGATTGTAAAGCCGCAGGTCCTGTCCTAGGTCGACGAAAATCTGAAGTTTCTCCAGAGTTTCGGCGTCCGGGTAGATCGACTTGTTCTCGGCTATTTCGTCGGGGATCAACTCTTGCGCCGGGATGTTGGGCGTGCCGTTCATCTGTTGTTCGACATTCAATGCCGCGATCTCGGGGCGCAGGTAGAATTCCATGAAAGCCTTGGCATTGTCTGCGTTCGGTGCATCCTTCAGAACGCACATGTCTTCCTGGTACATCGTCGCCCCCTCGGACGGGATATAATAGGCTAGTACATCCGGATTCTGCTGCACGAAGATGTTGGCGCCCACGTACCAATGCGCCGCGGCGACATCACCTGAGGTTACCAGCGGGATGCTGTCGTAGGAAAAGGCCGATACGTTTTCCAGGTTCTCCTTGATGACGTCGGCGGCAGCCACGACCTCGGCCTCGTCGGTGGAATTCACCGATGTGCCGTTCATGATGTGACCAATGCCAATGGTCTCGCGCGGATCGTCCAGCAGGACGATCTTCTCACCGCTGGCGGCAAGGTCGAACAGGTCGGCCCAGCTGCTCATCTCCTCGACTTTGGTCTTGTTATAGACGACGCCCACGTTGCCCCAGGCATAGGGCAAGCAATATTCCGCATTCGGATCGGTCTCTGCACGGATGAATTGCGGGTCGATATTGCTGAAATTCTCGCTTTGTCCAATATCGGTCTTCGCCAGCAGGCCCAGTTGATACATAATGTCATGCATGTGCACCGATGGAAAAACGATGTCGTATCCCGAAGCGCCCGCCTGGATCTTAGCAAGCATCTCCTCGTTGCTTCCGTAGGTATCGAGATTGACCTCGATCCCGGTTTCCTCCGTAAAGGCGGTGAGCACGGCCGGATTGATGTAGTCTCCCCAGTTGTAGAGATTCAGCTCTCCCTCGGCTTGGGCCACTGTGGTCGTGGCAAGCGCTGCAACCGACACCGCAGCGGTACGAATTGCTGTTCGTTCAATCATTTTTCATTCCCTGTCGTTGTTCGTTGTGTTCGGACTTTGATTTGATTTGCCAATGGTGTTTTAATAGTATCGTTTTTGTCAAAGGTTATTATTCTGTCATTTCTAGGAGGTTGGCATGAGCAGCGGATTTGCGTCGTTTCCCCAGGGGCCTCTGGGAGATTTCGTAGGAAAACTGGAGAGAGAACTTCCCAAACTGCCCAAGCAGGAAGCAAAGGTAGCGCAATTCATCCTGCTAAATGTGCAAACCATCGGTCCCGAAACGGGCAAGTCCCTGGCCCAAAGGGCCGGTGTTAGCGAAATAACAGTGGGCCGGCTGATGCGGAGGCTGGGGTACGGCGGCACCAAGCACCTCAAGCAGCTTCTGCGTGAACAATTTACGATCGGCGGCCCTTCGATCAGTCCAAGCGCAGATATCGACAGCAGAATGTCGCAGATCATGGAAGCGGAACTGTCTGCGGTGCGTACAGTCTTTCAGCAAACCGACAACGAACACTGGGACAGGGCACGGCGGATCGTCGGCTCCGCCTCTCGGATCTATGTGACCGGCTTTCAATCAGTGCGCGGTCTGGCCGAGGATTTCGCCCGGCGTCTTTCCATTGCCCGACCCAAAGTGCAATATCTATCGCCCCATGACAGCATGCTGGGTGAATGGCTCGACAGCGACAATAGCGCCACAAAGCACGAATGCCTCGTAATGCTAGATGTGGTGCCCTACGCAAACGAGGGACAGGCGCTGGCGCGTATCGCCAAGCGGCAGGGGCGCTCGCTCATCGTGGTCTCCGACGAGTTTTGCCACTGGAGCGCCGAGATTGCGGATGCCTGTCTCTACAGCCCGTCCAATACCGGTATGTTTCTCGAATCCACGTTAGGGCTCAACGCGACCCTCGCGCTGATCGTCGATCATGCTGCCAATGCGTCTACAGGTGAAGCCAGCAAAAGACTGGCCAGTTGGAAGAAGAATGCGCGAAGTCTGAAACTTTTCTGAAGTCTGAAACTTTTCTAGAGTGTTTTCACGGTAAGATGATCAACTAGCACGCCGACATTCATCTTTCCTATGCAGCTAAAGGGAGAGTACGTAGAATGATTAATTCGACAGTTTTTCCACCTTCGACGATGGCGCTGCTGAGAAAGCGAGCTCGAACCGGTGGGTTGTTTTTGAGCGAATAATGCAAAAACCGCTCAATATAGTTATGTGTCTCCCATATTACTGAGGATGCTCTCGGCGTTGATAATCGATTGCGCGATTTCCGTGGTGGTCGTCCTCTTCGCCATAGCCTGCTTCCTGATTAGGTCATAGGCCTCTCGCTCTGTGATGCCGCGATGACGCATAAGGATGAATTTGGCATCATTCACCTTCTGCACGTTATCGAGCTTTTCACGCAGTTTTGTGAGGTCTTTCTTGAAGCGATGTTGTTCCTGTTGAAACCGCCGTGCCATGAGCATGCTGCTGAGCACGCCGGCTGCTCGCACCGGCTTCATCAGAACCGAGTGAGCACCGATTTCGAAAATGAGATCAAGAACCGACGGGTTCTCATACCCAATGATCGCCACGACTGATGGTGGCTTTGCAATGTTGCCGATGAAAGTTTTCAGCTTCTGCGCGCTCTGATCCGTGACATCCACAAAAACGAGGTCGAATTTTTCCGGCAGCGTCTTCGGCACCGGCCACATGTGATCGAAATTGCATCCAATCCTGTTGACCTGCTGCATCAGTTCGTCTGCGCTACGGTCCCGAGGGTGGACGACGAGCGCATGAAGGTCCCTCAGATCCTGGATCGGATCACTCATTCCGTCGCCCACCTCCAGCTACCTTCAGCGTTCGGAAACTCCAGTCGTGGATGGCCGGATAGACAAGGTAGGGATCCGGTTTGATGGCACGGCGCACCTTCGTCTCAATGACGAATTCGCCAGCCTCGTCAACTTTGGCAATCCGCGACTGAAGGTAGGTGTGGTTGTTGTCGGGGTCGATCTTGATCTGCCCTTGCGGCGCGTCGAAGCTGGCCCCCAAGAGAGCTTCTCGCAGGCATTCCGTGTCGATCTCACCCGTTTCTTCAAGCGCACGGGCGAACATGTGCACTTGGCTGTATGTCGCCTCGCAACAGCTTGTGACATCAACCGTCGAGCCGAACTTTTCCTCGTATGCCCTGAGAAAGCGGCGGTTCGCCGGCGAATTGATCGAGCGGAAGTATGGCGCGGCCGTAATGTGCCCGGTCGAAGCTTGTGAACCTATCGCGTCAATCTCTCCTTCATTGGTGGTGAGACTGGCGATCGGGCACTCTCTGCCATTGCCTCCGGCCGCATGGTAGGCTTTATAAAACTCTATACAGGCCTGCCCGACAACAGTGGAGAAGATTGCGTCCGGTTTCACTGCCATGATATCGTCAACGACCGCGGAAAAGTCGTCAGCTTTCGCCTCGAGATCGAAGTAAACCTCTCCGGTCACTTCCCCGCCTCCTTGGCGAAGAACATTGCGCATAACACGGTTGGACTCCCTTGGGTAAATATAGTCAGAGCCAACGAAGTGAATCCGTTTACCATAGGCATTCATCAGGTAGTTCGCCAAAGGCACGCTGTTTTGGTTCGGGCAAGCTCCGCCGTAGATCATGTTGGGGGAGTATTCGAAGCCCTCGTAAAGCGTTGGATAGAAGAAGAGTGCGTTCCGGCGTTCTACGACCGGAAGAACCTCCTTGCGGGAAGATGACATGTAGCAGCCGAATATCACGCCGATCTTGTCATCAATGATCAGCTTCTCGGCCAGTTCGCCGTATCGTCGAACGACCGATGAGGGGTCATACCGGACAGGTTCGATCGGCCGACCGAGGATTCCGCCCCTCGCGTTGATCTGGTCGATAGCCAGCAATGCGCCATTGAGCTGCGACCGCTCGATGATCGAAGTAACGCCTGTCTCCGAGAAAAGCAGCCCGACCTTCCAACTTTCCAAAGATCACATCCCTTTCAAAACTGCCGAAACGAAACGGTTTCATCCCGGCATTGGGCTTGGAGTCTGACAATGGCACTTCCATCAGGGGGCGAAAAGTCCCCATGGTCGCCAAGCAAATATCCAGCCAGTGGAAATTCAAGATAACGCCGCATTGCCCTGCGAAGTCCACGAGCGCCAAACCGCTTATCATAGCCTTTTGCTGCGATAAAACCTTTGACGTCTTCCGAGATTTCAAGCCAGAGATCATGCTTTTTCAGGCGTCGGTTCAACCGCGCCAGTTCCACGTCCACCAATTCCGGCATCTTGTCGCTGCTGATCCAATTAAATGTATCGACATGATCGATCCGGTTTACAAGTTCTGGCGGAAATCGATCCAGTAGACAGCGCATAACAATATCATGCGCGGGTTCTTTCCTCGGCTTGTGCGCTGCAAGCAGCCGCGACCATAGCGCGCGCGGGCTGAACCCGCCCACCTCGTCGAGCGCCATCAGTTCCCGGGCTCCAAGATTCGACGACATAAAGATCAGGCTGTTTCTAAACGAATAGGTGCGCTCACCCGACGCTACGGTGAGAATGCCGTTGTCGAACACGTTCATCAGCGCCAGAACCACTTCGTTGCTTGCCTTTTCCAACTCGTCGAATAGCACAAGCCCGGGAAGGTTCCGGGTGCCCTCGATCTTCTCTTGGTCAAGGATCGTGGTGCCTTCCTTTGAGCCGACATAGCCTGGCGGCGCCCCTGTCAAGGCAGCCGCATAGTGCTCCTGCGAAAGCGTGTTCATGTCGATCCGGCAAAACGCGTCGGCATCCCCGTACATCGCTCGGGCGATGGTGCGGACGGTCTCGGTCTTGCCGACACCTGTCGGCCCACAAAAGAGGATGGACGCCAGCGGTTTGCGCGGATCACCGATATCGGCGCGGACCACCTTGAGGATCTCCAGCACCTGGCTGATCGGCTCTTCCTGTCCGATGATCGATGCGCGTAATTCGGCCTCGATGTCGGCGCTATCGAATGAGAAACGCGACGCCAGGCCTCTTCCGGGATTGACCCTATTCACTGGGCGCCCGGTTACACGTGCATTCTCGTCCGCCAAGGCGGCCGCCAGCTTTTCTTGCCTTTGTGTGTCATGCAACCGATCAGTCAGGAAAGGCATATTCACTCCATACAATAATACGATTGGCGGAGCGGCTCGTTCGGGCCGCACCGCCGAGTCGTGGCGGATCAGTCCGCCTCTTTCTCTTTCTCGCCAGTCGGCAATCCGCCGACGGGACAACAGGCCACGCCCACAGTCGAACGGGTGAAGGATTCTACATGCAGCCGCGTCTTCTCAGCGTCGTTGACCCAGTTGCGGTAGAACTCGAACGGGCATTCCGCCACGCCGTTCTCCCCGTCGCCGGAGGCATGCACGCCGGTATAACCCCGGTGTAGCAGCTTGAAGAGGTGGTTCTGCGACTGGTCGTTGGCCCGCGCGTCGCGGATTTCCGGGATCGAAAGCTGGGCATACTGGATGCCCATGTCCTCTTCGCCGCATTCCCCGAGCGTGCGCCCGTCGAAGCCGATGATCGCGGAGTGGCCGAAATAGCTGTAGACCCCGTCGAACCCCGCCGCGTTGGCCACGGCCACGTAGCAGTTGTTGGCCCATGCCATCGCCTTCGACATGATAACCTGCTGATCCTTCGCGGGATACATGTAGCCCTGGCAGCGCACGATCAGCTCTGCCCCCTTCATCGCGCAATCGCGCCAGATTTCGGGGTAGTTGCCGTCATCGCAGATGATCAGACTGACCTTCAAGCCCTTCGGACCCTCGGCCACGTAGGTCTGATCGCCCGGATACCAACCCTCGATCGGGTTCCACGGCAGGACCTTGCGGTATTTCTGCACAATCTCGCCCTTGTTGTTCATCAGGATGAGCGTGTTGTAGGGCGTCTTCTTGGGATGCTCCTCGTGCCGTTCCCCGGTGAGCGAGAACACCCCCCAGACATTGGCCTTGCGACAGGCCCGCGCGAAGATTTCGGTCTCGTCGCCGGGAATGGTGGCGGCGGTCTCCATCATCTCGTCTTCGTCGTACATGATTCCGTGGGTGCTGTATTCGGGGAAGATCACGAGATCCATGCCCGGCAGGCCCTTCTTCATGCCGACGAGCATCTCGGCGATCTTCTCGGCGTTCTCGATCACCTCGGCCTTTGTGTGCAGCCGCGGCATCTTGTAGTTCACGACAGCCACGCCGACCGTGTTGTCGCTGCTTGAAATGTCACCGTGTCTCATGGGTTCGGTCCTTTCCTGTTGATCCCGTGTGGTGGTGGTTTGCCCTGACCCGTCAGAAGGTCAGGTGTTTTTCGACAGCCTCTTCGGTAAGGTCGTCGGATTTGCCGTCGAGAACGACGCGCCCCTTGTCGAGCACGATGAAGCGGTCCGACGCCGCGCGTGCGAAGGTGACGTTCTGTTCGACAAGGATGATGCCGAGGCCGCGTTCGCGGTTGAGCCGCACGATCGCCTCCTCGATCTGCTTGACGATGTTGGGCTGGATGCCCTCGGTCGGCTCATCGAGGATTAGGATCTTCGGATCCATCGCCAGCGCCCGCGCGATCGCGAGCTGCTGCTGCTGGCCGCCCGAGAGGTCGCCGCCGCGGCGGTTGATGAATTCGTCGAGGATTGGGAACATCTCGAACAGGTATTCGGGGATGTCGCGTTTGCCGTCGGTGCGCGCGAAGGTTCCCATCAGTATATTCTCGCGGACGGTGAATTGCGGGATGATCTCGCGCCCCTGCGGGATGTAGCCGATGCCGAGCCGCGCTCGCAGCGGCGTCGCGTAGCTCAGGATATCGGTATCTCCGAAGGCGAGCCCGCCCTCGCAGCGGTCGGTCAGCCCCATCACAGATTTGAGGAGGGTCGTTTTGCCCACCCCGTTGCGCCCCAGAACGGCGAGGAATTCACCCGCCCCGAGGTCGAAGGACACGCCCTGGATCACCGGGCTCTTGCCGTAGAAGGAATAGAGGTCTCTTGCTTGCAGATGTTCCATGATCAGTGTCCCAGGTAGGCGGTCTTGACGGCCTGGTTGGCCTCGATCTCCTCGATGGAGCCTTCGGCTAGCAGCGCGCCCTGGTTCATCACCAGGATGCGGTCCGCGACCGTGCGCACGAAGGACATGTCGTGTTCGACCACGATCAGCGTGTGCGTGGCGCTCAGCGACCGGAAGATCTCGGCGGTGCGCTCGGTCTCCTGCACGGTCATGCCGGCGGTGGGTTCGTCCATCAGGATAAGTCGGCTGTCCTGCGCGATCAGCATCGCAATCTCGAGCCACTGGGTCTGGCCGTGCGACAGGTTGCCGGCAATCTCGCCGCGCTTCTCCGACAGCCCGACGCGATCGAGGATTTCCCCGGTGCCGCCCATGTCCGACAGCGCCATCCGTGTGAACGTGCTCCAAAGCCCGGGGCGGTGCGATCGCGCGACCGACATGTTCTCGGCCACGGTCAGCTCCTTGTAAACCGACGGCACCTGGAACTTGCGCCCGATGCCAAGCCGCGCGCGGCGAAACTCGAGCATCTGCGAGATTTCCGCGCCGTCGAGCCGGATCGACCCGCCGGTCGGCTGCGTCTTGCCGCAGATCAGGTCGAGCGTCGTCGACTTGCCCGCGCCGTTTGGGCCGAGCAGGCAGAGGATTTCGCCTTCGTTGACGGTGAAGCTCAGGTTGTCGACGGCGCGCAGGCCGCCGAAGTCGACCAGCAGGTCGGTGACTTGCAGTTGGCCCATGGTTACGTCTCCTGCTGGGGTTCGAGTTGCTCGTCAGGGATCGCGGTGCCGGTCTCGCGGCGCGCGGTGCGGCGCGGCGTTGTCAGCCGCTGGCCGATCCCGGTGAGCAGCCCGTAGATGCCGCGCGGCATGAACATGACCACCAGCACGAAGATTACGCCGAGCATGAGGTTCCAGCCTTCGACGAAGACGTCCGAAAGCCGCCCTTCGAGCATGTTGACGATGATCGCTCCGATGGCCGCGGCGATGACGGATTCGCGTCCGCCCACGGCACACCAGATGACGATGGCGAGGCTGAAGGAAACGCCCATGTAGGTGGGCGACGCGAATTCGAGAACCATCGTGTAGAGCATGCCCGCCCAACCCGCGAGCGCCGCGGAGATGCAGAACACGGCCGTCTGGTAGGTGGCGACGTTGTAGCCGAAGAACCGGGTGCGGTCCGCGTCCTCGCGGATGGCGCGCAGCACGAGGCCGAACTTGCTGTGGGTGAGGTAGACGCCGATCGCGAGCGCCACCGTCAGGCAGCCTGCGACGAGGTAGTAGAACACAGTGCTGTAGGGATCGACGCGCCAGCCCATGATCGTGAACTGCGCCAGCCCCGTGAGGCCGTTCTGCCCGCCGGTCAGCCCCTGCTGGTTGATGACGAGAAGCTGAAATGCCACGAGGAAGGCAAGCGTGATTATCGCCACGAACACACCCGCGATGCGCGCGCGGAACATGAAGATCGCGATCAGCCCGCCGATGAAGGCCGGGATCAGAAGCCCCGCGAGGAGGGTGAAGGCCAGCGATTCGAACGGCACCCAGATGAGCGGCAGCGCGGGCACGTTGTTCCAGCCCATAAAGTCCGGCAACCCATCGCTCGCGCGGAGTTTCAGGTGCATGGCCATCGCGTAGGCCCCCATGCCAAATGTTGCGGCCTGCCCGAGGTTGAGAAGCCCCGCGGTCCCCCAGGACAGCGCCAGCGCCATCGACACGATGGCAAGGGCTAGGTAGCGCGCGAAGGTGTTGAGCTCGAACCCGTCATAGCCCATCAGCGCCGGCACACCGAAGACGATGATGATGGCGAAGAGGGCGAAGGCGGCGAGGTCGTAGTGAAGTCTGGACATCGGAAAGGTTCCTCAGCGGCGGGTGTCGGTGGGGAAGAGTCCCCGCGGGCGGAAGCGGATCAGCACGATGATCCCAGCGAGAACGGCGATCCGGCCCAATGTGTCGTTCATCAGGATCGAGAAGATGGCGGTCGCCTCCCCGATGAGCACGGCTGCGGATGCGGCCCCGATCAGGCTGCCGAGCCCACCGACGATCACCACGAGGAACGCGTCGACCACGAGGCCCGTGCCCATCGTCGGGATGGTGCTGAAGAGCGGCGTGATGAGCGCTCCGGCAATTCCGGCGAGCCCCGCGCCATAAGCGAAGGTGATGGAATAGATGCGCTTGGCCTCGATCCCGTAGCATTCGGAGATGCCGCGGTTCTGGATGACGGCGCGCAGCTTCATGCCGAACTCAGTCCGGGTCATCAGCAGCCACGTCCCGTAGAGCACCACCATCGACAGCGCGATCACGAAGAGCCGGTAGTTCGACATGATGAGCGGGCCGATCTCGGTATTGCCCGACAGGATGTCCGGCCCCTTGACGAAGCGCGATTCCGCCCCGATCCCAAGCCGCACGCATTGTTGCAGGATGATGCCGATGCCCCATGTCGCGAGGATCGTGTCCAGCGGCCGGTGGTAGAGCTTCTGCACCACCGCCTTCTCGATCACCCAGCCGACGAGGCCGACCGCAATGAAGACGAGCGGCAGCGCCGGGAGGATGCCGATGCCCGCGAAGGTCTGCAACGCCCAGGTCGCGTAGGCGCCCAGCATCACGAATTCGCCGTGCGCGAGGTTGATGACCCCCATCGCGCCGTAGATGATGGCCAATCCAAGCGCGATCATGAGCAGGATCGACGCCATGCTCAGTCCGGCAAAGAGTTGGTTCGCTAGCACGTCCATGTAAACGGTCCTTCCCCGTGGGTCCGACCCCCTTGTGTCGGGGCCGGACGTTGGTTTCAGTTATGAGTGGATGACCGTCAGGCCTTGACGAGACCTTCGCTGGTGCAACTCTGGCCCTCGTAGGCGGCGTAGGGTTTGGGCGCGATCCGCTCCTGCGATTCCACGATCACCTCGGCTTGGCCGTTGCTCTGCCACTGGCCGATCTTGGGCCAAAGGTGGGTGTGCAGGTTCTCGTCGATCAGCACCTCGCCTTGCGGCGCGTTGAGCGTGAGGCCCACGGCCGCGTCGCGGATCGTCTCGGGCGTGATGTTGCCCGGGTCTAGCTTCTCCAGCGCCGCCTTGAACTGGTAAACTTGGAAGTAGGCCGCCTCGGACACGAAATGCGTGACCTGGTCCGCGCCATAGCGGGATTTGTAGGCTTCGACAAAGGCCTCGTTCTCGGGCGTGTCGTGGCCCATGAAGTAGGGCGCGGAGGAGAAGTGCCCGGCCGCCGCTTCGCCGCCGATGGCTTTCACCTCTACCTCGGACCGGGTGAGGCTGATCACCGGCATCTGCGCGGGGTCGAGTTCGGCCGCGTGATACTGTCGGGCGAAGGCCACGTCGGAATCGCCCACGACGGTGGCGAAGATCACGTCGGGTTTCTCGGACCGGATGCGGTTGATGACCGAGCTGAAGTCGGAATGCCCAAGCGGGACGTATTCCTCGTTCACGACCTCGCCGCCCAGTTCGGCCAACAGGGTCTTGCAGTAGTTGTTCTCTTCCTTCGGATAGACGTAGTTGTTGCCGATCATGTAGAAGCGCGGGCCGTAATTCTCGATCGCCCAGGCGATCAAGTCATCCTGCTGCTGGTTCGGCACGGCGCCGCCATACATGACGTTTCTCGAGCACTCGCGGCCTTCGTAAAGCGTAGGG
This sequence comes from Roseovarius sp. THAF8, assembly GCF_009363735.1. Taxonomy (NCBI): domain Bacteria; kingdom Pseudomonadati; phylum Pseudomonadota; class Alphaproteobacteria; order Rhodobacterales; family Roseobacteraceae; genus Roseovarius; species Roseovarius sp. THAF8. Next base: position 3,008,124 of record NZ_CP045410.1, on the reverse strand, counting down.
TACCAGTAAAGGTTCTTGCGCTGCTCGGTCACCGGCAACACCGCCTGCCGGCTCGCCGAGGTGTAAGAGCCGAAAACGCTGACGCATTTGTCGCGGATCATCAGGCGCCGAGCGCGGTCTGCATAAGTCGCTGGGTCGGATGCCGGGTCTTCAATTATTGGCCGCAACTGCCGGCCGTGCACCCCGCCGGCGGCGTTGATCTCTTCAATCGCCATCAGCGCAGCATCGTGCAGAGTGCTTTCCACCACGGCCACGGCGCCGGTCAGTGAAAACAGCAAACCGACGGGAATATCGCCACCCTGCGCGATGGCACGCCCAGCGGTCGTCAGAAGCGCGGGCGCCGAAAGGGCACCAGCTGCACCGAGAGCACCTACTCCTCCAAGAAAGTCGCGACGTTTCATTAGGTTATCTCCTCTGTTGGTTACGAGCGGCCGTTGAATCGGCAACAAAAAAAGGCCCTCCACCGCGACGTCTTCGTCACGATCGGAGAGCCTCATTGCTCATGAATTTTTTAGACTCACATTTGAGCCTGCAACCATCGTTCAGCAGGGGTTCACATTTTGCAAGAAAATTTTAGTTATTAAAATCTAATAGTTATGCACGAATGCATCACTCGTGGACAGTTTCGTGTCCTTTTCGAGCTCAAAGGGAAACGGATGCTTGAACAACATTTGCAGTGCTGATGGTGATAAGCTTATCAGCCATCAAATGACGTTATTCGAACAACAACACCAACCCAAATCTCAACCCTTGCCAAAAATCACAAACAGCTACGGCATGGGGTGCGAATTACCCGCGTGCAGAGAGGGGCCCGAAAGGACCCATCGATGATGACCGCAACAGCGGACGATGAAAAAGTGGACTTGCCCGGTTTTGGTGGAGAGCGTTTAGCTCACTTCGCGGGCCTTTCGCTCGAATGCTATCGGGCTTTGGAAGCCGAGCGATGAATGGCGTCTGACGGGATTGTAGAACCCGTCGATGTATCTGGCGATGGCGTTTTCGGCCTGTTGGCGGGATTTCCAGGCGACCGGCCAGATCAGCTCCGACTTGATGGTTTTGAAGAACGTTTCCACCATTGAGTTGTCATAGCAGTTCCCGCGCCCGCTCATCGAGATCAAGATGCCACGTTTGCGGAGCCGCGCCTGATAGTCCACCGAGCAGTATTGCGATCCGCGGTCGGAATGGTGAACCAGTCCTGGCTCAGGGTTGCGAGCGGCCAGAGCATGGCGCAGGGCTGCGATGGCGAGGTCACGCTTCAGACGATCACTCGTGGCCCAACCGACGACGCGGCGCGAGAAGAGGTCCAAGACAATGGCAAGGTAAAGCCAGCCCTCTGCCGTCCAGATGTAGGAGATGTCCGCCCCCCACTTCCTGTCCGGACAGTCCGCCGCGAAATCTTGTGCCACGAGGTTGGGCGCCACAGGCCAGGCATGTTCACTGTCCGTCGTCCGTTTAAAGCGCCGCTTTTGCCGCGCGATCAACTGGTTCTCGCGCATCAGTCGTGCCGTGCGGTGCCGCCCTATCTTGAGCCCCTCATCGACGAGGTCGCGGTGCATGCGGGGACTGCCGTAGGTCCCGTTCAACAGCTCAAAGGCCGTTCGAATGTGGGCAAGATGGATCATGTCCTGCTGCTGGCGATGACAGGCAGGGCGGTCCCGCCAAGCGAAGAACCCGCTCTGGCTGACACCGAGAACATGACACATTCGCCGGATCGGGAAGCTGGCCTTCTCCGCCTCTATGAAAGCGAAGCTCATCGACTTGCGTCTTTCGCGAAGAAGGCTGCGGCCTTTTTTAAGATGTCGCGCTCCTGCTTCAGAACCGCGTTCTCGCGTCGCAACCGCTTCAGCTCCGCGTGCAGATCGACCGATGCCTCGACCGGCCCACCAGCGTCCCGCTCGCGACTGAGCCATCGCGTCAGTGTCGAAAGCCCGATCCCCAGATCCTCCGCGACCTCCCGTCGCGTCCGGCCGCTGGTCAGCGCCAGCCGCACCGCTTCACGCCGGAACTCCGGCGTCGGTCTGTTTCCGTTTCCCATAGAACACCTCCTGGTTCCTCAGTTGGTGCTCTCCACTTTTCCAGGGCAAGTCCACATTCAATCCTTCCTAATCTAGACCAAGCGTCATGGACAAGACCGCGGCTCAATCAAATCCGTCAGGGTGTTTCCTACGAACCCGCCCGTATGGCCGCCTCCACGGTGAGACAGGGGGGCACCAGCACCCGCGACGAACATTCCGATTTCGCCGATCACGACGTTACCACAGTGGGCATGACCGGAGCCTCTCTAGATCTGAGCCATTTGGTTTCGGACAATGGTCCATAGCATGGCGGTGTCGGACGACGCGGAAACGACCGTGCCGGTTCTTCGATCAGGCTGAGCGGTCCGCCACCCGAATGAGAAGCTCGGGATCGACGGCTTTGCCATGTGAAACGTGAATGGGCCCGGGCTTCAGTGTACCACCCGGCTGCGGATGAAACCTTCCAGCCTTCGATTTTTATCTTTTCTCAGACCATTTCATCCATTAACCATCGACTCACTTCGGTTCCCGGCGGTTTTCCGGCGGGATAATAGGGAATGCGGTGCGACGCGTCTGGCGTCCAATCCGCAACTGCCCCCGCAACTGTAGGCGGAGAGCGAAGCCGGACCATGTCACTGTCATGCGGCGCATGATGGGAAGACCCGGCCAAGCATTGACCCGCAAGTCAGGAGACCTGCCGAGGTGATCACCCTGTCCGAACGCGGGGCGCGTTTCGACAACGGACTTTCCGTAGCGGTGACGATATCACCGTCTGCGGAGTCACCCCTCCAAAGGCACAAACAAAAGCCATCGCGTCACGCGAGATCCGGAGGGACACGCCATGTCACGCTCATTCAAAGCCGCGCTTGCGGCATCCACCGCCCTTTTCACCCAGCCCGCCATTGCGCAGGACACGCCATATGACCTCGGAACGATCTTCGTGTCCGGCGGTCTGACCCCGATTGAAGGCAGCGCCTACGGCCGTGCCGGTACTGTCCTGACCGAAGAGGATATCGAGGATCGCGGGTCACGATATGCGGTCGACATCATCCGCTCGCTGCCCGGTGTTTCCGTCTCGCGGACCGGCCCCGCCGGCGGCCTGACCCAGGTCCGGATGCGCGGCCACGAAGGCAACCACACGCTGGTCATCATCGACGGCGTGGAAGTGGCCTCGCCCAGCCAGGGCGAGTACGATTTCAGCGGTCTTCTCAGCGCCGACATCGAGCGCATCGAGGTCCTGCGCGGGCCGCAATCCTCACTTTACGGCTCGAACGCCATCGGCGGTGTGATCTCGATCACCACCAAGCGCGCGACCGAGCCGGGCTTCAGCGGGCAAGCCGGGTTCGAGATCGGCACCGACGAGACGACGCAAGTCAGCCTGGCCTTGCGGCAGCGCACCGAAAAACTTGCTCTGAGCTTTTCCGCGACGCGCCGGGAGACCGGCGGCTATGACGTGTCGGGCCTGAATGGCGAGGATGACGGTGATCTCAACGAGACCTACAACCTCAACGTCCATTATTACGCGACCGAAAACCTGACCTTCGGCGGCACGCTACGGCACGTGAAAAGCGACTCGGACTCCGACGGCCAGATCTACACCGCGCTTACACCTGCCGGACAGATCCTCGTTGATGACTTTTCCGGGTCCGATACGGCCGAGACCTTCGGCTCCATCTACGCCCAGCTCGACACGTTCGGCGGTCGTTTCAGAAACCGCCTTGATCTGTCTTTTGCAGACATCCAGACCGATCGTTTCAACGGCACCGGCGCACAGTCGGGCGACACCACAGAGACACGCCAGAAAATCAGCTACAAGGGCAGCGTCGCGCTGGATGGCGGCGCGGTCGATACCGCCCGCCACATCCTGACCCTCGGCGCCGAGTGGGAGCGGGAGACGTTCGTCAACAACAACCCCGCCTTCGTCTTCGCACCCAGCCAGCTGATCAAACAGACGCGCGAGCAGACCGCCCTCGTGGCGGAATACCAGGGCAACCTGACCGACAGTCTTGATGTGCAGGCCAGCGTCCGGCATGATTTCAACGACGAGTTCGAGGATTTTACGACCTACGCTGTCGGTGTGTCGTACATGCTGCCCAGTCAGACCACGCGACTTCACGCCTCTTACGGCACAGGCGTCCAGAACCCGACCATGTTCGAACAATTCGGTTTTTCCAACAACTTCATTGGCAACCCGAACCTGGAACCCGAGCAGAGCGAAGGCTGGGATTTCGGTGTGGAACAACAATTCCTAGGCGGGCGCGGCCTGATTGACGTCACCTATTTCGATGACGAGCTGACCAACGAGATCTCGTCCACCGTCGATCCTGGCACCGGCAGCCTGACACCCTTCAACCAGGCCGGAAAAAGCGACCGCAGAGGCGTGGAAATCGGTGCGACCTGGCAGGTGAACGCGCGGCTGGACCTTGGGCTGAATTACACGTGGCTGGATGCCGAGAACCCCAACGGCAGCACCGAGGTACGCCGCCCGGAACACGAGGTGCTGTTGCAGCTTGGCTACGACTTCCCCGATGACCGCACGCGGTTCACCATGGACGTGCAGCACGTGGCGAACAATGTCGATCTGTTCTTCCCGCCCAGCTTCATATCGGTGCCCGTGACCCTGCCGGACTATACGCTTGTCAACGTCGGACTGCGGCACCAGCTGACAGATAGCGTCGAAATCTATGGCCGTATCGAGAACCTGACGGATGAAAAGTACCAGGAGGTTCTCGGCTACGAGACCCCCGGCCGCACGGCGTTCTTCGGCCTGACAGCCACTTTCTGAGATGACGGTGCGGCGTCTCTCCACGGCCCTTGCCGGACCGGCCCTCGCAGCTTTGCTGTGCGGCGCCAGCCCCGTTGCGGCCGAGGCGCCGCACCGCGTCGTTTCCATGAACCTTTGCACCGACCAGTTGGCGATGATGCTGGCGGCACCCGGTCAACTGCATTCGGTTACCTATATTGCCGCGGACGCCCGCTCCTCGGCTATGGCAGAGCAGGCAAAAGAGCACGTCATCAATCACGGCCTCGCCGAAGAGGTCTATCTGATGCAGCCTGACCTCGTCATCGCAGGCACCTATTCGGCCCGCGCCACAGTAGCGATGCTACGCCGGCTGGATATCCCGGTCGTCGTGTTCGATCCCGCCTCGTCGCTTGACGACGTGCGCGACCGGATCCTGCAAATGGGCGAGGTGCTGCACCGCGAGGATACGGCCCAGGCCATGGTGTCGGACTTCGACACGCGTCTGACCAACCTGCGGGCTGACGTGGCGCAGCGGCCCCGTGCGGTGCTTTACTACGCCAACGGCTACACCTCGGGGGAACGGACGCTGGCGGGCCAGATCCTGATCACGGCGGGTTTTGCGAACGCCGCGGCAGAGGCCGGGTACGGATCGGGCATGAAGATCCCGCTCGAGGTGCTGGCGGTCACCAACCCCGATCTGGTGATCACCTCGCAGCCCTATCCCGGCGAGTCCCGTGCAGAAGCGATCATGAACCACCCGGTGATCGAGACACTTCGCCGGACGGGCGAACGGGCCAGCATCACCGACCGCGACTGGGTCTGCGGCACACCCTACGTGCTGCGCGCCATCGAGGAGCTTGCCGCCGATCGCAAAGCCCTCTTCGGAGACGGGCAATGAGGGCGCTGTTCCTGTCGCTCCTGCTGGTGGTCGTCGCGCTATTCACCGCGTCGCTCTTGATCGGCCCCGCCGGTATCGGCATCAGGCAAAGCCTGTCGGCGCTTTTCTTGGGCGATGGCGGCCCCCTGACGCTGGTGATGCGCGAGGTGCGCCTGCCGCGCGCCATCCTCGCCGTGCTCATCGGCGGCAGCCTCGGGCTGGCCGGAGCGGCAATGCAGGGCTACCTGCGCAATCCGCTGGCAGAGCCCGGCCTGATCGGCGTCTCCGGCTCTGCCGCGCTGGGGGCTGTCCTGGCGATCCATACCGGGCTCGCGGGGGCATTCGCGCTCGGCCTTCCCCTGGCTGCGCTCACGGGCTCCTTGCTTGGGGTGATCCTGGTCATGTCACTGGCCGGCCCGCGCGGCACGTCCCTGACCCTGATCCTGGCCGGCATCGCGGTCTCTGCCCTGGCCGGGGCGCTGACCTCGCTGGTGCTCAACCTCTCGCCCAACCCCTTCGCCGCGAATGAAATCGTCTTCTGGATGATGGGCTCGCTCACCGACCGCTCGATGACGCATGTGTGGCTCGCCCTGCCCTTCATGGCCGTGGGCTTTGCCCTTTTGGCCGGCCTGGGACGTGGCCTCGACGCGATGACGCTGGGCGAGGATGCGGCGGCGGCCATGGGCATCCGCCTTGTTCGCCTGCGCCTGCTGCTCGTACTTGGCACCGCCTGCGTGGTCGGCGCGGGCACGGCGGTCGCGGGCGCCATCGGCTTTGTCGGCCTCGTGGTCCCGCACCTCCTGCGCCCCCTGGTCGGGGCGCATCCCTCGCGCCTGCTCTGGGCCTCGGCATTTGGCGGCGCGGCCATGGTCCTGGCCGCCGACATTGCTGTGCGGGTCATCCTGCCCGCCCGCGACCTCAAGCTTGGCGTGCTGACCGCCCTTGTCGGCGCGCCCTTGTTCCTGCATCTCATCCTGAAGCTGCGAAAGGAACGGATATGAGCCTTCTGTCCGTCAAGGACTTCACGGTCTCTTTGCGCAATCGCGATGTGCTGCGCGACGTCAGTTTCGAGATCGGGACAGGCGAGTTCGTCGGTCTCATCGGCCCCAACGGCGCGGGCAAGACGACACTGATGCGGGCCGCGCTCGGCCTGCTGCCCTTCACCGGCTCCAGCAACCTCGCCACCCTGTCGGAGAACGCCCGCGCCAGGCAAGCCGCCTGGATGCCCCAGGCCCGCGAGATCGCCTGGCCGGTGACCGTGGAAACCGTGGTGATGCTGGGCCGCACCCCCTATCTCAGCTCTATCCAGAACCCGGCTGACCACGACCGCAAGGCCGTCGACGACGCACTCGACTGGATGGAGCTGACCGAGTTTCGCCACCGCGATGCCACGCAGCTTTCGGGCGGCGAACAGGCCCGCGTGCTGATCGCCCGGGCGTTGGCACAGGAAACTCCGCTGCTTGTCGCGGACGAGCCGATCGCCGGGCTCGATCCCGCCCACCAGATCTCCACCATGCAGACCTTCGCGGCCTTGGCACGGACCGGCAAATCCTCCCTGGTGTCGTTGCATGACCTCGGGCTTGCCGCCCGCCACTGCACCCGTCTGATCATGCTGGGCAACAAGGGGCTTGTTGCGGACGGCAAGCCCGCCGATGTCCTGACCGACCGACGCCTCGCCGAGATTTTCGGCGTGACGGCATGGTTTCAGGACACCGACAAGGGCTTCGTTTTCCAGCCGCTCGAGGTGCTGCAATGAACGGCGTCTCCCTCCACCGCCCCTGGCTGGAATTCGATCTCGGACAAGAGATGCAGGTGCTTAGCTGGGCCGTCCACAGGCCCGGTCTTGTCCACGCCCGCCGCATTGTCTGGCGCGAAGTGCGCGACGCGGACCTGACACAGGACCTTGACGCCCATGATTGGCTGCAAGCCGAGCTTGCAGTGCGAAATTCCGAGGATGCCGTGGCCGTCCTGACCTCCCGCGATGTTGGCAGCTTCACCCACGCCGTCGCCACCGTTGGCGCGACAGAGGCGCAGGCCGTCGCAACCGTGGGTCTCAGCAACGCCGAGCGCGTCGGTCACAGGACCGCTCTCGAAAACGAACACTGGGGCACCATCAACATAGCACTCCGTCTCAACCGCCGCCTTACCGACGTCGCGCTCATCGAGGCCATGAGCATCGCGGTTCAGGCGCGCACGGCTGCTGTGATGGACGTGGACATGCCACTCGCGCCCGGTCGCGCCACCGGGACCGGAACCGATTGCATTGCCGTCGCGGCGCTGCCGGGGCAGACACGCTATGCCGGCCTTCACACCGAAATCGGCGAAGCCGCGGGCCGCGCCGTCTATTCCGCCGTTCTGGACGGCGCACGCCAATGGTTGGCCACAAGAGGAGAAATGTTCGATGCAACATCTTGAAGCCGTACTGAAGGACGGGCTGAACGACCCGAATGCGGGATGGAACATGGGCTCTTTCGGCGCGATTGCAGAATTTCACCAAGTGGCGGGCGATCCCCCGGCGACCGAAGCATCAGCATTGCAGCAGGTCACAACGCGCGGCGGCATCCGTATCGACACACTGGATGGCGTTCGGCCAGTTGCCTACGAGACGCTCAGTCCCCGATCCCACCGCTGGACGCAGGCGGTCTCGCTCTGCCTGCCCGAAGACGCCGCTTCGATGAACCGGCGGGATGTTTTGACCGAACTCGGCCCCGACGCGCATTCGATCCGCGATGAAGACCGAGAGGCGGTCATCTTCGACATGGGCCTCGCCCAGCCGCAGGTCGATTTCTGCATCCGCACCGCCGACCCGGCGTTGCTGGAAACTCTCCGCGCGAACGCCGGGCGCTCGCTTTTCGAACAGGACAACCCGGCAATGGGTGCGATCCTGAAGGCGCATCCGCATCGCGTCGCCCTGACCCGCCTTGGCCGGGTCGAAGTCTACCAGATGATCGGCGGACCGGACACCGGCGGCACCTCGCCCGAGGGGCCACACACCCATGTGCTGCCCAAGCTGTTGCGTGCCAATCGGACCCATTCCGCCAACACGCCCATTCCCGACGGCTGGGTGCCCTGCTGTGGCTTTCACCCGAACAGTCCCGTCATGGGACGCCTCGGCGAGGAGCAGGACTTTGACGAGACGGCATTCGCGGCGTTCCAGGCGCTGCTGTCCGATTGGGGCCCCCAGGACTACGTCGACCAGAAACAGCGCGTGTGGACCGCGCTCCGCGAGGCACGTGACCCCGAAACCTGGGTCGAACCCGACACCCGCGTGGCCCGGGCCGGTCTTCGCAACGCGATCCGACAGTGGCGGCGCCAGCACGGCGACAGCCCTCTGCTGAACGCCTGGGCGGTTGCGTTCGACCGCGGCGATGCGGACGCCGATCCGGAAAATCCTGGGCACTGAGCGGTCAGGTCCACGCCGGACCATCCCGCCCTAATTGACCGGTTGGCAGATATCTGTATGCCTCTTGGGGCAGACACCAAACGAGAAACCGAATGCCGCCCTCCGCCACTGTTCATTTCTGTCAGAACTGCGGTCCATCAGACCTCTTGGATCTGCATGCAAAACTGACGGGTTCTGGTCTGGCGAAAACGGTGATGGTCGTCGAACGCGGGTGCATGAATGGTTGTGCCAGTCCGGTTTCCATGGCCATGCAGGGCCCGGGCCGGGCCACATACTTCTTCAACGGGGTAGATCCGGCGGCGGATGCAGAAGATATCGTCGCAACCTTGCACGCCTACCTTGCTACCCCAGACGGCTGGATCGAGGACGCGCAGCCCTGCGGCAGGCTTAGGTTCTGTCTGGTGGGGCGTGTCCCGGCGCTCAGTTGCTAAGCGTGACGGTCCGCGCAACCGGCGTATCGTCCACGGCCAGCGGCCGGTGATCGTTGCTGTTCAATGCCACTTCCAGTTCTACCTCGCCTTCGGGCAGGGTATCCAGATGCATCCAGGGGCCATAGACCCGCGCCAGTTTTACGCCGTTGGCATAGACATGGGCATGTCCCTCGCCCGGGACATGGTCACGGCTGGCATTCTCCGGCGAGAACCGGAAGTTCTCGGTCATGATGTGCAGGTTCCATCCGGCGGACGGATCGGGCGTCACCTCGATCTTTAGCGTCGGCGCATCGGCGCCTGCCGGAACCGACAACATGTCGCCGTGATCGTGCATGCCTGCCCCGGCGTGTTGCTCGTGACCGCCATGATGGGCTGGGTCGCCATGATCATGCCCGTCAAAAGTGACACCGTTCGCCGCGGCGACCGCAAACCCGATGCCCCCGCCGAAAACAAGGCCGATAAGAAGCATCGGAATGGAACGGTCCATGATCGGGTCCAAATTCAGCCTTAACAAGAAGGCGGGCGCGCAAGGCACGCGCCCGGAATGTGATCTGCCGGTATCAGGCGGTCTGAGCCTGGCCGGCCGCTTCGCTTTCGCGCGACCAGAAGAAACCCGCAAAGGCTCCTAGCATGACCCAGGCCGCCAATCCGATCCCAAGCGCGCGCGATGCGAACAAGGCGCCGATTTCTGTCGGCACGGGTCCCGTAAAGACCTCGGGTTCCGGCGCACCGATGACATGCGGCGCCAGCAACAGCACCACAGCGGCGCCCCACCCGGCCCAGTTGCGGCTGAACGCGATCAGCCACATGGCAATGGCCGCCGTCAGCACGGTTGCGAACCACCAAACTTGGCGCTCGTAGACATCGGCAGCAGCCACGCCCGGAACTTCCGGCGCGAGGGTAAAGCCCGGCGCAAGGTGCACCGCGACAAACCCGGCAACCCCCCAGATCAGGCCCGTGCGCGCGTTTATCGCCGCACCACGGTTTTCGGCCAGCGACATCAGCGCCACCAGAACCATCGCGTAACCGGAATAGATCAGCATCGTGAAGACGATGCTCAGCCCGTCGCGCACGGCATCGAAGCCCGGCAAATCCGGCGTGGCCGAAACGGTCGAGTCGGTCCCGAAATGCACCAGCTCGCCGCCTTCATAAAGCTCTGCGTGAAGCAGGACCGGCTGCACGAAAAAAAGCTGCAACAGGGCGATGATCAACCCTGCGGCAGCGCCAGCGAACAAGGCGCTGGTCAGCAGACGCGTAAACACCGGTTCAGTGGCAGGGGAAGCCGGTGGCGTGACGCACATCGTGCGCCGCGTCGTGCAGCGTCGCGGCCTGAACGTGGCCTGCCACGAAGATCACGCCAAGGCCCAGCGCGGCGATGGCGATCACCGAAACCAGCCCGGAGGCCGATGTTGTCTGTGCGGCGGTTGCAGTCTTTGCAGTCATAGTACTACCTCTTTGCCTTCACACCCGAAGGCCTTGTGGTTTCGGTCGTGATCAGCAGGTCTCCTGGCTTGCGGGTCTTCATCGTCTGGCTGGCCTTCCCGGAGTGCTCCAGTGACGTATTCAGCCTGATTCGCCGCCTACAGTTGCGGGGACAGCCACGGAATTGCCGAATATTATCAGGCGCACCGCGTTCCCTGTTTTCCATTTCTTGCGGAAATGGAACTGATCACCATCGTTAGTCTAGCAAGCATTGCCACCTGTCAACAATACAACGCAAAACGATAGGCGAATCTCAATCCCAGCGACCAAACCGCAAGGCGAACGTCCCGGCCCGACTTGGAAACGTACTCTGTGTCAGGCTTGCAAAGTCCCGCCCCACTCTGACATAGACAAGACAATCGCCGCGCCGGGCCTCAAAGCAATGCCGCTTGCCGACGCACTTCAAAGGATACCGCCCTCCGAAAGGGTCGCTCACACGTCGCAGCATCTATCGCAGAGGCGCTCCATGGCGGATCAACCCAGGCCAACTCCGGCACGCATCTTTTCCTCGCAGGAAAGGCAAAGCCTGTATGACATAATCGCAGCGCGCCGCGACGTGCGGAACGAGTTTCTGCCCGAACCGATCGACGAGGAAGCTCTGCGCCGGGTTCTCGAAGCAGCCCATGCTGCGCCGTCCGTCGGCTTCATGCAGCCATGGAACTTCATCCTGTTGCGTGATGCCGAACTCAGAACACGGGTGCACAGCATCTTCAGCCGCGCCAACGAAGAAGCCGCCGCCATGTTTCCCGATGAACGCCAGTCCGCCTACAGGTCGCTGAAGCTCGAAGGGATCACCAAAGCGCCGCTCAATATCGTGGTCACATGCGACCGCACCCGCGGCGGCAAGGTGGTGTTGGGCCGCACGCATAACCGTGACATGGATCTGTATTCGACCGTCTGCGCGGTGCAGAATCTCTGGCTCGCCGCCCGCGCCGAGGGGATCGGCGTGGGATGGGTCAGCATTTTCGATCACCAGGAAATCGCCACCATGCTCGGCATTCCCGAACATGTCGAGCTGGTTGCCTATCTCTGCGTGGGATATGTCGATCAGCTATACGACCAGCCCGAACTGGCAGCCAAGGGCTGGCGGCAGCGGATATCGCTCGATGACCTGATCATGCACGAGGGCTGGCAGGACTGACAGCCCAGCCAAAGGGCCCTCAAAGACACGCCAGCGCCACCCAAATTGCGGTTTCCGAGAGCAATTGCACAGCCCCCAGAACGTCGCCGGTCTGCCCGCCGATCTTGCGCCACGCCAGCCAGCCGATGGCCGCCGTCACCAACGCACAGGCCAGCAGCGCCCAGGGCGCAACCACCAGCGCCACGACCGCCACTGCCGCCAGAACCCCGCGCGCGGCCTTGCTGCGCCCCGCCGCGCTGCGCCCCAGACCATCCGCGCGGGCCGGCGCAAGGCTCTCCTGCACCGCCACCATTGCCCCCCGGCTCAGCATGGCTGCGCCGACGAACGCACAAAGGCCGGGATCGGCGTCGGCAACGGACACCGCCCACAGGGCCGCGACCACCCCCATCGCAACCACGCCATAGCTGCCGATGCGGCTGTCGCGCATGATCTCCAGCGCGTGCGCCTTGTCACGTCCGCCACCATGGCCGTCGGCAAAATCCGCAAGCCCATCGAAATGCAGCGCTCCGGTGACCAGCGCCAGCCCGCCCAGCGCCAACAGGGCCGATATCTGGTTTGACGCGCCGACCGCCGCCGCCAAGCTGAAAACCAGCCACGTCAGGGCGCCGACCATTGCCCCCACCGGAACGAACGCCCACCGCGCGGCCAGCATCGTCGGCGGGTCGTCACCGATCCGCCCGGCCGGAAGCCGGGTCAGCAGCATCAGTGCCAGTTGAAACTCGGCAACGCGCGCACGTAGGTTCATTGACCCGACACCCCGGCCTCGGCAAAGGTCGCCATCCCGTTGTGACAGGCCAGCGCCGAGCGCAACACGCCCAACGCAATCGCCGCGCCCGAGCCTTCGCCCAGCGCCATGTCCAGCGACAGGATCGGCCGCATGCCCAGTTCCGCCAGAAGCCGCGCGTGCCCCGGCTCGCGGCTGACATGCCCGACTAGGCAATGGTCCAGGAACCGACGGTCGGCGGCAAAAAGCGGCACCGTCGCCGCCGTGCAGATGAAACCGTCGAGGATGACCGGAATGCGCCGCGCCCGCGCTTCCAGCACGGCGCCACAGATCGCCGCCTGTTCGCGCCCGCCGAGCCGGGCAAGGATTTCCAGACCTCTGGCGTCCGAATGACGCGCGCAGGCGCGTGTCACCACGTCGATCTTGCGCGTGACCCCGGCGTCATCCGATCCCGTCCCCTTGCCCACCCAAAGCGCCGCCTCTCCGCCGAAGGCGCCCTTGGCCATCGCGGCGGCAATGGTCGAGTTTCCGATGCCCATCTCGCCGAGGATCAGCACACTGACGCCAAGATCAACGGCCGCAGCCCCTCGGCGCAGGGCGTCCAGCGTCTCAGCCTCTGACATGGCCGACCCGGCGGTGATATCCGCGGTCGGCTGGTCCAACTCCAGCGCAATCACCGACAGCTCGGCTCCATTTGCGCGGCACAACTGGTTGATCGCCGCGCCGCCATTTTCAAAGTTCGCCACCATCTGCGCCGTCACGTCCTGCGGGAAGGGGTTGACTCCCTGCGCGCAGACGCCGTGATTGCCGGCAAAAACAAGGGCCTGCGCGCTGGCGATGGCGGGCCGGTCCGTGCCTTGCCAGCCCGCCATGAAAATCGCCAGCTCCTCCAGCCGTCCCAAGGCGCCCGGCGGCTTGGTCAGGCTGTTCTGGCGCGCCAGCGCCGCCTCGCCGGCGTCTTTATCCGTTACGGACAAAGACCCGGCAAGCCCGGCAACCTCGCCCAGCGACGAGACGTCAGAAAGAATGGTCATTCGGCTTCACCTTCATCGGATAGCCCGCCACGGTCAGCCACACCTCGTCACAGGCCTGCGCCACGGATTGGTTCACGTAACCCGCGGCATCGCGGAACAGCCGGGCCAGCTTGTTCTCGGGCACGATCCCCTGCCCCACCTCGTTGGTGACGAAAACGACCGGCGCGGCCTGGCTTGCCAGCGTTTCGACCAACCTGTCGGTCTCGGCCTGCCAGTCACTGTCTTCGAGGATGAGGTTCGTCAACCAGAGCGTCAGGCAATCGACCAGCCGCGGCACGCTGCCGTCGGTGTCCTGCAACCCCCCGGCCAGATCGGTCGGCGCATGAACGTCCTCCCACGCCGCACCGCGCCGCGCCTTGTGTTTCGCCACGCGCTCGGCCATCTCGTCGTCGCCTGCGTGCAGACGCGCGGTCGCGATATAGATGGCCCGTCCGGCGGGCTGCAAAGCCATCCGCTCGGCCAATGCCGACTTGCCGGAACGCGCGCCCCCGGTGATGAGTATCGACTTTTTCATTGCAGCGTGGGAAAGCATTTTTCGAGGAAAAAAGAAAGCTGAAAGGCGACGTCCTGGAACCCGTTGCGCCCCCCCGGCCAGAGCTTGTCCTGATCCGTCACGCCCCCGTGGCCGATCCGGGGCATCTCTATGGCCGCACCGATGTTGCGGCCGTCCTCGACGACACCGCGGTCGCGGCGCTCAGAAATCGGCTGGCCTATATCACCCGGGTCATCAGCAGTCCGGCACAACGCTGCCGCCAGACGGCCAATGCGCTTTTCGGTGCCTGCGAGCAGGACGCACGCCTTTGGGAGCAGGACTTTGGCGCGCATGACGGCTTGGCCTTTGACTTGTTACCCGACATCGGCGTTTTGGACAGCGCGGCACTCGCGGCGCACCGATCGCCAGGCGGCGAGAGTTTCAACGACCTCTGCGCGCGTGTGACACCCGCCCTGATCGAGCACGGGCGCCATGCCGCGCTGCACGGCCCGGTGGCCCTGGTCGTCCATGCCGGCGTGATCCGCGCCGCGCTCGGCTTCGTGACCGGGCACGCCCCCGGCGGTCTGGCATTCGAGGTGGCGCACCTGTCGGTGACGCGCCTGCGCTGCGGCCCCGACAGCCCGCTCTCGGTGATCGAGGTCAACCGCACATGAGGTATGTCACGATCTGCGGCCATTTCGGAGAATGGCTTCATGGGCGGTTCGGTCCTTCGGGGCAGGTGGCCCTGATCACCTTGGCCTGTTCGCCGTTGCGTGTCGCGGCCCCGTCCGAGGAGGCCTTTCCTTTCACCGATGGCCGGGCAGTAGCGACCAAGACAGGCGACCTGCGCAGCGACGCCGCCCTCGCCTCGGACTCCGCGCCTCGCTGCAAAGCGCGACGTGGCCCTTGCGATCCGATGGCCGACCTCGCAAGGGGCCTCGGTACCGTGGGCATGGTGCGCGCGCATACCGGCTCCACCCGCGGGCTGACCTTTGCGCCGGGAACCAACCCGCCATGCGGCCCATCCGAGCTGCAAGAAGCGCGGCTCAAAACCATTCTCAGCTTCGATACAGGCCGCGCATGAGTTTCGCCCTTATGATGCTGGGCGCCCTGGCCCTCGACCTCGCCTTCGGCTGGCCCGACCGGCTCTACGCCCGTATCGGCCACCCGGTCACCTGGCTTGGCCGGGCCATCACAATGGCCGAGCACCGGCTGAATCGCGGGTCCCGCCGTCGGCGCCTGTTGGCCGGGGGCGTGACGGTCCTTTGGATAACCCTGCTCGCCGGCCTACCCGCCCTGATCGGTCAGGCTATCCTGCCCCATGGGTGGGTCGGTGCGATGATCGGCGCGGTGCTGGCCTGGCCGCTCATTGCCATGCGCTCCATGCACGCGCATGTAGCCGCCGTCGCACACCCGCTGGCCGCCGGAAACATGCCCGCCGCGCGCCATGCCGTCAGCATGATCGTCGGGCGCGACCCGACCAAGCTCGATACGCCGGCCATCGCCAGGTCTGCCACCGAGAGCCTTGCCGAGAATACCTCCGACGGAATCGTTGCCCCGATCTTCTGGGGCGTGATCCTGGGCCTGCCCGGCATCGCAATTTACAAGGCCATCAACACGATGGATTCCATGATCGGCCACCGCAACGACCGTTTCGAGGCGTTCGGCAAAGCCGCCGCCCGGCTGGATGATCTCGTGAACTGGCTTCCCGCCCGGCTGACCGGCCTCATCTTCGCACTGGCCTCGGGGGCGCTTTTTCACGCGCTTCACGTGATGCGACGGGACGCGCCGCGGCATCGGTCTCCGAATGCGGGCTGGCCCGAGGCCGCGATGGCCGGTGCGCTGAACGTCCGGCTGTCCGGTCCGCGCATCTATGACGGTCGTCCCACCGACGAGCCCTGGTTGAACGGCTCCGCTCCCGATCCGACCCCCGAAGATCTGAAACGCGCCTTGTCGCTCTACCGGCGCGCTATGGCACTTTGCGCCCTTGTGCTGGTCGGTCTTGCGCTGCTCTAAGACCATCAGGACGGCACTCCTGCATCACAACGGCAACGTTGAAACAGCCGTTGTCAGGCTGGGCGGCGCCCCCGCCGACTGGCTCGATCTGTCGACCGGCATCAATCCTGAACCCCACCAGGTTCCGCGCATTACCGACGAAGCCCGCGCAGCGCTGCCGCGCAAATCCGACCTGGCGCGGTTGCTCAATGCCGTGGCAACCTATGAAACTTCCCTTTGCGTGGCCACGTGGAATAGCGTGCAAGGCGCGCTCCAGGTGGTGCCATGGCTGGCCAAACCGGCCCGCGCCATCGCTATGGCTTGCTGCCGCAGACCCGCTGGCCGCAACTAGAAGAGGCGATCGGCTCCGCCTGACCTCATCTGGCAAGCGCCAAAAGACCCGCGACATCCAGATGCATCTCAAGATGCGCCGCCAGTTCATCCAGCGTGCGCTCAACCATGGCCTGATACCCCAGATCCGAGGCATCGGCCCCGTTCGACCCGAGCCAAGCTGCGCGGAACCTGTCATCGCCGAACATCCCGTGCAGATAGCTGCCCGCCACGCGACCATCGACAGACACCGCCCCCTCGGCCACGCCATCCACACTGGCGAACGGTCTCGCGCGGTCCGGGCCGTCGCTGCGGCCGATATGAATCTCGTATCCGGCAAACGGCAGGTCCAGCCCCACGTGGTGCGCGTCGACCTGAGCCAGGCTCTTGTCGCCCCCCATGACCGTCTCGATGTCCAGCAATCCAATCCCCGACGTCTCCCCCGGCGCCCCCTCGATCCCCGCCGGGTCCGAGACCATGCGACCCAGCATCTGGTAGCCGCCGCAGATGCCTAGCACCCTGCCGCCGCGCCGGTGATGTGCCAGAACGTCGATGTCCCATCCCTGCCGGCGCAGAAAATCCAGATCGCCGCGCGTCGATTTCGAACCCGGAATGATGACCAGATCCGCGTCGCACGGCAACACCTGCCCCGGTTGCAGCATCGTGACACGCACGCCCGGCTCCTGCGTCAGCGGGTCCAGATCGTCAAAATTCGCGATCCGCGACAATTGCAGGCAGACGATGTGAAATGCGCCCTGAACCGGACTGTCCGCAATATCCAGCGCGTCCTCCGCCGGCAGCCGCCATGCCTCGGGAAACCATGGCGCCACGCCATAGCCGCGCCAGCCGGTGCGCGCCTCGATCTCCCGGTAGCCATCCTCGAACAGCGCCGGATCACCGCGGAACTTGTTGATCAGAAAACCCCCGATGCGAGCCGCATCCGCCTGCGGCAGGACAGCCTGCGTGCCGATGATCTGCGCGATGACGCCGCCGCGGTCGATATCGCCGCACAGGACCACCGGCACATCCGCCGCCTCGGCAAAGCCCATATTCGCGATGTCACCCTTGCGCAGGTTGATCTCGGCGGGCGAACCTGCCCCTTCGACGATCACAAGGTCATGTTGTGCGCTCAGGCGGGCAAAGCTGTCCTGAACCGCCGCCATCAGCGTCGGCTTCAGGCTGGAATACTCCAGCGCCTTCGCCGTGGTCAGGCGCTTGCCCTGCACGATCACCTGCGCGCCGACATCCGTTTCCGGCTTCAGCAAAACCGGGTTCATGTCGGTGTGCAAATTCACACCGCAAGCCATCGCCTGAAGCGCCTGCGCACGACCGATCTCGCCACCGTCCGGCGTCACCGCGGCGTTGTTCGACATGTTCTGCGGCTTGAACGGTGCCACGCTCAAGCCCCGCTGGCGCGCGGCCCGGCACAGGCCCGCCACCAGCATCGACTTGCCGACATTCGACCCCGTGCCCTGGATCATTATCGCGGGCATGGGTGGTCTCCGTCACACGGCATCGGCCCCGGCGGTTTCGCCCCGCTGGCCATGAGGGACCACATCAGAACTCCACGCCTTTCTGGGCCTTGATCCCGTCCCGGAACGGATGCTTCACCAGGCTCATCTCGGTCACAAGGTCGGCGGCCTCGATCAGTTCGGGTTTCGCATTGCGCCCCGTCAGGCACACATGCGTCATCGCAGGTTTTTCGTGCAACAGGAAATCCACGACCTCGTCGATGTCGATATAGTCATAGCGCAGCGCGATGTTGATCTCGTCCAGCAGCACGAACTTCATCTCAGGGTCGCGAATCTGCTCTTTCGCGATGTTCCAGCCATTCTGCGCGGCGGCGATATCGCGTTCTCGGTCCTGCGTCTCCCAGGTGAACCCCTCGCCCGAAATGAAGAATCGGCATTCGTCCGAGAACCGGTTGCGCAGCATCTCGGCCTCTCCGGTCACCCAGTTGCCCTTGATGAACTGCACCACCGCGCAGGGCATCCCGTGCGCGATGCACCGCAGAATCATTCCGAATCCTGACGATGACTTGCCCTTGCCCGGACCGGTATGAACCATGATCAGGCCCTTCTCTTCGGTCTTGTCCACCATCATGCGGTCGCGCGCGGCCTTTATCTTCTTCATCTTCTCGTTGTGGCGGGCGGTCTTTTCCGCTTCGGACGGGTCGGACATGGGACGTCTCCTTGACACAAGGTGGGTTTTAGCAGCATGTCGCACCGTGTTGGTGCCTGTGTAAACAGGTGAAAAGGGAATGTGCAGCGCATCGCGCCAGGCACAGCCGCCCCCGCGACCGTGAACCGGGAAGGTTTCCACCGCCACTGGCGCAATGCCGGGAAGGCCGGAAACCGTGGGCCAAAGAGCCCGAAACCGCAAGCCGGGAGACCTGCCAACCAGAAGGAAAAGACGGACCGGACGGGGTGTGCCGGGCTCGGATGCGTGGCCACCCGCCACTCCCGCGCGCACCCCCGATATTGGAGGATACATGAGCACGCCCATAGAGCTGCTGATCTGCGTCAAGTGCCGCAAGGGGCAGGAGATCCCAGAGGACGAGCGCCGCCCCGGCCAGCGCCTCTATGAGGAGGTCACGGCGCGGACGCTGCCCGATGGCGTCACCGTGACGCCGGTCGAATGCCTGCAAAACTGCGACGCGGGCTGCACCGCCGCCATGCGCGGCGGCGAACGCTGGACGTATCTGTACGGAAATCTCGATGAAACGTCGCATCCCGACATGCTGCTGCAAGGCGCGGTCCTCTATCAACAGACCGAGGACGGACTGATCCCGTGGCGCCAGCGCCCCGAACATTTCAAGCGCAACTGCGTTGCGCGCATCCCACCCCTGACTGCAAAGGCTGACCAATGACCGATCTTGCGAAACTTCCCGTCACTGTCATCACGGGCTTTCTGGGCTCCGGCAAGACGACGCTGGTGCGCCACCTGATGCAGAACCCCGGCGGCCGCCGTCTGGCCGTGGTGGTCAACGAATTCGGCGATGTCGGCGTCGACGGCGACATCCTGAAAAGCTGCGCCATCCCCGATTGCCCGGCGGAAAACATCATGGAACTGGCCAATGGCTGCATCTGCTGCACCGTGGCCGACGATTTCATCCCCACGATCGAGGCGTTGATGGCGCTCGACCCGCGCCCCGATCACATCCTGATCGAAACCAGCGGTCTGGCGCTGCCCAAGCCCCTGCTCAAAGCGTTCGACTGGCCCGATATCCGCTCCAAGATCACTGTCGACGGCGTCATTGCCCTCGCCGATGCCGAGGCCGTCGCGGCAGGCCGCTTTGCCCCCGACGTGGCCCGGGTCGACGCCCAGCGCCTGGCGGATGACAGCATCGACCACGAAACCCCGCTGTCGGAAGTGTTCGAGGACCAGATCTCCTGCGCCGATATCATCCTGCTGACCAAGCCCGACCTTGCCGGCCCCGAGAGCGTGGCGCGCGCCAAGGAGGTCATCGCCGCCGAAGCGCCCCGCCCCCTGCCCGTGGTCGAGGTCGCCGAGGGCGTCGTCGATCCCCGCGTGATCCTCGGGCTGGAAGCCGCCGCCGAGGATGACATGGACGCCCGGCCCAGCCACCACGACGACCACGACGATCACGAGCATGACGATTTCGAATCCGTCGTCATCGACATCCCGGAACTCGCCGATCCCGCCGATCTGGTCAGCCGCATCGAGGATCTGGCCAACAGCCAGAACATCCTGCGCGTCAAGGGCTATGCCAGTGTCGCCGGTAAGCCGATGCGCCTTCTGGTGCAGGCCGTGGGCGCGCGCGTGCGCCATCAATACGACCGCCCGTGGAAACCGGACGAGGCCCGCCGCGGTCGTCTCGTGGTCATCGCCGAACACGACGACGTGAATGTCGACGCGATCCGCGCCGTGCTGGCACCGGCCGAGGCCGCCGAGTAACCGATGCACGTCGTCTTCCGCGAAAGCCACGGTCTGGAAGAAACCGACACCCCCACCGACCTGGGCCAAAGCCCGGCGGACCTGGTGGTGCTGTCGTTTTCCGACAGCGATCTTGGCGCCTTCGCGGAAGGCTGGCACCGGCGGCGCGACGGCCTGCCCGGCCTGCGCCTCGCGAACCTCACCGCCCTCCGGCATCCGCTGTCGGTCGATACCTATGTCGAACAGACGCTGACCGGCGCCAAGGGCATCCTGATCCGGCTGATCGGCGGGGTGCCCTACTGGGAATACGGGCTTCAGCAGGTCCTGGCGCTGGCGCAGGAAAAAGGCATCGCGCTCGCCGTCCTGCCCGCCGACGGCCGGCCCGACCCCCGGCTTGACGCCTATTCCACCCTGCCCGTCTCGACCCTGCGTCGCCTCGCCGAGCTTTGCGACAACGGCGGCAGCATCGCGGCACAGGCCGCCCTGCAACAACTGGCCTTGGCCGCAGGTCTTTACGCCGCGCCGGTGCGCGGGGCCAAGGTGCTGCCCATGGTCGGTGCCTGGACGCCCGAGCACGGCGCCTGCTGCCCGCTCGCAGACCTGCCCGTCGCGCAGACCCGGATCCTGATCGTCTTCTACCGCTCCTACGTGGTGGCCGCCGACCTTGCCCCGATCGAGGCGCTGATGCAGGCTTTCAAGGCGCGGGGCCACCATGTCCGCGCGCTCTTCACCCCGTCGCTAAAGGCCCCCGAGGCGGCGGGCTGGCTGCGCCGGCAGGTGCATGGCTACAAGCCCCACGCCATCGTCAACGCCACCGCCTTTTCCGGCAAGGGCGATGACGGCACCTCGCCGCTCGACGCAGGCAACGTGCCGGTGTTCCAGGCCGCGCTGGCCACCTCCACCCGCGACGCCTGGGACAGCTCCGAGCGCGGCCTTTCGCCCGCCGACCTTGCGATGCATGTCGTCCTGCCCGAAGTCGACGGGCGGCTGACCGGCGGCACAGTGTCGTTCAAGGAACCCGGCACGCGCGATCCCGATCTGGAGTTTTCCCGCTATGCGCACCGGGCCGAGCCGGACCTGACCGCGGCGCTGGTTTCTCGCGTGCAAGGCTGGCTCGACCTCGCCGCCAAACCCGCCGTGTCGCGTCACCCTGCGATTGTGCTGTCCACATATCCCGGCAAGGACTGGCAGATGGGGCACGCCGTCGGCCTCGACGCCCCCGCCTCGGCCCGCGCCATCCTGTTGGATCTGCGCGAGGCAGGCTATTCGGTGGACGAGACACCGGCGGCGGCGTTGGAAGATCGCCTGCTGGCGCGCGACATGCGCCTGCCGCTTGCGGACTACAGGACGCTGCTGTCACGGCTGCCTTCCCCTCTGCGCGAAGATCTCTACCTGGCCTGGGGCCGTCCCGAGGACGACGCCGACGCCACGGACGGGGAATTCCGTTTCGCCGCGCTGCGCCTCGGCAAGGCAATCGTCGCGCTGCAACCCGAACGTGGCACGCCCAAGACTCGCGACGACGACTACCACGACCTGTCCCGCGTGCCCCGCCATGCCTATGTTGCCTTCTACCTCTGGCTGCAAACCCAGGCCGACGCGCTCATCCATATCGGCGCGCATGGCACTCTGGAATGGCTGCCGGGCAAGGCCGTCGCCCTGTCGCCCGCCTGCTGGCCCGAGGCGCTGACCGGCGCCTTGCCCGTCATCTACCCTTTCATCGTCAACGACCCCGGCGAGGCCGCACAGGCCAAGCGCCGCATCGGCGCCGTGACCCTGGGCCACGTGCCTCCGCCGATGCAGGCCAGCGCAGCGCCCGACCGCCTGTCGACGCTGGAATCGCTGCTCGACGAGTTCTCCACCGCCGACGGGCTCGACCCCCGCCGCCGCGACCGCCTGCAGTCCGATATCCGAGCCGAGGCGCAGGCCCTCGGTGTC
The DNA here is from genome assembly GCF_009363735.1 of Roseovarius sp. THAF8. NCBI lineage: Bacteria > Pseudomonadati > Pseudomonadota > Alphaproteobacteria > Rhodobacterales > Roseobacteraceae > Roseovarius > Roseovarius sp. THAF8. The sequence continues at coordinate 2,985,645 of NZ_CP045410.1, read as the reverse complement.
GAAAACGACCTGGGTCTCGACCGCGCCACATCGACCGCCGAGGCGATCACCCGCATCGACCGTTTTGTCTGCGACATCAAGGAAAGCATGTTCGGTGACGGGCTGCACATCTGGGGCCGACCGGATACCGACGCGGAACCGATGCAAAACAGCGCCCTGGCCGAGCGGCAGTCGCTGCTCGACGCGCTCGACGGGCGGCGCATCGCGGCGGGTCCCTCCGGCTCGCCCTATCGCGGCCGCGACGACGTTCTGCCCACCGGCCGCAACCTCTTCACCACCGATCCCCGCTCTGTTCCCACGCGGGCGGCATACGCCCAGGGCGTCAAGCTGGCCGAGGAACTGATCCGCCGCCATTTGCAGGAAGAGGGCGACTGGCCCCGCGGCCTGATCGTTGATCTCTGGGGATCGGCCACCATGCGCACGGCGGGCGAGGAATTCGCCATGGCCCTGCATTTGTTGGGCGTCAGGCCAGTCTGGGACAAGGGCTCGGAACGTGTTTCGGGTCTGGATGTTCTGCCCATCGCCGAACTCGACCGCCCCCGCATTGACGTCACCCTGCGCGTCTCGGGCCTCTTCCGCGACGTGTTCCCGACGCTCTCGGGCCTCTTCTCTCAAGCCGTGCGCGCCCTCGAACAACGCGACGAAGCCCCCGACTGGAACCCCTATGCCGGTCACGCCTCCGGCGCGCGGGTCTACGGCCCCGCCCCCGGCAGCTTCGGCCTCGGCATGGGCGCCGCACCGGAAACCTACACCGCAGAGGCCCGCACCCAGGCGGGCGAGGCCTGGCTTTCCGCCTCCGCCTGGGCGCTTGATGGCGACCACGCCACCCGCGACGACGCCGGCATCCGCGCCCGGGTCGAAAACGCCGACAGCTTCGTGCACCTTCAGGACCTGCCGGAAACCGACCTTCTACTCGCTGCCGACTATGCCACGCACGAGGCCGGGTTCGCCGCCGCGCAATCTGTGACCGGCGGTCGGGCCGCGCTCTATCATCTCGACAACACCGATCCCAAGCGTCCCCGCGCCCGCACCCTGCCCGAGGAGATCGCCCGCGTCGTCCATGCCCGCGCCACCAATCCCGGCTGGATCGCAGGCATGAAACGGCACGGCTTCCGGGGCGCGGCGGAAATTGCCGCCACGCTCGACCACATGGCCGCCTTTGCCCATCTCGCGCAGGTCGTCGGCCCGCATCTCTTTGACGCCTACCATGACGCCACGCTGGGCGACCCCGAAACCGACGCCTTTTTGCGCGAGGCCAACCCCGAAGCGTATGCCGCCATGCAGGATCGGTTCCGCGCCTTGCTCGATGCCGGCCTCTGGCAAACCCGCCGCAACGCCATCCTGGCAGGGCTTGAGGACAGCGCATGAACAGCGCGACACACCCAATAGTCAAGGGATGGTGCCCCGGCGCGCACCGCCCGATGATGTCGGGCGACGGGCTGGTCGTGCGCGTGCGCCCCTTTCGGGCCGAGCTGAGCAAGGCGCAAGCGCTGGCCCTATGCGACCTGTCGCAGCGCTACGGCAACGGCGTGATCGACCTGACCTCGCGCGCCAACCTGCAATTGCGCGGCGTGGCCGAGGCCGACCATCCCGCCCTGCTCGCCGCACTCGACGCGCTGGGCCTGATAGATGCAGACCCCGCCATCGAGGGTCATCGCAACATCCTCGTCCCGGCCCGGCGCGATGCGGGCGGGTTGACTGACAGGCTCTATGACCAGGTCCTCGCCGCCCTCCCGCGCCTGCCCGACCTGCCCGAAAAGATGGGCTTTGCCATCGACACCGGCCCCGACGCTTGCCTTGGCAACGGCTCGGCCGATTTTCGGTTCGAACTGGACACCGCTGGCGCGCTGCTCCTGCGCGCGGATAGTGCCCCCAAGGCCCGTCCCATAACGGAGGCCTCGGCCACATCCGCCCTACTGGACCTGGCTCAGTGGTTCAACGGTACCGGCGGTCACGCGGCAGGCCGCATGGCGCGGCACCTGACCACGACATCCCTTCCCCAAGCCTGGACCCAGACAGAACCGCGGCCCCAAAGCGCTCCCTGTTTCCCGGGCCTCGTATCCGAAGGTTTCATTCTCGGTGCACCCTTCGGCAAAATGGCCGCTACCGATCTACAGACCCTGCTGGAAACCAGCGGCGCATCGCACATCCGCCTGATGCTGAGCCGCCTTTTTCTGCTGGTGGACGGCACCCCCGGTGACACGCCTTTCGTCACCGAACCCGGCAATCCGCTTATGTCCGCCCACGCCTGCCCCGGTGCACCCTTTTGCCCTCAGGCAACAGTGCCCACCATGGATATCGCCCGCGATCTGGCCTCCCGCGTTTCCGGCACCCTGCACGTCTCCGGCTGCGCCAAGGGCTGTGCCCTTCCCCGCGCCGCAGACACCACCCTGACCGGACGCGACGGTCGTTTCGACCTTGTCCGCAACGGAGCCCCGTGGGACACACCCTGCGCACGGGGCCTGAGCCCCAAAGACCTGAACGAGACCCTTTGATGCCATACGAATACGAAAAGGACGGCGCGGCCATCTACGGCGAAAGCTTCGCCACAATCCGGGCCGAAGCCGCGCTGTCGCGGTTCGACCCCGACGAAGAGCCCATTGCCGTCCGCATGATCCACGCCGCCGGCATGGTCGGGCTGGAAGAGCATGTGCGCTTTTCCCCGGGATTTGCCCGCACCGCCCGTGCCGCGCTGAAAAATGGCGCGCCGATATTCTGCGACGCCCGCATGGTCTCCGAAGGTGTCACGCGCAGCCGCCTGCCCGCCGACAACGAGGTGATCTGCACCCTGCACGCCGACGGCATCGTCGAGCGTGCGCGCGACATGGGCAACACGCGCTCCGCCGCCGCGCTGGAACTCTGGCGCCCGAAACTGGCCGGGGCGCTCGTGGCCATCGGCAACGCGCCCACCGCGCTTTTCCACCTTCTCAACATGCTCGAAGACCCGGACTGCCCGCGCCCGGCGGCCATCATCGGCTGTCCTGTCGGCTTTGTCGGCGCGCGCGAATCAAAAGACGCGCTCTGGACCGATCAGCCCGTGCCCTGCTGCATCGTCGAGGGCCGCCTGGGCGGCAGCGCCATCACCGTGGCCGCCATCAACGCCATCGCGAGCCGCGCGGAATGAGCACGCCCGGCACGATCTGGGGTGTCGGCCTCGGCCCCGGCGACCCCGACCTCCTGTCGGTCAAGGCCGACCGTCTTCTGCGCGGCGCGCGGCATGTCGCGTTCTTCCGCAAGGCAGGCAGGCAGGGACAGGCCCGGCGCATCGTCGAGGGGATGCTGCGCGACGACGTGGCCGAGATTGCCATGGAATACCCCGTCACCACGGAAATTCCGCTGACCGATCCGCGTTACAACGAAGTTTTGTCGGCATTCTACCAGACCTGCACCGACCGCCTGGGCGCCATGTCCGACGCGGGCGAGGACGTGGTGATCGTCTGCGAAGGCGATCCGTTCTTCTACGGCTCTTTCATGCACCTGCATTCACGCCTGCGCGACCACTGCCCAGTGCAGGTTGTGCCCGCCATCACCGGCATGTCCGCCGCATGGACGGCCACCGACACGCCGATCACATGGGGCGACGACATCCTTTCGACCCTGATGGGCACCCTGCCCGAGGACACGCTGGTTGAACACATGACCCGCGCCGACGCGCTGGTGATCATGAAGATCGGCCGCAACATCGAAAAGATCCGCCGCGCGCTGCGCCGGACGGGCCGATACGATGCCGCATGGCTGGTGGAATACGCCTCGATGCCCAACCAGACGGTGCAACGCCTGTCCGAGGCCGAGGACAAGATCACGCCCTACTTCTCGATCATCATCGTGCACGGGCACGGCCGCCGCCCATGACGGGCAGCGTTGTCATAGCAGGGCTCGGACCCGGCGCGGACGACCTGGTGACGCCCGAGGTCACTGCGGCCCTTGCCGAGGCCACCGATGTGGTCGGCTACATTCCCTATGTCGCCCGCGTGGCCGAGCGTCCGGGGCTGACGCTGCACCACTCCGACAACCGCGTCGAGCTGGACCGTGCCCGCCATGCTCTGGACATGGCCACCAAGGGCAAGCGCGTGGTCGTGGTGTCTTCGGGCGATCCGGGCGTCTTCGCAATGGCCTCGGCAGTGTTCGAGGCGGTCGAGGCCGGCCCGCCCGAATGGCGCGAGCTCGACATTCGCGTCCTGCCCGGCATCACCGCCATGCTGGCCGCCGCCGCGCGCGCCGGCGCGCCCCTCGGCCACGATTTCTGCGCCATCAACCTCAGCGACAATCTCAAGCCCTGGGCTTTGATCGAAAAACGCCTGCGCCTCGCGGCAAAGGCGGATTTCGCCATGGCCTTCTACAATCCACGGTCGAAATCCCGACCCGAAGGCTTTGCCAAAACACTCGACATCCTGAACGACGCCTGCGGCGACGATCGCCCGGTCATATTCGCCCGCGCCGTCAGCACGCCCGAAGAGTCGTTGCGCGTCGTGTCCTTGTCACAGTGTACGCCCGACATGGCCGACATGCGCACGGTCGTTCTGGTCGGCAATTCCACCACCCGGCTCATCGAACGGCGCGGCGCGCCCATCGTCTATACGCCGCGCGCGGTGGCGCCATGAAGCCAGTCCAGCGCCTCTTCCACGCTATGCGCCTCCTTGCGGACCGGAATGGCGGGCCGGTCGATCATGATCACCGGCAGGCCAAGCTGCCGCGCCGCGATGATCTTGGCCCGCGCCCCCGTGCCGCCCGCGTTCTTGGACACGACCAGTTCCGTCCCATGCGCCCGCATCAGTGCCAGATCGCCTTCCAGGTCGAACGGACCGCGGTCAGTGACGACCTGCGCCTTGGGCAGCGGCACCCGATCCGGCGCATCGACCAGCCGCAACAGGTAGTCGTGCTGCGGCTGCGCGGCAAAGGCGGGCAGGTTCATGCGGCCCAACGCCAAAAAAACGCGCCTGGACCGACCCGACAGCGCAGCCACCGCGCCGGCAATATCCGGCACATGGGTCCAACGATCCTCCGCCTCGGCCTGCCACGGCGCTCGGGTCAGTGCCAGCAAGGGCGTGTCCAACGCGTCACAGGCAGCCACCGCATTTGCACTCATCTGCGCGGCAAAGGGATGAGTCGCGTCAATCACATGGGTCACGCCCTGCGCCGTGAGGTGGTGAACCAGCCCGTCCACCCCGCCAAAGCCCCCGATACGCACCGGAAGCGGCTGCGCTGCGGGGGTCTTGACCCGTCCCGCAAGGCTGATCGTGGCCCGCACGCCCTGCGCGGCCAGCGCCTGCCCCATCTGCATGGCTTCGGTCGTGCCACCCAGCAGCAGAACGGTCGGTGTCATGTCTGAGGCTCCGTGGCTGACGATCATCGGTCTGGGCGAAGATGGCCCGGACGGCCTGTGCGCCGCAAGCCGATCCGCGCTGAACGCGGCGGAAATCGTCATGGGGCCCGAGCGGCACCTGTCACTGATCGAGACGCCCGCCCGCACGATCCCCTGGCCCGTGCCGTTCGCCAAAGGGGTCGAAGACCTGCTGTCCCTGCGCGGCGCGCCCTGTGTCGTCCTGGCGTCCGGCGACCCGTTCTGGTTCGGCGCGGGCACGACGATCACCGCACATCTGGACCCGTCCGAATGGCGCGCCCTGCCAGGACGGTCGACGTTTTCGCTCGCCGCGAACCGCCTCGGCTGGCCGCTCGACCGCACGATCTGCACCGGCCTGCACGCTGCCCCGCTGACCCGCCTGCGCCCGCACCTGGCCCCGGGCGTGCGCCTGATCGTTCTGCTGCGCGATGGCGATGCGGTGCCAGAGCTTGCGACCTACCTGCGCGACACCGGGTTCGGCACCTCAGAGGTAACAGTGATGGAGGCGCTTGGCGGCCCACGCGAACGGATCACGCACGCCACCGCCGACACCCTGTCCGGCGATTTCGCCCACCCGGTCTGCGCCGCGGTCGAGGTGGCGGGCAACGGCCCCATCCTGCCCCGCACCAGCGGCCTGCCGGACAGTCTGTTTGAAACCGACGGCGTCATGACCAAGCGCCACATCCGGGCGCTGACCCTCTCGACGCTGGCCCCCCGACCGGGCGAACATCTGTGGGACATCGGCGGCGGCTCTGGCAGTATCGGGATCGAATGGCTGCTGTGTGACCCGTCCCTCACGGCCAGCGTCGTCGAGCCCCGCGCTGACCGTATCGCGCTGATCAACGCCAATGCCAGCGCGCTCGGCGTCGACCGCCTGAATGTGGTCGAGGGCACTGCCCCCGCCGCGCTGAACGACCTGCCAAAACCCGATACCATCTTCATCGGCGGCGGTCTGTCGGCACCGCTTCTGGATTTTGTCGAGGCCATGGACGACGTGCGCATAGTCGCCAACGCGGTCACCCTGGAATCAGAGGCGCTTCTGGCCGATGCCCACGCCCGCCGTGGCGGCGAGCTGCACCGTTTCGAGGTCGCTCAAGCACAACCCATGGGACGCAAACGCGGCTGGGCGCAGGCCTACCCGATCACGCAATGGAGCTTTCCATGATTGTCGCCGGGATGGGATTCACCACCCGCGCCACGCGCGCGTCGTTCCGCGATGCGCTGGCCCGGACCGGCGGCACGCCCGATGCGCTGGCCACCGCACAGGACAAGGCCGATCAACTGGCGCCCTTCGCCCGCGAACTTGGCCTGCCCCTGCACGCAATACCGCCCGAAGACCTGACGCGGCAAGCCACACAGAGCACCTCCGCGGCGTCCCTGCGCGCACGCGGCACCGGCTCGGTAGCCGAAGCCGCAGCGCTTGCCGCCGCTGGCCCCGGCGCGACGCTGCTGGCCGCCCGCTCGATTTCAACCGACCGCATGGCCGCCTGTGCCCTGGCCCAAGGAAAGACCCCATGACCGTTCACTTCATCGGCGCCGGCCCCGGCGCGCCCGATCTTCTGACCCTGCGCGGCCGCGATATCATCGCGTCCTGCCCGGTCTGTCTTTACGCCGGCTCTCTCGTACCCGAGGCGGTGCTGTCGCATTGCCCCGACGGCGCGCGTATCATCAATACCGCACCGCTCGATCTCTACCAGATCATCGCGGAAATCCAGACCGCCCATCGGGCCGGCCACGATGTGGCCCGCCTGCATTCCGGCGATCTTTCGGTCTGGTCGGCCATGGGCGAACAGATGCGCCGGCTTCGGACCCTCGACATCCCCGTTTCGGTCACGCCGGGCGTGCCGGCCTTCTCCGCCGCCGCCGCGGCATTGGGCACGGAACTGACCTTGCCCGGAATCGCGCAATCCGTCGTGCTGACCCGAACGCCTGGTCGCGCCTCCTCGATGCCCGCGGGCGAGACGCTGACCAACTTCGCCGCCACCGGCGCAACGCTCGCCATTCACCTGTCGATACAGAATCTCGACAAAGTCACCGCCGACCTCATTCCGGCCTATGGCGCCGACTGTCCGGTCGCCGTGGTCTACCGCGCCTCGTGGCCGGATCAGCAGATCATCCGCGGCACGCTCGGTGACATCGCCTCCCGCCTGGGCAAGAACATCACGCGCACCGCACTTATACTGGTAGGCCCCGCGCTTGCCGGCGAAGGGTTCGACGAGTCCTGCCTTTACGCCGTGGATTACGACCGCCGCTACCGGCCGCAAAGCGCCGACAGCCCTTGGTCGGACTGGACCCCGGAAAGCGAAGGCACGTCGTGAGCGCCGGCCTGCTGATATCCGCGCCATCGTCGGGCACCGGCAAGACGACCGTGATGCTGGGCCTTCTGCGGGCGCTGGCCGTTGACGGGCTCAAGGTGCAACCGTTCAAGTCCGGCCCCGACTATATCGACCCCGCCTTTCACAAGGCCGCCTGCGGACGCGACAGCTTTAATCTCGACGGCTGGGCCATGGGCAAGGGCCTTTGGCAGGCCATCGCCGGGCAGGCGGCAGGCGCGGATATCTGCGTCGCCGAAGGCTCGATGGGGCTTTACGACGGCGTCGCCACGCGCGGCCAGCAAGGCTTCGGCTCAAGTGCGGAAACGGCGCAGGCCATGGGCTGGCCAGTGGTGCTGGTGCTCGACGTGGGCGGCCAGGCGCAATCCGCCGCCGCCACAGCTCTCGGGTTCCGGCAGTACATGCCCGACCTGCCCTTTGCCGGCGTTATCCTGAATCGCTGCGCCTCGCCCCGCCACGAACGGCTGACCCGGCTGGGGATGGACCGCGCCGGGTTGCCCGTGCTGGGCGTCCTGCCCCGGCGCGGCGACCTGACCCTGCCCGAACGCCACTTGGGGCTGATCCAGGCGGTCGAACACCCTGACCTCGACGCCGCCATCGCCGGCTATGCCGACTTCCTGCGCGAGAATGTCGATCTGGATGCGATCAAATCCGCCGCCCGCGGCGCGCCTCTGCCCGCGCCTGCCGCGTTGCCCCGCCCCCCGGCGCAACGCATCGCCATCGCCCGCGACGCCGCCTTCAGCTTTACCTACCCGCATCTGCTGGAAGGTTGGCACGCCGCCGGCGCGCAGATCCTGCCCTTCTCTCCCCTGGCGGATGAAGCCCCCAATCCCGACGCCGATCTCGTCTGGTTGCCTGGCGGCTATCCCGAACTGCACGCAGGCAAACTGGCCGCCGCCACGCGGTTCCGCGCCGCTTTGCGAAATCACGCCGAGTCGAAACCGGTCCACGGGGAGTGTGGCGGCTACATGGCGCTCGGCCAGGCGCTGATCGACAAGGATGGTACGCGCCACGAGATGGCCGGCCTTTTGGGCCTCGTCACGTCCTATGAAAAGCGCAAATTCCACCTTGGATACCGCCGCGCGACCCTCGAGGCACCGATGCCGGGGTTCGATGCAGGCGCAACGCTGCGCGGGCATGAATTCCACTATTCCACCATCCTCGACCAACCCGACGCCCCGCTGGCGCAGGTGGCGGATGCCGATGGCAACCCGGTGCCGGAAACCGGCTCGACCCGGGGTCACGTCTCCGGCATGTTCTTTCACCTCATCACCGGGGACGAGCCGCAATGACCGGCTTCGTGTCCTTCGTGTCCTCGGGTCCGGGCGACCCGGACCTGCTGACGCTCAAGGCCGTCGACCGCCTCAAGCGCGCCGATGCCGTGCTGTTCGATGACCTGTCCTCGGGGCCGATCCTGGCCCATGCACGGCGCGGGGCCGACCTTGTGGGCGTGGGCAAGCGGGCCGGACGCAACTCGCCCAAGCAGGACCATGTCAGCCGCCTGCTCGTGGACTACGCCCGCATGGATCAGCGCGTCGTCCGGCTGAAATCCGGTGACAGCGGTGTGTTCGGCCGGCTGGAGGAAGAAATCGTCGCGCTCAAGGCAGAGGACATCCCTTACGAAATCATCCCCGGCGTTCCCTCGGCGAATGCCGCCGCGGCAGCCGCCGGCATTCCGCTGACCCGTCGCCTGACGGCACGGCGCGTACAATACATCACCGGCCACGATGTCACCGGCGCTTTGCCCGAGGACGTCAACATGGCCGCCCTCGCCGATCCCGCCGCGACAACCGTGGTTTTCATGGGCAAGCGCACCTTTCCGCAACTGGTCGCGCGCCTGATCGATGCGGGCCTCCCGCCCGCGACCCCCGCAATTCTGGCCGAAGCCGTCAGCCGCCCGGAACAGAAGATCACCCGCCACACCGTCGCAACCCTGTCGGACCTGCTGGCGCAAGAGAGCGGCGACCATCCCGCGCTCATCCTTTACGGATCTCTGGCGGACACATGATGCAACGACGCGCCCCACATCCCCGCCCCCTCGGCGCGCCGCGACAGGCCAGAACCGGACCCTTCCAATGATCGAAAATCTCTGGCTCATCGGGATCGGAACGGGCAACCCCGCGCATGTCACCCTCGAAGGAGCGGATGCGTTGCGGAACGCCGCCGTCATACTGCTGCCGACAAAAGGCGACGACAAAGAGGATCTCGCCCATCTCAGACGCGCCATCATCACCGCGTCCGGCAGCACGGCCCGCATCGTGCCCTTCGAATACCCGGTACGCGACCCCGACCTGCCTTATATGGAACGCGTCGCCGCCTGGCACGACGAGATCGCCCGACGCTGGATCGCGGCCCTGGGCGGGCAATCCGTCGACGGGCCGGTGGCTCTGCTCGTCTGGGGCGATCCTTCGCTATACGACAGCACCATACGGATCGCCGAACGTCTCACTCCAATACCGGCGATCCGCGTCGTGCCCGGCATCACGGCAATTCAGGCACTCACCGCGGCCCACTGCATCCCGCTCAATACCGTGGACGGTCCCGTGCGCATCACCACCGGACGCCAACTTCGCGACGGCGGCCTGCCTGAAAATGAAACCACCGCAGTCGTGATGCTGGACGGACTCTGCTCATTCCAGCAGATCGACCCGACCGGCCTTCATATCTGGTGGGGCGCGTATCTCGGCTCCGAGAAACAGATCCTCATCGAAGGTGCTCTCATCGACGTCGGGCAGAAAATCGTGGAAAAACGCAGCGAAGCGCGCGCCGCAAACGGTTGGATAATGGACAGCTACCTGTTGCGTCGCACATGAGCGGAACAGGCCACCGTAATTTCAGCGCGCTAAACGGCTGCATCTTCGAAGGTTTACTGGTCAGCGTTCCCTCACTTCACTCTCGAACTACCTGTCTAGGTTCGCACCCCCTTCAGCGGTGCGGCGTGCAATGAAATCATCCAGCTCTTCCAGACGTGACGCATCCATTGCGGGAGGTTCATGCGCGTTGACTGTCTCACAGAATATCCGGTGCGCCCTGTCCGTCGCCGTAAGGGCTCCGCGCTCGACCCAGTTTTCGTAGTTGGACCAATCGGACAACAGCGGCGAGTAGAATGCGGCCTCGAACCGATCAAGCGTGTGTTGCGTACCGAAATAGTGCCCCCCATGCCCAACGTCGCCGATGGCTTCGAGCCCCAAGGTTTGCTCGCTGACCTCAACCGGCTTGAACAGTTCGGCGAACATTTGCAGCTGCTCCACGTCGATAATGAATTTTTCCGCCGAGGCTGTAAGCCCGCCTTCCAGCCAACCGGCGCCGTGCAGCAAAAGGTTGGTCCCTCCCATCAGGGCGCCCCAAAGTGACATCTGGTTTTCATAGGCCGCCTGCGCATCCGGCGCGTTCGAGGTCGTCACGGCCGACGATCTCAACGGGATCTTGTAGCGTCGCGCCAATTGCCCGGAAGCAAATGCCGCCTTGGTGTATTCAGGCGTCCCAAAGGCCGGCGCCCCGGTTTTCATGTCAACGTTGGTGGTGAAACTGCCATAGCAGACAGGCGCGCCGGGTCGAACGATCTGGCTCAGGCAGATTCCGGCCAGCGCCTCGGCATTTTGAAGGGTCAAGGCACCCGCCAATGTTACGGGCGCCATCGCCCCGGCCAGGGTAAAAGGCGTCAGTACCATCAATTGCCCTGCACGCGCAGCATCGATTATCCCGCGGCACATAAGGTGATCGAGCTGCAGCGGAGAGTTGGAATTCGCAACCGAGTAACTCACCGGGGTCTCCACGAACGCCTCTTGCGTAAGATCGTGCGCAATCCGGATCATCTCGTACGCGTCGGCCACGGCTTGGGTTCCGCGGAAAAACACGAAAGGCACCTTGTCCGTCAGCGTCAGCACGGAACGGGTCATTGCGAGATGCCTTAGGTTGGGCGGAATGTCCTGCGCCTCGACAAACGGGCCGATCATGTGGATGACATCAAAGGCTTGCGCCACCCGGCACAGGTCATCCAAAGCGGCCAAGCTACCGGGGCGCCGACCGTTCCTCGCATCCGAAAAATTAGGGGTTCCACCGGTCGTGCAGACACCCACCATCTTGCCACCGATGGTTACATTCCGGCTGTCGCCACGGCCATAGAGCGTCGTTTCGGACGGCGTGTTCGAGACCAGAGCTTCCACTAGGTCCGGATCAAAGCGCACCACCTGCTCGCCTGCATCCGTCATGCCCGCCGCGACGTAAATCCGTCGCGCCTCTTCACTCAGGACCCGAACCCCAACATCCGCGAGAACCTGCATCGACGCCGTGTGGATCGCCTCAATCTCTGCTGCGTTGAACTGCTCTATCGGCGGATAAGGATTGCGCCAGCATCGCCAGGCCGCATCGAACGCCGCCACGGGCTTGCGGTGGCGTTTCGCAGCACGGCCGCGCCTGCGTTTGCCGGTCTCGGCGGCGACAGTCATGCATCACCGCCATCCAGAATACGCGCCCGATATTTAGCGGCAATTTCCGGGGAAATGTCCCGTCCCGTAAAGCTTCGGAAATAGGCCTCCAGATAGCTCATGCGCTCCGGCAGCGCCTCGTCCTCTTCCAGATGCAGTGCGTAATAGCTGATCTGCGTGAAATAGATCACCCGGGCTCGGATGAACGCCTCGGTAGGATCAAATCCGTGCTTCCCGAAGAAGGCCGCAATCGCCTGGACCCGGGCCGCATCCTCCGCCTTGACCGAGGCCCGCAGCTTCTCGAAGCGTCTAGCCCAGTCGCGGATCGCCTGGTCGAGGCGCGGGTCGAACCTGCGATGGTCCACCCAGACCGAGAACAGCGCAAGGATACCGTCGTCCAGCGAGGCGGACCCTGCCAAAGCTTCGACCATCACCCCGGTATTGCGAGCCCGCCACTCCGTCAGCAAGGCATCAAGCAGGGATTCTCGACTTTCGAAATGCCAGTAGAAGCTGCCGCGCGTCACGTTCAGCCGCCGGGACAGGGCAGTGATCTGGACCGCCTCGATCCCGCTCTCGACCAGCACGGTCAAGGCACATTCAATCCAGTCCTCACTTGTCAACCGGGGCTGTCTATCTTGCCTTGCGTCAGTCGAGACCAGGGCCATCGGCACTCTCCGTACAGGGTTGCATGGAAAGATACAGGATTGTATGGCTTGTGGTCAACAAGGACGATTTTCTGACAGGAAGAGGGAGAATCGCGATGCCTGACAAATCGCCAGCCCGCGTTGTTTCGCCGGACGCGATCACATTTACGCCGCGCTTCGAATACGGCCACATGGCCAAGGCCGCGACCCTCAGCGGGCCGGAAGACGGCACCCGACTCGGCAGCGGGTATGTCAAACTCACGCAGGCCGAGATCCCCTGGACCATCAAGTATGACGAGGTGATCCTCGTACTGGAGGGCAGCTTGACGGTGCGCACGGCCGATGGCGATCTTGACCTCGAACCGCACCAAACCATCTGGCTGCCAAAGGGCACCGCGCTCACATACGTGGCCGAAGATGCGCTGGTGTTCTTCGCGATCGAACCGGCCGACTGGGCCAAGGAAGCCTGAGCGATGAAGATCACCAGGCTTCCCGCGGATGACAAAACCAACGGTTGGAGCGCGATCCTGCCCGACCGCACGCCCCGTCCCGAACTGCAGGGCGACGTGGCCGCCGACTGGATTGTCCTGGGCGCGGGCTATGCCGGCCTTGCCGCCGCACGGCGCCTGGCAGAGAACCGTCCCGACGAGAAGATCGTCCTGATCGATGCAGGCCAGGCGGGCGAGAACGCGTCGGGCCGGAACTCGGGCTTCGGCATCGACCTGCCTCACAATGTCGGCTCCTCGCTTGATGAGCTGGAGGGCAGCCACCGCTTCATGAAACTCGCGCGGATGTCTCTCGATCACCTCGAGGGCGTGGTCGAACGGCACGGCATCGACTGCGACTGGTCCCGCGCGGGCAAGTACCACGCGGCCGTCTCGCCCCGAGGGACCGAACAAGTCCTCGTACCTTTCCGCAAAGAGCTCGAGGCGCTGGGCGAACCCTTCCAATGGGTCGAGGGCGACGCGCTGCGGCAGACGCTCGGGTCGCCGCATTTCACCGCGGCCGTCTACACGCCCGGCTGTGTCTTGATGAACCCCGCCGCGCTGACCCGGGGTCTGGCCGACACCTTGCCCGACAACGTCCAGCTACACGAGAATTCGCCGGTGATCGAGGCCGAATACGCGAACGGCGTTCGGCTCACCACGGCCAAGGGGTCGGTGCGCGCGCCCAAGATGATCCTGGCGGCCAACGGCTTTTCCGAGCAGTTCGGCTTTCACCAGCGCACGTTTCTGCACCTCATTGCCCATGCCAGCCTGACTCGCCCCCTGACCGAGGAGGAACGGCGGATCTACGGCGCCCCGCGCCCCTGGGGTCTCACCCCAGCCAACGCCTTTGCCGGGATCACCATGCGCTACACGTCCGACCACCGGATCCTGATCCGGCAAGGTCTGAACTACCGCCCCAGCCAGCGGATCAATCCCGGAGAGCAGGATGCGGTGAAGCAGCGACACAAGAGGCTCTTCGATCAGCGTTTTCCGGGGCTCGAGGCGGTCGAGATGGAACATACCTGGAGCGGCTTCGTCTGCCTGTCCCGCAATGCCTCGCCGGCATTCGGTCAGGTCGCACCGAATATCTGGTCGGCGGTCTGCCAGAACGCGGTCGGCGTCACGAAGGGCACCTTTGGCGGTATCCTTGCAGCTGACGTCGCAACCGGCCAAGACAATCCTCTGATAGCGGATATGGAAAGCCTCGGTTCGCCCAGTCTGTTACCGCCGCGCCCCTTTCTCGACCTCGGTGTGCGCACGCGGTTCAAATGGGAGTTGTGGCAGAACCGGCACGAAGCATGAAAGGTCGTTAGACAAAGCGCGTCGGGAAGATCTCAAGGCTTCGACCGTGCTGCAGAATGAGCGTAGAGCGTACCGATTGACAGTATAGTACAAACGTGACCACATCCTCAAACCACACGCTGCAGGAGACAAAGCAGCGGAACATCCAGCAGGAGAAATCAATATGTTTGCAAGGAAAATCCTGTGCTTGACCGCTTCGGTCTTCATGCTTGCGGCCGCCCCGGCCCTGGCCGAGACCCAGCTCAAGCTGGCGACTGACTCAGGGGCCAAGGGCTCGCCTTCCGGCGACGCGCTCGACCGTTGGGCCGAGCTGATCGAAGAAAACACGGACGGCGAAGTTCAGGTCGATGTCTTCTACCAGAACGAGCTGGGCAGCCAGGCCGAGGTCTTCGACCTCTTCGTGGCCGGTGATATCGACATGATGATCAACTGGCCGATCACGGCCTACGACGAACGCTTGGGCGTGCTCTTCACGCCCTACATGGTCACCAGCTGGGAAGAGGCGTTCGAAGCCTACAAGCCCGGCGGCTGGGTCAACGACATGCTGGTCGGCATCTACGACGATCTCGGCCTCAAGTTCTTCGGCCCCTGGCCCGAAGGGTTCAACGGCATCGCCTCGGCGAATAAGTACGCCATGAGCGAGGAAGAGGCATCCGATCTCAAGATCCGCGTGCCCGCCATGTTCCCGATGGCCGAGTCGGTGCAGGCA
The DNA here is from genome assembly GCF_009363735.1 of Roseovarius sp. THAF8. NCBI lineage: Bacteria > Pseudomonadati > Pseudomonadota > Alphaproteobacteria > Rhodobacterales > Roseobacteraceae > Roseovarius > Roseovarius sp. THAF8. Next base: position 2,970,401 of record NZ_CP045410.1, on the reverse strand, counting down.
CTGGGCTATCAGACCGCGACGATCGACTGGTCCGAGGTCTTTACCGCCATCCAGACCGGCGTGGTCGACGGCGACGGCGCCAACATCATCTACTGGGACTACGAGTATTTCCGGGATGTTCTGGACTATTACAACCAGACCAAGATGCAATTTGTCACCGGCGTAATCGCCATGAACAACGGCGCGTGGGAAGACCTGTCGGAAGAGCATCAGCAGGTCGTGCAGAACGCAGCGCTGACCGTGATGGAAGAAGCTTTCGATCAGGCGCAGGAGCGTGACCAGTACTACATCGAACAGGCCAAGGCCGCGGGAATGGAGTACATCGAACCCTCCGATGAACAGCTTGCAGAAATGGCGAAGAAGGTGCGCGAGGCCGTCTGGCCGCTTATGGAAGAGCGCATCGGAAGCGAGATCATGGACACGATCCGTGCGAATGCCGGCGAGCTCTGAACGCACATCGGCCCTGGGCCGCATCGGCGGGGCCATCGCGATCATGTTGAACGTGATCGGGGTGGTCTCTTCCGCCGCGGTGGTGGGGCTCATGTTCTTTCTCGTGGTGGCGCGCTATGTGCTGGGCCTCTCGGTCGTGGGCCTGCACGAGTTGATCATGCTGGCCGCGGTCGCCCTCTACATGGTGGGCGCGGTCATCGCCTCGCGGCGCCACGAACACCTGACCGTTGACTGGATCGCCGGTAGCCTCAAGAACCCGCGCGGCAAGGCGGCGCATGACCTGCTCATCGCGACGCTGACCATCGTGGTTACCTGCTTCTTCATGGTCTGGGCCTACCACATGTTCACCTGGGGTATGAAACGCCCGCAAAGCACACCCGCCTTCCAGATCCCTCTCTGGATTCCGCAATTCGCCATAGGCGTCGCCGCGGTCGGGTGTTTCGCCTACGCCCTGCGCGACGCGATTGACGCCTGCCGGCGGCTCATGCGCCGCTGAAATCACGGACAATACCCAATGGACGCCCTCATCGCTCTGCCCTTGCTCATCCTGCTGATGGGCGTCGGACTTCCCGTCGCATGGTCCTTCGCCGGTGTTCTCGCCTATCTCACCTGGGTCTATGACGTGAACCTCAATACCCTGATGCTACAGGGCTTTCGATCGCTGAACTCTGTCGTGCTCGTGGCGCTGCCGCTCTTCATCCTGACGGGCTACCTGATGCAGTCGGGCGGCATCGCCCGCCGCATCATCGCCTTCGTAAGCCGCCTTGCGACGGGCCGAGGCGGCATGGGCACGGCCATGGTCCTCTCCTCCAGCATCTTCGGCGCCATTTCCGGCACCGCCACCGCGGCCATCGCCTCGATCGGCTCGATCATGACCGAGCCGTTGGTGCAACGGGGCTACCCGCGCGGGCGCATCGCAGCGCTGCTCGGGATCTCGTCCCTGCTGGGCATCCTGATCCCACCCTCGATCACCATGATCCTCTTCGCGGTCGTCACCCGCCAATCCGTCGCCGCCTGTTTCGCGGCCACGATCGGCCCCGCGATCATCCTCATCATCGGTCTCATTCTCTACAACCGCTTCCTCGTCGGCCGCGCCTTCGACGAAATCGAACTGGAGGCGGAGGACACCCAAAGCTTCGGCCGCGTCACTCTCAATGCGCTGCCTGCCCTGTCGCTTCCGATCATCATCCTGGGCGGTATCTATGGCGGTATCTTCACACCGACCGAGGCCGCCGCCGTGGCGGCAGTCGCGGCTCTCATCGTGGGCGGACTCATCTATCGCGAATTCACCTGGGGCAGCCTCGGGCGCAGTGTTCTCGGCGCTGCCGAAACGACGGGCACGATCATCCTCATCCTGCTCTTTTCCTTCATGATCTCGCGCATCATGGCGTTCGAGCGTGTTCCTCAGGACCTGACCGAAGCGATCCAGTCGGTCGTGACCACCCCGGTGGGCGCGCTTCTGGTGGTGAACCTCGTCCTGATCGTCGCGGGCGCGCTGATGGACGACGTCTCGGTCACCGTGGTCATCGCACCGCTCTTCCTGCCGCTGATGGTCGCCAACGATATCGACCCGGTGCATTTCGCGGCGATCGTCGCCTGTTCGGTGGTGATCGGCGCCAACAGCCCGCCCGTCGCGCCCACGCTTTTCCTGTCCTGCAAGATATGCCGTGTGCCCATCTTGCAAGCCGTGATGCCAGCGCTCGGACTGATGGGATTCGTGGCCTTCCCGGTACTTATGCTGACCACTTTCTGGCCAGACCTTTCGCTTACGATACCGCGCTTGTTCGGCCTGATGTGAGGCTCCATAGCCAAGTCAGGTTCAGTGGGTTCGTTGCGTTAGCGCCAGACCGCCGCTTTTGTTGTCAGCTTTGAGCGCTTGACGGGTCCAGCCGGTCGACGCCTTAACGTCGCCGAACCGATGGGCGTTCTCGCGAGCCGAGGCTGACCTCCAGGAAGCTCTGCTGATCTCCGCTTCAAGCTCGGCTGAACATTAACGAAAAAGATCGTGAACGGGCGCTTTCGAGGCAGTTCAGGCGTAGGTCGGTCGTTCACTACAGACTTGTGGAATAGCGACCACCGGCTGTGAATGGCAGGTCCGCCATGAGTGAAATTGGTCTGCATGAGCATTCTGCCACTTGTGTTTCTCAAAACCCTATAAGATAACGCTGTTATGTTATTTAGTATCACTGATCATGTTAACTAGGGAAAGCGACGGCAGTGCGACCCGCGCTGAAGATTGAGACCAACTGAAGGATGTTCGGAAAGAGACAATCCCGGAACCGCCGTGAACACACTGACGCGGCTCGAATTTTCCGGGGCGATGCCCATGCCGCCGAGGGCGTTCCCTTTCGGGTTAAAAGAACCCGATCCAAGTCGGACTGCAGATCCGGTGCCAAACAGGAGCCTACATGCAAACCGTTCTACACTCCCGCCGGCATTTCTGGATCGCCACGTGGCCCGACTGGGTGGCGGAGTATTCGCTGTCTTCGGTCACACCGCTGGGCCAATGGTGGGCCACGGTGCCGAAAGAGAGGCATCCCTACCACGCCGCCGCGCGGGACTACCTGAGGGCGCACTGGCAAGAGCCATGGGGCGACCGCCGGCAGGAGATCGTGTTCATCGGCGCAGGTATCGACTGGCCCGCGCTGAAGGCGCGGCTGGACGCGGCGCTGGTGCCCGAGAGCGCGGCACCGGGACCGGACCACCTGCCCGACCTACCCGACCCGTTCCCCGCATGGCGGAGGGCCGCGGCATGACCCTGCACCCGATTGTTCCAAAAGGCGCCGGGTCGGGCGTACTGAGCGTCAATGGCCCCGAGGACATGGGCGCGATCCGGCTGCCGGGCGTGGGGGGCGTGATCTGCCAGCGCAGGCTTCTCGAAACCGTGCTGCATTGGCTGGAAACGCTACCACCCGAGGTACTGCCCACGACCCAGGTCATCGTGCGACCCGGCGAGATTGCCTCGGCCGTCAGCCTGGCCTGCGACGAGGCGGGACTGCTGGACACGCCCGAGCGCCGGATCCTCATCGACGATATCGCGGGGCTGGCGACCACGTTTGGTGAGATGACACGTACGCGGTGGCTGCGCCTGCGGTTGGACGCGGTGACGACGAATGCCTGCCGCCGGTTCCACATCGACAGGGTCACGGCCCGGCTCGTGTGCACCTATCGCGGCACGGGCACGCAATACGGTGTGGCGCGTGACGATGTGCCGGCCACCATCCATACGGTGCCGACCGGATCGCCCTTCGTCATGCGCGGCACGCTCTGGCCAGCGCAACCCGATCCGCACCTGCTGCACCGATCGCCACCTATCGAGGGCACGGGCGAAACTCGCCTGATGCTGGCGCTGGACCCGGTCACCGATCCGGACGACGAGTCATGAGCCGCAACATCGCCACCAGCCTGCGCCGCCGCCGGCGCAGCGACCCGATGCGCGATTTCGACGCCCTGCCACAGCCATTGCGCAACTGGATGCACCAGGCGGCGCTGGCGTGGTCGCCCGCCTCGTGCCGCCGCATCTGGCAAAAGGCACGGGCCGAGGGCGAAGCGCCCGACGCCATCCTGGCCCGGCTCGACCGGGCAGAGCGGATCACGCTTGCCCGCGACAGGCTGACCTGTCGGACCGGCAACCCAGAGACATGACGAGAGGAGAGGACCGAACCGCATGAAATGCAACTCCTCCCTGATCCCGGCTGCAAAGTTTGCCGCGCCCGCGCTGGCTGGTGACGCGCTTGATGCCGTCGCCCAGGTCGAGACGCAATTACTGAAAGTTTCCAGAGCCACACGGATTTGAGCGCTCGTACCGTGTTGGCGCCGTTGCATTGGCACGCATCTGACTTCATCAATGAACCCTGAAAGGACCTGTCATGAAACCGATCTATCTGGCCCTGGCCACCACGACCCTCGCCGCATCCGCAATCGCGCAGGACACGCGCGAGCTGGACGCGCATGTGCACGGCGTCTCGACAGTCGAGATCGCGATCGAACACGGTGCGATTGAGATCAACCTCCTGTCGCCGGGCATGGACATCGTCGGCTTCGAGCACGAAGCGACCTCTGCCGAGGACAGGGAGGCCGTGGCCGCCGCGATCCGTCAATTCCTGACCCCGGAAGAGATCGTGGCCCTACCCGATGCCGCAGGCTGTCAGCTGAACGCGGTGCTGGCCCATTTGCACACCGGCGATCACGAGCACGACGAAACCGATGAGCACATGGAAGGAGACCATGATCATGACCACGATCACGATCAAGCGGAGGCCGACGCGCACGAACATGAACACGGTGATGAGGCCGAGGCCAAGCATAGCGAATTCCACGTCACCTACGGCTTTGCCTGCGAGGATGAGGACGCGCTGACCTCCATCGCTTTCCCGTTCTTCGAGCGCTTCCCCAATGCCGGGGAAATCGAGGTTCAATACGTGACCGAGGCCGGTGCGGGCACGGCGGAACTGACGCCAGACGCCGCCGAAGTCGCTTTCGAGTAGCGATGGCGGACCCGGCCCTGACTCTGCAAGACGTGCGGTTCCGCTGGCCGGGGCGGACGTCTTTCGGGATGTCGGTGCCGGAGTTCCGGCTGGACCGGGGCGAAAGCGTTCTGCTTCTGGGTGAAAGCGGGTCGGGCAAGTCCACGCTCTTGTCGCTCGTCTGCGGGATCGTCACCGCCGATGCCGGTCGGGTGGATCTGGCCGGCACCGATCTTGCCACCATGCGGGCTGGTGCGCGCGACAGGTTCCGGGCCGAGCGGATCGGCGTCATTTTCCAGCAATTCAACCTGCTGCCCTATGCCAGCGTGTCGGACAACATACTGCTGCCTTTGAAGTTCGCGCCGGAACGGCGCAAGCGTGCCGGCCCAGACGATGCAGCAAGGTTGTGCACCGCATTGGGCCTGCCCGGCGACATCATTCAGGCCAAGGCCGGGCGCCTTTCGGTCGGCCAGCAGCAGCGCGTCGCCGTCGCCCGCGCCCTGGTCGGTCAGCCGCCCCTGATCGTCGCGGACGAGCCGACTTCGGCGCTCGATGCCGCGACGCAGGATGCGTTTCTGGGCCTTTTGTTCGACCAGATCGCGGCGGCGGGTTCGTCTCTATTGATGGTCAGCCATGACGAAAGGCTGGGCGCGCGGTTCGACCGGGTGGTGCACCTCACTGACATCGCTTGCGTCGAAAGGCAGGCCGCATGATCCTGCGCCTTGCCTTCGGCTCTCTCATGGCGCGCGCCCTGACCGTCAGCATGACGGTGCTGGCCATAGCGCTGTCGGTCGCGCTGTTTCTCGGGGTCGAGAAGGTGCGCACCGGCGCCAAGGCCAGTTTCGCCGACACTATTTCGGGCACCGACCTGATTGTCGGGGCGCGCTCGGGATCAGTTCAGTTGTTGCTTAATTCCGTATTCCGGATCGGCAACGCCACCAACAACGTGACCTGGGAAAGCTACCGCGATATCGCCGACCGGCCCGAGGTGGACTGGATCGTGCCCATTTCGCTGGGCGACAGCCACCGACAGTTCCGGGTGATGGGCACCACGCAGGCGTTCTTTGAGCACTACAAGTATCGCGGCGATCGGTCTTTGGAGATCGGCAATGGCCACGGGCTGGAAGATCTTTACGACGCGGTCATTGGTGCCGAGGTCGCGGCAACGTTGGGCTATGCGGTCGGCGACCCGATCGTCGTGTCACACGGGCTTGCGTCCTTTACCCATCACGACGATCAGCCCTTTCGCGTGGCGGGCATCATCGACCGCACCGGCACCCCGGTAGACCGGACCGTCATCGTCAGCCTGGAGGCGATTGAGGCGATCCATGTCGATTGGCAGTCCGGCGTGCAAATTCCCGGCCAAAGCACGCCCGTCGAGCAGATACGTAAGATGGACCTGTCGCCTTCGGCGGTGACGGCCGCGCTGGTCGGAGTCAAGTCAAGGCTTCAGATCTTCGGCCTGCAACGCTGGATCAACACTTACCCCGAAGAGCCGCTGCTGGCGGTCCTGCCCGGTGTCGCCTTGCAGGAGCTGTGGCAGATCGTCGGCGTGGCCGAAACCGCGCTGATCGGCGTGTCCGCGATGGTGGTGGTGACGGCCCTCCTGGGCATGATGGCAATGATCTTTTCCTCGCTCAACGAACGCCGGCGGGAAATGGCGATCTGGCGGGCCATGGGCGCGCGCCCGGCGACCATCCTCGGCCTGCTCGTGCTGGAAGCGGCGCTGATGGCCGCCTTGGGCGCCCTCCTCGGCCTCGCGCTGCTTTACGGCGGGCTGGCGCTGACGCAGCCGGTGGTGGACAGCGCCTTCGGCCTCTGGCTACCGATCGCGCCGCCGAATGGGCGGGAACTGGCCACTCTCGCAGGTGTGATCGTCGCGGCGGCGCTTGTCAGCCTGTTTCCGGCCCTCAGGGCCTACCGCCTGTCGCTGTCTGATGGCATGATGGTCAGGATATGACACGCACGCATCCCTCTCGCCGGGCCGTCCTGGCCATGCTTGCAGCAACCCTGCTTCCGGGCCGGGCCATGGCCAGCCAGTACCGTGTGATTGAATGGCCGGACCTGATGCCCAAGGGCGTGCCCTATGGCGAGATCATCGGCCCCGGCAAGATCGACGAGGCCAATGACACCTGGGTGCCGGAATACGATCGCAACGCGTGGCGGATGAACACGCGCCTCAACGGCAAACCGATCAAACTGCCCGGCTATATCATCCCGTTCGACGTCACTGCGCAAGGTGTCACCAGCTTCATGCTGGTGCCCTACGTGGGCGCCTGCATCCACACGCCTCCACCGCCACCCAACCAGCTTGTCTTCGTCACCACGAAAACCCCCTGGCCCAGCGACTCCCTATGGGATCCGGTCTGGGTCTCGGGGCGGCTCTCGGCCAAGTCCATGAAGACCCAGATCGCGGATGTCGGATACCGGATGACCGCCGAGCGGATCGAGGTCTACGAATGGCAGTGAAAGGCCTGACCCGTCGGTCCATGCTTCTATTCCTCGCCGCATCGGGGTTTGCCGGGCAGGCGCTGGCCGACACGGTGGTTGCGTTGGAATGGCGCGACCTTCTGCCAGAGGACGACACATCTCTGCCCGGCAACCTGCAAGGTATCCTGCCGCATGACGAAAGCAGCATGGCAGCCCGTCAGCCGCCATCCACAGGCATCCGCACCGACTGGACCGGCAAGATCGTCCAGATCTCGGGCTTTATCGTGCCGCTCGACCACGAGGGTACCGGCATCACCGCGTTCATCCTGGTGCCTTACATCGGCGCCTGCGTCCACGTGCCCCCGCCCCCGGCGAACCAGCTGGTCTTCGTGACCACCGGCACGCCCTTCGAAAGCTCCGGCATGTTCGAGCCCGTGACGGTCACTGGCATGTTCGGCACGGCGTCGCGGTCCACCCAACTGGCCGAGATCGGCTATGCCCTTTCGGCGGACGATATCCAGAGCTTCAGGCGTTGAATGAGCCGGTGGGACAAACAAACGAATAGACTTGTTCTCCAGAATTGCCCGATTGCCGAGGTACGTCGCGTCAAACCAAAAGAACGATACGTCAAAACCGAAATTTCAGCTCCAACCTGAGCAGGTACTCGTTCTGCACGACCTGAAGGGCTGTCTTGGCCCGTAATCACACGTCCGCAATTGATCCGAGCAAGGCCTACTCTGCGGGACGAAGCACCTGTTCCCCGCAACTGCACAAGGTCTGCCGCCGAGCGCAATCTGAAGCTGTCTAGGTGCGGTCAGACCCCATTGAGCCGAGCCTGCAAGCAATGGTCTTTCAACCTGTCGCTTGAAGCCTTCGCTCCAGTGTTCCGAATGAACACCGCTTCAAACTCAAGTGTAGGTAGTCATGCGCTGACGTCTCATGTCATTCTGGCTCGGCACGTTGTCCCTGGAGATGCGTGGATTCCTGTCGAATTCTGACGGATTCCTAAAGGCGGCTTTCGGACAAGGATGGTAGCGTGACGGAAACGACACCGGGCGAGAACTGGGCGGCGCTGTATGATGCACGCCGGCGCCGCAACAAGAGGAATGTCATGGTCGATAATCTTGATCACCGGGCGAACTGCGGCGACAGAACTGTTTGTGCGGCAGGTTCGCCGAGCGCGGGCAGCGTCTGATGCCGTCTGTCCTGCTGAATGCCGCCTGCGACGGCACCCGTGACGGCGAGGCTTATGCGGCCGACCTTCGCCGGGCACTTTTCGAGCTGTGGAGCAATGTCCTTGAACGGCGTGCACCGCACGTGTCCGAATGGGCGCGGAACGACAGCGAGGGGGCGATCCCCACCGGGGCCGCTGCCGTGCCTTATCTTCAGGCCCTGAATATCTGGTTCCAACTTTTGCGTATCGTCGAGGAAAATGCGGCGATCCGCGACCGGCGCCAAACCGAAACGCAAACCGGGGCCGAAACCGTGCCGAGCAGTTTCGCGCAGGCCCTCGACCGCCATGATCTGACCCCGGAACGCCTCGCAGAGATCTCGGCCAGCCTTTCCGTCGGACCGACCCTGACCGCGCATCCGACCGAAGCCAAGCGGGTGACGATCCTGGAAATCCACCGCAGGATCTATCGCAGCCTCGTTGCGCTGGAAGCGCAACGGTGGACCACCCGCGAACGCACAGGCATTCTGGCCGATATCGAAGGCGAGATCGACCTTCTATGGATGACGGGCGAACTGCGGCTGGAACGTCCCGGCCTGAGCGACGAGATCGAATGGGGGCTGCAGTTCTTCCGTGACGGAATCTTCGACGCCGTGCCGCAGGTGTTCGAACAGTTCGAGCAGGCGGCAGCGAACCGCTTCGGGACCTTCGACATGGTTTCGCCTTGCATCCGCTTCCACTCCTGGATCGGAGGCGATCGTGACGGCAATCCGAACGTGACCACCGACAGTACCGCCCATGCTCTCAAACGGGCGCGCGATACGGCGATGGACATGTACCGAGAGCATCTGCGCATCGCCGCCGAGCGTCTGAGCATTAGCAACCGGATCGTCCCGCTGAATTCGGAGATGCAGGCAGAGCTAGAGCGCCTCGCCTCGGTTTCACCCCACCGTGACCGCAACCCCAACGAGCTTTTTCGACAGGCGACTTCCGCGATCCTGCACCGGCTTGAAACCTATCGCCATGTCAGCCATTTCATCACCGACCTCGAAATCATCGAGACCGCGCTCGCCTCGGTCGACGCCCGGCATCTGGCGCAGCGTTATATCCGCCCGGTGCGCTGGCGGGCACAGGTTTTCGGGTTCAGCATCTATACGCTCGACATCCGACAGAACTCGACCGTAACAACAGAAACGATCGCGGAGATTTGGCGCCAGCGGGACGATGGCAACGTGCCGGAGTATGGCGATCCGGCGTGGTCGAAACGGCTTCGGTCGGAACTGTCTGAGCCGCAGCTGCCTGCACCTGACGGCAACGCGCTGTCCGATCAGGCAAACGAGTTGATCGACCTGCTGACCTTGATGTCGAAACGCCGCTACGGGCCGGACCCGGCCGCGTTAGGCCCCTTCATCCTGTCCATGACGCGCTCGTCCGACGACCTGTTGGGGGTCTTCCTGCTGGCCCGGTACGCAGGGTTCGGCGCCGAAACACTGGAAATCAAGGTCGTGCCGCTGTTCGAGACCATCGAGGATTTGCGCGCCGCCCCCGATATCCTTCTTGGCCTGCTCGATGTTCCGCTGGCGAAGCGCAGCCTGACGCGGGACGGTTCGGCTATCGAAGTCATGCTGGGCTACTCGGACAGCAACAAGGATGGCGGCTTTGTCTGCTCGACCTGCGAGCTTGACCAGGCACAGCGCAGGATCACGCGCGTTCTGAAATCGAAAGGTCTGACCCCGGTCTTCTTCCACGGCCGCGGCGGTTCGGTCAGTCGTGGCGGCGCGCCGATGGATCGCGCCATCGCGGCGCAACCGACCAACACCGTTTCGGGACGGATGCGGCTGACGGAACAGGGCGAGGTGGTGTCGGCCAACTACGCCAACCGCGGTACCGCCGCCGCGCACCTTGAGCTTTTGGCGTCCAGCGTTCTGAAGCATACGGCGGATGCGGACGACCCACCCCGCGCGCCGGAATTCAACGAGGCGCTGGAGGCGCTGTCAGGCTTGTCCCAGACCGCCTATTCCACGCTGCTGCACATGCCCGGCTTCATCGACTATTTCCAGCAGGCCAGCCCGGTCGAGGAACTGGCAATGCTCAAGATCGGCTCGCGTCCCGCGCGCCGGTTCGGTGCCGCGTCGCTGGCTGACCTGAGGGCGATACCGTGGGTCTTTGCATGGTCGCAGAACCGCCACCTGATCACCGGCTGGTATGGGTTCGGTTCGGCCATCGAAGCGTTCCGGAAGTTTCAGGGCACCCGTGGCGAAGACACGCTTCTGGCGATGTTCGAGCGTACCAAGCTCTTTCGCCTGATTGCCGACGAGGTCGAGAAGTCCTTGTTCCAGGCCGATCTGGACATTGCGAAGGAATACGCGTCGCTGGTCACGGATGACGATATTCGGCGGTGCGTGACTGATGCGATCGCCAAGGAATACGCGCTCGCATGCAGCGGTATCGCTTTCCTGACCGGGAGTGAGAAGATTGCCGAAAGGTTTCCGCGTATGCGCGCGCGTTTCGACAGGATTCGCCCCGGACTGGACCGGGTCAATACCCTGCAGGTCGCATTGCTACGCGAGGTGCGGTCCCGTGAAGAGCCGAACCGTGTTTCCATCCCGCTCCTGCAATCGATGAATTCGATTTCATCGGGCCTTGGATGGACCGGATAGCTCAGGACAGGGCAAAAGGCTGCAGATCATTGCGCCACGAACCCTTGGCGGAAACAAGTTCGTATCACTCATCTGCTGGTTTCCGAAACCGGACATGCGTGTAAGTTCCAGCATCTGTCGATATCGCCTCGGCGCGGCCGTTTTCCGCAATATGACCGGATGGCTGCTTTGCGGCAAAAGGGCCGGTCAGGTCGAGCTGCTCACGCCTTCGAACACGTCTCGAAGAGACGAGGCGTCCTGCGCCTCCTCGAAATTCTCTTCGTCCTCGAAACCACGTGCGTAATCCCAACTCGTTGTGATTTGGCGACAATGAAGATAGTAGAAGTGATGCTCGAAGTTTCTTTGTGCACCGGATATTCCGTGGACGCGCCAGTACCTGCCGGCCAAAGGCCCTTGCGGGTCCAGGCACCATTTGGGCTGCATCCGCGCATCCGCACCCCGTCGCTGAAGAACGTGGTCGGCATGCGTGACCTTTGCCGAGCCTTCCGGTTTGCGTGCATAACGCCAGCGTCCGCGAATGGACATGTAGCCGTCCGCCGTGGACTTGACTGCGGAAAAAACCGTCTCGTCATCGCGGCCCAGCACCAGTTCGTCGATATCAACCGACAAAACAGCATTCGCCTCGGCCAGATATTTCCTGTGCGCGACATGCAGCATCGACAGGTGAAGAAACTTCGAGCCGATCTCGACCCGCGTCGTTGCGCGTGGTCCGAATGGGAAAGGCGCCGAAATCACCTCGGCGGCTTCGATCGCCTTCACATTGGCGATTGTCTGCCTGATATCCTCGGGCGAATAGGCATCGCTTCCATTGTCAATCAGCACGACAGCGTTTGCCCCATGCCGTCGTGAATAGAAAGTCAGCCAGTCCTCGATCCACTGAAGGTCGTTGTTTTTGGATATTGCGACGAGGGCGTTCTTTCCCCGGAATTTTTCGAGGTTGGAGCGATTGATTTCCACGACCTCTTCGAATTGCGGGGTCCGGGGCTGAAACAGGCGCAGATGCTTGGGATCCGGATGCGGCGATGAAAAGGTCACCTCATTCGTGCGAGGCCCCAGCTTGACGATGTTCCGCTCCTGAACTTCGACGCCATCGACCTCGAGGATCGCGTTCTTGAAATAGTTCTTAAGGTTCCTCAGATCCGGACCGATCATGCGGACCAGATTGTTCGATCCGTCATAGAAGACATCGTAAAACAAGGTTTGACTGTCGTAAGAGGCGACGAATGCTTCATCGTCCTGTTTCTCGACGGGGACCGCCCGCAGGAACTTGTGTCCTTCGGGAAGTACGATACTGCTGAGTTCGCCCATTGCGTTGTTTGCTCGTTGGTCTGTCATTGAGGTGCCAGGTTCTCGCTAGTTTATGCATGTCGGCAATTGCCTCAACAGAAAGAAGATTTCGGAGGCGAAAAGAACGACATCTGTTGTTCAACTATCGCAGGAGCGTGACGGGGCGCTATTGCCCGAATGCCGATGGTCGAACATGTCGACACTCAGCGCACAGATTTTTCTTTGGACAGGCCCGGACAGGGGGTATCAAATCGCCAGACAGGCAACAGCGTCTACCGTCGCGACGGTAGGATGCTACCCCAAGTGACGGAAAGAGAAATCGAGCCAATGCCAAGTGACAAACCGATACAGATCGTAAAGGACCGGGCCAACGAACGCTCGGCGGATTTCATCGAAGCCAACATCGCCAACGCGCTTCTGTTCGGCAGGAAGTCGCATCTTCTCGATTATGTGGCCACCTTGATTAAGGATGAGGGGCTGATGATCGAGTGCGGCGTCTTCACTGGCGGCTCAATCAACCATATGGCGGGCCTGCATCCCGATCGAACACTGTTCGGCTTCGACAGTTTCGAGGGCTTGTCCGAGAACTGGACAGGCAACCATCACAAGAGCGGGCATTTTGATCTCGGCGGGCAACTTCCGAACGTCGAGCCCAATGTTGAACTCGTCAAGGGCTGGATCGACGACACATTCCAGCCTTTCCTCAAGAAGAACCCGGGCGACATCGCCTATCTTCATGTCGATACCGACACATATCAACCGGCGAAGACCATTCTGCAACTGGCGAAACCGCGGCTGCGCGTCGGCTCTGTCATCCTGTTCGACGAATTGTTCGGGTACCCCGCGTGGGAGCATCATGAATACAAGGCGCTCACCGAAACCATTCCCGAGGACAAATATGAATTCGTGGCGTTTTCACAGATGCAGGCTGCGCTGCGGATTACCAAAGCCCTGAAATAGGTCGGGTGCCGGTTCCACGGTCGTGCGATCGTGACGTATCGAAAGGCGGCTCGGCCCTGAGGCGGGGCAAGCCGGGCCTTCCGCGTGAGCCTCTCAGGGAGAAACCAGTAGCGCCGGCAAACGCTCGCCCTTCGCTTCGGCGGCAAGAAAGACGCGGGAGGCATCGAGCGCCTCGCGGATGCAGACATCCATGTCGAGATAGCGGTAGGTTGCAAGCCGACCGAGGAAGGTTACGCCTTGCGTTTCCTGCGCGGCCTTTACGTAGAGCGCGAGTTGTTCCTTTTCGTTCGTCAGGCGGATCGGGTAGTAGGGGATATCGTCTGGCCCTGCCTCGCGCGAGTATTCGCGGGTGATGATCGTGCTGTCGTGGCTTTCCCAAGGTGCGAAATGCTTGTGCTCGGTGATGCGGGTATAGGGCACATCCGGTTCGCCGTAGTTCATGACCGGACAGCCCTGGAAATCGCCGCTGGTGCGCTCGTGACGGAAATCGAGCGTGCGGTAGCCCAGATGCCCGTGGACGTGGTCGAAATAGGCGTCAAGCGGCCCGGACCAGAAGAGATGCACGCCGTCCGGCACCTCTGCGGGATCGAGCGCTGTCGAGATGTGCACCGTGATCGAAGGATGGTCGAGCATGGCCTCGACCATTGGCGTGTAGCCGTCGCGCGGAAGCGCCTGGTGGGCATGGGCAAAGTAGCTCCCCTCGTAGGAGAAGCGGACCGGCAGGCGCTTGAGGATCGACGCGGGAAGTTCGGTCGGGGACCGGCCCCACTGTTTTTCGGTGTAACCCTTGAAGAACGCCTCGTACAGGTCGCGGCCGATCATCGAAAGCGCCTGTTCCTCGAAATTTTCAGGGTGCGCGATGTCTTCGGCGATGTCGGCAAGGAAATCCCTCGCCTCGGCCGGTCCCATGGCGCGGCCGTAGAACTGGTTGATCGTGGCAAGGCTGATGGGCAGCGGGAAGACACGCCCGCCAACGGTCGTCCAGACCTTGTGGTCGTAAGGCACGAAGGTGGTGAAGCGGTTGACGTAGTCCCACACCTCGTCATCCCCGGTGTGAAAGATGTGCGGCCCGTAGCGGTGCAATATGATGCCGGTTTCCGGGTCGCGTTCGGTGTAGCAGTTGCCGGCAATGTGGTCTCGCGCCTCGAAGACCTGAACGTGATACCCGGCCTCCGCCAACTCGCGTGCCACGACCGCCGCGGACAGCCCCGCGCCTGCGATCCACACGTCTTTCTGGTTACCTTCGCCGCCCGTTTTCTTTTGCATATCCATCACCTGTATGGGGTCGAATGCCCCAGTCCCTGACCGTCTGAGCAACGACCTCGAGACCGTTCATCTTCGTTTTCTTGTCTCAGTTTATGTGTCTGTAACATTCAATCATTCAGCCACCGATTTGGGAATCCCCAAACTCTGACGACCCTAGCTGAATTCATTCACCTTGGAGATTAGCCGTCCATACGTATCTTTCTTGGCCTCACCTGGACATAGCTTCAGGCTACCATGGCTGTGCTCGTTCGAGACCAACAAGGACACAGCCGGGTTGCGCTTCGACAATTCCACGATCGAATGCATCGGAACACGGTCATCTTCGGGGCCGTGTATCGCGAATACCGGCGTATCTACGGTGTCGGCAAGGCTTGGAAAGGCGAATCCGCCCGAATAGCAAATTGCTCCACCGACCTCGGGTACAGACAGCCCGAGATGTGGTGCCAGGTAAAGAACGTTCAACGCCGTGATTGCTCCGGCCGATCCGCCCGCCAAGACAAGCTTACCGCTGAAATTGAACTCGTTTCTGTTGGCTTCCATCCAAACCAGCAGTGCGCACGCGTCTTCCAATGCGGCCAATGCCTCGCTGCGCCGAAAGCGTGCCGGAAATCCTGAAATGGCCAGCGCTTCCAACTCACTCATTCTCGATCTGGTACTTTCCGACAAATCCAATCTCTTGGCACCCAGCCTGTACTCTGGGAACGCCACGGAGATATTTGATTTGGTTAGCCACCGGGCGATCGCGCGATGGTCACCATGCACAATACGCCCGGTACGGAAACCTCCCGCATGAAAACAAACGACCAAGGGACTCGGTCCCGGCCCGTTGCCTTGGTAAACATGCACATTCAGAGATATCGGCACTCCGCGCCTGATTGTATCCCGATAACAGCGGACAAAATCAGGTTGGTACCCGAAATCGGTATATTGAACTTCGTTCTTACTCACGGATTGCTCCAACCCGTGCACCACAGGCCTTCGGCAGATTTTTCGTCATAGGCCCTCTTGGCAGACCTGGTTATTTCGGAGGGAGCGTATCAAGTCTCTGACGGTGTTGGAAGTTCGGTTGCCAAGCGTCAACTCATATGCGGCAGACGAGGCCACAAAACCCGCACTGGTGATCAGGTCGCAGGACCTGGGCAGAGTCTCGATAGACGTACCGCCTCGGGAATAACATTCCAGGCCCGAGACTGGCTGGGGCGATCATCCTCAATCACCTCGGGGCCAGCAGTCAGATATCGGCCATTCCAGCGACAGAAGTTCGTTATCGGAAGACGCGGCTCACGCATGGCGGGCGGTCGTGCAGCGAATATCGCAGGCGCTTCAACCTGTTCCCGCAGTCAGACCATGCGCGCTCAAGGCGGACACGGCGCATGCTTCATCGTTGTCCGAGCTATCACCCGTGATACCGATTGCCCCGATCAGCGTCTCATCGCGGTATATCAAGACACCGCCGGGAACAGGCACCAGCTGGCCCCGGTTCAGTGCGTTCATGGCGTCGATAAAGAACGGTTGTTCCTGTGCCCGGGTATACAGCGCCCGCGACCCCAGGCCCATTGCCACTGCACCTTTTGCCTTGCCCTGTGCAATTTCCGGTCGCAGGTTGCTCGTGCCATCCTCGCGCTGAAGCGCAACAAGATGCCCTCCGGCATCAATCACCGCAATCGTGAGGGGTTTCATGTCATGCGCATGCCGATACTCCAGGGCAGAAGCGATCAGTGCATTCGCAAGTTCAAGGTTCATGAAGGCAGCTCCTCGAGGTCGGGCCGGCACGCCTGTGCAAGCCGGCCCGACAATCAGCTTTAGTTATAGAAATAATCCACCAGGAATAGTGGGATGGACGGGATGTACGTGCACATCAGGAGCACGGTCAACAGAACCGCGACAAAGTAGATGTTGACCTTGCTCACTTCCCAGATGTTCGCCCGCGCCACCGCACATGCCGTGATCAGAACACTGGCCACGGGCGGCGTTTGTTGCCCGATGGCAAGGTTCAGCGTGACAACAAGCCCAAAGTGGATCGGGTTGATGTCAACAGCCTCGATCAACGGGATGACAATCGGCACGACGAGGATGATGGCCGCAGCCGAATGCAGGAAAAACCCGATGATCAGGAAGAAGAAGTTCAGGATCAGCAGGATCAACCACTTGTTTTCCGTGAGGCTCAAGATCCCCGCCGCCAGTTCCTGAGGATACTGTGCGCGCGTCAGAAACCCGCCCATCACCACAGATGCCGCCACCAGCAGCATGACCACCGCCGTCTGCATGCCACCGTCGAGCATCGACTGCTGCAGATGTTTGAAATCCACCTGGCGATACCACAGGCTGATCGCGATGGCTGCCAGAACGGCAAGGCCCGCGGCCTCGGTCGCCGTGACGTAGCCGCCAAAGATGCCGCCAAGGATGATGACCGGGAGCGCGAAGGTCGGCAGCGCGTCAACGAACGTCTCCCACACGCGACGGCCCGAAAACGCCTCCTCGCGCGGCAGGTCGTAGCGACGGGCGAAGTAATAGGCGACGCCCATCAGACCCGCCGCGCCCATCACCCCCGGAACCACGCCGGCCACGAACAGCTGCTCGACCGAAACATTGGCCGAGGTCGCGTAAAGGATCATCGGGATCGAGGGCGGAATGATGATCGCAAGCGACGCCGAAGACGACGTCACAGCCGCGGCGAGCGCGCCGGAATACCCACGCTTCTTCATTTGCGGGATCAGCACCGACCCCATCGCCGCCACGTCCGCAACGGCAGAGCCGGATATTTCGGCAAAGAACAGCGACACACCGATATTGACATGCGCCAGCCCGCCCCTGATGAAGCCGATGAGGGCCGCCACGAAATTGATCAGCCGGTCGGTGATACCGCCGGCGTTCATGATTGCGCCGGCAAGCACGAACATCGGGATCGCGATAAGCGAGAACTTGGTCGCGCCGCTATACATGTCCAGCGCGACATTCACGAGCGAGTTGGTGCCTTCGAGCGCCAGCAGCCCTCCGATCGCGGACACGGCCAGCGCAATTGCGATCGGCACGTTCAGACAGATCATCGCGACCATCGCGATGAAGATACCGAGCATCAGCATCAGGCGTTCCCCGCTTTCTTCATTTCGGTTTCGACCTCTTCCTCGATCTCGGCATGTTCGAGCGACACGCCGGCGGCCGTCTTGCGCCAATAGTCAGGAAGACTCAGCGCCTGGCATATCAGGAACAGGATCGCGCCGACCGGGATCACCGATTGGGTGAAACTGACAGGCACCCATGTGACCGATACAAGCGACATGCCCCCGAGGATCGACATGACCGTGAACCCTGCCCAGGCCAGAAGGATGAAAAAGCCGGCGGTCGTGGCCTCGGCCAACGCCACTGCCCACATGCGCGCGGGCATGGGGATCGCAAGCAGCACAGTATCAAAGCCGATATGGCGACGCCGCAAAGCGGCCAGCGCCGAGCCGTAATAGGTGATCCATGCCAAAAGGATGGCGGCGATCTCGTCGTACCAGGCCAGGCTTGCCCCCAGTAGACGGTAGATCACCGCGACGACGACGATGGCGGTCAGGATAACCATGAGAAAGACCACGAAGTACTCCAGGGCAACTTCGAAGAATTTACGCAGTGAGTTGAACATGATGGGTCCCTGCCGGGCGGCGTGCCCGGCGATAGTCTTGCGACGTTTGGTGCTCAGGTGCAGTACTGTTTGCGGGGGGCCGCTGACGGCCCCCTGCGCAGTCGGGATCAGGAACCGGAAGCGAGGCTCTGAATTGTCTCGATCAGCTCCGCACCGCCGTCGACACTCGTCGCGAACTCTTCATAGATCGGCGCCGAGGCATCGATGAAGGCCTGGTTGTCGGCCTCGTTGACCTCTACCCCGGCCTCGCGGATCACCTCGAGAAGTTCGGTCTCCAGCTTCGCCGCGTGCTCATAGACGAAGTTCTGCGTCTCGGCACCGCACGCTTCAAGCTCGGCACGTACGTCCTCAGGCAGCTTCTGCCACTGGTTTTCGGCCACGAGGACATAGCCCGGCGTGTAGACGTGCCCGGTGATCGAGAGGTACTCCTGCACCTCCTGGAACTTGGCCGATGCGATCTGCGCATAGGGGTTTTCCTGACCGTCGATCACCTTGGTCTGCAACGCGGTGAAAACCTCCGAGAACGCCATCGGCGTCGGGTTCGCACCATACAGCTGGAACATCTTCACACGCCATTCGCCGTTCGGCGTGCGCAGCTTGACGCCCTCCAAGTCCTCGGGCTTGTTGATCGGACGCACATTATTGGTGATGTGGCGGAACCCGTTCTCGAAGTAACCGATGATCCGGTATCCCTCACGCTGCGCCGCCGCTTGGAATACGTCGCCCAACTCGGCCTGGATACGGCGCATGTGATCGCGATCCTTGACTATATAGGGCATCTCGAACACGCCGAATTCCGGCGCGACCGACGACATCACCGAGGAGGGCAGAGAGAAATCCACCTGCCCCAGCTTCAGCTTTTGCAGCAGTTCGCGGTCCTTGCCCAGCTGGCTGGCACCGAAGGTCTGCACCTCGGCCTTGTCGCCCAGCTTGCCATTCGCGCACTCGGCAAAGGCGTCCGCGGAGGCCTCGAAGAGCGATCCGGGGTTGCCGACATGGCCGAAGCGCAGGGTCATGTCCGCCGCACTTGCGGCAAGCGGCATGGCAATCGCCGCCGCACTGGCCAGGATGGTTGCTTTGAAAGTCATAGTTTCTCCTCCCTTATTGCTCCTCCCAGAGCGTTACTCCGCGGCAAACCGCGTATTATCTGACTTTTTCAGATGCTCCATCGCCGCTTGTGCGCCGCCGGACTGGTGCGGGACGCCAGCCTTTTCCAGCCCCATCTCGACACCGGACAGCGTGGCCATCAGCATCAGGTCGTTGAAATCACCCAGGTGCCCGATGCGGAACACCTTGTCGGCCACTTTTGACAGTCCGTTGCCAAGCGAGATGTCATAGTGCTTCAGTGTCGTCGCGCGGAACGCATCGGCCGAATGCCCTTGCGGGACCAGAACCGCGGTCAAAACCCCGGATTCCTGCCCCTGCCTGGCGCAAAGCACTTCCAGCCCCCACGCCCGCACCGCGGCGCGCGTCG
This sequence comes from Roseovarius sp. THAF8, assembly GCF_009363735.1. NCBI lineage: Bacteria > Pseudomonadati > Pseudomonadota > Alphaproteobacteria > Rhodobacterales > Roseobacteraceae > Roseovarius > Roseovarius sp. THAF8. The sequence goes on along the minus strand of NZ_CP045410.1, from coordinate 2,950,612 downwards.
CGGCACCATGCCGTGCGTGGCGCTCAAAGACGTTGTCCAGACCTTCCTCATGCAGCATGTCGATCGCTTCGTTCAAACCATACAGCAGGTTCGTTCCGGGCGTGTACGGGAAATACCCCGTGGCGTTTGGCCCGACCATGTCGTGCCAGTCCCAATAGCTGCGCGGCATGGTTACCGACTTGGCATGCTCCAGCGCCCGGTCGCTCACGGCGTTGAAGCTCAGCCCGGGCGGCAGCATCAGCCCCTTCTGAGAGCCCGACACGCACACATCGACACCCCATTCATCGAAACGGAAGTCGACCGAGGCAAGGCCCGAGATCGAATCGACCATAAAGAGTGCCGGATGGCCCGCCGCGTCGATCGCCTTGCGCACCTCCTCGATCGGCGACACAGACCCCGTCGAGGTTTCGTTATGCACGACGCAGACCGCCTTGATCTCGTGGTCCTTGTCCTCGCGCAGACGCGCCTCGATCCGGTCGGGCTCGGCCCCGCCGCGCCAATCACCTTCCAGAAACTCCGGCTCCAGCCCGATCTTGCGCGCCATCTTGCTCCACAGCGTCGCGAAGTGCCCGGTTTCGAACATCAACACCTTGTCGCCCGGCGACAGCGTATTCACCAGCGCCGCCTCCCACGCGCCAGTGCCCGAGGACGGGAAGATGAACACGTTCTGCTCGGTCTTGAAGATGGTCTTCATGCCGTCCAGCGCCTTCTTGCCGACATCGGCAAAATCGGGGCCGCGATGGTCGATGGTCTGCTGCCCGATCGCTTTTAGTATTCGGTCTGGCACGGCACTCGGGCCGGGAATTTGCAGGAAATGTCTGCCAGCTTGGCGCATTGCAACTTGTCCTTCCAGGCGCGCCGTTGGTCGGCACGATTTGATGTTGCCTCAGCGTAATTATGAATTCATAATTCAGTCAACTGAAAAGTTCCGGGTCTGGAATTACGCCCGAAACAGGAAGGGAAAACAGAACACGATGCGCAACAACAGTCGCCTTTCAAGCCGCTTGAGCCGTGCTGTCGAAGGCTCGGTGATGGCCGATTCCGCTGCGCGCGCCCGCTACGCGACCGACGCATCGATCTACCAGATGATTCCCGACGCGGTCGTGGTGCCTCGCACCGTGAAGGATATCGAGGCGGCCATGGAAATCGCCCGGGAAGAAGCGGTGCCGGTACTTCCGCGCGGCGGCGGCACCTCGCAATGCGGCCAGACGGTCAATCGCGCCGTGGTCCTGGACAACACCCGGCACCTGAACCGCATTCTGAACATCGACGCCGAGAACATGACCGCCCGGGTCGAGCCCGGCCTGGTTCTCGATGAACTGAACCGCGCGCTGAAGCCGCACGGACTCTGGTTTCCCGTCGATCCCTCCACCGCGTCGCGCTGCACGCTCGGCGGCATGGCCGCCAACAATTCCTCGGGCGGCAAATCCTTGCGCTACGGAATCATGCGCGACAATGTCCGTTCGATCTCGGCCATTCTGCCTGACGGCACCCGGGCACGTTTCGACACCGACGCCCCCGAACCCGGCAGCTACGCCGACCTGGTGGCCGACATGCGGGCCCTCGGGCGGCGCGAAGCAGACGAGATCGACGCCCGCTTTCCCAAGGTCCAGCGTCGTGTGGGCGGCTACAATATCGACGCGCTGACGCGCAATGACCTGAACATGGCACATCTGCTCGTCGGCTCGGAAGGCACGCTGGCCTATTTCACCGAGCTCGAGCTCGGCCTCGCCCGCCTTCCGGGCGAGAAAGTCACCGGGGTTTGCCACTTTCCCACCTTCTACGCGGCGATGGACGCGGCCCAGCATCTCGTCACGCTCGACCCGCAGGCGGTCGAACTGATCGACGATACGATGGTCGCGCTCGGCCGCGACATACCCCTCTTCCGCAACACGATCGAATCCTTCGTCGAGGGCGATCCGGCCGCGCTCCTGCTGGTCGAGTTCGCTGAAGGCAGCGCCGAGGCCAACGCCGCCAAGCTGGCAGAGCTGTCCCGGATGATGGGCGACCTCGGTTACGCATTCACCAACAACGCCAAGGCATGGGGCGGTGTCGTCCCCGTGACGGACAACACCCTGCAGAGCGCCATCGCCGAGTATCGCAAATCGGGCCTCAACGTGATGATGTCGATGAAAGAGGCCGGCAAGCCGATTTCCTTCGTCGAGGATTGCGCCGTGGCCCTGCCCGACCTTGCGGAATACACCCAGGGGCTGACCGATATCTTCACGCGCCACGGCACGAAGGGCACGTGGTATGCTCACGCGTCGGTCGGCTGCCTCCACGTGAGGCCCGTGCTCAACATGCGGCAGGACAAGGACGTCAGGACCATGCGGTCCATCGCCGAGGAAGCCTTCGACCTGGTCAGGACGTACAAGGGATCGCATTCCGGCGAACACGGCGACGGGATCGTACGGTCGGAATTCCACGAAAAGATGTTCGGCCCGCGCATCGTCTCGGCCTTCGAGGAGGTCAAGGCGCGGTTCGATCCGGGCGGCCTCATGAACCCCGGCAAGATCGTGCACGCCCCTGCGATGGATGATCGTCGCGTCTTCCGCTACGGGCCGGACTATGACGTGCCGGAGTTCGAGACCGCGCTCGACTGGTCCGCGTGGCCGGGCGCCGGGGGCGGCTTTCAGGGCGCGGTCGAGATGTGCAACAACAACGGCGCCTGCCGCAAGCTCAAGGGCGGTGTCATGTGCCCGTCCTTCCGCGCCACCAGGAACGAGCGCGACGCGACGCGCGGCCGCGCCAACACCTTGCGCTTCGCGATCAGCGGACAGATGCCCGGTGGTCTGACCTCGGATGCCATGGCCGACACGATGAAATACTGCGTGTCCTGCAAGGCGTGCCGCCGCGAATGCCCCACCGGCGTCGACATGGCCCGCATGAAGATCGAAGTCCTGGCCGCCCGGCGCCGGAACTCCGGCCTCACGCTCGCGGACAAGCTGGTGGGCTACCTGCCCCGCTACGCGCCAACGGCGGCCCGGCTCGCGTGGCTCATGAACCTGCGCAACAAGATCGGCCCGGTGCGCAAGCTGACCGAAAAGCTTACAGGAGTGTCGCACCGCCGTGACCTTCCGGTCTGGTCCTCGAATCCGTTCCGCGATGACGAGGCGCAGGATGCCAACCCCGATGTCCTGCTGTTCGCGGATGTCTTCAACCGCTACTTCGAACCAGAGAACCTGCGCGCCGCGATCCGTGTCCTTCGCGCGGCCGGCAAGCGCGTCGCGGTGGCCCGCGATGACAGCGGCAGGTCGCTCGATTGCGGACGCACCCTGCTGGCAGTTGGATGCGTCGACGAGGCCCGTTCTGAGGCGCAACGCGTCATCGACGCGACAAAGGCGGCCGTGGCAAACGGGGTTCCCGTCGTCGGGCTCGAACCTTCGTCGATCCTGACATTCCGCGACGAGTTCCTGGCTCTTTGCCCCGGCCACGAGGCGCAGGCGTTGGCGTCGGTCACGCACACGTTCGAGGAGTATCTCGTCCAAGTCGCAGACCTTCCGATGCAGCCGATTGACCGCCCGATCTACGTGCACGGCCATTGTCACCAGAAGTCCCACGATGCCGTCAATCCGATGCTCGACCTGCTCAATCGCATCCCCGACGCAGACGTGACCATGATAGAAAGCAGCTGTTGCGGCATGGCCGGCGCCTTCGGCTACGCGCCCGAGACCATTGACGTGTCGCTCAAGATGGCCGGCCTCGATCTCTTTCCGGCCCTCGATGCGGCGCCAAGGGATGCGTTCATCGTGGCCGACGGCACCTCCTGCCGGCATCAGATCGCCGACGGCACGCCCCGGCGCGCGCAGCATGTGGCACGCTTGCTGGATCAAGTAATTGAATATTAGGATGCGGTGATGAACCTGAATGAAAGCATCAAGCGACCGACCCTCCACCAGGAACTGGTCGAGCGATTGCGCAACCTGATCGTGGAAGATGCCCTCAAGCCGGGCGAGAAGGTTCCCGAAAAGGAATTGTGCGAAACCTTCGGCGTCTCGCGGACTCCGCTGCGCGAAGCGCTCAAGGTTCTCGGCTCCGAGGGCTTGGTCATCCTGCAGGCGAACCGGGGCGCACGCGTCGCAGAGGTGACACGCGCCGAAGTGGAAAGCACGTTTCCCGTGATCGCGGTGCTGGAACAGCTCACCGGCGAACTGGCCTGCCGCAACCTGAGCGATGCCGAGATTCAAGCCATCGAGAAACGCCACGCCGCGATGGTCAAGGCCTACAAGGCCCGGGACCGCCAGACCTACTTCAAGGCCAACCAGGACATCCACAACGCCCTGCTGATAGGCGCGCGGAACGAAATCCTGGAAATGCATCACCGCATGCTCGGAATGCGCGTCCGCCGGGCGCGGTTCATGGTCAACCTGTCTGAAGAACGCTGGGCCCAGGCGATCGAGGAACATGAAGACATAATGGAGAAACTCCGCGCCGGAGATGCGCAGGGGCTCGGTCAGGTCATGAAGACGCACATGATGAACAAGTTCGCGGCGCACCTGAAGGCGATGGGCTCCGGCGGCCTCGAGTCCGACAGTGCCTGAAACGCCTACACCACGATGACGGAACCAACTCCCGAACTAGATGCGCGGCGTGCACGCCGACGACGGCTCGCAGCCCGCCCGTGCAGGGCGTAGCTCCCGACGCACCGCACCTTGTTCATGTTCCGATCAGCCATGCCCCGTTTTCCTGTGGAGACCTTCTTGAAATGACAGACGAACTCAACTCGCAGCTTCGCGATAAGACCCTCTGGATCGCGTTCAATCGCCCCGAGGCGCGCAATGCCCTGACCTTCGCCATGTACGAGGAACTGGCCGACATTTGCGCCAACGTTCCGACGGACGGGTCCGTGCGCGCAGTGGTCATCCACGGCGCGGGCGGCAAGGCCTTCGCGGCGGGTACAGACATGACGCAGTTTCGCGGCTTCAAGACGGCGCAGGACGCGCATGACTACGAGAACGAGATCACCCGCATCCTGACCGCCGTCGATACTTGTCCCGTGCCTACCGTGGCCGCCATCCACGGCGCCTGTACCGGCGGTGGTGCCTCGATAGCCGCGGCCTGTGACATCAGGATCGCCAGCGCACAGCTGAAATTCGGCTTTCCCATCGCCCGGACGCTCGGCAATTGCCTCAATGCCGGCAACCTGGCCCGGTTGAGCGAACTTATCGGCGCGGGGCGCGTCCGCGAGATGATCTTCACCGCGCGCCTGATGACCGCCGACGAGGCACTGGCAGCCGGCCTCGTCTCCGAGGTGCTGAGCGATGAAGACGCCCTGCTGCTGCGTGCCGAGGCTCTGGCCGAGCATCTTGCGGACATGGCGCCCCTGACCCTGCGGGCCACGAAAGAGGCGATGCGCCGCAACCGCGAGGCGCTCGCTGTGGAAGACAACGATCTCATCGCCATGTGCTACATGAGCAAGGATTTCAAGCATGGACTCGAAGCTTTCCTGAACAAGACCAAACCCGAATGGAGTGGAGAATGAGCAGCCAAGGTCCCCTTGCCGGCATGAAGGTCATCGAACTTGCGCATATCATGGCCGGCCCGGCCTGCGGCATGATGCTGGCCGATATGGGCGCAGACGTGATCAAGGTGGAAAAGCCCGACGGCGATGACAGCCGCCGATTCCTGCCGCCCGAAATCAACGGCGAAAGCGCCGCCTACCTGATGATGAACCGCAACAAGCGCGGCATCGCTTTGAATCTCAAGGATCCCGATGCCATCTCGGCTCTGGGCAAACTGCTCGAAGATGCCGACGTGGTAATCGAAAACTACCGTCACGACACGATGGAACGCCTCGGGCTTGGCTACGACACACTGCGGAAAAGAAACCCCAAGCTGGTCTATTGCGCCATCTCCGGATTTGGCCGCACCGGCCCCTATGCAGAGCGCGGTGGCTTCGACCTGATTGCACAGGGCATGTCGGGCCTTATGTCGATCACGGGCGAGGGGCCGGGCCGTCCGCCGGTCAAGCCGGGCGCGCCGATTTCCGATATCACTGCGGGGTTTCTTGCGGCTCTGGGGTGCGTTTCAGCCTATTCACATGCGCAGAAGACGGGCCAGGGACAGATGGTCGACACCTCGCTCTTCGAGGCCGGCATCTCGCTAACATACTGGCAATCAGCAATCGCCTTCGCGACAGGCGAATCGCCGGGCGCCCTCGGGTCGGCGCATCCGCTCAACGCGCCCTACCAGTCGTTTCGCACGCGCGACGGCTGGATCAATATCGGCGCCGCAAACCAGCGCAACTGGATGCGCCTGCTCGAGATCATTGACGCACCCGAACTCGGCAGCGATCCCCGCTTCGAGACCAACCTCGCCCGCATGCAACATCTGCAAGAGCTCGTTCCGATCCTCGAAAGCCACTTCATGCAACACGACACGCAAGACTGGCTGGACCGGATGGAGGCCGCGGGCCTGCCCGCGGGCCCCGTGATGACCATCTCCGAGATGCACAACGACCCGCAGGCTCTGGCACGGGACATGATCGTGGAAACCGATCATCCGAGGGCCGGCGCGGTCAAGGCCATCGGACTGCCGATCAAGTTCAGCGACACCCCGGGCGCCGTCACCACCCCGGCGCCCACGCTCGGTCAGCATGGCGCGGAAATTCTGACCGAACATGGGTATTCGCAGGACCAGATCCGTTCGCTTGAAGAAAAAGGAGCGCTCATAGCCTCTTAGTGGATGGGCTGCCGTCGCTTAGGATAGGCGAAGCCGAGCGAGGTCATCGCAAAGTTCGACACTTTCGGCAGCCGTCGATCGAACCGCCTCGACCTTTCCTTCGGGACCATTGGCCTCCAAGGTATGAACGGTCTTGGCGCCTCAACACGTCGAGTTATCCGCTGGTCTTGGGGAAACCGACTGGTGTAGACACGCCGCAACGGCTGCCCCGTTAGCTTAACGGGGCATCGCGAGCCAGCACATTCACTTAAGATGAGGGCACCATGAAAGATTGGAGCGCATCGGCCACCGCTCTTTACGATGGCGCAAGTCAGAAGATGTTCATTGACGGGGCTTGGTGCGAAGCCCGTTCCGGAGAGGTCATCGAGGCGCGCAACCCCGCGGACGGAAGCCTTCTGGCAACGGTCCCCAAGGGTGACGCCGCCGATATCGACATCGCGGTCAAGGCCGCGCGCGCGGCGTTCGAGGGCCCCTGGTCGAAATGGACTCCGTTCGAGCGCCAAGCCCTGCTGCTGCGCATAGCGGATCGGCTCGAGGCCGAGTGGGAAAACCTTTGCCTGTCGGACACGCTCGACATGGGCATGCCGATACAGCGCACGCTCGCCAACAGCCGCCGCGTGCTGGGGATGTTGCGCTTCTATGCCGGCCAGGCCGTGGCGATCCATGGCGCGACCATCCCGAACTCGTTCCCCGGCGAGATCTATTCCCAGACCGTGCGCGAGCCCATCGGCGTCGTCGGGGCCATAATCCCTTGGAATGCGCCGATTGCCGGCTCAATCTGGAAAATTGCCCCGGCCATCGCGACCGGCTGCACCGTGGTTCTGAAACCGTCGGAAGAGGCGTCTCTGACCGTCCTGATGATCGCCCGGATCATGCAGGAGGCCGGTCTGCCCGATGGGGTCCTGAACATCGTGACGGGCCTCGGGTCCGAGGCCGGCGCGGCACTGGCCGAACACGACGGCGTCGACAAGATCGTCTTCACCGGCTCGACCGCGACCGGACAGGCCATCGCCCGCGCCGCCACCGGCAATCTCAAGCGCGTGTCGCTGGAACTGGGTGGCAAGTCGCCCGTCATCGTTTGCCGTGACGCCGATATCGAAAAGGCGGTGCCGGTCGCAGCGATGGCCGTCTTCGCCAATTCCGGTCAAATCTGCATCGCGGGATCGCGCCTGTTCGTGGCCCGGGAAATCCACGACGAGTTCGTGCGCCGCGTGGCCGATTATGCCGCCGGGCTACGGATCGGTCACGGCATTCGAGAAGACACCGATATCGGCCCGATCATCTCGGCCGGGCAAGCCCAACGCATCGCGGGCTACCTCGACGCAGGCCCCCGCGAAGGGGCCGAGGTCATCACCGGCGGCGCAAGGGCCGAAGGCGCAGACCTTGCAGGCGGGCACTTTTTCCAACCGACGGTGCTGGGCGGTGTGACCGACACGATGAGTGTCGCACGCGAGGAAATATTCGGCCCCGTCATCTCGGCCCTGCCTTTCGACGACCTGGACGAGGTCGTGGCCCGCGCCAACGCCACGCCCTACGGCCTTGCGGCTGGCGTCTTCTCGACCCATCTGGGCACCGCGCACAAGCTGGCCAATAGGCTGAAGGCCGGCTCCGTCTGGGTCAACATGTACCACGCCATCGACCCCGCCGTGCCCTTCGGCGGCGTCAAGATGTCGGGATACGGGCGCGAGGGGGGAACCGAGCATATGGAAGAATATCTCGACACCAAGGCAATTTGGATCAACGCGAACTAGGATCCACGACCCGCCACGCAATCAACGAAGACGATCGGAGGCACAACGCAATGCAAGTCGGCATCATCGGCGTCGGGCTCATGGGCCACGGCATCGCCCGCAACATCCTGTCGCGCGGCCGTTGCGCGCTGCATTTTCTCGATCACCCCGGCAACCAGCCCACTGACCACCTGTTGGCACAGGGCGGCAGGGCGTGCGCCACCATCGCAGAGATCGCAGAAGCGTCCGATGTGGTCATCCTCTGCGTCACCGGCTCGCCCCAGGTCGAGGCGATCATCGGCGCGCCGGACGGCCTTGCCGCGTCGCTGCGCCCGGGGACGATCGTGGTGGATTGCTCGACCGCGCTGCCCGACTCGACCCTGCGTATGGCCGAACTGGTTCGGGCCTCCGGCGGCGACTATCTGGACGCGCCGATGACCCGCACGGCGCAACATGCCCATGAGGGCACGCTGAACCTGCTGGTCGGCGGTGCGGCCGAGAGCCTCGATGCCCTGCGCCCCGTCCTGGCCTCTTTCACGGAGAATGTCGATCACGTCGGCCCGCTTGGGCACGGACATCGGCTCAAGCTTCTGCATAACTACGTGTCGGTCGGTTTCATGACATTGCTCGCCGAGGCGGCGGCCCAGGCCGCCGATACCGGCATAGACCCTCAGGTCTTCGTTGATGTGCTGGCGGGTGGCGGTGGCGCAAGTGCGGCCCTCGACCGGCTGGCGCCCTTCATCGTCTCGCAGGATCGCGATGCCCTGCCCTTTTACGTGTCCAACGCCCTGAAGGATATCGATTATTACCGCAGCATGTCCCAGGCGGCGGGTGCGCAGACGTCTGTTGCCGACGGCGTCTCAGCCGCCCTTGCCGCGACGGTCGCCGCCGGCCCCGACGACGCCTATGTGCCGGAACTGGTCCACCTGTTCAGACAGCGGAAAGACGGGTGATGCCCAGGCACCGGGACGCTCCGGCTCGGGGTTGTCAGCCCAAAAATACCTGTGTAGCAAAAACCAAACGTTAAACGGGAGGAAAACCATGACGTTCATTACCCGCGGGCTGGTCTCGACCGGCATCTTCCTTGCGATGGGCCTTCCGGCCCTTGCGCAGACCGAAGTCAAGATCGGCTACGCCCTCGCCCCCGACAGCCATTACGGCGTCGCGGCGCAGAAGTTCGAAGAGGTCGTCAAGGCCGAGACCGGCGACGCGTTCGAGTTCAAGCATTTCCCCTCGTCCGGCCTGGGCGGCGAGCGCGAAGTGATCGAAGGGCTGCAACTGGGTACCATCGAAGCCACCATCGTGTCCTCCGGCACGCTGGCCAACTTCGTGCCCGACACGGGCGTTTTCGATATCCCCTTCCTGTTCCGGGATCTGGACCACGCCCGCGCGGTGCTGGATGGTGAGATCGGCCAGGAAATCCTGGGCAAGTTCGACGCTGTCGGCCTGCACGGGCTGGCCTGGGGGGAACAGGGCTTCCGCCACATCACCAACAACCGCAACGCCATCGAGACACCGGCCGATGTCGAAAGCCTGAAGATCCGCACAATGGAAAACCCCGTGCACCTTGCGGCATTCAACGCCATGGGGGCAGCCCCCACGCCGATGGCCTGGCCCGAGGTGATCTCGTCGCTGCAACAGGGCGTGATCGACGGTCAGGAAAACCCTCTGTCCGTGATCGTCTCGGTCAAGTTGGACGAAGTTCAGGAATACCTGACGCTGTCGGGCCACGTCTATTCGCCCGCCATGTTGCTTGTTTCCAAACCCTTCTGGGATGGCCTTGACGACACGCAGAAAGCTGCCTTCGAGAAGGCCGCGGCGGAGGCCGTGACCGCCATGCGCGGCTATGTCGACGATGTCGAGACCACGGGCGTCGAAACCCTGAAAGAGCGCGGCATGAAGGTGAACGAGCTGTCGGCCGAACAGAAGGCCGCCTTCCAGGAGTCCATCGCGTCGGCCTACGAAGGCTATTACGAGACCTACGGCAAGGACCTTGTCGACTCGATCGTCAACTTCGAGTGATACGATCGCACCGGCGCCCACCCGGCGCCGGTGCCCGGACCGGGGGCGCCGCGTGAAACGGCTCGAACATATCTTCGTCGTGTTGAACGGCTGGGCGCTGATAGGAATGCTGTCTGCGATGGCGCTGATCGTGGGGGCGAATATCTTTCTGCGCTATTTCACCGCGCATTCCCTGCCTTGGGCCGACGAGGCCGCGCGTTACCTGATGATCTGGCTGACATTCACGGGTGCGGGCCTGATCCTGCGCATCGGCGGCCACGTGGCCATCACCAACCTGCAAGACAGCCTGCCGGCAACCGGACAAAAGCTGCTTCGGGCCTTGATCGTTCTGATCCTTCTGACGTTCTTCGCCTACATGGTCTACGTCGGCTGGCAATACGCGCAGCGGATGCAGTTCCAAGTCACGCCGGCCCTGCGCCTGCCGTTTCTTTATGTCTATGCGGCGATGCCCGTGGGGTTTGCGTTGCTGATCGTGCACCTGTTGCTGATCGCCCGTCCCTTCATCGGCGCCGGAGACTACAAGAGCCTCGATGCACGCGGCGTGGACGACGACACCGTCACCGGCGGCGCCAATGGCTGAGATCCTCTTTCCGGCCCTTTTCCTGTTGCTGATCCTCGGCCTGCCGGTCGCCTTCGCGATGGCGATCTCAGTCTTTGCGGCGATCATGCTCGCCTCCAGCTATCAGCCGCTGGTCGTCGTCAAGGAAATGTTCTCGGGTCTCGACAGCTTTCCGCTTCTGGCCGTGCCGTTCTTCATCCTTGCGTCCGAGATCATGACAGGCGGTGCCGTGACCCTCGCCATCCTGCGTTTGGCCCAGTCACTCGTCGGACACCTGCGCGGCGGGTTGGGGCACGCCAACGTCGTCAGTTCCGCCATGTTCGCGGGGATTTCGGGAAGCGCGCTCGCCGATGCCGCCGGACCGGGCACGATGATGATCCGCATGATGGAAAAGGGCGGGTACGACCGGCCCTACGCCAGTGCGCTGACCATCGCCAGCGCCGTCGTCGGCCCGATCATTCCGCCCTCGATCACCATGATCATCTACGCGATGCAGGACCAGAACGTCTCGGTCGGCTCACTCTTCATGGCCGGGATTCTGCCGGGTCTCGTGATCACCCTGATGGTCCTTCTGGCCAATGCCCATGTCAGCAAGCGGCGCAACTATGCCTCGGGCGAACCGATGCCCTCAATCGCGGAAATCGCGCGCATCGCGCTTTTCGCCCTGCCCGCCCTGATCCTGATTGCCCTGATCGTTGGCGGTATCCGCTTTGGTATCTTCACCCCGACAGAGGCGTCGGTCATCGCCGTTTTCTACGCCCTCTTCGTCGGCTTGTTCGTCTATCGCTCGCTGCGCCTGCGTGACCTGCCCGGCATCGTGCTGCGTGCGGCCCTGACCTCGGGCGCGGTGCTGCTGATCCTCGGCGCCGCGCGCGCCTTTGCCTGGGTGCTGATCATCGAGTCGATTCCGCAGTTCCTGGCCGAAACGATCATCTCGTGGGATCTGGCACCCATCGTTTTCCTGCTCGCCGTCAACCTGCTGCTGTTGGTCTTCGGCCTTTTCATGGATCCGTTGCCGGGCGTGATGATCTTGGTGCCGATCCTCGCCCCGATCAGCTTTGCGCTGGGCATCGACCCCAATCACTTTGCAATCATCGTGATCGTGAACCTCACGCTCGGGCTGACGACGCCACCTGTCGGCAGTCTGATCTTCGTCGTGTCCTCGACGGTCGGCCTGCGGCCCTCGACCCTGATCCGGGAGATGCCACCCTTCTTCGTGGCTCTCGCGACGGCCCTTGTCCTCATCACGTTCATTCCGATCCTGTCGACCTGGCTTCCGGCCATCAGCGGCTTCTGACGCAGCGTCAGGCACCTCCGCTGTGGCCCGCACCGCTGCGCGCAGGAACTTCCGCTTGGGTGAGGCGTTGGCCCCTAAAGGAGTTCCCGCATGTCCAGCTTCCGCGCGCGCGCGATCACCAAACCCATCTTCAAGTGGGCCAAGGGCGTTCTGCCCGGCTTGTCAAAGACTGAAAGCGAGGCGCTGAACGCCGGCGAAGTGTGGTGGGAGGCGGAACTTTTCTCGGGAAACCCCGACTGGTCGAAGCTGCGGAACGTCAAATCGCCGAAGCTGTCCGAGGAAGAACAGGCGTTTTTCGACGGTCCCGTGCAGGACCTGTGCGCGATGATCGACGACTGGAAGATCAACCACGAAACCGGCGACCTTGCCCCCGAGGTCTGGCAGTTCATGCGCGAAAACAAGTTTTTCGGCATGATCATCCCGAAAAAGCATGGCGGACTCGAATTTTCCGCCTTCGCCCACTCCGAAATCGTCCGCTATATCTCGACCCGTTCGGTCGCCGCCGCCGTGACCGTCATGGTACCGAACTCGCTTGGCCCGGGCGAGTTGTTGCATCAGTTCGGCACCGACGAACAAAAGGATTACTGGCTGCCGCGCCTCGCCGACGGGCGCGAACTGCCCGCCTTCGGTCTCACCAGCGCCGAGGCCGGATCCGACGCGGGCGCGATGATCGACGACGGTGTCGTCTGCAAGGGCCAATGGAAAGGCGAAGAGGTGCTGGGCATCCGCCTCAACTGGGCCAAGCGCTACATCACCCTGTCGCCGGTCTGCACCGTTCTTGGGCTGGCGTTCAAGCTGCGCGACCCCGATGGCCTTTTGGGCGACAACCCCGATATCGGCATCACCTGTGCGCTCGTCCCCACAGACCTCGAGGGTGTCGAAACCGGCCGTCGCCACATCCCGTCGTCCACGATGTTCATGAACGGACCGACCACCGGCAAGGATGTCTTCATCCCGCTCGACAACATCATCGGCGGTCAGGATTATGCCGGCGAAGGCTGGATGATGCTGATGAGCGCACTGGCTGCCGGGCGCGGTATCTCGCTGCCCTCCATGGGCTGCGCCGCCATAGCCCTGTCTGCGCACACAACCGGCGCCTATGCCCGCATCCGCCAGCAATTCAACCTGCCAATCGGCAAGTTCGGCGGCGTGCAGGCCCGTCTGGGCCGGCTTGCGGCAGACGCCTATGCGATGGATGCCGCGCGGCATCTGACCTGTGCCGGGCTTGACGAGGGCCGCGCGTTGTCGGTGATCTCGGCGATCATGAAGGCCCACGCGACCTTCCGCATGCGCGAGGCGCTGAACGATGCGATGGACGTCCATTCCGGCAAGGCGGTGATCGACGGTCCGTCGAATTACCTGCTGCCGCTCTACCGTGCCGTGCCGATCGGCATCACGGTCGAAGGCGCCAACATCGTCACGCGCAGCCTGATCATCTTTGGCCAGGGATCGATCCGGGCGCATCCGCACATGCTCGACAACATGATGGCGCTCGAGGAAGACGACCCCGACAAGGCGCTGGAGATGTTCGATAAATCCCTTTGGGCGCATGTCGGCCACAGCACGCGCACGCTCTTCCGCAGCTGGGGCCGTGCCCTGACCGGCGGTCGGTTCGCGCCGGCCCCGGCCGCTGGCGACGCCACGGACATCTACAGGCAACTGTCGCGCTGGTCTGCCGCCTATGCGCTGACCGCCGACATGTTGTTTCTGTCGCTGGGCGGCGCACTCAAGCGCAAGGAAATGATCTCGGGCCGCATGGGCGATATCCTGTCCGAGATGTACATCCTCTCGGCCGCCCTCAAACGCTGGGAGGACGAAGGCCGCCAGAAAGCCGATCTGCCCGTGCTGCGCTATGTCGCCGCCGATGCCTTTCACAACATCCAGACAACACTGGACGAGGTCATCGCCAACCTGCCGGCCCGGTGGGCCGCTGCCCTTCTGCGGTTCTTCACCCTGCCCGGCATGGCACAGCGCAAACCTGACGACAGGCTGGTCGCGCAATGCAGCGACCTGCTCTACGATCCGTCCGAGGCACGCGACCGCATCGTCGGCCGCATTGCTGATGGCTGCAATCGCGACGGCGTGCAGGTTCTCAATGAATGCTACGCCAAGGTCACGGAAATGGCGCCCGTCATGAAACGCCTGCGCGATGCGAAAAAGACACCCGAGGAGGCGTTGGAAGCCGGAATTCTCAGCGATGCCGAAATGGCGGACATCAAGGAGATGACCCGGCTGGTGGACGAGGTGGTGGCCGTCGATGATTACGCCGCCGAAGATTTCGCCTCGCTCTTTCCCGCACCGCACTCAAGCGACAACAGCCACCGCGAGGCCGCGGAATGACAAAGACTGACGGAAGAAATCGCGTCTTTCTGGTCGACGGTGCACGCACGCCTTTCCTCAAGGCCCAGGCCGGCCCCGGGCCGTTCACCCCGGTCGATCTCGCCGTTCAATGCGGCCGGCCCTTGCTGGCCCGGCAGCCGTTTGACCGCGCGGCGCTGGACCTCGTGATACTGGGTTGCGTCAACGTGATCGCGGACGAGATGAACCCGGCCCGCGTTGCCGGCCTGCGGCTTGGCCTGCCTGAAACGACCGTTGCCTTTACGATGCAGATCAACTGCGGCTCCGGGATGCAGAGCATCGACACCGCCTATCGCTACATACGTGAGGGCAGTCACCAGATGATCCTCGCCGGCGGCGCCGAGGCTCTCAGCCATGCGCCCCTGACCTTGCGCCAGTCTGCCGTGGAATGGTTCGGACGGATGAGCACCGCCAAGGGCCCGCTGGACCAGGCCAAAAACCTGGCCGGACTGAAACCAGAGTTCTTCAAGCCCGTCGTCGGGCTGGAGCGCGGCCTGACCGACCCGATCACGACGCTC
This sequence comes from Roseovarius sp. THAF8, assembly GCF_009363735.1. Classification (NCBI taxonomy): domain Bacteria; kingdom Pseudomonadati; phylum Pseudomonadota; class Alphaproteobacteria; order Rhodobacterales; family Roseobacteraceae; genus Roseovarius; species Roseovarius sp. THAF8. The sequence goes on along the minus strand of NZ_CP045410.1, from coordinate 2,935,447 downwards.
AGCATGGGCCAGACCGCCGAGGTTCTGGCGCATCACTTCAATATCGACCGTGAAACCGCCGACGCCTACGCAATGCAAAGCCATCACCGCCTCGCCGCCGCTCACAAGGAAGGCCGGCTGGACGGCGAACTGATGCCTGCCTTCGCGCGCGACGGCACTGTGTACGACCACGACAACGGTGTCCGGCCCGACAGCGACATGGAAGGGTTGGCCAAGCCCAAACCCGTCTTCGAGCCACCTTACGGGAAAGTGACGGCAGGCAATTCCAGCCAGATCACCGACGGCGCAAGCTGGTGCATCCTCGCGTCCGAAAAAGCGGTAGACGCCCACGGTCTGGAACCGCTGGCCGAAGTCACCGACAGCGAATGGGCCGGGCTCGATCCGTCGATCATGGGGCTGGGGCCGGTCATGTCCTCCACGCCCATCGTAAAGCGTCACGGGTTCGGCATCGAGGATATCGACCTTTGGGAATTGAACGAGGCCTTCGCGGCGCAGGTCCTATCCTGCCTTGCCGCTTGGAATGACGAAGACTTCTGCCGCGACGTTCTGGGCCTCGACGGCGCGTTCGGCCGCATCGACCGCGACCAACTCAATGTCGATGGCGGGGCGATTTCGTTGGGCCACCCGGTCGGCACAAGTGGCAACCGCATCGTCCTTCACCTTGCCAACGCGATGAAAACCCGCGGTGCGAAACGCGGCATCGCAACGGAATGCATCGGCGGCGGCCTTGGCGGCGCGATGCTGCTGGAGGCTGTGCAATGACCGGACCTGTCCTGAAATTCTTGGGCGACACAAAGCTGGAACTGGGCCCGGTCGGAGAGACTCAAGGCAACTGGCGCTCGGCGCGGGACGGCGACAACGTGCTTTGGCTCGTCCTCGACAAGACCGACAGCAGCGTCAACACGATCTCCGAAGACGTGATCCGCGAACTGGACGACCACATCGCCGCCGCCGAGGCCGACAAGCCCGCCGCGCTCGTGATCCGCTCGGCAAAACCGGCAGGCTTCGCCGCCGGTGCCGATATCTCGGGCTTCGAATCCATGACCGACCAGGGCGCCGCCGCCCTGCTGAAACAGGCGCATGACGTCCTGGACCGGATCGAGGCGCTACCCTGCCCCACGATCTGCGTGGTCCACGGCGCGGCGCTGGGGGCCGGTTTTGAACTGGCGCTGGCCTGCGATTATCGCATCGCCACGCCCGGTGCCTCCTTCGGCTTCCCCGAGGTTCAGCTTGGCCTGCACCCCGGTCTCGGCGGCACGTTCCGTCTGCCCGCGCTGATCGACCCGACGGACGCCATGACCATGATGCTGACCGGCAAAACCGCGCATACCAAGCGCGCCAAGTCGCAAGGCATCGCCGACGCCATCGTCGAGGAGCGCCACGTCGCCGCCGCCGTAAGCGCGGCAAGGAATGGCAAGATCGAGCGTCAAACGCCCGGTCTCAAGTCCCGCGCCTTTTCCTTCGACCAGGCCCGCAGTCTTGCCGCTCGCCAGATGCGCAGCAAGACCGAGGAGAAGGCCCCGAAGGAACACTATCCCGCACCGCACGCCCTGATCGACCTCTGGGAAAAACACGGCGATGACCGCGATGCGATGCAGCAGGCCGAGATCGACAGTTTCGCAAAACTGCTCGACACCGAGGCATCGAAGAACCTGCGGCGGGTTTTCTTCCTTCAGCAATCGCTGAAAGACGCCGGACGCGGCGAGGACGGCATCGCCCATGTCCACGTTATCGGCGCAGGCGCAATGGGGGCCGAGATCGCCGCGATTGCCGCCATCAAGGGCAAGACCGTGACCTTGGGCGATATCGAAACAGATCCGCTGGGCAAGGCGGTCAGGACGGCGGCAAAAATCTGCGAGGCCAAACACCTCAGCAGCACGGAGACCCGCGACGCGCTGGACCGCCTCATGCCCGACCCGCACGGATACGGGCTCGCCCACGCCGACCTCGTGATCGAAGCCGCCAGCGAAGAACAGGAGGTTAAGGAGAAGATCTTCAAAGGACTGAAAGGCGCTTTGAAGAAGGACGCGATCCTTGCCACCAACACGTCCAGCCTGTCGGTCGACGATCTTGCCGGCGCCGCACCTGCCAAGTCTCGCTTCGCCGGGCTGCACTACTTCAACCCGGTATCGAAAATCGATCTCGTGGAGGTGGTGAAGGGAAGCGCGACAAACGAAAAAACTGCCAACCGCCTCGCCGCGTTCTGCGGTGCCACAGGCAAACTGCCCGCCTTGGTCAGCGACTACCCCGGCTTTGTCGTCAATCGCGCACTCGTTCCCTACATGCTCGAGGCGATGGTCCTGATGGATGAGGGAGTCTCGAAAGAAGTGATCGACACCGCCGCCATCCGCTTCGGCATGCCCATGGGCCCGGTCGCCCTGGCCGATCAGGTTGGGCTCGACATCGGTCTTCACGTGGCCGAAAGCCTTCAAGCCAGCCTGGATGCCTCCATGCCACCGATCAGTGACGATCTGCGCGCCCGTGTCGACAAGGGTGATCTCGGCAAGAAAACCGGCCAGGGTTTCTACGACTGGTCCGACGGCACGCCCCATCCCGACGCGGACATGAACGACGCGCCCGAAGATCTGACCGACCGCCTTATCCTTCCCATGCTGAACGCCTGCGCCGAGGTTCTGCGCAAACGCGTGGCGAAGGATGCCGATCAGGTTGATGCCGCGCTGATCTTCGCCACCGGCTGGGCCCCGTTCCGCGGTGGTCCGATGCACTACGCCAAAACCCGCGGCATCTCGGAGATCAAGCAACGCCTCGCAGAACTGGAAGCCACGCACGGCCCGCGCTTCACCCCCGATCCCGGCTGGTCCAACCTTGGCTGACACGCCAGAGGTCTATACCGACGCCGACACGATGGCGCGGGCAATCTACCAGGCCAACGGTGGCGAGATACGCCTTGCCCTGCCGCTTGGACTGGGCAAGCCGATCACGATCGTCAACGCGCTGGTGCGGGCGGCGGTGGAAGATCCGGCGCTTTCCCTGAAGATATTCACGGCGCTGAGCCTGCAACGCCCCGACCCATCCTCGGAGCTGGAGAAACGGTTTCTCGACCCCGCGATGGACCGCCTCTTCGGCACCGCGCCCTCCTTGACCTATGTCGATCTCATCAAGCGCGGCGACCTGCCCGACAACATCGAGGTATCCGAGTTCTTCTTTCAGGCCGCAAGCTGGCTCGGCAACGACTATGCCCAACGGCAGTATATCTCGGCCAACTACACCCATGCCCGCGACGTCCTGATTTCGCAAAAGCCGAACGTGCTTGCCCAGCTGATGCCGCGCGACGGCGCGCGTTTCAGCATGTCCAGTAACACCGACATTTCCGCCGATCTCTTCGCGCGGCGCAGCGCCGGCGAGATGGATTTTCTGGCCGTGGCCGAACTGAACGATGCCCTGCCCTACATGGACGGACCCGCCGAGATAGAGGCGCGCGATGTCGCCATGGTGCTGGAGCCACCGCAGCAGGTCGATCTTTTCTCCGTCCCGCGTCGTCCCGTGGCCGATGCGCAGCACGCCATCGCGCTGCATGTCTCGCGGCTCGTGCCCGATGGCGGCACGCTGCAGATCGGCATCGGCGCGATCGGCGACGCCGTGGCAAACGCGCTGATCGCCCGCGACCGCGCCGCTCTGCACGATCTTTGGCGCACCGCGCCTTTTCCGCTGCAAGGGGCTGAGGAAGGTCCCTTCCGCACCGGGCTTTATGCCGTGACAGAAATGCTCGTGGGCGGTCTCGTGGCGCTGTTCGAGGCCGACATATTGCGCCGCGAAGCACATGACGGCGCCGTGGTCCACGCCGGTTTCTTCGTGGACGCGCGCGACATGTACCAGCGCCTCCGCGCCTTGCCGCCCGACCGCCGCGCCAGGATCCGAATGATGCCGGTCAGTTTCACCAATGCGCTCTACGGCGACGAGCCCACCAAGCGGGACGACCGCCGCGACGCCCGCTTCGTCAACGGTGCCATGCAGGTCAGTCTGCTTGGCGACGCGATGTCGGATTCCGCGAAACCGGGCCAGGTGGTCAGCGGGGTCGGCGGCCAGTTCAACTTCTTCGAACAGGCCTTCGCGCTGGACGACGCCCATGCGGTCCTGACCCTGCCCGCCACGCGACAAAGCGGCGGCGACCTTGGTTCGAACATCGTCTGGCAACTGCCCGTCACCACCGTGCCCCGCCACATGCGCGATGTCGTGGTCACCGAATACGGCGCGGCCTTCCTGCGCGGTCTGCCGGACGAAGAGGTCATCAAGCGCCTGATCTGCATCGCCGACAGCCGCTTTCAGCAGGAGCTTGCCGGGTCAGCCAAAAAGGCCGGAAAACTCGATCCCGACTGGACGGTTCCGCCCGCGCACGCTGCCAATACACCGGCAACCATCGCGACATGGCTTGCCCCCTACCGCGAGGGCCTTCTGCCGGACTATCCGCTCGGCACCGATTTCACCGATATCGAGCAGCTGTTGGTCAAGGCCCTTGCGGACCTGAGCGAGGCACAGTCCGACAAACGGGCACTCCTGTCGCTGATATGGGCGGGTCTCACCGCCACTCCGCACGCGCAGGAAGGCCCGGCGATGGAGCGTATGGGATACGACGCAACCCCAAGTCTCGCCGAGCCATTGCAGGCCCGCGCCCTGCGCGGCGCCTTGCGGCGCCTGGCCTGACCCGCAGATTGTAGACATTGCCGACGGTCGCATTATCTCCCCGCCCGACCTGCAGAAAAGGGATGCGATGACCGACGAAACCACGGCCGAAACCCTGGCACCGGATTGGCCGACCCCGACCCGCGATGCGGCCGAGGCACATCTGGCGCGGGTTCTGCCGCAGCTTGGCGCGCGCTATGCCCACAACAGGAATGTCGACAAAGGCACCGGACGACACGACGCTGTCTCGCGCCTTTCGCCCTACCTTCGCCGCCGCATGATCACCGAGCCTGGGCTGATTGCGGCGGTGCTGCGCGCGCACGGCCCCGAGACCGGCGAAAAGTTCCTGCAAGAGGTTCTGTGGCGCAGCTATTTCAAAGGATGGCTGGAGCGTCGGCCACAGGTCTGGCAGAGCTACCGCGACGGTCTTCGCGCCGATCTGGCGCAGCTGGACCGCGACTCAGACCTGCGCCGCGCAGTCGAGCGTGCCGAAGCGGGCCAGACCGATCTCGACTGCATGAACGCCTGGGCGCAGGAGCTGACCGACACCGGCTACCTGCACAACCACGCCCGCATCTGGTTCGCCTCGATCTGGATCTTCACGCTGCGCCTGCCGTGGCGCCTGGGGGCGGATTTCTTCTATCGCCACCTGCTCGATGGCGATCCGGCCTCCAACACGCTCAGCTGGCGTTGGGTCGCCGGTCTGCACACGCGCGGCAAGTTCTATGCCGCCGAAGCCTGGAATATCGCCAAGTTCACCGACCATCGCTTTTCACCCGATGCCGCCGACCTTGCCGGCGTGACCGAAGGGCTGGAAAACCAGGAGCCGGACGGCCTGCCCGAGCTTCGACCGCTGCGCACGCCAGAAGCACCGGATGCGGGCGTTCCGACCGCTCTTCTGATCACCGAAGAAGACTGCCGCCCCGACGACTTCGCGCTCGGCGACCTCGATATTCGCGCCAGGGCCACCCTTGCGGCCAGTGCCCTGCGCTCACCCCGGCCCGTGGGCGGAAAAGTCGTCGAGTTCGAGGCCGCGGCCCTGGCCGACACCGCGCAGCGCATCACGCGAAAGGCCGAGAACCTGCAAGCAAACGATCCGGCCGAGCTTGCCCGCTGGGCGACACGCGCAGGCGCCCGCCAGATTGCCACGCCTTACGTGCCCGAAGGCCCGCTACGCGACTGGCTGAACGCGGCGAAGCCGGCCCTGGACAATGCAGGCGTCACGCTCCGCGAATGGCGCCGCGACTGGGACGCAATCGTCTGGCCCCACGCCACGGCGGGGTACTTCAAGGTCAGGAAGAAGCTTCCCGAGCTTTTGCACGATGCCGGTCTGGACTGACCTCTCAGGCGGGGGTGAACAGGTCCTTGAATTCATCCCGCAACAGGTTCTTCTGGACCTTGCCCATGGAATTGCGCGGCAGCTCGTCGCGGATGATCAGCTTTCTGGGATGCTTGAACCGCGCCAGCGCCTGCGACGTGGCCTCGGCAATCGCCTCCAGATCCGGCTCCGCATTCGCTTCGGGCACCAGAACTCCCACGACCGTCTCGCCAAAGTCCGCGTGCGGCACGCCAATGACCGCGCTTTCCAGCACGCCGGGCTGTTCGTCCAGCACCAGCTCGATCTCCTTGGGATAGATGTTGTACCCGCCCGAGATGATCAGGTCCTTGTTGCGCCCGACGATCTGGACATACCCCCTGTCGTCGATAATCCCGAGGTCGCCGGTAATGAAAAACCCGTTCTCGCGCAGTTCGGCGGCCGTCTTTTCGGGCATCTGCCAATAGCCCTGGAAAACATTGGGTCCGCGCACCTCGATCTGGCCAACCTCGCCCTGCGGCACCTCCTCGCCGGTTTCGGGATCGGTGATCTTCAACTCCACCCCGGGCAACGGAAAGCCGACGGTGCCGGCACGCCGTTCCCCGTCATAGGGGTTCGAGGTGTTCATGTTCGTCTCGGTCATGCCATAGCGTTCGAGGATGCGGTGCCCGGTCCGCTGTTCGAACCTGGTGTGCGTCTCGGCCAGCAGCGGCGCGCTGCCCGACACGAAAAGCCGCATATGCGCCACAAGATCCTTGTCGAAACGCGGATCGTCCAGAAGACGGGTATAGAAGGTCGGCACGCCCATCATCGACGTGGCCTTCGGCAAAAGCTCTATCACCGTATCGAGGTCGAATTTCGGCAGGAAAATCATCGACCCGCCGGCAACCAGCGTGATGTTGGTCGCCACGAACAGGCCATGGGTGTGAAAGATCGGCAAAGCGTGCAGCAGGACATCGTCCGAGGTAAACCGCCAGTGCTCGGCCAGCGTCTGCGCGTTCGACAGAAGATTGCCCTGGCTCAGCATCGCACCCTTCGAGCGCCCCGTGGTGCCCGAGGTGTAAAGCAAGGCGGCAAGGTCGTCCTCGGTCCGCTTCACGGTCTTGAAACTGTCCGCCTGTTCACCCGCCTTGTCCGGCAGGCTCCCGGTGCCATCGTCCTCCAGCGTTTCGATCTGGGCGCGGTGCTTATTGGCGATGGGCGTCAACGCCTCGCGCCGGTCGCCCTTGCAAATCACCATCGACGCGCCGCTGTCATCGATGAAATAGCTCAGTTCGTCGACAGTATAGCCGGTATTCAACGGCAGAAAGACCAGCCCGGCCTGCACGCAGGCCGCATAGACCGCCAGCGCGTCATGCGATTTCTCGACCTGCGCCGCAACGCGGTCTCCGGGGGTCAGCCCCTGCGCGGCAAAGGCATTGGCATACCGCGCCGTCAGCTTCAGGAACCCGTCGTGGGTCAGAGTGTCCCCATCGGGCAGATGAAGGAAGATCGTGTCCTTGCCGATGTGATCTCCGAACAGGGCGTCAAAAAGCGGGTTGGTCATGCTGCTCCCTCCTCCGGCACGGTTTTCGCCGCCGCGGCGGCCTGTGTCTTGATTTCGCTCGACGTGGCCACGCGTTGCTCCGCCGCGAAACGCTCGTGGTTCTGTGACACCTTGGCCAGATCGTAAAGGTAGTTCACCATCACGCCCGCAGATTGCTTCAATCCGTTGTCCGACACGTCTGCACCGGCATGGACCTTATGCACCTGGGCTCCGTTGCCCAAATGAAACCGCGCAACCGGATCGAGCGGCAATCCGTCGCCGCGCTTGGCCTGCGTCAGGTAATAGGCGGCGTACTCACACAGCGCGTCGGGCTGTTGCGCCTCGGGATTGATATCCACGCTCGTCATCCACCGTGTCAGGCCGGGAATGGGCGACAGCGTCACGAAATTCCGCAAAGCCGGGTTTTCCAGCGACAGATCCGCCGCCACCTGCTTGATCAGCGAGTTGCCAAAGGAAATCTGCGCCAGCCCCGACTGGCAATTCGAAATCGAGTAAAACACGGCGGTATCGGCCCGTTCGGCGTCGATCTGGTCGCGTGCCTCGGCCAGAACGTACTGGATCGACCCGGGAATACCCTTGGTCAGCGCCACCTCGACAAAGATCAACGGCTCGTCCGGCATGGCCGGGTGAAAGAACGCGAAACAGCGGCGGTCGGCGGGCTCCAGCCTGCGCCGCAGATCCTCCCAGCTGTCGATGGCGTGCACCGCCTCGTAAGCGATGATCTTCTCGAGAATATGCGCCGGGCTTTCCCAGCTGATCGGGCGCAGCACCAGGAACCCGCGGTTGAACCAGCTGGCAAAGAGATGCCGGAAATCCAGGTCCAGCGCCTGCAAACCGTCATCGTCCTGTCCCAGCCGCAACAGGTCGGTCCGCATCCCGACCAGACGCTTGGTCGCGCCCGGCACCTGGTTCATCCGCCGGATCAACTCCTGCCGGGGCGATTCCGAGGCGTTCAGGAAAGCGCGATAGGTGGCCTTGGACTGGCCGCGCTCATACGCGTCCAGCGCGTCGCGTACGACCTCGGGGTTGATCACCATGTCCTGCGCAAGGTGCCGGAAGAACGCCAGCTTCGCGGGATCGTCCCAGGTCTCGTAGCGCTCCAGTATCTGCCGCGCCACGGCCTGTCCCGAAACTTCGCCCGTGGCCCCGATCAGGTCCGCCGTCAGGTCCTCGATCGGCCGGTCATCCCGAGGCAGCCCGCGCGCCGCCCCGTAGCGGCGTTCGAACACTGTGGACAGTAGGTCGGCAAGCAACGTCATAGCTCCGCTCCCATCACCATATCGGGCAGCCACGTGGCGATGCCCGGAAACAGGCACAGCAGGATGATCGCGATCACCATGCAGGCCACAAAGGGCAGTGACCCGGTCAGGATCGTCTTCAGCGAGATGTCAGGCGCAATGCCGTTGATCACGTAAAGGTTCAGACCCACGGGCGGCGAGATCAGCCCGATTTCCATGTTGATCGTCAGCACCACGGCAAACCAGATCGGATCAAAGCCGGCAGTGGTGATGATCGGCAGCAGGATCGGTGCCGCCATCAGGATCACCGCGACCGGCGGCAGGAAGAAGCCCGCGATTATCAGAAAGACGTTGATCGCGCCCATCAGCACCCAGCGGTTCACGTCCAGCGTGCCGATCCATTCCGCGATCGACTGCGTAATGAAAAGCGACGACAGCATGTAGGAGAACACGCCGGCAGCAGCGATGATGAACAGGATCATCACGCTTTCCCGCGTGCTGTCGCGCAGCACGGTCCAGATCTGGCGCGGGTCCCACATGCGGTAGATGATCATCGCGATCAACATGCACATCAGCGCACCGACGGCGGCCGTTTCCGACGGCGTGGCGATGCCGCCATACATGGCGTAAAGCACGCCCAAGATGATGAACAGGAATGGCAAGACACGCGGCAGGATCTCCAGACGTTCCTTCCAGGTGTAGCTGCCCGCCGACAGGACGCTCGCGTTACCCGACTTCCATGTCGAGTAAAGCGACCACGCCATGAACAGCCCAACCAGCAGCAGGCCCGGGAACACGCCCGCCAGGAACAGGCGGCCAATCGAGGTCTCGGTCGCGATGCCGTAGACGATCATCGTGACCGATGGCGGGATCAGGATACCCAGCGTCCCGCCCGCAGCGATCGAGCCCGCGGCGACACCATCGGGATAGCCCCGCTTGCGCATCTCGGGGATGCCCATCTTGCCGATGGCCGCACAGGTGGCCGGGCTTGACCCCGACATCGCGGCAAAGAGCGCACAGGCCCCGAGGTTCGACACAACAAGCCCGCCCGGCACCCGGGTCAGCCAGCGTTCCAGCGCCTCGTAAAGGTCCGCCCCCGCGCGGGTCGAGGCGATGGAGGCGCCCATGATGATGAACATCGGGATCGACAGCAGCGCGAAATTGTCCAGCTTGCCAAAGAAAATCTCCGGCATCAGCGACAGCGAACTCATCCCGTCGAAGATAATCAGGAATCCGGCAGAGACGACCAGCAGTCCCGCGGCCACGGATATCCCCGAGAACAGGACGACGATGGTGATGAGGGCAACCAGACCACCCAGTGCAAGCGGATCCATCAGACGTCCTCCAGCCCGAAGGGCTTGTCGATGCCCGTCGTCATTGCGAAAAGGTCAGCCGCCAGTTGCAGAGCATATAGGCCAAAGCCCAGCGGCAGCGCAAGATACGGCACCCACAGCTTGGGGTTCCACGGCGTGTTCGACGTCTCGCCCCAGTCCCAGGCCTCGTGCCAGAAATGATAGCCGTGCCAAAGCATCATGCCGACCACGGCGAGGGTCAGCGCCATGACGATGCCGGCCAGCACCCGCCGCGCCTTGTTGGGGATCATGATCGGCAGCAGGTCAACGTTCACATGCCCCCGCACGTATTGCACGTAAGGCAGGCCCAACATGGTCGCACCGATCATCAGGTACGTCACACCCTCGGTGTGCCAGATCGTGGACTGGTTCAGCACGAACCGGATGAAAATCATCTGACAGACGATCAACACGGACACGACGATCATCAGCGCGGCGACGACGCCGCAAACCTGGCTGATCCAGCCGATAACGCGCAAGATTGGGTTGCCACCGTGGCGGGCGGCCGCTGTGGCGTGGGCGGAACCGGACATCGCTCGGCCTCCGTTGAAAAAGTGGAAAGGGTACGCGGCGTCGGGCCCGGCGCGGTGCCGGGCCCGACGATTGGTTCAGCGGATCACTCGACGGCCAGCGCCTTGTCCAGCAACGCCTGACCTTCGGGCGAGCCTTCCAGGAACGCCTTGTAGGCCGTTTCCTGCGCGATCTGGCGCCAGGCGTCGAACTCTTCCTGGCTCATCTCGGCGATCTCGACACCATTGTCAGCAAACACGTCACGCGCATTGCCGTCCTGGCTCTTGGCTTCTTCCAGATAGAACGCCTCGGCCTTCTCGGCGGCTTCCATCAGCGCGGTCTGCTGTTCCTCGCTCAGGCCTTCGAACTTGGACTTGTTCATCAACAGCGGCTGGTACATGAACCACAGCGCATAGTCGCCCGCCGGGGTAAAGCACGACACCTGCTCGTAGATGCGGTAGCTGACAAAGGACGAGGACGAGGTGTTCGCGGCATCCAGAACGCCGGTCTGCATCGCGTTATAGATCTCGGCCGAGCTCATCGACGCGATCGAGGCACCGGCACCCGCCAGCATCTGCTCGAACGCCTTGCCCGCCGCGCGGGTCTGCAGACCTTCCACGTCCTCCGGCGCGGTGATGCACTTCTCCTTGCCCGCGAAACCGCCGGCCAGGTAGCCGTGGACCAGCACCATGATGTCATCTTCGGCCATGATGGCTTCGATATCGCCCATGAACTCGGATTCGTTCAGGCGCGCGGCATGATCGTGGTTCTTCACCAACCCCGGCATCAGCGTCAGGTTATAGGCGTTGCGCAGACCGCCCGCATAGGACAACGGAAAGACGATCATGTCGACCTGCCCGCGCGCCAAGGGCTTGTATTGCTCGCGTGCCTTGAACAGCGATTGCGACGGGAAAATCTGGATATCCAGATCGACATCCGCCGCCGCGACCTCGTCGGCGACCATCTGCGCCACCTTGTGACGCACGTCACTAGTGGACCACTGGTGCGACAGGCGCAGCTCTTCGGCACTCGCCGTCAGACTGCCAGCGAAAAGGGCTGCTGCCGCGACTGCGGCTGTGAAATTCAGTTTCATATGTTCCTCCCAAAACGTCCTGATTCGTATTCGGACTGCCCTGCAACCTAACGACATTGTGTAAGCAGTCAAATTTTTTGTATACAAGAATGGTTTTCTTGCGCTCTAGACGGCGGTATGCTAGCGGATTGAAATGGAACGCAAGCGCGCAGATCTCATCGCGGACGCTATCGAGGAGTTGATCCTCGATGGAACGTTCGACGATGGCGCTCGCCTGGACGAGGTTCAGCTGGCCGAACGCTTCAACGTCTCCAGAACCCCGATAAGAGAAGCGCTTCAAAGGCTTATCCTGTCCGGCCTGGTGGAACAGCTGCCGCGTCGCGGGGTCTTCGTGCGCCAGCCCGGGCCGGTCGAACTGATCGAGATGTTCGAGGTCATGGCCGAGCTGGAAGCGGTCTGCGCCCGGCTGGCCGCGTCACGCATTTCCGACACGGCCCTGTCCGAATTGCGCACCATAAACGAGCGATGCCGCGCCGCGACCGAGGCGCAGGACGCCGATGGCAACTACGATCAGAACGATCTTTTCCACGCCACGCTCTATGCCCAGACCGGCAACGCGTTTCTCGAACAGGAATGCCTGCGGCTGCAACGCCGCCTGCGCCCCTTTCGCCGCCTGCAATTGCGCTGGCGCGGACGAATGGCGCAATCGGTGGCGGAACACGATGCGATCCTCGCCGCCATCGAGGCCGGAGACGGCGATCAGGCCGGCAACCTGTTGCGCCAGCATGTCACCGTCCAGGGCGAAAAATTCCACCGGCTGATGTCCAGCCTGAAAGCCGCCGCCGAATAAGCCCATCGCTCAGGCCAGTGCGGCGTCCACCGCCTGCCCCAGCTTGTCGACCAACTCGCCCAGCTGATCTTCGGTCAGGATGAATGGCGGCGCCAACAGCACGTGATCCCCGCGTTGCCCATCGACGGTGCCACCCATCGGGTAACAGATCAGCCCCGCCTCGAACGCCGCCGCCTTGATCCGGGCATGCAGCTTGCGGGCCGGGTCGAACGGCGCCTTGGTCTGTCGGTCCTCGACGAATTCGATCCCCTGGAACAGCCCGCGCCCGCGAATGTCGCCAACATGCGGGTGCTGCCCGAAACGTTCGATCAACCGCGCCCGCAATGCCTCCCCCAGCGGCGCCACACGCGCCGCCAGGCCGTCGTCCAGCAAACGGTCCAACACCGCCCCCGCCGCCGCACAGGCGGTGGGATGCCCCAGATAGGTGTGCCCATGCTGGAAGAACCCGGACCCTTCCGCGATCGTGTCGTGGATCGTGCCGGTGCACAGCATCGCGCCGATCGGCTGATACCCGGCCCCCAACCCCTTGGCGATGGCGCAGATATCCGGTGCGATCCCGTCCTGCTCGCACGCGAACAGCGTGCCGGTCCGCCCCATTCCGCACATCACCTCGTCGAGGATCAGAAGGATGCCGTGCCGGTCGCAAAGCTCTCGGACAGCGCGAAAATATCCCGCGACGGGCGGCACCGCGCCCAGTGTCGCCCCCACCACGGGTTCGGCCACGAAAGCCATGATCGTCTCGGGACCGTGCCGTTCGATCTCGGCCTCCAACTCGGCCACCAGCCGGGCGAGATAGCCCTGCGCCGTCTCGCCTTCCTGCATCCCCCGGTAGGCATAGCAGGGCGACACGTGACTCACGTCCATCAACAGCGGCGCGAAAGGCGCGCGCCGACACGCGTTTCCGCCGGTCGCCAGCGCCCCCAGCGTGTTGCCGTGATAGCTTTGACGCCGCGCGATCACCCGGCTGCGCTGGGGCTGTCCGGCCTCGATGAAATACTGTCGCGCCAGCTTCAGCGCCGCTTCCATCGCCTCTGATCCGCCCGACACGAAATAGACGCGCTTCAGCCCGGCCGGCGCCACCGCCACCAGCCGGTCGGCGAGCGTTTCCGCCGGCTCTGACGTCAGAAACCCGGTATGGGCAAAGGCGATCCGGTCCAGTTGCGCCTTGATCGCGTCGGTCACATGCGCATCGCCATGCCCCAGACAGGACACCGCCGCACCACCCGATCCGTCCAGATAGGCCTTGCCGGACCGGTCGTAAAGATAGGCGCCCTCGCCCCGCGATACGGTCGGAATATTGGCGCGGCTGTTGCGGTGAAACACGTGGGTCATGTCGCTAACATCTTGAATTTATTAATTTGTCGCCTGACGGTCTTGCAAGCTTGGCCAGTTCTGTCTCTACTGACCCCATCGACTCATCTCGAGATGATGTTCGCAACTAAGGGAGAACACCATGAAAAACTACCTTCTCGGCGCCCTTGCCGCCGCAGGAATAGCCATTTCCGCCCCCGCCTCGGCGCAGGAATTCATTTCCATCGGCACAGGTGGCGTGACGGGCGTCTACTATCCCACCGGCGGCGCGATCTGCCGTCTCGTCAACAAGTCCCGCAAGGATCACGGCATCCGCTGCGCCGTGGAGTCCACCGGCGGCTCGGTCTACAATATCAACACGATCAAGGCCGGCGAGCTGGAATTCGGCGTCGCACAGTCCGACTGGCAGTACCACGCCTATAACGGCACCTCGACCTTCTCGGACAATCCGTTCCCGGAAATCCGTTCGGTCTTCTCGGTTCATCCCGAACCCTTCACGCTGATCGCCCGGTCCGACGCCGGCATCGAAAGCTTCGAGGACCTCAAGGGCAAGCGCTTCAACGTGGGCAATGCCGGCTCGGGCCTGCGCGCCACGACCGAGGTGCTGATGGAAGAATACGGCATGACCATGGACGATTTCGCACTGGCGACCGAGTACAAGGGCTCGGAAATGTCGCAACAGCTCTGCGACGGCAACATCGACGCCATGGTCTACGTCGTGGGCCACCCGGCCGCCGCCATCCAGGAAGCGGCGACCACCTGTGACGTCACGCTCGTGAACGTCACCGGCGATGTCATCGACAAGCTGATCGACGAAAACCCCTATTATCGCACCGCCACCGTTCCGGGCGGCATGTATGCCGGCAACGACGAGGACGTCACCACATTCGGCGTGGGCGCGACCCTCGTGACCTCCGCCGACGTGTCGGAAGACACGGTTTACGTTCTGGCCAAGGCGGTCATGGAAAACATCGACGACTTCCGCCAGCTGCACCCGGCCTTCGCCAACCTCGAGCCTTCCGAGATGGTTCAGGACGCCCTGTCGGCCCCGCTGCACCCCGGTGCGGAAAAGGCCTACAAGGAACTGGGCCTGATGGAATAAGCCCCGGGCTTCGAGGGGCGCCCCGCGCGAGGCGCCCCTTACACCATCATACACATACTTGCTTCAGGGGGCATGACAGTGAGCGACCAGACCCAAAACACCCGTTCCGCCGACGACATGTTGGCCGAGGCCGATACCGGCGCCCGCAACCCGGCCGCGGCGTGGCAGACAAAGCTGATCATCGGCACCTGTATCGCGTGGTCCCTCTTCCAGCTCTACATCGCCTCACGCGTGCCGGGCATACTGGCCCAGGCCACGGGCATGTCCATCTTCGCCAATATCGTCGCACAGGCCCGCTTCGTGCACCTGGCCTTTGCCATCATGCTGGCGACGCTCGCCTTTCCGTTGTTCAAATCCTCGCCCCGAGACCGCATTCCGCTCTACGATTGGATTCTGGTGATCCTCGGCGTGTCGGCCTGCCTTTACCTCGTGGTCTTCCGGTTCGAGATCGCCGACCGTCCGGGCCTGTGGAACACCACCGACGTCACCATGTCCGCGATCGGGATGATCGTCCTTCTGGTGTCGGTCTACCGCTCACTGGGCCTGCCGCTGGTGATCATCGCGTGCTGCTTCATCCTGTTCGCCTTCTTCGGCGGCTACTCGGAATGGGCGCGCAACATCACCAACTATGGCGGCTCGTCGCTGTCCAAGGCCTTGGGACACTACTGGATGCAGACCGAAGGGGTGTTCGGCGTGGCCCTCGGCGTCTCGACCACGATGATCTTCCTCTTCGTGTTGTTCGGCGCCCTGCTGGACCGGGCCGGCGGCGGCAACTGGTTCATCAAGGTGGCCATTGCCCTCTTGGGCGCCCTGCGCGGCGGCCCGGCCAAGGCATCGGTCCTGTCGTCGATGATGACCGGCATGATCTCGGGCTCGTCCATCGCCAACACCGTCACCACCGGCACCTTCACCATCCCGCTGATGAAGCGCATCGGCTTTCCGGCGGAAAAGGCGGGCGCGGTCGAGGTGGCCTCGTCCACCAATGGCCAGCTGACACCGCCCGTGATGGGCGCGGCGGCCTTCCTGATGGTCGAGTATGTCAACATCCCCTATATCGACGTGGTCAAGCACGCCTTCCTTCCGGCGGTCATCTCCTACATCGCGCTGCTTTACATCGTGCATCTCGAAAGCCTGAAGATGGGCCTCAAGGGGCTGGAAAAACCGGGCCGCCGCATCGGCGTGCTGATGATCCTGATCCTGTTCCTCTCGGGCTTCATCTTCCTCGGTCTCTGCACCTTCCTGATGATCGGCCTGCGCGGCATTCTCGAGCCGATCACGGGCAACTCGGTCTATGCCGCCGTGGCCCTCGTCGCCGTGCTCTATGTCGTGCTCGTGGCCATCGCCGCGCGGTATCCCGACCTCAAGATGGACAAGGACGAGGATGGCCCGCCCGAGGCGCCGCGTCTGACACCGACACTCATCGGCGGGCTCTATTTCGCCATCCCGATCTTCATCCTGGTGTGGAACCTGATGGTGCGCACCGACACGCTCGACCGTCTGTCGCCCGCGCTTTCGGCGTTCTGGGCGACGTTCTTCATGGTCATCATCGCGCTGACGCACCGCCCGCTCAAGGCGATGTTCCGGGGCGAAAGCCCGGGGAATGAAACCTGGCACGGATGGCGCGATTTCATCGACGGGCTGATCCTGGGCGCGCGCAACATGATCGGTATCGGCGTCGCCACCGGCGCCGCCGGCATCATCGTCGGCACGATCTCCCTGACCGGCGCGCACCAGGTCATCGGCCAGGTGATCGAGGTCATCTCGGGCGGGAACCTGATGATCCTGCTGTTCCTCGTGGCGGTCCTGTCGCTGATCCTCGGCATGGGCCTGCCCACCACCGCCAACTACATCGTGGTGTCGTCGTTGATGGCGCCCGTCATCGTATCGGTGGGCGCACAGGCCGGCCTGATCGTGCCGCTGATCGCGGTGCACATGTTCGTCTTCTACTTCGGCATCCTCGCCGACGACACGCCACCCGTCGGCCTTGCCGCCTATGCCGCCGCCGCGATTTCCCGCGGCGACCCGATCAAGACGGGTATCCAGGGCTTCGGCTATGACATCCGCACGGCGCTCCTGCCGTTCCTCTTCATCTTCAACACCGACCTGCTCCTGATCGACGTGGGCTTTGCCAAGGCGGTCATGGTCTTCTGCATATCGCTCATCGCCATGCTCTTGTTCGCGGCCGCGACCCAAGGCTATTTCATCGCAAAGTCGCGAAAATGGGAAAGCGCTGTGCTCTTGTTCATCGCCTTCATGCTCTTCCGTCCCGGCTTCTTCCTCGATCAGATATCCGAACCCTACCAGACGGCCACCGGAACCGAAATTTATGCCCTCATGGACAGCGCCGAGACCGGGCAGGACATGCGCCTGACCATCGAAGGCCCGGATTTCGACAATGGCGAGATCCGGCCCATCACCATCTCGGTCCCCGGCATCGAGGGCGACGGCACCGCCGCCCTTTCGGAACAGGGTCTCAGCATCCTCGAAGAAGATGGCCAGTTGAAACTCGAAGAACCCTTCCCCGGCACACCGCATTTCGAGGCCATCGGCATCGAGTACGACTTCTACGGCGACACCCCCGTGGTGATCAGCAAGGTCGAGATCGAGAACGAGCGCCTGCCCAAGGAACTGTTCTTCATCCCCGCCCTGATCCTGCTGGCGGGCATCGTCCTGATCCAGCGGCCCCGCGCCACCCAACCCGCGTTCTGAGGAGGAACATCATGTTCAACAAGCTTCTCCTGGCCGTCGACATCAACGCGATGGAAGGCGCCCACCGGCTCGCACAGGCCGCCAAGCTGCTGGCTGCCGGCGACGGCGCCGAGATCCACGTGATCAACGTGGTCCCCGGCAGCGGCATGAACATGGTCGGCGCCGCCTTCGAGGGCGACTACAACCGCTCCGCGAAAGGTGCGGCCGAAAAGGCGCTGAAAGACTGGACCGACAATGCTTTCGACGGCAGGGCGCAGTTGCACGTGACCGAGGGCACGATCTATGACAGCGTCCTGCGCATGGCCGACAAGATCGGCGCTGACGTGATCGTGGTGGGCGCCCACCGGCCCGAGCTGCGCGACTATCTCGTCGGCCCGAACGCCGCGCGGATCACGCGCCACGCCAACCAGTCCGTTATCGTTATTCGCTAGGGCTTTTTCGACGTCACCCGCGCCAGCAACGCCTTGGCGGCAGACTGCTCTGCCTGCCGCTTCGCACCCGCCGTGGCCCGCTCCGCCTCGCCGTTTTCCAGCCGCGCCTCGATGGTGAATTGCGGTGCGTGATCCGGCCCGCTGCGCGCCGTCTCCTCATAGACCGGCGGGGCCAGCCCCTGCCCCTGCGCCCACTCCTGAAGCGACGTCTTGGCGTCTCGCGCGTCGGCCTTCACCGACGTCACCCGATCGCCCCACAGCCGCAGGATCATCTCCTGCGCCGCATTGAACCCGGCATCGCGATAGACAGCAGCGATCACCGCCTCCATCGCATCGCCCAACAGCGCCTGCTTGCGCCGCCCGCCCGACATCATCTCGGACCGCCCCAGCTTCAGCACCGCACCAAGGTCGATCTGTCGCGCCACCTCGGCGCAGGTCTCCTTGCGCACCAGCGCGTTATAGCGCGGCGCAAGCTGCCCTTCGGCCGCCCCCTTGTCGCTTTCCAGCAGCGCCTCGGCAATGACCAGCCCCAGAACCCTGTCGCCCAGGAACTCCAGCCGCTGGTTGTCGTCGCGGTTGGCTGTGGTCATCGACCCGTGCGTCACGGCCCGCACCAGCAACTCGGGCCGCTCGAATTCATGTCCCAAACGGGTCTCGAACGCTTTGAGATCGCCCGAAAGCTTCATCGCTGGATCAATCCAGCTTCTCGAAAAAACGGTCGCCGCGCCACGTCCAGAAGAACAGCATCGACCGGCCCGCCGACGAAAAGATCACCCGGTCCGCCCGGCCGATCAGGTTCTCGAACGGAACATAGCCCACCCCGCCCGGCGCGGTGAGCGGCGCGCGGCTGTCGGTGGAATTGTCCCGGTTGTCACCCATGAAGAAGTAATGCCCCTCGGGCACCTCGTAGACGCCGGTGTTGTCATACCGTTGCGGCCCCACGTTCAGGATGCTGTGCGACACGCCGTTGGGCAGGGTCTCGATCTGCCGCTCTTTCTCGCAGATGCCTCCCACTCCCACGGCCCCGTTGGCACAGCGCGGCGTCTTGCCCAGCGGGCCCTGGGGTTCCAGCACTTCCTCGAAGGTTCCCGCATCTTCCAGTTCGACCGGCTCGCCGTTGATGTTCAGCACGCCATCCTGCATCTGGATCCGGTCACCCGGCAGGCCCACGACCCGCTTGATGTAATCCGTGCCGTTGCTGGGATGGCGGAACACGATGATGTCGCCACGTTCAGGCTCGGACCCGAGAAGGCGCGTGTTGTCGCCATCGAGAAAGCCACAGATGTTCTTTGCGTCGATATCCAGCCCGATCCGCTCGATCTTGATGTTCGGGCAGGAGGCGTAGGAGTAGCCATAGGCGAACTTGTTGACGAACAGGAAATCCCCGATCAACAGCGTGTCCTTCATCGACCCGGACGGGATCCAGAAGGGCTGGAACAGGATCGTGCGGAAAATACCGGCGATCAGCAGTGCCCAGAAGACCGTCTTGACGGTTTCCCAGATCGCGCTCGATGTCTTGGATTCTTCGGCCATGCCTGTCTCCGATTGCTCTTCTGCGCTACATGCGGGGCGGCGGCACAGGTGTCAAGCCGCGCCGGCAAAGGCGACCCGGCGTCCTCACGTCGCCGGCCGCGCCTCGATCACGACAAAGGCCTGCGCCCAGGGGTGATCGTCGGTCAGGGTGACGTGAATAATGGCCTCGTGCCCCTCCGGCGTCATTTCCGCCAGCCGTTCGGCGGCCCAGCCGGTGACCGCCATCACCGGCTGCCCGGTGGCGAGGTTGCTCACCGCCATGTCCTTCCAGGCGATCCCCATCCGAAGTCCCGTCCCCAACGCCTTGGAACAGGCCTCTTTCGCGGCCCAGCGCTTGGCATAGGTGCCCGCCACGTCCTTGCGGCGTTCGGACTTGCGTTGCTCCACTTCCGTGAAGACCCGGTTGCGAAAGCGGTCGCCGAACCGCTCCAGCGTACCGGCGATCCGATCTATATTGGCCAGGTCCGTTCCGACGCCCAGGATCATGAATGCACCCTTTATCCGGCTGAAAACAGAGGGAAACTTACACCCAAAGCCCAGGCAAGCGCCAGCCCCAGCCCAACGCCCGGCCCGATGGCGCCAAAGCGGCGCGCCGCCACACGTCCGATCCAGCCGAAACTGAGGAAGAACAGCACGATCACCGGCGCGATCAGAAGCAGAAAGAAAAGCCCCTCGAAATCCATCGCCACCGCAATGGCCAGCGAGACAAGAAACCCGATTCGGGCCACCACGCGGCGGGCGGGTCCCGCACCGTGCACCGACCACGCGTCGGCCAGCATGAACGGCACCGCGCCAAGGGCCAGCGCGGCGATGATCCCCCACCGCTCCGGCACGGGCCAGAAATTGGCCCCGTACCGATCCAGCGCGAACCCGAAAAGGCCCACGGTCCATATCAGCACGAGGACCCCTCCCGTGACACTGAACGCGCCGGGTCGCGCGCTCGTGACCCACAGAACGGCTAGCTGGATCACGCCATAGATCAACAGGTGCAGCGCCAGGTAATCCGCCACCAGAACGGGCAAAACCTGCGTTTCCACCGGCGCCGCCACCACCGGGGTGACAAGCATCGGCGCACAGACCACGCCGGCGAACCGCCGCCATGACAGGGCGCGCATCGGCACGTCTCGTGCCGGAAACAGCTGCGCCACGGGCGCGAACAGCATCGTGATTGCCGCCAGCATTCCGATCAGCGCCCAGCCTGTCTGCGGCACGGGCACCTCGGCGTGCCGCCCGTAATATGTGTTCAGCCAGTCGAGCGTTGCTTTTCGCCCCGCACGCGAGTGCAGGATCGCCACGTGCTCCACCGCCGGGGCAATCATGGCCTCGCGTCGCACGCCCGCCTCGGCCTCCGCCACCGCATCAGCCGCGAACCCCTGCAAGCGCGGCTCCCACGCGCCGGTGATCATCAGCACGTCATCGGGCGCCTCGGCCGTAATCGCGCCGGAAAAGGTGGCCAGCAACACCAGCGGCCCGATACCCTCGACCTCGCGCGCCGCCCGCACCAGCACATCCGTGGCCATGGAATGCCCGACCAGCGCGATGTCGCCGTCGTTCGCGCGCGCGGCGTCGATCACTTCCAGTGTCTGGTTCACCAACAGCCGCGTGGTGCCGTCCACCGCCGTCACATCCCCCGACATCGGCTGCGGATGCCGCCCGTGGCCCAGGAAATCGAAGGCATAGACCCGGTACCCGGCCTGCGCCAGCACCAGGCCATAGCCCTGCATCATCTGCCGCGATCCGGCAAAGCCGTGGGCCATGACGACCGCCGGACCGGTATTCTCCGCGCCCCAGATCGTCACCGGGGTCGGCCCCACCCGCATCTCGTCGATTTCGACCCCGCCCCGCGCGGCCTCCAGCGTCCACAACGCCCACGCCCCCAAGAGCAGAGCGGCAAGCGTGCGCCAACGCAACCACCGCACCGTCACTGCAGGCTGGCGCCAATCCCGCCGGTCGCCTGGTTCAGGGTAAATCGCAATGTCCGGTCCTCAGGGCCAATGGCGCCCATGATCTCGACCGCAATCTCGAAGATCAGTCCGACGGCAGGATCGTATGTCGGGTCCAGCGTCCAAAAATCCGCGTTCGAAAACCCGCTCGTGGCGTGGTGGCTTAGAACCCGGCATTGCCGCGCGCCCAGTTCGTCGTATGGCGGCGACAGGATCAGGATGTGCACCGCCGACGCCGCCGGCTCCAGTGTATCCATCAGCGCGATGCGCACCTTGCCGTCCGAAAAGGTCCGGCTGTACTCCTCCCACGGCTCGACAATCGATGCGGCACTGCTGCGCCAGTCACATGAGGCGACCTCCTGCGCCAATGCCATGGCGGGTAATAAGGCCGTCGCCAAGGCCACCGCCGCACATACTTGCCTCATTGCTCCGCTTTCCAAACCAACAGCCGCGCTCCGGCCAAGCCGAAGAACCCGGCGAAAAAAGCGTCGAGACCGCGCCGAAACCTCCGGTAGGCCGCCCGGACCGCCGCGCGGGAAAAAATCGTGGCGTAGAACAGGTAGAGCGCCAGGCCCACAGCGGCGCAGACCGCGATCGTCACCGGCCCCGCGCTTCCCAACGCAAGTGCTGCAACCCAAGCCAGCACTGCCTTGGGGTTCAAAAGGTTCAGCAACAGCCCACGACGGAACATGCCCGCACCTGCCCTCGCCGAAGCCTGTCCGCCCGCATCCAGTTCCGCGACCGGCTGCATCGCCGAGCGCGCGGACATCGCCGCGAGGTAGAAAAGATACGCCGCGCCGGCAAGTTTCAGCAACAGCAGCGCCGGCGCGAAATGCGCGATTAGCAATCCCAGGCCCAGCCCGGCCAGCACGCCCCATACTGTCAGCCCGAGCGCGAGCCCAAGCGCCATCGCAACACCGGCCTGGCGCCCCTTTGCCATCGCCGTTCCTGCGACCGCCAGCGTCGCGGGTCCTGGTGATCCGGCGGCAAAGGCGAAGCTCGCCACCGAGGTCCATAGTGCCACATCGCCACCGCCGGTCATTTCAAACCCCGTTCCTCACGGGCCTTGTCGCGGCTCATCGTGTTTCCCGCGCCGATGCCGAAGAAAAAGCGGTTGGCCAGCAGGTAACCGCCCGCATACATCAACAGCAGCGTCACGAATTGCTGCGAGCCCGGCACGGCGATGGCCAGTTTGGTGAACTCGGGCGCGAGGCCGGGTCCCGCATAGGCCAGCGCCACGTTCAGAGACGTGGCGACGAGCGTTCCGATGAAGGCAAAGCTCCAGGCCCGGCGCACGCCGGGCAAAGCCCCGTGCCGGCGCACATATTGCTGCCCTTCGATCAGCGCGGCGATCATCGCCGGCACGATGATCTGCGCCGCCGAGCCCAGCATCTCGTCCTTGGTGATCCCCAACAAGCGCACCGCCTGGGACACGCCGATAGCCACGGCCAGAAAGACGGCGCTGTAACGCAGCCAGATCATCCGGCGATGCGCTGCGGATCTGCCCGCGCCTCGTCCATCAGGCGCCGCATTTCCCCGATCGTCGGCTCCAGCCCGCGAAAGATCGACTCGCCAATCAGGAAATGCCCGATATTGAGTTCCATGACCTCCGGAAACGCCGCCACCGGCTGCACCGTCTCATAGGTCAGCCCGTGACCCGCGTGCACTTCCAGCCCCAGCGAATCGGCAAAGGCCGACATGTCCCTCAGGGCGGCCAGTTCCCTGTCCCGCGCCTGAAAATTTCCCTCGGCATGGGCATCGCAATAGGCCCCGGTATGCAGCTCGATCACCTCGGCCCCGATCCGGTGCGCCGCCTCGATCTGGCGGCGGTCCGCGGCGATGAAGATCGACACGCGGCACCCCGCCTCGCGCAGCGGCGCGATGAAATGCGCCAGCCGGTTTTCCTCGCGCGCCACCTCCAGCCCGCCCTCGGTCGTACGCTCCTCGCGTTTTTCGGGCACCAGGCAAACCGCGTGCGGCTTGTGGCGCAGGGCGATTTTCTGCATTTCCTCGGTCGCGGCCATCTCGAAGTTCAAGGGCCCCTTCAGCGCCGCCATCAGCCCGTCGATATCCGCGTCCGAAATATGCCTGCGGTCCTCGCGCAGGTGTGCGGTGATCCCGTCCGCCCCGGCCTCCTCGGCCAGTTTGGCGGCGCGTACCGGGTCGGGGGTGGCGCCGCCGCGGGCATTTCTCACCGTCGCCACATGGTCGATATTCACGCCAAGGCGCAGTTTTCCGGCATCGCTCATGACATCCTCCAGAGCAAGGGTAACGACTCGTCCCTGACCCTAGTGCTTCTCGGGCTCCGCGTCAGCCTTGTCATTGGCGCCATCCCTGGCCTTCTTTGCCGCAGCCTTCTCGGCCGCCTTCTCCGCCGCCTTTTCGCGGATCGCGGCCAGCTTGGCCTTGAGCATTCCCTTGCGCCGGTTCTGATAGGCCTGGATCAACGGCAGGCTGACATAATAGCAGGTCAGGCCGGCGATGGTTCCGGGGATCAATCCGCCGACCATGTAGGGAAAGAACACCTCGTCGTAAAAGACGGTCAGCCGGCTCCAGTCGGCGCTTTGCTCGTTGAAGATCGCCCAAAGGTTGTCTTTCAGGTCCCGCCCCGCATCGACGAACTTGCTGCCGAGCGTGCCATGCGCCTCCAGGTCGGGATTGTTGCGCAGCCCGAGCATGAAATATCCGGTCTGCAGCGAAGACGCGCCGATGAAGACAAAGGTCAGCGGGTTGCCGAAGAAGGTCGACAGGAGCGCAGCCACGATGTTGCCGCGCAAGATCGACGCCACCACGGCGGCCAGCAGAAAGTGCAGCCCGAAGAACGGCGAAAAGCTGACGAAGACCCCGGCGAAAACCCCCCGGGCGATTCGGTGCGGCGGGTCGGGCAGACGCCTGACGCGGTGCCGCACGTAATGGAACGCCCGCGTCCAGCCGGATCTCGGCCAGAGAAACCGTAACGTGGCCTTCCACCAAGGCAGTCTGTCACGGCGTTTGAAAACCACGGGGCGCGGCTCCTCTGGGTCAGCTCTGTTCCGTTCCGCCACTGGCCGCCAGCCGGCCGGGGTCGCGGAACCGTTCCACCGTGGCTACATCGCTTTCCGCATCCAGCACCGAGATGACGCCATGCAGATGTTCCGCGTCGCGCAGCTCGACATCTATCAGCAGCCGGTAAAAGTCCGGTTTGCGATCCACGAATGTCAGGTCCGAGATATTGGCCTTCTGCTCTCCGATCAACGTGCAAATACGTCCCAGTACCCCCGCATCGTTGCCGATCGTCACATTCAGCGTCGCCTCGTAGACGGCAGCATGCGTGCCGCCGTGCCATTGCAGGTCCATCCAGCGCTCAGGCTGTTCCTCGTAGCGCTGCAGATTCTCGCAGTCGATCGAATGGACCACCACGCCCTTGCCGCGATAGGTGATCCCCACGATCCGCTCCCCCGGCAGCGGCTGGCAACAGGGGGCACGGTCAAACCGCTGGTCCGGCTCAAGCCCGACAACGGCACGGTCCAGCCCCACTTCGTTGCCGGTGTCCGGCGCAAGGTCCGGGTAGACCGCGTTCAGAACGCGGCTGGTGGTCAACTCGGCACTTCCCAGCCGGGCCAGAACCTCGTCACGCCCCTTCAGGCGCAGGGTCTTGGCGGCACGTTCCAGCGCCTTGTCGGTGGGCTTCTTGCCCACATGCTCGAACGCCGCGCGCGCCAGTTCGCGGCCCAACCGGATGTAACGGTCCCGGTCGACCTCGCGCAGGGCACGGCGAATGGCGGCGCGCGCCTTGCCCGTCGTGGCGATATCCAGCCACGTCGCCTGCGGTGTCTGCCCGTCGGCGGTGATCACCTCCACGGACTGGCCGTTCTTGATCCGGGTCCACAGCGGCACGCGCATCCCGTCGACCTTGGCGCCGACACAGCCATTGCCGATTCGCGTGTGGATGGCATATGCGAAATCGATCGGCGTCGCCCCCCGTGGCAGCTTCACCACGTCCCCCTTCGGCGTGAAGCAGAACACTTGGTCGGCGTACATTTCCAGCTTCACCGCCTCGAGGAACTCGTCGTGGTCCTCCTCGCTGTCGAACTGCTCGGTAAGGCTGGAAATCCACTTGGCCGGGTCGACGGCAAACGGGTTCTCCGCCGGCACGCCGTCGCGGTAGGACCAGTGCGCCGCCACGCCCGTCTCGGCCACCTCGTGCATCTGGCGGGTGCGCAACTGCACCTCGACCAGCTTGCCGTCGCGGCCCGACACAGTGGTGTGAATCGAGCGATAGCCGTTCGACTTGGGCTGGCTGATATAATCCTTGAACCGCCCCGGGACCGCCCGCCACCGCCGGTGGATCACCCCCAACGTGCGGTAACAGTCATCCTCGGACGCGGTGATGATGCGGAACCCGTAAATGTCGCTCAGCCGGGAAAAGCCCATCTCCTTTTCCTGCATCTTGCGCCAGATCGAATAGGGTTTCTTGGCGCGGCCAAGGATCTCGGCCTTGATCCCGGCCTCCTGCAATTCCAGCCGCATGTCGCCGGTGATCCGCTCGATCACGTCGCCCGCCTCGCGCTGCAAGGTGATGAAGCGCCGCATGATCGACGCGCGTGCCTCGGGGTTGATCACGCGGAACGCCAAGTCCTCCAGCTCTTCGCGCATCCACTGCATCCCCATCCGGCCGGCCAGGGGCGCGAAGATATCCATCGTCTCGCGCGCTTTCTTCAGCTGCTTTTCGGGCCGCATCGCGCGGATCGTGCGCATGTTGTGCAGCCGGTCGGCCAGCTTCACCAGGATCACGCGCATGTCCTTCGACATCGCCATGAACAGCTTGCGGAAGTTCTCGGCCTGCTGGGTCTCGGTGCTGGAAAGCTGCAGGTTGGTCAGCTTGGTCACGCCGTCCACGAGGTCGGCGATCTCTCCGCCGAACCGCTCGGCCACGGCGTTGTAGGACGCGCGCGTATCCTCGATCGTGTCGTGAAGCAGGGCCGTGATGATGGTCGCATCATCCAGCCGCTGTTCCGTCAGAATGGCGGCGACCGCCACCGGATGACTGAAATAGGGCTCCCCGGAGTGCCGCGTCTGGCCCTCGTGCATCTCCATTCCGAACGCATAGGCGTCACGGATCAGATCGCTATGGCTTTTCGGATTATAGGCGCGGACAAGATCGACAAGCGTATCAGCACCAATCATCTGGTCCGCTTTCCATCACCCGTCCGCGCGCAGGGGTTCAGCCCTGGCCCTGCGCCTCCATCAGCGCACGCAGCAGTTTTTCTTCCGACATGTCGTCGTCGGCCGGCTTCTCGGCTTCCTCGCCCATCAGCAGCGCCATGGAATCGTCTTCCGGCTCGTCCACCTCGATCTGGCTCTGGTTCGATTCGATCAGCCGTTCGCGCAGGTCGTCGGCACCTTGCGTTTCCTCGGCGATCTCGCGCAGCGCCACGACCGGGTTCTTGTCGTTGTCGCGGTCCACGGTGATCGGCGACCCCGACGAGATCTCGCGCGCGCGGTGTGCCGCCAGCATCACCAGGTCGAAGCGGTTCGGAACTTTATCAACGCAGTCTTCTGTGGTTACGCGCGCCATGGGGCCTCCGGATAGGGCAAAGTCTCAAGAAGCCCTTCATTTAAAGCCTCGGGCAGGTGTTTACAAGCACAGAATCAGTCCAGCGCCCGCACCTCTGCCCGGGCGTCAGCGGGCAGGTCCGCCAGCATCGCCGCCACGCTGCGTTCCAGCACCGGATGAACCCAATCGGACGCGACGTCATTCAGCGGCACCAGGACGAAAGCCCGCTCATGCATCCGCGGATGCGGCAGGATCAGGTTGTCGGGGGTCCGCCGCATCTGCTGCTCCAGCGGCAGCGCGCGCCAGGCCTCGTACGTGGCCCGGTCCGGCAAGACCTGCGCACCTGCCGCCAGCAGGTCCAGGTCCAGCGTGCGCTGGCCCCAGCGCTGCTGCCGGGCCCGTCCGAACGCGGATTCGATTTCGTGTAAAAGTTGCAACATTTCCGCAGGATCGCCGTCGAAGGCCAGAACGGCGGCGGCGTTCACGTAATCCGGCCCCGCCCCCGCGGGAAAACAGGGCGTTTCATACAGGCGACTGACTGCCACAACGCGCGCGCCCGCCCTCGGCAACTGGGCCAGCGCCGCGCGCAGGGTCGTCTCCGGCGCCCCCGTATCGGACGGCAAATTCCCGCCCAATGCTATCAGGAATAGTTGCTCAGGCATGTGACCGACTTATCCTCTATACAATCTAAACGCTTGCGTAGCGCAAACTAAACTCCTAGGTACACCGACTAGTCCTGTCCGGTTTCAAATCCACTCCATTAGTACACCGTTGCGGCAGGGCAAACACACTCGGAAGGACATTTTATGTTTTACAAGGACGAGCGGCTCGCGCTGTTCATCGACGGTTCGAACTTGTACGCTGCGGCCAAGGCGCTCGGGTTCGATATCGACTACAAGCTGCTGCGAACGGAATTCATGCGTCGTGGCAAGCTCTTGCGAGCCTTCTACTACACGGCGCTGCTGGAAAACGACGACTACTCTCCGATCCGCCCGCTTGTCGACTGGCTCAACTACAACGGTTTCACCATGGTCACCAAGCCGGCCAAGGAATACACCGACAGCCAGGGCCGCCGTAAGGTGAAGGGCAACATGGACATCGAATTGACGGTGGACGCCATGGAGCTTGCCCCGCGGATCGACCACATCGTTCTGTTCTCCGGCGACGGCGATTTCCGCCCGCTGGTCGAAAGCCTTCAACGCCAGGGCGTTCGCGTATCCGTGGTCTCCACCATCCGCAGCCAACCGCCGATGATCTCCGACGACCTGCGCCGCCAGGCCGACAACTTCATCGAACTCGAAGACCTCAAGGAGGTCATCGGACGCCCGCCGCGCGAAGATTCGCAAGAGCGTCAGCAAGCCTCGGCCTGAACGAGCCGCCGGGAAACGGGGCCGGGGGCAGCCGAAAGCGGCCGCACCTCGCGCCCCGATTTGCCACCCCCCACTGGACGCCGCACGCCGCAACCCTTACGTCTTGAGGGAACAGGAGTGTCCATGACCAAACCGCCCCTCACCCTCTATCTCGCAGCCCCGCGCGGCTTTTGCGCCGGGGTCGACCGCGCCATCAAGATCGTCGAGATGGCACTCGGGAAATGGGGCGCGCCGGTCTATGTTCGGCACGAGATCGTGCATAACAAGTACGTGGTGGACGACCTGCGCGCCAAGGGTGCGGTCTTCGTCGAAGAGCTCGACGAATGCCCCGACAACCGCCCGGTGATCTTTTCGGCGCATGGCGTGCCAAAGGCGGTCCCGGCCGAGGCCGCGTCGCGCGAAATGGTCTATGTCGATGCGACCTGCCCGCTTGTCTCCAAGGTCCATATCGAGGCCGAGCGCCATGCCGCGAACGGGCTGCAGATCATCATGATCGGCCATGCCGGCCACCCCGAGACCATCGGCACGATGGGCCAGCTGCCCACCGGCGACGTGTTGCTCGTCGAAACGCCCGAAGACGTGGCCCGGGTCGAGGTGCGCGATCCCGCGCGTCTCGCCTTCGTGACGCAGACCACGCTGTCGGTCGACGACACCGCCGATATCGTCCAGGCGCTCCAAGCCCGCTTCCCCGACATCGTCGGCCCTCACAAGGAAGACATCTGCTATGCCACCACCAACCGGCAGGAGGCGGTAAAGGCGATGGCCGAAAAGGCCGAGGCGATGCTGGTCGTGGGCGCGCCCAACTCCTCCAACTCCAAACGCCTGGTCGAGGTCGGCGCCCGCGCGGGCTGTTCCTACGCGCAGCTGGTGCAGCGCGCCGCGGATATCGACTGGCGCGCGCTGGACGGCATCACCACCATGGGCATCACGGCAGGCGCTTCGGCACCCGAAGTGCTGATCAACGAGGTCATCGCCGCCTTTCGCGACCGTTTCGACGTGACCATCGAACAGGTCGAAACCGCGCAGGAAAACGTCGAGTTCAAGGTCCCACGGGTCCTGCGCGAACCCGCCTGAAGGCCTTGCCCGCTTCGGCATTCTGTCGGCGGAACCCGCTGGTCCCCCAGCCTTCCGCCCGCGCCACACCGCCGGGCAATGGCACGACGCGGCAACCCGCGCAGCCCGTCCCGGGCCTGACCCGGGACCTCTTCGCCGGGGTCAGGATTTCCTGTCTTCCCAATTCACCCTGTAACTGTAGGCTGCCCCGAAAGACGGGACCCATCACGTGACACGCAGCTTCCTTGCCTGGTTGACCGGCAGCGCCATCACCACCTTCGCGCGGCTTATCACGGCCGTTCGCGCCGTATGGGACGGCTCCGAGCCCGAACCCGTCCAGCGGGTCTATTTCGCGAACCACACATCCAACGGCGATTTCATACTGATCTGGACGGTCCTGCCCCCGAACCTGCGCCGCGGGACACGCCCTGTTGCCGGCGCGGATTACTGGCTCAAATCCCCGCTCAAGACCTTCATCGGCCGCGATGTCTTCAACGCGGTCCTGATCGACCGCAACAACGAGACCCGGAACGAGGACCCGATGAAGCTCATCCTCGAAGGGCTCGACACCGGCGCCTCGCTCATCATCTTCCCCGAGGGCACGCGCAACACCACCGACAAACCCCTCCTGCCGTTCAAGAGCGGGCTCTACAACATCTCCGACGCCCGCCCAGAGGTGGACCTGGTCCCGGTCTGGATCGACAACCTCAACGACGTCATGCCCAAGGGCAAGCTGGTGCCGATCCCGCTTCTGTGCACCGTCACCTTCGGTGCGCCAATCCGCGTCGCGCCAGGCGAGGAGCGCAAGGATTTCCTCAAGCGGGCCGAAACCGCCCTTTTGGCGCTCGCCCCGGCCGATGACGCACAGGCAGACGAGGCCCGGGCATGAACGAAACGCACGCGGATTTCCTGACCCTGCTGGCGGGCATCATCGGCATCCTCATCGTCGCCAGCGGGATCGGCTACGTGCTCAAGCAGCGCATCGCGCCGGATGGCTCCAACGCCACCATCGAGAACCTCAACGCCCGCATCCTCGCCTGGTGGGGCATGACGGCGTTCCTCGCCGTGGCCTTCCTCGCCGGGCGCGGCGGCGTGATCGCGCTTTTCGCCTTCACCTCCTTCGCCGCCCTGCGCGAATTCGTGACGCTGACCACCCGCCGCGCGTCCGACCACTGGGCCATCGCCTGCGCCTTCTTCGTGATCCTGCCGGCGCAATACTGGCTCATCTGGGACGAATGGTACGGCATGTGGTCGCTCTTGATCCCGGTCTACGCCTTCCTCATCCTGCCCATCATCGCAGTGCTGCAAGGCGACAGCCGCAATTTCCTGGTCCGCATCAGCCAGATGCAATGGGCCCTGATGATCTGCGTTTTCTGCGCCAGCCACGTGCCCGCGCTACTCTTCCTCGACATCCCCGGTTTCGAGGCGCGCAACGTCCTGCTGATCGCTTTCCTGATCGTCGTGGTCCAACTGTCGGACGTCCTGCAATACACCTGGGGCAAGCTCTTCGGCCGCCATCCCGTCGCGCCCTCGCTTTCGCCCTCCAAGACCTGGGAAGGGCTCATCGGCGGCGTCGTCTCGGCCACGCTGATCGGCACCGCGCTTTTCTGGATCACGCCGTTCACACCCTTGCAGGCGGCGGGCATGTCGCTCGTCATCACGCTCGCCGGGTTCTTCGGCGGGCTGGTCATGTCGGCCATCAAGCGGGATCGCGGCGTCAAGGACTGGGGCCACATGATCGCCGGTCACGGCGGCTTCATCGACCGGCTCGATTCCGTCGTCTTCTCGGCCCCGCTCTTCTTTCACCTGACCCGGTACTATTGGTCGCTGACATGAGCCTGCTGCGCTCGAACCTGGCTCACATGGCGGGCGGCTTCGTTCTGATGGGCGGCTGGGCGGTCTTTGCCAACGCGGCGCATCCGATGCCCACGCCCTTGGTCTCCGGCGTCGTGCAGGGCGTTCTCTCGGCCACGATCACGCTTGCCCTGAAAGCGGTGATCGAACACCTGCTGCCGCGCATCTCGGGCCTGCCCGGCCTGATCTTGCCGCCGCTTGCCTGCGCGACCATATCGGTCACGCTGCTGTCGCTCGTGCACCGCGCCGTCGGCACGCCGGAAGTCGCGGCGACGCTCGCCCTGCCCGTGACCGTCGCCACAAGCTACGCCGCGCTTTACAACCACCGCCTGAGGCACGCTCCATGACCGACACCCGCCGCCCCCTGAACAGCCGCGACACCGGCTGGGCGCGCCGCACCGCCCGCTGGCTCAGCCGCACGTCGCTGACCCCCAACCGCATCAGCCAGGGCTCGATCCTCTTCGCGGCGCTGGCCTGCCTCGCCTTCTGGGCCTCCGCCCACACGGGTACGACCGCCGCCATCGTCCTGCTGCTTCTCGCCGCGCTCGGCTGTCAGTTGCGCTTGCTCTGCAATCTTTTCGACGGAATGGTCGCCGTCGAAGGCGGCAAGTCCGAACCCGACGGCCCCTTCTGGAACGAGGCCCCGGACCGCGCCGCCGACCTGCTGATCCTGACCGGCGCGGGGCTGGCCACCGGGCAACTCGCGCTCGGCCTGCTGGGCGGCGCGTTGGCCATCGCCACCGCCTATATCCGCGAACTCGGCCGGGCCGAGGGGCTGGGCTCGGATTTCTCGGGCCCCTTCGCCAAGCCGCAGCGCATGGCCGCGATCACCGCCGGTGCGGTCCTGTCGGCCATCGAACTGGGACTTTTTGAGACGCGCCACGCCCTGCTTGTCGCGCTGATCGTGACCGCGCTTGGCACCGGATTCACGGCTCTCGCCCGCTCCGCCCGTCTGATCCGCGCGCTGAAACACCGGGCGCGCGACATGTCTGACACTTGATCCCGCCGGGGCGGCCTTCTAAACCAACTCCGACGCTTGCAGCCAAGGACCGCCCCGCCCCGTGAACGAGATCCCCCGCACTCCGCTGATCCTGGCATTGGCCGGCCTCCTGCCGTTCCTGTGGAGCGCGCTGACCGTGCTCTGGCCCGATCTGGCGATCTGGACCCAGCGCGTGGTCGGTCCCCGCTTCGTCGGTCCTTACGTGGGGCTGTTCTACGGAGCGGTGATCCTCAGCTTCATGTCCGGGGTGCTCTGGGGGTTTGCCACGCGCATGACCGGCCCCTCGGCCACCACCGGCTATGTGCTTTCGGTCATTCCCGCGCTCTGGGTGTTCTTCACCCAAGGCGGCGGCGCGTACCAGGCCGGGATCATGCTGATCCTCGGCTTCGCCGGCATCCTCGCGCTGGACTGGCTTTTCTGGCGCGACGGGGTGGCGCCGAACTGGTGGATGCGCCTGCGCCTGGTCATCACCGCCGTGGTCGTGCTCTGCCTCGTGATCGGCCTCACGCAATGAGCCACGACGACCAGACCATCCGGGTCTACGGGTCCGAGGCCGCGCGTTATGCCGACGTGACGAAGGACGCGGGCAAGGACCCGGTGCTGCGCCTCTTTCTCGACCACCTCGCCCCCGGCAGCAGCATCCTCGACCTCGGCTGCGGCCCCGGCATCGCCTCGGGCATCATGGCCGCCGAGGGTCACGCGGTCACGGCCACCGACGCCACGCCGGAAATGGTCGCCCTTGCAGAGGCGCAACCGGGCGTGACCGCCCGTCTCGCGAAATTCGACGATATTGACGAAGTCGCGGCCTATGACGCGATCTGGGCGAATTTCTCGCTCCTGCACGCGCCCCGCGCCGACCTGCCCCGCCATCTGGCCGCCCTCGTGACCGCGCTGAGACCCGGCGGACTTTTTCACATCGGCATGAAAACCGGCACCGGCGAACACCGCGACACGCTCGGGCGGCTCTATACCTATGTCACCGAAACCGAGCTTGCCGGCCTTCTGCGCGCGGCGGGCCTGCACCCGGTCGAGACGCGCACCGGCGCCGATACCGGCCTTGACGGGTCGGTGGCGGAATGGGTCACGATCCTTGCAAGAAAGCGCGCTGATGACTGAGCTCTTCGCCTATACCGACGGCGCCTGCTCCGGCAATCCCGGCCCCGGTGGCTGGGGTGCGCTGCTGCAAGCCAAGGACGGCGAGACCGTCGTTAAGGAACGTGAACTTTCGGGCGGCGAGGCGGAGACCACCAACAACCGCATGGAACTGCTCGCCGCGATCACCGCGCTCGAGACGTTGTCAAAACCCACGCAGATCACCATCGTCACCGACAGTGCCTATGTGAAGAACGGCGTCACCGGCTGGATCCATGGCTGGAAGCGTAATGGCTGGAAGACGTCGAACAAGAAGCCGGTCAAGAATGTCGATCTCTGGCAACGCCTCGATGACGCGGCCCAGCGCCACGACGTCACGTGGGAATGGGTCAAGGGCCATGCCGGCCACCCGGAAAACGAACGCGCCGACGAGCTGGCGCGCGCGGGCATGGCCCCCTTCAAGCCCGGCAAGTCCCGCGAATGACGGCGCTTTTCCTGCTCGATCACGCCTCGGTGCTGATCTTCGCGCTGACCGGCGCTCTGGTGGCCTCGCGCGCGCAGCTCGACGTGGTGGGCTTCGCCTTCATCGCCTGCCTCACGGCGGTGGGCGGCGGCACGGTGCGCGACGTGCTTCTTGACCGCAACCCGGTCTTCTGGATCGCCAATCCCAGCTTCATCGCCACCGCCTGCGCCGCCGCGATCCTGATCTTTTTCACCGCGCATCTGTTCGAGAGCCGGTACCGCCTCCTGCTCTGGCTCGACAGTCTTGCGCTGGCCGTGGCCGTGCCCGCGGGCGTCGCCACGGCGCTGGCGATGGTGCAACCCTTGCCGATCGTGGTGATCATGGGGATGGTCACAGGCTGCCTGGGCGGGCTGATGCGCGACGTGGTCTGCAACGAACTGCCTCTGGTGTTGAAACAGGGCGAGCTTTACGTCACCGCCGCCTTCGCCGGATCGCTGGCTGCCGTGGCGGTATCGCTGGTCACGCGGCAGGAGCTTTTCATCCTGATCGCTTGCGCAGGGGTGACGTGGGCCTTGCGCGCGGGCTCACTGGCCTTCGGCTGGCGCCTGCCGGTCTACCGCTCTCGCCCACCGCGGGCCTGAGCTATTTCCGCGCCTTGTAGGCCTGGTAGCCCCAGATCAGCACCAGCGCCCCCAGCACCGCGCCAATGATGCCGCCCAGCAGGCCCAGAAACGCCAGGATGCCTTGCAGGATCAACCCGCCCAGCAAGGCGCCCGCCACGCCGATCCCGATGGTCATCAGCGGATCGGCGTGGATCCGCATGATGCGCGTGGCAAGATACCCGGCCACGGCTCCGATGATGACGAGATAGATCAGTCCCATGCCACGCTCCCCTGTCAGCGGCTCCGTGTCAACGCTTCCGGCGCCAATGAGTCGGAATGATGATCAGCGCCCCGATGGACGAAAGGATCGCGTCCACCCCGGGTGCGCCAAAGCGAAAGCCGAACATGATTCGGATGAAATAGAACAGGAAGGCCCCGCCGACGCAGATGATTATGGACTGCAGGATGCCGTTGCGGGTAAAGCCGGATTTCTCGCTGATATAGCCGACGATCCCGGCGATCACCACCGTGCCGAACAGTTGCAGGAACATGAGACCTCGTTGCTCTGGTTGGTGCGATGCTGGCCTGTTTGGGACCCGGACGCAAGCGCAGGTCACCGGCTTTCGGACTGCGCAAGCGCAGTCCGACCGGGCGAGGGGCCAGCCCCTCGCGCTCCCCGAAGCGTTTTTCGAAAGACTAAGCGTTTCGCGATAAACCTGAGTCACAGCTTATCGCGAAACGCAGCGCAACAGCCAATCGTTACACGCGTTTCGCCTATCGCTGATGGCTCAGTTAAAAGGCGAAACGCTTTGGCGAAGCGGCTTTCGGAAAATCGCGATACGAAATTCGGACGTTGCGGGCGTTCTGCCCCCATCCCGGAACACGTGATCGGGGCAGAACGCTTTGGGATATTTTGGGCCAGAGGAAGAGGCGGGTCAGAGGCGGGTGCCCTCGGGTAGCGCCATGCCGCGCAGGAACTCCGCCGTCCCCTGGGGGCCACGTCCGGCCTTCTGCAGGCGCAGGACCTGGACCGCACCGCTGCCGCAGGCAATTGTCAGCGCGTCGTCGAGCACCTCGCCGGGCGCACCGCTGCCCGCGCCGATCCGCGAGGCGAGAAACTTGATGCGCGTGCCGTCGTGATCGGTCCATGCGCCGGGGAAAGGGGAGAGACCACGGATTTGCCGGTCGACCTCCTCTGCGGGGCGCGTCCAGTCGATCCGCGCCTCGGCCTTGTCGATCTTGTCAGCATAGGTGACGCCGATCTCCGGCTGCGGCTCGGGCGTCAGATCCTCCAGTCGCCCGAGCGCCGTCGTGATGGCCTCGGCCCCCATGCGGGACAAACGGTCATGCAGCGCGCCCGTGGTTTCCTCCGCGCCGATCAGCGTTTCCTGGCGCAGCAGCACCGGGCCGGTATCCAGCCCCGCCTCCATCTGCATGATGCAGACCCCGGTCTTGTCATCCCCCGCCATGATCGCGCGGTGGATCGGCGCCGCCCCGCGCCAGCGCGGCAGCAGGCTGGCGTGGATATTGAGGCAGCTTCGCTTCGGCGCATCCAGAATGGCTTGTGGCAGGATCAGACCATAGGCCACAACCACCGCCGCATCGGCATCAAGCGCGGCAAAGGCCGCCTGTTCCGCCTCGCCTTTCAGGCTGACCGGGTGGCGCACCGTCAGCCCCAGCGCCTCGGCCCGTGCCTGCACCGGGCTGGGGCGATCTTTCTTGCCGCGCCCCGCGGGTCGCGGCGGCTGGCAGTAAACCGCGGCAATCTCGTGTCCCGCCTCGACCAGCGCCTCGAGCACCGGCACCGAGAAGTCGGGCGTTCCCATGAAAACGAGGCGCATGGTTGTCTCCTGACCTGTCAGCGTTGCTTGGCCGCGCGGCGCAACAGCATGTCGCGCTTCACCTTGCTCAACCGATGAAAATACATGCTCCCGTTCAGATGATCGACCTGGTGCTGCACGCTGGTGGCCCAAAGCCCGACGAAATCCCGCTCCTCGACCTCGCCTTCGGCGTTCAGGAACCGGACGGTCACGGCGCGGGGGCGGCTGATCCTCGCGTGCACGCCGGGCAGGTTGGGGCTGGCCTCGTCATGGTCGCGCATCTGCGCGCTGGCATGCAGGATCTCGGGGTTCGCCATGCGCACCGCCTGTCCGCGCGCATCGCTGGCATCGACCACGGCCAACCGGCGCATCACGCCGATCTGCACGGCGGCAAGGCCGACGCCCGGCATCGCGTCCATGGTGTCGATCATGTCGTCCAAGATCGCGCGCTCGGCATCCGTGACCGCCTCGACAGGGTCGGCGACCGTGCGCAACCGCTTGTCCGGCCAGGGCACGAAAGGGCGTACGGCCACCGGCCTAGCCCCGCGCCATTTCACGCTTCAGCTTCTGCATCTTGCGCGTGATCAACTGCCGTTTCATGGGGCCGAGGTAATCTATGAAAAGCTTGCCGTTCAGGTGGTCGATCTCGTGCTGCACGCAGGTCGCCCAAAGCCCGTCGAACGTCTCGGACCGTTCGTTCCCGTCACGGTCGATCCACCTGACATCCACGACCTTGGGGCGCGTCACCTCGGCGAACTGGTCGGGGATCGACAGGCAGCCTTCCTCGTAGACGTTCTTTTCGTCCGAACCGGCCACCACCTCGGGATTGAACATCACCAGCGGGCGCGGCGGCTCGCCGGTCTCGTCGTCCTTCGAGCAATCCAGAACGATCAGCCGGTCCATGACGCCCACCTGCGGCGCGGCGAGGCCGATGCCCGGCGCGTCATACATCGTCTCCAGCATGTCGTCGGCCAGAGCGCGCAAATCGTCGCTCAGGTCCGGAACGGGCGCGCACACCTTTTTCAGGCGCGGGTCGGGATGGATCAGGATCGGTCGCAGCATGGGCGTTATGTAACCGCTCGTCGTCAGGTTTTGAAGCCGGGCGCCCGGCCATCGCGCGAAATGCTTTAGGCGATTGCGCCCGGCCCTGCAACGCCATAGCGTGCGCCCGACACGACCAATACCAACACCGGAGACCACCTTGACTTTCGACGACCCGATCGAGCGACGCGGCACAAATTGCAGCAAATGGGACAAGATGGAACAGATCTATGGCGTCCCCGCCGAGGAGGGGCTGGCCATGTGGGTCGCCGACATGGATTTCCGCCCGCCACAGGCGGTCAGCGACGCGCTGCGCGGGATGCTCGATCCCGGCATTTTCGGCTATTACGGCGATGACAGCGGCTATCGCCGGGCGATCTGCTGGTGGATGGAAACCCGCCACGGCTGGCAGGTGGACCCGTCCTGGATCTTCACCACCCACGGGCTCGTGAATGGCACCGGCATGTGCGTCGACGCCTTCACCGATCCCGGCGACGGGGTGGTGCTGTTCACGCCCGTCTACCATGCCTTCGCGCGGGTCATCACCTCGGCAGGGCGCCGGGTGGTGGAATGCCCGTTGGTCGATGAGGACGGCCGCTACCGAATGGATTTCGCCGCCTACGACGAGATCCTCGACGGGTCGGAAAAACTGCTGGTGCTCTGCTCGCCGCACAATCCCGGCGGCCGCGTCTGGACCAGGGAAGAACTGGAGGGCGTCGCCGCGTTCGCCAAGCGTCACGACCTCGTGCTGGTGTCCGACGAAATCCACCACGATCTTGTCTACCCGGGGCACACGCATACCGTCATGGCCCATATCGACGGTATCGCCGACCGCTTGGTGATGATGACGGCAACCACCAAGACCTTCAACATCGCCGGTTCGCATTCCGGCAATGTCATCATCGCGGACGAGAGCCTGCGCGCGAGATTCGCCGCGCGCATGGCCGGGCTCGGCCTGTCGCCCAATTCCTTCGGCCTCGTCATGGCCGAGGCCGCCTATTCACCCGAAGGGGCGGCCTGGGTCGATGACCTGATGCTCTATCTCGATGGCAACCGGAAACTGTTCGACGCGGGGATCAACGCCATCCCCGGCCTGCGGTCCATGCCGCTCGAGGCGACGTACCTGTCCTGGGTCGACTTCTCCGGCACCGGCATGGGCCGAGAGGAATTCACCGCGCGGGTCGAAAAGGCGGCAAAGATCGCCGCCAATCACGGACCCACCTTCGGGACCGGCGGCGAAAGCTTCCTGCGGTTCAACATCGCCACGCAGCGCGCGCGCGTACAGGAGGCCGTCGCGCGGCTACAGGACGCGTTCTCGGACCTTCAATAGCGTCCGGGGGCGTGGGTTCGGAGTGCGCAGGCGCACTCCGACCGGGGCGAGGGGCCAGCCCCTCGCGCTCCCCGGCCTACTGTCGGAACAGTGAAACTGCGCGTCAGGCGTCGCCGATCAGTGCAACGGGCGCATCATCGGGGCGGGCGAAATCCAGAGGCTGCTCCCCCGACGCCTCGTTGACCACTTTCAACTCGAAACGGATCTCCTGCCCGTCATCCTCGGACGCCACGATCAGGCAGCGCTTGAGATGGCGGGACCCGTCATAAAGGTCGACGAGACCGCGAAGATGCGGCGCGGAACCGGCGCGCAGGGCGAACCCGTTTTCCCAGGCCCGCACCACGTTATGGGACTGCGGCCCGGCCTCGACCCTCAGTCGATTGCTTTTCTGCCAGCCACGTGTCCGCGCCTCTTCGAGGCCCGCAAGGATTTCGGGAGAAAGAAAAGTGGTCATGGCAGTCGCCTTCGAACAGAATCGCTAGGCGAGAATGTAGGGCTAAACCATGACAGTCACGTAAATTTTTCGCCGCATTGCCGCAATGCACTTGCGACGCGTCACCCGCCCAGAAGCCCCTCGAGCTGATTGCCGAGGTAATAGCAGACCGCCACCTGCCCCCCGGCGCCGTGCGGGCCCATGAACACGCCATCGGCATCCGAAATATAGGCACAGATCGCCTGGAATTCCGCCAGCCGCGCGGCATCTATGGCACCCCCACGGCTCAGCAGTTCCTCGATCTCCTGGCGCTCTCCGAATTGCTGTACGGCCCAGGCGGCCTGCTGCATCTCTACCGGCACGTCGGGATGCCCCCAGGCCCACATCCAGCTGCCATCGTCGGAATAGGTGCCGATGACCTGCGCCTCGGCCGCGATCTCGGGCCCCTCGGGGGGCACGAATACGATCCGGCCCTTCTTCAGGTTCAGCCGGAACTCCGAAACCTCCTGCACCTGCGATGAAACCGCGCTGCCGGCGGTCCGGGTCTTCAGGTGGAACGCCGCGTTGACCGCAAGCTGCCGGTACGTCTCGGGCAATTGGGTCGCCCCGGAATCGGCCTGCCGTCCGGCAAACTCCAGCAGGATCTCGTTCATTTCTCGCTCCTTTTCGGTATGCCGGGTCACGCCTTTGTGCGCCATGGCATGAATGGCGGCACCCGTCACCGTTCACATGTCCGGCACCACGTTCCACGACAAACTCGGCTTCGGCAACCGGCATTCGACCGACGGGCGGGCCGGAGGCCGCGAACTCCAGGCTCCGGGCGCAACTCCCTGTGTGCCGCTGCACAGTCTCTGCGCGGGGATCTGCCCTGCCCGAAACCATTGGCGCGGTTAAGTGTTGGGGGACAGGAAAAGGAGGCTCCGATGGGCGAGTTGATCGACGGCACATGGCATACCGGCTGGTACGACACGAAAAAGCATGGCGGCAAATTCAAGCGGGAGACCTCGAAATTCCGCAACTGGATCACCGCCGACGGCAGTGCCGGGCCAAGTGGCGAGGGCGGCTTCAAGACCGAAGCGGGGCGCTACCACCTCTATGTCTCGCTTGCCTGTCCCTGGGCGCACCGCGCGCTTGTCTTTCGTCGTCTGAAGGGTCTCACCAACCTGATCGACGTGTCGGTCGTGCATCCCGACATGCTCTCCGACGGCTGGACGTTCGACACCGATTTCCCGGGCGCCACGGGCGACAAGCTCTTCGGCCTGCCATTCGCGCGCGATCTCTACATTCGCGCCAATCCCGACACGACCGGCCACGTGACCGTGCCGATCCTGTGGGACATGCAGCGCGACACCATCGTGTCCAATGAAAGCGCCGAGATCATCCGCATGTTCAATTCCGCCTTCAACGACATCACCGGCAACGACGACGACTACTACCCCAAGGAATTGCGGGACGAGATCGAGGACATCAACGAGCGCGTCTATCACACCGTGAACAACGGCGTCTACAAGGCGGGCTTCGCGACGACCCAAGACGCCTACGAGGACGCAGTCATTCCCCTGTTCGAGACGCTGGACTGGCTGGAGGGCATCCTGTCAGAGCGCAGGTACCTGGCCGGTGCGCAGCTGACCGAAGCCGACTGGCGTCTGTTCACCACGCTGATCCGCTTCGACAAGGTCTATCACGGGCATTTCAAGTGCAACCGCGCCCGGATCGTCGATTATCCCAACCTGTGGGGCTACCTGCGGGAGCTCTATCAATGGCCCGAGGTTGCGCAGACCGTGAACTTCGATCACATCTCGCGCCACTACCATTACAGCCACGATATGATCAACCCGCACCGCATCATCCCCATCGGTCCCGACCTTGACCTCACGGCACCGCACGGGCGCGACAAGGGCTGACGCCGAACTGTCAAAAACCCGGCCCGAATCCCTTGACGGGCGATGGCTTTGGCCGTAAAGACGCGCAACGGAATTCAGGGCGCTGCCTATGGCGGTGCCCGTTTGTATTGAGAGGGACCGCCCAAGCGGCCCGACAAAAACGAGGATGAACCCATGTCGCGCCGCTGCGAACTGACCGGAAAAGGCCCGATGGTTGGCAACAACTCCAGCCACGCCAACAACAAGACCAAGCGTCGCTACCTGCCCAACCTGAACGACGTGACCCTGCAATCCGAAACGCTGGGTCGCGGCATCAAGCTGCGCATCACCG
The DNA here is from genome assembly GCF_009363735.1 of Roseovarius sp. THAF8. Taxonomy (NCBI): domain Bacteria; kingdom Pseudomonadati; phylum Pseudomonadota; class Alphaproteobacteria; order Rhodobacterales; family Roseobacteraceae; genus Roseovarius; species Roseovarius sp. THAF8. Next base: position 2,894,125 of record NZ_CP045410.1, on the reverse strand, counting down.
CCGCTGCCCTGCGCAGCGTCGACCACCGCGGCGGGCTGGATCGTTTCTTGGCCAAAGCAAAGGACACCGAGCTTTCGGACCGTGTGCTGAAGGTCAAGAAAGAGATCGCCAAGGCTCAGGCCGCAAACGCCTGATAGCGCCTGCGCATCGCACAAGACGAAGGCCCTGCCGTTTGGCGGGGCTTTTTGTTTGCGGCCGTTTCTCCGCTTTGTGGAGCGAAGGTCAGCTTCGAGCCCTTGCAAAACATCGGGGTGCGACCCCAGCCGGTTAACAGCCGCAAAGCGGCCCGGCCGTCGTCAGCCCCTCCCGTGGGCTGGCGATTTGGCTGCTGCTGGGTGCTGCAATCATTCCGAGGATGTATTTTGCAGGCATAAAACGCTTCAGAATTGCCCTCGGATCGCCATCCCAGGGGCTGACGCTGGCCTCCGTCGTAGATGGCAGAAAAGTCGGCAAAAAAGACATCGGCCGAAGTTGCGCTCCACAGGGTCCAACCGTATCGGCTGACCGCTGCTGCTCACTCCGCCACCGCATCCCGAATGGCTTGCATGTTCTGACCGTAAACCTCCGGCGTCTCCACCGATCCACCCTTGAAAACCGCCGACCCGGCCACCAGCACATCCGCCCCCGCCTCCACGACCAGCGGCGCGGTTTCCGGCGTCACGCCGCCGTCGATCTGGATATGCACCTCGCGGTCCCCGATCATCTGGCGCAGCCGCCGCGTCTTCTCGACGCCCGACGTGATGAACTTCTGCCCGCCAAAGCCGGGGTTAACCGTCATCAGCACCACCATGTCCACCATGTCCAGAACGTATTCGATACTCTCCAGCGGCGTTCCGGGGTTGACGCAGACCCCGGCCTTGCACCCCGCCCCGCGAATGGCCTGCAAGGTGCGGTGGATATGCGGGCCGGCCTCGACATGGGCGCTGATCATGTCCGCGCCCGCCTCGGCATAGGCCTCGATATACACATCCACCGGCGCGATCATCAGGTGCACGTCCATGAAGGTTGTCACATGCGGACGAAATGCCTTCACTGCCGGGGGTCCGAAGGTCAGGTTCGGCACGAAATGCCCGTCCATCACGTCCACATGCACCCAATCCGCGCCCTGATCCTCGATGGCCCGAATCTCGGCCCCGAAATTGGCGAAATCGGCAGACAGGATGGATGGCGCGATCTTGACGGAACGGTCGAACGGCATGGCAGGCTCTCCTTGGGGTTTGCCGTGCACATGCGGGGTTTGGCGCACGCCGTCAAGCCTTGCGCCGCCGGATTGCACCGCACCGCCATTCGTGCCACCAATTGATCCCGCCATTCCGCTCAGGGGGACCCGCACCATGCTCGGCCAGATGCAGCACCGCCCGCTCAGGATCATCGACATCCTGACCTACGCCGCCGAGGCCTTCCCCGAACAGGGGCTGGTCTCGGTCCGCGACGAGGGCGACATACACCGCACCACCTATCCCAAGACGCTGGCTCGTGTCTGCCAACTGGCCCACGCCCTCGACGCGCTCGGGCTGAAATCCGGCGACCGCATCGCCACGCTTGCGTGGAACGGCTACCGCCATTTCGAGCTCTACTATGCCATCGCCGGCATCGGCGGTGTCTGCCACACGATCAATCCTCGCCTGCCGCCTGACCAGATGCAGTATATCCTCGACCACGCGCAGGACAGCGCGATCTGCGTCGATATCAGCCTCGTGCCGCTCCTGGAGAAGGTCACCCTGCCCAACGGCTGCCGCGTCATCGTCCTGACCGATGCCGACCACATGCCCGACGCCCCAGACGGCGCCCTCGCCTACGAGGACCTGCTGGCCGACCAGCCCCAGACTTACGACTGGCCCAGCTTCCCCGAAGACACCGCCGCCGGCCTCTGCTACACCTCCGGCACCACCGGCAACCCCAAGGGCGCGCTATATTCGCACCGCTCCACCGTGCTGCACGCGCTTCTGGTCATCGCCGGCCACCCGCAAAGCCTGCGCCACGGGTCCCGCGTCCTGCCCGTGGTCCCGCTCTTTCACGTCAACGCGTGGGGGATGCCCTATACCGCGCCGCTGGCGGGCATGACCATGGTCATGCCGGGGCGCCACCTCGACGGGGCCAGCCTCTATGACCTGATGGATTCCGAACAGGTTTTCTCGGCTTGGGGCGTGCCCACCGTCTGGGCCGGCCTGCAACAGGAAATCGCCAAGCGCGGCACGCCACCCAACGGATTCAAGGATCTCGTGGTCGGTGGCTCCGCCGCCCCCCGCTCGATGATTGCCGCCTTCGAGGAGATGGGCGTCAACGTCAACCAGGCCTGGGGCATGACCGAGATGAGCCCCATCGGCACCCGCGGCATCCTGCCCGCCCGCCTTGCCGACGCTCCCCTCGATGAGCGCATCGACGCCAAGGTCGGCGCAGGCCGCCGCCTCTTCGGTGTCGAGTTCAAGCTCAAGGACGATGACGGCAACCTGATGCCGCACGATGGCGAAACCCCGGGCGAGCTTTTCGTGCGCGGCAGCACCGTCATCTCCGGCTACTACGAAAACGACGAAGCGACCGCCGCCGCCATGGACGAAGACGGCTGGTTCGGCACCGGCGACGTCGCCACCGTCGACGCCAACGGCCGCCTGATCGTGCGCGACCGCGCCAAGGACCTGGTGAAATCGGGCGGCGAATGGATCAGCTCCATCGACCTCGAAAACGCCGCCATCTCGCATCCGATGATCGACACCTGCGCCGTCATCGCCGTACCCCACCCCAAGTGGGACGAACGCCCGGTTCTGGTCGTGGTCCCGGCCGGCGAGGAAAAGCCCACTCTCGCGGACATCCACGCTCACTTGGAGCCGCATTTCGCCAAGTGGCAGATGCCCGACGACATCCTCTTCACCGATGCCCTGCCGCTCACGGCCACCGCCAAGGTGTCCAAGCTGACCCTGCGCGACCAGTTCTCCGACTACGTCCACCCCGACCTGCGCGAGGACGGCGCGTGAGCCTGCCCCTCGACACCGCAGCGCTGGAGGATTGGGCCAGGACTCACCTGCCCGCGCTCGAAGGCCCCATCACCGCCACCAAGTTCTCCGGCGGTCAGTCCAACCCCACCTACCGGCTCGACACGCCCTCGGGCCAATTCGTCCTGCGCCGCAAGCCCCCCGGCGTGCTCCTCAAATCCGCCCACGCGGTAGACCGCGAATACCGCGTGCAAAAGGCCCTTGCGGAAACCGGCGTGCCGGTGCCGAAGATGCACGCCCTTTGCGAGGACGACAGCGTGATCGGCTCGGCCTTCTACGTCATGGACCATGTCGAAGGCCGCAATTTCGACCAGCCGTCCCTGCCCGAAATCGCTCCCGATGATCGCGGCCTCCTCATCGACGCCATGAACCGAACCCTCGTGGCCATCCATTCCGTCGATCTCGCCGCCACCGGCCTCGCCGATTACGGCCCCCCCGGCCACTATTGCGAACGCCAGACCGAACGCTGGACCCAGCAGTACCGCGCCACCGCGACCGAGGACATCGCCGAGATGGACGCCCTCATCGACTGGCTCTTCGCCAACATGCCCCCCGATGACGGCCAGCGCACGCTGGTTCATGGCGACTACCGCCTCGACAACCTGCTCTTCGCCCCCGACACCCCCCGCGTCGCCGCCGTGCTCGACTGGGAACTGTCGACCACCGGCCACCCCTATGCCGATCTGGCGGCGGTCATCATGCAATGGTCCATGCCCGCCACGACCGAGGGGCGCGGGCTAGAGGGGATCGACCGCGCCGCCCAAGGCCTCTGGTCCGACCGGCAGTTCATCGACACCTATTGCGACCGCCGCGGCATCCCGGGTATCGAAAATTTCCACTTCTACCTCGCCTTCACCTATTTCCGCATGGCCGCCATCCTTCAGGGCGTCAAAAAACGCGCCCTCGACGGCAACGCCTCGGACCCCGACCGCGCCCTGAAACTGGGCGCCTATGTTCCCTTCTTCGCCCGCTCCGGGCTAAAGGCCGCCACCCAATGACCGACACCTTCGATCTCAACCTGCGCGAGGCGCCCTCGCCGCTCTCCGAAACCCTCGGCTTCGACATGACCGACTGGTCCGAAGGCTACGCCCGGGTCGAGGCTCCCATCGCGCCCCACCTGATGAACCGCCAGGGCCTGACCCACGGGGGCGTCTATGCCGCGATCCTCGACACCGCGATGGGCTTCTGCGGCTGCTTCACCGGCGATCCGAACGTGAAACAGAACGCGCTCACCCTCAGCATGACGGTCAATTACCTCGCCCGCGCCACCGGGACGCACTTGGTGGCCGAGGCCCGCGTGACCGGCGGAGGCCGCTCCACCTTCTTCGCCAAAGGCGAGGTGCGCGACGACACCGGCACACTCATCGCCGAGGCGACCGGCGTCTTCAAACTGCGCGCCCGGAAGTAACCTGCAACCCCGTAGGGTGGGGTTCCACCCCACCGCGCCCCTCACACAAACGCATCGCAACCGCGTAGGGTGGGGTTCCACCCCACCGCCCCCTTCGCACATGCGCTCCGCCAACGCATAGGGTCGGGTTCTACCCCACCGCACCCCTCGCGCAGACGCTTCACCGGCGCGTAGGGTGGGTGAAAACCCACGCGACTCCCATGAATTTCCCGAAAACCCCCTTGACCTTCCAGTCACTGGAACCCCTATCTCTGCCGCATGACAACGCTGAACCTCGAACTTGACGGCATGTCCTGCGCCGGCTGCGCGGGCCGCGCCGAACGCGCCCTCGGCGCGCTGCCCGGCCTCGGCCGCGCCTCCGTGAACTTCGCCACCGGCACCGCGCAGGTGGCCACCGGCACCGCGTCGCTTACCGCCATCACAGGCGCGCTCTCCTCTGCCGGCTACCCCGCCCGTACCGCGCAAACGACCCTCGCGATCGACGGGATGCACTGCGCCTCCTGCGTGGGCCGGGTCGAGGACAGCCTGACCGCCACGCCCGGCGTGCTCAGCGCCACCGTCAACCTCGCCACCCGGACGGCACAGGTCACCTACCCTTCGGGCTCCACCACCCCCGCCGACCTCGCCCGCACCGCCACCCGGGCGGGCTACCCGGCCCGCCCCGCCGAGGACGAGACGCTCGATCCCGCCGCCGCCCGTCGCGCCACCGAGGTCACCGACGCCCGCGATGCGACCCTGATTGCCGCCGTGCTGACGCTGCCTGTCTTCATATCGGAAATGGGCGGCCATCTCGTACCCGCCTTCCACGACCGGCTGCACGCAACCATCGGCCTCCAGGCCCTCTGGACCATGCAATTTCTCTTCACCACGCTGGTCCTCGCCTGGCCGGGGCGGCAGTTCCTGGTGCTGGGCCTGCCCGCGCTCCTGCGCGGTGCGCCCGACATGAACAGCCTCGTCTCCCTCGGCACCCTGGCCGCCTGGGGGTACTCGACGGTGGCCCTCTTCGCCCCCGGCGTCCTGCCCCCCGGCACCGCCGCCGTCTATTTCGAGGCCGCCGCCGTCATCGTCACCCTCATCCTTCTGGGCCGCTGGATGGAGGCCCGCGCCCGCGGCCGGACCGGCGCCGCCATCCGTCGCCTGATCGGCCTGCAACCCGACACCGCCCGCGTGATCCGCAAGGGTGCGGCACAGGACATTCCCGTCGCGCAGGTGAGCGTCGGGGACACGCTCCAACTGCGCCCCGGCGACCGCATCCCCGTCGACGGCACCGTCACCGACGGCACGTCCCACGTGGACGAATCCATGATCTCGGGCGAGCCCCTGCCCGTCTCGAAAACCACCAACGACACGCTCATCGCCGGCACCATCAACGGCGACGGTGCGCTCACCATGACCGCCACCGGCGTCGGCCGCGACACGATGCTGGCCCGCATCGTCGCCATGGTGCAGGAGGCCCAGGGCGCCAAGCTGCCGATCCAGGCCCTGGCCGACAAGGTCGTGCGCGTCTTCGTGCCCGTGGTCATCACCCTCGCGGTGCTCACCGTCCTGGCATGGCTCGTCTTCGGCCCCAGCCCCGCCCTCGGCCTCGCCCTCGTCGCCGGTGTCTCGGTGCTGATCATCGCCTGCCCCTGCGCCATGGGACTGGCCACGCCCACCTCGATCATGGTCGGCACGGGCCGCGCCGCCGAACTCGGCGTTCTTTTCCGCAAGGGCGAGGCGCTCCAGTCGCTGGCCGAAGTCCGCGTGGTCGCCTTCGACAAGACCGGCACCCTCACCATGGGCCGCCCGACCCTCACCGCGCTGCACCTCGCCCCCGGCGTCGACCGCGCCGACACCCTCGCCGCCATCGCCGCGGCCGAGGCGCAGTCCGAGCACCCCATCGCCCGCGCCATCGAGACCGCGGCCCGCGACGAAGGTCTCACCCTGCCTCGCGTCACCAAGTTCCGGGCCATCCCCGGCCACGGCCTTTCGGCAACCGTCAACGGCCAGAACGTGCTGGCCGGAACCGCCCGACTGATGCACGACCATGCCATCGACATCGCCCCCTTCGCCGACGCGCTGGCGCACCTGACCGCCCAAGGCGAGACCCCGGTCTTTGCCGCCATCGACGGACGTCTTGCCGCCCTTCTCGCCGTCTCCGACCCGATCAAGCCTGCGGCCCGCGACACCATCCGCGCCCTGCATGAAAGCGGCCTGCAAACCGCCCTCGTCACCGGCGACACCGCCGCGACGGCCCAGGCCGTCGCCGCCGCCCTCGGCATCGACCATGTCGAGGCCGAGGTCCTGCCCGGCGACAAGCGCGACACCATCGCCCGCCTGCAAGACATCCACGGCGCCACAGCCTTCGTCGGCGACGGCATCAACGACGCCCCCGCCCTCGCGCAGGCCGATATCGGCATCGCCATGGGCACCGGCACGGACGTGGCCATCGAAAGCGCCGACGTGGTGCTCGTCTCGGGCAATCCCGCAAACGTGCTGACCGCGCTGCATGTCTCGCGCCGCACGCTGCGCAACATCCGCCAGAACCTCTTCTGGGCCTTCGCCTACAACGCGGCGCTCATTCCCGTCGCCGCCGGTGCGCTCTACCCGCTGACCGGCGCACTCCTGTCACCGATGCTCGCCGCCGGCGCCATGGCGCTGTCCTCTGTCTTCGTGCTCACCAACGCCCTGCGGCTGCGCCGCCTTTCGCCGGAGCCCGCCCCATGAACATCTCCCAAGTCTCGGACAAGACCGGCCTGCCGCCCAAGACCATCCGCTATTACGAGGAGATCGGCCTTGTCACGCCCGAGCGCGGTGCTAACGGATACCGCGTCTTCGAAGACACCCACCTGCACAAACTCGCGTTTCTGGGCCGCGCGCGCGCCCTGGGCTTCTCGATAGAGGATTGCCGCACGCTGCTGGCGCTCTACGAGGACGACACCCGCGCCAGCGCCGACGTCAAGGCCATCGCCCGCGAGCACCTTGCAAGGATCAATGACAAGATCGCGCAACTGCAATCCATGGCCGACACGCTCGGCCACCTGGTCGCGTGCTGCGCCGGCGACACGCGGCCCGACTGCCCGATCCTCAACGACCTCGCCCGCCACTGAGCGCCAGAATTTTCGTACGAAAATTCTCCCCCAAGATTATTCGTACGAATAATCTCAGGCTAGAGTTCCGCCCCCGCCTTCCACTCTCCCCACTTCATCGTCGCAGTCGCCCCGACATAGGTGAAGGGCAGCGGCGGCAGGCGCGACGGTGTTCCCTGCGCCATGACGTGGTCCACGATCTCGCTCTCGATCCCCGAAGCCAGCTCCGCCATCGCCATCCCGTGCAGCGTGCCCCGCGCCGTGCCCAAACCGTTCTGGCAACAGGCCGAGAACAGCCCCTCCTCGACCTCGCCCAGCGCCGGAGCGCCGTTCCAGCTCAGGCACAGCCGCCCGCCCCAGCGATATTCCATGTCGACGCCGGCAAGCTGCGGAAACCGTGCCGCGAATGCCTTGTCATGCGACCGCCCCATCGCGGCCACGCGGCCTTGGGGAACCTTCAGCGACGGGTCATATGTCACCCGGTTGCGCATCACGATCCGCGTGCCCCCCGTCCCGCTGATCCTGCGCACCGTGCTGCCCATCGGGTCGGCGGGTGTCAGCCCCCAACGCTCCGCCCCGCCCAGCCGCGCGGCCTCGTCCTCGGTCAGGGGACGGGTCATCGACGCGTACAGAAACAGGTGCAGCAACCGTCCCTTGAACTGCCCGAAACTCTCGGCATGTCCGTTGACGGCCAAAATCACCTTCGGCGCCGTCACCCGGCCCTTCGGAGTCATGGCCACCCAATCACCCTCGCGCCGCAGTTCCGTCACCGGGCTATCCTCGCAAATCCTTACGCGATTGCTGGCCAGCCCGCGCGCCACGCCCTGCACGAACAGCGCCGGCTGGATCATCGCAGTCCCGGGCGTGTATAGCCCGCTGCGGTAATAGTCCGATCCGGTCAGATCCCGCATGGCGTCGGCATCGAGCAGATCATGCGCCTCGCCCATCGCCTCCAGGTGCGCGGCATAATCCAGGTTGTGCCGATGCCCTTTCGCACTCGCCGCCGCGTTGGTCTTGCCCGACCGCACGAACGCCTCCACGCCCAGCCCGAACGCCTCCGCCATCTCTGCGGCAAAGCCGATCGCCGCGCGGTTCATCCGCGTCTGCGCCATATCCTTCTCCAGCGCGCCGCCGTAATCCTCCGACGACAGGTCATGCGGCAGGTCGATCATGAAGCCCGAGTTTCGCCCCGCCGGCCCTTCGCCGATCCGCTTCGCCTCCAGCAGCACGATCTTCGCCTCGGGATGCAGCTGGCTCAGCCGCCGCACGGCAGCCAGACCGGCAAAGCCGCCGCCGATTACCAGCCAGTCCGCCGTCATCGCCTCTTCCAGCGGCTGGGCCGCGTCCGCCGCGGGCAGAATCGCGTTCCACCCGGTTACACCCGGATCACAGGGCATCTGGCGCACCTTCATGGCAGGCTCAACTGGGCCATCCGGCCGCCGTCGATGGTCCAGACCTGTCCGGTCACGAAACTCGCCTCGTCGCTCGCCAGCCAGCAGATCAGCCGCGCCACGTCCTCCGGTTTGCCGGTCCGCCGCACCGGGTGTATCCCCGCCAGCCCTGCACGAAACGCCGCCGGGTCGGCCATGCCATCGATGAAATCCTCGTTCAGCGGCGTGTCGATCCACCCCGGCGCCACCGCGTTGCAGCGCACGCCATCCTTGCCGTGGTCCACCGCCACGGCGCGTGTCAGCCCGTGCAGCCCGGCCTTCGACGCGCAATAGGCCGGGTGCCGCGGGTTCGATCCCAACCCCTCGACCGAGCCGAGATTGACGATCGCGCCACCGCCCGCGCGCAGCATCCCCATCCCGTGACGAATCAGCAGAAACGGCACTGTCAGATTCATATGCAGCTGGATGTCCCAATCCGCCTTCGACGTTTCCTCGACCGTGCCCTCGCGCATCATCCCGGCATTGTTCACCAGGATATCGAGCGCGCCCGCCTTGTCAGAGACCTCCGCAATCACCCGCTCGGGCACGGCCTCGTCGCTGAAATCCGCCGCGATATCCTCATGCGTCGACGCACCTCGCTGCGCACAGAACACCCGTGCGCCGCCCTCGGCCAGCATCGCTGCCGTGGCCGCGCCCATGCCGCTCGATCCGCCAGTGATCAACGCCACCTTGCCAGCAAACCGGCTCATATCACGGCCTTCCCGCCATTAACCTCGACCAACGAGCCACACATGTACCGCGCCGCGTCCGACGCCAGGAACAGCATCACGTCCACGATCTCTTCCGGGCTGGCTATATGGCCCAGCGGCACGCTCGCGTTCAGGTCTTCGATGGCCCGCTCCGGGTCCAACCCGCGTGCCGCAAAGCCCGTGCGCAGCATGGCCGTGTCCACCTCGTTGGGGCAGACCGCGTTCACCCGGATGCCCTGGTGCGCGTGATCCCGGCCAAGGCATTGCGTCAGGCTGGCAATCGCCGCCTTGCTGGTCACGTAGACCGGATGGTTCGGCCCCGGCCGCAATCCCCAGCAGGACGAGGTGTTCACGATCGCCCCGCCGCCCCGCGCGGCCAGGATCGGGATCGCCGCCCTGCAAATCCGAAACGGCGCCTCCACGTTCACCCCCATGGTCAGGCGCCAGTCGTCATCGTGCGCCGTGGTAATGTCACCCCGCGTGATCACGCCCGCATTGTTGAACACCAGGTCCAGACCGCCCAACGCCGCCTCCGCCGTCCCGGGCAGCGCATCACAGAACGCCCCGTCCAGAAGGTCACCGTCCAGATGCGCCTCGGCCTCCACCGCGCCTCTCTGCCGGTCGCTCACCGCCACAAGCGCGCCCTCGGCCCTGAGCGCCGCGACCAAGGCAGCCCCGATGCCGCCCGCGCCTCCCGTTACCAGCGCACACTGTCCCTCGAACCGCATCAGGCCACCTCGTATCTCACCGGCAGGCTCAGCGCCCCGGTGTTGCCGCTGTCCGGCAGCCATTCCGGCGCACCGTCATACGCTACCGTACGGAACGTCCGCCTGAGTGCATCCAGCGCACACCCCGTATCCGTCCGCGCCACGAAATGCCCGATGCAATGATGCGCCCCGCCTCCGAACCCGAAATGCCGCTTGCGCTTGACCGTGATGTCGAACCCCGGGTCCTCACAAATCTCCGGGTCCCGCGCCGAGGCATGAACCAGCAGGTTCAGCACCGTGCCCTTGGGGATCATCATCCCGTCCATCTCCACATCCTCGATCGCCTCGCGGGTGGACCACGTTGTGGTCGGCCGCGCCCGGATGAACTCTTCCACCGCGTTCGGAATCAGGCTCTCGTCCTCGCGCAGCATCTGCCACTGCTCAGGGTTCTCGATGAACAGCGACAGACCAAGCCCCAGCAAGGCCCGCGTCGTATCCACACCCCCGAAGATCGAAATCACGATGGTGTTCAGCAATTCCTCATGCGTGCAGTCCCCATTGCGGTCGAACTCCGCCACCATGCGCGCAACGTAACTGTCGCAATCCTCACCGCGCCGCACCTTGGCCACCAGTTGATCGGCCAGCTGGAACAGCGTCTCACACGCCGCGTTGAACCGCTCCTGGTATTTCGGCGCCTCGATCCCCATCGCCAGCCCCAGATCGGCGGCATTATGCGCCACCAGCGGCCACGCCTCGCGCTCCATGCCCAGCAGCGTCGTGATCGCTTGACCCGCAAAGGGCTCGCAGAACGCCGACTGGAATTCGCAGGAAGTTTTCTCGCGCAGCGCCGCACAAAGGCCCCGCGCAATCTCGTCGAAGGCCGGGACCAGCGACAGCACGTAGTCCTCGCTCAACGCCGGCACCGCCAGCGCCCGCAGCTTCTGATGCGCCTCGCCCTCGCGCCCGATCACCGAATCCCGCCAAAAATCCGCGAAGCGCCCTTCGATCCCGACCGTATCCGGCCAGTTGTGGCTGCCCTGCCGAAACCGCCGGTCGCGCAGGATCTTGCCCACCTGCCGATACCGAAGCACCGCCAGGCCAAAGGGGGTCTCGGCGCACCAATGGGCCTTGCGCGCCGCGACAACCTCAGCCCCCCGGGTGGAAAACTCCGGGTCTTTCAGGTCCAGATACGGCAGGTTGCCCATGTGCGTCACTCCCCGCGCCGTCGCGCGTTCTCAGTACTCCTGGTTCAGCGCATCCGCCGCCGGGATCTCGCTTTCCCGCTTTGCAATATACGCCAGCAGCGCCTCGTTCACACCCTCGTCCAGCTTCGGCTCTTCATACTCGTTCAGCATCTTGCGCGCATAGGCCTGCGCCCGCGCATTCGCCTCGACCGCGCCTTCGGCCTGCCACTGCTCGATCGAGTTGTTGTCAAACAAATCCGGCATGAAGAACGCCCGCTGAAAATTCGCCAGCGTGTGCGGATGCCCCAGGTAATGTCCGCCCGGCCCGATATCGCCCACGGCGGCAATCGCCTCGTCGAAATCGTCCCAGCGGATGCCCTCGGCCATCCGGTAGGCCATCGCGCATTGCTCGGCGTCGATCACGAATTTCGCCATCGAGCAATGCATCCCCGCCTCGTTCCAGCCCGCCGCGTGCCACATGTAGTTGGTGCCGGCCATCTGCAACGCCATCAGAGTCGTGGCACTCTCGTACCCCGCCTGCGCGTCCAGAGTCTTGGCCCCGCCCAGGTTGGTCGAGGACCGCCACGGCACGCCATAGAACCGGGCCATCTGACCGATCATCATGTTCATCAGGCTGATCTCGGGCGTCCCCGCCATCGGCGCGCCCGACTTCATGCTGACCGTCGACAGGTAGTGGCCGTAAATCGCCGGCGCCCCCTTGCGAATGACCTGCGTATAGGCCAGTGCGCTCAGCGCCTCGGCATTCAGCTGCGCCACCGCGGGCGCAACAGACGCCGGCGTATTGGCCCCGCCCAGCACGAACGGGCTGCACAGCACCGGCTGGTTGCGCTTGCAGAACGCCCGCATCGCGCCCAGCATCGTCTCGTCCCACACCAGCGGGCTGTTGCCGTTGCAGTTGCCCGTCGCCACCGGGTGCGTCTCCATGAACTCCTCGCCAAAGAGGATCGCACACATCTCCATCACGTCCTCGGCGTTCTTGGGGCTGGTCGTCATCCCCATGAACGTCTTGTCCGAATGCTTCATCGAAGAATAGGTAATCCGCAGATGCCGCTGGCTGATCGGGTGGTCATACGGTTCCACGATATGATGCGCGCTGGAATGCAGCGCCGGCGACATCTGCGCCAGCTTGTGGAAATTCGCCAGATCGTCCAGCGTCGGGTTCCGCCGCACATCGTCCAGATCGCGCAGGAACGGCGCGCCCGTCATCGGCACGAATATCGCATTATCCTTGCCAAAGGGCAGGTTATTGGCCGGGTTCCGCGCGTGATAGGTGAACGTCTCGGGGATCGACTTGATCAGCTCCCGCACCAGCCCCCGGTCCAGATGCACGCGGTCGCCGTCGCGCACCTCCGCGCCGACCCGCTTCCAGTCGGCAATCGCGATCTCGTCGCGAAAGACCACGCCGACATTCTCCAGAATATCCATGCTTGCCGCGTCGATCCGCTCGATCTCTTCCGCGCTCATCGGCTCGGTCAGCGGCAGCCCCCGCTTCAGGCTGGGCAACATCTTCACGTCCCGCACGGCCCGCAGCGCGGTCCGTGTGCCGCGCCCTCGACGCGCCGGTTTTTCTGTTACTGCTGTCACGCGTCGTCCTCCATGCTGTTTGATATTCCGTCCAGTATCCCGGGCAGCCCGTCAAAGGCCCCCTGCGCCGCCAGCCCCTCGACCATCTGCAGGTTCAGGGTGTTGGGTGTGGCCAGCGCCCTCTTCTCGTCATGCAACTCGCCCGCGCGGTCCCGGCTTAGGCCGTTCAGAACCCCGGTCACCAGGTTGCTCACATAGATCTCCGCCGCCTCGGGTGACCCGGTCTTGCCCGCCAGCCAACCAGTGCCCACTTCCAGAAGTCCCAGCGCCGCGGCGACCATGGTCGAGGCCGCGAAATGTTGGTTCAGCGCCGCCTCGTCCGCCTGCGGCAGCACAGGGTTCTCGGCCCCGAAGAGTGCCCGCACGACGCCCGGATCCCCCGCCACCGGCAAGGGGCAGCCACCGTGCTCGATAAACCCGTAAGGGATCGTCACCGACACATCGCGAACCGGCGCACAGGCCGCCACGATCTCGGCCATCGGCACCCCCGCCATGACCGACACGATCTTCTGATCGGCCCGAAACGGCAGGCCCGCAACGACGTCTTTCCAGACCGCCGGGCGCAGGCACAAGAGCAAGACATCGCTTTGCTCCACGACCGCCGCATTCTCCGCCACCGCGATGCCCAGACCGCTCTCCGCCAGCGCCGCCGACACCGCCTCGCTGCGGCGCGACACCGCAACCTCATGTCCCTTGCGTGCCAGCGCCCGCGCCATCGGCGCAGCGATATGCCCGGTCCCAAGGAACCCGACCCGGCTCATCCCACCAGATCTCCGTCCTTGGGATCACTCAGATCGACCCAGATCGTCTTGACCTCGGTGAACTGGTCATGCGCATGCATGCCATTGTCCCGCCCGCCAAAGCCGGACTGCTTGTAGCCACCAAAGGGCGTCGCAATATCGCCCTCGCCATAGCAGTTCACCGTCACCGTCCCGGCCCGGATCTCCCGCGCCGCCCGGATCGCCTGCCGAACGTTCGAGGTAAAGACCGACGCCGCCAGCCCATAGGCCGTGTCATTGGCCAGCTCGATCGCCTCGGCCTCGCTCGCCACCTCGATCACGCTCAGGACCGGCCCGAAAATCTCTTCACGCGCCCGCTTGTCGTCCTTCTTGACCTCGTAAACCGTCGGCTCGATGAAATTACCCTTGGGCTTGCCGCCCCCGGCCACCGCCTTGCCTTTCAGGTAGCCTGCCACCTTCTTGCAATGCTCGGCATCCACCAGCGCGCCCAGATGATTGGCCGGGTCCAGCGGATCGCCGGTCTTCCAGTCGCGCATCCGCGCCACGATCCGCTGCATCAGAGGCGCCTTGACGGCCTTGTGCACGATCACCCGGCTGGCCGCCGAACAGTTCTCGCCCATGTTCCAGAAGGCCGCGTTCACCACATGCTCGGCCACATGATCGAGGTTTTCGGCATCCTCCAGAACCACAGCCGGGTTTTTCCCCCCGCATTCCAAAGTCACCTTTTTCATATTGGAATCAGCCGCATAGCGCAGGAACCGTTTGCCGGTCTCGGTCGAACCGGTAAAGCTCACCATATCCACGCCCATATGCAGGCCCAGCGGTTCACCTACCGACGGCCCATCCCCCGGCAACACCTGCAACACGCCGCGCGGAACGCCCGCCATATGCCCCACCTCCGCCAGCCGCAACGCGGTCAGCGAGGTCTGCTCGGCGGGCTTCACGATCACCGAATTGCCCGCCGCCAGCGCCGGCCCGATCTTCCACGCCATCATCAACAGCGGAAAGTTCCACGGCAGCACGCAGGCCACCACGCCCAAAGGCTCGCGCACGATCAGGCTCAGCGCATCGTCGCCCGACGGCCCCACCTGGTCATAGATCTTGTCGATCAGCTCAGCATGCCACTTGATCGTGTAAATGACCTCGGGAATGTCCACCGTCTCGCAGTCGCGGATGGGCTTGCCGCTATCCAGGCTCTCCATCACCGCGAATTCGTGCCGCCGTCGCGTGATCAGCTTGCACAGCCGGATCAGCACATCCTTCCGCTCACTGGGATGCGCTTTCGCCCACTCCCCGCGCTCAAAAGCTTCCCGCGCCTTTTCCACGGCGAAATCCACATCCTTCGCGTTCGCGGTCGAGATCTTCGCCAGCACGTCCCCCGTCGCCGGGTTCACCGTCTCCATCACCGGCCCCGATCCCTTGCGGAACTTGCCATCCACGAAAGGCGCCTTGGGCAGATCGATCTCGGCGGCAATCGCGCCGTATTCGTCCCGTGTCAGAAGCTCGCTCATTTCTTGCCCCCTTCGATCGCGGCAATCGCCGTGTTCATCGTGCGGATCACTTCTTCCAGCCCCCGCTTGTCATCCTTGTTCAGCGGCAACAGCGGCTTCCTCGGCGGCCCCGCCGGTATCCCCCGCATCGTCACCCCATGCTTGATGCACTGGATGAACTTGCCGCCCTGCTCCAGCACCCGCATCAGCGGCATCATCGCCGACATGATCGCCCGGCCCTTGGTGAAATCCCCCTCCACCACGCAGGCCCGGTACAGCGCCACATGCGCCTCGGGCGCGAAATTCGACCCGGCACAGACCCAGCCCTTCGCCCCCCAGGCAAAGAACTCCAGCGCCTGGTCATCCATCCCGCACAGAAGCCCCAGATGCGGATAGTCCCGTGCGATCAAGTGCAGCCGGTTGATATCACCCGAACTTTCCTTGATGCCGCAGAAATTCGGCGAGCGGCCCAGGCGATCCAGGGTCTCCTCGTCCATGTTCACACCCATCCGGCCCGGGTAGTTGTACAGCATCACCGGCATATCCACCGCCCGGTCGATCGCCAAAGCGTGCAGCGCAATCTCGCGCCCCGTCGGCACCGAATAGGGCGGCGTCGCCACCAGGATCGCATCGGCGCCCACGCCCTTCGCCATTCTGGCAAATTCGATGCTGTCCTCGGTGCGCAGCGCACCTGTGCCCACGACCAGCGGCACGCGTCCCTTGATCAACTCATGCGTCTTGCGGGCCAGCCATTCGCGCTCCTCGAAGCTCTGCGCGTAATACTCCCCCGTGGTCCCGGCACTGATAATCCCGGCCACACCGCCCGCGATCAACTGTTCCACCACGTCGCCCAGCGCGCCCTCGTCCACCGTGATATCCTCCCGGTAGGGCGTCACGATGGGCGTCCAGATCCCCTCAAACTGCATTTTCACGATCCTTCATCGGCAAAACGTCAATCGGCAACGGGTCGGGGCTCACGAAGCGCTCCAGCCGATCCCGCGACAGGTTCCAGTGCTCTATCGTCAGATCGACCATCAGGCCCGGCTCTTGCCGCTCGATGGCCACGATCATCGCGTCATGGTGGTCGCACGCCTTCACCACCCGCGCCGCCTCATCCTCCGAGGCCGGACGATAGAATGTCTGGCTCAATCGCGTATGGTCGATCAGCATCCGCTTCAGGCTGGGCAGCAGGTAGGGATTGTGCGCCATCTCCCCCATGCACAGGTGAAAGCGGTGGTTCTGCAACGCTGCCTCCGCCGCATCGCCCGCCTCCGTCGCCGCGCGGAACCGCTCCTGGATGGCCTTCAAAGGCCCGATCTCGCCTGCCTTGCGGTTCTCGGCGGCCAGCCGCGCCACGTTCGCATAGATCATCGGCGCGGTCTGAAAGAACGTCCGCAATACCGGCAGGTCCATCGACGCCACCTTGGCGCCGCGGTTCTGCGTCAGGTCCACATACCCCTCGCCGCCCAGCCGCTGCAGGATCTCGCGCATCGGCGTGCGCGACATGGCGTAACGCTCGCACAGCGTCGCCTCGTCGAGGTCGCTGCCGGGCGCGATCTCCTGCGTCAGGATACGCATCCGCATGTCTTCCAGGCACTGGGTTTTCTTGTCGGCGGTCAAATCGACTCTCCTTGCTGAATACATAATGTATACATTTTGTATTGCCGCGTCGATTCAAATTTCGCGCCCCCGCCGGACCACGCTCAATCCCCGCTTTTTCTTGCCAAAAATACTCGCGCCGCAGGCCCCCGCCCGCCACGGGCAAGACCTCAGGCCGAGCGCGTCACGCCACCCTCACGCCCTCGAGGCCACAAGCCCGAGGCAAACCTGCGCGCGTGAAACGCGCTCGATCGAACTGGAAGCCTACCGCCGCCCGCCCACTGGCGGATCGGCCCGGCTCGCATCCCAGTCGGGCTCGAAGCCCAGCACTTCCGTCGCCGGCGGCAGGGCCGGGTTGAAGAGCACGTTATGCGCCATCGTCGCTTGGTGCAGCAGGTTGTGCGGCGCCAGCCGCCAGACCTTGCAATAAAGCTCGAACGCCTGTCCATAGGCCGCAAACCGCAACGTCGCGTGCCCCGCCTCGTGCAGCGCCCTGGCGCCTTCGCTGCCCGGCGGGAAGGTCGCGGTCAGGATGTCCGAGAACTCCTTGGCCTTCTGGTAATACGTCGCCGACAGGAATTGCAGCGCCGTCTGCCGCCGCTGCGCCGGGTCGTTGGTCTTGGCCGCCATGTGCTGCAATTCCGGCGTCACCGAATACCCCGGCGCCTTGTTCAACAGCGTGATCACCACGCCCATGGGCGCCTCATGCCCTTCCGGCGTCACCTCCGGCATGATCGCATCATCGGGGCGCCCGTCATTGTTGCGCATCGCCAGCTGCCGCACATGGCACTGCCATTTCAGGAACCCCAGCCGCAGCGGGTTGTCGGAATAGCTCTGCCCCAGTTGGGTCGCCAAAGATGTCATGCCACGCTCCTCTCGGGGTCTGGCGTTTCCATGTCGAAGTCCCGGTCGCTGGTCAGGCTCGGCACCCGGCCCGCGGCCTTCTCGACGTCATCCAGGTCGATCTCCGCCTGCACCACGCCGGGTTCCGTGCCGCCCTCGGCAAGCACCTCGCCCCACGGCCCGACGATCAGCGAATGACCGAAACATTCGCCCCCGCCCGGCACGGGACCAATCGCACAGGGCGACACAACAAACCGCGTGGTCTCGATTGCCCGCGCGCGGTTCAGCACATGCCAATGCGCCTCGCCCGTCTTCTTCGTAAATGCCGCAGGACAAATCAGCATCTCCGCCCCCGCCTGCGCCAGCTCGCGCCACAGCATCGGAAACCGCAGGTCGTAACAGATCGTATGCCCGATCCGCCCGAACGGCGTGTCGTGTATGACGGCCCGGTTGCCCGGCGCCACCCGCTCGCTCTCGCGGTACACTTCCGTCTCGCTCAACTGGATGTCGAACATGTGGATCTTGTCATACCGCCCCGTGACCCTGCCCTGTTCGTCCAGCATGATCCCGCGATTGATGATCCGCCCGTCAGGCCCATCGACGGCGATGGAGCCTAGGTTGATCCACACCCCCGCCTCCCGCGCAAACGCCTGCGTATCTCTCAAAAACGGATGATCCGCCTCGGGGGCAGAAGGCGCCGCCACAGCCGCACCCTCCGTTTTCAACCCGCCGCAATATTCCGGCAGGAAAAGAACCTGCGCCCCGTCCGACACCGCTTTTTCGGCCAGGGGCCGCGCCTCTTCCCAGGCCGATGCGAAATTGGGCATGGGCCGTGTCTGCAGGCAGGCAATGTTGATCGGGCGCGTCATGTCTGGTCCTTTCAAAGTTCCTTCAGAACTTCATATAGGCCTTGCGCAGGTTCACCAAAGGGTGCCGGTCCGACATCTGGAACTTGATCAGCAGTTCCCGCGCGATCATGTCCCGATCCTGCTGGTTGTCGGGCAGCTCGATCGTGTCGGGCACCCGCACCCAGCCGTTGTTGTTGCGATCGAACACCGCCGGCGAGCCTTCTTCATAGCCCATGTGCACGTCTTCCAGCCAGTTAAGATCGTCCCAGCCCATGGTCTCGATGTACTTTTCCAGGAACGGCGTGATCCGGTCATAATCCGGCACAAGGTTCACGTCATAGCGATAGCCGATATGCTGGCCGATTTCCTTTTCACGTTCCGAGCCAAGCCCGTCCTTGTCCTTCAGGAACTGGTCGACATCGGTAATCTCCGAGCCGCGATATTGTGTTCCAGCCATTGTTTTCCCTCCTTGTCGGGAGGTGGGGTGAAACCCCACCCTACGCCGTAAACGTAGGGTGGGTTTCCAACCCACCGTTTAGAAATGGTGATAATCCTCGACGCCAACCGTATGGCCGGTGCCCGCCAGCGGAACCCCCGCCATGGCCGAGGCCTCCATCGTCAACGCGGCCAGGTCCTCCGGCTCCAGCGAGTGCAGATAGGTCTTGCCGCACGCCCGTGCGAACAACTGCGCCTCGATGGTCAGCGTGTGCAGGAAGTTGTACACGCGCTCCGCCGCCTCGTCCGGGTCCAGCCGCTCGCGCAGCTTGGGGTCCTGCGTCGCCACGCCCACCGGGCAGCGGCCCGTGTGACAGTGATAGCAATAGCCCGGCTCGGCCCCGATCTCCTCGGGATAGTTGGCCTCGGGGATATCCTTGTTGCAGTTCAGCGCCATCATGGCCGAATGCCCGATCGCGATGGCATCCGCGCCCAGCGCGATGGCCTTGGCCACGTCCGCGCCGTTTCGGATCCCGCCCGCGTAGACCAGGCTGATCTCGCCGCGCTTGCCAAGGCTGTCGATGGCCTTCCGCGCCTGACGGATCGCCGCCATGCCCGGCACACCGGTATCTTCCGTCGCCAGGTGCGGGCCCGCGCCCGTGCCACCTTCCATCCCGTCGATATAAATGGAATCCGGGTCACACTTCACCGCCATCCGCACGTCGTCGAACACGCGGGAGGCACCCAGCTTCAGCTGGATCGGGATCTGCCAGTCGGTCGCCTCGCGGATCTCCTGGATCTTCAGCGCCAGGTCGTCCGGGCCCAGCCAGTCGGGGTGACGCGCCGGCGAACGTTGGTCGATCCCCGCGGGCAAGCTGCGCATCTCGGCCACCTGGTCGGTCACTTTCTGACCCATCAGGTGCCCGCCAAGGCCCACCTTGCAGCCCTGCCCGATGAAGAATTCACAGCCATCGGCCAGAACAAGGTGGTTGGGGTTGAAGCCATAGCGGGACTGGATGCACTGGTAGAACCACTTGGAGCTATAGCGCCGCTCGTCGGGGATCATCCCCCCCTCGCCCGAACAGGTCGCCGTGCCCGCCATCGTGGCGCCCCGCGCCAGCGCGGTCTTCGCCTCGTAGGACAGCGCGCCGAACGACATGCCGGTGATATAGACCGGGATATCCAGCTCCAGCGGCACCTTGGCGCGCGGCCCGATCACGGTCTTGGTCTCACATTTCTCGCGATAGCCTTCGATCACGAAGCGCGTCAGCGTCCCGGGCAAGAAGGTCAGGTCATCCCAGTGCGGGATCTTCTTGAATAGCGAGAAGCCCCGCATCCGGTAGCGGCCAAGCTCGGACTTGATGTGGATGTCATCCATCACACGCGGCGGGAAGATGAAGCTGTCACCGATGCGGTTTACATCGCGCTCCAGCTGTTTTTTCTGCGGCAGATCACCATCAGCCATGATTTGTAACTCCTTTGTCAGGTGCCGGGGTCAACCCCGGCCTACGGGTTGTAGGGCGGGGTTCACCCCGCCATCACAGGATCAGTTTCTTCTCGGACGGCTCGAGGTTGTCGTAGTTCCACAGCATTTTGCCGGCGACGACCTTGGTGAAGTGATCCACCCCCTTCTCGGGCATCAGGCCGTATTGCGTCAGCTTCCGTGTCAGCCACTTCTTGTCCAGATCGGTCAACTCGGCCTCGACAGCATCCACGCCCAGGCTCTTGATCTCGCCACCGACATAGATCGTGCCGTCATACATCGAGTCGCCCAGGTTCTTCCCCGCGTTACCGCAGACCACCATCCGGCCCCGCTGCATCATGAAGCCACTCAGCGCGCCGGTATCGCCACCGACGATGATCGTGCCACCCTTCTGGTCGATTCCCGTGCGCGAGCCCACCGAGCCGCGGCACACAAGGTCACCGCCCCGGATAGCCGCGCCAAAGGTCGAGCCTGCGTTTTTCTCGATCATGATCGTCCCGGACATCATGTTCTCGCCGCAGGACCAGCCCACACGCCCGCTGATGCGCACGTTCGGCCCGTCGATCAGGCCGACGGAAAAGTACCCGGTCGAACCTTCGATGATCAGGTTCAGCTTGCTCAGGATCCCCACGCCAAGGCTGTGCATGCCCCGCGGGTTCTGCAGCACGATCGTGCCATACCCTTCCTTCATCAACTCGCGGATGTTCGAGTTCACTTCCGTCACGGTCTTGCCGTCACAGTCGATCTCGGTCCGCTTGTTGAAGTCCACGTCGGGCGCCCAGGGATAGGTAAAGCGCTCCTCGGCATCCGGGTCGAACTCGACGTAAAGCGACTTGCCCGTCAGCTGTTCGGTCCGCATGCCCAAGGCGGTCACCCGCTCCTCCTGGGTCATCTTCTTCAGTTCTGCGTCGCTCACGCTTGCCATACCCGGACCTCCTCATCGTAGGGATCTGTCGTGTCGATTTCCTGCGGCAGGATCGCGCGGATCGCCACCTCTTCGCTCGCCATGGCAATCAGGTCGTCGGATTCGTAAAGAACCAGCGGTTTCGCCGCCATCGTGTCCTTCGCCATGCCCAGCTGGTCCTTGGTGGCCACAAGATAGGTGAACACCCCGTCGATCTCGTCGATCGACTTGCGCAGGGACTCTTCCAGCGTGATGCCGTTGGCCAGATTGTGCGCGGTATAGACCGCCAGCAGCTCGGAATCGCAGTTCGACATGAACCGGTGGCCCTTGCGCTCCATCTCGCGGCGCATGATCCAGTAATTGGTGATCTGGCCGTTATGCACGACGCTCACGTCGTTATAGGGAAACGCCCAGTAGGGGTGGGCCGATTTGATGTCGACATCCGATTCCGTGGCCATCCGCGTGTGCCCGATGGCGTGCGTGCCCTTGAAATCATTCAGGCCGTACGCCTTCGACACCACCGACGCGTCGCCCAGGTCCTTGATCAGCTCCAGACCGTTGCCCATCGACAGGATCTCGATACCGTCCTGTTCCTCGATATGCTCGGCCATCTCGCCCAGGTTGTCGGCGCCGCTGAACACATAGCGCAGCGCGTATTCCAAGGGCGCGTCCTTGGACTTGATCTTGGCGCCATGCTCTTCCATCACCTGTTCGACATAGGCGATGCGGTCCTCGATCACCTTGTGAACGCCGCGGCCCTTTTCCATGTCCTCGGCCTCGGCCACCTTCAGGCGCATGATGTAATCGCCCTCGGTCGGTTCACCGTATACCGCGTAGCCGGTGCTGTCCGGCCCCCGGTGCTTGAGCGCCAGCAGCATCGAGGTCATCTCCGACCCCACGTCGCTGCTCTTGCCCTTGTAGATTAGTCCAGCAATTCCACACATCTGGAAACGCCTCCTCTGGGTTGCGAATGTCTTAGAGCGGCGGCGGGCTCCTCAACCCGCCGCCGAACGCATGGGATGCCTCAGGGCAGGCATTCCATGTACGTGTCCTTGTCCCAATCCGTCACGGTGGACATGAACCGGGCGTATTCGTCGTGCTTGTACTCGTCGTAAAGCCGGTACATCTCGCCGGGCATCCCGCGCTGCACCACCTCGTCCTTCTTCAGGAACTCCAGCGCCTCGCCCAGGCTCATCGGCAGCTTCTTGACGTCCTTGCCGTCCTTGATCGCCTCGTAGATGTTGCGCTCCTCGGGCTTGCCCGGATCCAGCTTGTTGTCGATGCCGTCATCCATCGCCGCCAGCAGGGTCGAGCCCATCAGGTACGGGTTCACCATGCTGTCGACCGAGCGGTACTCGAACCGCCCCGGCGCCGAGACGCGCAGGCCCGTGGTCCGGTTCTGGAAACCCCAGTCGGCAAAGACCGGCGCCCAGAACCCCGTGTCCCACAGCCGGCGATAGGAGTTCACCGTCGAACAGCCCACCGCGGTCAGCGCCTGCAGGTGATGCACTACGCCGCCGATCGCCTCCAGGCCCTCCTTGCCGGGCATCTGCGGGTCGTCGTCATCAGGCATGAACGTGTTCTCACCGCCCTTGACGTACATGTAGTTGTCTTTCATCCCCGGCAGATCCTTGGGATCATTGCCGCATTTGACGAACTCGTCCTCGCCGCCGCGCCACAGGCTCATGTTGTGGTGACAGCCCGAGGCCGACACGCCCATGAACGGCTTGGTCATGAAGCAGGCGAAAATGCCGTTCTCGCGCGCCACCTGCGCACAGATCTGGCGGTACGTGGTCAGACGGTCCGCGTTGCGCAGCACGTCATCGAACATCCAGTTCAGCTCCAGTTGCCCGGGCGCGTCCTCGTGGTCGCCCTGGATCATGTCCAGACCCATCATGCGGGCATACCGGATCACCTGCATCGACACCGGACGCAGGCTTTCGAACTGGTCGATGTGATAGCAATAGGGCTTGGAATAGCCGTCGCGCGGCTTGCCGTTCTCGTCGAACTTCAGCCACATCATCTCGGGCTCGGTCCCGATCCGCAGGCTCCGGCCGTGCTTCTTCTTGAAGTCCTCGTGCATCCGGCGCAGGTTGCCCCGGCAGTCCGAGGTCAGGAACCCACCCGGATTTTCCTTTTCCTCGCGGTTGCGGAACAACGTGCAGTAAAAGCGCCCGATGGTCGGCGCCCAGGGCAGCTGCATGAAGGTTTCCGGTTCCGGGATCCCCACCAGCTCGGCCGCTTCGGGTCCATAACCCAGGTACTCGCCCGCACGGTTGGTGAACAGGTTCACCGTGGCGCCATAGACCAGCTGAAAGCCCTTCTTCGCGACGGTTTCCCAGTGATCGGCAGGAATGCCCTTGCCCATGATCTTGCCGGTCACCGACACGAATTGCAGGTAAAGGTACTCGATGCCCTTCGCATCGATCATCTTGCGGACTTCTTTGATTTTCTCGTCGCGCCCGGGGGCCTCGACAAATTTCTCAAGATCCATTTCAGCCACGGTTTAGCTCCCTGATGTTGCGCCGGCTTTGTCAGATCGAGGATCGAATGACGGCCGGTATTTTAGGTGGCATGGGCAGGCATCGCGATGCCGCCCAGTACCCTCACGATTCCGAGACGCAATCCAAAAGTCAACCGAATTTGATCCAAACATGCAGTTTTTGCTGGAAATGACCGCTATACGGTATATAATTGGTCCAAATAATGGAGGAATCACAGTGGGTGACGCACAAAGAATGGGCTCGGCGGACATTGCCGGCCTCATCCGGCGCGAAATATCGAAGGGAACGCTGCAACAGCACGACCGCCTGCCGCCCGAACGGATCCTGTCCGAGACCTACGGTGCCGCGCGCGGCACCGTGCGCAAGGCGCTCATGCAATTGGAATCCGAAGGTTTTGTCGAGATCCGCCCGGGCAGCGGCACCTATGTCCTGCACAAGACCGAGACGGCGGCGGCCAGCGCCATCGACAACGCCACACCGCTGGAACTGATGGATGCCCGATTCGCGCTCGAGCCGCACAGCTGCCGCCTGTCGGTCCTGCATGGCCGCCACGCCGATTTCGACCGGATGGAAGAACTTTGCGAACTGATGGAGGCCAGCCTCGACGACCCCGCCGCGTTTTCCGAGGCCGACACGCAGTTTCACCGCGCCATCGCCGACAGCACCCGCAACGGCCTGCTGGTCTGGATCCTCACCCAGATCGGCAGCGTCCGCGGACAGGACGACTGGACCCGCATGCGCCGCCTGACGCTGGACGAGCCGACGATCACCACCTACAACCGGCAACACCGCCAGATCCTCGATGCGCTCCGCGCCCGCGAACCCGAGCGCGCCGCGACCATCATGAAGGAACACCTGGAAACCGCCCGCCTGTCGCTCACGCGGGCCTCCGAAACCTGACATCTCCTGAGAGGTCCCGGATCAAGTCCGGGACGCGGTGGTTCTGGACCAGAAGGCCGCGCATCGACGGGCCGCGGTGCGGCGAGCCAACGGTGGGTCTACAGCACTTTATCCACGCCAAATCCGCAAGACATTCGAGCAAGGCGCCGAGCCGAACCAACTCGCCGCGCCTTGATCCCGCGCGCAGCGCTCACCCAAGCGCACCCGTCCCGGGCCTGACCCTGGACCTCTCGCGGCAATAGCAGTCTTTCGCGGCCGCGTTACCGCCGGACTGCGGAAGGGCGAACCAAGTGAGGTTCCGGGCACTTCATGGCCGCCAGACGCGCAAAAGCTCCACGCGACTCGCCGTCGGCACCGATCGCCAGCCCGACGCACCAGAGATGCGCCCTACATGGTCGGCACGCCTCCCGCGTGACGGGCGGCCTCCCTTTCGGCGACGGCAAGAGCGCGCCGCGGCGCGGCAAGCCGCGCATTGATCCCGCGCGCGCATTCCCCTCGCCCGACACCCCGTAGGGTGGGTGACAACCCACCTTTGGTGGATGACAACCCACCCATGGTGAATGAAACCCCACGCGCGCCACCACCCGTCACTTCCGGTAAAGCCGCGCCATCTCTTCCGCGAAATGCCGGTCGAACGCTTCGGGCGGCAACCACCCCACCGGCGCATCTTCCAGCTTCTGCCCCAGGAACAGCTTCACCGCCGCCACCGCGTGCCAGCTCTGGCTGCCCGCCGCGTGATAGGGTCGCATCGGCACATAGGTCCCATCCGTCAGGCGCAAATGCGGCCGGTCGATCCCGCTATCCGTGCCCTGGGCGCCCACCGTGCCGATCACGGCGGTTTCGACGTCGCTCAACCGCCACTCCCATTCCTCGGCCCCCTTGCGGTCCGTCACCGTCAGATGCACCCGGTCCGCCGCCCGGTCAAAGACCAGCACCGACCGCATCTTGCTGCGCTTCCAGTAGACCACCATCACGACGATCAGCACCGCTCCCGGCAAAAGCAATTCGGGAAACCCCTCCCACGCCATGAAGAGACACATGCCGGCCACGAACACGCCGGCCAGCGTCAGCCCCAGCGTCTTGTCCGCCTGCTCGTCGACCAAGGTCAGGGTGGTGTCGGTCTTGTCCTCGATCCGCATCCATCGACGATGCCCCGCGCCCCGGGTTCCGTCAATCCTGCACGTAGGGTGGGTGAGAACCCACCTCTGTGGGGTGAGAACCCACGCGCCCCACCGCCGTCACCTCACTTGGCGAGGCGCGCGACCCCGTCACAGAACTCCACCGCCGAATGCGCCCCGCCAAACCTGTGCCAGGTCTTGTACCGCGTCCAATGCAGCATGAAATTCCGGGACAGTGCGTCTTTCATGCTGTCGGACGCGGCGTTGAAATCCGCGCAATAGTCCCGTGCCTCGCTGGCCTCGGCCTCAAGTCCCGCGGCCACATGCTGCCGCAGCACCTCCGCGGGCGCGGCGCCGCAAAGTTCGACATACGAGTCCCAATCGAATTCACGTGCCGACGCCGTCAGGTAATCGTCGTTCTCGCACACCGACCGGCTGTCGAAAGCGGCGCAATCGCCAAGCGTCGCAATCCGGTCCGGCGGGATATCCCTGGTCGTCCAAAGCAGTCCAAGGTCACCATTGAACACGTTCACCGGACCCGCATCGCAGTAGAGCGTGACCGAGGTTTCGTCCTGCATCCGCAGCGCACGAAAGAAATCCACTCGTGTCCAGTCATAGCCGCGCCGTGACAGCGCCTCTATCGGGTCCTTGGCCGCTACCGCGTCCAGAATATCGCCGCTGATCTCGTTGCCCTTGCGCGCCTCGTCCACCAGCTCGGAAATGCCCTGAACCTCGATCCCCGGTTGCGACAACGAACGATACCCGAAGTAGACCGCCACCGCGACGCCGATCACCGTCGCAATCGCCCCGATGACGGAAAAAATCTCGATCGTTCTCTTGTTCATCGCGCGCAACCCAATAACCCGCCCCCACTGGACAGGAAACTCGTCAACCTACCTGCTATTCCCGCCAGTCGAAAAATCCCGGCCCCGCGCGCTCCAGCAACCCGCGCGCCAGCGCGTCGCCCAGCTTGGCCCCGTCCTCGACCGGCGCCTCGCCTTCGTCGCTGAGGCTCTCGCTGCCATCAGGCCGCAGCACCTCGCCGCGCAGCCGGATCGTGTCGCCCTGCAACTCCGCCAGCCCGGCAATCGGCGTCTCGCAGGACCCGTCCAAAGTCGCAAGAAAGCTGCGCTCCGCGGCCAGCCGCTTGCCCGTCTCGACGTCATGGATCGCCGCCAGCATCTCGGCCGCGCGGCTGTCATCTGCCCGCCGCTCAATCCCGATGGCCCCCTGCGCCACAGCGGGCAGCATGTCGTCCGTGTCCACCGCACCCACCGCCACCTCGGGCTGTCCCAGTCGGTTCAGCCCGGCCATCGCCAGGAACGTGCATTCGGCCACGCCGTCATCCAGTTTCTTCAATCTTGTCTGCACGTTACCGCGAAACTCCACCACCTGAAGGTGCGGAAATTTCACCAGCACCTGCGCCTTGCGCCGCAGGCTCGACGTGCCCACCTTGGCGCCCTCGGGCAGCCCGGCCAGCCCCTCGTAGCGCGGTGACACGAATGCATCGCGCACGTCCTCGCGCGGCAGATAGGTGTCCAGCATCAGCCCCTCGGGCTGCAACACCGGCATGTCCTTCATCGAGTGCACGGCAATGTCGATCTCGCCCGACAGCATCGCCTCCTCGATCTCGCGCGTGAACAGCCCCTTGCCGCCGATCTCCTTCAAAGGCCGGTCGATCACCCGGTCGCCCGTGGTCTTGATGACGACGATCTGGAACGCCTCGTGCGGCAGGTCAAAGGCGTCGGCAAGACGGTCGCGAGTCTCGTTCGCCTGCGCCAGGGCAAGCGGCGATCCTCGTGTCCCGATCTTCAGCGGCGCGGCGGGGGTGGGCATGGTCACTGTCATGCAGACGGTCTAGACGTGTAAATCTGGGCTGACAAGTTTTGGTTGACTTTCCAAGGCTCAAAGAGGACCAAACCAGCAAAAGGGAGACCGGACATGGCGTCACAGAAAACCATCCTCAAGGCCCTCGCCGGCGAGACGCAGGCGACACCGCCGATCTGGATGATGCGCCAGGCCGGGCGGTATCTGCCCGAGTATCGCGCCACGCGCGAAAAGGCCGGGGATTTCCTGTCGCTGTGCTACAATCCGGACCTCGCCACCGAGGTCACGCTACAACCGATCCGCCGCTACGGCTTTGACGGGGCAATCCTCTTTGCCGACATCCTGCTGGTCCCGCAGGCGCTCGGCGCCGATCTGTGGTTCGTCACCGGCGAGGGTCCGCGCCTGTCGACCATCACCGATCAGTCCGATTTCGACAAGCTCGGCCCGGCCGACGAGGTGCACGAGACGCTCAACCCGATCTACCAGACCGTCCGCAACCTCTCCGGCGCCCTGCCGTCCGAGACCACGCTCATCGGCTTTGCCGGCGCCCCCTGGACCGTCGCCACCTACATGATCGCCGGTCGCGGCACGCCCGATCAGGGCCCCGCACACGCGCTCAAGTCCGAGAACCGCCCGCTCTTCGAGGCGCTGATGGAACGCATCACCGAAGCAACCATCCACTACCTCTCAGCCCAGATCGACGCCGGCGCCGAGGCGGTCAAGGTCTTCGACAGCTGGGCCGGCTCCCTCAAGGGTCAGGATTTCGAGGATTTCGCTGTCGCGCCGACCAAGCGCATCATCTCGGCGCTCAAGGAGAAACACCCCAGCATTCCCGTCATCGCCTTCCCGCGCGAAGCCGGCGACGGCTATATCGGCTTCCATGCAAAAACCGGCGCCGATTGCGTCGCGATCGACAACTCCGTCAGCCCCGAATGGGCCGCCGAACATGTCCAGAAAGACGGCTGCGTGCAAGGCAACCTCGCCTCCTCGCACATGGTCACCGGCGGCGACGCCCTGGTGCGCGAAACCAAGGCCGTGGTCGAGGCGTTCCGCGGCGGCCCGCACATCTTCAACCTCGGGCACGGCATCACGCCCGACGCCGATCCCGACAACGTGCAACTGATGATCGACACGGTGCGCAGCGCCTGACCGCGCCTTTCATCGTTCCCAAAATACTCAATGTAAATCCGCCCGACGCACAGGCACCGGGCGGCTTTGATCTGGCTCAGTCCAGCCCCATGCAATTGGCGTAATAGGTCACCGTCGCGGGCCAGTCGCTGAACACGCCGACCACGCCGACCTTGTCATGCAGCGCGTGCAGCATGGTGAAATAATCCGCATCGGTGTCGATCGTGTCCGCCACCGACTGGAAATACCAGCCGCCACCACCAGTCAGCGGGCCCGAGCGTTCCAGCGTCCAGGTGATGATGTTCAGCCCGGCCTCGCTGGCCGCCGTGGCATAGGGCGACGGCACGATCTCGTCGCCCTCCAGCGTCACCAGCATCCACATCGGCGGCGCGATATAGTTCACGCCCTGGTCGGCCAGCTCCTGCATCGACGGCTCGAACGTGGCCGGGTCCATGTAATCGAACCCTTCGACATCGTACCGGTCGTCCAGGTACACCGCCTGCGCGCCGAACTCCGGCTCGTTCTCGATCCAGTAGAGCACGTCATCCAGGTTGAAACTCTGCGGCCACACGTCCGAGGCCGGAACGCCCGCCGCCTTGTACTCGTCGATCATCTTCTGGGCATAGTCTTCCTGGCTGAACCCGTCATGCGGCATTTCCACCGCCGGGCTCTTCAGCTCAGGCGTGAACTTCGCACCCAGGTCGCGGAAGAGCTTTATCGACTCGGCATGGGTCATCAACGTCCCGCCCTCGACCGCGTAGAGATCGGTGCGCCAGTTCGCGGTGCCGTCCATGTACTCCTCGACCGTCGTCGCCGAGGTGTTCGCCGCATCCATTTTACCGGTCAGCGTGCGGAACTCGGCCAGCGTGATTTCCGAGGTCCGGCATTCCGCCGTGGCCTCCGTCTCGCCCTCGGCAGGGCTGAACGGCGTCACGCAGGTCCCGGCCAGATCGGACGCCAGAATATCGGTCGTCGTGTGCAGATCGTTCTGCGCGTGCCGGCAGACCAGTTCGTGATCCTTGGTAAAGGTCACGTCGCATTCCAGAATGCCCGCGCCCATCCGCGCCGCCGCCTTGTTGGATTCAACTGTATGCTCCGGAAAGAGCAGCGGCGCCCCCCGGTGCCCTATCGAAAAATCCGATCGCGCCGGTGTCTGGCCCATGCACCCGGCCAGCTTCTCCTTCAACGGCCCCTCTTCCATCCGGTCGATCAGGTAGCCCGGGCGCGGCCCGTACCCGACCTCTTCGGCGGCCAGCGGCGTGGCCAGCCCGGCAATGGCAAACGGCACCGCGGCGAATGTGAAACGGATCATTCTCGATCTCCCATGACGTGTTTTCATCGCCCGGAATTATCGCCGCTCTTCCAAAGCACTGTGACGATTTCGCGAAACCTTTGTAACGCGCCGCGTCGCAGTTCCGACATTTCCGATGTCGCATTCCGTCGCGCAACACATGCGTCGGGCGCTCAATCTTGGACCAGACCCGGAGCGCCCGACCATGAACACCCATTTCCGCGACATACGCAAGATCGACCCCACCCGCGGGCCCGTGCTGGGCGACAACACCCCCAACGATGCCGACCGGATCGAGATCGGACCCACCCAGTTGGCTTTCCGCGAATGGGAAGCCGCAGGTCTTCAATTGCCAGACCTGCAAGCGATGCGCCGCTATCGGTGGGAGCGCCTGACCCGGTTCATCCAGGACCGCGATTATGCCGGGCTGCTGGTCTTTGACCCGCTCAACATCCGCTACGCCACCGACTCGACCAACATGCAGCTCTGGAACACCCACAACCCGTTCCGCGCCCTGCTGGTCTGTGCAGACGGCTACATGGTGATGTGGGACTACAAGAACTCGCCCTTCCTCAGCACCTTCAACCCGCTGGTGCGCGAACAACGCTCCGGCGCCGATCTGTTCTATTTCGACCGGGGCGACAAGGTGGACGTGGCCGCCGACACCTTCTCGAACGAGGTGCGCAGGCTCTTGGCCGAACACGCCCCCGGCAATACGCGCCTCGCAGTGGACAAGATCATGCTCCACGGCCTCCGCGCTTTGGAAACGCAGGGCTTGCAGATCATGGAAGGCGAGGAACTGACGGAAAAATGCCGCGCGGTCAAAGGCCCCGACGAGATCCTCGCCATGCGCTGCGCCTCGCACGCCTGCGAGACCGCCGTCGCCGAAATGGAGCGTTTCGCACGGCAGAACGTGCCGCTTGGCCAGACCAGCGAGGACGATATCTGGGCCGTTCTGCACGCCGAGAACATCCGCCGCGGCGGCGAATGGATCGAAACCCGTCTGCTCGCCTCCGGCCCCCGCTCGAACCCGTGGTTCCAGGAATGCGGCCCGCGCATCACCCAGATGAACGAAATCATCTCGTTCGATACCGACCTTGTCGGCAGCTACGGCATCTGCGTGGATATCTCGCGCAGCTGGTGGATCGGCGACCGCAAGCCCCGCGCCGACATGATCGACGCCATGCAGCACGCGCACGAACACATCATGACCAACATGGAAATGCTCAAACCCGGCGTCACCATCCCCGAACTCAGCGCCGGAACCCATGTGCTCGACGACCGCTACCAGGCCCAGAAATACGGCTGCCTGATGCACGGCGTCGGCCTTTGCGACGAATGGCCCCTCGTCGCGTACCCCGACCAGGCCGTGCCCGGCTCGTTCGACTACCCGCTGGAACCCGGCATGACCCTCTGCGTCGAGGCGCTGGTGGGCGAGGTCGGCGGCGATTTCTCGATCAAGCTCGAGGACCAGGTGCTGATCACCGACACGGGCTACGAGAACCTGACCAAGTATCCCTTCGATGCGGCCTTGATGGGTCTTGCCTGATCGCGCTCAGCTGTCCGGCGGCATGTCGTAGAACCCCAGCGACTGAACCGCGTAGGTCTCCTTGTCCTCCACGTTCGGCGTCACCACCAGTTCCAGCGCCAGCGTAAAGCGCGGGTCATCGACATCCTTGTCGCCCGTCATCTGGAAATTCAGCTGCGCGGCCTTCCCCGGCGGCAGCACGGTGGCGTATTTCGGGTCGCTCGAATTGCAATAATGAAGGTAGTTCTCGCTATAACAGCTGCGCAGGCCCGACCAATTGCCCTTGTATTCCATGAACCCGCCCTGCCCGTCCGCGACAGACAGGGACTCCGGCATGTACGCCAGCGCAATCGTGTTCTCCGAGGTGTTCTTGAACCGCATGGCAAAGGTCGCGTCGCCCGCCGATTTCGAATAGATCAGGGTCGAGACCTCGGCATCGTAGACATCCGCGGCATAGCGGCGGGACGGTTCGACCAGCGCCCGGCCCTGCGTTGCCGTGGTCTGTCCTCCGGCCCCGCCTTCGACCACCACGACCTGCGTCGTCGGCGTGTCCTCACCGCCGCCCGCCGCCTCGGCAAAGCCGCAGGCGCCCCGGCTGCGCGTCGCCATCATCTGCGCCACGCTGCCCACGCTGGGAAATTCCGACCGCGCGGTGGCGAACAGCCGGCCATCCTGGGTGCTGATCATCCGCGCCTGCACCTTCACCTGTTCGCCGAACTGGATCAGCGATCCCGTGACCAGCGCATCGACCCCCTCGATCTCGCCCAGCCGTTTGGCGGCATCCGGCGCGATCGTGCCGTCAAAGACCAGCTCCATCTCGCGGAAAATGGCGCTCAGTTGCGACCGTTCGATGATGTCTATCGTGCCCGCGCCCGCGTTGAACAGGCTGTCCACGATGAACTCGCTGATATAGTTCGACAGGTCCGAACACGTGCCGTCGCTGTGGGTGAACGTCGAAATCCCGATGGTGGCCGTTCCGTCGGTGCGGGTCCGCTCCACGATCTGACCCGCGATCTCCTCAAGGCTCTCATCCACCGAAGAGGCGGCATTGACGCCCCCGGCCAGCGCCATGAAACCGCAGGCCGCCACAAGATTTGTCCACCGCATTCTCAGTCCCCTCTGCAATTCTCTTCGAAAATTTCCGTCAACTTCAGATGATCCCCGAACCCGCGCAGCGCCATGTCCACGGCACTCACCGCACCCGTCGGCCCCTTGCCCGAACCCGCCAACCGGATCCGCTCGGGGCCGCTCTTGCCTGTCAGGGTCACGGCCCCGTCCAGCAAGTGCCCCTCGAACCCGTGGCTGGTTTCCTCTTCCGGCACGGTCGTCGCCGTCGCAGACACCCGGCCCACCGTGACGTTCCGGCACTCCATCCGCGTCAGATGCTCCGAGACCCTTTGCGCCACCTCGCGCTCCAGCGCCGTGCCTGCGGTTCCATCGGCCTCTGTGACGGTCTCTGACAGCGCGGCGGTCGCGTCGTCCGGGCCCTCCGCCCCGTCGGCCCCACGCTCCGCCGGGTCGGACGATCCGCTTGCCGCCGACTTGGTCACCACCACGTCCCCGGACGGTTTCGACGTCATGAACCGATCACCCAGTTCGAGCACCCCGACCACGCCGCCCACAAGGGCGGAGACCAGGATAACCGACTTGGCGATAAGGGAGTTGCTGGACATGCCTGCATCTATCACTTTGCAAATATACGGCCACCATGGCACAGCCCGGCGGTGTCGGGCAACAACGCATGGGGGGTGGTCCGACCCAAGGCGACCCTGTGCAACATCACGGCCTCACATTCCCGAGACGGGCCTGAAACACACCTTACGCATCCGCCCGGAACCGCCATTTTGAGGGCAACCGAAAGGACCACCCATGCCGACCGAACGCTTCACTTTCACGGGCCATGACGGGCACGAGCTTGCCGCACGGCTCGACCTGCCAAAGGGGCCGCACCTGGCGACCGCGCTCTTTGCGCATTGCTTCACCTGTTCCAAGGACATTCCCGCCGCGCGCCGCATCTCCGCGCGGCTGGCGGGCGCGGGCATCGCCGTGCTGCGCTTCGATTTCACCGGGCTGGGCCATTCCGGGGGCGAGTTCGAAAACACCTCCTTCACCTCGAATGTCGAGGATCTCCTGCGCGCCGCCGATGCGCTGGCCGCCCGCGACATGCCCCCCAGCCTGCTGGTCGGCCACTCCCTCGGCGGGGCCGCCGTGCTGGCCGCCGCCTCGCGCATCGACAGCGCCCGCGCCGTCGCCACCATAGCCGCGCCCTTCGATCCGGGCCACGTCACGCACAATTTCGACGGCGCGCTCGAGCGGATCGCGACCGATGGGTCAGCCGAGGTCGAGCTGGGCGGCCGCCCCATCCGCATCGGCCGCAAATTCGTCGAGGATGTCCGCGCCGAAAACCTCGCCCCGAAGATTTCCGGTCTGAAACGCGCGCTCCTGGTGCTGCATGCCCCGCGCGACGACACCGTGGGGATCGACAACGCCACCGAGATCTTCAAGGCCGCGAAACATCCCAAGAGCTTCGTCACCCTCGACAGCGCCGACCACCTGGTCACCGACCCCGGCGATGCCGAATACGCCGCCGGCGTGATCGCCGCCTGGGCGCAGCGCTATCTCGACCTCAAGCACCCCGCGCCGCCCCCCGGCGCGCCCGAAGGCGTCGTGCGGGTCTGCGAAGTGGACCCCGACGGGTTCCTGCAGGATGTGCACGCCGGGCCGCATCACTATGTCCGCGCCGACGAGCCCGAGGCCTATGGCGGCACCGATCGCGGCATGAGCCCCTACGGCTTTCTCGCCTCCGGCCTGGGCGCCTGCACGTCGATGACCATCCGCATGTATGCCCGCCGCAAGGGATGGCCGCTCGATCACGTCTCGGTCGACGTCATCCATGACAAGGTCCACGCCCAGGATGCCGATGGCAGCAGCCCGGCCAAGATCGACAGTTTCGTCCGCACGATCCGCCTCAGGGGCAATCTCGGCGACGATCAGCGTCAGCGTCTCCTGGAAATCGCCGACAAGTGCCCGGTTCACCGGACGCTGGAACAGACCTCCAGGATCGAGACCCGGCTGGCCGAGCCCGACAACACGCCTCAGCCCGAACGCGCGTAATGCTCCACCATCGCGGTCAGGTCGTCGGGCGGCGTATCGGCGCTCACGAAGGCCCGCGCGTTCGCGCATAGCCCGAACACCGAACCGTCCGAAAAGAACGAGGTCTTCGACACGAACAGGATCGGCACACCGGGAAACCGCCGCTCCGCCTCATCCGCGATGGCAAAGGCGCTGCTGCGCGTCAGGACGAGGTTCAGGATGATCAGGTCGCAGCGCATCGCGCCAAGCGCGTCCAATGCGCCCTGCTGGTCATGCTCCAGCCGCACCCAGATGCCATGACGCTCCAGGTGGCGCTGCCACACCCGGCCAAGTGCTGCGTCGCTTTCCACGATCAGCACACGCGATGGTCGCTTTTTCACCTTCTGATCTTCTTCGGTACTAGTGTTCGCGCTTAGAATGATCGGAGTCTTCGGGACAAAAGGTTAATCAATGGTTAATTCTGGCCGATCGGACACCCGTGCGGCCCCACGCGCCTGCCTCTCACCGCCTGTCGTGCTCTGCCGGTACAACTCGATGAAACGCTCCGCCCGCTGCGTGCGCTCGGGTCAGGCGATATTGAATAACACACCGGCCGAATACAGGTTTTCCGGACTGGCCTTGACCGGCCGGCTGCTGCACTGTCACCCAAAAAAGGAAGTACTGATGATCCGCTGCCTCGCCTTCGCCTTGTCGCTCTGCACCGCCACGACCGCCTATGGTCAAAGCTGCGGCGGCTCCTTTTCCGGCTTCGTCGACGCGCTCCGACAAGAGGCGATTTCCCGCGGCCACGCACCGGACCGGGTGAACAGCTTCTTCGCCTCCGTGCGCCAGGATCAGAGCGTGCTTCAGGCCGACCGCCGCCAGGGCGTCTTTCAGAAACCCTTCACCGAATTCGCCCGCCGTCTGATCAGCTCGGGCCGCCTCAACACCGGCCTTGCCAAGTCACAGCAATACGATGCCGTGTTCGAGCGCATCGAGGCCGAATACGGCGTGCCGCGCGGGGTGCTCCTGGCCTTCTGGGCGTTCGAAACCGATTTCGGCGGCTTCCAGGGCGACTACAACACGCTCAACGCGCTCGTCACCCTGTCGCATGACTGCCGCCGGCCCGAGCTTTTCCGCCCGCAGGTCTTTGCCGCCCTCGACCTCTACCAGATGGGCGATTTCGACCCCGCGCGCACCACCGGCGCCTGGGCTGGTGAAATCGGCATGGTCCAGATGCTGCCGCAGGACATCATCGACAACGGCGTCGATGGCGACGGCGACGGTCACGTCGATCTCAAGACCTCCGCGCCCGACGCGCTGATGTCGGGCGGCAAGATGCTGCAACATCTGGGCTGGCGCGCGGGCGAGCCCTGGCTGCAGGAAGTCGATGTGCCCGACACCCTCGACTGGTCCAAGACGGGTCTGCGCACCACCCTGCCCGCCTCCGAATGGGCGGCGATGGGCGTCACCCCGCGCCTCGGCCAGATCCGTGGCGACCTGCCGGCCAACATCCTTCTGCCCGAAGGGCGCAAAGGCCCCGCTTTCCTCGCCTACCCGAATTTCAACGTCTACTTCGAATGGAACCAAAGCTACGTCTACGTCCTGACCGCCGCCTATTTCGCCAATCGTCTGGAAGGCGCTCCTGTCTTCGACGCGGGCAACCCCGATCCGGGCCTGTCGGACGGCCAGATGAAACAACTTCAGGAAAAACTGGCCGCGCGTGGCTATGACGTGGGCAAGATCGACGGCATCCTCGGCTCCGGCACCCGCGCCGCCGTGCAGGACGTCCAGCAGGAACTGGGCAAGCCCGCCGACGCGTGGCCCACGCCCGCGCTTCTGAACGCCCTATGACGCAACGCCGCGCTTTCGAAATCTTTCTCACCGCCCCGCCCGGCCTCGAACTCGCGTTGAAGGACGAGGCACAGGCGGCGGGGTTCGCCAAGCCCAAGGCCACCCCCGGCGGTGTCCGGTTTCGCGGTCACTGGCCGGACGTCTGGCGCGCCAACCTCGCGCTGCGCGGCGCCGGCCGCGTCCTGGCCCGCGTCGCCCGCTTCCAGGCGATGCATCTCGACCAGCTTGAATCTCTCACGCGCGAGGTGGATTGGGCGGGCTTCTTGCGCCCCGACGTGCCGATCACGGTCGAGGCGACAACCCGGAAATCCAAAATCTACCACCAGGGCGCCGCCGCCGAACGTGTCGCCCGCACCATCCACCACGTCACCGGCGCGCCCCTGGAAGGCGACGATCCCGTCCGCGTCCAGCTCAGGATCGAAGACAACCAGTGCCTGCTCAGCCTCGACACCTCGGGCGCGCCGCTCCACCGCCGCGGCCAGAAACCTTTCGTCGGCAAGGCCCCCATGCGCGAAACCCTTGCCGCGCTCTTCCTGCGCCAATGCGGCTATACCGGCACCGAGCCCGTGCTCGACCCGATGTGCGGCTCCGGCACTTTCCTGCTCGAGGCTGCCGAGATCGCGCTCGGCCGCGCCCCGGGCCGCGACCGGAGTTTCGCATTCGAGCGCTTCGCCAATTTCGATGCAGGCGCATGGAAGGATCTGGCGGCTGACCAACTCGACACCGAAACCAGCCTCCGCTTCCACGGCAGCGACCGTGACGCCGGTGCCGTCACCGGCGCGCGCTCCAACGCACAGACCGCCGGCCTCGGCGACCTCATCACGATCTCGCACCACGCCTTCAGCGATCTGAAACGCCCGGACGGCCCGCCCGGCCTGATCATGGTGAACCCGCCCTACGGCACCCGCATCGGCGAGCGCAAACAGCTTTTCGGCCTCTACGGCGCGCTCGGCAAGACCCTCGCGGAGCGGTTTTCCGGCTGGCGCGTTGGCCTCGTGACCACCGATGCCAGCCTCGCCAACGCCACCGGCCTGCCTTTTACCCAACCCGGCCCACCCGTCGCACATGGCGGCCTGCGCATCACCCTCTGGCAAACCGGGCCGCTGCCCTGAGGCGTTAACCAAGGTCGCGCGCTCGGCTTTACTTTTTGGCAAGAAAAGCGCATCATATTGGGAATGCGGAAGTTGTCTTTCAGGTGAACCACCAAAGACGTGACCCCGCGAAGTTGCTGCTTCGCGGGGTCTTTCTTTGTCAGGACATCAAAGCCCTATCCAAAGTCGAATGATCGTCACAACCAGCGTTCCCGCTGCCAGAACGACCATCCATTTGCAGAAGGTGTTTTCCTTCAGTTGAACCACCTCCTCTCACTGCAAAAGGTTGCAGCGAGACCAGAAAAACCGACTCAATGTCAGTAAAATCTTAACGACGGATGGCTCACGCCACCATCTGCTCCGCCTTCTTCAGGTCGACCGACACCAGCTGGCTCACCCCCTGCTCGCCCATCGTCACCCCGAACAGGCGGTCCATCCGGCTCATCGTCACCGCGTGGTGCGTGATGATCAAAAACCGCGTCTCGGTCCGGCGGCACATCTCGTCCAGCAGGTCACAGAACCGGCCAACGTTGGCATCGTCCAGCGGCGCGTCGACCTCGTCCAGCACGCAGATCGGCGCCGGGTTGGCCAGGAACACCGCAAAGATCAGCGCCAGCGCGGTCAGAGTCTGTTCGCCCCCCGACAGCAGGCTCAGCGTCGCCAGCTTCTTGCCCGGCGGCTGGCACATGATCTCCAGCCCCGCCTCCAGCGGATCGTCGCTCTCGACCATTACCAAGTTCGCCTCGCCGCCCCCGAAGAGGTGTTTGAACAGCATCGAGAAGTTCGAGTTCACCTGCTCGAACGCCGTCAGCAGCCGTTCGCGCCCTTCGCGGTTCAGCGACGCGATACCATTGCGAAGGGTGCGGATCGCTCCCTCAAGATCGGACTTTTCGTTGACCAGCGTGTCATGCTCTTCCTGCACCTCGCGCGCGTCTTCCTCGGCCCGCAGGTTCACCGCACCCAGCGCGTCGCGCTGGCGTTTCAGGCGGTTCACATCGGCCTCGATCGCCTCCGAGGCGGGCATGGTCTCGGGGTCGACCTGCAACGTCTCCAGCAGGTCCTCGGGCGAACAGTCCAGTTCCTCCTCGATCCGTCCCGCCGCTTGTGCCTGGGTCTCGCGCGCGGCGTCCGCGCGCGCCTCAGACCGCGCCCGCGCCTCGCGCGCCTCGCCGGCCAGGCGCTCGGCGTCGCGCTCGTTGGCCACAGCCTCACGCGCGACGCCTTCGGCGTTCGACAGCGTGTCAGCCGCCTCGGCCCGCCGCGCCTCGGCCTTCGAAATGTCGGCGTTCAACGCCTCGCGCTTCGCCGCCAGTTCGCCGGGCTTCGCCCCGGCCTCGGCCAGCTCCGCTTCGCTCGCCTCCTTGCGCTCGGCCAGCTCCGCGCTGCGCGTCTTCGCCGTTTCCAACCGGTGCCGCCAGCCGGACAATTCCTTGGTCACTTCCTGGCTGCGCGTCAGCCGTGCCTCGCCCTCGCGGCGCAGCTCGTCATGGGCCGAGCGCTTGGACATCATCGTCATCCGCGCCGCCTCGACCGTCATCTTGACGTCTTCCACCTCGGCGCGCGCGGTATCCAGATCGGCCAGGTCGCCCATCGCCTTCTCGGCCTCGGCCAGCGTCTTGCGCGCGGCCAGCGCCTCTTCCTCGTGGCGTTTCACCGCCAGCCCGAGGCTTTCCAACTTGGAGCCCGCCAAGCTGCGTTCCGCCTCGGCCCGGCTCAGCGCCCGGTTCGCCTCGGCGACCCTGCCGTCCGCCGCCCGCCGCGCCTCGCGCGCCGCCTTGTCGGCCTCGGTCAACTCCACCAGCCGCGCCTTCAGCGTCTCGTGCGCCCGCTGCGCGCCCTCGGCCCGCGCCGTGGCGTGCGACAATTGCTGCTTCAACTCTTCCAGACGGTTCAGCTGTTCCAGCCGCAGCGCGGCGGCAGACGGCGCATCCTCGGCCCAGGCGCGGTACCCGTCCCAACGCCACAGGTCACCCTCGACGCTGACCAGCCGCTGCCCCGGTTTCAGAAGCGCCTGCAACCGTGGCCCGTCATCCGAATCCACCAGCCCGATCTGCGCCATCCGCCGCGCCAGCACACCCGGTACGTTCACATGCGTGCCCAGCGCCACGACACCCTCGGGCAAGGTCTGCGCCTGGGCATACCCGTCCAGCGCAACCCAGCCCGAGGGCCCGTCCGCCTCCACCTCCGGCGCGCGCAGGTCGTCTGCCAAAGCCGCGCCCAGCGCCTTTTCATAGCCCGAGGCCACCTGCACCGCGTCAAGGATCTGTCCGCCCTCGGCGGTGTCCCGCTCCAGCAGGCGCGCCAACGCCGACACTTCCGCCGACAGGGCACTCACCTCGCCCTCGGCTTCCGAGCGTCCGGCCCGGGCGTCGGCCTCGCGCCCCTGCGCATCGGCCCGCGCCTCGTCGGCTTCAGTCAGCGCGACCTCCGCCGCCTGCGCCGCCTCGGTCGCCTCTTTCTCGGCTTTCTCGGCGGCCTCGAATTCCTCGCCTGCACGGCTCACTGTGTATTGCGCCGCTTCCACCGCGTCCTTGGCCCGCGCCGCCTCGGCATCGGCCCGGTCGCGGGTCTTACGGCTGTCCTCGACCAGCCGCTGCGCCGACTGGTGCCGCGCGGCCAGCCGCGCAACATCCTCGGTCAACTCCGACAGCTCGGTCTCCCGCGCCTGCAACACCTGGCTGGCATCCGCCGCCTCACCGCTCGCCGATTCCAGCTTGCCCTCGTGGCCTTCGGCGGCCTTGGCCAGCTCCTGCGCTTCCCATTCCAGCCGCTCGATCGTCTCGCCCGCGTCGCGGTTCAGGCTCTCCTCGCGCTCCATGTCGCGGGCCAACTGCTCGATCCGCGATTGAAGCGTCTCGATCCGGTCCCTGGCGGCAGCCTCCTGCTCGGCCAGCGTGTCCCGGCTTACCTGCAACCGCTGCAGCACCGCCGCCGCGATGGCCTCTTCCTCGCGCAGCGGCGGCAGCGCCTCGTCGGCCCGCGCCCGCAGCCTTGCCGCCTCGCGCGCCGCCGCCTCGGCCCGGGCCGCATCGCTCGTCCGCTCGGTCAGGTCCTTCTGCGCATTGGCCCGCGCCAGGTCCGCTTCCTTCCAGCGCCGGTACAACAACAGCCCTTCGGCCTGCCGCAATTCCTCGCCGATCTGCCGGTACCGCGCCGCCTGCTTGGCCTGCCGCGCCAGCTGCGCCAGCTGCGTCGCCAATTGTTCGATCACGTCATCGACCCGCGCAAGGTTGCTCTCGGCCCCTTTCAGCTTCAGCTCCGCCTCGTGCCGCCGCTGATAAAGCCCGGAAATCCCCGCCGCCTCCTCCAGGATTCGCCGTCGCGCCGTGGGCTTGGCGTTGATCAGCTCCGAGATCTGCCCCTGCCGCACCAGCGCCGGCGAATGCGCACCCGTCGAGGCATCGGCAAACAGCATCTGCACGTCCCGCGCCCGCACATCCTTGCCGTTCACCTTGTAGGCGCTGCCCACATCCCGCGTGATCCGCCGAATGATCTCCAGGTGATCGGCGTCGTTGAACCCCGCCGGCGCCAGCCGGTCTGAATTGTCCAGATGGATGCTCACCTCGGCAAAGTTGCGCGCGGGCCGCGTCGCCGCCCCGGCAAAGATCACGTCCTCCATGCCCGAGCCCCGCATCGAGGTCGGGCGGTTCTCGCCCATCACCCAGCGCAACGCCTCCAGCAGGTTCGACTTGCCGCATCCGTTCGGCCCAACCACCCCGGTCAGACCGTCCTGGATGAAAAGGTCGGTGGGGTCGACGAAGCTCTTGAACCCGGTCAATCTCAGCTTGGTGAACTGCACGGTGCGTGTCCCTCTGCTCGGGCCGGTCTGGATTTTGGACGTGATTCCGGCCTTGGGAGGATATGCAAGCGCAGGACCTTGCCCCCTGTCAACGCAAAACCCCTGCATATGGCGCGGACACGCCACTTATCCACAAGATATTGCGTTCTCATAGCTCAGACTTGCGCTACCGCCCTGTCCTGGCCCACGATATTGCAGCGCACGCGCCAAGCCCATATGCTGCAGAAATCTTCACGCCGTTGTCCCGGAACGCCGCGCAATGTCCAACCCGATTGCCTTGCTCTTGGCCGGTCTCGCCGCCGGCACCGGCCTGGGGGCCCTGGTCACCGCCACGGTGATCGACCGCCCGGCCATGTCCAAGGCGGCGATGTCCGACGGGATCGCCCATGACCATTCCGCCCATGACCACGGCGAGGGTCAGGCGATGCACGATCACCAGATGATCGAGGCCGGCGACCCCGCGCCGACGCTGGCCATCGAAATCCATCCCGACGGCGCGCAAAGCCGCAATCTGCACATCGTCACCACGAACTTCACCTTCGACCCCGAAGGCGTGAACGGCGACAACCGTCCCGGCCACGGCCACGCCCATGTCTACATCAACGGCGTGAAACAGCCGCGCGCCTACAGCCCCTGGGTCCAGCTTGACGCGCTCCCCATGGGAACGCACGAAATCCGCGTGACGCTGAATGCCAACGATCACGGCCACCTTGCCACGAACGGCACCCCGATCGAAGCCGTGACCACCGTGACCATCGAATAGGTCCCCGCCATGCTCATCATCGAACAGGCCAACCCCAAGGCCCCCGGCCCCCGCGCCCTGCTGGAGCAAAGCCACGCCATGATGCGCGCGCTTTTTCCGCCCGAAGACAATTATTTCCTCGACCTGGAAGAGCTGCGCGGGCCCGGCATCTGCTTTTTCGCCGCCCGGGACGGGGCCGAAACGCTGGGCACCGGGGCGCTTGCCTTCAAGCGCGGCTATGCCGAGATCAAGTCGATGTTCACCTCTCCCGCCGCCCGCGGCCGCGGCGTCGGCGCCGCGATCCTGCGCGCGCTCGAGGACGAGGCCCGCGGCGACGACGTGCCCGTTCTGCGGCTCGAAACGGGCGAGGTCCTCGACGCCGCGATCCGTCTTTACGAACGGCACGGCTTCACCCGGTGCGGCATCTTCGGCGACTACCGCCCGAACGCCACGAGCGTCTACATGGAAAAGGCCCTGACCGCGCCCACGGATCAGAACGGGTAACAGATCAGCTCGCCGCCCTCCGCGTCCAGTTCGAAGGCGTCGCATTCAAGATACGTCTCGGGCCGCCGCGGCGCCGGGGCGCCGCCGCCGCAATCCAGCGTCGCCCGCATCATCGCCTGGTCTCCGGTCAGACGGTCCACCCGGCAGCCGCTGACCGCCTCGATGGCCAGCACCG
Organism: Roseovarius sp. THAF8; assembly: GCF_009363735.1. Lineage (NCBI taxonomy): Bacteria > Pseudomonadati > Pseudomonadota > Alphaproteobacteria > Rhodobacterales > Roseobacteraceae > Roseovarius > Roseovarius sp. THAF8. The sequence goes on along the minus strand of NZ_CP045410.1, from coordinate 2,851,148 downwards.
CGGGCACGCCCACGCTGGACAGCCGGAACGCAGGCTGCGCGTTCAGCCGGACCGCCTCGGCCCTGCGGCCCTCCACCCGGATATCGAACACCGACGCGCCTGCCTCGATACGGACCGGCGCGACACCGGAAATTTCCGGGCTGGCCGTGTCGCAGGCCGCCAGGGCCGACAGCGGTATCAAGAGCAACGGACGCATCGCGCGATCATCGCCGATCCATGGTTAAGAAACAGTAACCAATGGCTTTTTCGCGCCCGCCCTAACGCGAGGGACCGCGATTTGTTTCATGCGAAAGGCGCATTCTTTTTCTCGCCTTCACAGGAACGTGTCCGGGGGTCCCCCGCGTTGATCATGCAGATACCATATGACGAAGGAGGAACATCATGAAACTGATCGGCAGCACAGCCATCGCAATGGCCCTGGCCGCAACCACCGCGTTCGCGCAAAGCGACTCGAACGAGGAAATGGACACCGACACCGGCAACACGCAGGTTGAGTCCAGCACCGGGATGAACAGCTCGGACAACAGCGCCGACGCCAGCGGCAACATGCAGACCGAAGGCGATTCCGACAAGACCGCCATGAATGACAGCGGCCTGGACTGGGACAAGTCCAGCGAAGAAATGAGCCAGATGCAAGGCGAGTTGATCCGCAGCCGCGACATCACCGGCGGCGCGGTCTACACCACCAACGAAGCCAACGACGAAGGCGAAAGCTGGGACATGGCCGAGTATGACGAAGTCAACTCGGAATGGAACCAGATCGGCGAGATCGAAGATCTCGTGATGTCCAAGGACGGCAAGCTGACCGGCATCATCGTCGAAGTCGGCGGTTTCCTCGACATCGGTGACAAGCACGTCATGCTGTCGGTGAAGGACGCCAAGCTCGTCCCCGTCGACGACATGAGCTACACGTTCGTCACCCGCTTCAACGAAGAAGACATCGAGGCCATGAACAGCGTCGACGAAGGCTTCTGGAACTAAGCCGGGACACGTATCGTGTTTTTGCCGCCGCCCCTTGCCGGGCGGCGGTTTGCGTTTGCGCAACCGCTGGGCCTGGAGGCTCTTCCACAGCTGGTGCACAACAAAGCGCGGTCGCCAGGCCGGTGTCGCCAGGCCGGTATGGCCGCCGCCCACGATGGCCACGTCCGTCACCACGTCGCCCGCATCGGCCCGTCGCTCTCCGGCTCCTCGGCCGAATCGTCCCACAGGGATATGCCGGGCTCTGCCCCGCCATGGCTGTCGCCTCGCGCCGCGTTCCGCCGCGGCAGCGTGAAACGCGCACGGTCCAAGCTCGATATCGCAGGCGGCGCGACGGTGCACCGCCCTGCACCTTTCCCGCAGCGCGTCCGCCCATCCACTGACGCCTTGCAATTTAACCGTTCCAAAAATACTCAAATCCCAACGCCACACAGGGGAGCCTCCACATGCCCAAAACGCGCCTTCTCACCGAATTCGGCATCGGCTCGTCCCTGCGCCACCGCGATTACACCGCCGCCGCCCGCCGCGCGTTGCAGGACGCGCTCTGGCGCAACTCCATCAACCTCGCGGAGCTTTTCGGCCAACCGAAAGAGGCGATGATCATCGACGTGGAAATCGCCGCGCCGGACCCCGACGCCGTCGACACCGCCGCTTTGTCGGACGTCTTCCCCTACGGCCAGGTCACCGTCACCGCCCACAAGGGCGGCCTCGACGTGCCCCGCCCGGACGGCGGCACGCCCACGGTCATCGTCAACGCCGCCATCAATGTCAGCCTGAACCTGGAGCCCGCGAAGTGACCGATCACCGCTTCATCATCGAAATGGGCATGGGCAACGACCAGTACGGCATGGATTATCAAAAGGCCGCCGCCCGCGCGATCGAATCCGCCATCCGCCGCTCGGCGATCCCGATGTACGCGACCACCGCGCTCGACCCCTCGCAGATGCGCGTGCAGGTCACCATCGGCGTGCAGGAGCCGGACAAGCTCGACACGGATGCGCTCGCCACTTGCCTTCCGCGCGGAAACGCCACCGTCACGGCCACGTTCGGCGGGCACAATGTGGTGAACCCCGACACCGGCGACACCATCGTCATCGCCACCGCGGCGGTCGAGGCGTTCCTGCCCGACCAGTCCGGCAACTACACCGCCGGTTAAGGTGCCGCGTCATCCTTGGACGTGATCCGAGGATCTCCCGCCCCTTGCGGTACGCTTGCCCCCTATCGCCTCCGGTCATATGATTTGACCAATTCAATCCCGAGGCGCCTCATGCCGTTCCAGAAAGTCACGCCCGAAAAACTCTCGCTCGCGGTCACCCGCCAGATCGAGAAGCTGATCCTGCGCGGCATCCTGCGCCCCGGCGAACGCCTGCCCTCGGAACGCGAACTTGCCGACCGCTTCGGCGTCTCCCGTCCGTCCCTGCGCGAGGCCGTGGCCGAGCTTCAGCAGAAAGGCCTGCTGACCACACGCGCCGGCGCCGGCATCTTCGTGGCCGACGTGCTGGGCAGCGCCTTCTCTCCCGCCCTCATCGAGCTTTTCGCCAGCGATGACGAGGCCGTCTTCGACGTCATCGCCTTCCGCCGCGACATGGAAGGCCTCGCCGCCGAACGCGCCGCCCGGCTCGCCTCCGACACCGACCTCGAGGTCATCGCCGCCACCTTCGCCCGCATGGAGCAGGCCAAGGGCCGCGCCAATCCCGAACGCGAGGCGCGGCTCGATGCCGAGTTCCACATGGCCATACTGGAGGCCAGCCACAACGTGGTGATGCTGCACATGATGCGCTCGATGTTCCAGCTCATGCAGGACGGCGTGTTCTACAACCGCAAGGTCATATTCAACCAGTCCACCAGGCGCTCCAGCCTGCTGGACCAGCACCGTGCCATCCGCGACGCGATCCTTGCCCGCGATCCCAAAGCGGCCCGCGCGGCGGTCGAGACACATCTCGATTTCGTCGAACGGGCGCTGACCGACCAGCGCAAGGCCGAGGCCCACGAACACATCGCCCGCCAGCGCCTGGAACACGAGAACCGCCGGTGAACCCTTCCCGAACATCGTAGGGTGGGTGGTTCTGCGCAATGCGCAGGTTCACCCACCGCTGCGCCGGGCGCCAAGCACATCAGGGCCTGTCGCGCCCTGCCGAGCTTCCTTTCAAGGGTGTTCACAAACCGCCTAAATTTTACCAATTGATAAAATTTTGAACTGTGCAATACTTTCTCCAAAGCGTACAGCCACTGGAGCCCTCCATGAGCCATTCCGCCCTGACCCCCGGCATCACCTCCGGCCGCCTGTCAGAGGACGACCTCGCCCGCAATTTCTCCGATCTGCATCCACCGCTTGACCCGCACGAGGCGCTGGTGGCCGCCGATCGTTGCTATTTCTGCCACGACGCGCCCTGCATTACGGCCTGTCCCACCGATATCGACATCCCGCTCTTCATCCGCCAGATCGCCACCGGCACGCCCGAGGCCGCCGCGAAGACGATCCTGAGCCAGAACATCCTCGGCGGCATGTGCGCCCGCGTCTGCCCGACCGAGACGCTCTGCGAACAGGCCTGCGTGCGCGAAGCCGCCGAAGGCAAGCCCGTCCTAATCGGGCAACTCCAACGCTACGCCACCGACACCCTTCAGGCCGCGGGCACGCATCCCTTCGCCTGCGCGCCGGAAACGGGCAAGTCGGTCGCCGTGGTGGGCGCGGGACCGGCCGGTCTGGCCTGCGCCCATCGTCTGGCGATGCACGGCCATGCCGTCACGCTCTATGACGCCCGGCCCAAGCCCGGTGGCCTCAACGAATATGGCATCGCCGCCTACAAGACGGTCGACGGTTTTGCCGAGCGCGAGGTCGACTGGCTGATGCAGATCGGCGGGATCACCCTTGAAAACGGCAAGGCCCTCGGCTCCGACCTTTCCCTCGACACCCTGCGCGAGCGCTTCGACGCGGTCTTCCTCGGCATCGGCCTGGGCGACGTCAACTCGCTCGGCCTCGACGGCGAGGACAAGACCGGCGTGCTCGACGCGGTCGATTTCATCTCCGATCTGCGCCAGGCCAGCGACCTGCGCCAGCTTCAGGTGGGCCGCGACGTGGTCGTGATCGGCGGCGGCATGACCGCCATCGACGCCGCCGTGCAGGCTAAACTGCTGGGCGCGCTCAACGTCACGCTGGTCTATCGCCGTGGCCGCGACCGCATGAACGCCAGCGTCTTCGAGCAGGACCTCGCCGCCTCCAGGGGCGTGCGCATCATCACGAACGCCACGCCCCGCGCCCTCCACGGCAACGGCACCGTCCGCGAGATCGAGTTCGAGTACACCGACGACGCGCTCGTCCCCACGGGCGACACCATCCGCATCCCCGCCGACCAGGTGTTCAAGGCCATCGGTCAGGCGCTCGCCGGCGACGCCCTGCCCGATCTCGACGGCCGCAAGATCGCCGTCACCGGCCCGGGCCGCACCTCGGTTGCCGGCGTCTGGGCGGGGGGCGACTGCGCCGCGGGCGGCGACGACCTGACCGTGACGGCGGTGGCCCAAGGCCGCGACGCCGCCGAAGACATCCACGCGACCCTCAGCGCCTGAAGGAGCGAGACATGGCTGACCTGACCACGAACTTCATCGGCATCACCTCGCCCAACCCCTTCTGGCTGGCCTCCGCCCCGCCCACGGACAAGGAATACAACGTCCGCCGCGCCTTCGAGGCCGGCTGGGGCGGCGTGGTCTGGAAGACACTCGGCGAGGAAGGCCCGCCCGTCGTCAACGTCAACGGACCGCGCTATGGCGCGATCTGGGGCGCCGACCGCCGCCTGCTGGGACTCAACAATATCGAACTGATCACCGACCGCCCTCTGCAAACCAACCTCGACGAGATGACGCGGGTGAAAAAGGACTACCCCGACCGCGCCCTTATCGCCTCACTCATGGTCCCGGTGGACGAGGACAGCTGGAAGTCCATCCTCGACCGCGTTCTGGAAACCGGCTGCGACGGGGTGGAACTGAACTTCGGCTGCCCGCACGGGATGTCCGAACGCGGGATGGGCTCCGCTGTGGGCCAGGTGCCGGAATATGTGGGCCAGGTCACCGAATGGTGCAAGAAACACTCCGATCTGCCCGTCATCGTCAAGCTCACGCCCAACATCACCGACGTCCGCAAACCCGCCCAGGCGGCCAGGGACGGCGGCGCCGACGCGGTCTCGCTGATCAACACGATCAACTCGATCACCTCCGTCAACCTCGACAGCTTCGCGCCTGAGCCCACCATCGACGGCAAGGGCGCCCATGGCGGCTATTGCGGCCCCGCGGTGAAACCCATCGCCCTCAACATGGTGGCCGAGATCGCCCGCACGCCCTCGCTCGCCGGTCTGCCCATTTCAGGCATCGGCGGGATCACCACCTGGCGCGACGCGGCCGAATTCATGTCGCTGGGGGCCGGCAATGTGCAGGTCTGCACGGCGGCCATGACCTATGGCTTCAAGATCGTGCAGGAGATGATCTCCGGCCTGTCGCAGTTCATGGACGAGAAGGGCTTCACCTCGACCGATCAGCTTGTCGGCCGCGCCGTGCCGAACCTTTCGGACTGGCAGCACCTCAACCTCAACTACGTCACCAAGGCCCGGATCGACCAGGACCTCTGCATCAAGTGCGGCCGCTGCTATGCCGCCTGCGAGGACACCTCGCACCAGGCCATCTCGATGTCCCCGGACCGCACGTTCGAGGTGATCGACGCCGAATGCGTCGCCTGCAACCTGTGCGTCAATGTCTGCCCGGTCGAGAACTGCATCACGATGGAAGAGCTGGCCCCCGGCACGACCGATCCCCGGACCGGCAAGACGGTGCAGAACGACTACGCCAACTGGACCACCCACCCAAACAACCCGGGAACCTGCGCCGCAGAATAACCACCCCAGATTCTTCGTACGAAGAATCTGAACCCCCAGAAAATTCGTACGAATTTTCTGGGGGTCACCCGCACGGAATCAAAACACGATCCGGATGGGCCCCGCATGGCAAACGACGATCATCTGGTCGCCGGTTTCAATCAGGTGAAACCCCCGCCTGCGCACTTCGCGCTCGAACGCGTCGCGGCCGACCTCGCGCTCCACCCACCGACGCGAGCGGCGCACGACAGCACCCTTGCGCGCGGACTGGCTCGAGAAAAGTTGCGCCACCCAGGGCGCGGCGGGAACGGAACGAATGATCTGCGTCATGCCGCGACCCTGCCGCCATCCTGGTAAAAATCAGGTTAAGGCTTCTGCGCCCGCAGGCACCGCAGCGCCCCACGCTTCCCCGGGCCACCCGAAGCGTTGCGCCTGTGGCCGGCGGCATCGGCCAAATGCGAAACGCGTGCACCGACCGAATGGTGCGTGGCATCTCACGGGTCAGCCGCGATTCGGGCGTGTCGGATAACGCATCAATCCCCGGCTTTGACGGCAGAAGGTTCTGCCCCGTTCAACGCGTCCTCGCCACCCATCTCGATCTTCAGAACCGCGATCATCTCGCGCAGGTCGGTGATGTCGCGCGCCGCGCGCGACTGCTCCAGCCGCGTGCTGGCCCGCAGCAGGTCCTGCTGCCGTCCGACCAGTTCATACTGCGCCGCGACCAGTTGATCGCGCGGCGTCTCTTGGCTCTTGATCCGCGCGTCGAGCACGCTTTCGCCCGACGCCCTGGCCGGCAATCGCGATATCGCATCCCGCCCGGGCCGCAGGCTTGCCTCCGCGCGCGGCCCGTCCCCGCCCGTGGCGTTATCGGAATTGTTGCCGCTCGCACTGCTTTCCGCCGACCCCGAGGCGCTCTTGACGGCAAGTTTCTGAAGGTTCTGCCCGGCGCCGGCCGGCACCGAAGGCAGGAAGGTCACAGGGGCTGGTCCTGTGATGTTCATGTGTCCACTCCAAACACGGGGGATCGCTAGATCCGGCACCCGCACCCAACGAGCACCATAGCACGGCCCGGGCGCATCCCGCGACGGCAATTTAGGCAGCATTTTATGCGTCTCGTGCCACGCGCGTGCGTCAGACTGCCAGCGTCCGGCGATAAAGTGCATCCAGAAATACCGACGCCTCGCCATGCACGTCCCGCCCGTCCATCAGCGCCTGAACCTGCGCGTCGAAATCCGCGTAATGCTGCGTTGTGGCCCAGATCGAAAAGATCAGGTGCCGCCCGTCTACCGGCTTCAACCGTCCTGCCGCCGTCCAGGATTCGATCAGCGCCGCGGTATCATCCACCAGCGGTTTCAGATCGGTCCCAAGACCCGCCCCGATCATCGGCGCGCCTTGCAGGATCTCGTTGGCGAAAAGCCGGCTCTCGCGCGGAAACGCCCGGCTCATCTCCAGCTTGCGATGCACGTAGCGCAGGATCTCTTCCAGCGGCTCACCTTCCGGATCGATCTCGCGCATCGGGTCCAGCCACGTGTCCATCAGCCCGTTCAGCAGCGTGACATGGATCTCCTCCTTGCCGGCAAAGTAATACAGGATGTTGGGTTTCGACAGCCCCGACGCCTCGGCGATCTGGTCCAGCGTCGCGCCCCGGAATCCATGCATCGAGAACACGTCCAGCGCCGCGTCTAAAATGCGCTTGCGGTTGCGCAATTGTATCCGGCTCGGCTTGACGCCACCCGCCGCCTGCGTCCCGTCTTCCATCGCGCCTCTCACGTTTCACTGCCCGAAGATTTAGCATCACCCGGCCCGAATTGGCCAGTTACAGGTGCAATGCTTGACAGACCCGCCCCGCTTCGCAATCGTGCTTTTACCATTTGGTAAAAAAGTGGCAACCGGGATGGCAGCCAATATCGCGTCCACCCGTGCTATGATACGACACACAGGGGGACAGCGATGACCGCACCGGGCCAAAATCTTAAGATCAACGGCGACCGGCTCTGGGACAGCCTGATGGAAATGGCCAAGATCGGCCCGGGCGTCGCGGGCGGCAACAACCGTCAGACCCTGACCGACGAGGATGCCGAGGGCCGCGCGCTGTTTCAGTCGTGGTGCGAGGCGGCGGGCCTGAGCATGGGCCTCGACACCATGGGCAACATGTTCGCCCGGCGCGACGGCAACGACCCCGACGCGCTCCCCGTTTACGTCGGCTCCCACCTCGACACGCAGCCCACGGGCGGCAAGTATGACGGCGTCCTTGGCGTTCTGGGCGGGCTGGAAATCATCCGCACCCTCAACGACCTCGGCATCAAGACAAAACACCCCATCGTCGTCACCAACTGGACCAACGAGGAAGGCACGCGCTACGCCCCCGCCATGCTCGCCTCGGGCGTCTTCGCCGGCATCCACGACCAGCAATGGGCCTATGACCGCGTCGATGCCGACGGCAAGGCATTTGGCGACGAGCTTGACCGCATCGGCTGGAAAGGCGACGAGCCGGTGGGGGATCGCAAGATGCACGCCTTCTTCGAGCTGCATATCGAACAGGGCCCGATATTGGAGGCCGAAGGCAAGGATATCGGCGTCGTCACCCACGGCCAGGGGCTCAACTGGACGCAGGTCACCATCACCGGCAAGGACAGCCACACCGGCTCCACTCCGATGCCGATGCGCAAGAATGCCGGCCTCGGCATGGCCCGCGTGCTCGAAAAGGTCGAGGAGATCGCCTTGTCCCACGCCCCGCATGCCGTCGGGGCCGCCGGGCATATCGACATCTATCCCAACTCGCGCAACGTGATCCCCGGCAAGGCCGTCTTCACGGTCGATTTCCGGTCGCCCGACAAGGCGGTGATCGAGGACATGGTCACAAGGATGAAAGCCGCCGCAACGGAGATCTGCGACGACATGGGGCTGGAGGTGGCGTTCGAAGTCGCCGGCGGCTTCGACCCGGTGGAGTTCGACGAGGGCTGCGTCACCGCCGTGCGCAACGCGGCAGAGCGTCTTGGATATTCGCACATGAACATCGTCTCGGGTGCCGGCCACGACGCCTGCTGGATCAACCGCGTCGCCCCGACCGCCATGGTCATGTGCCCCTGCGTCGACGGGTTGTCGCATAACGAGGCCGAGGAGATCTCCAAGGACTGGGCCACCGCAGGCACGGACGTCCTGATGCACGCGGTGGTGGAGACGGCGGAGATTGTGGAGTGACATCCTCCCACACTCACCCCGTCCCGGGCTTGACCCGGGACCTCTACCTCAGGGCAAGAGGCCCCGGATCAAGTCCGGGGCGGGATTCACGCTTTGGAAACCATATCGCGCCACTCCTGACGCATGGCGCATTTCGTCTACATCTTAGCCTCCCGTCCGGGCGGTGCGCTCTACACCGGTCGCACTTGCGACCTGCGCAACCGGGTTGCGGCACACCGAGCCGGGTTTTCGAAACACACGTCGAGATACAAGATCGACCGCCTCGTCTGGTTCGAAGAGCACGAGGACTTCGCAACCTCTTTGCAACGCGAACGCAGCCTCAAACGCTGGAATCGCGACTGGAAAATAGCGCTCATCACGCAGTCCAATCCGAACTGGCACGATATCACCGCCCAGATCCCCTCCTGAGTCCGGCAAAGGTTCCGGCTCAAGGCCGGGACGGGCAACGAGAGGGAGACACAAAATGACCACCAAAGTCATCAAGAACGGCACCGTCTGCACCGCAGACCGCACGTGGAAGGCCGATGTCCTGATCGAGGACGAGAAGATCAAGCAGATCGGCGAGGACCTGAAAGGTGATGAGACCATCGATGCGGAAGGCGCCTATGTGATCCCCGGCGGCATCGACCCGCACACCCATCTGGAAATGCCCTTCATGGGCACCACGGCGGCCGAAACCTTCGAAACCGGCACCTGGGCCGCGGCCTGTGGCGGCACCACGATGCTTGTGGATTTCTGCCTGCCCGGCGCGGACGGCTCCATCAAGAACGCCATCGAGGAATGGCACCGCAAATCCGCCCCGCAGATCTGTTCCGATATCGGCTACCACATGGCGGTCACCGGCTGGAACGAGACCATCTTCAACGAGATGAAGGATGCCGTCGACATGGGCGTCAACTCCTTCAAGCATTTCATGGCCTACAAGGGTGCCTTGATGATCGAGGATGACGAGATGTTCGCCTCCTTCAAGCGCTGCCGCGAGTTGGGCGCGCTGCCCATGGTCCATGCCGAGAACGGCGATCTGGTGGCCGACATGCAGCAGGAGATGCTGTCCAAGGGCATCACCGGCCCCGAGGGCCACGCCTATTCCCGCCCGCCCGAGTTCGAGGGCGAAGCCGCCAACCGCGCCATCACCATCGCCGATGCCGCCGGCGTGCCGCTCTACATCGTGCACGTCTCCTGCGAACAGGCGCACGAGGCCATCCGCCGCGCCCGCCAGAAGGGAATGCGCGTCTATGGCGAGCCGCTGGCGCAGTTCCTGACTCTCGACGAGGGCGAGTATTTCAACACCGATTGGGACCATGCCGCCCGCCGCGTCATGTCGCCCCCCTTCCGCAACAAGGAACACCAGGACAGCCTCTGGGCGGGCCTTCAGGCGGGCTCGCTCCAGGTCGTCGCAACCGACCACGCCGCCTTCTCCACCGAGCAAAAGCGCATGGGCGTCGACGATTTCACCAAGATCCCCAACGGCTCCAACGGGCTGGAAGAACGCATGCCGGTGCTCTGGACCCGTGGCGTCGAAACAGGCCGCCTCACGCCCAACGAATTCGTCGCGGTCACCTCCACCAACGTCGCCAAGATCCTCAACATCTACCCCAAGAAAGGCGCGATCGTCGAAGGGGCCGACGCCGATATCGTGGTCTGGGACCCCAAGATCACCAAGACGATCTCGGCCTCCAACCACCATTCGATCCTCGACTACAACGTGTTCGAGGGCTTCGAAGTCACGGCCAATTCCCGCTACACCCTCTCGCGCGGCGAGGTCATCTGGGCCTGGGGCCAGAACTCCCAGCCCCAGCCCGGCCGAGGCCGCTTCGTCCCCCGCCCCGCCTTCCCCTCGGCGCATGAGGCGCTGTCGAAATGGAAGGCCCTGACCGCGCCCAAGATGATCGAGCGCGATCCGCTGAATATTCCGGCGGGGATATAGACTTTGGAGACCGGACACGAAGTCGTGCTTGGGACCGGGGCGCTACGCACTTGTCTGCGCGAGCCGATCCACGACTTATTCTGGGCGAGTTTCCTCTTGGATCAAGCAGCCCAAGCACACCTGATCGGAGATTATGAGGTCGCGTCCGAGCTGATCTCGCAGACCAACACCCAGACGATCAGAGAGTACATCAAATCCTTATGGGGAGCATACAATCAGTACAACTCGCCAACCCCCGCCGCAGTACAACGCCGGCAGGCAAAGCGCCCCGTGATCGACAGCGGACTCAAAGAACGGATGCCGCCTAAGGCAATATGCATCGAAGTGATACGCAGAGACGGCTACACATGTCGATACTGCGGGATACCGGTAATCCCCAAGCGAGTGCGAGAGCTTTTGCACCGTCTGTACCCGGAAGCATTGCCATGGGGACGAAAGGAAATCGAGCAGCACGCCGCATTTCAAGCGCTGTGGTTGCAGTTCGATCATGTGACGCCGTTTTCAAACGGAGGCAGCAACGATTCTGACAATATCGTGGTATGTTGTGCTGGCTGCAACTTTGGGAAAGCTTTTTGGGGACTTGAGGACCTGAACCTGTCCAATCCGTTTGAACGCGCACCAATAGCGTCAAGCTGGTCCGGTTTGTCCGAACTCATCGAGGCTCCTTACTAAAATGGCTTTCTATTCTTTTCACAACTCATCGCCTGTTGAGCACTCCACTCGCGAACCATCTCAAAGATCCAATAAAGCCACACGCTCAACATCCCAGCGGGCATTCAACCCCATGCCCCTCACCCTCGCCCTCCTCCTGCTGGCCAGCCCCGCCACGGCCCAGCTGGCCGCCCCGCTCGGCAATCCCGACGGCTGTGCCCGCATCCTGGGCGAGGACGGCACCAAGAAAAACGAGGTTGCCATCGTCGCGGGCCACCTCAACCTGCAGGGCGCGATCTGCCAGATCACCGCCGTGCAGACCGGCACGCTCATGGCCACCTGCCCCGGCGACGCCGACAGCCGCAAAAAGGTGCTCGGCATCGCCCGCAGCGCCGATGGCACCGGTGTCACCCTGACCTTGCCCGACGGCTCGCTTGAAAACCTGGCGCCTTGCGAATGAGCCACGCCCACATGCGCCCGCGCCATTGCCCGCAAATTCATCATGTGCCCGCATCACAGGCAACTGACGCTGGGACCCGCCTTGACACTGCCGGGCGGGGTGGGATTGTTCCCTGCAGCCGCCGCATAACCCGGCCCGGAGACACGACACCGTAATGCAAGACGTTCAAGCCACATCGACCCCCATCCCCGTGATTGCCGCCCGCGACCTGTCCCTGACCTTCCAGACCAATGACGGGCCCGTGCATGCGCTCAAGGATGTGACGCTGGACGTCGAAAAGGGCGATTTCGTCTCCTTCATCGGGCCTTCGGGCTGTGGCAAGACGACCTTCCTGCGCTGCATGGCCGATCTCGAACACCCCACCGGCGGCAACATCTCGGTCAACGGCATGACCCCCGCCGAGGCCCGCCAACGCCGCGCCTATGGCTATGTCTTCCAGGCCGCAGGCCTTTACCCGTGGCGCACCATAGGCGGCAATATCCGCCTGCCGCTGGAGATCATGGGCTATTCCAAGACCGACCAGCAAAGCCGCATCGCCCGCGTGCTGGAGTTGGTGGACCTCGCCGGGTTCGAAAAGAAATTCCCCTGGCAACTTTCGGGTGGAATGCAGCAACGCGCCTCCATCGCCCGGGCGCTGGCCTTCGACGCGGACATACTTTTGATGGACGAACCCTTCGGCGCACTCGACGAGATCGTCCGTGACCACCTCAACGAACAACTGCTTCACCTTTGGGACCGGACGAACAAAACCATCTGCTTCGTCACCCACTCGATCCCCGAAGCGGTGTACCTGAGCACGAAAATCGTCGTCATGTCCCCACGCCCGGGCCGGATCGCCGACGTGATCGAAAGCTCCCTGCCCCGCGAGCGCCCGCTCGACATCCGAGACACGCCGGAATTCCTCGACATCGCCCACCGCGTCCGCGACGGGCTACGCGCGGGGCACAGCTATGAGGAGTGAGACCTCACTCCACGCTCCGGCCCTGATCCGGCAGCCTGCCCCGGACTTGATCCGGGGCCTCCTCCTCGCCGCCGGCTCAGAGGCCCCGGCTCGGTGGCCGGGGCGGGGCGTTCTCTGATGCGCAACATCATTCCCGTCCTCACGGTCGTCGCGACCCTCATCGCCCTCTGGTACGCGGGCGCGGTCGCCCTCAACGCGCCCTGGGCCTATGACAAGGCCGCGCGGGCCGAAGTCACGCTGACCTTCCCCGAACTGGTGGCCGACACCTGGTCCCAGGAAAAGCCCAAGCTTCCCGCCCCGCACCAAGTGGCGACCGAGATGTGGAACACCACCGGCGCGATGATCGCCAGCGGGCGGCCCTTTTCCAAGCGCTCGCTGATCTACCACAGCTGGATCACCTTCAGTTCCACTGCGCTCGGCTTCCTGCTGGGCACCGCTCTCGGCACGCTTCTGGCCATCGGGATCGTCTACAACCGCACCATGGACATGAGCGTCATGCCCTGGGTCATCGCGTCCCAGACCATCCCGATCCTCGCCATCGCGCCGATGATCATCGTGGTGCTGAACGCAGTCGGCATCTCCGGGTTGCTGCCGAAAGCCATGATCTCGATGTACCTGTCGTTCTTCCCGGTCGTCGTCGGCATGGTGAAGGGCCTGCGCAGCCCCAGCCAGATGCAGCTCGACCAGATGCGCACCTGGAACGCCAGCCGCTCCCAGACCTTCTGGAAGCTGCGCCTGCCGTCCTCCATGCCCTATTTCTTCACCTCGCTGAAGATCGCCATGGCCGCCAGCCTCGTGGGCGCCATCGTCGGCGAACTGCCCACCGGCGCCGTCGCGGGCCTCGGCGCGCGCCTTCTGGCCGGCAGCTATTACGGCCAGACCATCCAGATCTGGAGCGCGCTGATCATGGCCGCCACGCTGGCCGCCATACTCGTTGGCCTCATCGGCCTCATCCAGCGCATCACGCTCAAGCGCATGGGAATGGCAACATGAGCTGGCTGATCGCAGGGGCGCTGATCTGGGCCGTGGGCTGGTGGATCAACACGCAGCTGGCCCGCCACCCGCAGAACACCGCCGCACAACTGGCCGCCCCAATCGTCTTCGGGGCCACGCTCATCGCCGTCTGGGAATGCCTCGTCTGGGGTTTGGGCATCAAGCTCGCCCTCCTGCCCGCCCCCAGCGTCATCGCCGTGACCTTCGCCAATTCCCTCAACATCCTCTGGGGCGATTTCCTCCAGACCGCCATCAAGGGCGCGCTGACCGGCTACATCCTCGGCTGCGGCGCCGCGTTCCTGACGGCCATCGCCGTCGACCGCTCCGATTTCCTGAAACGCGGGCTGCTTCCGGTAGGCAACTTCGCCGCTGCCCTTCCCATCATCGGCCTCGCCCCCATCCTCGTGATGTGGTTCGGCTTCGACTGGCAGTCCAAGGCCGCCGTGGTCGTCGTCATGGTGTTCTTCCCGATGCTGGTGAACACCGTGCAGGGCCTCGCGGAGGCCGACGCCATGCAGCGCGACCTGATGCGCACCTACGCCGCCGGCTACTGGACCACGCTTCTGAAACTCCGCCTGCCCGCCGCCATGCCATTTATCTTCAACGGGCTCAAGATCGGCACCACGCTCGCGCTCATCGGCGCCATCGTGGCGGAGTTCTTCGGCTCGCCGATCCAGGGCATGGGCTTTCGCATTTCCACCTCCGTGGGCCGCCTCGCGATGGATCTCGTCTGGGCCGAGATCGTCGTCGCCGCCCTCGCCGGCTCGGGATTTTACGGCGCGGTCGCCTTGATCGAGCGCGCCGTCACCTTCTGGCACCCGTCACAACGGGGCCGGACATAACCAAAGCAAACCAGAACAGGGAGAAGACAATGAAACATCTCACCACCACACTCGGCCTCGCCGCCGCCACCCTCTGGGGTGGCATGGCCCAGGCCGCCGACGACGTCACGCTGCAACTCAAATGGGTGACGCAATCGCAATTCGCGGGCTACTACGTCGCGCAAGACCAGGGCTTCTACGAAGAGGAAGACCTGAACGTCACCATCAAGCCCGGCGGGCCCGATATCGCCCCCGCCCAAGTTATCGCCGGCGGCGGCGCGGACGTGATCATCGACTGGATGCCCTCGGCCCTGGCCAGCCGCGAGAAAGGCTTGCCCCTCGTCAACATCGCCCAGCCGTTCAAAAGCTCCGGCATGATGCTGACCTGCCGCAAGGATACCGGCATCGAAGGCCCCGAGGATTTCCGTGGCAAGACCCTCGGCGTCTGGTTCTTCGGCAACGAATACCCGTTCCTGTCGTGGATGAGTCAGCTGGAGATCCCGACCGAGGGCGGCGAGGACGGCGTCACCGTGCTGAAACAGGGCTTCAACGTCGATCCCCTGCTCCAGAACCAGGCCGCCTGCGTCTCGACCATGACCTACAATGAATACTGGCAGGTCATCGACGCCGGCCTCACGCCCGAGGACCTCGTGGTGTTCAAGTACGAGGACCAGGGCGTCGCCACGCTTGAAGACGGCATGTACGTACTGGAAGAAAACCTCGAGGACCCCGCCTTCGCCGACAAGATGACCCGCTTCGTCCGTGCCTCGATGAAAGGCTGGAAATGGGCCGAGGAAAACCCCGACGAGGCCGCGATGATCGTGCTCGACAACGACGCCACCGGCGCCCAGACCGAAGAGCACCAGAAGCGGATGATGGGCGAGGTGGCCCAGCTGACCGCCGGCTCCAATGGCGCGCTCGACCCGGCCGATTTCCAGCGCACGGTGGACTCGCTCCTGTCGGGCGGCTCCGACCCGGTGATCACCAAGGACCCGGGCGAGGCCGCCTGGACCCACCAGATCACGGACGAAGCCCTGAACTGAGGCCTTTCGCTCCGAAACGACCGCGTTTCGCCTGTCGCCGTCCCACCGGGCAACAGGCGAAACGCCCAGAGGCTTTGCTTGCGGGCAATGGTCGTCGGGGGGCCTGCTGCCAGACCCGACAGAAGCTGTTGCGCGAGGCGTCGCGACCGCTGGCGCCGTAAACAGTAAGTTTCTTGGTTAATGAAAAACATCGCTCACGGTTTCGTGATATACTGTGTGAGCTATCACAGATGAGTCGCACCCATTTCGCTGCGCATTTTTTGATGAATTAGGGCTCTGAACGCCCACTGAATATGTTTTGCGCGTCGTAAGCGCGACACAAGGTGAGGGGAAGCCACGTGTCACAATTTGCCAGCATACTGCCTCGGCCCGCAGACGGGACCGGGTCGAATACCGGGAATCCGGACTGGGGGTCGACGGGCACGCATCTGTTGCGCATCGCTCCGAAGGACCTTGGCCCGAATGGCGAAATGTCCGGCGCGGACAGGCTCGGCGCCCGCGAGGTCTCCAACGCGGTGGCGGCGCAATCCGCCGATACCGAGAACGCGGCAGGCGCTTCGGATTTCCTGTGGGTCTGGGGCCAGTTCATCGACCACGACATCTCGCTGACCGAGGCCGGCTCGACCAAGTACGAGCCAATCGACGTCCCCGCGGGCGACCCCTATTTCGACCCGTACCACACCGGCTCCGCCCAGATCCCGTTCTTCCGTGTCGATCAGCATGACGGCGTCTACGCGAACGAGATCACCAGTTTCATCGACGCCTCCATGATCTATGGCTCCGACGCCGGCACGCTGGCCGTGCTGCGCGTGGACGGGGGCAAGCTGCTGCTGGACGAGAACCAGCGGCTCGTGCTGGACGGTGACTCGCTGATGACCGGCGACGTGCGTGCCGCGGAAAACGTGATGCTGTCCTCGATGCACACGATTTTCACCCGCGAGCATAACCGCATCGTCGATGAACTGGCCGCAGCCGACCCGACGCTGACCGATGACGAACTCTTCAACACGGCCCGTGCTCATGTCGAGGCCCTCGTTCAGGCCGTCACCTTCAACGAATTCCTGCCGATCCTCGTCGGCCCGGACGCCATTGCCGCCTATGACGGCTATGACCCGACGGTGAACCCCGGCATCTCGGTCGAGTTTTCCACCGCCGTGTTCCGGCTCGGGCACACGCTCCTGTCCTCGAACCTTCAAAGCGTGGCCGAGGACGGCACGGTCGGCCCGTCGCTGGCCCTGCGCGACGCCTTCTTCCAGCCGGCACTGCTCGATCAGCCTGACCTGATCGAGAAAGTGTTGCGCGGCGCGGCCACCCAGGCGGCCCAGGCGCTCGACACCGAAGTGGTCGAAGACGTGCGCTCCTTCCTGTTCGGCCCGCCGGGCGCGGGCGGGTTCGATCTCGCCGCGCTCAACATCCAGCGCGGCCGCGACCTCGGCATCGCCAGCTACAACGACCTGCGCGAGGCGCTGGGCCTTGCACGGGCCACGACCTTTCAGGAAATCACGTCCGACACCACGCTGGCGGCCAAGCTTGCCGCGGTCTACGGCTCCGTCGACCTGGTCGATGCCTGGATCGGCGGCCTGGCCGAGGATCCTCTCGAAACCGGGCTCCTGGGCGAAACCTTCCACATCATGGTGGTCGACCAGTTCTCGCGCCTGCGCGACGGCGATCCGTTCTGGAGCGAGGCCCGCGACGGGCTCACCGACGCGGCGCGCGCGGCGCTCTGGGACACGACCCTCAGCGACATCATCCTGCGCAACACCGATGTGGGGGCGCTGCAACACGACGTTTTCGCCGCCATGGAGCGCAGCATCGGCACGGCGGACGCGGACGTGCTGAAAGGCAGCGCCCGCGCCGACTTCATGTTCGGCGGGGACGGCAACGACATTCTCCGGGGGCGCGACAACCGCGACGACCTGCAGGGCGGCGCGGGCGCCGACCGGCTCTTTGGCGGCGACGGCGAAGACACCCTGACGGGCGGCGACGGCAATGACCGGCTCTTTGGCGGCGAGGACGACGATATCCTGACCGGCGGCAATGGCAACGACCGTCTTTCCGGCGGCAATGGTCAGGATACCCTGACCGGCGGCAACGGCAATGACCGCCTCTCGGGCGGCAACGGCCACGATACCCTGATCGGCGGCGACGGAAACGACCGCCTCTCCGGCGGCAACGGCCACGATACCCTGATCGGCGGCGACGGAAACGACCGCCTCTCCGGCGGCAACGGCCACGATACCCTGATCGGCGGCGACGGAAACGACCGCCTCTCCGGCGGCAACGGCCACGATACCCTGATCGGCGGCAACGGCAATGACCGCCTCTCTGGCGGCAACGGCCACGATACCCTGATCGGCGGCGACCGAAACGACCGCCTCTCTGGCGGCAACGGCCACGATACCCTGACCGGCGGCGATGGAAACGACCGCCTGTCTGGCGGCGAAGGCCGGGACTCGCTGACCGGCGGCGCAGGACACGACCGGCTCTTTGGCGGCAACGGCCACGATACCCTCACCGGCGGCGACGGCAACGACTTGCTGATGGGCGGCGCAGGCAACGATGTCGTGACCGGCGGGGCCGGCAGCGATCGCTTCGTGTTCCGGACCGCGGAGGCGGGCCACGCTACGATCACGGATTTCGAAATCGGCATAGACATTCTCAGGATCCACGAGGACTCACCCAAGACCCTCACCTCTCAGATCATCGAGGACGACCTCGTGTATCACGCAGGCGACGACTGGAGCCTGACACTGGAGGATTATTTCCTCTGACATCCCGGGTAGGGTGGGTTTCCAACCCACCATCGCCTCACCCCAGGAACACCTTGTCGCTCGGGTAGCGTACCCGCGGCCGGCTCTTCACCGCCAGGAAGAACCCCAGCGTCAGCGGCCCCACCCGGCCCAGGAACATCACCGCGATGATCACGGCCCGCCCCAGCCAGTTCAATTCGCCGGTCGCCCCGTGCGACAGCCCCACCGTGCCAAAGGCCGAGGCCACCTCGAACGCCAGGTCCCGGAACGCGATGTTCTGCGTCGCCGTCAGCACGAACAGGCTCGCGAACATCAACAGCCCGCTGATCGTCGCCAGCGCCATCACCTTCAACACTTGGTCCAGCGGCAGGCTCCGCCCGAAGACATGCAGCGCCGGCCGCCTCTGGAAGAACGCGACCGTCGCCAGCAGCATCACGATCAGCGACGTCACCTTGATCCCGCCCGCGGTCGAGGTCGACCCGCCCCCCACGATCATCAGCATGATCGTCAGCAGCGAGGTGGAATCCTTCATCGCCGCGGTGTCGATCGTGTTGAACCCCGCCGTGCGCGGCGTCACGCCCTGGAACCAGCTGGCCCACAGCTTGTCGCCCGTGCTCTCCAGCCCGGCCAGCGTGCGGGGGTTGTTCCATTCCAGCAGCGCGAAACAGACCACCCCGATCACGATCAGCCACAGCGTCCCCGCGATCATCAGCTTGGAATGCAGCGACAGCTTGCGCCACTTGCGATGCTGATAGACATCGCCCACCACGATGAACCCCAGCCCGCCGAGGATGAACATCGTGGTGACCGTCAGGTTGACCACCGGGTTGCCCACCCACTTCGACAGGCTGTCCGGCTCCAGTGCGAAACCCGCGTTGTTGAAGGCCGAGATGCTGTGAAACACCGCGTACCACAGCCCTTGCCCCCAGCCGAGCTCCGGCACGAAGACCAAGGCCAGCAGCACCGCGCCCACCGCCTCGCAGCCCAGCGCCACGTAAAGGATGATCCGCACCAGCCGGCCCAGGTTGCTGATCGTCGCCTGGTTCAGGTCCTCGCGCAGCATCACCTTGTGCGGCATCCCGATGGGAATGCCGAAGGCCGTCAGGATCAGCACCGCGAACACCATCAGGCCCAGGCCCCCGAACTGCATCAGGCAGGCGATGATGATCTGCCCGAACAGCGTGAAATCCGACCCGGTATCGACCACCACCAGGCCCGTCACCGTCACCGCCGAGGTCGCGGTAAAGATCGCCTCGCCCAGACCCACCTTGTCGTGATGCGACACCGGCAGCCACAACAGGAGCGCGCCCAGCGCCACGGTCAGGAAATACATCACCGCCAGAACCGCCGGCGGCGACAGGCTCAGACGTGTCGAGCCCAGCTTGATCGACGATCTTCGCGCCACGCTCAGAGACTCGCGGAAAAGTCGCGCAGGTTGTTGCGTTCACCCAGCATCAACAGCAGGTCACCGGCCTTCAGCGTGCAATCGTCCCCGTCCTGCCCGAGGAACTTGGTCCCCCGCATCACGCCCAGGCAGCGCAAGTCGAACTTGTCCACGTGGTTCAGCTTCGACAACGTGGTATCCTCCAGCTTTTCCGGCACCTTCAGGTTCACCACGAAGAAACCGTTGCCCAGGCCGACATAGTCGCGCACCAGCGGATTGTGCATGACCTGCGCGATGCGCTGGCCGATCTCGACCTCGGGGTGAATCACCCGGTCCACGCCGATCCGCGACAGGATGCGGTGATGGGTCCGGCTGGTGGCCTTGGCCCAGACCGCGCCCGCGCCCACCTGCCGCAGGTTCACCGCCGCGAGGATGCTCGATTCCAGGTTGTCGCCCACCGCCACCAGCGCCATGTCGACCTCGCCGATGCCCGCTTCCTTCAGGGCTTCGTCGTCGCGTGCGTCCAGGATAATGGCCTCGCCCAGCTTGTCCGCGTGGCGGCTGACGCGGGTTTCGTCGATGTCCACGCCGATCACGTGGTTGCCGAACCGTTCCAGCTCGGTCGCCACCGTGCTGCCGAAATTCCCAAGGCCGATCACGGCGAAACTGCGACTTGACATGAGGTCCCCTTCCTCTTCGCACGCAAACGCGCGGGGTCATGCGCCAGTTCCACGGACGTCGTGGAACCCGGCCCGCCGCCTGCCGTCCCGACCGACATAATCCCGCCACAATTGCCGGTTTAGCGGTCTTGGCACAACCCACCACAACATGTGCCCCGATTCCTTGAAGGATGACGTCAAAATCTTTGAAAATAAACACTTTATCGAAATGCCCCCCTGTGCTACATTTTTTCCCATAATGAATAGCCAGCCGGAAAACCGGCGGTGAACGAGGCAGAGAAAGAGCAGTTCCATGAGAACGCGAAGCAGGCAGCCCATCCGCTGGGGTCTGGTGGCTATGGCCACTATCTGGATGATGGTTATCGTACCGCTGAGCGCGGTCGCGGCCCCTTACGCAGCACTGGTGATGGACGCACGATCCGGCGAGGTGCTTCACGCGCGCAACGCCGACACCCGCCTTCACCCGGCATCCCTGACCAAGATGATGACCCTCTACGTGGTCTTCGAGGCGGTCGAGAACGGCGAAATCACGCTCGACACGCCCGTGCGCATCTCCAAACACGCGGCGTCCGAGCCGCCGTCGAAACTCGGCCTGCGGTCGGGCTCGACGATCAAGCTGCGCTATCTCATCCGCGCCGCGGCGGTCAAATCGGCCAACGACGCCGCCACGGCGCTCGGCGAGGCGATCGAAGGCTCCGAAGCCGCTTTCGCCCGGCGCATGAACCGCACCGCCAAGGCGCTCGGCATGACCCGCACCACCTTCAAGAACGCCCACGGCCTGACCGAAGAGGGCCACCTCTCGACCGCCCGCGACATGAGCCTGCTGGGCCGGCACCTGTTCTATGACTACCCCGAGTACTACAACCTCTTCTCGCGGGTCACCGCCGATGCGGGCATCAAGAAGGTCTATCACACCAACCGCCGCCTGCTGAACGATTACCGCGGCGCCGACGGCATCAAGACCGGCTACACCCGCGCCGCCGGCTTCAACCTGACCGCCAGCGCCGAGCGCGGCGGCGAGCGCATCATCGCCACCGTCTTCGGCGGCCGCTCCACCGCCTCGCGCAACGCCAAGGTGGCCGAACTCCTGGATCTGGGCTTTCGCGAGGCCCCCACCCGCGTCGCCGTGAACCGCCCGTCCAAGCCCGTCTACATGGGCAAGATCGGCCCCGGCCCGGCCGACGACGGCCATTCCGTGCCCGGCGGCGTCGGCAAGACCGTGCGCCTGGCCTCCGCCGCCGCGGTCAAGAAATCCCTGCGTCCGCAGCGCCGCCCCGGCGAGGCGATCGTGGCCGAGGCCACTCCGAACGTGGGCAACAAGGAAGACATCGAAAAGGCCCTTCTGGCCGCCGCCGAGACCATCACCGAAGAGGCCACGCCGCCCGCCGCCCAGGGCAGCACCCTGCCCACGGCGACCCCCAAGGCCCGCCCCGAGGACCTGGTCCTGGCGAGCGTCGATCCGTCTGCGGACACCACGGCAAAGGCGCAGGAGCCCGCCGGCGACCCGGTGCAAAAGGTTGTCACCCGCATTTCCACCTCGGGCGGCCGCCACTGGGGCATCAACGTGGGCCGCTATCCCAGCCAGTACAAGGCCCAGAAGGTCCTGCTGAAAACCGCCCTGAACGAGATGGAGACCCTCGACGGCTCGCTGCGCAAGGTGGTCAAACGCTCCACCGGGTTCGACGCCAATTTCATGGGAATGACCCGCGAAAGCGCGGACCTCGCCTGCCGCCGGCTTCAGGCCAAGCAGATCACCTGCTTCATGATCGATCCCGGCGCGTAACGCGCGCCGCCACGATCCGGCAAAAACAAACGCCTGCGCCCCCACCGCGCAGGCGTTTTCCATTCCGGGCCCGCCCCCGGCTTTTTCTTGCTGAAAATACTCGAAATCCGACGGCCGCCACCCGGCCACCCGGCCCGCTACCTCTTCGGCTTGTCGTCGTAAGTGTCCCGCAGGATGCGCTCGGCATTCCCCTCCGGGTCGTCATACTGGTTGCTGCGCACCGTCCAGACGAAGAACGCCAGCCCCAGCCCGCCCAGGATCAGCGAGATCGGGATCAGATAGGCCAGGATCGTCATGCGCGCCTCCCCGACAGCCGCAGCGCGTTCAGCGACACGGTAATCGAACTCGCCGACATCGCCAATGCGGCGATCAGCGGCGTCGCCAGACCGGCCACCGCCAGCGGCACGGCGATGATGTTGTAGAGCGTCGCCAGCCGGAAATTCTCGGTGATCCGCCGCCGCGCCTTGCCCGCCACCACCAGCGCCTCGGCCAGCGGGGCCAGGTCCGTGCCCAGCAGAACCACGTCACTCGCCACCCGGGCCGCATCCAGCGCCGAGGCGGGCGAGATCGACACATGCGCCGCCGCCAGCGCCGCCGTGTCGTTCAGCCCGTCGCCCACCATCAGGACACGCGCGCCCTGATCGGACAGCCCCGCCACGATCCGCGCCTTCTCCTCGGGCAGCACACCCGCGTGCCACGCCGCGATCCCCAGCCGGTCCGCCAGCGCCCTCACCGCCGGTTCGGTGTCGCCCGACACCAGCCAGACCGCCTTGCCCGCGCGCAACAGCTCCGCCACGGCCTCCTCCGCGCCGGGCCGCAACGCATCCTCGAAGGTCAGCGTCACGGGCGCCGCCTCTCCGATCTTCAGGTAGGTCGCCGTCCGGTCGCAGGGTTCCGCCCCGACCCAGGCCGCGCGGCCCAGCCGCACCTCCAGGTCGCCCACGCGCCCCGACACGCCATAGCCCGGCACCTCGGCAATCCCTGTCACGTCCGCCGCCTTCGCCTCCGCCTCGCCCAATGCCTTGGCAATCGCCCGCGCCAGCGGATGCGCCGAGCCCCGCGCCAGCGCCAGCGCAACGCCCCGCGCGGCATCGTCCAGACCCTCCGCATTGGTCAGCACCGGCACCCCCGCCGTCAATGTCCCGGTCTTGTCGAACACCACCGTGTCGACCTCCGCCAGCCGCTCCAGCGCGGTCTCGTGCTTGATCAGCATCCCCTTGCGGAACAGCCGCCCCGACGCCGCCGTGGTCACCGCGGGAACAGCCAGACCCAGCGCACAAGGGCAGGTGATGATCAGCACCGCCGCCGCGATGTTCAAAGCGGTGCGCATATCGAACGTGTAAAGAAACCAGCCCGCAAAGGCCAAGGCGGACAGGATATGCACGCCGGGCGCATAGAGCTTCGCCGCCCGATCCGCCAACGACGTATAGCGCGACCGCCCCGACTCCGCGATGGCCACCAGGTCCGCCATCCGGTGCAAGGACGTCTCGGCCCCCACCGCGCTGGCGCGGATGCGCAGCGGCCCGGTCAGGTTCACTTCGCCCGCCGACACCGCCTGCCCCGGCCCGGCAAAGACCGGCACCGTTTCGCCGGTCAACAACGAACGGTCCAGCTCCGAGGTGCCCTCGACGATCTCGCCATCCACCGGCACGCGCCCGCCCGCGCGCACCACCAGCACGTCGCCCACCGCCAGTTCCGCGATGGGGCGTTCGACCTCCCCACCGTCCTCGACCCGCCACGCGCGCGGCACTTCCAGCGCCGTCAGTTCCTCGGCCGCCGACCGCGCCACGGCCCGTGTCCGGTGATCCAGGTAGCGCCCCGCCAACAGGAAGAACACCAGCGCAATCGCCGCGTCGAAATAGGCGTGATGCCCCGACAGGGCCGTTTCCCACAGCGACGTCACCACCGCCAGCCCCACCGCCAGCGTGATCGGCACGTCCATGTTCAGCCGCCCCTGCCGCAGCGCCGCCCAGGCGTTGCGGTAGAAAGGCACGCCACAGAACGCCACGGCGGGCAGGGCAATCGCCGCCGAAATCCAGTGAAACATGTCCCGCGTCGCATCATCCGCCCCGGACCAGACTGCGACCGACAGCAACATCACGTTCATCGCGGCAAAGCCCGCCACCGCCAGTCGCATCAACAGCTCGCGCCCCGCCCGGTCCGTCGTCGTGGCGTTCAGCGTGCCGGGATCCAGCTCATGCGCCTCGTATCCCAGCCCCTCGACCAGCCCCACCATCTCGGCGGGCGTCACGTCTGCGTCCGCGTCGATGCTCGCCCGCTTCAGCGTCAGGTTCACCCGCGCCGAGCGCACGCCGGGATGCCCATTCAACCCGTCCTCGATCTTGGAAATACACGCGGCGCAATGGATCGTCGGCAGCGACAGCGCGATCTGCCCCGCCTCCGGCGCGACCTCCACATCGTCCACACCGGGGGCCGCCGCACAGGCCGGGCAGCCCATCGCCGCCTGATGCCGCATCGCCACGGTCACGCGCCGTCCTCCTTGATCAGCACCACGCGCTGCTGGAACACCGTGCCGTCCTCGGCCCGGGCCTCCATGCGGATGTTCCAGTTGCCCGCGCCCAGCGGCACGGTGGCGAAATAAGCCTCGCCGTCGAACCGGAACGCGGGCGTCACGTCATCCTTCACATGGGTCGCCCGCCCCACCGTGGCGTCGAGCGCGGCCACTTCCACCGGCTGGCCGTCCGCATCGGTGATCTTCAACTCCAGCAGACCCGCCTTGTGCGTCGCCGCCACGCTCCAGCCCAGCGCTTCCTGCGCGTCGCGCCGGTCGTCGAAGCTCTGGCTGGCGACATAGGAGTTCTTCGTCTCCAGCCCCGGAAAGGTCTTCACCGCCGAGAACGCCAGCACCAGGTTCACCGCGATGATGATCGAAAACGCCCCGGCGAACCCGGCGAAGACGTGCCATCCCTTGATCGTGAAATCAGTCTTCATTCGCCCCTCCCGTTGAACACCGTGTCCTTGTGGGCCCGGTCCCCGTTCGAGATGTCCTCGACCCACAGACGTACATCCGTGGCGTCACTCCGTGCGGCCTCCGACCCCTGCGGCGCGATCAGGTAGACGCGCTGCAAATAGGTCTCGTTCGCCGGCACATCTACCGTTTCATAGGGGGTGCCTTCAAGCTGCACGCGCACCGACGGGTCCCCCTTGACCGAAATCCGCATCGGGCGCGCCTCGCCATGCTTGTTGCGCAGCCGCACCTCGTAGGTGTTGCGGATCGACCCGTCCGACAGGGTGACGAAGGTCGGGTTGCGCACCGGCGCCACCGTCAGGTCGATATCCGCCCGGATGAACAGCGCAAAGAGCAGCCCCGCGCCCACCAGCGACCACAATGATGTATACATGATCGTCCGGGGCCGCAGGATATGCTTCATGATCGGCTTCGGCGGCTTGCCCTCGCGCTCGCGCACCTCGTCGGTCAGCGCCATGTAGTCGATCAGGCCGCGCGGCTTGCCGATCTTGGCCATGATGTCGTCGCAGGCGTCGATGCACAGGCCACAGGTGATGCATTCCATCTGCTGCCCGTCGCGGATGTCGATCCCCATGGGGCAGACATTCACGCAGGCCATGCAGTCGATGCAGTCCCCCGGCCCCTTCGCCGCCGCCGTGGCATCGGGCACCATGTCGCTCTCGCCATTGGGCACCGGCGTCCGGGCGTAACTGCCCCCGGCGGTTGCCCCGGCGGCGTGCGATGCCGCCTCGGCCTTGACCGCATCTTCCGTCTGCCGCCGCCGCACGTTCCCCTTACCACGCGGCTCGCCCCGCCAATAGCGATAGCCGATGGTCAGCGTATCCTCGTCCATCATCGCCGCCTGGATACGCGGCCACGGGCAGGCATAGATGCAGATCTGCTCCCGCGCGAACCCGCCGAAAAAGAACGTCGTGCCGGTCAGGATCGCAATGGTCGTATAGGCGATGGGATGCGCGTTCAGCGTGAAGAGATCACGCAACAGCGTCGGCGCATCGGTGAAATAGAACACCCAGGCACCCCCCGTGGCCACCGCGATCAGCAGCCACAGCGCCCACTTGGTCAGCCGCAGGCGCAGCTTGCGCGCATCCATCTTCTTCTGACGGTGCAGCCGCAGCCGCGCGTTGCGGTCCCCCTCGACCCAGCGTTCCACCAGGATGAACAGGTCCGTCCACACCGTCTGCGGGCAGGCATAGCCGCACCAGACCCGGCCCAGCGCCGAGGTGAACAGGAACAGGCCCAGGCCCGCCATCACCAATAGCCCTGCCACGAAGTAGAACTCGTGCGGCCAGATTTCGATCCAGAAGAAAAAGAACCGCCGGTTCGCCATGTCCACCAGCACCGCCTGGTCGGGCAGCGACGGCCCCCGGTCCCACCGGATCCACGGCGTGACGTAATAGATCCCCAGCGTAAAGATCATCAGGATCCACTTGAAATTGCGGAACCAGCCGCTCACGCGCTTGGGAAAGACAGGCTCCCGCGCGGCGTAAAGGCTCGGCGGGGTTTCGGGGGACTCAGATGTAGAGGACACGGATAGCTCTCGCTCCGATATGGTCTGTTGCGCCCCTGCGTTCTGACACGCCCACGGCGCGAATACTTTGACTCAGGTCAAACCGCCGCGTCGGTCCTCTCGGACGCCTGCCGCCGCAGCCACGTCACGAAGGCCCTTGCCTTGGGCCGCAGCACGCCAGGCCGGGTGACGATGTGGTACCCCGTTTCACCCGCATCCCGAAACAGCAGCTTCAGCCGCCCCGCCTCCAGCTCCGCCGCGACCGAGGACATGGCCGTGCTGATCACTCCCTGCCCGGCGCGTGCGCCATCCAGCATCAGGTTGCCGGGGACCTGCGTCACGCTCTTGGCGCGCCCTTCCGTCACCCCGTGCTTGCGCAGCCAGTCGGTGGATTCCGACGTGCCCAGCTCCTCCAGCCATGGATACTCCAACAGGTGTTCGGGCCGGGTGATCTCGCAATCGCCCACCAGCGACGGCGCCGCGGTGATCACGATGTCCGACGGCACCAGCATCTCCACCTCCAGCCCCGGCCAATTGCCGTCGCCGAACCGGATCGCAAGGTCATAGCCCCCCGGCGTCAGCTCGTGCAGTTCCGCCGACGGGTTGATCATCAGGTCCACGCCGGGATGCCGCGTCTGGAAATCCATCAGCCGCGGCATCAGCCAGGTCGAGGCGAACAGCTGCGTCGTCGACACCTGCACCGCCCGGTCCGCATCGGCCCCCGTCAGCGCGTCGATACTGCGCGCGATCGTGTCGAACCCGGTCTTCAGCGCATCGGCCAGCTCGCGCCCCTCGGTGGTCAACTGCAGCTTGCGCCCGCTGCGATCCACCAGCGGCACCCCCATCCGCGTCTCCAGCGCCTTGACCTGCTGGCTGATCGCGGCATGGCTCACGTTCAGCGCCGCCCCCGCCGCCTGGGCCGAGCCGGTCTCGGACAGGGCCGCAAAGGCGCGCAATGCCGTCAGGGGCGGGAGGGTCAGCCAATCCGTCATGTAATCTCAGCTTACATATCGGAATTTTTCCTGAGTCGCAATGACGCGCTATAGGTGCCAGATTGAGGCTATCACACGAACCCGAAAGGAACACGACATGCTTGGTATTCTTTCAGATAGCTTCCGCACCGCCACCCGCCTCAATGACACCAACATTCGCGAGGGCCGCGGCCACTGGGCGCCCAACACGCGCTTCGACAACCGCCGCGATGCCGAGCTTGAGGCGCATCGCATCGCCCGCCTGCCGCGCTAGGCCGACCCAATGTTCGAGGCCCGCATCTTTCATCCCAAACCGGCCTCGCGCCCCCGGCCCTGTCCCTGGCCCTGGCGCACGCGCCGCTGGCCCTTCCAAGTTCCTGATGTCGGCCCGCGCGCGCGTTAGGCGCGCGGGGCGTCTCCCCTGACTGGCCCGTGGTCCCGGTCTCATGGCCGCGCCACGGGTCTTTTTTGACCAACAGAAGCCACCTTATGACCTGGAACCTGGCTCACACCGCAGACACGCCCGCCGGCCCCGTCGCCTGGGGCAGCGCCGGGTCGGGTCCGCCGCTCGTGCTTGCCCATGGCTGGCCGTGGTCGTCGGTGTCGTGGCACCGGCTCATCCCCGCCCTGGCCGAAACCCATAGCGTCCACTGGTACGACATGCCCGGATATGGCCGCTCCGGCAAACGCGCCGATCAGCCCACCGGCCTCGACGTGCAGGGACAGGTCTTTGCCCACATGCTCACCCACTGGGGCCTCGACCGCCCCCGCGTCGTGGCGCATGATTTCGGCGGGGCGACCAGCTTGCGCGCGCATCTGCTGCACGGGGCCGAATTCGACCGTCTCGTGCTGATGAACGTCGTGGCGATGCGGCCCTGGGGGTCTGATTTCTTCGACCATGTCGGCCGCCATGTCGACGCCTTCACCGGCCTGCCCCCGCATATCCACGAGGCCATCGTGCGGGCCTATATCGACGGTGCGCTGGTCACCGACCTTGCCGCCGACGATACCGAGGCGCTCGTCGCGCCGTGGCTGGACGAGGCCGGGCGCGCCAGTTTCTACCGCCAGTTCGCCCAGGCCGACGAGTGCTTCACCGCCGAGATCGAGCCGCGTTACGGCGCCGTCCGCTGCCCGGTCACGATCCTTTGGGGAGAGGCCGATCCCTGGATCCCGCTCGACCGGGGCCGCGCCCTGCACGGCCTGATGCCAGGGTCGGACTTCAAGACGCTGCCGGGCGTCGGCCACCTGCCCCAGCTCGAAGCGCCCGAGGCGGTACTGCGCGCCCTGTCGGGCGTGCTCGAAAACTGACCTGGTGAAACGAAAACACCGGCCCCTCCTGGAATGCGCGAACAGAGGGAGGGGCCGGTGCCGTCCCGGGGGCATTGCAATAGTGCCTCCGGGAATCTCGATATGGGAACGTCAGCTCATTCGCCGCCGCCCAGCTGGTGGACATAGGCCGCCACCGCGCGGATCTCGGCCTCCGTCAGGCGCTCCTGCCAGGGCGGCATCACGCCAAAACGCGAGTTCCACACCGTCTCGTAAAGCGCGTCGTAATCGCCGCCATAAAGCCAGATCGCGTCGGTCAGGTTGGGCGCGCCCTGTTCGACCATGCCCTTGCCTTGCTCGCCGTGGCAGGCGGCACAGTTGTACTCGAACACTTCCGCGCCCGCTTCGGCGGCTTCCGCGTCCTGCGGCTCGCCCGACAGGGACATGACGTGGTTCACCACCTGCACGACCTCTTCCTCGGTCAGCAGCTCGTCACGACCAAAGGCCGGCATGGCCGAGTAGCGCGCGTCGGGGTCCTCGTCGTTGCGAATCCCGTGGGTGACGGTGGTATGGATCGCCTCCATCGTGCCGCCCCACAGCCACGCGTCGTCCGACAGCGTCGGATAGCCGGTGGCCCCGCCGCCCTCGCGCCCGTGGCACTGCACGCACCAGGTGTTGAACACCGCCTCTCCGGCCGACCGGGCATAACCTGCCAGCTCGTCATCGCCGGGGATCGCCGCCAGCTCGGCACTTGCCAGCCGCTCGTTGATCTGCGCGTTGGCCGCCTCGGCCGCCTCGATCTCGGTCTGCACGTTGGCCCGGGTCGAGTACCCCAGGTAACCTTGCGTCGCGCCCGAGATCATCGGCCAGGCCGGATAGGCGATCGTGTACCACACGCCCCAGATGATGGTGGCGTAGAACACCCACAGCCACCAGCGCGGCAAGGGATTGTTGTACTCCTCGATCCCGTCCCATTCGTGGCCGGTCGTCTCGACCTCGTGCTTGTCTTGCGGTTTCTTAGCCATTGTTCTGGTCCTCCTCGGAGGCACGGCGCGTGGCCGGGGCCGGCGCATCTTCGTTGCGGAAGGGAATGTCGGCGACATCCTGGTAGGCGCTGCGCGATCCGGGCCGCATGACCCAGAGCACGACGCCGATGAAGAAGGTGAAGAGCGCCAGCAGCATCCAGCTGTCCGCGAACTCCCGCAGCAGGGAATAGGTGTCCATCGTCGTCCCTCCTTACCGGCTGGCCACGGGCGTGAAGGTCGAGAAATCGACCAGCGTGCCCAGCATCTGCAGATAGGCGATCAGGGCGTCGGCTTCGCTGATGCCCGGACGGCCGTCGAAATTGGCCACCTGCGCGCTTTCGCCATAGCGTTCGATCAACCCGTCATAGTCGCTGTCGGGATCGGCCTGCGCCTTGAAATCCGCCTGCGCGTTTTCCACATGCGCGTCCTCGTAGGGCACACCCACCAGCTTGTGCGTCGCCAGAAGCTCGTCCACGTACTGCCCGTCGATCAGCCGCTCCTCGAGATAGCCATACTTGGGCATCACCGATTCCGGCACCACCGATTGCGGGTCGCGCAGGTGGTCCACATGCCAGGCGTTCGAGTACCGCCCGCCCACGCGCGCCAGGTCCGGCCCGGTGCGCTTCGACCCCCACTGGAACGGGTGGTCGTACTGGCTCTCTGCCGCAAGGCTGTAATGGCCGTAACGCTCCACCTCGTCGCGCATCGGCCGGATCATCTGGCTGTGGCAGACATAGCATCCCTCGCGGATGTAGATGTCACGCCCGGTCAGCTCCAGCGGGGTGTAGGGCCGCATCCCCTCCACCTCTTCGATGGTGTTCTCCAGCCAGAACAGCGGTGCGATCTGCACGATGCCGCCGATGGTCACCACCAGGAAGGCAAAGATCGCCAGCAGGGTCACGTTGCGTTCCAGGATCTGGTGCCGGTCCAGGAAGGTCTTCTTCTTGGGCCGGTCCCCCACGCCCGAGGCCGAAGCCGGCATCGGGGGTTTCTGCATTTTATCGTCAGCCATTTTTCCGGCCCTCCTTATTCAGCCGGGACAGCGGAGTTGTCGGTCTGCACCGCCGGGCTCCGTCTGACTGTCATGTAAAGGTTGTAGCACATGATGATGGCACCAGAGAGGAACATGACCCCACCCAGACCGCGCACCACGTACATCGGAAGCTTCGCGCTCACCGTGTCGGCGAAGGAGTTCACCAGGAACCCGTTGGCATCCACTTCGCGCCACATCAGGCCTTCCATGATGCCGGTCACCCACATCGACGCCGCGTAAAGAATGATCCCGATCGTCGCCAGCCAGAAGTGCCAGCTCACCAGGCTCAGGGAGTACAGCCGCTCGCGGTTCCACAGCTTGGGCACCAGGAAGTAGAGGCACCCGAACGTGATCATCCCGTTCCAGCCCAGCGCGCCGGAATGCACGTGCCCGATGGTCCAGTCGGTGTAATGCGACAGGCTGTTCACCGCGCGGATCGACATCATCGGCCCTTCGAAGGTGGACATCCCGTAGAACCCAAGGCTGATCACCATCATCCGGATCACCGGATCGGTCCGCAGCTTGTCCCACGCGCCACTCAGGGTCATCAGACCGTTGATCATCCCGCCCCAGGACGGCATCCAGAGGATGATCGAGAACACCATGCCCAGCGTCGAGGCCCAGTCGGGCAGCGCGGTGTAGTGCAGGTGGTGCGGCCCGGCCCAGATATAAAGAAAGATCAGCGCCCAGAAGTGGATGATCGACAGCTTGTAGCTGAACACCGGCCGCCCGGCCTGTTTCGGCACGAAGTAGTACATCATCGCCAGAAAGCCTGCGGTCAGGAAGAACCCCACGGCGTTGTGCCCGTACCACCATTGCGTCATCGCATCCTGCACGCCCGAAAAGACCTGCACGGATTTCGAGCCGAAGATGCTGACCGGGATGCTCAGGTTGTTCACCACGTGCAGCATCGCGACAGTGATGATGAACGACAGGTAGAACCAGTTCGCCACGTAGATATGCGGCTCCTTGCGCTTCACCAGCGTGCCGACGAACACGGCCAGGTAGGACACCCAGACGATGGTCAGCCACCAGTCCACGTACCATTCCGGCTCGGCATATTCCTTGGATTGCGTCGCGCCCAGCAGGTAGCCGGTCGCGGCCAGCACGATCACCAGCTGGAATCCCCAGAACACGAACCACGCCAGGTTTCCGCCCCACAGACGCGCCGCACACGTGCGCTGCACCACGTAAAACGACGTCGCGATCAGGGCGTTGCCGCCAAAGGCGAAGATCACCGCGCTGGTGTGCAGGGGCCGCAGCCGGCCAAAGTTCATGTAGCCTTGCGCCCATTCGAAGTTGAGGCTCGGAAAGGCCAGTTGGAACGCGATGAACGTCCCCACCAGAAAGCCCACGACTCCCCAAAGCGCCGTGGCGATCACCCCGGCGCGCACGACCCCGTCCATGTATTCCCCGGACAGATCGACCACGGGGCGGTCCTCGTCCGTGTTGCGCAGCACCCAGATGAACATGCCCGCCGCCACCAGGGCGATGGTCAGCGCATTCACAAGGTACGCGATATCCCGTGCCTGGTTGGCGGCGAACAGCGCGAAGAACGCGATCAGCCCCAGCAGGATCAGTTTTACGTAGTTACCCATTTTGCGTCCCTTTGCCGTATGTCCGCACGGACGCCCCCCGGGGACGCCGCACGGATCTATCAGACTGACCCGCTTATTTCCGATGGCGACTCGGGGCGCTTTGATCTGCATCAAAGGTTTCGCAGGTAACGGTTGATCCCCATCAAGGCGCGTCACGCGGCCCGGACCTACGCTCTGCGCGAACGGTCAATAAACGGAGTACCGCAATGTCCTGGAAAACGATCTTCTGCGCGCTGTCCGACATGTCCCGGGTCGAGCACACCCTGACCCATGCCGCCGATCTCGCGCGACTGCACGGCGCGCATCTCGACGTGCTCAGCCTCGGTGTCGCCCGCGATCCGGCCACGCATTACTTCTCCGGCGCCGGCGCCTCCGCCATGATGGTGCAGAACATATTCGAAGGCTGCCACGAGGAAGCCGCCGAGATCGACAGCGCCGCGCGCGCGGTGCTGGGCAAGCAGGACGGTTTCTTCTGGTCCTGCGACAAGGGCGTCGCGCAGCTGGCCGACTTGGGGCACCATGTGGCCGACCGCGCCCGCTTTGCCGATCTCGCTGTGCTGCCCATGCCCTACGGCGAGGGGCTGGGCCCCGAGCTTGCCCCCCTGACCGAGGCGATCCTGTTCGACGGGCGCATCCCCGCCATGGTCCTGCCGAACGCCCCCGACATCACCCTCGACCCCAGGCGGGTCGTGGTCGCCTGGAATGACGGGCGCGAGGCGCTGCGCGCGGTCCGCGACGCGCTGCCGATGCTGCAACGCGCCGACCGCGTGCATGTCGTGGTGGTCGATCCGCCGGTGCACGGCCCGAACCGCTCAGATCCCGGCGGGCTGGTCTCGCAATTCCTGGTGCGCCACGGCGTCACGGTCGAAATCGACGTGCTGTCCAAAACCCTGCCCCGCGTCGCCGACGTGCTCCTGCGCCGCGCGCAGGACATCGACGCCGACGCGCTGGTCATGGGCGCCTACGGCCATTCCCGCGTCCGCGAGGCGGTCTTCGGCGGCGCCTCCCGCCACATGCTGGAGGATGCGCCACTGCCGCTCTTCATGGCGCACTAAGGCGGAGACCATCGCGGCGCTCGGGACAAGGCACAGGTCTTGTCCCCCCTCGGCCTCAGACCGACCCGAGGTAGTACCCGATGGCCTCTTCCAGTTCCGTCTCCTCGTACCCGAAATGCGAACGCACGACCTCTTCCAGCTTTCGGTACGTGGCGGCGGCCTGGGCAAAGTTCGCCTCGTCGGGGTTGTCCGCAAGCGCGTCCGCGGCGTGCCCCAGGCGGACGATCAACTCGTGGACCACCTCGTGCTCTGACATCAGCTTGGCCACGACCTCCCGAAACATCCCGCCGCCCGCCGCCTCGATCCGCGGAAACATATCCGTGGTCTCGATGTCGTGGTGCAGCTTCAACACCTGGCACTCGCGCCCGCACAGCGTTCCGAACACGCGGAAATTCTCGGCCATGTCCAGCGACAGCACGATCTGCCTCAGGTCGTCGGGCGGGCTGTCCCGCGCCTCGATCCGCGCCAGCACCGCGCCGATCTGCGCCATCTCCATCAGGTAGTGCCGGTGGATCGCCGCCAACTGCCGGCCCTGCCGCCGGTGCCTGTCCGTGGCCTCCGGCACAGGCGGCGCCGTCGGCCGCGCGGCTTCGTCAAGGGTAAGGTCGTCCAGCGAGCGGGTCGAAAGATCGGTCATGCCGGCTAACAAAGCCCCCGCCCTCGTGAAGTCAAGACCGCCCGACACACCGTAGGGTGGGTGAAAACCCACCTTTGGTGGGTGAAAACCCACCTTTGGTGGATGAAAACCCACGCGCCGCGCCTTAACCAGGCATTAACCCCGAACGCTCGGTTAACCCCGCCAATCCGGGAAAATCGCACCGTCGCGATACCACTCAAATACCGACGCGATACCGACATCGAATTTTGATTGAAATCAAACGGTTAACCCCGATTCCCGGGCTCAGGCCAGCATCCCGCCGTCGCTGTCGTCTCCGGCCTCTTCCAGCAGGCGGTCGAAGTCCGGCACCGTCACGTGCCGCTTGCCTTCCAGGTGGATCACCTGGTCGCGCTTCAGCGCGCTGATCTGCCGGCTCACCGTCTCTAGCGTCAGGCCCAGGTAATCGGCCATCGCCTCGCGTGTCAGCGGCAGGTCGAACACCACCTGGCCCGCGGCCTTGGACATGTTCAGCACCGCGTTGCGCCGCCCCAGGATGGCCAGGAAAGACGCGATCTTCTCCCGCGCCGTCTTGCGCCCCAGAAGAAGCATCCATTCGCGCGCCGCATCCAGCTCGTCCAGCGTCATCTCCAGCAGGCGCTGCCCGATATGCGGGGTGACTTCCATCATGTTTTCAAAGGGTTGCTTGCGGAAACAGCACATCACCACATCGCTCACCGCGACCACGTTATAGGCCGCCTTCTCGCGCCCCGGACGGCCCACGAAATCGCTCGGCAACAGCAGGCCCACCATCTGCGTGCGCCCGTCCTCCAGCGTTTGCGTCAGCATCGCAATCCCCGACACGACCGAGCCCACGAAATCCATCCGGTCCCCGGCCCAGATCAGCGTCCGGCCCGCCTCGAAGCTGCGGTAGTACTTGATCTGGTCCAGCTGCTCCAGTTCCTGCGCATCACATCGCGCGCATACCGCCCTGTGCCGAATGGGGCATTCCCCGCATTCACGGGGGATCGCGTCATGTGCGTCTTTGAGCATCGACAGTGCTTTCGGTCGAGTTGATCTGCATCAAGGTTTTTGTGTTTTCCCACCTCTAATCTAACGTCATGATTGACCGAGAACAACTCCGCAGACTGGGACTGTTCGACGCGAATGTACCGCGTTACACCAGCTATCCCACGGCCCCGCATTTCTCTGATTCCGTTGGGTTTTCGACCATGCGGGACTGGATTTCCGCCATCACGCCGGGCAGCGCGATTTCGCTTTACCTGCATGTGCCTTTCTGCCGCAGGTTGTGCTGGTTCTGCGCCTGCCGGACGCAAGGCACCAAGTCGCTCTCGCCCGTCGCCGCCTACGTGGAAACGCTCAAGGCCGAGCTGGCGCTTCTGAAGAACACCCTGCCCGAAGGCGTCACCCTGTCGCGCCTGCACTGGGGCGGCGGTACGCCGACGCTGCTGTCGGCCGACCTGATCACCGACCTCGCCAGCGCCGTGCGCGACGCCGTGCCGTTCGGCGACGACACCGAGTTCTCGGTCGAGATCGACCCGAACGAGATCGACGCCCCCCGGATCGAGGCGCTCGCCGCCGCGGGCATGAACCGCGCGTCCGTGGGCGTGCAGGATTTCGACGACGTGATCCAGCAGGCCATCGGCCGCATCCAGACCTTCGACATCACCCGCGACACGATCGACGCATTGCGCGCCGCCGGGGTGCGCAGCCTCAACGCCGACATCCTTTACGGCCTGCCGCACCAGACCGGGGCGCGCATGGTCGAAAGCGTGCAAAAGCTTTTGTCGCTCAACCCCGACCGCGTGGCGCTTTACGGCTATGCCCACGTGCCGTGGATGGCCAAGCGCCAGCAACTCATCCCGTCCGACGCGCTGCCCACGCCCGAGGAACGGCTGGAGCTGTTCGATGCCGCCCGCCGCCTGTTCGTCTGGGATGGCTATCAGGAGATCGGGATAGACCATTTCGCCACGCCCGATGACGGCCTCAGCATCGCGAAGAAGCTGGGGCGCCTGCGCCGCAACTTCCAGGGCTACACCGACGACACGTCCGAGGTCCTGGTGGGCCTTGGCGCCTCGTCGATCTCGCGTTTTCCGCAAGGCTATGCCCAGAACGCCCCCGCCACCGGCGCCCACACCGGCGCCATTCGCGAGGGCCGCTTCTCCACCAGTCGAGGGCACGTGTTCAAGGGTCAGGATCTTTTGCGGGCGCGCCTCATCGAGGCCGTCATGTGCGATTTCCGGGTCGATGCCGGTGAAATCTGCGAGACGTTCAGCATGTCCCGCCAGGCTGTCCGCAGCTTGCTCGAACCGACGGCACGCGCCTTCGACGGACTTGTCGACCTCAGCAACGAAGGTCTCTTCATCCCCCCGGCGGCGCGCCCGCTGACGCGGATGATCGCCCGCAGCCTCGACGCCTACGACCTCAGCCGCGCGGGCCACAGCCCGGCGATCTGACGCGCTTCAGGTCAGTCGCTTTTCCAGCACAAGCGCATCGACCGGGCGGCCTTGGGACCGGGTATAGTAGCCCACCCGCCGCGCCAGGTCCGAGAACCCTTCGGACAGGTAGAGCGCCAGCGCGGCGTCATTGTCGGCGGCCACTTCCAGAAACAGGCGCTCGGCCCCGCGGGACACGGCCGCGTCTTCGAAAGCGCGCAGGCAGGCCCGCCCGCGCCCCTGGCGGCGCACCTTCGGATCGGTGGCCAATGTCAACAACTCGGCTTCGCCCGCCACGGCCTGCCCCATGGCAAACGCCTTGGTGTCCCCCACGACGAAAACATGGTCCCGGTCCAGAAGGTCCCGAAATTCCGCCGCGCTCCAGCTGCGACTTTGCCCTGCAAAGGCCCGCGCATGAAGATCCGCCAGCGCCTCAGGCGTCATCGAGGATGACCGGCGGCACGTCCCGTGATGGCGCCGCGTCCGCGGGCTTGAGGTAGAGCGGCGCGGGCGGCGGTACCGGCTCGCCCAACCTGCTCGCCGCGATCAGGGCAATCGCCGTCGCGGGATCGTGCAGCGGGCGCAACGCCTGCGCCCCGATCCGGGCCGCCACGGGCTCGGCTGCCGCACCGACACACTGCAGATTGGCGTCGAAAATCTCCGCAGACACCTCGTCGAGCGGCACCAGCTTCGGCCCGAACGCCCGCCGCAATCCGAACCCTTGGGCATAGACCTGATCCCGCGGCGCATCGCGTACCGACAGGATCGGCCCGTCAAGGCCGAACGCCGCCGCTTCCAGGATGCTGACCCCCACTGCGGGCACGTCCAGCGACAGGGCCAGCCCCCGCGCCGCGGAAACGGAAATGCGAATGCCTGTGAAATTTCCCGGCCCTATCCCCACGCCGATAGCATCGAGGTCGCCCCATGCGGCCCCCGCGCGGTCCAGCGTCTCTTCCAGCGCCGGGAAAAGGGCCTCGGCCTGGCCCTTGGGCATTTCGACATGCGATTCCGCCACGATGCCCTGCCCCGAAAGCAAGCACACCCCCAGCCAAGGGCCGGAGGTGTCGAATGCCAGAACGCGCCGAGCGTCGGTCACGAGGTCAGACCCCGACCGGACGCACCTCGGTGACTTCGGGGATGTAGTGGCGCAGCAGGTTCTCGATGCCCATCTTCAGGGTGATGGTCGAGGACGGGCACCCGGCACAGGCGCCCTGCATGTGCAGGTAGACAACGCCGCGTTCAAAGCCATGAAACGTGATATCGCCGCCATCCTGCGCCACCGCCGGGCGCACGCGGGTGTCCAACAGCTGCTTGATCTGGTCGATGACTTCCGCGTTTTCGCCTTCGCTCGCGGCGTGGCCCGACTCGGCGGCCTCGCCCGTCATGACCGGCTGACCGGACTGGAAATGCTCCATGATCGCGCCCAGGATCGCGGGCTTCACGTGATCCCACTCCACCGCGTCCTGCTTGGTCACGGTGACGAAATCATTGCCGAGGAAGACCCCGGTCACACCGTCCACGCCAAAGACGCGCGCGGCCAGCGGCGACTTGTCGGCAGTGTCCGCCGTGGGAAAATCCGCGGTCCCGGCTTCCAGCACGGTCTGGCCGGGAAGGAATTTCAGCGTTGCGGGATTCGGGGTCGATTCTGTCTGGATGAACATGGTGCGCGCCCTCTTTTTCAGTTGCTCAAGATATGCGCAGCGGGGTGGGCGCTGTCAAGGTTTGGAACGATTCTAAAAAGTCGGTCACGTGATCGCTTCCAGCCGCTCCTTGCTCAAATCACCCGGAACAATGGTGATCGGGATCGGCAACCCACCGGAATTCTTCGACAATTGCGACACCAGCGGGCCCGGGCCCTTCTTGTCGGCACTGGCGCCAAGCACCAGCACGCCGATTTCGGTGTCTTCCTGGACCTGCGCCATGATCTCGGCCACCGGCTCGCCCTCGCGGATGACCAGCTCGGGGTCGATGCCCTGCTTGTCGCGCATCCACTTGGCGAAAACCTCGAAATGCGCGTGGATTCGCTCGCGGGCCTCCTCACGCATGATGTCCCCGACGCCGATCCAGTGGTTGAACTCCTCGGGCGGAATCACCGCGAGAATTTCGACACCGGCCTGCGTGTTCTTGGCGCGCATGGCGGCGAACCGCATCGCGTTGAGGCATTCGCGGCTGTCGTCCAGCACCACGAGAAACTTGCGCATGATGTTCCCTTTGTCTTGCGGCGTTCATATTGCCGGGTTCGAAGGCATCGGGCAACCGCCGCTTTCGGGTTGGGCCGACCGGACCGCTATCAATCGAACGTGCCCGCCACCCGGCCCACCAGCATGAAGGCGCGCGCCGTACGCGTGTCCGACATCTCGGACATCTCGGCATCCGTCGCCACCTCGGCGAACTGGCTGATCGTGCGGTCGAAAAGCCGCAGGAAATGGTGCGCCGCATCGCGAAAGATCGTGTCCTGCTTCATCCGCGCGGCCGTCAGCGCCAGCGACGAACGGTCCCGCACCCCGCCCAGCGCGGCCACGGCGCGCCCCCGTTCCCCGGCGGCGAAGCGGCGCCAGACCTCGGGGCGGGCCATGTCGGGGCGCAGGTCGTCCATGTAGATACCGTCCTGCGACAGCAGCGTCAGCACGTCCTGGCTGGCCTGGATCAACTGCGCGCTCTGTCGGTTCTTCAGCGCGCGCCGCAACGCCGCAAAGCCGGCCTTGTCCTCGGCATTCTCGGGAAAGTTCAGCGCGCGAATGAAATCCTCGGTGGCCAAGGGGGGCGTCATGTCCTCGGGCGGCGTGCCCAGCGGCAGCGCCACCTGGTCGGAGCTGGTCTCTTCCGGCGCGTGCACCGGCGCGGGGCGCGGCTCCGTGGCCTGCCGCACGGTCGAGAACGTGGCCAGGGCCGTCTCCGTCTTGCGCTGCGCCGCCGCGATTTCCTCGAGCTTCTTGGCGACAGAGGTCTGCGAAACGTCATGGACGCCCTGGCTCTGCGCCACGTAAGCTTGCCGGATCGCGTCGATCGCCGTTTGCAAGCGCTGGCTCTCTTCACGCATCACCTTGCTGGACCGCGCCGCGGTCGCCGCGACCCAGATCATCGCCACCGGCATGAAGATCGCCAGCAGCACCACCACGAACTGCAGCGCCCCGCCGGATTCGGCGAACAGGCCCATCGGCTCCAGCACCAGAAAGAACACCGCCGTTCCCAGAAGCCACACAGCTGTCAGGGCGAGCGCGATCACCTCGACCCCGGTCACCCTGTCCTTGCGGGGCCGGTCATAGACGCCAAGCGGCGTCTGCGGTGACTGGTTTCGGTCGGTCATGGGCAAACCTGAGTGAAAGGTATCGGGTCAGATAAAGGCGACCTTCAGCACTTCGTAGGCCTTGTCGCCACCTGGTGTGCGCACTTCTACGCTATCGCCCTCTTCCTTGCCAATGAGCGCACGCGCGATCGGCGATTTCACGTTCAGCAGGCCCTTTTCGATATTGGCCTCGTACTCGCCCACGATCTGATAGGTCTTTTCCTCGTCCGTATCCTCGTCCACCAGGGTCACCGTGGCGCCGAACTTGATCGGGCCGGACAGCTTCTTGGGGTCGATCACGTCCGCCAGGCTGATCGCGCCTTCCAGTTCCTTGATACGGCCCTCGATGAAGGACTGCTTTTCCTTGGCGGAATGGTACTCGGCATTCTCCGACAGGTCGCCATGCTCGCGCGCCTCGGAAATCGCCTTGATGATGGCGGGGCGCTCGACGGATTTCAGCTGTTTCAGCTCCGCGTTCAGCGCATCGAAACCGTCCTGTGTCATCGGGATCTTATCCATGACCTGTCCTTTTTTCTGTCCCTAGTATCACCAAGGGGCCGCCCTTCCGCGACCCCGTGCCATTTTCAAACCATGCGCGACAGATTGACCCGACCTGCCCCGGCAATGCAAGTGGGACCTGACCATCGCCCGCGCAATCGCGCCGAAACTTGCGCCTTTTTGACGCTTTTAGGTACCTGTTACGTCGTGTTCGAATTGACCTTGCGCAACCCCGCGCGATAACCAGTTGCGAAGTTTCTTACGCGGGCCGGCCACGGGCCGGACGACCAGGAGAGGACCAAGATGACCCAAGTCGAACGCGAAGCCATGGAATACGACGTCGTGATCGTCGGCGCGGGGCCCGCGGGCCTCAGCGCCGCGATCCGCCTGAAACAGCTCGACCCCGAGCGCGAGGTCGTCGTGCTGGAAAAAGGCTCCGAGGTGGGCGCGCATATCCTGTCGGGCGCAGTGCTCGATCCGTGCGGCCTCGATGCGCTCATCCCCGACTGGAAGGAAATGGGCGCTCCCCTGAACGTCCCGGTCAAGGAAGACAATTTCTACATGCTGGGCGAGGCGGGAAAGGTCCGTATCCCCAACCTCCCCATGCCGCCGCTGATGAACAACCACGGCAACTACATCGTCTCGATGGGCAATGTCTGCCGCTGGATGGCCGAACAGGCCGAGGCCTTGGGTGTCGAGATCTTCCCCGGCATGGCCTGCTCGGAAATCGTCTATGGCGAGAACGGCGAGGTAAAGGGCGTCGTGGCCGGCGAATTCGGCAAGAACGCCGACGGCACCCCCGGACCGGGCTACGAGCCCGGCATGGAACTGCACGGTAAGTACGTGTTCCTGGGCGAAGGCGTGCGCGGGTCGCTCTCCAAGGAAGTCATCGCGAAATACGACCTCTCCAAGGGCAAGGAGCCGCAGAAATACGGTCTCGGGATGAAGGAAATCTGGGAAATCGACCCCGAAAAACACCGCGAGGGCACCGTCACCCACACCATGGGCTGGCCCCTGGGCAAGAATGCGGGCGGTGGCTCGTTCATCTACCACCTCGACAACAACCAGATCTATGTGGGCTTCGTGGTGCACCTGAACTACCGCAACCCGCACCTTTACCCCTACATGGAATTCCAGCGGTTCAAGCATCACCCGGTGGTGGCCGACCTGCTGAAGGGCGGCAAGCGCGTGGCCTATGGCGCCCGCGCCATTTCCGAGGGCGGGTACCAGTCGATGCCCAAGATGGTCGCGCCCGGCGTCGCCCTGCTGGGCTGCTCGGTCGGCATGGTCAACGTGCCCCGAATCAAGGGCAACCATAACGCCATGCTGTCGGGCAAGGCCGCCGCCGAGGCCGCCCACGCCGCCATCGAGGGCGGGCGCGCCAGCGACGAACTGGCCGATTACGAGACCGAAGTCCGCAACGGCGCCATCGGGGCGGACCTGAAAAAGGTCCGTAACGTCAAACCCTTGTGGTCCAAGTACGGCCTCACCGCCTCGCTCACGCTTGGCGGGCTCGACATGTGGACCAACACGCTGGGCTTTTCGTTCTTCGGCACGATCGGCCACGGCAAGAACGATGCCGAGACCACCGAACCGGCCAGCAAGCACAAGGAAATCGACTATCCCAAGCCCGACGGCAAGCTCAGCTTCGACCGGCTGACAAATGTCAGCTTCTCGATGACCAACCACGAGGAAAGCCAGCCTGCCCACCTCAAGCTGAAGGACCCGACCGTCCCTGTACAGGTGAACCTGCCCAAATATGCCGGCCCCTCGGCCCGCTACTGCCCGGCAGGCGTCTACGAGTTCGTGGAAAAGGACGGCGAGCAGCAATTCGTCATCAACTTCCAGAACTGCGTGCACTGCAAGACCTGCGACATCAAGGATCCGACCCAGAACATCGTCTGGACCACGCCCCAAGGCGGCGACGGGCCGAATTATCCCAATATGTGACCAACAGGCGAAATGATGCGAATGCGAGGGCGGCAAATCAGCCGCCCTCATTGCGTTGGCACGCGCCACATACTACCTTCGCGCAATCACAGACCGCAGAGGCAGGGAGCTCGTACCCGTGAAAATCCTGACCGCAGGCGCAATCGCCGCGCTGTTGCAGGGCATCGCATTGCCCGCACTGGCAGACATCAATGTCGGCGCGTACCTCGCTGCAAGGCAGGCGCGCTACCTCAACGACTTCGACGCGGCCGCCCGGTACTACACGCAGGCGCTGACCCGGGACGCGGCAAACCCCGTGATTCTCGAAAGCACCGCCATCGCCTTCATGGCGCTCGGCGACATCGACCGCGCCGTTCCGGTGGCGCGGCAGATCGAGGAACAGGATCTCGAAAGCCAGGTCGCCTTTATGGCCCTGATCGCCGAGGACATGTCGAAGGGCAACCACGACGCCGTGATCGAGCGGATCGAGGCCGGCAACGGCATCGGCAAGCTGGCCGACGGTCTGGTCATGGCCTGGACCGAACTGGCCCGCGGCGATGTCGATGCGTCCCTCGCCCTGTTCGACGAGGTCGCCGAGGAACGCGGCCTGAAGAATTTCGCCCTCTATCACAAGGCGCTGGCGCTCGCCTCCGTGGGCGATTTCGAGGCCGCGGAGGCCATCTTCTCCGGCGAGGGCCAGGATGCGCCGCTGCAGCGCACCCGTCGCGGCACCCGCGCCTGGATCACCGTTCTCAGCCAACTGGAGCGCAACGACGAGGCCATCGCCCTCCTGGACGATGCGTTCGGCACCACCCCGGACCCCGAAATCCTGGCACTGCGCGCCGAATTGGAAACCGGCCTGCCGGTTGCCTTCGACATGATCTCCGGGCCGCAGGATGGCGTCGCAGAGGTCTTCTTTTCCATAGGTCAGGCCCTGTTGGGCGACATGGGCGATGATTACACCCTGCTCTACGCCCGTGTGGCCCAGTACCTGAATCCCGATCATATCGACACGGTCCTGATGTCCGCGGAACTCCTGGAGTCGCTGGAACGCTACGAACTGGCCACCCAGGCGTACAAGAGCGTGCCGCGCGATCACCCCTCGTTCACCGCCGCCGAAATGGGCCGTGCCGAGGCGCTGCGCCGCGCCGACAAGCTGGATACCGCCATCGAGGTTCTGGGACAGCTGCGCGAGTCCCATCCCGACCTGCCCATGGTGCATGTCGCAGCCGCCGACCTCCATCGCCAGAACGAAGACTACGGCAAGGCCGTTACCGCATATGACACGGCCATCGAGCTTCTGGGCGAGGCGCAGCCGGGTCACTGGTTCATCTACTATGCCCGGGCCATCAGCCACGAACGCCAGGGCACCTGGGAGGAGGCCGAGGCCGATTTCCGCAAGGCGCTGGAACTGAACCCAGAGCACCCGCAGGTCCTGAACTATCTGGGCTATTCGCTGGTCGAGAAACAGCAGAAGCTCGACGAGGCGCTCGACATGATCCAACGCGCCGCCGAGGCGCAACCCGAGTCGGGCTATATCATCGACAGCCTCGGCTGGGTTCTTTACCGGCTGGGCCGCTACGAGGAATCCATTGGTCACATGGAACGCGCCGCCGAACTGATGCCGGTGGACCCGGTGGTCAACGACCACCTCGGTGACGTCCTCTGGGCCGTGGGCCGCGAGGTCGAGGCCCGGTTCCAGTGGAGGCGCGCGCTGTCCTTCGTCGACAAGGAAAACCCCTCTCCCGATGTCGATCCCGACCGCATGCGCCGCAAGCTCGAGGTCGGCCTCGACGTCGTGCTGCAGGAAGAAGGCTCGCCCCCGCTGGAGGTTGCCGATGACGGCGGCTGAGGGCTTCGCCCCGGCCAAGATCAATCTCACGCTGCACGTTACCGGGCAGCGTGAGGACGGTATGCACCTGCTCGATTCGCTGGTCATGTTCGCCGATGTGGGCGATCACCTGACGGTCACGTTGTCGGACACGCCGCAGCTTACGGTCAGCGGGCCGATGGCAAAGGGCGTGCCCGACGGGTCCGACAACCTCGTGCTGCGGGCCGCCGACCTGATGGGGGCCAGCGCCGATATCACCCTCGACAAGGTTCTGCCCCATGCTGCCGGCCTTGGCGGCGGGTCGTCGGATGCCGCCGCGACCCTGCGCGTTCTGTCGCGCCTGACCGACACGCCCATTCCGTCCGATGTCAGCGCGCTGGGTGCCGACGTGCCGGTATGCCTTGGCAACGGCG
The DNA here is from genome assembly GCF_009363735.1 of Roseovarius sp. THAF8. Taxonomy (NCBI): domain Bacteria; kingdom Pseudomonadati; phylum Pseudomonadota; class Alphaproteobacteria; order Rhodobacterales; family Roseobacteraceae; genus Roseovarius; species Roseovarius sp. THAF8. The sequence goes on along the minus strand of NZ_CP045410.1, from coordinate 2,806,205 downwards.
CCGCAAGGATGCGGGGGATCGGCGAACAGGTGACCGCCGCACGCGACCTGCCCTGCCTCCACGCGGTCCTGATCCATCCTGGCGTGCCCATGCGCACGCCCGACGTCTTTGCCGCCGTCGGCCAGAAGAACAACACGCCGATGCCCTCGGAAATCCCCGAGAACCTCAGTGCGATCGACTTTATCGACTGGCTTCGGGGGATGCGCAACGACCTGGAGTATGCCGCGATCAGCCAGACGCCCGTGATCTCACAGGTACTGGGCGCGCTCACTGTGACGGCGGGCTGCCGCATGGCCCGGATGACCGGCTCTGGCAGCAGTTGCTTCGGTCTCTACACCGGCGAGGAAACGGCCCGCGCCGCCGAAGGGCGCCTGAAAGAAGAGAACCCTGGCTGGTGGATCACCGCCACCCGCCTCAACGCGCAGCCCTGACCGCCGCTAGCGGATCCGGGCCACCACGTAATCCGACAGCGCCAGCAGCATGTCTCGCACCGGATGTTCGGGCAGTTGCGCCATCGCCGCGTTGGCCTTCGCCGTCCAGGCCAGCGCGTCTTCCCGCGTCGCCTCCAGCGTGCCGTGCTTGTTCAGCAGCCGCAGCGCCTCGTCCAGGTCGCCGTCGCGCTGGTCGCCCTTCTCGATGGTCCGCGCCCAGAACGCCCGCTCGCTCTCGTCGGCCAGCGCCACCGCCTTGATCACCGGCAGGGTCAGCTTGCGCTCGCGGAAATCGTCGCCCACGTTCTTGCCCGTGGCCTTGGCGTCGCCCTGATAGTCCAGCAGGTCATCGACAATCTGGAACGCGATGCCCAGCGCATCGCCGTAATCGAACAGCGCCTGCACCTGGTCGTCCGGGACGCCGGCGATCACGCCACCCACCTCGGTCGCCGCCGAAAACAGCGCTGCGGTCTTGCCCCGCACGATCTGGAGGTACACGTCCTCGTCCGTCTTCAGGCTGCGCGACGCGGTCAGTTGCAGCACCTCGCCCTCGGCAATCGTCGCCGCGGCGTTGGACAGGATGTCCAGCACCTTCAAGGATCCGGTTTCCACCATCAGCTGGAACGCCCGCGCGAACAGGTAATCCCCGGTCAACACGCTGGACTTGTTGTCGAACAGAAGGTTCGCCGTGGGCCGACCGCGGCGCTGCGCGCTTTCGTCCACCACGTCATCGTGCAACAGCGTCGCGGTATGGATGAATTCCACCGTCGCGGCCAGCTTCACGTCGTCCTCGCCGAGATATCCGCACAGGTCCGCCGCCGCCAGCGTCAGCATCGGCCGCAACCGCTTGCCGCCCGCCTCGACCAGGTGCGCCGTCACTTCCGGGATACGCGGCGCGTGGCGCGACGCCATCCGCGCGCGGATCAGGCTATTGACCTCGGCGAGCTTGCCCTCGAAATGCGAGGCCAGCGCTTCGTGCGGTTTGGTTGCGGCGTGGTCCAGTCCCATCAAACTCCCGTCACTCAGGCTCGACAATGCGCGTCCGGTGTCCTTAAGTCATCCCCATGAAGCATCTTCTCAGCACCACCGACCCGACCGTGATGGCATTCGCCAAAGCCTTGCTTCAGGGCGAGGATATAGACTGCTTTGAATTGGACGTAAACATGAGCGTCCTCGAGGGCGGCATCGGAATCTTCCCCCGACGCCTCATGGTCAGCGAGGATGATTATCTTCCCGCCCGCCAGGCCCTTCAGGACAACGGGATCGAGGTCGAGGCGCTTTCGTGACGCACCCGACCACCTGCGACGATTTTCTCGGCGGACGGCTGCAGATCCTGCAACCCCGGAACGGCTATCGCGCCGGCATCGACCCTGTGCTCCTGGCCGCAAGCATTCCCGCGCATCCGGGCGACACCGTGCTCGACCTCGGCTGCGGCGTCGGTGTCGCGGGGCTGTGCCTGGCCCGACGGGTGCCAGACATCCACCTGACGGGCCTGGAGCGCCAGCCCGCCTATGCGGCCCTTGCCCGACGGAACGGCACCGCGAACGAGCTGCCGTTCGAGGTCATCGAGGGCGATCTCTCCGCCATGCCCGGCACGCTCAAAGAACGGCAGTTCCACCACGTGCTGGCCAATCCGCCCTATTTCGACCGTGCCGCCAGCACCGCCGCCACCGATCCGGGCCGCGAAGGCGCCATGGGCGAGGATACACCCCTTGCAGATTGGGTCGCCGCCGCCGCCAAGCGCACCCGGCCCAAGGGCACCACCACCTTCATCCAGCGCGCCGAGCGCCTGCCAGAGCTTCTGTCCCACGCCGCGCGCCACCTTGGCAGCCTTCAGCTTCTGCCACTGATTCCCCGTCCCGGACGGGACGCGCGGCTGGTCCTTTTGCACGGACGGCGCGGCGGACGGGCCGCATTCCGGCTCCATGACGGCTGGTGCCTGCATAATGGGCAGGTGCACGTTAACGATTCCGAAAACTACACCCCGGCAACGGCTTGCATCCTGCGCGACGGCGGGGAACTGCCTTTCCCGGCCTGATTTAGGCAAGTTGTAGCTAAATCCCGCCGCCCGATTTTGCGCACGCAGCGTGACAGATTATATCTTTTGTGCTGCACTATCCCGTGCATATCAGAAAGAGGAGACGCATTCATGGCTTTGAGTTCACATGTCGAGGAACTTAAGAAGAAACACCAGGCTCTCTCGGATCAGGTCGAAGCGGCACAGCGTGCCCCGGGCACACCCGACCTCGAAATCTCAAGCATGAAAAAGCAGAAACTCCGACTGAAGGAAGAGATCGAACGACTTTCCCATTAACATGTCACGCAAAGACTGATCGGGATGCGCCTCTCCGGGCGCATCTCGTGATCATGCGGGCACCAGCGGCACCATCTCCATCTTGGCCGTCGTCTCGAACCCCTTGGCAGTCTCGGCCAGCATCCATTCCCGGAAAACCTTGATCTGGGGTTTGTCCTCGGCGCCCTTGCGACAGACAAAGCGAAACTGCGCCCCGGCGCTCACGGCCTTGCCATAGGGCGCGACCAGCCGGCCTTCCATCAGGTCCTTGATGACAAGCGCCCGGCGCCCCAGCACCACGCCAACCCCCGCCAAAGCCGCGTCCACCGCATGGTCGCCTTGCGAAAATCGCGGGCCGTGCGGCTCGGCCGGGTCCACGCCCATCGCCCGGAACCAGGCCGCCCAGTCGGTCGCCGGATCCAGAAAATCAATCGACTGGTCGACGATCAGCACCGCGTCGCGCAGGCTCTCGATTGTCGGATACCGCTCGGCCAGCGCGGGCGTCATCATCGGCGTCACCCATTCCTCGGCCAACGGCAGCGAATACAGGCCTTCGTCCGCCCCGTGGCCGAACCGGATCGCCACGTCCACCTGGTCGCGGTCGAAATCCATCAGCCGCAGCGACGCGGTGAACCGCAGCTCGATCTCGGGATGCGCCTGGGCAAACTCGTAGAGGCGCGGCGCCAGCCACTTCGCGGTAAAGGCCGGCCCCGCCGTCACCGTCAACGTGCTGCTGTCCAGCTCTCGCCGCGTCGCCGCCCAGGCCGCGGACAACGCCGAAAACCCGTCACGGCACCCCGGCGCCAGCGTCTCGCCCGCCTGGGTCAGTTCCACCGCCCTGTTAAGCCGTCGGAACAGCGGCGCGCCCAGATGCTCTTCCAGCGACTTGATCTGAAAGGACAAGGCGGCCGGCGTCACGTTAAGCTCCGCCGCCGCTTTCTGGAACGACATATTCCGTGCCGCGGCCTCAAAGGCGCGCAGGGCGGTCAGCGGCGGCATCCGGTCACTCATGTCACTAAAGTAATACTTAACTGAACACGTGAAAAGTCTCGTTTGTCGTCTTTTCTGAAAAGGCGCATGTTGAAGCCAGTCAAGTTTGTCTGAAAGGCACACCCATGATCGAGACCGCCCCTGACGCAAAAACCCGGGATGCCTACCGGGCCGCCCACTACGAACGCAGCCGTTTCTTCGGCGAAGTCTTCGGCTGGCTGTCCCGCAAACCTTCTTCCAGGTGATCGTTGCAGGTCTCTGGAAACAGAAAGGGCCGGTTCCCCTGACCGGCCCTTTCGCATTTTGTCGTGCGGGTCCCGAATTCAGACGAAGAACTGCGCCCCGTTGGCCGAAATGGTCGAGCCGTTGATGAAGCCCGCATCGTCCGATGCCAGGAACGCGACGCAACGAGCGATCTCTTCCGGCTCGCCCAGGCGGCCCGCCGGGATCTGGCCGATGATCGATTCGCGCACGTTCTCCGGCACCGCCATCACCATTTCCGTCGCGATATAGCCCGGGCAGACCGCGTTTGCCGTGATCCCGGCGCGTGCGCCTTCCTGCGCCAGGGATTTCACGATCCCGAGGTCACCCGCCTTGGTCGCGGCATAGTTGACCTGCGCGAACTGCCCCTTCTGACCGTTGATCGAGCTGATGACGATCACGCGGCCGAACTTGCGCTCGCGCATCCCCGGCCAGATCGGGTGCACCGTGTTGAACACGCCCGTCAGGTTGGTGTCGATTACGTCCTTCCACTGGTCCGGCGTCATTTTGTGGAACGGCGCGTCGCGGGTGATGCCGGCGTTGGCCACCACCACGTCGATCGGGCCCAGCTCGGCCTCGACGGTCTCGATTCCGGTCTTCGAGGCGTCGTAATCGGCCACGTTCCATTTATAGGTCTTGATGCCGGTCTCGTCGGTGAACTTCGCCGCGGCTTCGTCGTTGCCCGCATAGGTGGCGGCAACATCGTAGCCCTCCTCCTTCAGTTTCTTCGAAATGGCCTCGCCGATACCGCGGCTACCGCCTGTCACAAGGGCAACTCTCGCCATGGGAACTCCTCCAGTCTTTCTATCCAGTGTTGGTTGTCTCGGAAACTTTGCTACTCACCCTGCGCGCAAAGCGCAACATTCTTGCGCAATTCTTTTTGCCGCGGGGCACTCATCCGCTGTTCAGGAACGCCTCCGCGTCGCGCTCGCCCAATGTCCACGTCTCGCGCAGCTTTTGCGGGTCGGTAAAATCTATCTTGTCGGCGGGCGTCTCCTCGGACGGCCAGACATAGAGGCGTCCGGGCACATCCGGCAGGTTCCTGTATTGCCGGGTCAGCAGCACCAGCGTCTCGCCCTCGTCCGGTTCGGGCAACGGCGCCTGGTCGGCCATCCCGCCATCCACCACGCGCCGGTCGCCCCAAAGCGGCGGTTCGAACACCGGCGGAATCACCGCAGCCGCATTCACCAGCTCCACCAGCCGCCCGTCCCGCGCCGCTTGGTTGGCGTCGACCAGCTGCGCCGTCAGGCCCATCTTCTCGGCCCAGTCGAAATGCGGGCTGCCCACGACATGCAGCTCCGCCTCATAGGCCGCGGCCAGAGCCGTGCCCGTCATCGTCGGATTTCCGTTCGACGGCGGATGTGCGATCTGGATCTGAAAGGCCGGACCGTCCGCGACGGCCTCGCAGGCCGCCTTGTCCAGCACTGTTTCCACCACGTCGCAATAGATCCGTTGATGCGGGGTGATCCCGTCCTCGTCGGCGGCGAAGAGGTCGAGGTTGTGGTCGCGGTCCTCGAACGCGTCGCACATCACGTCCAGCAGCCGGTGCTCCAGGCCCGCGATCCACGCCGCACACGCCATCGCACCGCCGCTCACCCCGGTCACCCGCTCGGGCGTGAACTTGCGCTCGGCCTCTAGCCGGGTCAGGAAACCGCCCTGCCAGAAACACCGCAACCCGCCGCCGGAAAACACGATCTGAGGAGGGTTGTCGGGCAACATCATCTGGGGCTGTCCTGGGGCTCGGATTGAAAAACAGGCCCCGGAGGGCCTGTCTTGTCGTTTCGGATCAGTCGTTTACGGACGCTCGATGCACATGGCGACACCCATGCCGCCGCCGATGCACAGCGTGGCCAGGCCTTTCTTGGCATCGCGGCGCTTCATCTCGAAGAGCAGCGTGTTAAGAACGCGGCAGCCCGAGGCGCCGATCGGGTGGCCGATGGCAATCGCGCCGCCGTTCACGTTCACGATCGACGGGTCCCATCCCATATCCTTGTTCACGGCACAGGCCTGCGCGGCGAAGGCCTCGTTGGCTTCCACCAGCTCCAGATCATCGACGCTCCAGCCCGCCTTTTCCAGCGCCTTGCGGCTGGCGTGAATGGGGCCGACGCCCATGATCGACGGATCGAGGCCGGCGGTGGCATAGGAGGCGATCCGCGCCAGCGGCTCGATCCCGCGCTTCTCGGCGTCCTCGGCGCTCATCAGCAGCACGGCCGCCGCACCGTCGTTCAGGCCCGAGGCATTGGCCGCGGTGACCGAGCCGTCCTGAGTGAAGGCCGGACGCAGCTTCTGCATCGCGTCCATCGTGGCGCCGTGGCGGATGTATTCGTCCTTGTCCACGACCGTCTCGCCCTTGCGGGTCTTGACGGTGAACGGGATCACCTCGTCGTCGAACTTGCCCGCCTTCTGCGCCGCCTCGGCCTTGTTCTGGCTGGCGACGGCGAACTCGTCCTGCTGTTCGCGGCTGATCTGCCACTTCTCGGCGACATTCTCGGCGGTCTGGCCCATGTGATAGCCGTTGAAGGCGTCCCACAGACCGTCGCGGATCATCGTGTCGATGTATTTCATGTCGCCCATCTTGTGCCCGGCGCGCAGATGCGCGGCGTGGGGGCTGAGGGTCATGTTCTCCTGTCCGCCAGCGGCCACGACATCGGCATCACCCAACTGGATGTGCTGCGCGCCCAGCGCCACGGCCCGCAGGCCCGACCCGCACACCTGGTTGATGCCCCAAGCCGCGCTTTCGATCGGCAGGCCCGCGTTCACATGCGCCTGGCGGGCGGGGTTCTGGCCCTGCGCCGCGGTCAAGACCTGGCCAAGGATGGTTTCGGAAACTTCCGATTTGTCGATGCCCGCGCGCTCGACGATGGCTTCCAGAACAGCCGCGCCCAGGTCATGCGCCGGGGTGTTGGCAAACGCGCCGGAAAAAGAGCCGACAGCGGTCCGTGCTGCCGAGGCGATAACAACATTGGTCATAGTGTCCTCCACCATTTCTTGCTGGCCGAGGACCGAAGGGCAGCGCGTCATGCGCGGCCCCCGGATTCCCCGCATCACGCAGGGTGTACCGCAGTCGCCGCAATGCGGCAACTGTAGCCGTTGTCACAGGTCAGGCCGTCGCCGCCGCCTTGGCCGTTTCCAGCCAGGGCGGCTGCACCGTGGGCGCGCCGAAATAATAGCCCTGCAGACAATGCACGCCGATATTCTGCAAGTAGATGGCGTCATTGGGCCGCTCGACGCTTTCGGCGACGGTGACCATGTCGAACTGCTCGGCAATCGAGATCAGCGCCCGCGTCAGCACCTGGTTGTCGGGATTGTCCGCGATGCCACGAATGAACTGCCCGTCGATCTTGAGAATGTCGAAATAGAAATCGCGCAGGTACCGGAACGAGGTAAAACCGGCGCCGAAGTCGTCCAGCGCGAAACTGATGCCCTTTTTCTGCAGGTTCGCCATGAAATTCACCACCAGTTCGGGCACCAGCATGGCCGAACTTTCGGTGATCTCGAGGATCAGGCGTTCACCCAGCGTCGGGTCCTGCCCCAGCCCGCGTTTCAGCGTCCGCATCCAGCGCGGATAGCCGATGGACCGCGCCGACATGTTGATCGACAGGCGGATCTCGGGATGCTCGCGCAAGGTGCGGATGCCCTTTTCCAGCGACAGGCAATCTATGATCCGCCCCGTTTCCATCGTTTCGATCACCTGGATGAAGTCGCGCGCCGGGATGATCCGGCCAGTTTCATCCAGCACCCGTACCAGCCCCTCGTAAAAGGCCGGCCGGTCCTGCCGCCCGGACGGCACCACGGCCTGGTAGGCCAACATCACGTGACCGTGCCGCACTGCTTCCTCGACCATCTGGATCACCGACTGGTCCCGCACCGACACCGCATAGGCCAGGGGGTTGTGATGCCCCGTTGGCACGTTCGCCCACTTCAATCTCTTGTCACCCATGAATCTCTCCGTACTCCACCGCTGCCCAATAAGCGCCACGCAGTCTAAGGAATTGTTAAAAGGGGCATTTGAGTCATACTGTCCGCAACAGGCGGAACCGGGGGGCTTGAACCATGGAAAGATGCGGCTGGGTCGGCACAGATCCGATCTACGAAGCCTATCACGACACCGAATGGGGCGTGCCCGAATGGGACAGCCGCGCGTTGTGGGAAAAGCTCATTCTCGACGGCTTTCAGGCGGGCCTCAGCTGGATCACCATCCTGAAGAAGCGCGAGAATTTTCGCGCGGCATTCCAAGGCTTTGACCCGCATCTCATCGCCACCTGGGGCGAGGAGGACGTGCAGCGCCTTTTGGGCGATCCCGGCATCATCCGCCACCGCGGCAAGATCGAAGCCACCATCACCAATGCCCGCGCCTGGCAGGTGATCGAGGCCGAACAAGGCTTCGACACCTACCTGTGGTCCTGGATGGGCGGCGCGCCCTTACAGAACCGCTGGACCAGCCTCGCCGAAGTGCCCACCGAAACCGAAATATCCCGCGCAATTTCGAAAGATTTGAAGAAACGCGGCTTCAAATTCTGCGGCCCGACCATCGTCTATGCCTTCATGCAGGCCGTGGGCATGGTCAACGACCACGTCGTCACGTGTCACCGCCACGCCCCCGTGGCAGCAATGGCCACGCCGCCGCGCTGAACTTTGCCCGCGCGAAAGCTTGCCCCCGTCGCGGCTCTGGCCTAGACCGGATCCGAAGATTTCAGGGGAGGCCCAGATGACCAAATTCGACAAAAGCAAACTGCCCAGCCGCCACGTGACCGAAGGTCCCGCGCGCGCGCCGCACCGCTCGTACTATTACGCGATGGGCATGACCGAGGAGGAGATTCACCAGCCCCTCGTCGGCGTCGCCACCTGCTGGAACGAGGCCGCACCCTGCAACATCGCGCTCAACCGCCAGGCCCAGGCCGTCAAGGGCGGCGTGAAAGAGGCCAAGGGCTCCCCCCGCGAATTCACCACCATCACCGTCACCGACGGCATCGCCATGGGCCACGAAGGGATGCGCTCGTCGCTCGCCTCCCGCGAGGCCATCGCCGACACGGTCGAGTTGACCATGCGCGGCCACTGCTATGACGCCATCGTGGGCCTTGCGGGCTGCGACAAGTCCCTGCCCGGCATGATGATGGCCATGGTGCGTCTCAACGTGCCGTCGGTCTTCATCTACGGTGGCTCGATCCTGCCGGGCAAGGCGCCCCAGATCGACGAGATCCCCGAGGAATTCCGCACCCGCGACCTGACCGTGCAGGACATGTTCGAGGCCGTGGGCTGGAACCAGAACGGCACCATGTCCGACAAGGCGCTCGATACGCTCGAACGCGTGGCGTGTCCCTCCGCGGGGGCCTGCGGCGGCCAGTTCACCGCCAACACCATGGCCTGCGTGTCCGAGGCGATCGGCCTTGCCCTGATGAACTCTTCGGGCATGCCCGCGCCGTACGAGTCACGCGACCAGTATGCCGAAGCCTCCGGCCGCGCCGTCATGGACCTCTTGGAGAAAAACATCCGCGCCCGCGACGTCGTCACCCGCAAGTCGATGGAAAACGCCGCGCGCGTCGTCGCCTGCACCGGCGGCTCCACAAACGCTGGCCTTCACCTCCCTGCCATCGCCCACGAGGCGGGGCTTGAATTTTATCTCGACGATGTCTGCGAAATCTTCCGCGACACGCCCTATTTCGTCGACCTGAAACCGGGCGGTCAATACGTGGCCAAGGATCTCTACGACGCGGGTGGCATCCCCGTGGTGATGAAGGAACTGCGCAAGGCGGGCCTCATCCACGAGGATTGCATGACCGCCACGGGGCGCGCCATCGGCGAAGAACTTGACCGGATCGAGCGCAAAGCCGACGGCAAGGTGATCTACCCCATCGAAACCCCGATCACCAAGACGGGCGGCGTCGTCGGCCTCAAGGGCAACATTGCCCCCCAAGGTGCCATCGTGAAGGTCGCGGGCATCGCACCGGAACACCAGGTCTTCACCGGCCCCGCCCGCGTGTTCGAATGCGAGGAAGACGCGTTCGCCGCCGTTCAGAAACGCGAATACAAGGAAGGCGAGGTCATCGTCATCCGCAACGAGGGGCCCGCCGGCGGCCCCGGGATGCGCGAGATGCTGGCCACCACCGCCGCCCTCTCGGGTCAGGGCATGGGCAAGAAGGTCGCGCTCATCACCGATGGCCGCTTCTCCGGCGCCACGCGCGGCTTCTGCGTCGGGCATGTCGGTCCCGAAGCGGCCCATGGCGGCCCCATCGCGATGCTCAAGAATGGTGACATGATCACCATTGACGCCATCAAGGGCGAGCTTTCGGTGGACCTCAGCGACGAGGAACTGGAAGCCCGCAAGAAAGACTGGCCCGGCCCGCGCGAGACGATCTACGCCTCCGGCGCACTCTGGAAATACGCCCAGCTCGTGGGCGAGACCTACAAGGGCGCGGTCACCCATCCCGGCGCCGAGGCCGAGCGTCACGTCTACGCGGACCTCTGAGCCTGCCCGTGCGCGCGCTCCGACCAATCTGGCTGGCGGCCCTCCTGTGGTCGCTGGCCGCCTGCGGCGATCTCGGGCCGGGCGGAACGTCCGACGAACCCAACGTGGTCAAGGCACTGGCGCTCTACGATGGCGACGTGGTGGTGCGCGGTCCGCGCGGCTATTGCGTCGATGCCGACAGCGTCCGCCGCCAGCCCTCCAACCGCCTCGTGCTCCTGGGCAGTTGCGAGTCGCTCAGCGGAGAGCCGGGCGTCACCGTTCCCCCGGCCCTGATCGTGGTCAACGTCGCGGACAAGCAGCCGGGCCGCGCGCAGCCCACCGCGGCGACCATCGCCGCCAGCGCCGCCCCGAAGAAACCGCTGGCCGCGATAGATACCGACGGGCTCGCGCTGGTGCATCTGGACGCAGGCGGCGAACTGGCCCTGCCCGGAGGCGACCCGCGCTACTGGCGCGGCGGCATGGTCATCAACGACCATTTCGTAAGCCTCGCGGTCTATACACCGCGCGGCAGCACCCTTGCCGGCACGTCCGGCCGCCGCTTCATTACCGATCTCGCCCGCGCCTTGCGGAGCGCCAGTGCGCAGTAAGCCGAGGCAAGCAATGGATTGTTTCGAAACTCAGGTTAATGCTATGAAAACCTCCAGAGGGGCAGATTGTGGCACGACCAGACGGGATTGATCGACGCGGATGGGGCTGAAACGTTCAGGACTGGATTGGCTGGCCCATCGGCGCGACCTGCGGCGATGGCGACAAACCGTTCGCGACGCCACGTCGATGACGCTGGAACAGCTTCGCGCCGAACGCTCCGAAGCACGCAAGCTGCGCTACCATCTCAACGAGCTGATCAGCCATGCCGACAACCGGCTGGCCCTGCCGATGATCGGCAGCCACGCCTTCCCCAAGCCACACGGCACCGACTGGTCCTGGCGCCCCGCGATCTGGCGCGAACCGCTGGCCGTGCCGGGGCGATCCTCTGTCCTCAGCAAGACGCAACTGGGCCACGAGCTGACACTGTTTCACGACTGTCAACACTCCGAACTGACCCTGCGCCAGCTGCGCAACACCCGCGAGGCCGATCTTGCGCCCTTCGGCCTGCGCATGGACGTCTTCAGCTTCGACGGCTCTTTCCTGTCGCTCGTGCTCGACCTGCCCGAGGCGGCGGTCCGCGGCCTGCAGCAGCGTCACCTGATCCGCATGGACACCATCGTCGAGATGGAAAAGTCGCTGGAGATCTTCGCGCGGCTCAACATCAAGCACGGCCCGAACACCGAACAGATCGTGCGCGAACTGCCGCTGCACGAAGAAGAGATCATGGTCGAGTTCGACCTGGCCTATTCCAAGCTGAACGAAAAGCGGATCGAGCGCGCCTGGATCGACCTGATTTTCGAGAACCCCCAGATGAGCCAGGTCATCCTGCGCGACCTCACCTTCAGCCGCCGGCCCCGCGCGGAATTCTAGGAGGACACCGATGCAAGAGCTGACATTGACCAAGACGCGCCTCTTCGAAGGCGTCTGGGAAGGGGTCATCACCGGCGCCGGCGACCGCCGCCCGGACGTGTCGGTGACGCACCTGCAAGACAGCATCGCCGGGGTCGAAGTCGTTGAGAAACCCGAGGAACAGGCCTGGGTCCTGCGGGTGCCCATCCCCGCCGACCGCATCGCAGACGGGGTGCAGACTTTCCTGATTTCCGACAAGCAGACCGGCACCGCCCTCGGCAGCTTCTCCATCGTTTCGGGCGATGCGCTGGCCTATGACATCCGCGCCGAGGTGACGCTCCTGCGCGAAGAGCTGGACATGCTCAAACGCGCCTTCCGCCGCCACTGCCTGGAAACGATGTAGGGCCGCTTAGCGGACATAAAAGACGTCTGATCTACAGCCCCGGCGCGGAAACAGGCCGCAGGCCCCGCGCCATCGCCGGGCCGCCCCCACGGCCCGGCGATTGGGTGAAGCTTGGTGCATCGCTCGATTCTGTTTCGGATTTGGCCTGGATAAAGTGCTGCCGAATGACCGTCGGATCGCCGCGCCGCGGCCCGTCGATGGCGCTCGGGGAAATAGATCACACTCGTCCGTAAAGGACTCATTTCAGACTTTCGCTGCCAGCCATAACCGCCGGCTAGCCGTCCTTGCCCAGCTTCACCACGTTCACCGGATCCTCCGGCGCCAGCTCCTCGAAGTCGAAGTTGTCCAGCTTGGCCGCCCGCTTGCCCGCGCGCTCGGCGGCGGTGGAAATCCCTTCCACGTCCCGCCGCGCCTGGTCGAAATGCGTCTCCAGCTTGCCCGCGCGTTCCAGCACCAGTTCCACGTCTCGGTGCAACTGCCCCAGCATCTTGCGAATGGCCCCCGCCTGCTCGCGCATCCGCGCGTCTTTAAGGATCGCGCGCATCGTGTTCAGCGTCGCCATGCAGGTGGTGGGCGACACGATCCAGACCTTCTGGGCGAACCCCTCGCGCACCAGTTCCGGGAAATTGGCGTGCAACTCGGCATAGACCGCCTCGGACGGCAGGAACATCAGCGCGCCATCCGCCGTCTCGCCATCCAGGATATACTTGTCGGAAATATCCTTGATATGCTTCTTCACCGAGGTCCGCAGGAACTTCGCCGCCTCGTTCACCTCGTAGTCGCTCTTGGCGTTGCGCAGCGCCTCGTAGGCCTCCAGCGGGAACTTGCTGTCGATGGCGATCGGCCCCGGCGGGTTCGGCAAGTGAATGAGGCAATCCGCCCGCCGCCCGTTCGACAGCGTCGCCTGCAACGAATAGCTGTCCGACGGCATCGCCTTGCTGACGATATCGGTCAACTGGATCTCGCCGAACGCCCCGCGCGTCTGCTTGTTCGACAGGATGTCCTGAAGCGTCAGCACGTCGCCCGACAGCTTGGTGATATTGTCCTGCGCCTTGTCGATGGCGCTCAGCCGCTCCTGCAGCGCTGTCAGGCTGGTCGCCGTCTGCTTGGACGACCCGTGCAGGGTCTCGCGCATGCGCTCCTGCATCTCGGTCAGCGCCCGCTGGCTGCGCATCGCGTTGTCCGCCAGCCGGTCCTGCATCTGCTGCTGCACGCCCGCCAGCCGCTGTTCGACCATCTGCGCCAGCTGTGTCTGCCCGCTGGTCGCGGTGTCGCTGACCACCTGGATCGAACTGCGCAGGCCCTCCTGCCCGTTGGCCAGGCTCTGCACGTTCTGCCCCAGATGCCCCAACTGCTGCGCCAGCGGCTCCGTCGCCCGCGCCGTCCGCGCCGCGGCCCGCAGCGCAAGGATCACCAACAGCAGGATCAGCAACACCACGGCCGCCGCCGCCATTGCCGCCATCACCAGAGGATCGTCCAATGCGTAAGTGGTCTCGCCAATCGTAATCATGTTCGCCCGAACAGCCGCTCGATATCGCTCAGTTTCAGTTCCACGTAGGTGGGCCGTCCGTGGTTGCACTGCCCGGAATGCGGCGTCGCCTCCATCTCGCGCAGCAATGCGTTCATCTCCTCGCCGCTCATCCGCCGCCCCGACCGGATCGAGCCGTGGCAGGCCACGCGGCTCAGGATCGCCTCGATCTTCGCTTGCACGTTCAGGCTCTCACCCATGTCGGCCAGCTCATCCAGCACGTCGCGCAGCATCTTGCCCGCGTCGCACGGCCCCAGGATCGCCGGCGTCTCGCGCACCGCGATGCTGCCCGGCCCGAACGCCTCGATCACCAGCCCCAGCCGCGCCAGATCCTCGGCCATATCCAGCAGCAGCCCCGCCTCGCCACTGCTCAACTCGACAATCTCGGGGATCAGCAGCGCCTGACTGGCCACGCCATTCTCGGCCATCTGCCGCTTCAGCTTCTCGTAGACCAGCCGCTCATGCGCCGCGTGCTGATCGACGAGCACCATGCCCGTTTCGGTCTGCGCAACGATGTAGTTCTCGTGCACCTGCGCCCGCGCCGCCCCCAAGGGCAGCGACTGCGGCGCCACCGCGTCTTCGTGCGTCTCCACCACCTGCGGCTCGACCCGACCCGACCAGGCGCCTTGCATCTCGGCAAAGCCCGCCTCCGGCGCCTGCATCTGGTAACTCGCCGCCCGCGCCGCTGCCCCGGGCCGATCCATCTGGTAGATTTTTGAAGCGCCCGCCTGTGGCAAGGGCTCCGGCCGCATCGCACCCAGCGTCGCGCCCGCCACGGTGGTCGACGCCCGGTGACCCGCCTCAGCCAGCGCATGGCGCAGTCCCGATACCAGCAGCCCCCGCGCCACGCCCGGATCGCGGAACCGCACCTCGGATTTCGCCGGATGCACGTTCACATCCACCAGCTTCGGGTCGCATTCCAGGAACAGCGCCGCCGCCGGATGCCGGTCCCGGCTCAGAAAATCGTGATACGCCGCCCTGAGCGCGCCATACAGCATCTTGTCCCGCACCGGCCGCCCGTTGACAAACAGGTACTGCGCCACGCTCGACCCCCGCGAATAGGTCGGCAACGCGGCATAGCCCGTCATCGCGACCCCCTCGCGCTCGGCCTCGATGCGCAGCGCATTCTCGGCGAACTCGCGCCCCAGCACCTGCGCCAACCGCCCGTGCAGCGCATCGAACAGGTCGCCCGTCTCGGCATCGGCGCGGAACACCGTGCGCGGCTCACGCCCCTCGCTTACGTCGCGCAGGGTAAAGCTGACGAACGGCTCGGCCATCGCCAGCCGCTTGATCACGTCGCCCACCGCCTGCGCCTCGGCCCGGTCGGTGCGCATGAATTTCAGCCGCGCGGGCGTGGCATAGAATAGATCCCGCAGCTCCACCACCGTGCCCCGGTTCAGCGCCGCAGGCTTCACCGCGCCGATCCCGCCGCCCGCCACGGTGATCTCGACCCCGTCGAACCCCTGCGCCCGGCTTGTGATCGTCAGCCGCCCCACCGACCCCAGGCTCGGCAGCGCCTCGCCCCGAAACCCGAAGGAATGGATGTTGAGCAGGTCCGACCCGTCGATCTTCGAGGTCGCGTGCCGGCTCAGCGCCAGCGGCAACTCGTCCCCGGTCATTCCGCAGCCGTCGTCCCGCACGCGGATCAGCGTCTTGCCCCCATCGGCAATGTCCACATCGACCCGGCGGGCGCCCGCATCCAGCGCATTCTCCACCAGTTCCTTGACCGCCGAGGCCGGGCGCTCCACCACCTCACCGGCGGCAATGCGGTTGATCGCCGTCTCGTCCAGTTGCCGGATGACAGGCCGTTCCTGGCTTATATTGGGGCTGATTTCATTCATACCGCAATACCTAGCATGCCCATGTCCGATTCTGCTAGGTTCGAGTGCACCTCTGAAAGCGTCCGACGGTGCTTTTTCTCACGATCCGGATCGCCACGACACTCACGTCCCCGGGACGCTCCGGGAACCCGCAACGCCACACCCTCGTTTCTCGTCCAGACGCCAAGCCCGAGGAAGGCCATACCATGCAATCCGAAACCATCGGCGCCGCGACGTTCGAGACCTGGACCGTCAACGAGGTCGTCGACGCCTTCGCCGCGAACGAAATCGTCCTGATCGACGTCCGCACCATCCCCGAATACGCCTTCCAGCATATCGAGGGCGCCATGCTCTTTCCCATGCCCTTCTTCGACGCGCAGAAACTGCCCGGCCAGTCCGACAAGCGTATCGTCCTGCATTGCGGCTCGGGCGTGCGCTCGGACAAGATGGCCCGTGCGGCGATCGACGCCGGACTCGACCGCATCGCCCACATGGAGGGCGGCTTCGGCGCATGGAAAGAGGCCGGCAAACCCTATATCGGCACCTCCATGAGCACCGGCGGCCCCGAGCGCGTCAACGCCTGATCCGCGCGGGTCTCCGCCACGCCGGCCGGCTTTGCGCTTGATGCGGCGCCGCGCCTCGCCTATTTCCGCGCTAAAGCTAAGGCACAAGGCGAAGTCATGACCCTTTCCACGATCCGGCAACTCGACAGACTGATCCTCGGCATCGTCGTCGCCGTCCTGGTGCTTACGGTCGGCATCTACTTCTACAGCACCGACTTTTTCACCCTGACCTACGCACGCGAGGACGGGATCGTCGAATACGGCACCGCGATCTTCCTGTTCTTGGCCAGCGTCGTTCTGTTCGGCAACGCCCGCTCTCTCAAGGCGCGCGGCCTCACCCTGGCCTTCGGCTGCACGCTGTTCTACGGCCTGCTGTTCTTCTTCGCCGCGGGCGAGGAGATTTCCTGGGGCCAGCGCATCTTCGGCTGGGAAACCGGCGAAACCTTCCAGGAGATCAACAAGCAGCAGGAAACCAACCTGCACAACCTGATCGTGCCCACGCCCTGGGGCGATTTCCACCTCGCCAAGACGCTCTTCGGCCCGATCCTGACGCTGATCCTGCTGCTCTACCTCGCCGTGCTGCCGCTGCTCTACCCGCGCGTGGGCTGGATCAAATCCACCGCCGACCGCATCGCCGCCCCGGTCCCCAGCACCCGCCACGCGGTTCTGGCCGTGGCCGCCAGCCTCGTGATCGCCGCCATCGACGTATCGCGCAAATGGGAAGTCTACGAGCTTGTGTTCAGCCTGCTGGCCACGTCGATCTTCCTCCTGCCCCAGAACCGCGACCACACGACCTGAGACCCCGGCTCAGATGATCTCGTCCTCGTCGTAAAGCGGGGCGGCCTCCATATGCGCGGCCACGCCCTCGGCGGCATGTTCCGCCCTTGGCGTCTCGGCGATATGAAACAGCGCCTCGCCCTCGTAGACGGCAGGCATGTTCGACCGCCCGATCACGATGCCCACCTCCTCGCAGATCACCTCCCGGTCGGTCTGGCCCATCGGGTCGCTGACAGCACCCAGCACCGTGCCCGGCTCCACCGCATCGCCGATCGCCTTGTAGCCGCGAAAGACACCGCCCACCGGAGCCCGGTACCAGTGCGACGTGTTCGCCACCACCGGCACGCTGCGCCGCTTCGGCACGCCCTTGGACCCGATCATGCCCAGCCGCCGCATCACCCGGAGGCACCCGCTCACCCCGGCCCGCACGGCCAGTTCGTCGAACCGCAGCGCCTCGCCGCCTTCGTACAGCAGGACATCCACGCCCTCGTCCTCGGCGGCCAGCCGCAAGCTGCCCTCGCGCAGCTTCGAGGCCATCATCACCGGCGCGCCGAACGCCTCGCCCAGGGATTTCAAACGCTCGTTGCCCGGCGTCAGCCGGATCTGCGGCAGGTTGGTCCGGTGGATTGCCGCCGAATGCAGGTCGATCCCCACATCCGCACGCCGCACCACCTCTTCCATGAAGATATGCGCCAGCCGCGAGGCCATGCTGCCTTCCGCGCCGCCGGGAAAACAGCGGTTCAGGTCGCGCCGGTCCGGCAGATAGCGGGAATGGTTGTGAAAGCCGAACCCGTTGACGATCGGCACCGCCAGCAACGTACCCGCCATGCCCTTCAGGGGCGCCGCCCGCAACAGCCGCCGCACGATCTCGACCCCGATCACCTCGTCGCCATGGATCGCCGCCGAGACGAACAGCACCGGCCCGGGCCGCCGCCCGTGGATCACGTGCACCGCCAGGCTCACCGGCGTATGATCCGACAGGGTGCTCACCGGCACGTCCACCGTCTTGCGGCTTCCGGGCCTTACCGTCTCGCCCCCGATCCCGAATGCATCACGTTTCGACATGCCCGGCTATGTCGCGCAAAATCCCGGCCCTGTCCATAACCGACAGGCCGGGCAACCGCCGACGCGCACGGCACAAGGCCGTACCGATCTGCCCGTTCCGTGTTAAAGTGATCTTGGCGAAGGGACGAAGGGGACCACATGAACGGCACCGTGAAGGGCCTTCACGGCAGCGCGGTCCAAAAAAGTTGCAGGCGGCGACACTGGCGGCAGCGGACACGCTGCGCGACACACCCGGCGCGGTTTTCGCGGCCCGCATGGCCGGCACGGACGACCCCGACCGCTTCTGCTGGGACAGGATCGAGCAAATCCTGCGCGACCAGGGCGCGATCACGTTCCGCATGACCCAGACGGAAGACTGCCCAGACATCGAGCGCCGCCTGGCCCGGATCGGCTGCACCATCACCTGGTGGGACGTGTTCGACGGCCCGCGCGACAGTATCCAAACCGCCTGCGACGACGCGCTCGGCCAGGCGCGCGACGATCTGGTACCGGCCGTGCCATCCGGTCCCGACGATCTTGCGTTCTTCGAAAAGGTGCAGGATTTCATCGCCCGCTGTGGCATCGCGCCCTACCCTGCGCAGGTGCTCCCGGGTCAGACGGGGCCTGCCGCGCTGGCCGTGCTCACCGACCCGGCAGACGGCAGCATCACGGCCACCGCCTTTACCTACTTTTCCTACAACGCCCATGGCCCGCATCACGCCACCGCCTGGGCCGGGCTCGTGGCGGTGCGCGAGGATCAGCGCAAACGCGGCATCGGCGTCCGGGTCAATGCCCTTGCCCTGCGGGCGGCGGTGAACGATCTCGGCGCCGAGCGGGTGCAGCAATTCGCCCGCACCACCAACCTTGCCTCCTGTCGGATGATCGAACGCTGCGGACTGCGCCTGCGCCGCGACGTGCGCTCCGGCATCGCCCAGCCCGAAGGGGCGCAAAGCTTTACGCGCTGACCGGAATGGCCGCCCGACAGGACCCTCTTCCTCTGGCCGGAAATATCCCGGGGAGGAGGTCGAAACCCCGGTTTCGACCGGAGGGGCAGCGCCCCTCCGACCCAATAATCCGGCGCGGCGCAGCCGCTCCGCTGGATCAACCCGGCAGCTTCGCCATCCGCAGGTAGGGCAGCACCGTGTTGAACTCCCCGAACTTGGCCTTGGCATCCTCGTCGCTGACCGAGGTCGGGATCACCACGTCCTGCCCCACGGTCCAGTCGGCGGGCGTCGCCACGCCCTGCCCGGCGCTGGTCTGCAACGCATCGAGCGCGCGCAGCACCTCGCCAAAGTTGCGTCCCACGGTCATCGGGTAGGTCATCGTCAGCTTCAGCTGCTTGTCCGGCCCGATGATGAAGACCGACCGCACCGTGGCGCTGTCGGCGGGCGTGCGGCCATCGGGCAGGTAGGCCTCGGCGGGCAGCATGTCGAAGGCCTTGGACACCTCCAGCCCGTCATCGGCGATAATCGGAAAGCCCGGCTTGGCGCCGCCGGCGGTCTCGATGTCGCCCTTCCATTTCTTGTGGTCTTCCACGCCGTCGACGCTGACCCCGATCACCTTGGTGCCGCGCTTCTCCCACTCGTCGGCCAGCCGCGCGACGGCACCGAACTCGGTGGTGCACACGGGCGTGAAATCCTTGGGATGCGAGAACAGGATCGCCCAGCTGTCGCCAATCCAGTCATGCAGGCTGAACTCGCCCTGGTCGGTGGTCACTTTCAGGTCGGGAATGGTGTCGTTGATTCGCAGTGCCATGGGGCATCTCCTTCTTTTGCAAATCGAATCCTCGCGCCCAACATAGGAAGGGTTCGCGAAATTAACACCACCCACTTGCGGCAGTCCGCCCCCTATGGTCATCTGCGCGCCAAATGCCCACATATGCGGCTCAGACGAAAGGACTGCGACATGATCGAGAAGAAACAATTCTACATCGACGGCGCCTGGGTCGACCCGGTCGCGGGCACCGACCACCAGGTCATCGACCCCTCGACCGAAGACCCTTGCGCGGTGATCTCATTGGCCGGCGAGGCCGATTGCGACGCCGCCGTCGCCGCCGCCAAGGCCGCCTTCCCCGGCTGGATGGCCACCCCCGTGGCCGAGCGCATGGCCCTGGTCGAGAAACTGCGCGAAATCTACAAATCCCGCGCCGAGGACATGGCCCGCGCCATCAGCATGGAAATGGGCGCTCCCATCGACCTCGCCCGCGCCCAGCAAGTCGGCGCCGGGTCGTCCCACATGGACGCCATCCTCAAGGCCGCATCGGAATTTCACTGGATCGAACCCTTGGGCGATCACGCCCCCAACGATCGCATTATCCACGAGGCCGTTGGCGTCGTCACCATGATCACGCCGTGGAACTGGCCGATGAACCAGATCTCGCTCAAGGTCATCGCTGGGCTTCTGGCGGGCTGCACCATGATCCTCAAACCGTCCGAGGAATCGCCCCTCTCGGCCCTGCTCTTTGCAGAGATGATCGACGAGGCGGGCTTTCCCAAGGGCGTGTTCAACCTGGTCAACGGCGACGGCGCGGGCGCGGGCACCGCGCTCACCGGCCATCCGGACGTCGACATGGTCTCCTTCACCGGCTCCTCGCGCGCCGGGCGGCTAATCTCCAAAAACGCCGCCGACACGCTCAAGCGCGTCAGCCTCGAACTTGGCGGCAAAGGCGCCAACCTGATCTTCGCCGACGCCGACGAAAAGGCCGTCAAGCGCGGCGTTCTGCACTGCATGAACAACACCGGCCAGTCCTGCAACGCGCCCACCCGCATGCTCGTCCAGCGCGACATCTACGACCAGGCCGTCGAGACCGCCGCCGAAACGGCGAACAAGGTCACCGTCGGCCCCGCGTCCGAAGAAGGCCGCCACATGGGCCCCGTGGTGAACGAGACCCAGTTCAACAAGATCCAGGACCTGATCCAGAAAGGCATCGACGAAGGCGCGCGCCTCGTCACCGGCGGCACCGGCCGTCCCGACGGTCTCAACCGCGGGTTCTTCGTCAAGCCGACGATCTTCGCCGACGTCGCCAACGACATGACCATCGCGCGCGAGGAAATCTTCGGCCCTGTCCTGTCGATCATCCCCTTCGAGACCGAAGAGGACGGCATCCGCATCGCCAACGACACGCCCTATGGCCTGACGAACTATGTCCAGACCCAGGATCCGGCCCGCGCCAACCGCTGCGCCCGCGCCCTGCGCTCGGGCATGGTGGAAATGAACGGCCAAAGCCGGGGCCTCGGCTCGCCCTTCGGCGGCATGAAACAGTCCGGCAACGGCCGCGAAGGCGGCAAATGGGGGCTCGAGGACTTCCTCGAGGTCAAGGCGGTCTCGGGCTGGACCGAAGACGCCTGACGCGGATGGAGATCCACGCCTTCGTGTTGCACCTCGTCCGGGCTTCGGCCCGGCGAGAGAACGCGCAGGCACTGCTGGCCGACGCTCGCGACATCGGCGGCTTCAGGGCCGAGATCTGGCCCGCCGTCGACGGCGGCTCGATGTCCTCCACCGACCTTTCGTCCTGCGTCGGGGCCGCGCTGTTCGAGCCGGGGTACCCGTTTCCCCTCAAGGCGGGCGAGATCGGCTGCACCCTCTCGCACCGCCAAATCTGGGCCGAGCTTCAGAGGCGCGACGCGGGCGCTGCACTGATCCTCGCGGACGACGCCGAGATAGACCCCGACACGTTTCACGCCGCGCTCAGCCTCGCCCTGCCCCATATTGAACGGCTTGGCTACATCCAGTTCCAGACCAATGCCCCGAAAGGCCCCTCGCATCTCGTCGACACGTTCCGCGACTGCCGCCTCGTGGTGCCGCAACAGGCCGGGCTGCGCGCCACCGGCCAGATGGTCAGCCGCGCCGCCGCCGCACGGCTGCTGGCGCTGTCCGACCCTTTCGACCGACCCGTCGATGCCTTCGTCCAGTCCCACTGGCACACCGGCCTGCGCCCGGCGATGATCTACCCCTCGGGCCTTGTCGATATCGGGCCAGAGATCGACGACCCTGCCGCCCGGCCGGGCGATCCCTCCTGGACCGAAAAGCTCGTGCGCGAATTCCACGGCGCCCGCTACCGCACGGCGGTCTCGCGCCTGTCGCGCCGCAGCGCCGCGCCCGCCAATGGCGGCTTCGCGGCGGACGGTGACCGGGCAGGCTGACCGCATCATCCGCTGCCTCTCGGGTGGCGCCCGCAACCGGATCCTCCGATATACCGCCGTCCCGACGGCTGGATGCGCGACGGGGTCTGGCAGCCTTCCGCACATCGCACCGCGAAAAACCGCCCGACACTTCCGTAGGGTGGGGTTCCACCCCACCTTCCCCCCTACGCTGAAACACACTAAACACCCCCCATGAGCAGCACCCCCGATATCGCGCAGGCCGTCTTCGTGCCCGAGACCGTGCACAAGCGCGATATCTTTTCCGAGACCATCTCCGGCCACCTCCAAGGCCACCCCGACATCGCCGTCGTCCTGCGCAAGCTCGACACGGTGCCGCTCTACGCCCGCCCTCTCTCGCGCTGGCTGGCTGCGCGCGAAACCCGCGGCCTGCGCGCCGTGCAGGGGATCGAAGGCTGCCCCACCCTCATCCGCGCCGACCACGTGGGCCTATTGCGCAGCTGGACCAAGGGCACGCCTTTGCAACTGGCCAAGCCCACCGATCCGGCCTGGTACCACGACGCCAAGCGCCTCCTGCGCGAAATGCGCCGCGCCGGCGTCACCCACAACGACATCGCCAAGCCGCAGAACTGGCTGATGACCCCCGAGGGCCAAGCCGCGGTGATCGACTTTCAGCTCGCCTCGGTCCATCCCCGGCGTGGCAAGCTCTTCCGTCTCAAGGCCCGCGAGGACCTGCGCCACCTGCTGAAACAGAAACGCGCCTACGCGCCGCATCTGCTCACCCCGTCAGAGCACCGGATGCTGGCACAGAAATCCCTGCCCTCGCGCGTCTGGATGGCCACCGGCAAACGGCTCTACAATTTCATCACCCGTCGCCTGATGAACTGGTCCGACGGCGAAGGCACCGAGGACCGCATGGAACGTGACGGTCCTGCCCTGCGCAAGGCCCTGCTCGATCATCCGCAGAT
Organism: Roseovarius sp. THAF8; assembly: GCF_009363735.1. Lineage (NCBI taxonomy): Bacteria > Pseudomonadati > Pseudomonadota > Alphaproteobacteria > Rhodobacterales > Roseobacteraceae > Roseovarius > Roseovarius sp. THAF8. The sequence goes on along the minus strand of NZ_CP045410.1, from coordinate 2,783,124 downwards.
CGCCGACGTGGCGCTCTGCACCTTCGCCCTGCCCGCCAAGGGCGTGGGCCTCTACGCCTTTGTCGAAACCCCGCTCACCACGTCCGAGGTCACGAAACTGGCCCCCACGCCCAAACCCGAACACATTCAGACCGTCACCGCACTCCCCCGCCATCCCGACGGCACCCCACGGCTCGACGCGCTCACGCTCATTGCCACCAACCGGCTCGACGAACTCGAACAGCTACAGGCCGACGATCCCCACCTTGCCGCCACGCTGAAACCCATCATCGCGCACCGCCTCAACCTAACCGACCGCGTGCTGCGCGCCTGAGTTTCACGCACCACGCGTTCTAGAACGGCGCCTTCTGACGAAACACCATCCCCGCCCCGCCATCGGGATGCCGCAGCCGCAACTCCTCGGAATGCAGCATCAGGCGCTCATGCTCCAGCGCCGCGCCCTCGGCATAGAACGGATCGCCCAGAATCGGATGCCCCAATGCCTGCATATGCACGCGCAACTGGTGGCTGCGCCCGGTCTTCGGCATCAGCCGCATCCGGGTCTCGCCGTCGCCATATCTCTGCACGCGCCAGTCCGTCACCGCGGCCTTGCCGGTCTCATGACACACTTTCTGCCGCGGCCGGTTCGGCCAGTCCACGATCAGCGGCAGGTCCACCGTCCCGGTCCGCTCTTCCACCCGGCCCCAGACCCGCGCCACGTAGATCTTCTTCACCTGCCGCTTCTCGAACTGCAGGCCAAGGTGCCGCTGCGCATGGGGCGACAGCGCAAAGACCATCACGCCGGACGTGTCCCGGTCCAGCCGATGCACCAGCAGCGCCATGGGAAACGCCTCCTGCACACGCGCCAGCAGGCAATCGGCAAGGTGCTCCCCCTTGCCCGGCACGCTCAGCAGGCCGGGCGGCTTGGCCACCACCAGGATCTCGTGATCCTCGTGCAGCACCTCCAGCGGGGTCATCGGCGGGTCGTAATCGGACATGGGCGCCGCATACACCAGCCCTGCCCGCCACGCCAGCCCGGCCGGCCCAGGGCACCAGACGCCTGCACCATTCCCCGGAGGGTCCCGCCGAACGGGTGCCGAGCGATAACGTCCCAAGGCAGAAAAACACTCAAAAACTGCCTGCACGCAGGTCAGCGACCAAGGCTCTCCTACGATACCGACGCCGCATCGACGGCGTCCCGAACCGTCCGGAAAATTCCCGTCAACGCGTCCATTGCGATCCCGCCGAAGGCAAGCCGCAACGCCTGTGGCGCCGCGACGGTGGTTGCAAACGGGTCCGCGCCGGACGCAGAAATCCCCTGCGCCTTCAGCCGTGTGACGATCGGTTCGGCGCGAACGCCCTTTTCAAGCGACAACCAGGCGAAGCCCGCGTTGCGATGCGACAGAACCGAGGAACCGCCAAGAACCGTCCGGCAGAGCCGCTGGCGCTCTGCGCCGTCGCGCCGCCGGGTGGCTTCGGATTTGGCAAGCGTGCCGTCCTCCACCCAGCCCGTGACCAACCCGGATATCAACGCCGGGGCGTTCCAGGTCGTCGCCCTGATCGCTTCAAGCAATCCGTCCAGGTGGGTCTCGGGCGCGACCAGGTAGCCCAGACGCAACCCTGTCGAAAGGCTCTTGGAAAAGCTACCGACATAAACCGTTCGTTCCGGTGCAAGCGCGAAGAGGCTGGGCGGAGGGTCCGGTTCCAGGAATGCATAGGCCGCGTCCTCGATGAGCAACAGGTCGTGCGCGCGCGCGATCTCGATCAGGTGCAGGCGCGTTGCCTCGTCCATGACGGCCCCCAATGGATTGTGAACCGTCGGCATCAGGTAGACCGCCCGCAGCTTGCGCGCGCGACACTGCCGTTCCAGGTCGTCCGGGTCCATCACGCCATGTCGCCCCTCGACCGGAACAAGATCCAGCCCCTGCAACGCCGCGACGGACTTGAAGCCGGGATATGTCAGAGTGTCGGTTGCGACCCTGTCGCCGCTCCGAAGAAGACCGAGCGCGACAGTCGCCAGCCCGTGCTGCCCGCCCGACGTGACCAGAAGGCAGTCGGGGTCGATGGGGCCAAGGGTCGAGGCTAGGCTTTCGGCAATGATCCGGCGTTCGTGCGCCCGGCCGCCGTGCGGCTGATACCGCAACATCGCCTCAAGGTCGCCCGCCGCCGCAAGCCGCCGCAGGCCCGCCCGCAACATATCCGCATCGCCCGCATCCCCCGGCATGTTGAAAACAAGATCGACGAGGCCATCGCTGGCCGTCTGCCGGACCCCCAGCGCGGGCGGCAGCCCGACATCGCGCACGAACGTGCCGCGACCGGCTTCGCCGACGATCAGGCCTCTGCGTTCGACCTCGCTGTAAACACGCGTCGCCGTGGCCAGGGCCACGCTGAACTGTTCGGCAAAGGCGCGATGGGTCGGCAGCTTCGTGCCCGGGGCCAGCTTGCCCTCCTCGATCGCCGTCGAGAGCATGTCGGCAAGGTGGATGTATCGCGCCCTCTTCATCGCCTCACTGTATCTAGTACAATAGAAAAATTGTCCTACGACATTCATCGTGCCATGCCGGTCTGAAGTCAATCTTCGAGGTCCGCGCCCCATGTCCAGGCTCATCCCTGTTTCGCTGCTTGCTCTCGGGCTCTTCACGGTGACGTTCGCCGTCAACCTTCAGGCTCCGCTCTACGAGGTCTACGCGGCCCAAAGCGATGTCGGGGCCACGGCGGTGACGGTCGCGTTCGCGGCCTATGTCGGTAGTCTCCTGCCGACGCTGTTGCTGATCGGCGGGCTGTCGGACCGCATCGGCAGACGGGTCCCGATTGCGCTGGCGTTGATCCTGGGCACCGTGGCAACGGCGCTTCTCGTACAGGTGCCAAGCTGGGCAAGTCTTGTCGTCGCGCGCGTCCTGCTCGGGATCGGGACGGGTCTGGCGACAACCGCCGGGACGGCCTACATGACGGAAATTCTCGGCGCGAGCCGTGCAAGGAACGCCGCCCTTGTCGTGACCTCCGCCACATCGCTCGGCTTTGGCGGCGGCGCTCTGGCAACGGGGATCAGCCTCGGGGTGCAGGGGCCGACGCTCCTGCCTGCCAGCTATATCGTCCTGTTCGTGGCGGCTCCGGTCCTCGCCCTGATCGCCCTCGGACTTCCCCGGATCGACAAGCCCCGCCCCGTGTCGCTCCTGCGCCTGCCGGTATTCCCCTCCGGCACATGGGTGTTCGGTGCCGCAATGGCATTGGCCTGGTCCACGACCGGCATGACCATCGCTGTCATTCCGCTGGAGCTTGCCGCGAACGATCTCGGCGGGTGGACGGGCCTCGTCATCTTCCTGGCGATCTTCATGGGGTTCCTGTGCCAACCGATGGCCCGGCGCATGACCAACGACCGCGCGCTTGCCCTCGGGTTCGTCCTCATCCCGCTCGGCTTTCTCGTCCTCCTGGCCGGTGTGTGGCTGAAGGTTCTGACATTCGTTCTCGTCGGCACCTGTATCACCAGCGCCGCAAGCTATGGCTTCACCTACCTCGCTGCCCTGGCAGAAGTGTCGTTGCGTGCGCCGGACGACCGGGCGAGGGCAACGGCGGGCCTGTTCGTCTACGCCTATTTCGGCTTTTCGCTTCCGGTGATCGCCAGCGGCGCCCTGGCCGACATGCTGGGCCTTCTGTCCGCACTGGTGGCCTTCGCGGCCGTCCAGATCACGGTCACCGCGATCATCGTGCTGACGTGGAAACGACGGGCCGTTCCGCCCGCCGCCGCCTTCGATGCCGGATAGCGCGATGACCGACACAGAAAACGAAAAGCGGTCGCGCGCCGGATCAGGAAGCCGTCAAAAGTCTGACGCCATCGACTTCGGGTGTGCCTCGGTGCGTCCGTACCCTAATGCTCCGGCGCTTTCTCCAGCACCAGGAACGTCATCATGCCAAGGGGCGGCAATGGTCTTTGCACGTCCACCCTGAGACACTCCGACCCAAGCACGGTTTCGATCTCGAAATCGGAATGCCAACCGATCACGTTGGCCACCGGCGCCAGCACCCGCTCCAGAACGGAAAGCGCGCCTGTCTTGCGCACGAAATGGTTCGTGATCACCACTTTTCCGCCCGGTTTGCAGACCCGGCCGATTTCGCGCATCACGCGCTCGGGCTCGGGGACGACCGACAGCACATGCATTGCTGCGACCGTGTCGAAGTGATTGTCCGGGAAATCGAGGTTACGGGCATCCATTTGCCGCAACTCCCTTACATGACCCAGATTCAGGCGCTCCACCTTGTCGCGCGCCTTGGCGAGCATGTCCTCGCTGAAATCTATGCCGCTGACCTGCGTCTCAGGGCCGTAATGCTCGAGCGAAAGACCCGTGCCCACGCCCACTTCAAGAACGCTCCCGGAGCGCGCGTTGATATAATCGACGGCACGCTTCCGGCCGACATTCGTCACCGCTCCGAATGTCCTGTCGTAGATTGGGGCCCACCGCGCGTAGGACGTTTTGACCGCCTCGATATCCATGCGTTCTCCTTACTTTCTGAGGTCTCTCGCCTTGCGGACCGCGGACCATCCCACCGTAATCAGATAGCACGCGGACAGCACGAACAGCGCAATCCAGGTGAACGTAAAGAAAGCGGCCCCGGCCAGGACAACGCCGACGAGGAAGAACTTCACGTTCGCCCGCGAGATCGTCACGCCCTTGAGCGACATCGTCGGCACGGCGCTGATCATCAACAGGCCCACGAAAACCATGTAGATGCAGATGGCAAGGCCCGGCAGCTTGTCGTGCTGGAACGCAAACGACAGGTACAGCGGCATCATGACCAACACCGCGCCCGCCGGCGACGGAACCCCCGAAAAGTGGGTGGCCGACCCGGGCGCATCCTCCGACTTGTGGTCGACATTGAAACGGGCCAGCCGGATCACGCAGCAGACCGAGAAGAAAAGCACGAATATCCACGCCACGCTGCGGATGTCCTGCAAGCCCCAAAAATACAGGATCAGCGGCGGCGCGATTCCGAAGTTCAGGAAATCCGCGAGCGAATCGAGCTCAGCGCCGATCTTGCTGTCGCTTCGCAGCAAACGCGCGACCCGGCCGTCGACGCCATCCAGCACACAGGCCAGCAGCACCAGTTGCACCGCGAACATGTAATCCGCCTGAACCGCGAACCGGATCGACGTCATGCCCGCACAGATCGCGGCAAGCGTGATCAGGTTGGGCAGCAACTGGACAAGCGCGGCTTCGTTTCTGTTCCTGCCGGCGCGGTCCCGCGGGGTCTGGTTATCTCGTGGCATCGGGCAAGGTGAGGTCGGCCAATACTGTTTCTCCGGCAACCATGGTCTGCCCCACATGAACCAGGGGTACAACCCCGTCGGGCAGATAGACATCCAGCCTCGAGCCGAACCGGATCAGCCCGAACCTTTCCGAGGTCGACAGCGTGTCGCCTTCCTTGACGAAACACACGATCCGCCGCGCCACCAACCCCGCAATCTGCACGACGGCAACATCCCGCCCGTCCGGCATCGCGATGCGCAGGCTGTTGCGTTCGTTGTCCGCGCTGGCCTTGTCCAACGAGGCATTGAAGAACTTGCCCGGCCGATAGGCGACCGCTTCGATCCGGCCTCCGACGGGCATCCGGTTCACATGGCAGTTGAATACGCTCATGAAGACGCTGATGCGGGTCAACGCCTCGCCGGACATCCCAAGCTCTTCGGGAGGAACCGCTTTCTCGATCAACGAGACGATGCCATCCGCCGGGCTGACGATGACCCCGCTTCGCGACGGCGGCACACGCTCGGGGTCGCGGAAGAAGTAATAACACCAGACCGTAAGCCCGACGCCGATCCACCCCAGGATGTCGGCCACGAGAAACAACAGGAGGGTCGCACCGGCAAAGATCGCAACGAACTTTCTGCCTTCCGGATGCATCGGCTTGATGAATGTATCGAGCATTCGCATGGAGATTTTCCGTCGCCGCTGAGTGGTGCTGCGTTATGAAGCCCGGCCGCCATAACTGCAAGTGCAAGAGCAGGTCCCGGCTGGATTTGACCGGCTCACGAAACTGCGCCTCGACGCGTAGATGGCCCTTCTACGACCCTCGGGATGCAGCACGGCCATGGATAGGAACAGGGAAACCTCGAATCCTTCTCACAAACACTTGTAAAAACTCATTTTTCAGACTTGGCAACACTTCCGCCGAAGGCTCCGGCATCCGCCCCGGGCGACACGGCATCCAATGCGGCGCTCTGCCGCTTCGACGGATCGCCCCGATCCACCGGGCCGGAAGGCGTCAGCAGATCGCGCAACAGGGCCAGCGGATGCGCCTTCAGCGACAACCGCATCGAGACGTAATCCTCCACCACCTCCTCGCCCGTCGTCATGGCGGGCAGGTGAACGGCAGGCTCGAACACCGCCTCGCCCTCCATGTCCCCGGCAAAGAGCGGCAGCGCCTCCTTGCCCACCATCGCGTGGGTTTCCCACAGCGCCCCGCGCCGCGCCACGTCGATGCTGGCGAACGCATCCGCTTCGGCCAGCCGCGTCATCACCTCGGGCGCCACGCCCGCCCGGCGCCACACGTCGCTCACCTCGCGGTACCCGTTGCCCCGCGCCGCGGTGATCCAGTGGGCGTCCTCCTCCACCATCCCCTTGACCTGCCGGAACCCCAGCCGCAGGGCCAGCCCGCCCGCGTCATCCGGCTCCATCACGTTGTCCCAATAGCTGGCGTTGATGCACACGGGCCGCACCTCGACACCGTGCTCCCGCGCGTCCCGCACGATCTGCGCCGGCGCGTAAAACCCCATCGGCTGCGCATTCAGCAGCGCACAGGCGAATATCCCCGGATGGTGCCGCTTGACCCATGCACTCGCATAGACCAGCAGCGCAAAGCTCGCCGCATGGCTTTCCGGGAAACCATAGCTGCCGAACCCCTCGATCTGGCTGAAACACCGTTCGGCGAACTCCATGTCATAGCCATTGGCCCGCATACCGCGCAGGAACCGCGTGCGGAACTCGCTCACGTTCCCGTGCTTCTTGAACGTCGCCAGCGACCGGCGCAGCCGGTCCGCCTCTTCCGGCGTGAACCCCGCCCCGATGATGGCGATCTGCATCGCCTGTTCCTGAAAGAGCGGCACGCCCAGCGTCTTGCCCAGCACCCGGCCCAGCTCGTCGGATGGAAATTCCACCGTCTCCTCGCCGTTCCGCCGCCGGATATAGGGATGCACCATGTCGCCCTGGATCGGCCCGGGCCGGATGATCGCCACCTCGATCACCAGGTCGTAAAAGCATCTCGGCCGCATCCGGGGCAGGAAATTCATCTGCGCGCGCGACTCCACCTGGAACACCCCGATCGTGTCCGCCTCGCACAGCATGTCATAGACCTTCGGGTCCTCCGGCGGCAGCGAGGCCAGCGTATGTTCCTGCCCGTGATGCTGTTCGATCAGGTCGAACGCCTTGCGCAGGCAGCTCAGCATCCCCAGCGCCAGCACGTCGACCTTCAGGATGCCCAGCGCATCGATATCGTCCTTGTCCCAGCAGATGACCGTCCGCCCTTCCATCGTGGCGTTCTCTATGGGCACCAGTTCGTCCAGCCGCCCCTCGGTGATGACGAAGCCCCCCACATGCTGGCTCAGGTGCCGCGGAAACCCCTCGATCTCGCGCACCAGCTCCATCGTCTGGCGCAGCCGCCGGTCGTCGGGATCCAGCCCGATCTCGCGCATCCGCTCCCGCTCCACCGCGCCCGAGGAGGAAAAGAACCCCCACAACTGCGACGACAGCGCGCCCACCGTGTCCTGGCTCAGCCCCATCGCCGCGCCGACCTCGCGGATGGCCCGCTTGCCCCGGTAATGAATGACCGTCGCGCACAGCCCCGCGCGATGCCGGCCATAGCGCTCGTAGATATGCTGGATCACCTCCTCGCGCCGCTCATGCTCGAAATCCACGTCGATGTCAGGCGGCTCGTTGCGCGCCTCGCTGACGAACCGTTCGAACACCATCGTGCCGGTTTCCGGACTGACGGACGTGACGCCCAGGCAATAGCACACCACCGAATTGGCCGCCGACCCGCGCCCCTGGCACAGGATCCCGCGCGACCGGGCAAAGGCGACCACATCGCGCACCGTCAGGAAATAGGGCTCGTATTTCAGCTTGGCGATCAGGCTCAGCTCGTGCTCGATCATCCCCCGCACCCGCTCCGGCGCGCCGTCGGGATAGCGCCAGCGCAGCCCTTCCATCGCCAGCCGCCGCAGCCTTTGCGCCGCCGTTTCCCCCTGCGACACCTCGCTGGGATACTCGTACCGCAGCTCATCGAGCGAGAACCGCAGCCGCGCCGCGACGTCGCCGGTGCGCCGTACCGCATCCTCGTGCCCCGCGAACAGCCGCAGCATCTCGGGCCCCGACCGCAGCCGCTGCTCGCCATTGGCCAGGGCCGCGCGGCCCAACTCGTCCACCCGCCGCCCCTGCCTTATCGCGGTCAGCACATCCGCCAGCCGCCGCCGCCGCGCATGGTGCATCGCGGGCAGGGCCGAGGCGACGGGCTCCAGCCCCAACTCCGCTGCCAGCCCCGCCAGCCGGTCAAACCGCGCCGCATCCTGCCCGTCATAGCGCGGCGCCATCAGCAGGTAGCACTGCCCACCAACACCCTTCACCAGCCGCCCCGCGTGACGCTTCCAATCCCGCAACGCCCCCTCGGGCGGATGCAGCAACAGCACGATCTCCTCCATACCCTCCAGCAGGTCCTCCAGCCGCAGGTCGCATTCGCCTTTCTCGACGCGCAACCGCCCGACGCTGATCAGCCGGCTCAGCCGCCCCCAACCTTGCCGCGTCTCGGGCAGGGCGGTCAGCACAAGCCCCTCGCGCAGCACCAGCCGGGCGGCGGGATAGAAGCGTGGCACATGCGCCCACTCGGGCGCGCGCGGCTCCGGCGCGGGCGGGCCGATGGGACCGTCGCGCGCCTCGATCCGTTCCCGCTCGGCCACGAGCCGTGCAATCTCGCGCACCGCCGCATGGGCACGCACGACGCCCGCGACCGAGTTCTCGTCGGCAATCGCCAGCCCCGCCAGACCCAGCTCCGCCGCCCGCGCCACGTATTCCTCGGCGTGCGACGCCCCGGTCAGGAAGGTGAAGTTGGAGGTGATCGACAATTCGGTGAACATGGCAGGCCCCCATGATATTCACCTTTTGTTCTCATTTCGAGTCCGAATCGTAGGGTGGGTGACAACCCACGCGCGCCCCTTTAGGAAGCCGCGCATCGCCGGGCCGCGGTACGGCGATCAACAGTCGTTCTGCGCGCTTTATGCCAGCCATATCCGCAAAACCTTCAAGCGGGGCGCCAAGTCCAGCCAAATCGCCGTGCCGTGGGGGCGGCCCGGCGATGCGCGGCGGCCTACGGCCTTGATTCCGCGCGGCCCCACTCCACCCGTCCCGGACCCGATCCGGCACCTCGTAGGGTGGGTGAAAACCCACGCGCGCCCTCCTCACTTCAACGGCACACACTCCAACCCGCCGATACAGGTCTCCACCTGCCTTACCTGCTCCACCGACGGCTCCGGAAACGCCCAGCTGCCGCAGGGGTCCGCGACCATCACCAGGTTCCGCCCGTGTTTCTCAAGAAACACCAGATACTCCACCCCCGACTGCGCCCCGCCACACCACGGGCCAAAACACTGCACTTCCAACGTGATGTCCCGCGCAAACGGCGTCGTGAAACCGGCCCGCGACAGCGATGTCCCCTCCAGCCGCGCCGGAATCGTCACGTTGCGCCTGTCGTTGTTGGTCCCGTCGTTCTTCGGCAACCGGGTTTCGTCAAAGCGCAACGCGCCCGAAACCACCACATAGGCCTGCTCCGCCTCCGACGCCTCGTTGTAGGTGCGCGCCACATCCGGCCGCAGGCACGACAGCGCCAGCGCCGGTCCGGCCGCCAGCACCAACGCCATACTCGTCAAAAACACCTTCATAGCTGATCCCCGAACGCGGCCATCACCTTGGCGTAAACCCCGCGCTTGAACGGCACGATGGCGTCCACCACGTCCTCGGGCGCGATCCATTTCCACTCCGAGAACTCCGGCGGCGGGCCGCTGATATCCACATCCGCATCGACCCCGTGAAACCGCATCAGATACCATTTCTGCATCTGCCCCCGATACCGTGCCTTCCACAGTTTCGGCACCAGCTCATGCGGTAAATCATAGGGGATCCACTCCGGCGTCTCCGCCTCGACCGTCACCAGATCGGCCTTCACCCCGGTCTCTTCCCACAACTCGCGCAGCGCCGCATCGCGCGGCTCCTCGCCCTCGTCGATGCCCCCCTGCGGCATCTGCCAGGCATCGTACTCGCTGTCGATCCGCTGGCCGACGAAAACCTTCCCGTCTCCATTCACCAGCATCACGCCCGCGCAGGGCCGATAGGGCAGTTTCTCGATCTCTTCCGGTGTCATTCGGCCAGCCCCCGCCCTTTCAAGAGCGCCTCGACTCCGGGCATCCGGCCCCGGAAGGCCAGGTACAACTCCTCCGCCTCGCGCGAGCCGCCCATCGACAGTATATGCTCCTCCAGCGCCTTCGCCTTTTCCGCGTCGAACGCCCCGCCCGCCTCTTCGAAGGCGGCGAATGCATCGGCATCCATCACTTCCGACCACATGTAGCTGTAATACCCGCTCGAATACCCGTCACCGCTGAACACATGCGCGAAATGCGGCGTCGCGTGGCGCATCCGTATCGCGTGCGGCATCCCCATCTCCGCCAGCACCTCGGCCTGTTTCGCCATCGGATCGTCGGGCGCCTCCCCCTCGTGGAACGCCAGATCGACCATGGCCGAGGCCACGTATTCTACCGTCTGGAACCCCATATCGTAAGTGGCAGCGCCCAGCACCTTGTCCAGCATTTCCTGCGGCATCGGCTCGCCCGTCTCGGCATGGGTGGCGAATTCCGACAGAACCTCCGGCACCTCCAGCCAGTGTTCATAAAGCTGGCTCGGCAACTCCACGAAATCCCGCGCCACGGACGTCCCCGAGATGCTCTCATAGGTCACGTCCGACAGCATCTGGTGCAGCGCATGCCCGAACTCGTGAAAGAGCGTCCGCGCATCGTCATAGCTCAAGAGCGCCGGATCGCCCTTGGCGAAATTGCACACGTTGATCACCACAGGCCCCTTCACATCGGGAAACTTCCGCTGGCCCCGCATAGCCGAGCACCAGGCCCCCGACCGCTTCGATCCGCGCGCAAAGTAATCCCCGATGAACACAGCCACGTGACGCCCCTCGCGCGTCACCTCCCACGCCCGGCAATCGGGATGATAAAGTGGCACGTCCAGCCGCTTGAACTCCAACCCAAACAGCCGATGCGCACAGGCGAACGCCGCCTCGATCATCCGGTCCAGCTGCAGATACGGCTTTAGCGCCGTCTCATCCAGGTCATGCTCAACCTTGCGCCGCTTCTCCGAATAGTACCGCCAGTCCCACGGCTCCAAAGGCCCATTCACGCCATCCTCGCGCATCATCTCGGTCAGCGCTTCGGCATCCGCCTCCGCCTGCGCGCGCGCCGGCCCCCAGACATCCATCAACAGGCCGCGCACCGCCTCGGGCGTCTTGGCCATCTCGGTCTCCAGCTTGAACGCGGCGAAACTCTCGTACCCCAAAAGCTTCGCCCGCTCCTCGCGCAGCTTCAGGACCTCGGCGGCAATCCCGCGGTTGTCCGTTTCGCCGCCATTGGCCCCGCGCGACGTCCATGCGGCATAGGCCTTCTCGCGCAAATCCCTCCGCGGCGAGAACTGCAGGAACGGCACGATCAAGGATCGCGACAGGGTAATCACCGGCCCCGCCGCCCCCTTCTCCTCGCCCGCAGCCCGGGCCGACCGCACGACGAACTCCGGCAGCCCTTCCAGATCCGCCTCGCTCAGCTCCATGAACCACCCCGCCTCGTCCTTCAGCAGGTTCTGCGTGAACGCCGTGCCCAGCTCCGCGAGCCGCGCGCGTATCTCTCTCATCCGCGTGTCCGCGTCGCCGTCCAGCCCGGCCCCGGCCCGCCGGAACCCGCGATGGGTCAGCAACAGCACCCGCGCCTGCTCCTCGGTCAGCCCAAGGTTCTCGCGATCCTCCCACAGCGTCGCGATCCGCTGGAACAGCGCCTTGTTCCCGTAGATCTCGGACGAATACGCGGCCAGCTTCGGGCTGAACTCCCGCTGCAATTCCTGCCGCCTGTCGTTGCTGTCGGCCCCTGCCACGGTAAAGAACACCGACAGCACCTTGTCCAGCCTGTCGCCCGCCACTTCCAGCGCCTCCACCGTGTTGGCGAAAGTCGGCGGCTCGGGATTGTCCGCAATCGCCGCGATCTCGCCTCGCGCCTCCTCCAACGCGGCCTCGAACGCCGGCGCGAAATCCTCGTCCGACACCCGGTCGAACGGCGCCATCTCGAACGGCGTCTCCCACTCACTCAACAGCGGATTGGTCATCTTGCTCTCCTCGTTGGCCGCACACAGGGCACTCCGCCCGGCGGCTCAGTGATATCTTCCGGCTTTCCCCATATAGGGCATCGTAAATCAGCATTTCACCCCGCAGCGCCGCGCCCGCGCCGGCGATCACCTTGACCGCCTCCACCGCCATCATCGACCCCACCACACCCGGCAACGGCCCCAGCACGCCGGCCTCAGCACAGCTCGGTGCCAGCCCCGGCGCCGGGGCCTCGGGAAAGATACACTGGTAACACGGCGCGCCCTCCGCCGGGTCGAACACGCTCACCTGTCCTTCCCACTGCGACAAGGCCCCCGAAATCAAGGGCTTGCCCTGCGCCACCGCCACCCGGTTCGCCAGGTAGCGCGTGTCGAAATTGTCCGTGCCGTCCAGGATCAGATCATACTCGGCAAACAAGTCCGCCGCGATCTCCTCGCTCAACCGCCGCTGGTAAGGCCGCATTTCCACGTACGGATTCACCGCCTCCGCCGCCTGCGCCGCCGAATGTACCTTCGGCATGTCGATCCGCGCATCGGTATGGATCACCTGCCGCTGCAGGTTCGTCGCATCCACAACGTCGTCGTCGATCACCCCGATCCGGCCCACGCCCGCCGCCGCCAGGTACAGGATCGCGGGCGAGCCCAGTCCCCCGGCCCCGATCACCAGAACCTTTGCCTGCTTCAGCGCCTTCTGCCCCGGCCCGCCGATCTCGCGCAGCACGATGTGCCGCGCATAGCGCTCCAGCTCCGTCGGCGCGAACAGGCCCTGGGGCTTTTCCGGCTCCGGCTCGGTCACCCGCCCCCGCAACCGGCGCAGCACCTGCCGGTACGCCAGCACCAGCGCCACGCCGCCTCCCAACAGCAGCCAGGGTGCCGCCTCGCCCCCCGTCGCCTCGCGCAAGCCATTTCCGTCCGGCAGCACCAGCTGCGTCAGCACGACGAACGCCCACAAAGCACCGATCATGCCCCAACGCTGCCGGCGCGGCGCGCCCATCCACGCACCAAGCCCCCAGATCGCCCCGGCCAGGATCAGCACCAACAGCATCAGCTTGCCCCCGTGGACCCGAAACCGCCCGCCCCGCGCGCGGTGTCCTCAAGGGTTTCCACCACCTCGAACCCGGCCTGCACCACCGGCGCCACCACCATCTGCGCGATCCGCATCCCGTGCTCCACCGTGAACGGCGCATCCCCGGCATTCATCACGATCACCCCCAACGGCCCGCGATAATCGCTGTCGATCGTCCCGGGGCTGTTGGGCAGCGTGATCCCATGCTTCAGCGCCAGCCCCGACCGGGGCCGCAGCTGCACCTCGTACCCTTCCGGTATCGCCAGCCGCAGCCCCGTCGGCACCAGCGCCCGCGCCCCCGGCGCGATCACCACCGCACCCCGGTCGGGCAGGTTGGCGCGCAGATCGGCCCCCGCCGCCCCCGCGGTCTCATAGCTTGGCAGGCCCAAATCGCGATCCGCGCCCTCGTCCCACATCACCGAAATGCTCACCATGCGCCGGTTCTTCCCGCTTTTCCTCTGGCCATAAATATCCTCGCCGAAGGCATGAACCTCTTCCGGCGCACCATCCGGTTTCAGCCCAACGCTGCCGCGATGCGCTCCGCAAGCCGCCGCGCCACGTCCGCCTTCGACATGCGCGGCCATACCTCGGCCCCGTCTGCCGTGATCAGCGTCACCGCGTTCTCGGTGCCGCCCATGATCCCCGTCGCCGGGCTCACGTCATTGGCCACGATCCAGTCGCAGCCCTTGCGCGCCCGCTTGGCCGTCGCGTGGTCCACCACGTCATCCGTCTCGGCGGCAAAGCCCACCACCAGGCCGGGCCTGCCCTCCGTCATCCGGCTGACCTTGGCCAGTATGTCCGGGTTCTCGGCAAACTCCAGCATCGGCAGCTTGCCGCCCTCTTTCTTGATCTTGCTCGCCCCCGCGCTGGCAACACGCCAATCCGCCACGGCGGCGGCAAAGATCCCCGCATCGGCGGGAAGTGCGACCTCGACCGCCTGCAACATCTGCTGCGCGGTCTCGACCCTCACCACCTCGACCCCCTCGGGCGGGGCCACATCCGCCGGCCCGGTGACGAACACCACCTCCGCCCCCGCGCCCGCCAGCGCCCTGGCAATCGCCGTGCCCTGCGCGCCGGACGAGCGGTTGGCGATGTACCGCACCGGGTCGATCGGCTCATGCGTCGGCCCCGAGGTCACCACGATCCGCTTGCCCGCCAGCGGCCCGGCCGCCAGCCGCGCCTCTACCGCCGCCACGATCTCCAGCGGCTCCGACATCCGGCCCGGCCCATGCTCGCCACAGGCCATGTCGCCCGCATTGGGCCCGACAAACCCGATCCCGTCGCCTTTGAGGGTCGCGATATTTCTCTGCGTCGCCGCATGCTCCCACATCCGCACGTTCATCGCCGGCGCCAGCAGCACCGCCGTATCCGTCGCCAGCAGCAGCGTCGAGGCCAGGTCATCCGCCTGCCCCCCGGCCATCTTCGCCATCAGGTCCGCCGTCGCCGGGGCCACCACGATCAGATCCGCACTGCGGCTCAATTCGATATGGCCCATCTCGGCCTCGTCCGTCAGGTCGAAAAGATCCCGGAACACCTTCGTGCCCGCCAGCGCCGACACCGACAGCGCCGTCACGAACTCCGCGCCGGCCTTCGTCAGAACCGGCGTCACCGAAGCACCCCGCTCGCGCAGCCGCCGGATCAGGTCCAGCGCCTTGTAGGCCGCGATACCGCCCCCGATGATCAGCAAAATACGTTTTCCGGCCAGCATGCGAAGGCTCCCTTCCGTCTCGGCCAGACACTATGCCCGGACCCCGCACGGCACAAGGCCCGCCACCCGGCCACGAAAAAACGCCGCCGCACCCCGCGACAGCGTCATTTCTCGTCTACCGAAGCCTCTTGAAAGACTCAGGCCAGCAGGCTTTGCACCTCTCCGCCCTGCTTTTCCAGATACTTGCGCATCTTCTGGAACGCCGCCGCCTCGATCTGGCGCACGCGCTCCTTCGACAGGCTCAGTTCTTCGCCAAGGCTCTCCAGCGTCCGCGCCTCGTCCTTCAGCTTGCGCTGCACGACGATGAACCGCTCGCGCTCGTTGAGCTTGGACATCGCACCGCCCAGCCAATTGCGCAGCGCGCTCCGGTCATGATCTTCCTCGACCAGCTCGTCACCGCGCTTGCCGTCATCCTCGATCGTGTCGATCCACTCGCGGCCCTCGTCCTCGGTCGATTGCGTCGCATTCAGCGAGAAATCCGTGCCCGACAGCCGGCCTTCCATCATCTCCACGTCACGCAGCGGCACGCCCACTTCGATGGCGATCATCTCTCGCATCTGGTGGCGGTCCAGCGTCTCTCCCTTGGCCATGGATTCGCGCTCCAGCCGCGCCTGCACCCGCCGCATGTTGAAAAACAGCGACTTCTGACTGCTGGTGGACCCGGTGCGCACCATTGACCAGTTGCGCATCACGTAATCCTGGATGCTGGCCTTGATCCACCAGACCGCATAGGTCGAAAACCGCACGCCGCGGTCGGGGTCGAACTTGTCGGCAGCCTTCATCAGGCCCAAACCCGCTTCCTGGATCAGATCGTTCATCGGCGCGCCATAGCGCCGGTATTTCGAGGCCATCGAGATCGCCAGTCGCATGTAAGCGGTGATCAGGCGATGCAGCGCCGCCTCGTCCCGCTGGTCGCGCCAGGCATAGGCCAATGTCAGTTCGGTCTCGGCGTCAAGCAGTTCGGCCTTCATCGCCGCGCGTGACATGTTTGTGCTGAAATTGCCATCCAAGGCCATGGTCAAATACTCCCGGTCGCGATTGTAATGCAGCTTTTTCGCAGTCTTTGGTGGTGGTACGCAGGGGTTCAACGCGCGGATCACGAAAAGGATGCAAAAAAAATGTTGCCGGGACTAAGTTTCGTTTTAGGAAGCATCGGATCGGGCAAAACGATCTTCGCCGAAAACCTGGTCCTCGGCACCGGGCGCACACCCGTCGCTTTGGTGACCACACCCCCTGACGATACCGGAATTCAGGCCACTCTCGACCGGCGTCAGGCCGCGCAGGCCGCCTGGCAAACCCGTCACGACCCGCTCGATATCGGCCGCACCCTCGCCGGGATCAGCGGCGACAGCGCCGTGCTCGTCGATGCGCTGCCGCTCTGGCTGGTCAACCGGGCCGAGGCCGGCCACGACCTCGCAGAGGCCGAGGCGGAACTGATGGCCGGCCTGGCCCTCTGCGCCGCGCCCGTCGTGATTGTCTCCCGGGCGCCCGAAATCTGCGAAGACGCCACGCTGCGCGCCGCCCGGGGCCGGCTGAACGTGAAACTCGCAGCAACGGCCGGCCTCGTCGTCAACGTGATCGCCGGCCTGCCGCAGGTGCTGAAAGGCGACCTGCCGTGAAAACGCGGCTCTTCTGGGTCCGCCACGGCCCCACCCATGCCAGGGGCCTCGTCGGCTGGGCCGACCTGCCCGCCGATCTCTCCGACACCGCGCGCATCGCCCGGCTGGATGCCCACCTGCCGCGACCGGCCACGCTCGTCTCCTCCGACCTCACCCGCGCCGCCGCCACCGCCGACACGCTGGCCGAACACCGCACGCGCCTGCCCCACGAGCCCGCCCTGCGGGAACTTCACTTCGGCGACTGGGACCTGAAGTCCCCCGACGACATCGAGGACCAGGTCCATTACCGCGCCTTCTGGGACAACCCCGACGCGGTGCGCCCGCCCTCGGGCGAAACCTGGTTCGAACTCGGCGCTCGTGTCAACGCCGCCACCGACGCGCTCATTGCCGCCCATCCCGGCGCCGACCTGGTGATCGTCGCTCATCTCGGCGTCATCCTCACCCAGCTTCAGCGCGCCCTCGACCTCACCGCGACCGAGGCGTTCTCGCACAGCATCGCCCCCCTCTCGGTGACCGAACTGAACCACACGCCCTCCGGCTGGCACGTGGCGGGCATCAATCACACCCCGTGATGCACACCCGCACAAATGATCGCTTTGCGCCGTCCCGCCCCCGGCCTAACGTCCCCCCATGACTTATGACCTTTTCATCGGCGACCGCACCTTCTCGAGCTGGTCCCTGCGCGGCTGGCTCATGCTGGAAAAGTTCGGCCTTCCGCACCGCACCCACACGGTCGGACTCTATGACGGCACCATGGCCGAAGACCTCAAGGACCTCGCCCCGGCCCGCCTCGTGCCGGTGATGCGGGACGCAAACGGCATCGTCATCTTCGACAGCCTCGCCATGGCCGAAACCCTGGCCGAACGTCACCCCGACGCCAACCTCTGGCCCGCCGACCCGGCCGCCCGCGCCCTCGCCCGCTCGATCACCGCCGAAATGCATTCCGGCTTTTCAGCCTTGCGCGCCGACTGCCCGATGCAGCTTCGGCACCAATGGCAGGGCTTCACCCCGTCCGACGCGGTCCAGGCCGATCTCTCCCGCATCGGCACGCTCTGGGCCATGGCCCGCACCCGCCACGGCGCGGACGGCCCCTGGCTCTTCGGGCGCTACAGCCTCGCCGACGCCTTCTACGCCCCCGTCGCCGCCCGCATCGCGGGCTACGCCCTGCCCGTTGGCAAGACGGCGCAGGCCTATGTCGACACCACGCTGGCCGACCCGGCCTTCCGCCAGTGGCGCGCGCTCGGCCTCACCAAGTCCTACGATCCCGTCCCCTATGACCTGCCGCTCGACCACGCCACGTGGCCCGGCCCCCGCCCCGTCCCGGCTCGCGCCGTCACCGATGGCACGCCCGAAAACACCGCCTGCCCCTATTCCGGCAAGGCGCCCACGCACCTGATGGAAACCGGCGGGCGCATTTTCGGCTTCTGCAACGCCACCTGCCGCGACAAGACCGTCGCCGACCCCGACGCCTGGCCCGCCTTCACCGCGATGCGCGACGCCGAGACCTGACCCGCCTTTTCCTCTGGCCCCAAATATCCCCGCCGGAGGCTCCGACGTCCGCCACCGGCGCGACCTCGAAGACGGTTAACCATTCCTAAACCACTGGCGCGCTATCCGTTAACCATTCTCAAGGAAACGGAGTCCCCCATGGTCGCCCGCGCCTATACCGTCGCCTTCGAGGGCGTCGAGGCCCGCCAGGTCGAGGTGCAATGCGCCGTCACCCCAGGCGTCCCGGCCTTCTCGCTCGTCGGCCTGCCCGACAAGGCCGTGTCCGAGGCCCGCGACCGCGTTCGCACCGCACTCTCGTCCATGGCCATCGCGCTGCCCTCCAAGCGCATCACCATCAACCTCTCGCCCGCCGACATGCCCAAGGAAGGCAGCCATTTCGACTTGCCCATCGCCCTCGCCCTGCTCGCCGCGCTCGAAATCATCCCCCCCCGACGCCGTCGAGGGCACGTGCAGCTTGGGTGAGCTCTCCCTCGACGGCTCGCTCGTCTCCGTCATCGGCGCTCTTCCCGCCGCCATGGCCGCGGCCGAGGAAGACCGCACGCTTCTCTGCCCCAAGGGTTCGGGGGCCGAGGCCGCCTGGGTCGGCGCCACGCAAGTCATCGGCGCCGCCACCCTCGCCGACGTAGTGCGCCACTACACCGGCCAGTCGCCCCTGCCCCCGGCGGAACCGGGCGAGGTCACCGCCGACGCCTCGGGCCGCGACCTGCGCGACGTCAAGGGCCAGGAACGCGCCAAGCGCGCGCTTGAAATCGCCGCCGCCGGGCGGCATCACCTGATGATGGTCGGCACGCCCGGCTCGGGCAAATCCATGCTCGCGGCCCGCCTGCCCGGCATCCTGCCGCCCCTGACGGCGCCCGAGGCGCTGGAAACCTCGATGATCCACTCCCTCGCGGGCCTCCTGACCGAGGGCGGCATCAACCGCACAAGACCTTTCCGCGAGCCGCACCACACCGCCTCCATGGCCGCCATCGTCGGCGGCGGGCGCAGGGCAGGCCCCGGCGAGATCAGCCTCGCCCATAACGGCGTCCTCTTCATGGACGAGTTTCCCGAATACCCCCGCGCGGTCCTTGAGACCTTGCGCCAGCCGATCGAGACGGGCGAGGTCGTGGTGGCCCGCGCCAACGCCCATGTCCGCTATCCCTGCCGCTTCCTGCTGGTGGCCGCCGCCAACCCCTGCAAATGCGGCTACCTGCCCGATCCGGCCCGCGCCTGCGCCCGCGTTCCCCAGTGCGGCGAGGACTACATGGGCCGCATCTCCGGCCCCCTGATGGACCGCTTCGATTTGCGCATCGAGGTCCCACCGGTCAGCTTCACCGATCTCGACCTGCCCCCCTCAGGCGACAGCTCAGCCCAGGTGGCCGAGCGGGTCGCGTCGGCCCGGGCGGTGCAACATGCGCGCTTCTCGGGCCGGCCCGACATGCGCCTCAATGCCGATGCCGAAGGCGAGGCCCTGGAAGAGATCGCCACGCCCGACAGCGAAGGCCGCGCCCTTCTGAACACCGTGGCCGAACGCATGGGGCTCTCGGCGCGCGGCTATCACCGCGTCCTGCGCGTCGCGCGCACCATCGCCGATCTCGACGGGTCCGAGGACGTCCGTCGCCCCCACGTGGCCGAAGCGGTCAGCTACCGCCTCACGACGATGAAAGAGACCTGATCCAGTCCCCCAGGTCCGCCAGCGTCTCGCGCCCCTCGGGCAGCAGGTTGTGGAACAGTGGCCAGACATGCGGCAGCTCGTGTTCGACCACCTCCGTCACGTCCACGCCCGCCGCCCGCAAATGCGCCGCCATGCGGACCGTGTCGTCGCGCAGCACTTCCGTGTCGCCTACCCCGATCCACACCGGCGCCGCGCCCTCGAACCCGGCGAATAGCGGCGAGACGCGCGGGTCCTTCGGGTCCGTGTCGCCAAGATACCACTCGCACATCTCCTCGGCCCGCTCGATCGGCAGCACCACTTCGCTCTCGGCGTTTTCCCGGATGCTATCGCCCGAAAAGGTCAGGTCTGTCACCGGCGACAGGGCGATGCAGCCCAGTGGCGGCGTCAGCCCCTCCCGCGTGATCTCCGCCAGCACCGCCAGCGCCAGGCATCCCCCCGCGCTGTCGCCCGCCAGCACCACGCCGCCGGGGCGGTCCATCACCGCGCGGTAAGCCGCCATGCAATCGTCGAACGCCCCCGGAAAGGGCGTCTCCGGCGCAAGCCGGTACTGCACCAGCGCTGCCGGCGCCCGCGCCTCGCGCGACAACACCGCCAGCATCTTGCGATAGACCCGCGGGCTGCCGAACACGAAGCCCCCGCCGTGGAAATACAGGATCAGCGGCCCGTCTTCGCGCCCCACGCCCAAGGCCCAGGTCCACAGCACCGGCACCTCGCCCAGCTCGTCCTCGGCCACCGAGGTGCCGCGCGGCGCGTGGAACAGAACCTTCGCCTTGGTCTCGAAAGACCGGCGCGCCTTGGCCACCGTGGCCTTCCGCAAATGCGGCTTCTCGGTCAGCCGCAGCCACCGGTTCAGCAGTGGCCGCATCACGCTCATGCGCGTTTCGCCTCGATCGCGTCCCAGATCCTGCCGGCCACGTTGATCCGGTCGAACCGCTCCAGCTCCTGAATGCCGGTGGGCGAGGTCACGTTGATCTCGGTCAGGTACTGCCCGATCACGTCGATGCCTACGAATATCTGCCCCGCCTCGCGCAGCTTTGGTCCGATGATGGCACAGATCTCGCGGTCCCGGTCGGTCAGCGCCACCTTCTCGGGCCGCCCGCCCACATGCATGTTCGACCGCACCTCCCCTTTGCCGGGCAAGCGGTTGATCGCGCCCACCGGCTCGCCCTCCACCAGGATCACGCGCTTGTCGCCGTCCTTGATCTCGGGCAGGTATTTCTGGACGATCAGGGGCTCGCGGCTGAACCCGGTGAACATCTCGTGCAGGCTCGACAGGTTCCGGTCGCTCTCGGGCAGGTGAAAGACGCCCGCGCCGCCATTGCCGTAAAGCGGTTTCAGGATCACGTCGCCATGCTCGGCCTTGAACGCGCGGATGGTATCCAGATCGCGCGCAATCGCCGTCGGCGGCATCAGCTCGGGAAAATCGAGAATCAACAGCTTCTCGGGAAAGTTCCGCACCCAGAACGGGTCATTGACCACCAGCGTCGTGTCGCGCACCCGCTCCAGCAGATGCGTCGTGGTGATGTAGAACATGTCGAAGGGCGGATCCTGGCGCAGCCACACCACGTCGAACTCCGACAGGTCCGCCACCCGCTCGTCGCCCAGGCTGAAATGATCGCCCTTCACCCGCTGCACGGTCAGCGGCCAGCCCCGCGCGGTGATCCGCCCCCGGTCATAGGCCAGCTTGTCCGGCGTATAGTAGAACAGGTCATGCCCCCGCGCCTGTGCCTCCTCGGCCAGGCGAAAGCTGCTGTCCCCGGCAATGTCGATCCCGCCGATCGGATCCATCTGAAAGGCTATCTTCATGGGCCATCCCCGTCCTCTTGCTGACCTCTACATGGGCCAAGCACCGGCGGGGATCAATTCAGAAATGCCCGAACGCGTTTTCCATCACGGTGACAGCGCCCTGCCCGTCCACGACCGCCAGGTCGAAACGCACCTCGCTCAACTGGCCCTCGGGCGTCTGGCCCAGATATTCCGACGCCGCCACGTGAATGCGCTGCATCTGCGCCGGACGCAGCAGCGCCATCGCGCTGTCGACAGTGTCCGACGCCTTCACCTCGCAGAACACGTAGACGCCCCTGTCGAGAAAGATCAGGTCGATTTCACCGCCCTGACCGCGCCAGCGCGTTTCCAGCAGGTCGACGCCGCGACGGTCATACTCAAGTGCCACGGATTTCTCGGCAGAGGCCCCCTTGTGATAGGCCCGTTGCCCGCGTTCCCTGCGCCTTTGCAGGATGGTGTCGCATGTCATTCCGGTTCGCCTTTCGTCACCAAACCTCTCGCATCAGACACCAAAACATCTAATTTTCCCCTAACCGCTCAATTCCAGCGCCCTCTGGTACACGACCCGCCGTTTCAGCCCCAGCCGCGCCGCCACCGTATCGGCCGCATCCCGCACGCTCTGCGTCTCCAGCGCTTCGCTCAGCGCCGTGTCGAGGTCCTCGCCGCTGCCGGCCGCGGCCGCGCCGCGCTCGATCAGCACCACGATCTCGCCCTTGACCGGCTGCGCCTCCAGCCGTTCGGCCAGCTCGCCCAGCGTGCCGCGCAGCACTTCCTCGAACTTTTTGGTCAGTTCCCGGCAGACCGCCGCCTGCCGCTCGGCGCCCAGCACCTCGGTCGCGTCGCGCAGCATCGCCGCCACCCGCTTGGGCGATTCGTAGAACACCAGCGTTCCCGGCACGCCCGCTACCTCCCGAAGTGCGGATTTCCGCTTGGACCCGCCCGAGGGCAGGAAGCCCGCGAAAAAGAAACGGTCGGTCGGCAGACCAGCCACGGTCAGCGCCGTGACCACCGCCGACGGCCCCGGCGCCGATATCAGCGGAAAGCCCTCGGCCACCGCCGCCCGCGCCAGGTCGTACCCGGGGTCCGCCACCATCGGCGTGCCCGCCTCGGACGCGTAAACCACTGATTTTCCCTGCTCCAGCGCCGCCGTCAGGCGCGGGCGGGCGCGGTCGCCGTTATGGTCGTGATAGGACACCAGCGGCCTGTCGTTCAGCTTGACCCCGTGGATTTCCATCAACCGCCGCAGGCTGCGCGTGTCCTCTGCGGCCAGCACGTCGGCGCTGGCCAGGATGTCCAGGGTCCGCAACGTGATATCCCGCGCGGCGCCAATCGGCGTCGCCACAAGGTACAGCCCGGGCGCAAGGCTCTGCTTGTCGGGATTCATCACTGGACCCGCCTCTGTGGACGTCTATTATCGTGACCAACTGCGCCGTCCAGCCGGACCGCGCGAAAGAAGGAGTTCATACCCCGATGTTTGCCGTTTTCGATGCCGTCCGCAAGCCGTTCCACCGACTTGCCCTTCTGGCCACCATCCTGCTGCTTGCCGCCTGCGACGCCGGAATCCCCGGCGCCGGCGGCAACAGCGGCCAGCGGATCGACCCCGGCACCGCCGTGCCGGTTGCCCTTCTGGTCCCGCATGGCGCCTCCAATCCGCAGGAACAGCGCCTGGCCCGCGACCTGGAAAATGCCGCCCGCATGGCCGTCGCGGACCTGTCGGGCGTGAATATCGACCTGCGCGTCTACGGCACCGCCGGAAACGCCGGCAAGGCCCAGCAGGCGGCGCTCACTGCCGCCGCCGACGGCGCCAAGATCATCGTGGGTCCCCTGCACGCCGAATCCGCCAATGCCGTGGCCGTCGCCATGGCGCCCAAGAACATCAACGTGCTGGCGTTTTCCAACAACCCGACCATCGCGGGCGGCAACCTTCTGATCCTCGGCCAGACCTTCCAGGATACGGCCAATCGCCTGACCGGCTATGCCGTCAGCCAGGGCAAGCGGCGCATCATGACCGTGCATTCGCGCAACCTCGCCGGAGAGCTGGGCCGCGACGCCATCGCCCAGGCGATCCGCGCCAACGGCGCCACCTCGGCCGGCGTGGTGAACTACGAGTTTT
Source organism: Roseovarius sp. THAF8 (assembly GCF_009363735.1). Taxonomy (NCBI): domain Bacteria; kingdom Pseudomonadati; phylum Pseudomonadota; class Alphaproteobacteria; order Rhodobacterales; family Roseobacteraceae; genus Roseovarius; species Roseovarius sp. THAF8. Next base: position 2,759,287 of record NZ_CP045410.1, on the reverse strand, counting down.
CCCAGGGCGGGGTCGTGGGTGCCGTGCCCGCCATCAAGGAAACCGCGCAGAGCAACAGCGCCGACGCGATCTTCCTGACCGCCAACGCCGCCGGTGCCCTGCCGCTCTTTTCGCAGATGCTGCCCGAGGCGGGGCTGTCCCCGGCCGAAATGCAGTATATCGGCCTCGCCCGCTGGGACGAACCGGCCCAGACGCGCACGCTTCCGGGCGTTCAGAACGGCTGGTTCGCCATCCCCGACCCCCGGCGCGCCAACCAGTTCGCCTCGCGTTTCCAGGCGGCCAACGGCGGGGCGCCGCATGATCTTGCCGGTCTCAGCTACGACGCCATCGCCGCCATCGGCGCGCTGGCGAAATCGGGCCGCGCCGATGCCCTGTCGCGCTCCAGCCTGACGCAGTCGTCAGGCTTCCAGGGCGTGAACGGCATCTTCCGCTTCCTGCCCAACGGCACGACGCAGCGCGGCCTGGCCGTGGCCACCATCCGCAACCAGCAGGTCGTGGTGCTGTCGCCCGCACCCGCCAATTTCGGCCGCGCGGGGCTCTGATCCCGCGCGCCCGGCCCACGTCATGAAGGACACGCTGACGCCGCCGGACGCGCTGATCTGTCCGGCAGAGGTCATTTTCGACCAGGACGCCGTGCTCGCGCGGATCGAGGCCGCGCGCGAGGCCGACCCGTCCGACGCCGCCGCCCTGCGCCGCGAGGCGGTCGCCGCCACGCGCGACGCCATGACGTCGGGCTACGCGGCCATCGCCGAGGCACTGCGCCAGACGCCGTTCGCGGCGCGCGAGGCGACCCGCGCCTATACCTGGCTGACCGATTGCGCCGTGATGACCGCCCTGCAGGTGGCCAGCCGCCACCTGCACCCCCTGCCAAACCCCACCGAATCCGAACGCCTGACGGTGTTCGCCGTGGGCGGCTATGGCCGGGGGGAAATGGCGCCCTTCTCGGACGTGGACCTGCTGTTCCTCACGCCCTACAAGATCACACCCTGGGCCGAGAGCGTGATCGAAAGCACGCTCTACATGCTGTGGGACCTCAAGCTGAAGGTCGGCCACGCCAGCCGCACGATCCGCGAATGCATCCGCCTCGGCACCGACGATTTCACCATCCGCACCGCGCTTCTGGAAAAGCGCCTGCTCTACGGCGACGACAGGCTCGCGGCCGATCTCGACCACCGCCTGCGCAACGACCTCTTCAAGGGGTCCGAACGCGAATTCGTCGAGGCCAAGCTGGAAGAGCGCGACGCCCGGCACGAAAAGCAGGGCGAACGCTACATGGTCGAGCCCAACGTCAAGGAGGGCAAGGGCGGCCTGCGCGACCTGCAATCGCTGTTCTGGATTTCCAAGTACCTCTACCATGTCGACGACGTCTCCGATCTCGTCGGGCACGGCCTCTTCATGGAGGACGAGTTCGAGACCTTCCTGAAGGCCGAGAACTTTCTCTGGGCCACCCGCTGTCACCTGCACCTCGTCACGAACCGCGCGACCGAACAGCTGACCTTCGACCTCCAGGTCGAGGTGGCCGAGCGCATGGGCTACAAGGATCGCGCCGGGCGCCGGGCGGTCGAGGTGTTCATGCAGGAGTATTTCCGCCACGCCACCGCCGTCGGCGACCTGACCCGCATCTTCCTGACCAAGCTGGAAGCGGCGCACGTCAAATCCGAGCCTCTCCTGCAACGCCTCTTCACCCGCAAGCGCAAGCTCAAGGACGGCTACAAGGAGATCCATGGCCGGCTGGGCATCGTGGATGAGAAAGACTTCCTGTCCGATCCGCTCAACCTCTTGCGCATCTACGAAGAGGCCCTGCGCACCGGGCTGCTGATCCACCCCGACGCCATGCGGCTGGTGACGGCCAATCTCGACCTCATCACCGACCGCTTCCGCGAAAGCCCCGAGGCCCGCAAGCTCTTTCTCGGCCTGCTTCTCAAGCACGGCAATCCCGAACGCGCCCTGCGGCGGATGAACGAGCTTGGCGTGCTCTCGGCCTTCATCCCCGAATTCGAGCCGATCCGCGCGATGATGCAGTTCAATATGTATCACAGCTACACGGTGGACGAGCACACCATCCAGTGCATCAGCCAGCTGTCGAAGATCGAGCGCAAGGAACTGACCGAGGACCTGCCCATCGCCTCGTCCATCCTGAAAGAGGGCGTCAACCGCAAGGTGCTCTACGTCGCCCTGCTCCTGCACGACATCGGCAAGGGCCGGGACGAGGATCACTCGATCCTCGGCGCCCAGATCGCCCGCCGCGTCGCCCCCCGGCTGGGGCTGAAACCCAAAGAGGTCGACACGGTGGAATGGCTGGTGCGCTATCACCTCCTGATGTCCGACATGGCCCAGAAACGCGACATCGCCGACCCGCGCACCGTGCGCGACTTCGCCAAGGCGGTGCAGACCCGCGAGCGGCTCGATCTTCTGTGCGTGCTGACCGTCTGCGACATCCGCGGCGTCGGGCCGAACACGTGGAACAACTGGAAGGCCTCGCTCATCCGCGCGCTCTATCGCCAGACCCGCCGCGCCATGGAAGGCGGGCTCGAGGCGCTCAACCGCGAACAGCGCGGCACCGACGCCAAGCGCAATCTGCGCGAGGCGCTCACCGACTGGGACGCCAAGGACCTCAAGACCGAGATGGAGCGCCACTACCCGCCCTACTGGCAGGGCCTGCACGTCACCGCGCATCAGGATTTCGCCCTCCTGCTGCGCGACATCTCTGAAAACGAGGTCCGCATCCAGCTCACCCCCGACGAGGACCGCGACGCCACCCGCGTGTGCTTCGCGCTGGCCGACCACCCCGGCATCTTCAGCCGCATGTGCGGCGCGCTGGCGCTGGTGGGCGCCAACGTGGTGGATGCGCGCACCTATACCACCAAGGACGGCTATGCCACCGCGGCCTTCTGGATTCAGGACGCCGAGGGCAGCCCCTACGAGGCCGACCGCCTGCCGCGCCTGACGCAGATGATCCACAAGACGCTGCGGGGCGAGGTGGTGGCCCGCGACGCCATGCAGTCGCGCGACAAGATCAAGAAACGCGAACGCGCCTTCCGCGTGCCCACCCATATCACCTTCGACAACGAAGGCTCGGAGATCTACACGATCATCGAGGTCGATACCCGCGACCGCCCCGGCCTCCTCTATGACCTGACGCGCACGCTTTCCAACGGGAACGTCTACATCAACTCCGCCGTCATCGCGACCTATGGCGAACAGGTGGTCGACACGTTCTACGTCAAGGACATGTTCGGTCTGAAATTCCACTCCCCGGCCAAGCAGCGGGCGCTGGAACGCAAGCTGCGCCAGGCGATCTCGGAAGGGGTGGAGCAGGCGATCAGCTGACGCGCGGCGCGCGCGTCTGCTGCGCAGAAAACGGGCGTGAAAGTGTATTCCCTACAATGAATAAAGGTGCGACGAATGGCTGTTGCGGGGACGTAGATGCCGTTCGAGATAGGTTGTCGCATATCATTTTTCTAACCCAAAACTCTCTCAAAAGATTGCCCGAAGGGTCATTCGGCAAGGACATCAACGGGATCATTGGATTGAAGCGCAACAACCCGATAGATGGGGAACCCAAGATTTTCTGACACCTACAGGAACTTGCACTGTTTGAGCCGGAACTTGTCCCGAAGGCCCATGGCGATCAAGGCATGGGCCACCCCATCGCTGACGAACTGCAAGTGCCGGATCATCGGATCAAACCAGAAATCCGCGCCTTCCTGTGCCGATCGATGCACAAAGATATCCCTTCCAGTCATGTCATTTGAAAGCCGGTATCCCGCTTCCGGTCGCGCCTTGTAGAGCGGGCGGCAGCGGTCTGTGTTGTCGCGGTCGACTGTGTCCTTGGCATTCGAGAACTCGAGAAGATAAAAATCACAATCTACCTCGGTTTTTCGATCCGATTGGAAGATCGGCGTCCGGGTGAGGCGACCATCGCCCAGATCAAAGGCACTGAGCGCATCGCATACCTTCTTTTCCAGAAATACGAATGAGCCAACCCCGAAGACAGGTCTTGCTCTGAGCATGTCCTCCAGCCAGTCAGCGTGTTGAACAGAAGGGTTTGTGTAGGCCAACCCACTTAACCGCGTTGCATCAGTGAGCCCTTTTCCATGATAATATTGAGCATCGGCAGGAAGAACTTCCATGCCGTCCCAGACTTCCTTGCTCCCCGGAGCCAATGGCTGGAGCGGCACGTCACTTAGTGAGGTGTTTCCCATCACCCTCATCGACCAGATCGATGCATCCTTCATTCAGGTTTCTCCTGAGTTGCTCTCCTGTTTGGCGGAGGCGTTCTTTTCAGCTTTACTGACTAAGACTATGAATTGACCAATCCAAGTTGCGGGTATTCGAAGGGCTTGCAGCATCTGTCGGAATGGGCTCGAAGCATTCATTGCGCTTCATTTCCACCGCAAGTTCGTTCTGTCGCCATTTCCTGCGCAGGAAATGGCCGTGAAAATACGTATTTTCACGGCCGGAATTTTCCAAAATTCCGGTCCGCGCCCGGTCATCCCTGCGCCAGATCCACCCGCTCCCCCCGCCGCGGCGGGTCGACCTGCGCGCCCGTGACCATCCGGGCAAACGCGTGCCCGGCATGAACCGCCGCCGCAATGGTGCTGGGGCAATAGCAATCCCCGATCCGCGTCACCGTCTTGATACCCGCCGCATCCCAGTCCGCCTCGTGCTCTTTCAGGTTGCTCCAAAGCGCGTCATTGGGCACCCGCGACGTCAACGGCACCAGCGTCGCGCAGAGGATCTGCCGCCGCGCGTCCGAGTAGACACAAGCCAGTTCCAGCGTGCTGCCATCACCCTCGGCCACCTTGTGCAGCGGCACGATCGTCACGCCCAGCTGGATCAGCCGGGCCTGGATGCGCGCCTGCTCCAGCGTGTTCTCGGTCCAGGGCGCGACGATCGGCGATGGCGTCACGAAGACCACCTCGCGCCCGGTCTGCACGGCAAGTTCGGCCAGGATGTTGCCCAGGTAATACCCCTCGTCGTCAAAGATCACGATCGGCCCCGTTCCATCGTCCTGTTCGAACCCGCCCTGCATCGCGCTTTCGGGCGACAGCACCGGCAAGGCCCCGAACGCCGCGACCGGCAGGCGGTGCGTGCGCCCCACCCCGTCCATCCGCCAGCTTGCCCCGGTGGCCAGCACCACCTGCCCGATGCCGTACTCCAGGATATCCGACGAACTCAGTCGGCTTTGCAGGTAGAGATCGGCCGCATCCTTCTGCTGCAACTGCCACAGCCGCCAGTCGCGCACCCGGCCCCATTCGGCCAGCCCCGGCAGCGCGCTCTCGATGGCCACGCGTCCGCCCCAGGCGTCGCTCGCCTCGGCCAGCACCACCTCGTGGCCGGCCTGCACCAGGCCCCGGGCCGCCTCCATGCCCGCAGGCCCGCCGCCGACGATCAGGAACCGCTCCGACGCCACCTTGTCGCCGGTCATCACCTCCGGATGCCAGCCGCGCCGCCATTCCTCGCCCACCGTGGGGTTCTGGGTACATCGCATCGGCATCATCAGGTTGTCGCCCGACACGCAGATATTGCACCCGATGCACTCGCGGATCTCTTCCAGCCGGCCTTCCTCGATCTTCTTCGGCAGGAACGGATCGGCAATCGACGGCCGCGCCGCGCCAATGAGGTCCAGGTGCCCCGATTTCACCAGCCGCACCATCGTGTCGGGCGAGGTATAGCGCCCCACGCCCACCACCGGCTTCGTCGTCACCGATTTGACGAAGGCGGTGTAAGGCTCCTGGAACCCCTCCTTGGCAAAGCGCGAGGTCTGGCTGTCATTCGACCAGTCCGAGATGTTGACGTCCCACAGGTCCGGCTCCTCGGCCAGCGCAGCGATGATGTCGCGCCCCTCGACCTCATGGCGCAGCCCCGCCTCGCCCATCAACTCGTCCACCGCCAGCCGCACCGCGATGGCGCAACTGTCGCCCACCGCGTCGCGCGTATCGGCCAGCACCTCGCGGAAAAGCCGCAGCCGGTTCTCGAAACTGCCGCCGTACTCGTCGCTCCGGTGGTTGTGCCGCGCCAGCAGGAAATGCATGAGCAGGGTCATGTCGTGACCGGCATAGACATAGATGATATCGAACCCCGCCCGCTTGGCCCGCTTCGCCGCGTCCACATGCCAGCCCCGGAACGCCTTGATGTCGGCCTTGTCCATGCCCCGCGCCTGCCACGGATCGCCCCAGTCGCTGGGCGTGGGCGACGGTGCCAGGATCGGCTGACGCGAATAGCGCCCCGTCGCGTGATGCCCGTTATGCGCCAGCTGGATCGCCGCAAGGCTGCCATGCGCCTGAACGCTCTCGGCCATCAGCCGCAGCGCCGGAATGTCCCCGTCGTCCCACAGCCGCCCCTCGTTGGCCGGCGACAGGTCGGAACTGGGATGGATCTCGGTCTCCTGGGTTGAGACCACGCCCCAGCCTCCCTCGGCCTTGACCGCCCGGTGCGCCGCCTCGGCCTGCGGATAGCGATGCCCCATCCCGGTGCAATGCGGCACCTGGTAAAAGCGGTTGCGCGTGGTCTTGGGTCCGATCCGCACCGGCTCGAACAGGATGTCATAGGGCGAGGTCGTCATGGCGGCACCTTCCGGTCTGGGTGGGGTTGCCTGGCACGCTATCACCCTCGTCGCCGGGCGCCAGAGCCGAATATCCTGCAAACACGCCGCGCGGCCCGGTCACGAACGCGCGCGTCCCCGACGCGCGAAAAGTCCACCGACGCGATACCACTCGGATACCGACGCGATACCGACGTGCCAAAAACGGCTGAATATGGCCTTTAATCCCCGATTCGCGGGGCACAGCTCCCCTGCACCGCAGACCGGCCTTCCCCCGCCCACGGCAATCGGCTAATGCTCTTGAAAACAAGGCAGACGCAGGCACCGCACATGAAACCCATCCGCCTTCTCTCCGGCGTCCTGACCGTGGGCGTCTGGACCCTGGCCAGCCGGATCCTGGGCTTCGTGCGCGACGTCATCATCGCCAACCTCATCGGCCCCGGCGTTTTGATGGACGCCTACGTCGCGGCCTTCCGCCTGCCGAACATGTTCCGCCGCTTCTTTGCCGAGGGTGCCTTCAACGCCGCATTCGTGCCGATGTTTTCCAGGCGGCTCGAGGCCGACGAGGACCCCATCGGCTTTGCCCGTCTGGCGCTCTCGGGCCTCAGTTTCGTTTTGCTGATCCTGACCGCGCTGGCGATGATCTTCATGCCGGTTCTGGTCTATGCCACGGCCGAGGGGTATTATGGCGATCCGCGTTTCGACATCACCGTCGACTATGCGCGCGTCACCTTTCCCTATATCTTCTTCATCTCGCTGGCGGCCCTGTTTTCCGGGGTTCTCAACGCCGCCGGACGCTTCGCCGCCGCCGCCGCGGCACCCGTCATCCTGAACGTGCTTCTGGTCGGCGCGATGATGATCACGCACTCCATGGGCGGCCCCGTGGCCGACGCGCTGATCTGGACGATCCCCTTCGCCGGCGTGGCGCAACTGGTGCTGGTCTGGATCGCCGCAGACCGGGCCGGGATGCGCATCCGCCCCACCCGCCCCCGCTGGACACCCGAGATGTCCAGGCTGGTGCGCGTCGCCGTACCCGCGGCCCTGGCGGGCGGCGTGGTGCAGATCAACCTGGTGGTGGGCCAGCTTGTCGCCTCGAACACCGAAAGCGCCGTCAGCTGGCTCTACGCCGCCGACCGCCTCTACCAGCTGCCTCTGGGGGTCGTGGGCATCGCCGTCGGCATCGTCCTGCTGCCCGACCTGTCGCGCCGCCTGAAGGCCGAGGATCACGAGGGCGCCCGCCACGCCTATTCCCGCGCCGCCGAGATCTCTTTGGCGTTGACCGTGCCTTGCGCGGTGGCGCTGATGGTGATCCCCCTGCCGCTGGTGTCGGTGCTGTTCGAGCGTGGCAAGTTCGACGCCGACGACACCGCCGCCACGGCTCTCGCGGTGATGATCTACGGCCTCGGCCTGCCCGCCTTCGTGCTGCAAAAGGTTCTGCAACCGCTGTTCTTCGCGCGCTCGGACACGAAGAAACCGTTTCACTACGCCGTCGTGGCCATGGTGGTGAACGCCGCGCTGGCGGTAGGGCTGGCGCAAGTCGTCGGCTGGTGGGCCGCCGCCATCGCCGCCACGGCGGCGGGCTGGGCCATGGTCTGGCTCCTGGTGCGCGGCGCCCGTAGCTATGGTGAGGTGGCGCGCTTCGACGACCGCTTCCGCCGCCGCATCTGGCGCATCCTGCTGGCGTCGGTCCTGCTGGGCGTGATCCTGTGGGGCCTGCAAGTGCTGATGACGCCGTTCTTCGGCCTGGGCGGCTGGCGCTGGCTTGCGCTTCTGGTGCTGATCGGGCTGGGCAGCGTCAGCTATTTCGGCCTCGGCCAGCTTCTGGGCGCGTTCCGCATCTCGGAATTTCGTGCAGCAGTGCGCCGCTAACGCCGTTGCAGCTTCTGCCGCAGCCGCCTCATCCCGCCGGGCAACAGAAGAAAGGACAAAAAGAACCCGCCGACAAAGCCGCCGATATCCGCCACCCACGTGAAGTTGTTGCCATAAAGCAGGCCGAAGATCAGTTGCAGGCCCAAGAGAACGCCGATCATCACGAAAGCCCGCATCTGGTTTTCGCCCATCGCGCCCAGTTGCAGCCAGACAAGGCAGGTAAAGCCCCCGATCAAACCATAGACGCCGGGGAAACCCCCTATTAACCCCGGCCCGTCAGGATAGATCAGGCCAAAGACCAGCGCGCCGAAGATGGATGAGGCGAAAAATAAAATCGCCACGGCCCACCCGGCCATGCGCTCGGCCACGAATTTGCCGATGGCCAGCGTCATCACGATGGCGAAAACCGCCTGCAACAGGCTGGCATGAACGAACGGGTAGGTGACGAAGCGGATAAGATAATCAATCCTTAACTGACCGGTCTCCAGCATCCAGGTCATCGCCCGATTGGAAAACCCGAACTGCTGGATGGTCGATATGCGCCAGCCGATCGCCTCGGGCCCGCCCACCATGCCGCGCGCGCCCAGCTGGAACACCGCCTCGGCGGCGGCCATGGCGGCCACGATGGCCAGCACCAGCGGCGGGATCGGGTTGACCGGGCTGTCGCCGGGACCTGTGGCTCGGGGATCGGACATGGGTCGTGGCCTCCTTGACGGCTGTTGGCCGCAGCAGTAAGCGAGGCGGACACGAATTTCCAGACGGAGTCCGCCATGGCCGAGGCCAGCTTCACCCCCCGCGTCTTTTCCGGCATCCAGCCGTCGGGCGGCCTGACGCTGGGCAATTACCTGGGCGCGCTCAAGCGGTTTGCCGACAGCCAGAACAGCGGGGTCGAGTCGATCTTCTGCATGGTCGACATGCACGCCATCACCGTCTGGCAGGACCCAGCCGCCCTGCGCCACGCAACGCGCGAGCTGACCGCGGGCTTCATCGCCTCGGGCGTCGATCCGTCTCGGTCAATCCTCTTCAACCAAAGCCAGGTCTCGGCCCATGCCGAACTGGCCTGGATCTTCAACTGCGTCGCCCGCATGGGCTGGATGAAGCGGATGACCCAGTGGAAGGACAAGGCCGGCAAGAACCAGGAAAACGCCTCGCTGGGCCTCTTCGCCTATCCCGCGCTGATGGCCGCCGACATCCTGGCCTACCACGCCACGCACGTGCCGGTGGGCGAGGACCAGAAGCAGCATCTGGAGCTGACGCGCGACATCGCGATCAAGTTCAACAATGATTTCGAGGTCGATTTCTTCCCCATCACCGAGCCGGTGATCGAGGGGGCCGCCACCCGCGTCATGAGCCTGCGGGACGGGTCCAAGAAAATGTCGAAATCAGATCCCTCGGACATGTCCCGGATCAATCTGACCGACGATGCAGACACGATCTCCAAGAAGATCCGCAAGGCCAAGACCGACCCCGAACCGCTGCCCTCGGACGCCAAAGGGCTGGAGGATCGCCCCGAGGCCCGCAACCTTGTGAACATCTACGCCGCGCTCAACGACCAGAGCGTCGATCAGGTGATGCGCGACGTGGGCGGGCAGCAGTTCGGCACTTTCAAGCCCGCGCTGGCCGACCTGGCGGTGGCCAAACTGGCGCCGATTTCCGACGAGATGGCCCGCCTGATGCAGGACACCGCCGAGATCGACCGCATCCTGTCGGATGGGGCCGGCAAGGCCCGCGAGATCGCCGCGCCCATCCTCAAACGCACCAAGGAAATCGTCGGCATGGTCGGCGCCTGACCCGATCGAGTGGCTGCGCCACGCTCGATTGGCAGGAATGAGGGGCGCTGCCCCTCAAACACCCCGGAGTATTTGCGGCAAGAAAAAGCTTCTGCATTTTCGCACGATCTTTGCGTCCCTGCGCGGAATTGCGCAATGCGTTCATCTGGCCCATCTCTGGCGCAAGCAAGAAAGGGTCAGACCATGACAGTCACAACACATCCCGAAACCCGCATCGGCCACGTGCATCTGCGCGTGTCGGACCTCGAACGTGCCATCGCCTTCTATTCCGGCGTTCTGGGCTTAGAGCTTCAGCAGCGCTACGGTACCGAGGCCGCCTTTCTGTCCGCAGGCGGCTACCATCATCACATCGGCCTGAACACCTGGGAGAGCAAGGGCGGCACGCCGCCCCCGCCCGGGCATACGGGCCTCTACCACACGGCCTTCCTCTATCCCGACCGCACCGCGCTGGCGCAGGTTCTGAAACGCGTCCTGGAGGCCGGCATCCAGTTGGAGGGCGCTGCCGATCACGGGGTCAGCGAGGCCGTCTACCTGTCGGACCCGGACGGCAACGGCGTCGAACTTTACCGCGATCGTGCCCCCGAAGACTGGCCGCGCGACGCCGAAGGCAACCTAAAGATGTCCAACAGCCGGCTGGATATCGAGGCGCTTCTGGCCGAAGCCGACTGACGCCTCTGGACCCTTCGCGCGACCGGGCTTAGGGTCCGCGCCAAAGGGAGGCGACCATGGCCACAGGCAGCAACATCCGGACCTATTTCGACGGCACATGGCATGAGGGCGACATCCCCGTAATGCGCGCTGCCGATCACGGCATGTGGCTGGGCTCGAACGTCTTCGACGGGGCCCGCTTCGCGCATGGCCTGACGCCGGATCTGGACCGGCACTGCGCCCGGGTGAACGCCTCGGCCGAGGCGCTGATGGTCACGCCGACCGTCACGGCAGAGGACATGGTCGAGATCGTCCACGAGGGCCTGAAAGCCTACGCCCCCGATGCGGCCGTCTATATCCGCCCCATGTACTGGGCCATCGAAGGCGGCATGTCCGCCATCGTCCCCAAGGACGGCGGCGCCACCGGCTTTGCCATCAGCCTGGAAGAAATCCCCATGGCCCCGCCCGAGCATTCGGCCACGATCACCCGGACGCGCTTTCGCCGTCCGGTGCTGGAGGACGCGGTGGTCAACGCCAAGGCCGCCTGTCTTTACCCCAACAACGCCCGGATGCTGGCCGAGGCGAAGTCCAAGGGCTTTACCAACGCGCTGGTGGCCGACGCACTTGGCAACGTGGCCGAGGCCGCCACTGCCAACGCCTTTGCCGTCAAGGATGGCGAGGTGTTCACGCCGGTGCCCAACGGCACCTTCCTGGCCGGGATCACCCGCGCGCGGCATATCGAGAACCTGCGCGCCGACGGGGTGAGCGTGCATGAATGCGTCATGTCCTTCGACGATTTCCACGACGCCGACGAGGTTTTCCTGTCCGGCAACATGATGAAGGTCACCCCGGTCACCGCCTTCGACGACACGAATTACCAGATCGGCCCGGTCACGCGCCGGGTGCGCGAGATGTACTGGGACTGGGCCGCCAGCGCCTGAGCCCCGTCCTTCAGGCCGCCGCGTCGTAGCTGGAAAACACCTCGGTGCCGCCGTCCCGCAGGATCAGATGCACGTCATAAGCCTCGCGCCGATCCTCCGGCCCCATGCCCGGCGAGCCGTAGGGCATTCCCGGCACCGCAAGGCCGACGGCGTCGGGGCGCTCGTCCAGCAGGCGGCGGATATCGCCGGGCGGCACATGACCTTCGATCATGTACCCATCGACCTTGGCCGTGTGGCACGAGATCATTTGCTGCGGAATGCCGTTGTCGATCTTGTAGCGCGACAGGATCGTGCCGAACGCATCCCCGCTGGTCACGGCAAAGCCGCCTTCTTGCAGGATCTCCATCCACGCGCCGCAGCAGCCGCAGTTGGGATCTTTCATCACATGAATGGCGGGACCGGATTGCGCCAGACCGGCGAGCGGGGCCGTGGCCACCAGACCGGCGGCACCGGCGAGAAAGTTGCGTCGGGTCGGCATCGGCAGTCTCCTTGCAGGCTGGGTTGGCGCGGAGTCTGGACAGGATCGCACGCCGTCGTCAACCATCCTCCCCCGCACCCTGCATCACAACCGGGTGACCCGTCCCGCCTCTTAACGCAGCGTCGGGCGTGACAATCGCGGCTGACGTGACCATGGTGCGCGTCACCCTACGTTTTGATCCGAACGTTCCCCGGGAGGCCGCACATGACCCAATACCCGCACCTGCTCGCCCCGCTCGATCTGGGCCACGTCACGCTGAAGAACCGCGTGCTGATGGGCTCGATGCATACCGGGCTGGAAGAGACCAAGGACTGGAACCGGGTGGCGGAATTCTATGCCACGCGCGCCCGCGGCGGGGTCTCCCTGATGGTCACCGGCGGCATGGCGCCCAACCGCGAGGGCGGCGTCTTTCCCGGCGCGGCGGGGCTCTTCAACGAGCAGGACATCGCCAACCACAAGGTGGTCACCGACCGGGTGCACGAGGCCGGCGGCCTGATCGCCATGCAGATCCTGCACGCGGGCCGCTATGCTTATGGCAAGGAATGCGTCGCCCCCTCACCGATCAAGTCCCCCATCTCGCCCTTCCCGCCCAAGGAGCTGGACGAGGACGGCATCGAGAAACAGATCGCCGACATCGTCACCGCCGCCGCCCGCGCCCGCGAGGCGGGCTATGACGGGGTCGAGATCATGGGCTCCGAGGGCTATTTCATCAACCAGTTCCTCGTGCGCCATACCAACAAGCGCGATGATCGCTGGGGCGGCTCCTACGAGAACCGTATGCGCCTGCCCATCGAGATCGTGCGCCGGGTGCGCGAGGCTGTCGGCCCCGATTTCATCCTGATCTACCGCCTGTCGATGATCGACCTCGTTCCCGAAGGCTCGACATTCGACGAGGTGGTGCAACTGGCCAAGGAGGTCGAAAAGGCCGGGGCCAGCATCATCAACACCGGCATCGGCTGGCACGAGGCGCGTGTGCCTACCATCGTCACCTCCGTCCCCCGCGCGGCCTTTACCTGGGTCACGAAGAAGCTGATGGGGCACGTGGGCATCCCGGTCATCACCTCGAACCGGATCAACACGCCTCAGGTGGCCGAAGACGTGCTGGCCGAAGGCTGCGCCGACATGGTGTCGATGGCCCGTCCCTTCCTGGCCGACGCGGAGTTCGTGAAAAAGGCCATCGAGGGCCGCGCCGATACCATCGCGCCCTGCATCGCCTGCAACCAGGCCTGCCTCGACCATACCTTCTCGGGCAAGATTTCCACGTGCCTCGTGAATCCCCGCGCCTGCTATGAAACGGAATTGCCGATCACACCCACCGACACGCCCAGGACCGTGGCCGTGGTCGGCGCTGGTCCCGCAGGCCTCTCCACCGCGATCACCGCGGCGCAGCGCGGCCATGACGTCACGCTCTTCGACCGCGACACGCAGATCGGCGGACAGCTCAACATGGCCAAGCAGATCCCCGGCAAGGAAGAATTCTTCGGCCTGGTCGACTGGTACGGCACCATGCTGAAGGAAACCGGCGTGACCGTGACACTGGGCCATGACGTGCAGGCCGACGACCTCACTGGCTTTGACGAGGTGGTCATCGCCACCGGCGTCCTGCCCCGCGACCCCGAGATTGAAGGCCAGGACGGCGACAACACGCTCAGCTATATCGACGTGCTCAAGCACAAGAAGCCAGCGGGCAAGCGCGTGGCCATCATCGGCGCAGGCGGCATCGGCTTCGACGTGGCCGAGTTCCTCGTCCACGAGGGCGAAAGCCCGACCGAGAACCTCGAGGAATGGAAAGAGGAATGGGGCGTCGGCGACCCTGCGCAAACCGCCGGCGGGCTGGCCCCCGAAGGCCCGCAGCCCGATGCGCCCGCCCGCGCCGTCACGCTCCTGCAGCGCAAGTCCGAGCGCGTGGGCAAGCGGCTCGGCAAGACGACGGGCTGGATTCACCGCGCGTCGCTCCGGATGAAGGATGTCGAGATGGTCGGCGGGGTCACCTACGAGCGCATCGAACCTGCGGGCCTCGTGGTCTCCAACGGAGAAGGCCGCGAAGACCCGCGCACGCTCGAGGTGGACACAATCGTGCTTTGTGCCGGACAGGTCAGCGAACGCAGCCTTGCCGACGCGCTCGAGGCCAGGGGCATGACCTGTCACGTCATCGGCGGCGCGGACGTCGCGGCGGAGCTTGACGCCAAGCGCGCCATCGATCAGGGCACGCGTCTGGCGGCGGCGCTATAGTCTCTTGCCCGCACCCCGGCACCGCCCTAGTTTCGCGCCATGCCTGTTTGCGCCTTCGATATCGCCCCTGATGGCACCGCCCGCCCGGCCTCTGAAAACGGCCCGGACGAGGGTTATGCCTGGTGGCATTTCGACCTTGCCGAATCCGATCTTCCCGAGTGGCTAGAGGCGCATGTTCCCGCCATTCCGGCTACGGCACTTCTGGCCGCCGAAACCCGACCGCGCTGCGACCGCTACGGCGACGGGCTGATGCTGAACCTGCGCGGCGTGAACCTGAATGCCGACGGCCCCGCCGATCAGATGGTTGCAGTGCGCATGTGGGTGACCGAGCGCCTGGTCGTCACGGTGCGCAAGCGCCGGGTCTTTGCCATCGACGCCATTCGCGAGGACATGGCCGCCGGCACCGCCCCCGCCAGCCCCATCGCCTTTGTCCACGACCTTGCGCAGCGGCTGATGACACGGGTGCAGGACACAGTATTCGACCTCAGCCGCCGCGTCGACGACATGGAAGACAGCGTCGAGGACGACGACGAAGACCCGCCCGAGGATCTGGCCGAAGAGCAACGCATGGCGATCCGCCTGCGCCGCTACCTTGCCCCGCAACGCGACGCGCTGATTGCCCTTGTCGGCACCGATAGCGAGCTTGTCACGTCCGATGCCCGTGCCCGCCTGCGTGAGCTGGGCAACTTGGCAAAGCTGGCGGTCGAGGAACTGGAATCGATGATCGGCCGGATGGAGGCCGTGCAGGACCACCACGCAACCCAGGCTGACCAGCGGCAGAACCGCAACGGCTATATCCTGTCGATCGTGGCGGCGGTGTTCCTGCCGCTGGGGTTCATCACCGGGCTGTTCGGCGTGAACGTGGCGGGGATGCCCGGCGTGGACACCCCCTGGGCCTTCGCCGCCCTCTGCATCGGGCTGGTGGTCCTGACCGTCGCGGCGATCTGGATCCTGCGAAAGCTGAAATGGATCTGACCGGGGCTATTCGACCGTGATCGTGATCTGGTCCGACGTCACCGGCGGGTCGTGCGGTACGTGGTTCATGTCACCCAGCACCAGTTGCAGCGTGTGTTCGCCCGGCTCCAGGTCCAGCTCCACCTCGGTCTGACCGCCACCGAAATGCATGTGGTTGTCATCCGACGGGATCGCGTTTTGCAGCTCTTCCTCGCCATCGGGGCCTTCGCCGAGAGGCGCGCGGTCGATCAGGATGTGGTGATGTCCGGTATGCTCCTTTTCGGTGCCGGCCGGCGCCACGCCCATGCCGCTCAGGCCGAAGACGACCTTCACCGGCGCGGATACGGTGGCGCCGTCTTCAAGGTTGACGAAATAGACCTCTGCACCTTCGGGCGCGGCGGTCCGTTCGGCAAAGGCCATCGAGGCTGTCACCGCCAGGATGGCGAAGGATTTCGTAAGAAGTTTCATGCGAGCTCTCCCTAGTTCAGGTCCCGCAGATGCCGCGTCTCCAGAACGGCCCTGCGACGGTGCTGAAGATGGACCTCACGGGCGGCAAGACAAGGCCCCTGGCGCCGGTCGGCGGCATGAAAGCTGTTTCCGGGCCACGAACGATGCACCACAAAACCAAGATATTGTCTGGCTCGCGCCGCAGTTGTGCCTGAATTTACGGCGATAGCTTGACCCCAACAAGAAATGACGAGGGTATCGAGAATGGATCGCCTTACCGAAATGGAGGCCTTTGCGACCGTCGTGGACCAGGGTGGGTTCACGGACGCTGCCCGCAAAATGGGTATTTCCAAGTCCGCCGTCTCCAAGCACGTCTCGTCTCTCGAGGCCCGTCTGGGTGCGCGCCTGCTGAACCGGACCACCCGCCGGGTCAGCCCGACCGAGATCGGTCTGGCGTATTACGACCGCGCCCTGCGTGTCCTGAACGACGCGGGCGAGGCGGACGCGCTGGTCAGTTCGATGCAGTCCGATCCCTCGGGCCTTCTGCGCATTTCCGTGGCGACCGATTTCGGCGTGAATCACCTCAGCCCGATTCTCGGCCAGTTTCTCGACGATTTCCCGGACATCACGGTCAACATGGTGCTCAACAACCGCTACGTGGAATTGATTTCCGAAGGCTTCGACATGGCCATCCGCATCGGCGAGCTCGAAGACAGCACGCTGCGCGCCCGCAAGCTGACCGAGACCACCAAGCGCATGATCGCCAGCCCCGCTTACCTGCAAAAATACGGTCAACCCGGCAAGATCGACGAACTCAACGAACACAAGCTCCTGCACTATTCCAGCCAGTCCAACGGGTCGGTCTGGAAGCTGACCGCTCCCTCGGGCGAAAAGCGCCAAGTGCGCACCGCCGGCGGTCTTTCGGTCAATGACGGCCAGTCGCTGCTCAATGCCGCCATTTCGGGCCTCGGCATCGCTTACCTGCCCAGTTTCCTTTACGCCAACGCGATGAAGGACGGAAAAGTGGTCGATGTCATCCCGGACCTGCCGATGGAAACCCAGGGCATCTATGCAGTCTATCCTCCGGGCCGTTTCACGCAGCCCAAGGTGCGCGCCTTCATCGACTTCCTTGTCCACGCCTTCGCCGAGAAGGGTCCGACGGACTGGTAAGATTTTCCTCCGCCTGTCAGGCCTGACCCCGGGTGGCGCGCCGCCCGGGGCTTTTTCGCGTTCTCACGCCATGCGCAATGGCCGCCGCTTGCGCCCCCAGTCGCCCGGCGGGCCGTCGATCACACCGGGAAAAGGCGTGCCGCAAGCAACGCACGCGCCGAAATCGTCCAGCTTCCACTCCGACAGCGCGTACCAGTCCCGTCCGATCACGCGGTCCCCGCACCCGTCGCAATAGCTCGACTGCGCGTCGGGATGATGCACGTTGCCGATATAGACATGCCGCAGCCCCGCCTGCCGCGCCACCCGACGCGCCCGCAGCAGCGTCTCCAGCGGCGTGCGCTCGTGGGACAGCATCCGGTGATCGGGATGAAAGGCGGTGAAGTGCAGCGGCACGTCCGGCCCGCAGGTCTCCATCACCCAGGCCGACAGCACCTCCAGCTCCGCCGTGCCGTCGTTCTCGCCCGGGATCAGCAGCGTCGTCAGTTCGACCCAGCAATCGGTCTCGTTCACGGCGTAGTCGATCGTCTCCAGCACCGGCGCGATCTCCGATCCGGTCAGCTTGCGGTAAAACCCTTCGGTAAAGCCTTTCAGGTCGATATTCGCCGCATCCATCGCACCAAAGAACTCTGCCCGTGGCGCGTCGCAGATATACCCCGCCGTCACCGCCACGCTTTTCACGCCGGCCTCGCGGCAGGCGGCGGCGGTATCCAGCGCGTATTCGTGAAAGATCACCGGGTCATTGTACGTAAACGCCACCGACGCACAGCCCTGCGCCCGCGCTACCTCGGCAATCCTTTCCGGCGCCGCCTCATGCGCCAGGCTGTCGACCTCGCGGCTCTTCGAGATCTCGTGATTCTGGCAGAATTTGCACGCCAGATTACAGCCCGCCGTGCCGAAGCTCAGCACCGGCGTACCGGGCAGGAAGTGATTCAGCGGCTTCTTTTCGATCGGGTCGATGCAGAACCCGGTCGAGCGGCCATAGGTGTCCAGCACCATCCGGTCGTCCTGCCGCATACGAACGAAACACATGCCGCGTTGCCCGTCCCGCAAGGTGCAAAAGCGCGGGCACAGGGTGCAGCGCAGCCTGCCGTCGCTTTCAGTCTCCCAGAATCGCGCGGGGTGCATCGTCGGTGTTTTTCCTCCATGATCTTGCCTGAAAGATAAGGCATGCGATCGCGAAATGAATAGTGAACCCGACCCCCTCATGCGCCAGCCCGCCGTCGCCGGAACTTTCTACCCGGCCCAGCCGGACGTGCTCTGGTCCGAGGCGGAAAGCTGCATCACCCGTGGCGCCAGCGGTTGGCGGCCAGAGGGCTCGGTGCCCCGCGCAATTATCTCGCCACACGCGGGCTATCGCTTTTCCGGCTGGCTGACCGGCGCCGCATGGCGGGCCACCGCCCGAGGACAGCCTGCGACCATCGTCATTCTGTCGCCCTCTCATGCGCATTCGTTCGACGGCATCGCCCTGCCCTCGCAAAAAGGCTACGCCATGCCCGGTTTCGACGTGATGATCGACCGATCCGTCACCAACAGCCTCGTTCAGGCAGGGCTGGCCCATGTCGAGGACGCCGCACATGACCGCGAGCACGGGATCGAGACGCAGCTTGCCTTCCTGCACCGCCTGCATCCCCGCGCCAGGGTGGTCCCGCTCGTCATCGGCAACGCGACGCAGGATCAGGTGGCGGCGGCCATCGACCACCTCGCCGCTCAAGGCCAGCCGCTCTTTGTCCTGTCCAGCGACCTCAGCCACTTCCTGAGCCGCGACGTGGCGGATGCCAAGGATGCCGAGACGGCCAAGCTGCTGGAAACGTCCAAGGGCACGATCCTCACCCCCCGCCATGCCTGCGGCGCCGCCGCTATCACCGGGTTCCTCGCCTCGACTACAGGCGCGGGCCTGCGGGTCGCCCGTCTGGCCATGGCGTCCAGCGCCGATGTCACCGGCGACACGTCGCGCACCGTGGGCTACGGCGCCTGGGCACTTTTCGATACCACCGACGAGATCATCATCCCGCGCCACCGTGAGATGCTGCTCAAGGCCGCGCGGCAAACGCTCGTCTCCTTCACCAGGCGCGGCAAGCCGCCCACGCTCGATGACACAAGCTTTCCACAGGCCCTACGGGGGCACGCCGCCAGCTTCATCACCCTGCAAAAGGATGGCCGCCTGCGCGGCTGCATCGGCTCGCTTGCCGCGCATCAACCGCTGGTCCGCGACGTCTCCGAGAACACGGTCAAATCCGCCTCCGACGATCCGCGCTTCAAGCCCCTGAGCGCCGACGATGTCCCCGGTCTGCGCCTCAAGATCGCCGTCCTGTCACCCTCCGCGCCGATGACCTTCGCGAATCAGGCTGACCTTCTCTCGCAACTGACACCGCACCGCGACGGCCTGATCCTGCGCGACAGGGGCAAGCGCGGCGTCTTTCTGCCAATGGTGTGGGAAAGCCTGCCCGACCCCGCCGAATTCCTGAGAGCATTGAAGGTCAAGGCGGGCCTGCCCAAGGATCACTGGAGCGACACGCTGGAAATCCACCGCTTCTGCGCCGAAAGCTTCGCCGAACCGGACTAGGCGCTCAATCGGCGTTGGAAATCTCGATCAGGTTGCCATCCGGGTCGCGCACGTAGATCGAGGTCAGCGGCCCCGTCGCCCCGGTGCGCGGCACCGGCCCTTCCTCGACCGTCACGCCTTGCGCGGCGAGATGGTCCTGCCAGTCCGCCACCGGCGCATCGCTCAGGAAACAAAGG
Source organism: Roseovarius sp. THAF8 (assembly GCF_009363735.1). NCBI lineage: Bacteria > Pseudomonadati > Pseudomonadota > Alphaproteobacteria > Rhodobacterales > Roseobacteraceae > Roseovarius > Roseovarius sp. THAF8. The sequence continues at coordinate 2,739,472 of NZ_CP045410.1, read as the reverse complement.
TCCGCCGTGCCGGGCGCGGGATGCGCCGCCTTCGGCTCGAACTCCGCACCCGCCTTGTGCAGGTTGATCTTCTGTGCCCCGAATTTCAGCGCCCACCGTCGAGTCCCGTCAGCAGGGGTGAATGCCTCGGCCGTCATTCCCAGGACATCCGTGTAAAAGGTCACCGTCGCATCGACATCCGCCACGGTCAGCACCAGGTGATCCAGCGATGTCAGGCGGGTCGGCATGAGCACGTACTCTTCGCTAGCATTGTCATCTCGCGTATCGGCATCATAGACATACACCAAAACCCGAGATCAGTCCAAGATGACAGACGTCACCCAGACCCTTCACGACGCCATCGACCCGGCCCGCGCCCGCGCGCTTCAGGCGACGTTGGGCGAGACTCCCACCATAGAGGCAGGCGACGCCCTGCCGCCGTTCTTCCACCAGGTCTATTTCTGGGACCCGCAGGTGCCCGCCGACCTGGGGCGTGACGGACACCCGAAACTGGTCGGGGTCATTCCCGACATGGGCCTGCCCCGGCGCATGTGGGCGGGCGGGCAGCTTGAATTCCACGCCCCCTTCCGCGCGGGCCAGCCCGCCTCGCGCCGCACCACCCGCGAAAAGGCCGAACACAAGCAGGGCCGCAGCGGCCCGCTGGCCTTCGTCACCTTACGCCACGAAATCTGGCAAGGCGACACCTGCTGCATCACCGAGCATCAGGACCTCGTCTATCGCGAGGACGCTGGCGGCCGGAAACCCGAACCGCCCCCTGCCCCCGACGGCGCGGTGAAGACCCACACGGTCAGTTTCGACAGCACGCTCCTCTTCCGCTACTCCGCGCTCACCTTCAACGGCCATCGCATCCACTACGACGAAAACTATGCCCGACAAGTCGAAGGCTATGACGGCCTTGTCGTCCACGGACCGCTTCTGGCGCATCACCTGATGCAGATGGCCGATTCCGAACTTGGCGGCCTCAAACGCTTCAGCTTCCGTGCGACCAGCCCGCTGATGGACCACGAGGTCGCAACGATCTGCTGGACCGAGAACGGCATCTGCTGGGTGCGCGGCCCCGACGGGCGGCAATGCATGTCCGCGCAGGCAGGATGATCAGCCGGTTTTCGGCAAAGACGCCTCGGGCCTTAACGCCGCCGGGATCTCGTCCCGCCCGTCCAGCACAAGGTCGGCCATCACCTGCGCCACTTTCGGCGCCATGCCGAACCCGATCTTGAAGCCACCATTGGCGATGAACTGGCCGGGGTAAAGCGGATGCACGCCCAGCATCGGCGCCCGCGACCGCGCCCGGGGCCGCACCCCGGCCCACCGTTCGATCACCTTCGCGTCTCGCAGCGCCGGCACCGCAATGCGCGCGCGGTCCAGAACCTCGTCCAGTTGCGCATCCGTTTCGGTCGCGCTGGCATACTCCCGTTCCGAGGTCGATCCGACAGCCGTCGTCCCGTTGCGATGAAAGATCACGTGCAGCGCGTCGGCAAAGACCTGTGGCGCGTCCGGCGCCGCGAAATCCAGCACCGCGCCCTGTCCCTTGACGCCGTTGCCCACCGGCGCCGCGAGCCTCTCCGACAACTCGGTCAACCCCGCGACCCCCGTCGCATGAACCACGCGGCCCTGCGGCTTGCCCTCGGCCACGATCTCTCCACCACGGGTCACGATGGCCGCCGCCAGCGCCCTGGCCCCTTCGCGAGGATGCAACCGCGCCGACAGCGTGTCGAGGATCAAGAGGCCCGTCGGCGTGACCGGCGCATGGGCCAGCGTATCCGCCTCGACCACCTGCCACGTCGCGGCGTCCCCCCACAGTTCGCGCGCCGTGACCTCCCGCTGCTGCGCCAGCGCAAGGCCCGCCTCGTCCGCCACCGGCTGCACGCGACCCGTCCGGGCATAGCCCGGCGGCAGGCCAGAGACCTCCGCCACCTCGGCCCAGAACGCCTCTGCCATCAGCAGGCTGTCCAGCTGGAACGCTTTCTTATCGTTCCAGTTCTCGGGCACGTGCGGTGCCAATGCGCCCACCACGCCGCCCGACGCCCCCGCGCCCACGCCGCCGGGGTCGATCACGCGCACCTTCGCCCCCCGCGATTGGCACGCGAAGGCGATGGAAAGGCCGAAGATCCCGGCGCCGTAGATGGTGACGTCTGCCATTGTCATTTCCCCTGCCCGGCGGCATGGTCGCCGGGATTTTCCCTGACTACCGGAAGGCGCGATGCAGGACCAGCAGCCAGAACTGGAATGGCGCGAGGGCGACGTGCCCGTCGCCACCCGGTTCGACGACCCGTATTTCAGCCTTGAAAACGGCCTGGCCGAAACGCGCCACGTTTTTCTTGGTGGCAACGACCTGCCGGCCCGGTTCCGCGACGGGTTTCATGTGGCCGAACTCGGCTTCGGCACCGGGCTGAACTTCCTGACCGCACTACAGGCTTGGCGCGCAGCAGAGGTTTCCGGCACCTTGCATTTCACCAGCTTCGAGGCGTTTCCGATGGACCCCGCCCAGATCGCGCGCGCTCTCTCGGTCTTTCCCGACCTGCCGGTCGAAGCGCTGGGACTGGAAAGCGCCGGTCCCTTCGGCGAGCCTCTGACCGGCCCCGATTTCCGGCTCCAGATCATAGAGGGCGACGCCCGCGCCACCCTGCCTGCCTGGGACGGAATGGCCGACGCCTGGTTCCTTGACGGATTCTCTCCCGCCAAGAACCCCGAGCTTTGGGAAGAGGCCCTGATGCGCCACGTGGGCCGGCACACCGCACCGGGTGGCACCGCGGCCACCTATACCGCGGCGGGCTTCGTCCGGCGCGGATTGCAGGCCGCCGGGTTTGAAGTCGCCCGCGTTCCGGGATACGGGCGAAAGCGGCACATGACCCGCGCAAGAAAGACCTGACCATGGCAGAGCAGAACACCCGCCTCGGCATCCTGATGATGGTGACGACGACCTTCATCTTCGCGGTGCAGGACGGCATCTCGCAATATCTCGCGCGGGAATACAACGTGCTGATGATCGTGATGATCCGCTACTGGTTCTTCGCGGCCTTCGTGATGACCGTGGCCAGCCGCACCGCCGGCGGCCTTCGCGCCGCCGCCCGCACCGATCAGCCTTTGGTGCAGGGCTTTCGCGCCGTGCTGCTGGTGGCCGAGATCTGCGTGATGATCTTCGGCTTTACCCTATTGGGGCTGGTCGAAAGCCACGCCGTCTTCGCCTGCTACCCGCTGCTGATCGCCGCCCTCTCCGGCCCGGTGCTGGGCGAAAGCGTCGGCTGGCGCCGCTGGGCGGCCATCGGGGTGGGGTTCCTCGGCGTCATCATCATCTTGCAACCCGGCTTCGGCGTGTTCCAGCCCGAGGCCATCGTGCCGCTGATCGCTGCGCTGATGTTCGCACTCTACGGTCTGCTCACACGCTACGTCGGCCGCCGCGACAGCGCCGCGACCAGCTTTTTCTGGACCGGCACCGTGGGCTCGGTCGCCATGACCGCCGTCGGCCTGTGGTTCTGGGAGCCGATGTCGGCCTATAACTGGCTCTGGATGGCCGCGCTTTGCGTCACCGGCGCGGCGGGGCACTACACCCTCATCAAGTGCTACGAGGTCGCCGAGGCCAGCGCCGTGCAGCCCTTCGCCTACCTGCAATTGGTCTTTGCCAGCACCATCGGTATCCTTTTCTTTTCCGAGACGATCCGCACCAACGTGGCTCTTGGCGCCGGGCTGATCGTGGCCGCCGGGCTGTTCACCCTCTGGCGCCAGCGGCTGCGCGGCTAAAGCATTTCCGGGACATATCGAATCGCTTTTCACTTCTTCTTGAGACGCAAAAAGCGATGCATGTTCCAGACTGCCCCGGAAACGCTCCAGTGCGGCATTTTACCGGGCTTTCCCGTAGCAGGCCGACGATGTATCAAACGTCTGAAAGACGAGGGGTCTCATCCATGCGCTCGGCGCGACACATGACAGCGATCTGCAAGGCGGCGTTCACGCTGGTCTTGGCGCTGTTCATCGCATTCCGCGTCGTGGCCCAGCCCACGATCCTCGCCGCGCCGGAACCGGGGGTGATGGCGCTCTGCTCTGGCGGGCAGATCGTCTATGTCTCGATGGAAACCGGCCTGCCGGTGGAGAACGACGGCGAAACCGGATTGCTGGCCGATCCCTGCCCGTTCTTCGGCGTGACGGCCTTTGACCTGGCCGTGGACCAGCCCCTGCCGACACCGCTTCAGGTGCCATCCGCGCTCGCCCTTGCGCAGACCGGCGCGTCTCAGCCCGTACCCGGCGCTCCGGTTCAGAACGCCGCCCGCGCCCCGCCCCTGCGGGCCTGATCCCTCGCGGGCATACCGCCCGCATTCCACTTCCCAAGAACATCGACGCAGGCGGGCCTCTGCCCGGTGCGTTCCCATAGCAAAATTGGCACCAGGCCTGTCGCCCGCGTCACCACCCCAAAGGAGACTGACATGAAAACTCTGCTTACTCTCGCATCCGCCCTCATCCTCTCGACCGGCATCGCCACCGCGCATGACTACACCGTGGGCGATCTGGAAATCATGCACCCCATGGCATTCGAGACACCCAAGATGGCCAAGGCCGGCGCGGGGTTTCTGATGATCACCAATACCGGCGACACCGACGACGTGCTGCTCGAGGTGCGCGCCGATTTCCCCAAGGTCGAGATCCACACGACCGAGGAAACCGACGGCGTCGCCAAGATGATGCATGTCGAAAAGTTGCCCATCCCGGCCGGTGAATCGGTCAAGCTGGCACCGGGCGGCTATCACGTGATGTTCATGGGCCTCTCGTCGCAGCTTGAGGAAGGCCAGAAAATTCCCGCCACGCTGGTGTTCGAGAACGCAGGCGAGATCGAGGTCACGTTCAACGTGGAAACCCGCCCCGAAGACGGCGAAAGCATGGATCATTCCAACCACTGACCGTTTCGACACGGCGTGCGGGCGGCATTCCGCCCGCACCGCATTCCTTGGTCAATCCACGGTCGGCTTCAACGTGCTGCCGACAAGTTCCTGCGAAAACGGCACCGGGTGCGGCTCCTTGCCCAGCCGCGCCCGGTAGACCGGCAGGCTCTCGGCCACGCGCATCACGTAATTCCGCGTCTCGTTGAAGGGAATATGCTCGATCCAGTCGATGATGTCCCCGCCCTCCTGGCGCGGGTCGCCGAACCGCGTCATCCAGCTCGGTGGTCGTGCAGGCCCTGCGTTGTAGGCCGCCGACATCATGATGACATTGCCATCGAACTGTGCCGCCATCTGCGCCAGGTAGGCAGACCCAAGGCGCGCGTTATAGGCCCAGTCGTCGAAGACACGCGACCGTGTATGATCGGTCTCGCCCAGCCGCCGCGCCACCTCGGCGGCGGTACCCGGCATCAGCTGCATCAACCCCATCGCACCCGCGCCGCTGGCGACGTTCTGGTCGAACTCGCTTTCGCGCCGGGCGATCGCAAGCGCCAGTTCCATCGGGACCGGCAGGTCGAGTTCGTGCATCGGGTGCAGCGGATAATAGGGGGCGGGCAGCGTGATTCCCCGTTGCGCCGCCGCCTTACCCACCATCACCTGCAGGTGCGGCGAGCCCAAATCGTGCATCGCCTGTCCCAGCTGTCGCAGAGGCTCCAGGTCAAGTGTGCCCGCCAGATGCTTGAAGAACTGCTCGGCCAGCGAGACCCGCCCGTTGGCCAGCGCCAGAACCCCGGCCTGGAACACTTCACCCCGCGCGAACTCCGCTTGACGCCAGTCGGGAAAGCTCTGACGCCCCATAAGCGCCCGGTCGAACGGAAAGCCGCCCCGCTCGGCGGCCAGCAGCCCGTAAAAGCTGGTCTGGTGCAGTGCCCCGAACTCGTAGGCGATCTCGGCCGCGGCCTCGTTGCCGGCGGCCTCCTGGGCGCGGCCAAGCCAGTACCCGGCCCGGCCCAACGAGATCGGCGTCTCGACCGCATCCATGAACCGCTCGAAGTGGAATACCGCCAGCTCGGGATCGTTGAGGTCCGTCAGCGCGATGAAGCCCGCCAGCCACTCGAGGTCCGCGAAATGCGATCCTTCGACCAGACCGTGCACCGACGCCAGGTCATAGGCCGTGCGCGCGGCACCGTCGCGCATCCTGTCCCGGGCCAGTTCCCTCCGCCAGCCCGCCCAACGCTCGGCATCGCCCAACCCGTTTCCTTCCAGACGGCTTTGACGAAGGATCAGCTTGATCGCGTCATCGGCCCGGTTCTTGCGAATGTGGCGGTTGAACAGGGCGTAGGCGATGTGCGGGTCCGAGCGGGCCGCCTCGGGCAACAGGTCAAGTCGCTTGTCGGCGCCGTCGGCATCGCCCTCGATCATCAACCGGGTCTGGGCAATATCGCGCGTGACCTCATCGACCAGCGGCAGCATCTGCTCCACGTCCCGCAGGCCCCGCCACAGGGCCATGTCCAGCCGCGCCGCGTGATGGGGCTCCAGCAGTTCCGGTCGCGCCCGGATGAAGGCGTGATGCTCGGCCGTGGACAAATCCAGCGTCCGCCATCCCAGCACCATCGCGACCTCTGCATCGCCCGGCCGGTCGGCCTGCTGCAGGGCACGCGCATAGGACAGCGTGCCCAGGCCCGATTGCGGCACCCGGTCCTCGTAAAAGGCAATGATCTCGTCGGGGCTGGCGCCGATCATCGCGCCCTCGGCCTGCTTGTGCAGGTAATCCAGCCCAGGCCAGTCCGGGCGGTCGGCAAGAAAGGTCAGAATGTCGGCGGGCGTGCCTTCGCCCGCCCGCAGCCGGTGCCATTCGATCAACGTCACCGCCCCGGGGCCCGCCCGCTCGGCCAGATGCATCGCGGTCTTCCAACGCCCCGCCAGCATCGCATCAAAGGCGCTCGACAAGGGGCGCGGCGGGACACGCGGCGCCGGTGCCACCATGACGGTCTCTTCCGCGCCCTGGCCGCCCCCGGCGTCCGAGGACGCAGTCGCCTCGCTCACGGCTTCAGTCTGGGCCATGGCAAGCCATGGCCACAGGAGGGCCATCAAGGCCACGACAAGTCTTTGCACGCTGAACATCACTTGCATTTTCCCGGGCCAGCGACGATAGACACAGCCAGCCTAGTTTCAAGGGGACGGATCGTCCATTCACAAGCTGGGCAACGCCGCGGCACGATTGCGTGTTCCGCCGCGGTCATCCACCAGCCCTTGGGGCTAAGACATAAAGAGGAGCGTATCATGTTCAAAGGATCATTTCCTGCCCTGGTCACGCCGTTCAAGAACGGCGAGCTGGATCTCGATACGCTCAAGAAGCTTGTGGAATGGCATATCGCCGAAGGCAGCCACGGTCTCGTGCCCGTCGGCACCACCGGCGAAAGCCCCACGCTCAGCCATACCGAGCACGAAACCGTCGTGTCCGAAGTGGTGCGCGCCGTCAACGGCCGCATTCCGGTGATCGCCGGCGCGGGCAGCAACAACACGCTCGAATCGATCCGCTTCATCCAGCACGCCGAAGAGGTCGGCGCCGATGCAGCGCTGGTTGTAACGCCCTATTACAACAAACCCACCCAGCGTGGCCTGATCGCCCATTTCACCGCGCTGCACGATTGCTGCAACCTGCCGATCATCATCTACAACATTCCCGGGCGGTCCATGGTGGACATGCTGCCCGACACGATGGGCGAGTTGGCCAAGCTGCCGCGCATCGTGGGTGTCAAGGACGCCACCGGCGACCTGGCCCGCGTCAGCCACCAGCGCATGACCTGCGGCAAGGATTTCTGCCAGATCTCGGGCGAGGACGCGACCGCGCACGGCTTCAACGCCCAAGGCGGCGTCGGCGTGATCACCGTTACCGGCAACGTCGCCCCCCGCATGGTGGCCGAGGTCCAGAACGCCACGCTCGCCGGCGACTATGCCAAGGCGCTGGAAATCCAGGACCGGCTGATGCCGCTGCACAAGGCGATCTTCACCGAGCCGGGGCTGGTGGGCGCGAAATACGCCCTGTCGCGGCTGGGTCTGTGCAGCGACGAGGTGCGCTCGCCCCTGACCGACCTCAGCGACGAGACCAAGGCGATGGTCGATGACGGCTTGCGCCATGCCGGGCTGATGAACTAGGCCTCGGGCCAATGGCCGAACTTCTGATCGTCTACCACTCCAAGACCGGCGGCAGCCGCCAGATGGCGGAGGCCGCCGCCAAGGCCGCGCGGGACGAGACGACAACCACTCTCAAGACCGCCGAAGACGCAGGCCCCGACGATCTTCTGCGCGCCGTTGGATATATCTTCTGCGCGCCGGAAAACCTGGCCGCCATCGCCGGCGTGATGAAGGACTTCTTCGATCGCTGCTATTACCCCGTGCTTGGCCGGATCGAGGGGCGCCCCTATGCCCAGATGGTCTGTGCCGGGTCCGACGGCACCAACGCCCAGAAACAGATCGCCCGTATCGCCCAGGGCTGGCGGCTGAAAGCGGTGCAGGAGCCCTTCATCATCTGCACCCACGCCCAGACGCAGGAACAGATCCTGGCCGAAAAACACCTGTCGGAAGAGGACCTTGCGCCGTGCCGCGAGCTGGGGCAAGCTCTTGGCGCCGGTCTGGAGATGGGCGCGTTCTAAAGCGTTTCGCCTTTAACCTGAGCCATCAGCGAAAGGCGAAACGCGTGCAACGATAGAGTGTCGCGCGGCATTTCGCGGGTAAGCTGCGATTCAGGTTTATCGCGAAACGCTTTAGTCGACCCGGCGCACAAGCATCTGGTTGCCCGGCCCTGACTTCGTCTCGAACACCTTCAGCTTGCCCACGAGATCGCTCAGCTTCTTCTCGCCATAGGTCCGCGTGTCGAAATCAGGCTTGTCCGCCTGTATCTGCTGACCGATCCGGCCCAGAGGATACCACTCGCCTTCCTGGTCGATCTTTTCCATCGCATCGAAGATCAGGTTGCGGGCATTGGACGCGGATTTCGAATCGAGTCCCGCCTTGGCCTTCGTGCGCCCGGACGGCCCGGTGTCCTGATAGATGTTCTCGATCGCCACGAAGCGGTTGCAGGCGTTCTTCAGCGCATCGGGCGCCTTGGCCTCGCCGATGCCGATCACCGTCAGGCCCTGTTCGCGGATGCGGCTGGCCAGCCGGGTAAAATCGCTGTCCGACGACACGAGAACGAACCCGTCGAAATGACCTGCGTGCAGGATGTCCATGGCGTCGATCACCAGCCCGATATCTGACGCGTTCTTGCCCTTGGTATTCGCCGTCTGTTGATGCTGAACCAGGCCGAGGTTCTGCGCCGTCTTGGTCCACCCGCTCAGCTGTTGGCTCGACCAGTCGCCATACACCCGCCGCAGCCCCGGCTCGCCATAGCTGGTGACTTCCTTCAGGATGGCATCGGCATATTTCGACGGCACGTTGTCGGCGTCGATCAGGACGGCAAGCAGGTTGGAACGGTCGGGCATGGCAACTCCTTTTCAGGGGCACCTTGCCCGATCCGCCCCTCCGGCGAAAGCCGATTGTGGGCGCTCAGCCCTTGTCGCCGATCTTGTCCTGGGTCTTGGTCTCAAAGTCCGAGGCGTCGTGACGCTCCCACAACTGCTCGTGCGGTTCGCCCATCGTGCGGTTGACCATGCGCCCGCGCTGTACGGTCGGACGGTCCAGGATCTTCTCGGCCCATGCCACGACGTTTTTGTATTCGTGCACGCTCAGGAACTTGCCGGCGTCGTATTGCCGGCCCAACGCCAGATTGCCGTACCACGGCCAGATTGCCATGTCGGCGATGCTGTACTCCTGCCCCGCGATATAGGGCCGGTCCGCCAGCCGTTTATCCAGCACGTCCAGCTGCCGCTTGGTCTCCATCGCGAAGCGGTTGATCGGGTACTCGTATTTCTCGGGCGCATAGGCGTAGAAATGCCCGAAGCCGCCGCCCAGATACGGCGCGCTGCCCATCTGCCACATCAGCCAGTTCATCACCTCGGTGCGCTCTGGGCCGGAAGCGGGCAGAAACGCCCCGAACTTCTCGGCCAGGTGAATGAGGATCGAGCCGGATTCGAAGACGTTTATCGGCTCAGACCCCGAGCGGTCCACCATCGCGGGGATCTTGGAGTTGGGGTTCACCTCGACGAAGCCCGAGCCGAACTGGTCGCCATCGCCGATCCGGATGAGCCAGGCGTCGTATTCCGCGTCATGCCCCTCGGCCAGAAGCTCCTCGAACATCACGGTCACCTTCACCCCGTTGGGCGTGCCCATGGAATAAAGTTGGAAGGGATGCTCGCCCACAGGCAGGTCCTTGTCATGCGTCGCCCCGGCGATGGGCCGGTTGGTCGAGGCGAAGGTGCCGCCGCTCTCGGCGTCCCAGGTCCAGACTTCGGGCGGGGTGTAGGTGTCGTCGGTCATCACGGGCTCTCGCTTTGTCTTGTGTTCCTGCAAAGAGCTAACCGACCGCAGCGGCAATGCAAGGTGCAGCGCTGCACAGATTTCTGTGCAAGACCGTCATCGCCGAAAAAGACGCCAATTGTTTGCACGCTTGGTCTTGGGGGTTGCACAGGCCTTGGGCTTTGGCCAATGCTGCCCCAGACGACGCGAAGGAGACATGAAAGATGCGGTTTTTGGCAATAGCGACACTGGCGACTGTTGCGGCCTGCGGGCCGGCCGTTACCGACGATGGCGTGCCTTCGCGCGCCGAAGAAGAAGGCCCCGATATCTGCATGGCCGCTGACCACGCCGCCCTTGTGGGCCAGCCGCTGGACGCCTTCGATCAATCCACGCTGGACCAGCCCGTGCGCATCATTCCGCCCGGCGGGATCGTGACGATGGAGTACAATCCCAAACGGCTGAACGTCGATCTGGACAGCGACAATACCATCGTGCGCTTCTGGTGCGGCTAAGCCCGCGCCACTGCACCTGAGTCCCAACAGACGCCCCGGCCCGGCTGCCATTCTTGGCTTGCGCTTATTTCAACAAAGTTGATACTGCCTCGCCAGTAATGTTTGATTTCGCACAAACGACTGAGGCCTGCCATGGACAGCTGGGATGAAGTTCGCACCGCCTTTCACGTGGCACGCGTGGGAACGGTCAGCGGCGCGGCGGACGCGCTTGGCGTCCACCACGCCACCGTCATCCGCCATATCGACGCGCTCGAGGAACGCTTGGGCGTCAAGCTTTTCCAACGCCACGCCCGCGGCTATTCCACCACCGAGGCGGGCGAGGACCTGCTGCGCGTCGCCCAGGCCACCGACGACCAGTTCAGCCAGCTCGCGGGCCGCATCAAGGGCCGCGGCAACGATGTGTCGGGCGAGTTGGTCATCACCTCGCTGGGCGGGTTCAGCCACCTTCTGGTGCCGGTCCTCACCGAATTCCGGCAGGAGTATCCCGACATCATCCTGCGCTACCTGACCGGCGACCGTCTGTTTCGCCTGGAATACGGCGAGGCGCATGTCGCCATCCGCGCGGGCCGCGCCCCGGATCAGCCCGACAACGTGGTACAGCCCTTCTACAAGCAGGCGCACACGCTTTACGCCGCGCAATCCTATGTCGACCGGCACGGCCTGCCCGCGTCGGAGGACGAGTTCGACCAGCACTGGTTCGTCAGCGCCGACGACCCGAAGAACCGCGCGCCCTTCAACCAGTGGCTGCGGCAGACAGCGCCCGAAGAGCGCATCATCTTCCGCAGTCAGGACGTGCACGCCCAGCGCCGCGCGATCACCCACGGCGCGGGTATCGGGTTTCTCAGCAAGGTCCTTGCCAACCAGCTCGGCAACCTGACCGAGGTCATGCCCGCGCGCGACGAATGGTCCGCGCCGATCTGGCTGGTGACCCATATGGACCTGCACCGCACCACCAAGGTGCAGGCCTTCCTGCGCTTCCTCAAGGACCGCGCCAAGGCGTGGGAGGTCGAATGACCGACCGGCTGCGCGGCCATGCCGCGATGCTGGCCTTTTCCGGGCTGATCGCCGGGTCCTTCGCGCTTGGGTCCATGGCCGCCCCGCATATCGCGCCCACAGCCCTCAACGCGGTGCGGTTCATCCTGGCCTCGGTCCTGCTGGGCAGCGCCGCCTGGGCCACCGTCGGCATCCCGCGTGCCACGTGGCAGGCCCCGTGGCGCTACCTGCTCCTGGGCGGGTCGATGGGGCTATACTTCGTGATGATGTTCGAGGCGCTGAAAACCGCCGCCCCGGTCAGCGCGGCGGCGGTCTTTACCCTGACACCAATCATGTCGGGGCTGTTCGGCTATATCCTATTGCGGCAGGTGATGACCCCGCGCATGGGCGTGGCGCTGGCCATCGGCGCGGCGGGGGCGCTCTGGGTGATCTTCGACGCCGATCTTCAGGCGCTTATGCGGTTCGAGATGGGCCGGGGCGAGGTCATCTTCTTTTTCGGCTGCATCGCCCACGCCTTCTATACACCGCTGGTGCGCAAGCTGAACCGGGGCGAGCGGCCCATTGTCTTTTCCTTCGGCGCCATGGTCGCTGCCGCCGGGCTGATCGCGCTGGCGGGCTGGTCCGACATGCGCGGCACCGACTGGCTTGGCCTGCCCGCCATCGTCTGGATCACCATCGTCTATACCGCCGTCGCGGCCACGGCGATCACTTTCGTTCTGCTGCAATATGCCTCGCTGCGCCTGCCCAGCGCCAAGGTCATGGCCTATACCTACCTGACGCCCACCTGGGTGATCTGCTGGCAGGCAGCACTTGGCCACGGCCTGCCGCCACGCATGACCCTCGTGGGCGTGGGGCTGACCATCGTGGCGCTGATGCTGCTCTTGAAGGACGAATAGTCACTCGGCCAGATCCCGCGCCGCATCGCGAATTCTCCGGAACTCGTCGCCGAACGCATCCTCTGGAACCCTGCGCAGGAAATACTGCACCGTGCCGATCGGCGACGGCAGTTGCACATCCATGCCCATCGTGTCGCCACGGCAGGTATAGGTGATCGTCGGCTCGTACCGCTCCGCTCCCGCAACAGGTGCGGTCATGCCATCACCATTGGCCGTCATCGTAAACATGGCCGGGGCGGACCCTGCGTCGCAGAACGTGACCCGCCCAGCCTCGCCGTTGATGAATCCCACCTGCGTCGGCGCGGCAAGGTCCAGCCGGAAGTCCACGACATCGCCGGTCTCGACGAACGTATCGGTGAATTCCGTGGCCTGGTGAAACGGGAGCGTGTGATAGAACCCGTCATCGTAGATGGAAATCCCCAAGGTCGGCGAGGCCCCTGCCGCGATGTCGCGAATGACGTCCTCCGGCACCATGCCCTGCAACGCGGCGCGAATCCGTGCGGGGGCCGTGTTCTCGCCAACCCAGTGCCCGACCATGCACGGATCGCCCACCGGGGGCGGTGCGACACAGGCATTCTGGGCAAGACCCGGCGCGGCCCAGAGGACAAGCATCAAGGTTGAAACGGTTTTCTTCATCGCGGTTCCTCCGAAATCTCAGAGAAAACCACCCGCTTCCAGATTCCGCACAAGGCGGCGATAGTCCAAGGCGGGCGGCACATCCTCCGATACTTGTCCGTCGTCCGGTCGCAAGAGCGGGTTCATTTTCACCAGTTCCACATCGCAGAACGCCTCGATCTGATTGGCCAGCGCGTCGAACGCCCCCTGCCGCCAGCGCCGCTGGATCAGGCCCACCCGCGTGCCGGGCTGCAGCATGAATGGCGCCAGATGAAAGGCCGAGCCATCAGGCCCCACGATCTGCCGCGCGGCGGCGTAGTGGGCGCATTGTTCCGGCAGGCTGTGGCGCTGCGGGTGCAGGATCGTATAGCCCGCCTTGTGCATCAGCCGCTCGATCCGCTCTTCCTGGTCCACCATCTGGCCCGACCGTTTCAGGAGGGACCGCGAGAGGTAGATCTTCTCGTCCCCCTCGGGTGTCACCGCCGCCTGAAGCCGCCCGCGAATGAAGCGGCGAAACTCCGGCGTGCCGGTGACCCAGTCGCGGTGCCCCATGCCCTGTGTCGGCACGTCCAGCACCTCGACCCGCACCGGGGTTTCCACGAAATGCACCGGCAACCCGTCGCTCAGAAGGTTCACGAACGCCTTCAGCCGACGCTCAAAAACCGCCCCGAAATCAATGCCATGCATCGGGATCAGGACCAGGCCGTCATAGCTGCGCTGTCCCAAGGGCCACATCCGCGAGATGCATTCCAGCAGGAAATGCCCGAAATGATGCCGCCCGATGCCGATGAAGAGATGCCGCCCCGGCAAAACCTCCGCCGCCCCCGGCATATCCGGCTGCGCGGTAAAGCGATTGGCAGAATAGAGCGTGCGCGATTGCTCGGCAAAGCTGCCATCCGCACGGAACACGCCACAGGCCAGGTCCCGGCCTTGCGACATGGGGATCACCTGCGCCTGCTCCACCGTCTCGACATGCGGCTGCGGCAAGACACGCGGATCCAGCGCCGCGCCCGGCGCCGCGTCATCCATCATCGCGGAACTCTTTCGCCAGGAATTGCTCGAACGCATCCAGGTGCACCGCCTCGAACTGGCCGAAGCTCTGCATCCAGATGCTCGCGTCGCGCAACGCGTCCGGCTCCAGCTTGCACCACACCACCCGGCCCCGCCGTTCCTGGCTGATCAGGCCTGCGCGGGTCAGGATGCCAAGATGTTTCGACACCGCCGCCAGCGACATCTCGAACGGCTCGGCCACGTCTGTCACGGCCATGTCATCCTCTAGCAGCATCGACAGGATGCTGCGGCGGGTCGGGTCGGCCAGTGCGGCGAATACTGTGTCGAGCGATTGGGCCATGGTGCACTGTTTAAGCCTTGGGACACTGGCCGCGTCAACTGTCTTGGGCCTCGGGTCGGCATTGCGGACTCGACTCCGGTGCCGAGGTGCCCTAATTTGGAACAAATCAAGAACAATTATCGCTGCTGATCCGGTCCCGCTGCCATGCCCGAACGGCGTATCCTTTCTGTCTGGTTTCCCCGGCTGGGGGCCGAACGGCTGCTGCGGCGGACCGGGCTGGATGCGGACGTGCCTTTTGCCGTGGTGCGCGACACCGGGCAAATGCAGGTGCTGTGCTCGCTGTCGGGCGCGGCCGAGGCGGCGGGGCTGAGGGTGGGTCAGCCCTTGCGCGATGCCCATGCGATGTGCGCCACGCTGGTCACGAAACTGCAAAACCCGCACCAAGAGGCGGCGTTCCTGGCCAGCCTCGGGCGATGGGCCGAACGGCTGAGCCCCTGGGTGGCGACGCAGCCGCCCGATGCGTTGCTGGTGGACATCACCGGCTGTGCGCATCTTTTCGGCGGTGAAGAGGCGATGATCCGCCAAGTCATTGAAGAGGCGTCACTTTCAGGCCTGACGACGCGGTGCGGCCTGGCCGGGTCCGTGGGCGCGGCCTGGGCTTTGGCGCGCTATGCCGGAGCCGTGCCGGGGGCGGATCGCAGCGGCGACGCTATCGACCAGGAGGCCCGTGCGACCCGCTCTCGTGCAGCCAAGCGGCGGCACTGGGAACGCGGCGGCGCGGCGCCGGTGGCGGGCGTAAGCCGTTCAAATTCAAGGCCGTTTTCCATCGCGCCGCCCGGGCAGGCGCGCACGTTTCTGTCCCCCTTGCCCATTGCCGCTCTGCGGCTGGAGGAAGATCAGGTCGCGGCCCTCAACCGGCTGGGCCTGCGCAAGGTGGGCGACCTCTTGAACCAGCCGCGCGGACCGCTGGCCCGGCGCTTTGGCAGGGGACTGCTCTTGCGGATGGATCAGGCGGTGGGAGCGGCGCCGGAACCCGTTTCCCCGGCGCGGGTGAAGCCCCGGCTGGCGACCCGCCTGACCCTGCCGGAACCCATTGGTTTGATTGACGATTTACAGGCCGGTCTGGACCGGCTGGTGCCGCGCCTGTGCCAGCTTCTGGCGGACCAGGGACAGGGCGTGCGCAAGGTCCGGCTGGAGGCGTGGCGCGCCGACAGCACCATGGGCTGGATCGAGGCGGGGTTGGCGCGGGCGACGGACGAGCCCGACCGCATCCGCCCCCTGCTGGCCATGCGGCTGGACGAGATCGACGCGGGCTTTGGCATCGACGCCTTGCGGCTGGTGGCTGCCGTGAGCGAGCCGGTTCAGCACCGCACCGCCGCCGGTCATCTGGACGCGACCCAGGCCGCGCGCGACCGGCTGGCGCGGGATACCGCCGTGGAGGATCTGATCGGTCGCGTGGGCGGGCGCATCGGGCTGGAGGCGATCACGCGCCTGCACCCCGCCAGCAGCCACATCCCTGAAAAGACGTCACAAATCCTGGCCGCCGCATGGTCGGAGCCGGCAGCGGAGTGGCCCCGCCCGGCCACGCCGCGCCCCTTGCTGATCTGGGGCCCAGAGCCGGTCAATGCCCCGGACGTGCCGCACCTTTCGGGGACGTTCCGGTGGCGGGGGCGGGCACATGACTTGGCCGAGGCGAAGGGGCCGGAGCGGATCGCGCCCGAGTGGTGGCTGGACGATCCGAATTGGCGGTCGGGGGTGCGGGATTACTGGCAGGTGATCACCGGCCGGGGGGAGCGGTTGTGGCTCTTTTATGCGCATGGCGGCACGATGTCGTCGGGATGGTTCTGTCAGGGGCGGTTTGCGTAGGCGAATCAAAAGGTTAAGAGTGTCCGGCTTGCGAAAAGGACGTCGGTAACGCGTCGGTATTTGGGTGGTATGGCGACGGTGCGGTGTCCCGGGGGCCGGAATTAACAGGGCGTGCGGGGGGCGCGTGGGTTTTCACCCACCCTACGAGGGATGCCGGACATGGAAGAGGTGCCTACACAGGCCCGGGACGGCGTAGATGTAGGCCGGGATTTATCCCGGCACCGAGGCGGGGTGAAACCCCGCCCTACGCGGCGGGGAGAAGGTGTGACCGTCATCCCGGACTTGATCCGGGATCTCCGGGGCGGAGAGATCCTCGGGTCAGGCCCGAGGATGACCGCGGGCGAGACGGACGAGTAGGGCTCAGCCGTAGTTGCCCTTCACCCGTTCCTTGGTCGGGTCGAAATGCGGGTAGGGCACGACCCTGGCCTTGAGGCGTTTCTGCAGACCGTCCAATTGCCCCACCTCGATATCCGTCCCCGGCTCGGCGTGGGTCACGTCCACGCGGGCCAGCGCGATGTTCTTGCCGAGGATGGGGGATTTCACGGCGGAGGTCACCTCGCCCACCTGCGCCTTGCCGATGCGGACGCAATCGCCGGGGCTGGCCACGCGGCCGCCTTCGAGTTCCAGCCCGACCATCTTGCGCTGCGGATGCGCCTTGCGCTCTTCAAGCGCGGCGCGCCCGATGAAATCGTCGTTCTTGGATTTCAGCGGCACGGTGAAGCCGATGCCAGCCTCGAAAGGGTCGGTCTGGTCGTCGAATTCGGAGCCGGCAAAGATCAGGCCGGCCTCGATGCGGATCATGTCGAGCGCCGCCAATCCAAGCGGCTTCAGCCCCATCGGCTCGCCCACTTTCCAGATCGTGTCGAAGACCTCCTCCGCGTCTTTCGGGTGGCAGAAGATCTCGTATCCCAGCTCGCCGGAATAGCCCGCGCGGCCCACGACAATCGCGGTGCCGTCGAAATCATTGAGGCGCGCGGGGGTGAAGCGGAACATGCCCAGCTCTTCCAGCGTGGGATTGGCCGGGGCGGTCCAGATGATCTGTTTCAGGATGTCCCGCGACAGAGGCCCCTGCACCGCCACGTTGTGCAACTGGTCGGTGGAGTTGCGCACCCAGGCGTTCAGACCCAGTTTTTCGGCCTGTTCACGAATCCACAGGCCGGAGGTGTCGTTGCCGCCGATCCAGCGGAAGGCATTCTCGCCCATGCGGAAGAGCGTGCCGTCGTCGATCATGCCGCCGTGCTCATAGCAGATGGCGGTATAGACCAGTTGCCCCACCGCCAGCTTCTTGACGTTGCGGGTCACGCAATACTGCATCAGTTCCTCGGCGTCGGGGCCGGTGACCTCGTACTTGCGCAGGGGCGACAGGTCCATGATCGCCGCCTTCTCGCGGCAGGCCCAGTATTCGCCGATCGTGCCCACCGACGGGAAGGAATTTGGCAACCAATACCCGTTATACTCGACAAAATCCCGTGTGTGCCGGGCGAAACACTCGTGAAATCCGGTTTCCTTGGTGTGTTCCAAAGGGGCCTCCGCTGATTTTCTGTAGCCGACAGAACGGCTGAAGCTGTTGGTCTCGGAATAGGTGCGGACCTGGATGTCGGTGGGGTTCCAGCCGTTGGCCTCGTCCACGTCGCAGGGACAGGCGGTGGACACGCAGACCAGATCGGTGAGCGCGCGCAAGAGCACGTAATCGCCCGGGCGCGACCACGGGTCGTCCATGCCGATGGCGTTGGTCTCGTCCAGCATGGTGTTGAAGAAGAAGTTGATCGCGGGCCAGCCGGCGCGCGGGCGCACGCCGTATTGTTCCAGGTCGCGGTTCATGTTGTCGGAACAGTTGACGTGGCCGGGATAGCCCAGCTCCTCGTAATAGCGCGCGGTGCAGGCCAGGCCGAACGTGTCATGCCGCCCGCAGGTGTCCTGCACGATCTCGACCAGCGGTTCCTGATCGACGTTCCAGTACTTGGCGAAGATGCCCGGCTGGGGGTAGAGCGACCCCATCAGGGTGCGGGTCGTCGTCGGGTCGATCTCGCGGTCGAGGCCCTTGTCGAGCGAGCGCAGCGAGAAGGCCTGGAAATCCGAACATTCGCGGCCCTGCACGTCGAGCACCTGGATGAACTGGCCTTTCTGGACGTGATAGGATTTCGCCTCGCCCGGCTGGATGTTGATGTCGTGGAGCGGATCGGCCAGCGGGTCGGGCGGCATGTGCCCGCCCTTGGCGATGCCGGGATCGGCGCGGCGGATATAGAGGATCAGGTCGGTGGGCGGCGCCTGCGTGCCCGGGTCCATCGGGCCGCCGGGGGCGGCGACGATAAGCAGGCCGTCGCTGTCAGCCTGAAAGGTCGCCATCTCACCGGCGCGGGAGCCTTCGGAGAACACCTTGATGCATTGCGCATCGCCCAGCTTGAACCCGGCCCGGTCGAGCGCCGAAGCGACGCGGCGGCCCGAGACCGAGCCGTTGTCGAGCACCGACAGGACGCCATCCGGGCGGCCGTGGCTGGAGGCGCCGAGGCGGCCGGGGTCGGACTTGCCGTCTGGGGTGAAGAACACCATCTCGCCGGGTTGCAGCCCCTGGAAATCCAGCACCGACACCTCGTCGCCGCGATAGATCGGCACGGCGCGGGAGCCGCCGCCGGGGATGGGGTGTCGTTCCGTTCCGTGGGGCAGGATGGGCAGGCCGGGCGTGATGACGCCGGCGCGTTCATATGGGGTCTCGAAGACAGGCTTAACGGTCATGGATGTGCCTTTTATCACTCGTGAATTGTAGCATCAATCGAGGCCCAGCGCCCGTTTGCGGCGGTTGGCCCAGCTGAGGATCGCCATGTCGAAGGTCAACGCCATGAGCGAGACATTGATCCCGAGGACGAAGTTTTTCCCCAGATCGGTGCCCGCCAGCGTGCGCTGCAGTTCCTGGCCCAGGTCCTGCGTGCCGATGAAGGCCGCAATGATGACCATGAAGAAGGCGAACATGATGCCCTGGTTGAAGCCGACGGCCATGGTGGGCATCGCCAGCGGCAGTTGCACCGACGTCAGTTTCTGCCAGCGCGAGCAGCCGGCCATGTCGGCGGCCTCGGTCATTTCGGCGGGCACGCTGCGCAGCCCTTCGATGGTGTAGCGGGTGAGCGGGACCATGGTGAAGATCACGATGGACAGCACCACGGTGGTGTCGGTGATGCCGAAAAGCATGATCGCGGGCAGCAGGTAGATGAAGCTGGGGAAGGTCTGCGCGGTGTCGCAGGCCAAAAGCATCCGTTCGGACCATTTTTCCGACCGCGAAGCGAGGATGCCGATGGGAATGCCGATCATCATCGAGATCGCCATGGCCGACAGCACCGAATAGAGCGTGATGACCGACCGGTCCCACCAGCCCGAGAAGGCGACGATGGAGAAAAAGATTGCGGCATAGATCGCCGGTTTCTTGCCGCCGACGCCATAGGCGAAGGCCACCACCAGCAGGATGAAGGCCGAGGTGGGGATCCACAAAAGCGCATCGCGGAAGGGGATCAGGACCCAGACGTTCAGCACATAGCGGATGGTGCCGGTGATCGCCTGAACCACGTCGAGGTTGAGGAACGCCTCGAACACACCGTCAATCTCGCGCCCCATGGACAGCGACTGGCGGCGGCCGACCTCGTTCAGGATCTCGACGGGTTGGGCCAAGAGGTAGAGCCCGGCGAAGACCACCACCGACAGGACGGTGTACTTGTAGCGGATGTAGAAGGGCGTGTCCTTGGGGTGATGCTCGGGCAACTTGCGCACCCACGCCTTGCTGAGGCGGTCGAGCGTGATGGCCACCAGGACGATGGTGATACCGATCTCAAACGAACGGCCCAATTTGAGGGAGTTCATCATGGCCAGCAGTTTGCCGCCAAGCCCGGGCATACCGATGAAGGCGGTCAGAACCACCATGGCGAGGCAGAGCATGATCACCTGGTTCACGCCCACGAGGATTTCCGTGCGCGCCGAGGGGATGAACACCTTGGTCAACATCTGCCAGCGGGTGGCGCCCGACATCTTTCCGGCCTCGACGATCTCGGGCGAGACCTTTTTCAGGCCCACGGTCGTCATCAGGATCATCGGCGGGGTGGCATAGATCGTGGTGGCGATGGCTCCCGCGGTGGGGCCGACCTTGAAGAAGATCACCGCCGGAAGAAGGTAGGTGTAGAAGGGCAGCGTCTGCATGACGGCCAGCAGCGGCTTGATCGCGTTGTCGAACCACTTGTATTTCCACGCCGCGATGCCGATGACGAGGCCCACGAAAAAGCCCAGTGGGGCGGCCACCAGCAGCACCGAAAGGGTCTGCATCGTCAGCTCCCACTGGCCCATGAAGGCGGTCCAGACGAAGGTGCCGCCGGCCAGCAGCGACAGTTTCCAGCCGCCGAGGTAATAGCCGATCACGGCGGCCAGCCCCGCCACGGCGGCCCACGGAATGGGGTCGGCCATGTAGGGCCAGCGGTACTTTCCTTCCAGCAGGTTGGCGGTGACGCCCAGCAGAAACTCCAGCGGGCCTTCGGCGAACCAGCGGGTGATGTAGATGAGGCCGAAGCGCCCCTCCTGCATGTCGCCGGTGATGACGTCGAAGAACGCGTCGAGCCACTGCGCCAAGGGCGGAATCCATGCCTCGGGCAGGCGGATCAGGAAATCGGGCAGCACCGGCTTGGCCGCGCAGAGGATCGCGGCCACCAGCAAGAGCGCCACCAGCACGGGGTCGCGGGTTGCGCCGGGCTGGCGCATCGACAGGGAGGTGCGGGCGGCGTTGGTGGCGACGTCAGCCATTGGCGCTGTCCCCCAGAAGCACCTCCAGCGCCTCGGCCCGGGTCAATACGCCGATCACCTTGCCGTCCTTGCCCGCCACGGGCAGATGCTCGCGCGGGTCGCTGACCAACTGGCGCGCGATCTGGTGAATGGTGCGGTCGCCCGCAATGGCCTCGCCGTCGACCGCGTGGCCGTTGACGGGTTTGGCCAGAACGCTGGCGTGGACGACATGGGCCTTGTCGATATCCTCGGTGAACTTGCGGACATATTCGGTCTGCGGGTCCATCACGATGCGGTCAGGCGTATCGCATTGCTCGATCGCGCCGTCCTTCATGATGGCGATGCGGTCGGCAAGGCGCAGCGCCTCGTCGAAATCGTGGGTGATGAAGACGATGGTCTTGCCCAGCATGGCCTGAAGGCGCAGAAATTCGTCCTGCATCTCGCGCCGGATCAGCGGGTCGAGCGCGGAGAACGGCTCGTCGAGGAACCAGATATCCGGTTCGATCGCGAGGCTACGCGCGATGCCGACGCGCTGTTGCTGGCCGCCGGAAAGTTCGCGCGGGAAGTATTCCTCGCGGCCTTCCAGACCCACCAGCTTGATAACCTCCAAAGCACGTTCGCGGCGCGCGTGCCGGTCCTGTCCGCGCATTTCCAGCGGGAAGGCGACGTTTTCCAGCACTGTGCGGTGGGGCAACAGGCCGAAGGACTGGAACACCATGCCCATCTTCGAGCGGCGCAGCTCGATCAGTTCTTTCTCGGGCAGGGCCATGATGTCCTGCCCCTCGACCTCGATCGTACCGCCGGTGATGTCGTGCAGGCGCGAGAAACAGCGCACCAGTGTGGATTTGCCAGAACCCGAAAGCCCCATGATGACCAGCATCTCGCCCTTGGAAACCTCGACCGACACGTCCTTGACCCCGGCGATATAGCCATCGGCGCGGATATCCTCGTACCCGTGCCCGGCAGGCATGGATTTGAGGTATTGTCGCGGGTTGGGGCCGAAAAGCTTCCACGCGTTGCGGCAGGAGATGACGGGGCTGTCCGAGGTCATGAGGCGGCGTGTCCTTGATGAGACGCCGGCGGTGCGGACCGCCGGCAAGGCCCTGCCCGGCGCGAGAGCCGGGCAGGGAAAGACGAAAAGATCAGGTGTCGCCGCCGGGCAGCCAGCCTTTCCAGACGTCCTCGTTGTCTTCCAGCCAGATCTCGGCGGCTTCCTCGGGCTCGTAATCCTCGATATCCACCAGCTTGGCCATTTCGGCGATCTGCGCGTTGGTGAAGGAGATCTTGGTCAGCACCTCGTAGGCGTTTGGCCACTTGTCCTTCATCCCGTCCCATGCGGCCTTTTTCAGGTAGCCGTCGGCGGGGTTGCCGCAATCGTAGAGCGCATCGGGGTTGGGGCCCTTGGCGGGGTCGGTGTCGCAGCCGTCTTCCCAGGCCGGGAACTCGACGAATTCACCGGGCCAGACAGCCTCGGCGAAGTTTGGCGTCCAGTTGAAGACCAGGATCGGGGTCTTGTCCTCTTCGGCCGACGCGATATGCGCCCAGAGCGCGGCGGCGGAGCCCGCGTTTTTCACGACATAGTTCAGATCCAGCGCCTCGGCGCGTTCCTTGCCGTGCTTGAGCCAGTCGACGGGACCGTCGAGGAAGAGGCCTTGGTCGCCGGTCTCGGGCGTGGCGAAAAGCTCGGCACAGTCATTGAGCGCCTTCCAGTCGGGCAGGCCCGGGCAGGCGTCCTTGGTCCAGGACGGGTACCACCAGTCCTCGCGCGTGACGGCGTCGTGGTCGCCCGCGTCGTGCAGGCCGCCCTTGGACAGCGCCTCGCGGAACGAGGCCCCGAACGCGCCTTCCCAGACTTCCAGTTCCAGCGTCACGTCGCCCAGGCGGATCGATTCGTAGACCGCCTGGCTGTCGGTGGTGACGAATTCGACGTTGTTGCCCATCTCCTCGAAGATCTGGCCCACGGCATGGCTCATCACGATCTGGCTGGACCAGTTGTGCAGCGGGATGACGATGGGTTCGGAACTGTCCTCGGCGGCGAAACCGGCCGAGGCCGAAGCCAGGGCGATGGCCGTCGCGGACATCAATGCTTTGATTTTCATGGTAACTCCCAGTTGGCTGTCGGGCCTGATTCTGCGTGCCGGCCCTTTGTTAGCGGGCGCAGTATCGCAAAGACCGGGTGGAACTCTGATTATAAACTTTTTGTGCCATGCCTCTAAAAAAGTTTGGCAAAGGGCGGGTGCCACGGCTAGGCTCGTGGCGTTGTCCCGAGTTTTGAGGAGTGTGAAGGATGCTGCGCAATCGCGCCGTGTTGCCGCGCCTTGACTACCTGCTGGCCTTCGAGGTGGCGGCGGAGCTGGAGAGCTTTGCCGCGGCGGGCAAGGAACTGAACGTCTCGGAAACCGCCATCAGCCGCAAGATCCGGCTGCTGGAACAGCATTACCAATGTGCGCTGTTCGTGCGCGGGCACCGTTCGGTGCGGCTGACGGATATGGGGCGCAAGCTCTTGTCCGGGATCGCGCCGGCGCTGAAGACGCTGGTGCGGGTGTCCGAGGACATGTGCGCGCAGCTGGAGAAAAGCACGGTGAAGCTGGGGGCGACGAACTCTGTCTCTTCGCTGTGGCTGATGCCGCGGCTGCGGGCGTTTCACGAGGCGAATTGCAACATCACCATCGCGCTGACCTCGTCTGACGTGGATGCAGAATGCCTGGCCAAGGACATGGACCTGGCGATCCTGCGCGGCGAGGGCGACTGGCCGGGATACGAGGCGACGCGGCTGTTCGGCGAGACGGTGTTTCCGGTCTGCGCGCCGGGCTATCTGAAGGGGCGGGCGGGCATCGACAGTGTCGACGCGCTGCGGCGGCACGACCTGATCGAGGTCAGCAACAACCATGCCGAGTGGCTGAACTGGCGCACCTGGCTGGACCGGATCGGCGCCGATCCCGACAAGGTGCGGCCGTCGGCGTCGGTCAACACCTATCCGCTGGCGATCCAGGCGGCGCGGGATGGGCTGGGCATCGCGCTGGGCTGGGGGCACCTGGTGGACCACCACCTGCAATCGGGCGACCTGATCCGGCCGATGGGGGACGAGCATGTGCGCACGCGCTCGGGCTATTACCTGTTGCGGCGGCAGGGGGTCGAGCCGCGCAATGAAAGCGCCATCGTGGCGCATTGGCTGCTGCAGGAGAGCGCCGCGCGGCAGAGATACGCAGCGGAATGAGGGCGCGGGGAGTGGCGCATCCCCTAAAGCCCAAGCCACATAAGCCCGGCAAAGGCGAGCACCCCCGCGGCCATCGTTGCGATAACGTGGTTCGTCGCGACGGCGACGACAAGCGCCACACCGGCCGCGAGCCAGGTCGGAAACGGCTGACCGATCAGCGATGACGCGACCAGACTGACCACGATCAGCCCCGGCAAATCTTCCAGAATCCAGGCATGACGCGAAGAGCGGATCCGCCCGCCTGCCACAAGCCCGGCGACACGGATTGCGGCGGCACCCAGGGCCAGCAGGCCGATCATCGCCCAATGCGCGCCGCTCATCGGGCCGCGGCCCGTCTTCGGCGCATCAGCGAGATGGCAACCAACCCGCAAAGCGCGCCCGCGACGATTCCGTAGGCCCGTGGCGCTCCGAGCGAGATGGCGGCGATCGTCGCCCCGGCCGCGACGGCCCAGGGCAAGGCGCGGGACCGTCCCCGCCAGAGGCCCCGCGCCATGGCGATGAATGCCGCGGTGAAGGCGAACCCCAGGCCGAAGCGTTCGAGATCGGGCAGAACGGCACCGATCACCGCGCCGAGGGCTGTCGATGCCGTCCAGACCGAGATCATCACCAGCCCCGACCCCATCAGGAACGCCGCGCCGACGTCCGGCGACTTCGCGCGTTCGGCCATGGTCAGCGCCCAGTTTTCATCCCCCGTGATGTGAATGGCGATCAGCCTCAACCGCAGTGGCAATCCGTCCAGTACATCCGCGAGGGACGCCACGATGCCCACGTAGCGCAGGTTCAACGCGACCCCCGCAAGGACGGCGCCGAGGACGGTGCCGGTGGCGGCAAGCTGTTCGACGGCGACGATCTGCGACGATCCGGCATGGACCGATGCGCTCATCAATCCGACGCCCCACCACGTGAAGCCCACCTGCGCCGCAAGCAGGCCGAAGGCAAAGCCATACAAGGCGGCTCCGAAGGCCAGGGGCAGGATGGAGACGGCCCCTCGTATCATTCCATGTGTCATGCCGCGCATCTTAAGCGGTGCGGATGATGCAGACGATACGGAATTGCGCTAAAAGATGATCTTGCAGGATCAACATCCCCGTAATTTACAGGAGCACGCATCATGGACGCTGCGGATCGCAAACTACTCGATCAACTGCAAAGGAACGCCAGAACGTCGATCCAGTCGCTTGCAGAGACAACCGGCCTCTCGACGGCCTCTGTCCAGCGGCGGCTGCGCAGCCTGAGAGAGGCCGGGGCGATCCGGCGGGAGGTCGCGATCCTCGATACCGCACAGGTGGGTCTTGGCATCACGGCCATCGTCGCGGTGGAATTGGAGCGCGACAGGCTCGACCAGATCGACGCCTTCAAGCGCAAGGCGCGCGAGGATCGCCAGGTGACCCATTTCTACTGCATTGCCGGGGAGGCGGACTTCATCCTCTTGGTGATGGCCCGCGACATTGCCGACTACGAGGCCTTCACCCATAGGTTCTTCTTTGCCGACAAGAACGTCCGAAAATTCCGGACATCCATCGTCGTGTCGACCGAAAAGGCGACATCGGAAGTGCCAATCTGAGGGTTGGGCGCCGGAGCATCGGCGGGGTGAACGCGCCGGGGGTCGCGCAGATTATTCTGCGAATAATCTGCGTCCCAGAAAATTCGTACGAATTTTCTGGGGCTCCGGTCGGTCTTCAGAACGGCGGGCGCAGGACCGCGTGCAGGTAGGTGCGGGTTTCGCCCACCATTTCCTCGGCCAGCGACAGCGCCGTGGGCCAGGGCGGGTCGAGCGTGGCCTCGACCTCGCCGATGTCGAAGGTCAGGGTCGCGTCGTGACGGCGCGCGAGGCGCTGCATCCGTTCGTTCTCGCGCAGGCACATCATGTAGAGCGAGCGCACGCCCCGGTTCTGGGCCGCCGCCAGCATCCGCACGAAAAGCGCGTCGCCGATGCCTTCGTGCTGCCAGTCGGGATCGACGCTGAGGGCGATTTCGGCGCGCACGGGCCAGCTGTTCAGAAGCATCCGCAACTCGCCCACGCCGTGCAGGTCCCCGTCGACGAACGCGCCGTAGACGACGCTGTCGAGGCCAAGCAGGGTTTCGGCATACCCGGCGACGAAGTCTTCGGTCACGCTGGCGCCAAAGCGCAGGCGGCGGGTCTCGGGGTCGAGCCGCGCGAAATGGTCCAGCAAAAGCCGTTTGTCCGCCGGCCACAGGCGGCGAATATCCGGCTGAATCAGTATCTTGTCATGAGTGACGTCGGCATTCATGGTCTTGGACTCCTTGGCGCGGGCCAAGCCCGGGCAGAGGTGTCCTCCCTGACGGAAAGATAATGCCGCGGCGCGGCATTTTCCATGAATTTTCGGTGAAACCGTTAACTTACGTCACGGCAGGGCGGCCTGTCGCTCAGCCCGCCGCGCGGATCAACTCGTCCACGTGCACCGCCCCGCTGGCGGCCAGGGCGTTCAGATCATAGCCGCCTTCGAGGCAGGAGACCAGGCGGCCGTCGCAGTGTTCCGCTGCGATCTCGCACAGGCGGCGGGTGACCCAGGCGAAATCGTCCTCGCGCAGGTTCAGGTTGGCCAGCGGGTCGTCGGCATGGGCGTCGAAGCCGGCCGAGACCAGGATCAGCTCGGGCCTGAACTCTTTGAGCCGGGGAAAGATCTGGCCTTCGTATTCCTGCCGGAACCCCTGCCCGGCCGTGCCCGGCGCCAAGGGCACGTTCAGCACGTTGTCGTGGTCGCCGGTTTCATGCGCGCCGCCCGTGCCGGGCCAGAGCGGCATCTGGTGGGACGAGATGAAGAGCGCGCGCGCCTCGCCGCGCAGCAGGTCCTGCGAGCCGTTGCCGTGATGCACGTCGAAATCCACCACCGCGACGCGGGACAATCCGTGCCGGTCCAGAGCGTGTTTCGCGGCAATCGCCGCGGTGCCGAACAGGCAGAAGCCCATCGGCGTGGCGGTTTCGGCGTGGTGGCCCGGCGGGCGCATCGCGACGAAGGCGTTGCCGACCTCGCCATCCAGCACCTTGTCGACCGCCAGCATCGCGCCGCCGACGGCCCGCGCGGCGCAGTCGAACGAGCCGGGCGACAGCCACGTGTCGCCGTCAAGCTGGTTGAAGCCCTGCGCCGGGATCGCCTCGCGGACCATGTTGACGTAGTCCTGCGGATGACACAGCGTCAGGTCGGCATCCGTCGCCAGCGGCGCCTCGGCCCGGACCACGTCCTTGCCGTCGAGCGCGGGCCACAGGTGTTCCAGCCGCGCCACGCGTTCGGGGTGACCGTCGGGCGTGACGTGGTTGAGACCGTCCTCGTGGGTGACAAGTAGCGTGGACATGGGCGCGGCTCCTCCTCTTTCAACAAGTTCCGGGGCGGCGACGGGGCCGCGCCGAATGTTCACAACAGCTTAGAGGCCATGCGGCCACTGTCCAGCGCGACTTGTTCACACGCGGGGGGCGTGTAAGGTATTGCCATGGAAGAGGACGCCGTCACAGACACCGCCACCGGCGAGGACGCCGGCATGAGCTCGCCCGCCGAGGCGACGCCGGACCTGGCCAATGACGCGATCGAACAGGCCCAGACCATCGCCATCGGGCTGTGGGAACAGGCGCAGCTGTTCGTGGCGGGCCTGCTGCGGCCCTGGAGCCTGTACCAGGTGGGGATCATCATCGGGCTGTGGGTCGCGGCCACGATTCTGGCGCGGATCTTCGGGCCGCACCTGCACAACTGGATGCGCACCCGCGAGGGCTGGCCCAAGTGGCGGATGCGGTTCCTGGTGATGATGCACCGTCGCTTGCGCCTGATCTTCATGGTGCTTCTGATCTGGCCGGTCTACGGGATCATGCAGGAGGTGACGTGGCCCAGCCGGTCCTACCTCATCGGCGTCATGGCGAGCCTTGCCACCGCGTGGCTGTTCATCGCGGTCATCACGCGGCTGATCGGCAACGCGTTCCTGCGCGGCATCGTGCGCTATGCCGCCTGGACATGGGTCACCCTGTCGATCGTCGGGCTGACGGACGAGACGATCCAGATTCTGGACAGCGCGGCGGTGCACCTGGGCGAGATGCGCCTGTCGCTGTGGATCGTGTTGCAGGCCGTCGCGATGATCGCGTTCCTGATGTTCCTGGCGCGGTTCGTGTCCACGACTTCGGCCTCGCGCATCCGCTCGAACAAGGACATTTCGCCGTCGATGCAGGTGCTGGCGGTCAAGGTGATCCAGATATCGCTTTATGGCGCGGCCTTCTTCATCGGCCTGCGCGCCGTGGGGGTGGACCTGACCGGGCTTGCGGTGCTGTCGGGCGCCATCGGCGTGGGCCTCGGCTTCGGCCTTCAGAAGGTGGTGTCGAACCTGGTGTCGGGGGTGATCATCCTGCTGGACAAGTCGATCAAGCCCGGCGACGTCATCAGCCTGGGCGAGACCTTCGGCTGGATCAACAGCCTTGGCGCACGCTATATCTCGATCACCACGCGGGACGGCAAGGAATACCTGATCCCGAACGAGGATTTGATCACCGGGCAGGTGGTGAACTGGTCGCATTCCAACGAGTTCGTGCGGCTGGATATCTATTTCGGCACCGCTTATGGCGACGACCCGCACCTGGTGCGCAAGGTGGCCATCGACGCCGCCAAGGGGGTGGAGCGGGTGCTGGCCTTCAAGGCGCCGGTGTGCCACATCGTGGGCTTCGGCGACAGCAGCGTGGATTACATCCTGCGGTTCTGGATCAGCGACCCGACCGGCGGCCTGACCAACATCCGCGGCAACGTGTACCTGGCGCTGTGGGACGCGTTTCAGGAGCACGGTATTTCCATCCCCTTCCCGCAGCGCGAGGTCACCGTGCTGGAAGGCTCGGAACTGGGCACGCGGGCGCTGGACCGGGGCGACCCGGGCAAACCGCCGCAGGGCGGCGCGGCAGGGGAACACGGCCCCTGATCGCGGCGTTGGCTGGCGAAAAGGAGTATTCTCATGGCCCATACACTGACCCTGCAATCGCAGCAAAGCGTCACCCACGACACGCATCGCTATGTCTTCGACCGGCCCGAAGGCTTTGACTTCGAGCCGGGACAGGCCGCCGAACTGGCGATGTGCCGCGACGGCTGGAAGGACGAGGGGCGGCCCTTCACCTTCACCTCGCTGCCCGGTGACAGCCATCTGGAGTTCACGATCAAGAGCTACCCGTCGCATGACGGCGTGACTGAGCAATTGCCCACGTTGACGCCCGGCGAAGAGGTTACGCTGGACGGACCCTTTGGCGCGATCACCGACAAGGGGCCGGGTGTGTTTCTGGCCGCCGGTGCCGGGGTGACGCCCTTCATCGCGATCCTGCGCAAGCGGGCGAAAGAGGGCGACCTGAGCGGTTGCCAGCTGATCTTTTCCAACGAGACCGAGGGCGACATCATCCTGCGCGAAGAGTGGGATCAGATGAAAGGCCTGAAGGTCGATCACGTGCTGTCCGAGGAAGACGTGCCGGACCTGCATTACGGCAAGGTCGACAAGGCGTTCCTGGAAAAGAACGCGGACCTGACCGGTCAGGTCTATATCTGCGGTCCGCAGGGCTATGTTGATGCGATGCGGGACGCGGTGAAGGCGCTGGGCGTTCCGGGCGAGCGCATCCATACCGAGGAAGGCTGGTGAGGGCGCGCATTCCCACGCAGTCGGGTGTACGTGGCGGGATGCTGCCGTTTTACAGGGCGCGAGGGCCACAGGATGCGCGGCTTTGCGAAAGCCTTCATTGAATTGTGACAGACGGATTGCTATTTTGGATGCACGCCCGGCACCGGGGCGGATCGGTGCGTAGTAGAAGGAGGACAATGTCCTGTCTCTTACAATCGACGCGGCTCCGGCCGCTGAACGGGGCGCGGGTTTGAGCGCGTCCGACATGGCGACAAGCAGTGACGCACAGCTTGCGCGCATCCTTACCGCACTCGACGAAGACAAGGCCGAAGAGATCGTCCAGATCGACCTTCGCGGCAAATCCGCGATCGGCGATTACATGGTGATCTGTTCGGGCCGGTCCTCGCGCCAGGTGACGGCCATCGCCGAAAAGCTTTCGGAGCGGCTGAAATCCGAGATGGGCGTGCTGACCAAGGTCGAGGGCAAGGACGCGGGCGACTGGGTGCTGATCGACACGGGCGACGTGATCGTCCATGTCTTCCGCCCAGAGGTGCGGGACTTCTACCAGCTTGAAAAGATGTGGCTTCAGGGTCACGGGGCAGCCCAGGCCGCCAAGAGCTGAATGCGCGTCCATATCTGCGCGGTGGGCCGGATGAAGACCGGCCCGGAACGCGCCTTGCTCGATGATTACCTGGTCCGGTTCGACCGGACCGGACGCAGCCTGGGGCTTGGCCCGGCAGAGATGCACGAGGTCGAGGACCGCAAGGGCGGCGGGATGGAGGCCGAGGCGCAGCTTCTGGAGCGCGCGCTGCCCAAAAGCGCGGTGATCGTGGCGCTGGACGAGCGCGGCACGCTGATATCTTCGCCCGACTTTTCCGACAAGCTGGCCGGCTGGCGCGATACCGGGCGCGGCGACGTGGCCTTCGTGATCGGCGGCGCCGACGGGATCGCGCCCGCGCTGCGCGACCGGGCCGAGGTCGCGCTGTCCTTCGGCAAGATGGTCTGGCCGCACATGCTGGCCCGGGTGATGCTGGCCGAGCAGCTTTACCGCGCGGCCTCGATCCTGGCGGGGGCGCCCTATCATCGGGCGTGACCTGGCGGAGTGGCTGCGCCACGCTTTGTAGCGGTGATGAGGGGCGCTGCCCCTCAAACTCCCCGGGATATTTCGGGCCAGAGGAAGCGGGCAAGAAAGCGGTTCACCACCCGGTTCAGACGGGTTAGAAGCGGCCAAGGATTCAGGAGGCAGGATTGAGCGCGCCAAGACCCGTAGTTCTGTGTATTCTCGACGGTTGGGGACTGAGCGAGGCGCGTGAGGCGAACGCGCCCGCGCTGGCCGCGACGCCGCATTTCGATCGGCTGATGGAGACCTGTCCGAACGCCACGCTGATCACCCATGGCCATGACGTGGGCCTGCCCGAAGGGCAGATGGGCAATTCCGAGGTGGGACATCTCAATATCGGCGCGGGCCGGGTGATCGAGATGGATCTGCGGCGCATCGACCGGGCCATCGAGACGGGCACGTTCGGCGCCCTGCCCGGGTTCATCCGGTTTGCCGACAAGGTAGAGGCCGCGGGGGGCACCGCGCACCTGTTGGGCGTGCTGTCGGATGGCGGGGTGCACAGCCATATCGGGCACATGATCGCGGCGGCCAACGCGCTGACCGCACGGGGCGTGCCGGTGGCCATTCATGCCTTCACCGACGGGCGCGACGTGGCGCCGACCTCGGCCAAGGTGTACCTGGAGGCGTTGCGCGCGGCGCTGCCCATGGGGGCCCGGATCGCCACCGTTTCGGGGCGGTATTACGCGATGGACCGCGACAACCGCTGGGACCGGGTGCAGCTGGCCTACGAGGCGCTGGCCCATGGCGAGGGGTACACCGCCGACACCGCCGCCTGCGGCATCGACGAGGCCTATGCCAAGGGCCGCACCGACGAGTTCATCAAGCCGCGCGTGCTGGGGGATTACGACGGCATGAAGGACGGCGACGGCCTTTTGTGCCTGAATTTCCGCGCCGACCGGGCGCGCGAGATCCTGGCGGCCTTTGCCGATCCCGAGTTCGACGATTTCGAGACCGGCCCGCGCCCCGCCTTTTCGGTCGTCAGCGGGTTCACCGAGTATTCGCGCCGCCACAGTGCCTACATGGACTGCATCTTTCCCGACGAGCAGCCGGTGAACACGCTGAGCGCCTGGCTGGCGCAGCATGGCAAGCGCCAGTTCCACACCGCGGAGACCGAGAAATACCCGCATGTCACGTTCTTTCTGGCCGGCGGGCGCGAGACCCCCGAGGACGGCGAGGCGCGGTACATGGCGCCGTCGCCCAAGGTGGCGACCTATGATTTGCAGCCCGAGATGTCGGCGGGCGAGGTCACCGACCACCTGGTGGAGGCCATCGCCGAAGGCTATGATTTCATCGTGGTGAACTATGCCAACCCCGACATGGTCGGCCATACCGGCGACCTGGGGGCCGCGATCCGGGCCTGCGAAGCGGTGGATGCGGGGCTGGGCCGGGTGCTTGACGCACTGGACGCGGCGGGGGGCGCCATCATCGTCACCGCCGATCACGGCAATTGCGAGACCATGGTGGACCCGCTGACCGGCGGGCCGCATACCGCGCATACCACCAACCCGGTGCCGGTGATCGTCAGGGGCGCGCCCGAGGGCGCACGTCTGCGCGACGGGCGGCTGGCCGACCTGGCGCCGACGGTGCTGGACCTGATGGGGCTGCCCAAGCCCGATGAGATGACCGGGACGAGCCTTCTGGAATGATCCGCGCGGCGCTTCTTTCGCTGGCGCTCATGGGCGGCGCCCCCGCCCTGGCGCAGGATCCCGGCACGCAGGCGCGGGCGGCGTCGGATCGCCTGAACCGGGCCGCGGCGCTGATGGAGGCGGCCGAGGGCGCGGCCAACCGCGTGAAGGCGCTGACGGAAGTGGTGGGCGCCTACGAGGACGGACTGGAAGCGATGCGCGAAGGGCTGCGCCGCGCCGCCATCCAGGAAGAGGCGCTGTCGCGCCGCCTGCAATCGCGCGAGGACGAGATCGCCCGCCTGCTGGGCGTGTTGCAGAGCATGGCGCAATCCGAGGGGCCGGTGCTTTTGTTGCACCCTTCCGGCCCGATCGGCACGGCGCGGTCGGGCATGATCCTGTCGGATGTCACCCCGGCGCTGGAAACCCGCGCCGCCGCCCTGCGGGCCGAGCTGGAAGAGGTGACCGTGCTGCGGCAGTTGCAGCAAAGCGCGCTCGACACCCTGCGCGAGGGGCTGCAGGGCGCACAGGATGCGCGCACCGCGTTGAGCCAGGCGATTGCCGACCGCACCGACCTGCCGCGCCGGTTCGTCGAGGACCCGGTGAAGACCGCGCTGCTGGTGGCCTCGACCGAGACGCTGGAAGGGTTCGCCAGCGGGCTGAGCCAGATCGCGGTCGACGAGGCGCCCGGATCGCTGCCCGGGATCGACGCCCGCAAGGGCAGCCTGCGCCTGCCGGTCGAGGGGCGCATCCTGCGCCGTGCCGGAGAGGCCGATGCCGCCGGGATCGTCCGGCCCGGCATCCTGATGGCGACCCGGCCCCGGGCGCTGGTGACCACGCCGGCCCCGGCCACGCTGCGCTATCGCGGCGAGCTTCTGGATTACGGCAATGTGGTGATCCTGGAGCCGCAGGCGGGCCTTCTGATGGTGTTTGCCGGGCTTGACGTGGTGTACGGCGAAATCGGCGAGGTTCTGCCCGGCGGCAGCCCGATCGGCATGATGGGCGCGCCCGAGGGCGAGACCGGCGAGGATGCTAACGCGCTGTTGATCGAGAATGAAAAAGATGCGGGTGCGTCCCGGAGCCAAACCCTTTATATAGAAGTGCGAGAAGACAACGAACCCGTCGATCCGGAGATCTGGTTCGAGACAAGCGAAGGATGAGCAACCCGATGAAGAAGTTTCTGATCGCCGCCCTCGTCGGCAGCCTGACGGGCGCGGTCGTGACAACCCAAGTCGCCGCGCCGCTTCTGGCGCAGGAGGCGGCCAAGACGACGAATGTCTACGAACAGCTTGACCTCTTTGGCGATATTTTCGAGCGGATCCGCTCGCAATATGTCGAGGAAGTAGACGAAGGCGAACTGATCGAGGCCGCCATCAACGGCATGCTGACCTCGCTCGATCCGCATTCGAGTTACCTCAGCCCCGACGATGCCGCCGACATGCGGGTGCAGACCCGCGGCGAGTTCGGCGGGCTTGGCATCGAAGTGACTCAGGAAGACGGATTCGTGAAGGTGGTGTCGCCGATCGACGGCACACCGGCCGAGAATGCCGGCATCGAGGCGGGCGATTTCATCACCCATGTGGACAGCGAAAGCGTGCTCGGCCTGACCCTGGACGAGGCGGTGGAAATGATGCGCGGCCCGGTGGGCAGCGAGATCGTCATCACCGTGGTCCGCGAAGGCGAGGCGGAGCCGTTCGACGTGTCGATCGTGCGCGACACGATCAAGCTGACCGCCGTACGGGTGCGGACCGAACAGCAAAGCGTCGTTCTGCGGGTGACAACGTTCAACGACCAGACCTTCCGCAACCTGGAAAGCGGCCTGGCCGAGCAGATCGAGGACGCGGGCGGCATCGACAAGATCAACGGCATCGTGCTGGACCTGCGCAACAACCCCGGGGGCCTGTTGAACCAGGCGATCCAGGTCAGCGACGCGTTCCTGGAAAAGGGCGAGATCGTCAGCACACGGGGCCGTGCGCCCGAGGATGGCGAGCGTTTCAACGCCAAGCCGGGCGACCTGGCCGAAGGCAAGCCCATCGTCGTGCTGATCAACGGCGGCTCGGCCTCGGCCTCGGAAATCGTCGCCGGCGCGCTGCAGGATCACCGCCGCGCCATCGTCGTGGGCACCAAGAGTTTCGGCAAGGGATCGGTCCAGACGGTCATGCCTCTGCGGGGCGACGGCGCGATGCGCCTGACCACGGCGCGGTATTACACGCCGTCGGGCCGCTCGATCCAGGCGCTGGGTGTCAGCCCGGACATCATCGTGGACCAGCCGCGCCGCGCCGAGGAAAGCGAGGAGGACGAGGAGGAAAACCCCGCCAACCGCTTTGACCGCTCCGAGGCGGACCTGCGCGGGCGTCTCGACAATGACAGCCTGAGCGAGGACGAGATCCGCCAGATCGAGGAAGAGCGCGAGAAGGTCGAGCAAGCCGCCAAGCTGCGCGAGGAAGACTACCAGCTGGCCTATGCCATCGACATCCTCAAGGGCCTGACGGCGCTGGGTCCGGAATACGAGTGATCCGGTCAGAGACAGAATAAACGCGCGGGCGGGGATGATCCCCGCCCGTTTTCGTTTTAGACTGCGTCATGCCCGAATTGCGCCGCCCTTCCGCCGATGATCTTGCCGACCTGACCGCCCTGTGCCTGCGGTCCAAGGCCTATTGGGGGTATGACGCGGAGTTCATGGCCGCCTGCGTGCCGGTGCTGACGCTGACCGAGGCCGATCTGAAGGACGTTCCGACGATCACCGAGGTCGAAGGCGAGACGCTGCTCGGCATGGTGCAGGTCTCGAACGGGGACGAGGGCTGTACCCTGCAAAGGCTTTTCGTGGATCCCGCGCATATGGGCATGGGCACGGGGCGGCGGCTGTTTCAGTGGGCGGTCGGGACGGCCCGCGGCATGGGGGCCACGGAAATGATCGTCGAGTCCGATCCCGGCGCGGTGCCCTTCTATGTCGCCATGGGTTGCCGGCCCGCAGGCGCGGCCCCGTCCGAGGCGATCCCGGGCCGGATGCTGCCGCGCCTGGTCTACGACCTGGGGTAGGCCCCACGAAATTCGTACGAATTTCGTGGGGCGCCGATCAGCCGGCGCGCGTCAGATGCGCCTCCATCGCCGCCAGCCCTTCGTCCAGCCCGCGCCGCCCGAAGCCGAGGCGGAAGCGGTCTGTCGGGGTCGGCCCGAGGTCGGAGCGGTAGATCGTGCTGGGCAACAGAAGAACGCCCGACTCTTCCACCAGCTTGCGGGCGAATTCCTCGACACCATCCGCCCCCAGGTAGCGCGGGAAGCCCATGCAGGCACCATCCGGGCGCCGCCACTCAAAAAGATCGGGATGGCGGGCAAAGAACGCGTCCCATTTGGGCAGGTTCTCGTCCACGATGGCGCAGTTGCGGGCCAGGATTCTCGCGCGGTTCTTCAGGGCGATCAGCGCCAGCCGCTCGCTGGGGCCGGAATTGCAGATCGACAGGTAATGCTTCATCCGCTCCATCCGACTCAGCACCTCGCGGTCCTGGCAGGCGATCCAGCCGACGCGCAGCCCCGGAAGGCCGTAGGATTTCGACATCACGCCCAGCGAGAGCCCGCGTTCGTAGACATCGGCGATGAACGGCAGGTGTTCGGCGTCCGACGGGCCGAGACCGTTGAAGATCTCGTCATGCAGGATCCAGATGCCGTGGTGACGGCAAAGCGTGATCAGCGCGTCATAGCGGTCGCGCGGCAGGATCGCGCCCGTGGGGTTGTGCGGGAAGTTGATGGTCAGCAGGCGGGTGTTGGGGCGGATCGCTTCGCGCACCCGGTCGATATCGAGCGACCAGCTGTCGTCAGGGTCGAGCGGTATGCCCGTCGCCTCGCAGATCGCCAGCGGCAGGCTTTCATGCGACTGGTAGTTGGGGGTAACCACGATGGCATGGCTGTCCGCATCCAGCAGCACGGTGTTGGCGGCGAAAATGCCCTCGCTGGCCCCGGCGAAACACAGGATGTTGTCCGCCGGTTGCGCCTTGTAGGTGGCCGCGATTGCCGCGCGCAGATCGGGCGCGCCGTAGGTTTCGGTATAGCCCAGCCACATAGTCTCGAACCCGTCGCGGTCTTCTGGGCTGGCCATGGCCAGCAGCTCGGGCAGCGCCATGCTCTCGGCGTCCGAGGCGGTCATGTGGTGGCGGGCCTTGAATTCCCACTTGGCGAAATGGGTTTCCAGCCGGAAATCGGGCAGGGTCGTCATGCGTTTTCCTGTTGGTTCAGTCTACCGCACGGATAAGCTTGCGCTCCAGCACGCGCAAGACGGTGCGCAGGTCGTGCCCGCGTTTCAGCACCTGTCCGTCCATGCCGATCACCGCGTATTGCCCCTGCCGGCTGCGCAGCTTGGGGCGTTTCTCGATCCGGTAGAGCGGGTGCTCGGCGGTGCGGCGGAAGACCGAGAAGATCGCGACGTCTCGCAGGCTGGAGATCCCGTAGTCGCGCCATTCGCCGGCGGCGACCATGCGGCCATAGACCGACAGGATCGCGGCAAGCTCGGTGCGGTGGAAGGCCACCTGTTGCGCGCTGCCTTGCGGCGGGAACGGAGAGGTGGGTTGAAATGTCATACCTTCAGAGTTGCGGTAAAAGGGTGGCGAGGCAAGGGATTTGTGGCTCCAGTGGGGTGGGACGGCTGTGTGGTGCCGCTGGGATCGCGAAGGTGAACCGGGGACTCGTGGGGTGGGAGATCCTCGGGTCGAGCCCGAGGATGACGGTGCGCGGGAAAGACCGGGCGCGCGGCGTCGAACCGGATGAACCGCGTCATCCCGGACCTGATCCGGGATCTCGCGGGGCGAGAGGCGCTCGATCAACGAGGCCCCGCGCGGAACCAAGGCGCGGCCATGCCGCGCCGCCGCGCGATCGCCAGACCGCCCGGACGGGCTGGCGATTGGGTGACATTGGTGCGCCGATCAGAGGTCTTACGGATGCGGCTTCCATAAAGCGCCATGAACACGTGTCGGCTCGCCATCCCGCGGTCTGGCAATCGCG
Organism: Roseovarius sp. THAF8; assembly: GCF_009363735.1. Taxonomy (NCBI): domain Bacteria; kingdom Pseudomonadati; phylum Pseudomonadota; class Alphaproteobacteria; order Rhodobacterales; family Roseobacteraceae; genus Roseovarius; species Roseovarius sp. THAF8. Next base: position 2,701,742 of record NZ_CP045410.1, on the reverse strand, counting down.
CGGCCCCTACCCCCGGCCGATATAGGGCATCTTCGTCGCCATCACCGTCAGGAACTGGACGTTGGCCTCGGGCGGCATCTCGGCCATGTGCAACACCGACCGGGCGGCGTTTTCCACGCCCATCGTGTGCATCTCGGGATTGGCCTCTTTCAGCCCCGCCACCAGTTCGCTTTCCGCATTGCCGATGTCGATCTGCCCGCAGGCAATGTCGAACGGCCGGCCATCCAGCGACAGCGACCGGGTCATGCCGGTGACCGCGTGCTTCGACGTGGTGTAGCAGATCGAGCCGGGGCGCGGCACGTAAGCGGACAGCGAGCCGTTGTTGATGATCCGCCCGCCCTGCGGCGTCTGCGCGCGCATGGCACCAAAGGCGAGGCGCGCGGTGATGAACATGCCGCGCAGGTTGACGGCGATGACCTCGTCGAACTCTGCCATGCTGACCGCGTCGGGCGTGGTCGAGGGGCCGAACATTCCGGCGTTGTTGAAGACCGCATCCAGACGCCCGGCCTTGTCCAGAAACGTCTCGAAGGCGCGGTCCATGGCGTCGGCATCGGTCACGTCGGCGGGCAGGACCACCGCCTCGCGGCCCTCGGCCACCTCTTTCAGCTTGTCGGCGCGGCGGGCCACCAGCCCCACGCGCCAGCCTGCGTCAAGAAAGACCTCGGCGGTGGCGCGGCCGATGCCGGAGCTGGCGCCGGTGATCAGGATGGATTTCATAGCTCTGTCTCTGCCTCCACTTCCAGTTCCAGCGGCGCGGGCGCGGCTCGCAGGTCGTCGATGCGCAGGGCGCCGGTGGGTTTCGACAGGCGGTTGCGCACCACCCAGTGCAGCCGCTCCTCGGCGCGGGTGATGGCGACATAGGCCAGACGCTTCCACAAGGGCTGCCCCGCCTCGGTGCGGCCCATGCGGGCGGCGGCATAGATGTCGGGGGCAAAGACCTGCACATCGGGCCATTGCGAGCCTTGCGCCTTGTGGATCGTGACCGCCGCGCCATGCAGGAAGGTGGCGCCCATGCGGGCGGCGAAGGGGATGAAGGGCTCTTCCTCGTCCGGTTTCTCGATCTTGACGATGCTGGCGGCGCTGACGCGCGGGTCCTCGGCCCCCATCACGTGCAGGCGGGAAAAGCCCGGCTTGCGGCCCGCACCCAGATAGATCACCTGCGCGCCCTTGATCAGGCCGCGCGCCTCGAGGTCGAGACGTTTTTTGCGGTGCTTGAGCGGCAGTTCCAGACCGTCGCAGATGAGCGGCTCGCCTTCCAGAAGCTCGGTGTCGGGCGCGCCATGCACGGCGCGGAAGGCGTTGATCAGGCGGATGCGGGTGGCGTTGCGCCAGACCAGGACGGGCGAGCGCGCCATCAGGTCCACCTCGACTCGTTGCGCCCATTGCACGCGGTCGTCCTGCGCCGCCTTTTGCTCGACCAGCCGCTCGAAATCCTGAAACCCCACCTCTGGGTCGCCCAAGGCGTGGGCCAGGTCGAGGATCGGGTTGTCGGCATCCTGCCGGTGGATGCGGTTCAGCGTCAGCTTTGCGGGCGCGGGCAGCCCATCGAAGACCATCGCGCCGGACTGGTTCACCGGGGCAAGCTGAGCCGGGTCGCCGAAAAGCAGCAGTGTCGGAAAGATCTCCTGCAGATCCTCGTACTGCTTTTCGTCCAGCATCGAGGCCTCGTCGATGAACCCGATATCCAAAGGCTCCTCGCGGCGTTTCCAGCCGGTGATGAAATCGCTGCCGCGCAGGCCGGCGGCGGCCAGCGCGCCGGGGATGGACTTGTGCGTGCCGTAAAACAGCCGGGCGCGTTCCAGCGCCTCCTCGGTCAGGCCCTCGATCTCGGGCTTGTCGCCATTGCCGGCCAGCCATTCGGCGATGCGCTCGTATTCAGGGTCATAGACGGGGGTATAGAGGATGCGGTGGATGGTGGTGGCGGGCACGCCGCGCATCCTCAGAACGCTGGCAGCCTTGTTGGTGGGGGCGAGGATGGCCAGCGTGCGGCGGTCCTTGCGGCGGCGGCCTTCCCAGTCGCCCGACACCACGTCGACGCCCGCCTCTTCCAGCGCGCGGTAAAGAGCGGCCAAGAGCAGCGTCTTGCCCGAGCCGGCCTTTCCGACCACGGCCATCACGCGGGACTTGCCTTCGCGTGGCGGGGTCAGCATCCCCTCGTCCAGATCCACGCCCACCTCGCGCAGCGCGGCGGCGATGCGGTCATGGGCCTCGGCCTGGTCGTCGGAATAGGTGAGCGCGGTCTGGGACATGGCGCGACCCTACAGCCGCGCCCCTGCCTGCGCCAGCGCGGGGACCGATTTCTTGCAAGAAATCGGATCGGAAAATTGCAATTTTCCGGCCCGGAATTTTCGCAAATTCCGGTGCTACGCGGCTCAGGCCGTTTGCGCGAAAGGCTGGCGTTCGTCGCCAAAGCTGCGGCGGAACCATTGCTCGCTCAATTGCGGGGTCACGCCGGCGCGTCGTGCCACTTGGGCGCGGGCGGCATCGGTGAATTCCCACAAGCCCACGCTGATCCGGTCGCGGCCTTCGCCGGTACTGCCCAGAACCTCGGGCGAGGAGCCGATCATCCGGTAGATCCGCACCATCCGCGCGTCGAACACACCGGCGAAATGCTGCACGCCGAAATGGCGCATCAATTCGCCGCCGCCCAGCATCAGCGCGGCCGCGACGCGGCTTTCGGCGCCGCGCGCAAGGCAAAAGCGGGTGCATTCCCAGATATGCGGGCTGACAATCGTGCCGCCGCCCAGGATGTCGGTGAAATGCTCGTTGATCATCGTCCGCCCGGTCGTGGGCAGGAACCGCATCGAGCCCTTGTGGCGCCCGTCCGCCCCTTCCCAGATCAGGTAGAGCGGGTTGAGGGCGTCGTATTCATCCCGCTCGAAGCCTTGCGCATCGACGCGCACGTCCCAGCCGAGCCGGGTTCCGAACTGGTCGGCCCGGTCGCGGAACATGCCATCGGACAGCTTGGCGAAACGGCTCAGTTGATCGGCGTAAAGGTAGCGTAGCATGGTCGAATTCCCCTCTGTCGTGACGATAAGAGGAAAATTCTCGACAATTCGTTAATCGCCCGTGCGTGCACCGCGCGTTGCGTTCCCCGGCGCCATGTCAGATCACGATCAGCCCCTGGCTGATGGCGCGGGCCACCGCGTGCACGGTGTTGATCGCCCCCAGCTTGAAGCGCGCGGATTCGATATAGACCCGCAGCGTGTGTTCCGAGATCGACAGCGTGTCGGCCACTTGCGCCCGGCCATAGCCCAGCGCCAGCAGCGTCAGCGCATCCACCTCGCGCGGGGAAAGCTGCCGCGCGGGCGCGGGGGCGCGATCGGGCTCGAATTCCAGCGCCTTCTGGTTGAAGGTGTGGGCGCACAGGATCAGCTCGCGGCGGCGCGACTCGGTGAACGCCGCCCAGGTGTCGTCATCGCAGCGGTGGTTCACGGTAAAGAGCGCGAATTGCCCGTTCGGCCCGCGCAGCGGAATGGAATAGCCCTGGTTGCCCAGGCCGTGGTCCAGCGCCTCTTTCAGAAAGGCTTGCGCGGGCTTGCCGGACCAGTCCAGCCGCTTCCAGTCGACCGGGTGGAACCGCTGGTAACAGCCCTTGATGACAGGGTCGATGCGCAGGTAATCCTTTTCGACATAGCGCGCCACCCAGGCCGGATCGTAGGTGCCGCAGCCGTACTGGTCGCCCGCCGCACTGACCCAGTGATAGACGAGATGGTCGATGTGAAACAGGTCGCGCAGGCGTATGGCGACGTCTTGCAGGTCGGCCGGGTCACGGGCGCGTTCGAGGTCTTCCAAGATCGGTTCGAGCCGCCGTGGCGGTTGCACGTTCATACCCAATCGTCCCTTCCCGCGCGGGCGTCGATTTCGACGTCAGCTCCGCCGCCGCGACGAGTCTCGTGTCGTCGATCTGTTCGGCGAGTTCCGCAAGACCGTTCTGCCGAGCGAAGGTCCTGAGGTCGGCCAGGACGTCAAGTATCCACTCGTTCTGCATCACAGCCTCCTCCGGGAGCGGTTAACGAAAGGTTAACTCAACTTTAGCATGTTTAAGATTTTGGACGTATTCGCGGTTTTTCACTCCCCGGAAATAGCGAGGGCGAGATTTCCAGCCTCCTGAATTCGTTGAACCCGGCGCAGGACAACGAAAGAAGCCCGCGAACCGGGTCACCGATTCGCGGGCCAGATGCGGGCCGAACCGGCCCGTCAGGGAGAAAGCTTAACCTTTCTTGCCGGCGTCCAGCACGTCCTCGACCGTGCGCAGGCCGGTGCGGGGCGATTGCACCAGCACCGCCATGTTGCCCGGCTTGTGCTCGTTGCGCAGCATCTTCATGTGCGCGCCGGGGATTTCCTCCCACGGGAAAACCTCGGACATGCAGGGGTCGATGCGGCGCTCGACCACCAGCTTGTTGGCGGACGAGGCCTGTTGCAGGTGGGCGAAATGGCTGCCCTGCAGGCGCTTCTGGTGCATCCACATGTAGCGCACGTCGAAGGTGCAGTTGAAGCCGGTGGTGCCGGCGCAGATCACGACCATGCCGCCCTTCTTGCACACGAGGGTGGAGACCGGGAAGGTCGCCTCGCCCGGGTGCTCGAACACGATGTCGACATTGTTGCCCTTGCCGGTGATGTCCCAGATCGCCTTGCCGAACTTGCGCGCCTCGGTGAACCATTCCTTGTATTCAGGGCTGTTCACCTTGGGCAGCTGGCCCCAGCAGTTGAAATCCTTGCGATTGATCACGCCCTTCGCGCCAAGGGACATGACGAAATCGCGCTTGTCCTCGTCCGAGATCACGCCGATCGCATTGGCGCCCACGGTGTTGGCCAGCTGGATCGCGAAGGACCCCAGACCGCCCGACGCGCCCCAGACCAGCACGTTCTGCCCGGGCTTCAGCTCGTGCGGGTGGTGGCCGAACAGCATCCGATAGGCGGTGGCCAGCGTCAGCGTATAGCAGGCGCTTTCCTCCCAGCTCAGGTGCTTGGGCCGCGGCATCAACTGTTGCGCCTGCACGTTGGTGAACTGCGCGAAGGAGCCGTCGGGCGTCTCGTAGCCCCAGATGCGTTGCGTGGGCGAGAACATCGGGTCGCCGCCGTTGCAGTGGATGTCGTTGCCGTCATCCTGGTTGCAGTGGATCACGACCTCGTCACCCACTTTCCAGTTCTTGACCTTGTCGCCGACGGCCCAGACAACGCCCGACGCGTCGGAGCCTGCGATGTGGTAATCCGCGCCATGCCCGTCGAAGGGGCTGATCGGCTCGCCCAGGCCGGCCCAGATGCCGTTGTAGTTCACGCCCGCGGCCATCACCAGCACCAGCACCTCGTTGCTGTCCAGCGTCGGCGTGTCCACCACCTCGACCTGGAACGACTTGTCGGGCTCGCCATGACGCTCGCGGCGGATCGCCCATGCGTACATCTGCTTGGGCACGTACCCCAGGGGCGGCAATTCGCCGATTTCGTAGAGGTCTTTCTCGGGCGCGTCGTAGGGCGCGATTCCGGTGTCGGTGTCCAGAGCCATCGGGGCCTCCTTCATAAGCGTTTGCCGCGATGCAGAATCGCGCGTGTCCGCCCTGAAATATCTTTCATTGCGCAACAATGCAATGCCAACTTGTGCGTTTTTGAAATTTTATAACCCTGCAGTCGCAGCAAAATCAGCCGTCTTGCGCCGCATCTGCAAAGAACTGCCGGATCGAATTGGCGTAATAGACCAGCAGGTCGCGCTCTTCGGGCACGATCTCGATGCCCTCCGCGGTGTCGCGGACCAGCCCGCGCTTGCGCAGGATCCGCAGGCCGACCTCGACGGAATAGGCCAGATCCTCGCGCGGGATGTGGATATGGGCCTGCCCCAGGCTGTCGGTCATCCCGGCCAGCACCTTTCTCAGCTCGGCCTCGGGCAGCGGCGTTCCGGCCGCCAGGAGGGCGTGGGCGACCATCGGCACCGGCAGAACCGGCACCTCCTGCCCGATCCGCGTCATCAGGCGGTCGCCCAGCCTCTCGACCGGGGCGCCGGGGTGTTCGCGCTGAAACGCCGACAGGGAGACCGGCGCGCCGAAACTGACCGCGGCATAGCCGTGGCGGTGATAGCGCCGGGTGATCCACAGCCAGAATTGTTTCAGCACGAAGCCCCCCACAACGCTGATCCGCGCCCCGAAGCGGCGCTTGCCCGCCTTGCCCGCCGCGACAAGGATGCGATCCTCGAACACCCGGTCATAGTTCACGGCGACCGGCACGAAGACCACGTCGCGCCCGTCTGGCTCTCGTTCCTCGATGATGTATTTCAGGATGCCCAGCTTGGGCTTGGCCAGCGCCCCGTCAAGGCTCAGGCCACCCTCCGGGAAGACCGCCTGCGTCACGCCGCCATCCGTCGCCATGCCGACATAGCGCGCCAGAACCCGGCGATAGAGCGCGTTGAGCGACCGGCGACGGATGAAATAGGCGCCCATGGTGCGGATCAGCCGGCTGAGCGGCCAGACCCGCGCCCATTCGCCCACGGCATAGCTGAGCGCCGACTGCTCGGCGGCGAGCCATGTGACCAGCACGTAATCCATGTTCGAGCGGTGGTTCATCACGAAGATCACCGTGGCGTCGGGGTCGATCCGGCCGATCCCCTCTGCGTCGAACCGGCCCATCCGCACGCGGTAAAGCGCCGTGCTCAAGAGCTTTGCCAGCCGGATCGCGATGCCGAAATAGGCGGTGGCGGAAAAGCTGGGCACGATCTCGCGCGCGTAGCGCTTGGCCTTCTCGAAGGCCACGTTCTCGGGGATGCCGTTTTCCCGCGCGTGCTCGGCAATCGCCTTGCTGACCTCGGGATCGTAGATCAGCCGCTGGATCATGTCATAGCGACGCGCCAGCTTGAACGGCTCGATCTTGCGTTCCAGCCGCTGGTTCAGGCGGTTCACCACCCGCTCCATCCGGCGGCGGAAGAACCAGCGCACCGAAGGGAACAGGAAATGCGATGCAAATGTCACCGCCGCGAACAGCAGGATCAGCACCAATAGCCAGAGGGGAAGTTCAACCGTTTGCGTCATTGCCCGCACCATGCCAGCCCGGGTGAAGGGGTACAAAGGAAAACGGGGCCTAGAGGTTGCCGTTTGGAGTGCAAGCCGCGCGATTGCCAGACCGCGGGCTGGCGACCCGAGGGTGGTTCATGGCACTTTATTCATGCCAACTCCGGAAAACTTCAATTCAAAGCGCCAGCGGCACCTAATCGCCAGACCGGGGGGCGGTCTGGCGATCGCGCGGCGGCCTTCGGCCTTGATTCCGCGCGAGAGATAAAGACCTGCCGTTTCAGTTCGACGGGGCCTCTCAAACCCACCCCGCCCCGAATTGCCGCAACGCAGCGAATTGACAGCGTCACATAATTCCGAATACTTTGCCGCTGTTGAAAGAAAGTTGCGCAAACCGATTCACGAGGCCGCCCGATGTCGCAGATGCAGAATGAGACCCCCAAGGATCGTCCCTGGCTGATCCGCACCTACGCGGGCCACTCCACCGCCAAGGCGTCGAACGCGCTCTATCGCGGCAACCTCGCCAAGGGGCAGACGGGCCTCAGCGTGGCATTCGATCTGCCCACCCAGACGGGCTATGACAGCGACCACGTTCTCAGCAAGGGCGAGGTCGGCAAGGTCGGCGTGCCGGTCTGTCACCTGGGCGACATGCGCACACTCTTCGACCAGATCCCGCTGGACCAGATGAACACCTCGATGACGATCAACGCCACCGCGCCGTGGCTTCTGGCGCTTTACGTGGCGGTGGCCGAGGAACAGGGCGCGGATGTCAGCGCTCTGCAGGGCACCGTGCAGAACGACCTGATCAAGGAATACCTCAGCCGCGGCACCTATATCTGCCCGCCGAAACCCAGCCTCAAGATGATCGGGGACGTGGCCGAATACTGCTACACCCATATCCCCAAGTGGAACCCGATGAACGTGTGTTCCTACCACCTGCAGGAGGCCGGCGCGACGCCGCAGCAGGAGCTGGCCTTTGCGCTGGCCACCGCCTGCGCCGTGCTGGACGAATTGAAACCGCGCGTGCCCGAAGAGGATTTTCCGGCGCTGGCGGGGCGGATCAGCTTTTTCGTCAACGCCGGCATCCGCTTCGTGACCGAGATGTGCAAGATGCGCGCCTTCGTCGACCTCTGGGACGAGATCCTGCAAACCCGCTACGGCGTCGAGAACCCCAAGTTCCGCCGCTTCCGCTATGGCGTTCAGGTCAATTCCCTCGGCCTGACCGAGCAGCAGCCCGAGAACAACGTCTACCGCATCCTGATCGAGATGCTGGCGGTGACGCTGTCGAAAAAGGCCCGCGCCCGCGCCGTGCAACTGCCAGCGTGGAACGAGGCGCTTGGCCTGCCCCGCCCGTGGGATCAGCAATGGTCGATGCGGATGCAGCAGATCCTGGCCTACGAGACGGATTTGCTGGAATACGAGGACCTGTTCGATGGCAACCCCGCCGTCGACGCCCGTGTCGAGCAACTGAAGCAAAGCGCCCGGCAGGAGCTTGAGACGCTCGACAGCATGGGCGGCGCCATCGGGGCGATCGAGCACATGAAGGCGCGGCTGGTGGACAGCAACGCCGACCGGCTGGGCCGGATCGAGGCGGGCGAAACGACCGTGGTGGGCGTCAACAAGTTCACCACCTCCGAGCCCAGCCCGCTGCAATCCGAGGATGGCGGCATCATGCGCGTCGACCCCGCGACCGAGGCCGAGCAGATTGACCGCCTGAACGCCTGGCGCGAAGAGCGGGACGACGACGCGGTGAAAACCGCGCTGGCGGCCCTGCGCGAGGCGGCCTCGAAAAACGAGAACATCATGCCGGCCTCCATTGCCGCCGCCAAGGCGGGTGTCACCACCGGCGAATGGGCCGAACAGATGCGCCAGATCCACGGCCAGTATCGCGGCCCCACCGGCGTTTCGGGCAGCCCGTCGAACCGGACCGAGGGCCTTGACGATATCCGCGACGCGGTCGATGCGGTCAGCAAGAAACTGGGCCGCCGCCTGAAGTTCCTGATGGGCAAGCCGGGCCTTGACGGCCATTCCAACGGCGCCGAGCAGATCGCCTTTCGCGCCCGCGATTGCGGCATGGACATTTCCTACGAAGGCATCCGCCTGACGCCCGAGGAAATCGTGACCGCCGCGCTGGAGGACGAGGCGCATGTGATCGGCCTGTCGATCCTGTCGGGCAGCCACATGCCGCTGGTCGAGGACCTGTTGGCCCGGATGCGCGAGGCGGGTCTGGGCCACGTGCCGCTGATCGTCGGCGGGATCATCCCCGACGAGGATTCCAAGCGCCTGCTGGAGATGGGCGTGTCGCGGGTCTATACGCCGAAGGATTTCGAGCTGAACACGATCATGATGGACATCGTCACGCTGGCCGATCCCAAGGCCGTCGCGGCGGAGTGACCGGCCAGACGGATCGCAACAAGGCCAGTGCCATGGCCTTTTACGACCTGATGTTCAATCAATGCCGTCCGCGCGAGGCCATCGCGCAGTTCGCGGGCGACACCTATATCCAGCACAACCCGCATGTCGCGGATGGCAAGGATGCGTTCATCGACTATTTCGAGCGCATGGCGCGCGAGTATCCGGGAAAACAGGTGCGCTTTGTCCGCGCCGTGGCCGAGGCCGATCTGGTGGTGCTGCATTGCCACCAGACATGGCCGGGCAGCGACGATTACGCCGGCATGGATATTTTCCGTTTTGACGAGAATGGCAGGATCGTCGAGCATTGGGACGTCCTGCAGGTCATCACTGGCCAGTCGGCCAACGACAACGGGCTGTTCTGATACGCTCCGGGGTCATTCGCGGGGGATAGTGCGCGACCCCGGAGCGTATTGAGCGTGCCGTAGGTCCGGCGCGCTTACTCGGTCTGGGGCGCTTCGCTCTCGGCACCGTCCTCGGTGCCTTCGCCGGCTTCGGCCTCTTCTTCCGCGGCCTCTTGCGCGGCCTTGCCTTCGGCGGCGGCGACCTTGATCTCGTCAAGAATGCGCTGGTTCAGTTCCTCGTCCTGCTGTGCCGCGATGTCGATCGCCTTGAACTCCGCCGGGGTGATGTCGGCGATCACCTCGATGGCGTTGACGATGGAGTCATTGGCATAGGCCATCAGCTCGGCGCGCTTCTCGCCGTCTGTTTCGGCCTCGATCTTGGGCACGAAATGTTGCCCGACCGCGTTGATCGCCGCAAGCGCCTGCACGAACGCGTTGAGCTTTTCGTCGGTCAGGGTCTCGTTGCTGATGCCCTCGGCCGGCTCGATCTTCTCAAGCGACTTCGTCGGCGGCTCCTTCGCGGCCTGCTGGGTTTCGGCATTCTGCGTGCCGGTGGTCTCAGAGCCGGTGGTCTGCGAGTCCGTGCTCTCTGCGGTGCCGGTGGCCTCCTGCGCGATGCTGGCGGTGCCCAGCGACAGCGCGGCGGCGGTGGCGATTGCGATACGTGAAATCATTTTGGTCTCCTCGACGGGTAGCCTCGGTTTCGTTGACGACACAGATGGCCAGTCCCAGCGCCCGATGCAATGCGCTCGGCGAAAAAACGCTGGAATCCGCCGGGCGCTCGGCCCAATCTGCGCCGAGCAGCCGAAGGACCCCCATCATGAGCCTGACCATCCGCCCCATCGCACCGCAGGACGAAACCGACTGGCGCCGGCTTTGGACCGCGTACCTGGAATTCTACGAAAGCAGTGTCAGCGAGGAGGTCTATGCCACCACCTTCGCGCGGCTCTGCGCGCCCGAGGTGACCGACCAGAATGGGCTGCTGGCGCTGGACGGCGAAACGCCGGTGGGACTGGTGCATTACATCTTTCACCCGCATAACTGGCGGGTCGAGAAGATCTGTTACCTGCAGGACCTCTATGCCGACCCTTCGGTGCGCGGCACCGGCGTGGGGCGCAAGCTGATCGAGGCGGTCTATGCCGCCGCCGACGCCAACGGCACGCCGGCCGTCTACTGGAACACCCAGCATTTCAATGCGCAGGCAAGGCAGCTTTACGACCGGATCGGGCAGCTGACGCCGTTTATCAAGTACGCCCGCTAAAGCCCGTCCGGGATGGGCTGAATCGCTTCAGGGGAACTGCGCCGCCTCGCGCCGCATCAACTCGCGCAGCGAATAGGAGCGCGCGATCGGCCCCTCGGCGCCCATGACGTGGCGCGGATCGGCGGGGATACAGCCCGGACCGCAGAGCTGGCGCACCACCATGCGGCGCGTATCGAGAAACCACAGCCGCCCGGCAGGCGTGCCGACATAGCCGTTGATACCCTCGCCCTTGTCGGCGCGGATATCGTTGACGGTGGGCACCTCGGACCAGGCGCTTTCGTCATAGGCGCCGTGCGTGTGCCAGGACGCCACCACCCGCAGCCGTTTGGGCCAGCGGGGCTGGCAATAATTCAGGAACCCGCGCCGGGCCGGGGTGGTGGCCAGCTGCCCCGAGGCGGTGTAGCCGATATAGCCGCAATATTCGCGGTTCTCGGCCACCGAGCGCGCCTGCGCCTGCGACAGCACGTGTCGCGCCACGCCGATCTCGTCGGCGGTTTGCGCAGGGGCGGCGACGGGCATCGCCATGAGCAGGGCCAGCAGGGCCATGATCCGCATTTGTGTGTGTCCTCTCTTGCGGCGGCGGGGGCAGGCGTTACCTTTGCGCGACCTTAACGCGACCTTAGACCGAAGGGCAGTCAATGACGATCCATATAGGCGCCTCAGCCGGCGACATTGCCGAAACCGTCCTGATGCCCGGCGACCCGATGCGCGCCAAGTGGGCCGCCGAGCGGTTCCTGGAGGCGCCGCGCAAGGTCAACGCGGTGCGCGGGATGCTGGGCTTTACCGGCACGTGGCGGGGCCACCCGGTGACGATCCACGGCAGCGGGATGGGCATGGCGAGCCTGTCGATCTATGCCAACGAGCTCATGCGAGACCTCGGCGCGAAGACGCTGATCCGCATCGGCTCGACCGGCGGGATGCAGGCGCATGTGGGCCTGCGCGACGTGATAATCGCCATGACGGCAAGCAGCGTCGGCACGCCCTCCTCGACCATCTTCCGGGAACTGAACTATGCCCCCTGCGCCGACTGGGGCCTGTTGCGGGCCGCCGTGGCGGCGGCCGAGGCGCGGGGCGTGCCGCATCACGTGGGCGGCATCTATTCCTCGGACACGTTCTATGACGAGCGGCCCGACCTCAACGAGCAGATGACCCGCCACGGCATCCTCGCCGTCGAGATGGAAACCGCCGAGATGTACACGCTGGCCGCGCGGTACGGCGCGCGGGCGCTCTCGGTGCTGACGGTGTCGGACCACCTGCAAACCGGCGAGGCCCTGCCCAGCGAAGACCGCGAGGCCGGTTTCGGCGACATGGTGGACATCGCGCTGGAGGCGGCGTTCGCGTAGGGTGCGTTTTCAACGCACCTGACTTGGGCCGGGAAACATCTGTGCCGCCACGGTGCGTTGAAAACGCACCCTACGCCCCGTCCGAAAAAGCGAACATCGCCCCCTTGGACACCCCTGCGCGCGGAATCAAGGCGCATCGCGCCGCCGCGCCATCGTCATGCTGGAAGCATGCCTTTGGCATGACCCCCACCCAGGGGGCGGCGATTTGGCTGGGTTCGGCGCATCGCTCGGCCACTTCGATGACTTGGCAAAGATAAAGTGCTTCAGAACCACTGTTGGATCGCCACCCCGGGGGTCGGCCCTGGCGCTCCTTCAGTCGTCCTCCAGAAACGCGAACGCGTCCCCCTCCACCCGCACCCGACCCAGCGACGGCAGACGGAAATGCGTGCCCAGCACCCGCGCATCACGTTCCGCCGCCATTTCCAGCAGCATCCGGCGCGACAGCACGGCCCGCTCGGCATCCTGATCGAAGGTGAAATGCCACTCGGGATGCCAGCATTGCGCCGCCGTGTGGATCGCGTCGCCGGTTATCACCGCCTCGGCCCCGCCGCCATGCACCCGGACCGACACATGCCCCCCGGTATGCCCCGGCGTCGGCATCAGCGTCACGTGGTCTCCGATCCCGTGCGCGCCGTCGACCAGCTCCGCCTGCCCGGCCTCGATCACCGGCAGGAGGCTCTCGTCATACATGCCCCGGGCTTTTTCGGCATAGAACGCCTCGTCCGCCTTCGGCAGCAAATAGCGCGCGTTGGGAAACGTCGGCACCCAGCGCCCGTCCAGCAGCCTTGTGTTCCAGCCCACGTGATCGACGTGCAGATGCGTGCACAGGACATAGTCGATATCCTCCACCCACACACCCGCCGCGCCGAGCGCGTTCAGGAAACGCGGCGTGTCGCGCTGATGCCAGTCGGGAAAGCTGGGCGCGGTCTTGTGGTTGCCGACGCAGGTATCCACCAGGATCACGTGACCCGGCGTCTTCAACAGAAAGCCCTGGATCGGCAGCATCACGCGGCCCGTCGCGGGGCACAGCCCGCCCGGCACCTTTTCGGCGATGATCCGTCCCACATGCCTACCGGCGCCCGGGAACATCTCTTCGGGTGCCAGGAACGGCGCGTCGATCTCCAGGATGCGCCACACCTCCACCTCGCCAATACGACACAACATGACGCTCAGCCCTCCCTTATCCGCTCCGCCACCCGGCCCGCCCAGAGGTCGTAGAGCGGGGCGGCCGGATGAAACCCGTCGGCGGCCATCAGCGCCCTGTCCATCGGGAACGCCATTGCAACGTAAGCCAACGCGGGGTCTTGCGCCACAAGCGCGCGCAATTCGGAATCCAGCGCGGCGGCCCGCGCGCCCAGCACACCGCGCAAAGGGCGCGGCAACAGCGGGAACACCCCCAGCGGCGGCACGCCCGAGGCGACGATCCGTTCTACCCCGAACCTGTCCCGCAACAAAGCCACGAGATCACTGTAATTGCGTCGCCACCGCGCCCGGCGCATCCCGTTCTTGGCGTCGTTCACGCCAAGCGCGATCACCGCCGCGTCGAACTGCGCACGCGGTATCCACCCCAGATCGGCCAGGGCGCTTGCCGTGGTCGCCCCGCCCCGCGCCTCCAGCCGCCAGTGCACCCGGTGGTACGGCGCAAGATGCGCCTCCAGCCGCCCGGCCAGCGCGTCCTCCTGCGTCTCGACGCCCACGCCGGCAGCCGAACTGTCCCCGACGATCAACACTCGCAGCGCCGCGCCCTGCCCGGCCACGCCGTCGCGCGGGCCCGCCGCCTCGGGCAGGCGTGCGGCGCGCAGCATCACCCAGGCCGCCTGTGGCACCAGCACCGGCGACAGCAGCGCCGCGCGGAGCGCGTCACGCATCGGTTTCGCTTTCACAGAGCGCCATGCCAGCGTCGCTCAGCGCATAGACCCCGCGCTCGACCCGGAAGAACCAGCCGGAATGATTGTCCGCCATGATCCGCGTCGCCCGCGCCACGCCGGTGGCCTTGGCGATCACCGCGCCCGAAGACGGCCCATGCTCGGACAGGTAGGCCACGCAGGCCCGAACATCCTGCTTGTAGGCGGTCTCGATCTGCCCCCGCGTGCCGCCCTCGTTCGGATCGCCCCGCCGGCCGTTGAACTCCTTCAGCAGCCTTGCGCGCTTGACCTTGGACTGGCGCGGCCGGAACGGCGCGGGGTGACAATGCGCGTGCACCTCGCCCGTGTCCGGTTTCACGCTGAGAACCCCCAGCCCCAACCGCTTGCACAGCCCGATATTGCCCTTGAACGCCCGCCAGCCCGCCTTGCCCTTCCAGCGCGGCACGGCGACATAGACCTGCTCGGTCACCGCCTGCCGCGCCACCGCCTGTTGCAGCAGGGTCAGGGAAAAGCCGGTCTTCAGCTCCACCACAACCGGCTCGGCATCCGCGCGCAGGCCCACCACGTCGGCCGGGCCGACCTCGGACTTCACGTCATAACCCAGCGCCTCCAGCCAGGCCTTGACCGGGGCGTATAACAGGGTTTCGCGGGCATCATGCATCCCGGCAATTTGGCCGCAGGTTGCATGGGTGACAAGCCCTTCGCACAGCCCTATAAGGCGCGCGAACAATCTCATTTCAGCCCTGAGGACGACACATCCGATGACAACGCTCGTATTTGGCCACAAATCCCCCGACACCGACAGCACCGGCTCGCCCATCCTCTGGGCGTGGTACATCAACGAGGTGAAGGGCGGCGATGCCGAGGCCGTCCTTCTGGGCGAGCCCAACACCGAGGCCGCCTTCATGCTGGAAAAGTGGGACCTGCCCAAGCCGCGCATCATCACCAATGTCGATGACGGCCAGCCCTGCATCGTGGTGGACACCAACAACCCCGCCGAGTTGCCGACCAACATCAACGGCGCCGACGTGCAGGGCATCATCGACCACCACAAGCTGGTCGGCGGGCTGGAAACCTCCGGGCCGATCGACATCACCGTGCGCCCGCTGGCCTGCACCGCGACGATCATGATCGACCTGATGGGCGAGGACGCCCAGCGCATGCCCGACTGGGCCAAGGGCGCGGCGCTGACCTGCATCCTCAGCGACACTCTGGAATTCCGCAGCCCCACCACCACCGACCACGACCGCGCCACGGCCGAGCAACTGGCCCGCGACCTGGGCGTCAGCGTCGCCGACTACGCCGCCGAGATGTTCGCGGCCAAGTCGGACGTGTCGGCCTTTTCCGACGCCGAGCTGATCCGCATGGACAGCAAGGAATACGAGGTCGGCGGCACCAAGTTCCGCGTGTCGGTCCTGGAAACCACAGCGCCGGCCACCGTGCTGGACCGCAAGGACAGCCTGATGGCCTCGATGCAGGACGTGGCGAAAGAGGACGGCGTCGACCAGGTGCTGCTCTTCGTCGTGGACATCCTGAACGAGGAAGCGACCCTGCTGGTCCCGAACGACCTGGTGAAGGGCGTGGCCGAGAAGAGCTTCGACGCCTCCGTGTCGGGCGACACCGTGGTCCTGCCCGGCGTGATGAGCCGCAAGAAACAGATCATTCCCAACCTGAAGGTCTGAGGCGCGGGGGGCGCAGAGCCCCCGTTCGCCCGACGCCCCCGCAGCCGCCTGCGGGGGCGTTTTCGTTTCGGCGCTTCGCCGCGCCGTCAGTCCGCACGGCCCATCAGCCGGTCGATCGGCGCGTAATCATCGGTCAAAACCTGCCCGCGCCGGTCCGCCAGCTGCGCCACCATGTCGTCGGCAAAGGCGCCGAACCGCGTCGGGTCGGGCGCCCGCGCGACAATGGCGCTTTCCGGCGTCCGCGTCTGGCCGCCCACCACGACGAAGACGACGCGCTGGCCGGGCGCGGGCCGGGCCTGCTCGGTCCAGACCTCGACCACCGGAAAGACCGTCCGCATCGTCGCCACGATGGATGCCAGCGCGCCCAGCCTGTCCTCGTGGTCGATCACGTTCATCAGGAAACTGCCATCCTCGGTCAGCCGATCCGCCGCAAGCTGAAAGAACTCCTGCGTCACCAGGTGCACCGGCACCACGACATCGGTGAACGCGTCGCCGATGATGATGTCGAACCGCGCCCCGGGCCGGGTCAGCAGCGCGCGGCGGCCATCCTCGTGCAGGACGGTCGCCGTGGCGGGGTCGAACCAGAACGCCTCTGCCGCCATGCGCGTCACCGCCGGGTCGATCTCGGCCACGGTGATCGCGCCGGTGCCGCGCGCGGCAAAGGCACGGGGCACGGCGTAATTGCCGCCGCCGATGTGGAAACTGGTGAAATCGTCACGCGGGGCGCGCAGCATCGACAGGCGGTCCAGCATCGCGGTGTGATCGGTGAACTGCACCTCGGGCAGGCGGCGGGCGCTGATCCCGTGGGCCAGGTGGTCGATCACCATCAGGCGCACCGGGTCGGCGGGGTCGGCCGAGATATCCTCGACCCGCAGGCAGAAATACCGGCTTTCGCGGTCGCAGGGGTCGGGCGCGGCCAGCGCCAGGTATCCCGCGCCGATCACCAGCAGCACCGCAAGCGCCCCTGCCCCGGTCGCGCGCCAGCGCCCCAGCCACGCAAAGAGCAGGCCCGAGATCAGGTAGACTGCCGTCACCACCACCAGCGTCGTCGCCGAGCCGAGCCACGAGATGAACACGAACCCCGCCAGCAGCGTGCCCGCAATCGCCCCCACGGCCCCGGCGGCGAACATCGCGCCCATGGCGGGGCCGGTCCGGCGGGCCGTGGCCACCGCGATCACCGCCAGCACCGGCGCCGGGACACCGGCGAAAAAGGACGGCAGGAAAAAGACCAGCATGGTCAGCGCCGTGATGCTCCAGACCGGCTGCGCGACGGCGTCCAGCACCCAGCCCGCCACCGCCGGCAGGATCAGCACCGCACCCGCCGTGGTGACCGCCCCGGCCAGCATCGCGCCCCCGGTCCAGCGCAGCGCCTGCCCGGCGGGTTTCTCGGCCAGCCGTCCCCCCCACCAGTGCCCTGCCGAAAAGCCTGCGAGGACCACGGCGATGACCGCCGTCCAGGTGTAAAGCGACATGCCCACATGCGGCGCCAGCATCCGCCCGGCCACGATCTCGACCACCAGCGACGCCGCGCTGACCACGGCCTGCGCCGTCACCAGCAGCCATAAAGGTGTCGCGCGTGTCATCCCCGCCTCCGCGTGCCGCCATTCGGCACCGCAGTTGAGACCAAGCCCGACCCGGGATCAAGCCGCAACCTCGCGTATGGCCCCGGCCCGCACCGGGCGCGACTTGGCAGACCGCGCCGCAGCGGCTACGTCTCGGGAGACAGGAGGAACCGCGCCATGACCCGCCCGACCGATCCCGACACGCGCACCGCCACGGCCCAAGCGCCTTGGCAGACAGCCGCTACCGCAGGCCGGGGGTGACATGACCCTTCTGTCGAACCTTGTCGCCGGCGCGATCGGCCTGGTCATCCTGGCAACCGTCGCCGTGGTCTTTCTCGGCCGTGACAGGCCGCGCGGCCCGCAGCCGCGTGACACCTCTGCGGACCGGCACGGCAGCGACGCCGGAGCGGAGGGGGACGCATGAACATCGTGATCCTCCTGCTGGCGGCGGTGGTCATCTATTCCTTCATCAGCATGGGCAAGCGCGCGCGCCGCACACGGGAAAGGAAAAAGGACGACAAGGATGAAGACTGAGGACATGCAAAGCGCCGTGGTCCTTCTGGGCACCAAGGGCGGCCCGGCCATTCGCCCCGGCGGCCCGATGCCCACGTCGACGCTGGTGCAAATGAGCGGCCTTACCCTGCTGGTCGATGCGGGCCTCGGGGTCGCACAGGCCATCGGCGCGGCGG
Source organism: Roseovarius sp. THAF8 (assembly GCF_009363735.1). Classification (NCBI taxonomy): domain Bacteria; kingdom Pseudomonadati; phylum Pseudomonadota; class Alphaproteobacteria; order Rhodobacterales; family Roseobacteraceae; genus Roseovarius; species Roseovarius sp. THAF8. The sequence continues at coordinate 2,683,589 of NZ_CP045410.1, read as the reverse complement.
GCCTGCCGCTGACCGCGCTCGACGCGGTGCTGATCACGCACCTGCATTCCGATCATGTCCTCGAGCTGGGCCCGCTTCTGCACACCGCCTGGACCGGCGGGTTGCAGCACGAGATCCCGATCTTCGGCCCGCCGGGGATCGAGACCTACTGGCAGGGTTTCCTGGGCGCGATGGAATACGACATCGCCCTGCGCGAAGAGGACGAGGGCCGCCCGCCCTTCCACGAGCTGTTCTCGATCGGCCACCTTTCGGACATGCGGCCCATCGACCTGGAGGGCGTGCTGGTATCGGCGCTGCGCAACGATCATCCCCCCGTCGAGCACAGCTTTGCGCTGAAGCTGGAACATGGCGGCGACACGCTGGTCCTGTCGGGCGACACCGCGCCGATGCCCGGGATGATCGCCTTTGCCCGTGACGCCGACCTCCTGGTGCACGAGGCGATGCTGCCCGAGGGCGTTCAGGCCATCGTCGAGCGCATGGGCACGGGCGACAACCGCCTGCTGGAGCATATCCTGCGCAGCCATTCCCCGGCCGACGAGGTGGGGCGCATCGCCGCCGGCGCGGGGGTCAAGGCGCTGGCGCTGAACCACCTGATCCCGTCCGGCGACCCCGACATCACCGAGGCGCATTGGCGCGCCGCTGTCGAACCCTCCTATGGTGGACCCTTGCATGTGGGACGGGACGGCATGGTGATCGCTTTCGGAACCGGCGCATAGAACAGGCCGGCCCGCGCGCCTGGACCTCGGGCAACCCGGCGCGATCCTCGTCCCCTCGCGCACCGGCGACACGAAGCGCGCGCGGCAAGTCCTGCCGCTGGCACCGCCCCGTCCCGGCCTCCGAGCCGGGACCTCCTGACGCCGGATTCAGCCCCCGGGCCTCAACCCCCGGCCTGCCAGTCGGCAATCGCCTCGACCGGATAGAGCAGCATCAGCACGTTCAGCGTCAGGTTATCGCGGATGATCCACAGGGTCAGCAGCTCGAACCCCACCACGACGGCCACGCTGGCCAAGACCGGCAGGCGCCGCGCCAGCCAGAAGCCCAGCCACATGGCCGCGATATCCGAGGCCGAATTGAGCACGCTGTCGCCATAGTAGTCGAGCGAGATCGTCACCTCGCGGTAACGTTCGATCACCGCGTCCGTGTTCTCGACGATCTCCCACGCGCACTCCACCAGGGTGGCGATCACCAGCCGCCAGCCCACGTCCACGCGCCGCGCCACCGCCCAGAGAAGTGCGTAGAACAGCACACCGTGCAGCAGGTGGCTTGGCCAGTACCAGTCGAACACCTGCTGGCTGCCCTCGCTGGTGCCCACCGTGCCCCACAAGTCGACCCAGCCGCAGGGGCAGGTCTGGTTCCGCCCCATCAGCAGAAGCACCACCAGGGTGGCGATGCCGATCATGGCCGTGATCCGAATGGTGATGCGCGGGTCCGTCATGCCGTGACGGAATCACAGGCTTTTGCCGCTGTCCATTGGAAAGACTCCGTGCAAGGGTCTGAACCTTCGCCGTGGCGCGGTATTCAAAGATGCGAACCACGGGCGACCCCGCCTTCCGGAGGCTCAGCCCTGCCGATCCGGGGGGCTCCAGGTCTATGCGCCGTCGCGTCGCTCGTGGGTGTCGGGCTTGTGCCACGCCAGGGCCAGTGTCGCGATACCCGATACCGTCAGGTCCACGGCCAGGAACAGCCCCAGCACTCCCGCGGCCGCCTCGGGCAGGCCCAGCACGATCAACGCGGCGAGGGCGACCGACATCACGCCCGCGCCGGCGATCCAGCCCCAGCCGCTGCGCGGCCGCATCCGGAACGCGTAGATCAGGCGCAGCACGCCCAGGAATGCGAACAGAACCGCCACGGCCAGGGTCAGCGTGATCAGCCCGGCCACGGGGTTCAGCAACAGGGCCAGCGCGAACAGGACGAAGGACACGCCGATCAGGCTGCCGAGGAAACGACCGCCCAGCGCTTCGGTGTTGTCGCTGAAGGCCAGCCACAGCTGCATCAGTCCGACCAGCAGGAAGGCGATGCCGGCCACCGCCGTCACCGTCAGCGACGCGGCGAACGGGTTGAAGAAGGCCAACATGCCGCCAAGGATCATCAGCAGGGCCAAGACCGTCAGGCCGGTGCGGCCCGGCGTCGGGTCCGCGGTGCGGTGAGACGTTCCGAAAGTGTCCGATGATGCCATGTCATGGCCTCCCACGGGGAAAAGATGTCACGTTTTCAACGCTCGACGAGCAGACCCGGTTCCCCGGGCGCCCAGCCGTCGGCGGGCATCTGCGCCCCCCACGCCTTGCGCAGGGTGGGGGAAACCCCACGCGCCACCGCCACTGGACCTTTCCCCGGTGCGCCGTTTAACTGGGGGCCACCCCTGCCGGAGGCCGCATCATGCCCGCAGTTCTCAACCGCTTCAAATCCGCCCTTGCCGAAGGTCGGCCGCTGATCGGCTGCTGGGCCGGGTTCGCCGATGCCTATGCGACCGAGATCCTGGGCACCGCCGGCTTCGACTGGCTGGTGCTCGACGGCGAGCATGCCCCCAACACGATCCACACGCTGTCGGCCCAGATCGGCATTCTGCACAACACATCCACCGCGCCCATCGTCCGCGTGCCCATCGCCGAGGACTGGATCATCAAGCAGGTGCTCGACGCCGGAGCCCAGACCCTGCTGGCCCCGATGATCGACACGGCAGAGCAGGCCGCGCGGGTTGTCCGCGCCATGCGCTATCCGCCCGAAGGCGTGCGCGGGTCCGGCGCCGCGCTGGGGAGGGCGTCGGGCTTTGGCGCCGTTCCCGACTATATCGCCACGGCGAATGACCAGATGTGCCTGGTGGTGCAGATCGAAAGCCGCGCCGCGCTCGACAACCTGGAGGCCATCTGCGCGGTCCCCGGTGTCGACGCCGCCTTCATCGGCCCTTCGGACCTGGCGAATGACATGGGCCATCGGGGCAATGCGAACCACCCCGAGATACACGCTGCCATGCAGGACGCGCTGGCCCGTATCCGGGCGGCGGGCAAGGCGCCCGGCATCCTCGGCCTGGACCCCGAGACCACGCAAACCTACCGCGACTGGGGCGCGCAGATGCTGGGCGTGGGGATCGACGTTCTGCTTTTCGCCAATGCCGCCCGCACGCTGGCCGCTTCGTGGAAGCCATGAGCTGTCTGCTGGTCGATCTCGGCGGCACGTCCTGCCGCGTCGGCCTGTCGGACGGCAGCGGCCTGCGGCCCGAAACCGCGCGCAGCTTTGCCAATGCCGATTTCACCAGCCTGTCCGACCTGCTGACGACCTATCTCGACACCCAACGGCCCGGCCCCGTCACCGCCCTCTGCGCCGGTGTCGCGGGTCCTGTGCGGAACGGCACCGCGCAACTGACCAACCACGCCTGGCACATCGAGGCCGACGCGCTGGCCCGCGCCACCGGCGCCGATCATGTGCAACTGATGAACGACCTTCAGGCGCAGGCCTACGCGCTTGACGATCTGGACGCGGACAGTGTGACTCCTCTGATCCCCGGCGGGCCCGACCCCAAAGGCCCGCGTCTGGTGCTGGGGCTGGGTACGGGCTGCAACATCGCGGTCGCGCACCGGGTGGACGACGGGCTTTTCGTGCCGCCCTCCGAATCCGGCCACACCACCCTGCCCGACGCGCCGGGCTTTCGCGCGCTCTACGACGCGTTGCGCGATGACGCGGCGCATCTGCCCATCGAGGCTGCCCTCTCCGGCCCGGGCCTCACCCGCCTGCACGCCTTTTATACGGGCGAGACCCTCACACCGACCGAGATCATCGCCCGTGAGCCGCGCAAGACCCTTCAGGCCTTCGTCTCTCTACTGGGCCTTTCCGCGTCTAACCTGTGTCTCTCGCACATGGCGACCGGCGGCCTTTTCCTGATCGGGGGCACCGCCCGGGCCATCGCGCCGCACCTCAAACCGCTGGGCTTTGCCGACACGTTCCACCCGCGCGGACCCTACACCGACATCCTCGCAGCGATCCCGGTGACGCTGATCTCCGACGACAACGCGGCGCTTCGGGGCTGCGCCCGATACCTGTCACAATGCTTGAAATAATATATACTAGAATGTATATTCTTCAGCATATTTTCGGAGTCACACCATGAAACGCCTGCACACGAACCAGATCTGCACCATGACCGAACTGCGCGAACCGCAAAAGGTACTCGACCGTGCGGGCGGCAAGCCGGTGGCGATCATGAAGAATTCGCGCTGCGTCGGCTACCTCGTCCCCGAGGAGGCGTCGCTGCAAGGCGAGCCGCGCTATGCCACGATGGACGAGGTCATGGCCGCCGTAGAGGCCACCCGCGAACAGGCGCAGCCGGTGCTTGAGTACCTCAAGGACAAATGAGCTTTCTGCTTCTCTCCGCCGATCAGGTGGAGGCGCTTCACGACATGGCTTTGAACCCCGGCGAATTGCCGGGGCGCGCGCGGGATAAGTCGCTGGAAGGTGCGCTCGCGCGCGTGGACAACCGGCTGGTCTACGGCATGATCGAGGATGTATTCGAACTCGCTGCCGCCTATGCCGCGGCGGTCGCACAGGGCCATTGCTTCAACGACGGCAACAAGCGCACGGCCTATCGCACCATGCTGATTTGCCTGACACTGCACGGCGTGTCGATCACCCATGACACCGAAGAAATCGGCCAGATCATCATCGCCCTCGCGCAGGGCAAGCTGGCCGAGGACGACCTGGCCGACTGGCTGCGCACAAAGGCGACGTAGGGTGCGTTTTCAACGCACCTGACCACTTCCCCCACCGCTTTCGCTCTGCCATACTGCGCAACAACCCATAAAACAAAGAGCAGCGCGTATGGCCGACGACCTTCTGACACCCACCGATTCCGGCACTTACGACGCCTCCTCGATCGAGGTGCTGGAGGGGCTGGAGCCCGTCCGCAAGCGCCCCGGCATGTATATCGGCGGCACGGACGAACGGGCGCTGCATCACCTGGTGGCCGAGATCCTCGACAACTCGATGGACGAGGCCGTGGCCGGCCATGCCAACCGGATCGAGGTCGAGCTGCACGAGGATCATTCCATCACCATCCGCGACAACGGCCGCGGCATGCCGGTGGACGAACACCCCAAGTTCCCCGGAAAATCCGCGCTCGAGGTCATCCTCTGCACCCTGCACGCGGGCGGCAAGTTCTCGGGCAAGGCCTACCAGACCTCGGGCGGTCTGCACGGCGTCGGCGCGTCGGTGGTGAACGCGCTGTCGGACATCCTGATCGTGCAGGTGGCCCGTGACAAGAAACTCTACGAACAGCGCTTTTCCCGCGGCATCCCGCAGGGCAAGCTGGAAGAGGTCGGCGCCGCGCCCAACCGCCGCGGCACCACCGTGACCTTTCATGCCGACGAGCAGATCTTCGGCCATCACCGGTTCAAGCCCGCGCGGCTCTTCAGCTCGATCCGCTCCAAGGCCTATCTGTTCTCGGGCGTCGAGATCCGCTGGAAATCCGCCATCCCCGACGGCGACACCCCGCAAGAGGCCACGTTCCACTTTCCCGGGGGCCTTGCCGATTACCTGCGCGAGACGATGGGCACCGCCTCGACCTATGCCGAGAACCCCTTTGCCGGCACCGTCGATTTCCAGGAACGCTTCGGCACGCCGGGCAAGGTCGAATGGGCGATCAACTGGACGCCCAGCCGCGACGGCTTTCTGCAAAGCTACTGTAACACCGTCCCCACGCCCGAGGGCGGCACGCATGTCGCCGGCTTCTGGGCCGCGATCGTCAAGGGCATCAAGGCCTATGGCGAGCTGGTCAACAACAAGAAAGCCGCCAACATCACCCGCGACGACCTGATGACGGGCGGCTGCGCGCTGGTCTCGTGCTTTATCCGCGAGCCGGAATTCGTCGGCCAGACCAAGGACCGCCTCGCCACGACCGAGGCGCAGCGTCTGGTTGAAAACGCCGTGCGCGACCATTTCGACAACTGGCTGGCGGCGGATACGAAATCGGCGGGGGCCATCCTGGATTTTCTGGTGCTGCGAGCAGAGGAACGCCTGCGCCGCAGGGCCGAGAAGGAAACACAACGCAAATCCGCCACAAAAAAACTCCGCCTCCCCGGCAAGTTGGTGGATTGCTCGTCTTCAACCCGCGACGGCACCGAATTGTTCATCGTCGAGGGCGATTCCGCCGGTGGCTCGGCGAAAATGGGCCGCGACCGCAAGACGCAAGCCCTGCTGCCCCTACGCGGCAAGATCCTGAACGTGCTGGGCGCGGCCAGCTCGAAACTGGGCTCGAACGCCGAGATCAACGACCTCACGCAAGCGCTTGGCGTCGGCCTTGGCACGCGGTTCAACATCGACGACCTGCGCTATGACAAGATCATCATCATGACAGACGCGGACGTGGACGGCGCCCATATCGCCTCGCTCCTGATGACGTTCTTCTTCACCCAGATGCGGCCCATGATCGACGCGGGCCACCTCTACCTCGCCTGCCCGCCGCTCTATCGCCTGACGCAAGGCGCCAAGCGCGTCTACTGCATCGACGAGGCCGAGCGCGACGCGTGGCTGGAAAAGGGCCTTGGCGGCAAGGGCAAGATCGACGTCAGCCGCTTCAAGGGCCTGGGCGAGATGGACGCCAAGGACCTCAAGGAAACCACGATGGACCCCGCGACCCGCAAGCTCATCCGCGTGACCATCGACGAGGACGAACCCGGCGAGACCGGCGACCTGGTGGAGCGCCTGATGGGCAAGAAGCCCGAACTGCGGTTCCAGTATATCCAGGAGAACGCGCGGTTCGTGGAGGAGTTGGATGTTTGAGTTTTTCGGAGTGGCCAATTGGCACTAAGCAATATTGTAGAACACTCAGACTTGGACAAAACACGCAAGTCACTTTGGGTCGCAAGCATTTTTACTCTTGTTGTTGCCAACGCGGTCTTCCAGACCGATAGCATAGACCTATTCGGCCTAAAGTTACTCGTTTGCCAATCAGAACTCATAGCGGTTGGAAAGCTTACTATCTCTGTTTTGCTTTTTGTATTTGCAATGCATTCGGTCGTTCCTCTTTCAAACTGGTTCCAGTCAAGAAGCGAAGATAACTACGAATTTTGGGAAAGCGCTGCGAAATCTGAAATTGAGGAAATCGAAAATCAAGTCAGCGGGTCGGAAACAGAGGACTACAGTTGGGAGGATCAAGCCGATCCGTGGATTGTCAATTTTCACTATGAGAAAATCAAACGCCTAAAAAGGCTTGAAATTTTGAGCAATTTCAGCGCCGCAGCTTCCGGACTTGTTGAGTTCATACTGCGATACGCATTCACAATATTAGTCGCTTTCTATTCGCTCTTTCTACCGGAGCAGCTAAGCAATTTACTGAAACTTTTTCAATAGAAACGCAATCGCTTAGCAATACCAGATTCTCAATTCCGCGCGGAATCAAGGCGCAGCACGCTGCGCCGCCGCGCGATCGCCAGACCGCCCCCCGGGCTGGCGATTGGCTGACGCAGGCACTCCGATCAGAGGTCATGCGGACACCGCAGCCATAAAGCGCCCTGAACACCCCTCGGATCGCCACCCCGCGGTCTGGCCCTCGCGCGGCTTCCCCTGCTCCATGTCATCCTCGGGCCTGACCCGAGGATCTCTCAATCCAAGAGATCCCCGATCACGTCGGGGATGACGGCTTCGGGGAGCAACTGGCGGTCTGGCCCTCGCGCGGCCTCTCCACCCCGAACCGCCCGTCCCGGACTTGATCCGGGACCTCCCCGCCACCAAAACCACCGCACGCCCCGTTAACCCCGGCAGATCCCGAAAACCGCACCGTCGCGATACCACTCGGATACCGACGCGATACCGACGTGCCAAATCTGCCCCATCCCCCTTGTTAACCAAGGCGAACGGACGCGATTCGGGCCGGGGTTCACATTCCCTCTATCCGGTCCATTCATCCCCCGTTAACCTGCCGGACATGCGCTGGCTTTTCCTGCTCTCTCTCGCCGTCCTGATCTCCTGTGGCCGTCCCCTGACGGACACCGAGAAAGCCTTCACCCACCAGATCCACGGGTCCTCCATCGACACGGGCCGCATCCGGCTGGTCGAGGGCGCCCTGATCGGCAAGACCACCTATACCCGCAAGAAACGCCCCCGCCTTGCCTGCCGCGAGCGCATCTTCCCGCCCCAGGCCGAGGAGACCAAGGAGGTCACCGTCAGCCCCGCCGCCTTCGTGCTGTTCAGCAAGGTCTTCTATTCCAAAGACTGGTACCTGAAGGATTACCTGCCCGACTATGACGAACGGTTCTACCTGGTCGAGGCGATGCTCTTTGCCCACGAGATGACCCATGTATGGCAATGGCAGAACCGCCGCCAGACGGGCTATACCCCGCTCAAGGCCGTGCGCGAGCATCAGGTCAGCGACGACCCCTACCTCTTTGACATCGACACGCAGACGCGGTTCCTCGACTTCGGCTATGAACAGCAGGCGTCCATCGTCGAGGAATATGTCTGCTGCGCCACGCTGGACCCCAAGGCGCCACGCACCAAGCGATTGAAATCATTGCTCGAAGGCGCGTTTCCGCTGGGCAAGCTGACCCTCCCCGACACCGTCGTGCTGCCCTGGGACGGGGTCGAGTTGAACGGGATCTGCCGGGTTTAGTCCTGGATGCTTTCGATATAGAAAAGCAGCGCGGCCAGCGGGCGCGGCGTCGGCGTCATCACCCCGTCGCCCACGTCCACGGGCACCGTGTCACCCTGCAACAGCAGGCCGAATTCCGGCATCTCGTGCCCCGGCAGGCCGGTGCGGTCATAGCCGTCGATCACCGACAGGACCCGCGTGCGGGAGAACACGCCGTCCTCCTTCAGCGCCGTCAGGTCGGCGGGGGGCGGATTGTACGATCCGGCCCAGGTGCCGTTGCCCATGCCGTTCCGGCCGTGGCAGACGGCACAGTTCTTCTCGAAAATCTCGCGGCCCTCTTCGGGCTCGGGCATCGAGTCCTGCGCGCTGGCCGCCCCTGCCACAAGGCACGCGGCAAGAGTAAGAGGTCTGATCATGGTCCTGCTCCCTGTCTTTTGTCCAGTCTAGCCTGCCGCGAACGGCAAGCCTTGACGTGGATCAAGCCAGCTCGCCCGCCAGCGCACGGTCGATCAGCGCCACGGTTTCGTCAACACCGTAAAGCGCGATGAACCCGCCGAACCGCGGCCCCTGGCTGGCGCCAAGCAGCGTCTCGTAGAGCGCCTTGAACCAGTCGCGCAGCGGATCGAACCGGTCGCGCCCGACGGCATAGACCACCGATTGCAGCGCCTCGTCCTCGACCGGGCCGTCATAGGCGGCCAACTGGTCGCGCAGGTCGGTCAGCGCCTCGCGTTCCAGCTCCGTGGGGGCGCGATAGGTCTTCGTCGGCGCGACGAAATCCTCGTAGTATTTCACGGCGAACCCGGCGGCGGCATCCAGATCGGGATGCGTCTCGGGGCTGGCATGGGGCGCATAGCGGTTGATGAAGCCCCAGAGCGTTTCCTTGTCATGGGCCGAGGCAACCGAGGCGAGGTTCAGCAGCATCGCAAAGGACACCACCATGCGGCTTTCGGGCACGTCGCCGTTATGGATGTGATGCACCGGGTTGTTCAGCTTGCCCGCCGCATCCTGGCCCGGATAGGCGCGCAATTGCTGGTGATACTCGTCCACCGCCCGCGGGATGACGTCGAAGAACAGCCGCTTCGCCGTCTTCGGCTTCTGGTACATGAAATAGGACAGGCTTTCGCTGCTGGCATAGGTCAGCCACTCGTCGATGCTGATCCCGTTGCCCGAGGACTTGGAAATCTTCTGCCCCTTGTCGTCAAGAAACAGCTCATAGGTGAAGTGTTCCGGCGCCGGCGTGCCAAGGGTCTCGCAGATCCTGTCATAGATCGGCGTGTTGGTGGAATGGTCCTTGCCGTACATCTCGAAATCCACGCCCAGCGCGGCCCAGCGCGCGCCGAAATCGGGCTTCCATTGCAGCTTCACATTGCCGCCGGTCACCGGCAGGGTCCATTCCCGACCATCCTCGTCGTCGAACGTGATCTCGCCCTTGGGTGCATCGACGTTCTTCATCGGCACATACAGGACACGTCCCGTTTCAGGATGCAGCGGCAGGAAAATCGAATAGGTCTGCTGCCGCTCTTCGCGCAGGCTTTTCAGCATCACCTTCATGATGTCGTCATAGCGCTCGGCAGCCCGCAGAAGCGTCTCGTCGAACTGGCCGGACTTGTAGAAATCCGTCGCCGAATAGAACTCGTATTCGAACCCGAACGTATCGAGGAACCGGCGCAGCATGGCGTTGTTGTGATGCCCGAAGCTCTCGTATTCGCCAAAGGGGTCGGGCACGCTGGTCAGCGGTTTTTGCAGATGCTCCTGCAGCATCTCCTGGTTCGGCACGTTGCCCGGCACCTTGCGCATCCCGTCCAGATCGTCGGAAAAGCAGAACAGCCGCGTCGGAATATCGCTGATCTGCTCAAAAGCGTGGCGGATCATCGTCGTGCGCAACACCTCGCCGAACGTCCCGATATGCGGCAGGCCGCTGGGGCCATAGCCGGTCTCGAAGAGGACATATCCCTTCTCGGGCGGCGCCTTTTCATAGCGTTTGAGCAGCCGGCGCGCTTCTTCAAAGGGCCAGGCTTTCGCACTCATCGCGGCGTCGCGCAGTTCGGACATGATCGGTCTCCAACGGTTGAGGCCCGCGCAAATGGCGGGCCGCCTCGGTTCCTATTGCTCCGCCCTCGGACAGTCAATATTCTGCGCCGCAACAAGCCCCTTTAAGGACAACGCATGACCGACCAGGATTCCCACCCGCTCACCCCCCAGGATTGCCTCGTGGCCGTGATGATCGCCGTTTCCGCCTCGGACGAGAACATCCGCACCGCCGAACTGGTCAAGATCGAAAGCGCGATCGACAACCTGCCGATCTTTGCCACCTATGACGTGGACCGGATGAAGACCGTGTCGCAGATGGTGTTCGACCTTTTCGCCGAAGAGGACGGGCTGGACGCGCTTTTCGGCCTGGTGACCGACAACCTGCCCGAGCGTTTGTACGAGACCGCCTATGCGCTGGCCTGCGACGTGGCGGCCGCCGACGGCGCGCTGGACGAGACCGAACTGCGGTTCCTGGGCGAGATCCGCTACCAGTTGAACATCGACCGGCTGCACGCGGCAGCCATCGAACGCGGTGCGCGGGCGCGGCACGTGCACGAGTGACATCGGGAAGCCCCGGCGAAATTCCCCATTTTCATTCAGGCCGAAAACCGCTCTAAATAAGGCCCAGCCGATCGGGAGACCTGTCACATGCGCCCACTTTTCGTGAATATCCGCTGCCGCCCCGGCACCTCCTACAAGGTGGCCGAGGAGATCGCCCTGCGCGAAATCCATTCCGAGCTTTATTCCACCTCCGGGCCGTTCGACCTGCTGCTCAAGCTCTATGTTCCCGAAGGCGAAGACGTGGGCAAATTCATCAACGAGAACGTGGCGACGATTGACAACATCGAACGCACGGAAACGACGCTGACTTTCAAGGCGTTCTGACATTCACAGGGAGAGGATGACAATGAACCTGAAATCAATTCTGGCCGCCACGGCCATGAGCGCGCTTGGCGCGATGGCCCATGCCGAAGGCGTGAAGGTCGGCATGATCACCACGCTTTCGGGCGGCGGCGCGGGCCTTGGCATCGACGTGCGCGACGGCTTTCTGCTGGCGGTCAAAATGTCGGGCAATTCCGACATCGAGGTCGTGGTCGAGGATGACCAGCGCAAGCCCGACATCGCCGTGCAACTGGCCGACAAGATGATCCAGTCCGAAAAGGTCGACGTGCTGACCGGCATCATCTGGTCGAATCTCGCCATGGCCGTGGTGCCCGCCGCCACCGCGCAGGGCAAGTTCTACCTGTCGCCCAACGCCGGCCCCTCGGCGCTGGCCGGCAAGGGCTGCAACCCCAACTATTTCAACGTGGCCTGGCAGAACGACAACCTGCACGAGGCCGCGGGCGGTTATGCCAACTCGGCCGGGTTCAAGAACACCTTCATCCTCGCGCCCAACTACCCCGCGGGGCAGGACGCCCTGACCGGCTACAAGCGCATCTACGAGGGCGAGTTGGCGGGCGAGGTCTTCACCCAGCTGGGCCAGACCGACTATGCCGCCGAGATCGCCCAGATCCGCGCCTCGGGCGCCGACAGCGTGTTCTTCTTCCTGCCGGGCGGGATGGGTATCTCGTTCCTCAAGCAATATGCCGACAGCGGCGTGGACCTGCCGGTCGTCGGCCCCGCCTTCAGTTTCGACCAGGGCATCCTTCAGGCCGTGGGCGACGCCGCGATGGGCATCAAGAACACCAGCCAGTGGAACAAGGATCTGGACAACGAGGCGAATGTGGAATTCGTCGCCGCCTTCCAGGAGGAATACGGCCGCCTGCCCTCGCTTTACGCGTCCCAGGGCTATGACACGGCGAACCTGCTCCTGTCCGCCATGGCCAAGGCCGACGTCGCGGATGCCGACGCCTTCCGGGCCGCGTTGAAGGAAGCCGATTTCGAGTCCACCAGGGGCGATTTCGAGTTCGCCTCCAACAACCACCCGATCCAGGACATCTATGTCCGCGAGGTGATCAAGGAAGGCGACGTCTACACCAACAAGATCATCGGCACCGCGCTGGAGGATCACTCCAACGTCTATGTCGACGAGTGCGAGATGTAAGACGGGTCCGCACCCCGGGGGCAGGCAGGCACCGTACCCCGGGGGTGGCTCTTTTGCATGAAGTGGCGCAGATGGGCGTCTCCTGGGGTCGAGGCGTAACGACCGCCTCAAATGCCTTGCGGGCAAGCGTGTCCATAGTTCCGAGCGCCATCGGCGGGCCGCGGCGCGGCGATCCGACGGTGGTTCGGCAGCGCTTTATCCCAGCCAGATCCGAAACAGGATCGAGTGATGTACCAAGCGTCACCCAATCGCCGGGTCGTGGGGGCGGCCCGTCGATGGCGCGGGGCCTGCGGCCCGGCTCCGCGCCGGGGCTGTAGATCAGACGTCTTGCGTGTCCCGAAAAGCCGAACGTCCAACGCGGACGCTCCGCGCGGAATCCAGGTGCAGCTTGCTGCACCGCCGCGCATCGCCGGGCCGTCCCCCGGCACGGCGATTTGGCAGGTGAAGTGCCACGCTCTCAGATCGGATGTGCTTGGCAGGCATTAATTGCCCATCACCATCGTCGGTTCGCCGCACCACGGCCCGTCGATGCGCGTCCCCTCAGCGTCAGAAAATAACGTCCGCTTCGTCCCGCAAAGCCGACCTCAACGTGCAAACCACCACATGCAAAAGCCGCCCCGAGGGGCGGCTTTGGTCTTTTCACCTTGGCGCAGCACCCTCCCGGACCCGATCCGGGAGCTCCCGGCCACAGGAGGCCCCGGGTCGGGCCCGGGGCGCGTGGCGCGGGATGCGCCGCTATTTCTTCTTCTTTTCCCCAAGCGTGACCGGGCCCGGCGCGCCGGAATGCGCCGTTGCCAGGACTTTCGGTTTTTCCTGTTTCGGCTTCTTCACTTCGCGGTTGCCGCGCCTGTTATTGCCTTTTCCCATCATGACCTCACGGTTTGAGTAACCGCCCGGCGACATGCCGGACGGGTCGATCCTCAGGAAGATCAAGGTTGCCTGGCAGGAGGCGTCAGGGCGATGACTTCGATGAGTGGCACCGGGGGATGTTCCACGACCCCGGCGCCAGGTGAAATATACGCCTGCGCCGTCGACCTCACAAGTGGTCCTGAAAGAGCATACGCGCATCGTCGCGCATTGCGCGTGACCTGCCGGTCCGCCTTCGGGGAGGCTGGTTGCGCCCCCCGCAGGCGCGGATCATCGCCCGCGGGGGGCCGACCACCCGGTGCGGTCCGTCAGTGAACCACCTTGGACAGGAAGGTCTGAAGCCGCGGCGATGACGGTGCGTCAAGCACCTGATCCGGCGGTCCCATCTCTCCGACCCGGCCTTCATCCATGAAGACGACCTTCGTCGCCACATCCCTGGCAAAGGACATTTCATGGGTGACGACCACCATCGTCGTCCCCTCTTCGGCCAGCACCTTCATCACATCCAGGACCTCGCCCACCAGTTCCGGGTCCAGCGCCGAGGTCGGTTCATCGAACAGCATCACTTCGGGTTCCAGCGCCAGCGCCCGCGCGATGGCCACCCGCTGTGCCTGCCCGCCCGAGATCTGCCCGGGCATCTGCTCGGCCCGCTCCGACAGGCCGACACGCGCAAGCAGCCGGTCTGCCCTGGCCGCCGCATCGGTGCGGTTCAGCCGCCCGTTCAGGTACGGGCCGGACATGACGTTTTCCCGCACGGTCATATGGGGAAACAGATTGAAGTTCTGGAACACCATGCCGGTCTTGGAGCGGAAGGTCGCGCGCTGAGCATCGCTGACCTTGGTCCCGGACCCGAATTCCAGCCGGCGCTCGCCAATCTCGATCTGGCCGGCGGTCGGATCCTCCAGCAGGTTCAGACACCGCAGGAAGGTGGATTTGCCACATCCCGACGGCCCGATGACCACGGCCACCTCGCCCCGGTCGATCTGGAAATCCACACCCCTCAGAACGCGGAGCTGCCCGAATTTCTTTTCAAGCCCTTTTACAGTAATCATGACAGCTTGGCCTTTCAGTGTTTGATCTCGAAACGGCTGGCAATCAGCGTGACCGGCGTCAGCACCGCAAGGTACATCAGCGCCGCGAAGGTATAGACCTCCAGCGGTCGATAGGTGCTCATGGTCAACGTCGACGCCGCGTACATCAGGTCGGGCACAGCCACGACCGACAGCAACGAGGTGTTCTTCAATTGCAGGATGGACTGGCTGACGATGGGCGGCACCATGCGGCGGGTCGCCTGGGGCAGGATGATGTGCCGCATCTTGGTCCAGTAGGAGAAGCCGAGAACGGTCGATGCCTCCCACTGCCCCTTTTCGATCGAAATCACACCGGCGCGAAAGATCTCGGCCGAAAAGGCCCCCATGTAAAGCGTCAGGCCGAGGCCCGCCGCGAACCAGTCCGGCAACGCATAGCCCGTGACCATCGGCAGGGCGTAGAAGAACCAGACGATCTGCACCAGCAGCGGCGTCGACCGGAACAACAGCACGTAGCCCGAGCCGATCCACCAGAGGACAGGCACCCGGGCCACGAGGATGAGGCCGAAGATGACCCCGATCAGCAATCCGGCGACCGAGGTGACGACGGCATAGGACAGCGTCACGCCCAAAGCGTTCATCCAGAGCGACAGGTCCCAGACCACAGACCAATCGAAGTTATACATCCAGATCTCCTTTTCTCCGGCCCCCGGAACCCTTCGGAAAACGGCCCACGGGACGGCTTCGCCCCCCTCGGACCCTGCCGGACGTTCGGTAAGGGACTCTCATTCGATGCACTCTTATAGCAGTTAATTTTCAAGATGCTAATCGCATCGCAATAACATTGTGTCTTTTTTTCACCAGAGTCGATATTCCTGCCCTTCCGCCCCTGCGGAACCTCTGGTTTATGTTGCGGGGGCCATCTAACGGGGCGTCAATTGACTCCGGGCCGACGCATAACGGCCAACCAACCTAAGGAGTCGAACGTGACACATCTTAAAATGACGACCGCCGTCATTGCCTTCTGCACCGCCGCCGTTCCGGCCGCCGCAGAGTCCATCTGGGAAAACATCAAATCGTCCGGGCAGGTTGTCTGCGGCGGCATCCAGAACTACCCGCCCACCTCGTTCCATGTCGGGGGCGATCTGGAATACGCCGGCTACGGACCCAATGTCTGCCGCCAGATCGTTGCCGATCTGAGCGAGGAGATGGGGCAGGACCTGGAGGTCGTCTGGCGCGAAACGACCTGGCAGAGCGTCGTGCTGGACCTTCAGGCCGGCCGCATCGACCTGTTCCCCGGCATGACCGCCACCGAGGAGCGCAAGAAGGCGCTGGATATGGCCGGCCCGCTCTATCAGATGACAAACTGCGTGATCGCGGGCACCGGCAAGGAAGCGATGCCGACATGGGAAGAATACAATTCCGGTGAAACCACCTTTGCCATGGTGACCGGCACCGCGCAGATCGCCTTTCTGCAAAGCGATGTCCCCGAGGCGAACATCATGTCGCTGAAGGAAATGGGCGAAACCATCATGGCCGTCCAGGCCGGTCGCGCGGATTACCTGATGCAGGAGCTGCCGATCTGCCTGCAGACCTTCGCCACCGCCCCCGATGCCTTTGCCAGCTACACCGTGCCCACCCCGGAAAACGGCAGCCCGTCTTCCGCCGGAATCCGGATGGATGACGACGGTCGCTTCAGCGATTTCGTCCAGGCCTGGGCCGACAAGAACCGGGCGGAAGGCACGGTTGCGCCGCTGATCATCGACGGGTTCGAAGCGGCAGGCATGGATGTCTCGGCGATCCCCGAAGGGATCCAGTTCTGATCCGAGGTGTCGTCCGGGCCTCGTGGCCCGGGCACGCCCCTTTCCGATACGCAAAAGGCCGGCGGTTCGCCGGCCTTTTGTCTTTTCACCGCTGAACGCCTCAGGAGGCTTTCTTGCGATCCAGAAACTTGCTCATTTCCGCCTGCGTGTGACCTTCTGCAAAGGCCTTCTTGTGCAAGGTGCGCGCCAGCTCGAAGGTTTCGTCAAAGCTGTGCTGGGTGGCCGCCACGATCCGCTGCTTGTTGAGCGAATAGGCTTGTTTCGGCAGCGCCGCCAGCTCCTGCGCCAGGGCGATGGCGCGCGGCAGGACCTGGTCCTGCTCGACGATCTCGTTGATCAGACCCAGGCTATGGCATTCGTCCGCCGACACGATGCGCCCGGTCTGCACAAGGTCGATCGCGCGCGCAAGGCCCAGCATTTCCCGGATGATCCAGAACCCGGTGACCGAGGCGATGCCCTGTTTGATCTCCGGCTGACCCATCGGCGAATTGGCGTGCCCCACGCGCATGTCGCACAACAGCGCCACCTGGAACGCGGACCCGGCCGCGATCCCGTTCAGCGCGCCGATGAAGGGCTTTTCGAACCGGCGGATCAGGTTGTACAGGGTGCGCCATTCCTCGATCCACAGCTCGGCCCGCGCCGCGTCAAAGCTCTTGCCCTCGTTCAGGTCCTGCCCGGCGCAGAAGGCCCGGTCGCCCGCGCCGGTCAGGATAACGGCTTCGACCTCGGGATCGGTGTCCGCGGCGATGATCGCCTTGCACAGATCGTTCCGCATGGGGGTGTCCCAGGCATTCAGCCGCTTGGGTTTGTTCAGGGTGATGATCTGGATCGACCCTTCGCGGGTCACAAGGATCGGATCGGTAGCGTCAGACATGGTGTTTCTCTCTCTGCTTCAGTGTCTCGTCCAGTCACCGGCGCGGGTCGCGTCCAGCTTGTGTTTCATGATCCTCTGGCTCGGGGTTCGTTCGAACTCCTGCACGAAGGTGATGAATTGCGGAAGCTGATGCGGCGCGAGCTTGCCCGCCAGCCAGTCGAACAGCGCCGCGCCGGTCAGGGTCTGACCGGGGGCCGATTGCACGTAGATCTTGATGTCCGCCTCGCCGATCTCGGCCTCCACCGGGATCGCGGCACAGGCGGCCACGGCATCGTGCTGTTCCACCACGTGTTCGACCTCCCAGGCCGAGACGTTCTCGCCCCGAACCCGGATGGTGTCCTTCATGCGGCCGTGAAACTTCAGTCGTCCCTCGGCATCCAGCGACCCCATGTCGCCGGTGTGCAGCCGACCGTCCCGC
The DNA here is from genome assembly GCF_009363735.1 of Roseovarius sp. THAF8. Taxonomy (NCBI): domain Bacteria; kingdom Pseudomonadati; phylum Pseudomonadota; class Alphaproteobacteria; order Rhodobacterales; family Roseobacteraceae; genus Roseovarius; species Roseovarius sp. THAF8. The sequence goes on along the minus strand of NZ_CP045410.1, from coordinate 2,665,929 downwards.
AGCGCCTCACGGGTGGCTTCGACCGAATTCATATAGCCCTTGAACAGCGCAGTTTCGCAGTCGGGGCGGGGCGTTACAACGATCTCACCCCTTTCTCCGGTGGCAAGGACCCGCCCGTCCCGGTCGCGGATCGACACCTCGAACCACGGCAGCGCGCGACCGACATAGCCGGGCAGCCCCTCGACATTGACCGTCGACAGGCTCGAGGCCTCGGTCATGCCGTAGCCTTCGGTGATCCGCAGGCCGAACCGCGCCTCGGAGGCTTTCCACGTCTCGGTATCACAGCCGCCGCCCCAGGCGATGGCGACCTGGTGTTCCTTGTCGTCCGGGCGGGCGGGCTGTTTCAGCAGCATCTGCAGAACGCCGCCCAGATGGTGGATCCGCGTCGCGCCACAGGCCCGCACCTGATCCCAGAATCCGGACGCTGTGAACTTCGCCGTCAGCGCCAGCTGCACATCCCGGATCAGCGGCAGAACGACGACCTGCGCGCCCCCGATATGGTGGAAGGGTTCCCATGTATAATAGATGGCACCCGGTTCGGCTTGCGAGGAAATCGCAGCACTTTCAGCAGAATACCGCAGCATCGCATGGGTGAGGGGCACCGCCTTGGGCCGCCCCGTGGTGCCGGAGGTGAACAGGATCATGCACAGATCCTCCGCCTCGGGCAGGACCGGCGTGATCGCCGGGGCCTCTCCCAGTGCGGCGCACAATCCGGCGTCCTGCGGGCGCACCAGCACGTCGCAGCCCGCCGTGCGGGCGACCTCTTCGGCCTCTTCTTCCACGATCAGCAGGGTCACGTCGGCTTCGGTCACGGTATAGGTCACGCCGCTGGCCACCTGGCGCAGGCCGACCGGCACCCAGACCGCCCCCAGCAGGCCCAGGGCAAAGGCCGCGGCGCTGGTATCGACATGCGTCCCCAGCATCAGGCCAACACGGTCGCCGCGCCCGACGCCGCGGGCGGAAAGCCCCGCGGCAATGGTCAGCGCGCGCGCCTGCACCGAACCGATCGTGTGATCCTGCCACACGCCGTTGACAAGTTCCGACGCGTAGATCCGCTCCGGGTTCTCCGAAGCCTTCTGCCCCAGCAGATGCAGAAAACCCGATCCTGCCCATGAAGTATGTGTTGTGTCCGTCATGCTCGATTTCCAACCTGATCGGTCGTGTTACTGGTTGACCATAATATCGCGATGCGATAACCTTTCATTACAATATAAGCGCCGCGTTTCTGCGGTGTCAATGCGTGCGGAGGCGGGAAAACCGAAATGGCGGAGTCTGATGACCTGAACGACCCATTGATGGTCAGTGCCGTGGAAAAAGCCTTTCGCGTGCTGGCCGCGTTTGACGAGGCGACACCGCGGCAGACGCTGACCCAGCTTGCGGAAAACTCCGGCCTCGATCGGTCGGCCGCGCAACGCTATTCCCATACGTTGTGGCGGCTGGGGTACCTGCACAAGGACAAGCGCACCAAGTCGTTCGAACTGACCCCGAAGACCCTGAGCCTTGCCTACCAGTATACCCGGTCCAGTCCGATCGTCCTGCGGTCGCACCCCTATCTGTCTCACCTGAACAAGGCGACAGAGGAGGCCGTGTCGCTTACCGTGCTCGACGGGACCGAGGTGATCTACCTGTCGCGCTACCTGTCTCCCAACGTCCTGGATACGGACGTGATCGTGGGGTCGCGCCTGCCGGCCTATTGTTCGGCAGGCGGTCTGGCGATCCTGTCCACGATGGAGGACGCAGAGATTGACGCGCTGCTGGATCGGTCCGACCTGCGCGCCTTTACCCGTCACACCGTGTACGACCGCAAGGGCATCTGGGAGGCGATCAACAGGACCCGCAGCCGCGGCTTTGCCCTTGTCGAGGAACAGATCTACACCGGCGACATCACGCTCGCGGTGGCGCTGCGCCTGCCCGGCAACGAAGGGGTTGCCGCCGTCAGCCTCGGGGCCTCCCTCTTTCGCTATGACGCCAAGCAGATGGTCAGCCAGTTTGCCCCCATGCTGCTGGCTGCGACGCGGACGATGTCTCAGGGCGTACCGCTCTGAACGGGTCCGGCGCCCTCTTCGGTGACATTACACGGGTCAACGCTCTGACGCGGCGACACACGACCGTCGGCTTTTGTTGGAAAGCTTGATAGACGCGCAATCTGTCGCCCACGCACCCGGCGGATGGCCACTGCGGTAGGTCTTGCGAAGGTATCGGGGGTATCATTGGTTGCGGGGGTAGGATTTGAACCTACGACCTTCAGGTTATGAGCCTGACGAGCTACCGGGCTGCTCCACCCCGCGCCAATGCGGGCTATCTACTCCTGCACCGGGACCTTAGCAAGGGGCCGCGCCGGCATTTATTACATTTTTTTTACAAGACAGTTCGCAGGGGCCTAGCGGAAGACGACATCGAGGCTGTCGAAGGCACCCAGCTTGTGATCCTCGCGGAAAAATGCGTGATCGCGCTGCAGGCGGGCGACGGCTTCCTCGGTGAACCGGACGATATCCCCGACGAACAGGTCCAGCGGCGCGATGGCTTCCATGATCGACGGCTCGACATCATAGTCGATCCGTCCCAGGTCGTCGGACAGCGCATGGGCCTGTGCCAGCGCAGCGCCGCACACCTTGGCGTATTTCTTCCACGTCCTGTAGCTCAGGTCGTCGAGGTCGATGTCATCCCGGAACGGCGCCCGCTCGCGGCTCATGAAACTCTTTCCGTCGATCTCGACCGCGCCATAGAAAATGTCGCCATGCGCCAATTGCACGCGCTGGCCGTGCCTGATGCGCTCGGCCTGCTCGCCGGCATAGAAGGCATTGGGCGGCACCAAGCCGTCCAGGGCCGAGCGGCGGGCGGCCTTGAATTCGATGATCAGGTCGTCGGTCGCATCCTGCGACGGTCCCTCGATCAGGACGTAATAGCGCGGCAGGCCGAGCGAGGCGGTGCCCTGACCGTGGCGCACGCACACATCCTTGACCTTCAGCTCACCGGCGCGGTCGGGCGCGTCGATGCCGTTCGACTTGGCCAGGTCGTTGATGGCTTTCTGAAACTTGTCGATCTCGGTCGACAGGGGCTGCAACTCGTCATTGGACCTGAACGCCCGTCCATTGGGCGTCAGGTAATCGTCCCACAACCAGTCCCTGCGCTCTTCCCACGCCTGCTCGAACAGGCGGCGGATCACCTTGGGGGAATTGTCCGTCCGGTAGGCATCGTTGCGTTCGGTCGATTTGTTGGCGTAGTCCTGCATCGCCGTCGCATAGCCGCGCACGAACTTGCGGATGATCTTGCGGGCCTGCTTCGGCTTCAGCTCGCCCTCGGTCAGCGCCGCGATCCAGAACCCCACGGCGCCGCGCTTGATATCCCAGCTGAAGGGCGCATAGGTGGTCTCGTCAAAGTCGTTCACACCGAAGATCGGCGCGCCGTTCTTGTCGGGCATGACGCCGAAGTTCGCCGGGTGCACATCTCCCAGCGCCATGACCGTGGGCATGTGCCCGTCCTCGCCCACCATGTCGCGGTAGAACAGCAGTGCGGTGCCGCGAAAGAACTTGTACGGGCAGCCGGCCAGCTTCTCGAACTTGTCGCGCGCGCCCTTCGAGCTTTCGGTGATGCGCGCGGCATGGTCTTCACGGATCGTCGTGCGCACATGCAGCCGCCGCGCCTGGCCTTGCAGGAATTTCGGCGGAACAAGGTATTTGCCCTCGGCAATCGCGGCGCTCAGCCGCCCGAACGCCTTGGATCGCCGCTCGTAGCGCGCGTCGATCGACTTTTCAGGCGGGTCGGGCGGCTCGACCTTATTGGATTTGCCTGATTTTTCGGATTTCGCCTTGGCCATCGCGTCCCTTTCGTCCTGGCAGGTAACGAAAAGGCCGGATTGAAAGTTCCCCGCCGCGATTGTTCGCGATTGGGGTCTGGCCGTGGTCCGTCACCGCAGGGCCGCGACGCGCCGACAATGCGCAGAACAGCCGCCGCAGGGTGCGGGTCAGTCGGTAATTTGTAGGGGAAGATCGAAAGAGAGATACAATTTCAAGGACCTTACTAGGTTTGGCGGTGACCTACTCTCCCACGTCTTGAGACGCAGTACCATTGGCGCTACGGCACTTAACGGCCGGGTTCGGGATGGGACCGGGTGTTTTGCTCGTGCTATGACCACCAAACCGAGAAAGATCCTTGAACTCCAAGTCAGCACACTTGTTCAAGTGTACGGCTTCTGGATCCGCATAAGCCAATCTGGCTTCTACTGGATCAAATCAAGCCTATCGGACAATTAGTACCGGTCAACTGAACGCATTGCTGCGCTTACATCTCCGGCCTATCGACGTGGTGGTCTACCACGGTCCTCAGGGATACCTTGTTTTGAGGGGGGCTTCCCGCTTAGATGCCTTCAGCGGTTATCCTGTCCGTTCATAGCTACCCAGCACTGCCGTTGGCACGACAACTGGTCCACCAGTGGAACGTTCACCCCGGTCCTCTCGTACTAGGGGCAACTCCTCTCAAGTATCCTACACCCACGGCAGATAGGGACCGAACTGTCTCACGACGTTCTAAACCCAGCTCACGTACCTCTTTAAACGGCGAACAGCCGTACCCTTGGGACCTGCTCCAGCCCCAGGATGAGATGAGCCGACATCGAGGTGCCAAACACTGCCGTCGATATGGACTCTTGGGCAGTATCAGCCTGTTATCCCCGGCGTACCTTTTATCCGTTGAGCGATGGCCCTCCCACTTGGGACCACCGGATCACTATGGCCGTCTTTCGACTCTGCTCGACTTGTCAGTCTCGCAGTCAGGCTGGCTTATGCCATTGCACTCAACGAGCGATTTCCGACCGCTCTGAGCCAACCTTCGCGCGCCTCCGTTACGCTTTAGGAGGCGACCGCCCCAGTCAAACTACCCGCCACGCAGGGTCCCGGACCCGGATAACGGGCCGCGGTTAGACATCAAGAATGCATAGGGTGGTATCTCAAGGATGGCTCCACCACGACTAGCGTCATGGTTTCAAAGCCTACCACCTATCCTGCACAATGCAGTCCTGATGCCAGTGCGAAGCTGTAGTAAAGGTGCACGGGGTCTTTCCGTCTAACCGCGGGAAGCCTGCATCTTGACAGGCAATTCAATTTCGCTGAGTCGATGTTGGAGACAGCGGGGAAGTCGTTACGCCATTCGTGCAGGTCGGAACTTACCCGACAAGGAATTTCGCTACCTTAGGACCGTTATAGTTACGGCCGCCGTTTACCTGGGCTTCAATTCGACGCTCTCACATCTCCTTTTAACCTTCAGGCACCGGGCAGGCGTCAGACCCTATACGTCGTCTTGCGACTTCGCAGAGCCCTGTGTTTTTAGTAAACAGTCGCCACCCCCTGGTTTGTGCCCCCGGACTTCAGTTGCCTGAAACCCGGGCCTCCTTCTCGCGAACTTACGGAGGTATTTTGCCGAGTTCCTTCAACATCGTTCTCTCAAGCGCCTTGGTATTCTCTACCAGTCCACCTGTGTTGGTTTAGGGTACGATCTTATGATGGAGCTATTTCCAGGGACTGCTAAGCTGCCCATCCAATCCGATAAGGATGAACAACCCTCGCAATCCGTCACTTCCATCTGGCTCAGGAATATTAACCTGATTCCCATCGACTACGCCTTTCGGCCTCGCCTTAGGGGTCGGCTTACCCTGCTCAGATTAGCTTTAAGCAGGAACCCTTGGACTTTCGGCGAGAGTGTCTCTCACACTCTTTGTCGCTACTCATGTCATCATTCTCACTAGTGATCTCTCCACGGGATCGCTCACGCGCCCGCTTCATCGAAAGCTCCGTTCCTCCAAAGCACCTCGAAAGGTGCTGAAGAGGAGTGGAACTATGTCACACTACGCTCTGCTACCAGTGCATACGCACTCCTCGGCTTCGGCTCATGGCTTGAGCCCCGTTACATCTTCGCCGCAAGACAACTTATTTAG